>NZ_VTOM01000014.1 GCF_009765365.1 Antarcticirhabdus aurantiaca
CGTGATAAACAAACCGAAGGGCCGAAACTCCGGAGCGAGCGGTGCCGCTCGCCGGCGGCGCCCTCGCCGTCGATGACCGGCTTATAGGCCAACCCTCCGAGACCCGTCAACACCGAAAGCGAGAAAAACACGGCCGACGCAAAAATTTCGTCGACGCCAGCTTAGTGGCTGATCAAGCAGGCGTTTCCACTCGGCCGAGGCGCTGAGTCGGAGCTCATGCACTTTGTTTATAAGAGCGCTATGCGGGAGCGCTAGCGCTCTCGAGAGGGCGTCGGTCGGGCGCCGTTCGAGGCTCTGCCATGCTGTCTAACGGGAGGAGGGCACCCGGCTTGAGGGGCGCTGCAACGGGGGCCTCATCGACGCGACGTGCGGCTGACGGCGGATCCATCGTCCATCGACGCGCCGCCGGAATGCGATTAGGACGTCTTGTGGGATGGGCGTTCGGTCCGATCCCCATGTTGTGTCGGTTTCGGGAAGGGGCGCTGCGAGCGTTGCTCCCTTGTGCCGCGGCTCGGAGTGGCGAGTGAGCGAGAACGATCGGCAGCGCATCGACGCGGAAATCGCCACCCCGACCGGCATCAGTCTCGATCCCTTCGCCTCGGCGGTGCGCACGACGCGCATGCCGATGGTCATTACGGATCCGCGTCTGCCCGACAATCCCATCGTCTTCTGCAACGACGCCTTCCTGCGTCTGACGGGATACGAGCGCGAGGAGATCCTCGGGCGCAACTGCCGCTTCCTTCAGGGATCGGCGACGCGCGAGGAGGATGTCCGCCAGGTGACCGAGGCGATCGCCGCGCGTCGGGCGATCGAGATCGATCTCCTCAACTATCGCAAGGACGGCACGACCTTCTGGAACGCGCTTCTGATCTCACCGGTCTTCGATGGCGACGAGCTCATCTACTTCTTCGCGTCGCAGCTCGACGTGACCGATCGCAAGCGCATCGAGGAGCACCGCTTCCTCCTCAATCGCGAACTCGACCACCGGGTGAAGAACACCCTCGCGACCGTTCAAAGCGTCGTCATCCAGACCCTGCGCGACGCGTCCGTGCCCCAGGCGGTCGCCGAGGCTGTGGCCGGGCGCATCCAAGCGCTGGCGCGCAGCCACGACGTATTGACCGCGGAGGCCTGGGCCAGCGCCGATCTGGGCGACGTGATGCGGGGCGCGCTCGAATCCCTGCGGGCGCGTCATGGCAATCGGATCGACATGGACGGGGAGCCGGTCCGGTTGAAGCCGCGCATCGCGACCATGCTGTCGCTGGCGGTTCACGAACTCGCCGAGAACGCCCAGCGCTACGGCAGCCTGTCGACGCCTGCCGGGCGGATCGAGGTGCGCTGGAGCGTTCGGGACGGGCGGCTCCGCCTCGAATGGCGCGAGGAAGGCGGACCGAGCGTCGAGCCGCCGGAGAAGCGCGGCTACGGCACCCGCGTCGTCGAGCGTGTTTTGTCGGCCGAGTTCGGCGGGGAAGCGTCGATCGATTTCCGGCGCGAGGGCATCGTCTTCCGCCTCGACGCGCCGACGGACGGACTGGGCGACGAGGCGACGCGCTGGCGGGCACCCTGACGCGGACTTGAGCCGGGCGCCGTCGGAGCGCAGACTTTCCGCCCTAACGGGCGGAGGGAGGAGACCGACCATGCCGACGCACGCTCCCCGGACGGAACTCGCCACCCACACGGTGTTCAACCAGCCGGATGAGTTGGGCGCGCGGAACCTCTTCTCGACCGACGTGCCGCTGAGCGAGGCGGCGTTGCGCGAGGGCGGCGCGGATCTGGCGCCGCGCTTGGCGAGCTTGGGCGAGGCCGCGGGATCGGAGCGCGTCCTCGACCTCGGGGCCGACGCCAATCGGGACGCGCCCGAGCTCGCGACGTTCGATCGCTTCGGGCGGCGGATCGACGAGGTGCGCTTCCATCCGGCCTATCACGCGCTGATGGGGCTCGCGATGGATCACGGCATCCACGACGTCGCCTGGGAGCCCGGCCGCCGGCGAGGCGGGCACGTCGCCCATGCCGCGATGCTCGCAACCTTCTCCAAGGCCGAGGCGGGCACGATGTGCCCGATCAACATGACCTATGCAAGCGTGGCCGCGCTGCGCGCCGAGGCGGACGCGACCGCGCCCTGGCTGACCGGCATCGTCGGCGGGCGCTACGACCCGGCGCTTCGGCCGATCGCCGAAAAGCGCGGCCTGACGCTCGGCATGGCGATGACGGAAAAGCAGGGCGGAAGCGACGTGCGTGCCAACGAGACGCGCGCCTTTCCCCTGGAGGGCGGCGGCTCGCGCGCCTTCCGCCTCGTCGGGCACAAGTGGTTCTGCTCGGCGCCGATGTCGGACGGCTTCCTGACGCTGGCCCAGGCGGAGGGCGGCCTGACATGCTTTCTCGTCCCGCGCATCGCGCCGGACGGAACGCGCAACGCGATCCACCTGATGCGCCTGAAGGACAAGCTCGGCAACCGTTCCAACGCCTCGGCCGAGATCGAGTACCACGACGCCTATGCCGAACGGCTCGGCGAGGAGGGGCGGGGCGTGCGGACCATCATCGACATGGTTCATCACACCCGCCTCGGCACGATCGCGGCGACGCTCGGGCTGATGGGCATGGCGCTGGCGCAGGCGGTCCATCACGCGCGGGGCCGGCGTGCCTTCGGCGCGCTCCTGGTCGATCAGCCGGTGATGCGCGGCGTGCTCGCGGACCTCGCGGTGGAATACGAGGCGGCCTGCGTCCTCGTGATGCGGGTGGCGCGAGCCTTCGACGGCGCAGACGAGGCGGAGCGGGCTTTCGCGCGGCTCGGCGTCGCTCTCGCCAAGTTCTGGCTGACCAAGCGCTGCCCGGCCTTCGTCGCCGAATGCATGGAGTGCCTGGGCGGCGCCGGCTACGTCGAGGAAAACGTCCTGCCGCGGCTCTACCGCGAGGCGCCGCTCAACGCGATCTGGGAGGGGTCGGGAAACGTGATCGCGCTCGACATCCTGCGCACCCTCTCGCGCGAGCCGGCCGCGCGGTCGGCCTTCGTCGCCGAACTTGCGGGCGCGCGGGGCGCCGATGCCGGGCTCGACGCGGCAGCCGACGCGCTGATCCGGAGCCTTTCCGCCGATCCGCCGGGAGAGCGAAACGCCCGCTTCGTGGCCGAGCGCATGGCGCTGCTTCTCCAGGGCGCACTTCTTCTGCGACACGCGCCTTCGGCGGTCGCGGGAGCCTTCGTCGCGAGCCGCCTTCGCGGGGACAGCGGACGGCTCTTCGGCAGCTTCGCCGGCGCCGTCGACGTCGACGGCGTGCTGTCGCGTCAGATGACGTCGGTCTGACGCCAGCCTTCCGCTCGCCATCCACGTAAAACTCGGCAGCGTCGGGGATTGTCTGGCGCACGACGTGCGTCATTATCGGTCTCCTCGAATGTGGAGACGAAGATGTCGTCGGTTCACGTGATCCTCACCCTGTGCGGCGAGGCGGCGCTCCTTCTCTGGGGTATCCAGATGATCGGCAGCGCCGTCCAGCGCGGCTTCGGCGGGGGACTGCGCACCCTTCTCGTTGTCGGCTTGAAAGGGAGGTTCCGCGCCTTCCTGGCCGGCCTCTCGGTGACGGCGTTGCTTCAAAGCAGCACGGCGACGGCCATGCTGGCGACGTCGTTTGCCGCGGGCGGTGCGGTCGACCTGACGGCGGCGCTGGCGGTCATGCTCGGCGCCAACGTCGGTACGACGCTGATCGTCCAAGCCGTGTCCTTCGACATCTCGGCCGTCTACCCCGCTCTGATCCTCGCCGGCGTGGTGCTGCATCGCCGCGGCCGGCGCGCGGCGACGCGGGACGGCGGGACGGCGCTGGTGGGCCTCGGACTCGTCCTCCTGTCGCTTCACCTGCTGGTCGCGACGCTGAAACCGCTCGAGGCTTCGCAGGGGCTGCGCGAGATCCTTCACCTCCTCACCGGCGACGCGTTCCTGTGCCTGGTGCTCGCGGCCCTGCTCAGCTGGGCCGCGCATTCGAGCGTGGCGGCGATGCTGTTCGTGATGTCGCTGGCGGAGGCCGGCGTGATCTCGCCGGCCGCCTCGATCGCCATGGTCCTGGGCGCCAACCTCGGCAGCGCGCTGAACCCGCTCGCGGGCGCGCTCGGCGGCAGCCCGGCGCGCCTGCGCGTTCCCGTCGCGAACCTGGCCAATCGCGCGGTCGGCTGCGCGCTCGTTCTTCCTTTCGTCGCCCCGATCGCGGCCCTCCTCGCGCCGGCCGGCACCTCGCCCGCGCTTGCTGCCGCGAACTTCCACCTTTTGTTCAACCTCGCTGCCGCCGCGCTGTCGATCGGCACCCTGCCGCTCCAGGCGGCGGCGCTGCGCAAACTCTTTCCCGATCAGCCTCGAACCGCCGATCCCGGCGCGCCTCTGCACCTCGACGAGGCGGATCTCGCGACGCCGACCGTCGCGCTCGCCAATGCCGCGCGCGAGGTGCTGCGCATGGCGGAGGCTGTGGAGTCGATGCTGCGCGGCTCGCGGGACGCGTTTCGCCGCGGCGACGCCGAGGCGATCGCCGCGATCCGCCGACAGGACGACGTCGTCGACAAGCTGTTCCGGGCGATCCAGCGCTATCTCGGCGCGATCCGCCAGGAGGGCCTCGGCGAGACGGAGGGGCGTCGGCTGGCGGACACCTTGTCGCTCGCCATCAACCTGGAGCACGTCGGGGATATCGTCGACCGGAACCTCATGGACCTCGCGGTGCGGCGCTTGAAGCACGGCCTCACCTTCGCGCCAGAAGAGCGCGCCGCCCTCGACGACATGCACGAGCGCCTGCTCGATCACCTGCGTCTGGCGCTCGCGGTGTTCATGTCGGGCGACATGGCGGCGGCGCGGCGGCTGGTGGCGGAAAAGGAGAAGTTCCGGGAGCTGGAGCGTGCCGCGACGGAGCGCCACGTCGTGCGCATGCGCGCCGGACGGCAGGAGTCGCTGGACGCGAGCGCCCTGCAGCTCGACGTCACTCGCGACCTCAAGCGGATCGAGGCGCATATCGCAGCGACCGCCTACGCGCTCCTGGAGCGCCAGGGCGGGCTTCGGGCGACGCGCCTCGCTTCGTGAGCTGATTCCACGCACGCGGCGCACGCGCGATGGGCCGGGGAGGCAGGTAAGCCACTCAAGTGATTGGTCGGGGATGCGCCAATTTCCCTGTTGTGCAGGGACTATGATCCGTCACATGAATGTCAGGCAGCCTGGATAAGCCGCCAAGGTCACGATGGCTGCCCGTAACGGAGGAGTTTCCATGATTCGCACCCTGCTGATGTCGGCCGGCGTTCTCGCCGCGTCCGTCGCCTTCGCCGCCCCGGCGCTCGCCCAGACCGAGCTGCAGTGGTGGCATGCCATGACCGGCGCCAACAACGACGTGGTCGAGCGGCTGGCCAAGGAGTTCAACGAGAAGCAGAGCGAGTACAAGATCGTCCCCGTCTTCAAGGGCACCTATCCCGAGACGCTGAACGCCGGCATCGCCGCCTTCCGCGCGCGCCAGCCGCCGGCGATCATCCAGGTCTTCGACGTCGGCACGGGCGTGATGATGCAGGCGGAAGGCGCGGTAAAGCCCGTCGCCGAGGTGCTGGAGGCCGGGGGCTACATCTTCGACCGCTCGCAGTACCTCCCGGGCATCGTCAGCTACTATTCCAAGCCCGACGGCACGATGCTGTCCTTCCCCTACAACTCCTCCTCGCCGATCCTCTACTACAACAAGGACGTGTTCCAGAAGGCCGGGCTCGACGTCGACAACCCGCCGAAGACTTGGGCTGCGGTGTTCGAGGCCGCGCGCAAGATCAAGGATTCGGGCGCGGCGCCCTGCGGCTACACCTCGACCTGGCTGACCTGGATCCACACCGAGAACTTCGCGGCCTGGAACAACGTGCCCTATTCGACGGGCGAGAACGGCCTGGCCGGCGGCGAGGTCGAATTGAAGATCAACGCGCCGATCTACGTCCAGCACTTCCAGGCGATCGCCGACCTCGCCAAGGACGGCGTGTTCCGCTACGGCGGCCGCACCTCGGAGGCCAAGCAGCTCTTCCTGTCGGGCGAGTGCGGCATCTTGACCGAGTCCTCCGGCGGTCTCGGCGACGTCGTGAAGTCGGGCATGAACTACGGCATCGGCCAGCTGCCCTACGACGAGACGGCCGAAGGTGCGCCCCAGAACACGATCCCGGGCGGCGCCAGCCTCTGGGTCTTCGGCGGCAAGTCCGACGAGGAGTACAAGGGCGTCGCCGAGTTCTTCAACTACCTGTCGCAGACGCCCGTCCAGGCGCGCCTCCACCAGGAGTCCGGCTACCTGCCGGTGACCATGGCGGCCTACGAGGAAACCAAGAAGTCCGGCTTCTACGACAAGAACCCGGGCCGCGAGACGCCGATCCTCCAGATGATGGGCAAGGCGCCGACCGAGAACTCGAAGGGCGTTCGCCTGCCGAACCTGCCGCAGGTCCGGGACCTGGAGAACGAGCAGTACGAGGCGATGCTGGCCGGGCAGAAGACCGCTCAGCAGGCGCTCGACGCCGCCGTCGAGGCCGGCAACGCGGCCATCGTCGAAGCGCAGTAAGGCGCATCTCCGCATCCGGCGCCGGGCAGGGGGCACTCCCCGCCCGGCGCCTTCTTTCTCGGCCGCCGGGGTCGCGTCCCGGTCGTTAAGCGTCAGGTGCCCGTGCCAAAAGCCGCCTTTCCGAACAAGATCCTGCCCTACCTGCTGCTTGCGCCCCAGGTGCTCGTCACCCTCGTCTTCTTCTATTGGCCGGCGAGCCAGGCGCTCTACCAGTCGGTTTTGAAGGAGGACGCCTTCGGGCTGAAGACGGAGTTCGTCGGGCTCTCGAACTTCTCGGCGATCCTGTCGAAC
Source organism: Antarcticirhabdus aurantiaca (assembly GCF_009765365.1). GTDB lineage: Bacteria > Pseudomonadota > Alphaproteobacteria > Rhizobiales > Rhizobiaceae > Antarcticirhabdus > Antarcticirhabdus aurantiaca. Next base: position 6,823 of record NZ_VTOM01000014.1, read on the forward strand.
CCGAACTATCTGAGCTCGCTCCAGACGACGCTGATCTTCAGCGTCTCGACCGCGCTCCTCGCCATGGCTCCGGCGCTTCTCCTGGCGACGGCCGCCGAAAAGGTCGTGCGCGGCAAGGGCTTCTACCGCACGCTGATGATCTGGCCCTATGCGGTGGCGCCCGCCGTCGCGGGCCTTCTCTGGCTCTTCATGTTCAACCCGACCATGGGCACCTTCGCCTATATGCTGCGGGCGTACGGCGTCGCGTGGGACCCGCTCCTGAAGGGCGATCAGGCGATGCTCCTCGTCGTGGTCGCGGCGGCCTGGAAGCAGATCAGCTACAACTTCCTGTTCTTCGTGGCGGCGCTCCAGTCGATCCCCCGCTCGCTGGTCGAGGCCGCGGCCATCGACGGGGCCGGCTCCACCAAGCGCTTCTGGACCATCGTCTTCCCGCTGATCGCGCCGACGAGCTTCTTTCTCCTCGTCGTCAACACGGTCTACGCCTTCTTCGACACCTTCGGCATCATCGACGCGGTGACGGCCGGCGGGCCGGCGCGGGCGACCGAGACGCTGGTCTACAAGGTCTACATCGACGGCTTCGTGAACCTCGACCTCGGCGGTTCGGCGGCGCAGTCGGTGATCCTGATGGCGATCGTCATCGCGCTGACGGCCATCCAGTTCCGGTACGTCGAGCGGAAGGTGCACTACGCATGATCGAGCGCGACCGCGGCGGGCGGATTTTCGCCCACCTCCTGCTGATCCTCGGCGTCCTGATCGTCGCCTTTCCGATCTACTACACCTTCATCGCCTCGACGCAGACGATCCAGACCATCCTGCGCCCGCCGCTGCCGCTCACCCCCGGCGGCGAGTTCGCCGAGAACTACGGCCAGGCGCTGTTCGGCGGCGTCGGGCGGATCGGCGGCGTGGACGTCGGCACGCTCCTCTTCAACACCAGCGTGATGGCGCTCGGCATCGCGCTCGGCAAGATCGCGATCTCGCTGCTCTCGGCCTTCGCGATCGTGTTCTTCCGCTTTCCGTTCCGGATGTTCTTCTTCTGGATGATCTTCGTGACGCTGATGCTCCCCGTCGAGGTGCGCATCCTGCCGACCTACAAGGTGATGGTCGACCTCGGCCTCATCGACACCTATGCCGGGCTGATCCTGCCGCTCGTCGCCTCGGCGACCGCGACGCTCCTGTTCCGGCAGTTCTTCATGACGATCCCGCCCGAGCTGGTGGAGGCCGCCCGCATCGACGGGGCCGGCCCGATGAAGTTCTTCCGCGACATTCTCATCCCCTTGTCGCGCACCAACATCGCCGCGCTCTTCGTCATCCTCTTCATCTATGGCTGGACGCAATATCTCTGGCCGCTGCTCGTCACCAACGACAACCGCATGAACACGATCGTCATCGCGCTGAAGAAGATGGTCTCCTTCGCCGATGCCGACACGCCCTGGAACCTCGTGATGGTGACGGCGATCCTCGCCATCGTGCCGCCGGTCCTCGTGGTCGTCCTCATGCAGCGCTGGTTCGTGCGCGGCCTCGTGGAATCGGAGAAGTAAGAGTGGCCGCAATCGAGCTCAGCGAAGTCCGCAAGGTTTATGCCGGCGGCGTCGAGGCGGTGAAAGGCGTGTCGCTGACGATCCCCGACGGTGCCTTCTGCGTCCTAGTCGGCCCGTCCGGCTGCGGCAAGTCCACGCTTCTGCGCATGGTGGCGGGCTTGGAAAGCATCTCCGGCGGCACGGTGCGGATCGGCGGCCGGGTCGTCAACGACCTGGAGCCGGCGAGCCGCGACATCGCCATGGTCTTCCAGAACTACGCGCTCTACCCGCACATGACGGTCCGCCAGAACCTCGAATACGGCTTGAAGAACCGCAGGACGCCGAAGGAGGAGATCGCCCGCCGCGTCGAGGAGGCCGCGCGCATCCTCGAGATCGGCCAGTATCTGGACCGTCGGCCGGGCCAGCTTTCGGGCGGCCAGCGCCAGCGCGTGGCGATGGGCCGCGCGATCGTGCGTGAGCCCGCGGCCTTCCTGTTCGACGAGCCGCTGTCGAACCTCGACGCGAAGCTGCGCGTGACCATGCGCGCCGAGATCCGGCGGCTGCAGCGCCGCTTGAAGACGACGAGCCTCTACGTCACGCACGACCAGCTGGAGGCGATGACGCTGGCCGACCAGCTCGTGGTGCTGAACGCCGGCCGGATCGAGCAGGCGGGCTCGCCGATGGCGATCTACGAGAAGCCGGCGAGCCTTTTCGTCGCGACCTTCATCGGCTCTCCGGCGATGAACCTCGTGCCGCTCGACGGGCCCGGCGCCTCGCCGCTCGCGACCCTCGCCGGGCCGGGCAAGGCGAAGCAGACGCTCGGCATCCGCCCGGAGCACATGCGCCTGCTCGAAGGGGGCGCCGGCGTGCGGGCCGACGAGATCGTGCTCGACCTTTCCGTGTCGGGCGTCGAGGTGGTCGGTGCGGAGAGCTACGTGACGGGGCGCCTCGCGAACAGCGGGCCGGAGATCGCCGTGCGCGTGCCCGGCTACAGCCATCTGGAGCCGGGCGCGTCCGTCAAGGCCGCGGCGCCGCTCGGCGCCTTCCACCGCTTCGACGCCGAGAGCGGGCGGCGCCTCGAACTCGCCTGATCGGCGCGGCGAGGGCGCTCAGCCCTCGCCGACGGCCGCGCGGATGCGCTCGCGCGTCAGCGGCAGGTCGCGGATGCGCTGGCCCGTCGCCGCGGTGATCGCGTTGGCGAGCGCCGCCCCGCCGGGACCCTGACTGCACTCCCCGGCGCCCAGGAACGGCTCGCCGGGCCTCGGGATGATCTCGACGTCGATCGCTTCCGGCAACGCGTCGAAGCGCAGGATCGGATAGGTCGACCAGTCGACCGAGGTCACCCGCGTCGGGTCGAAGGTCACGGCCTCGTAGAGCGTCCAGCTCGCCGACTGCAGGATGCCGCCCTGGACCTGGTTGGCGATGCCGTCGGGGTTCACGACCTCGCCGGCATCCACCGCCGTCGATGCGCGCACCATGCGCACTCGCCCGCTCGACGGCTCGACCTCCACCTCCATCGCCACGGCGCAGTAGGCTGCGAGGTTCTTGTAGCGCGCGAAGGCGAAGCCGACGCCGTGATGGGCGGGAAGGCTCATCTTCGGCCGCCAGCCGAACCGTCGTGCCGCAAGATTGACGACGTCGCGGGCGCGCGGGTCCTGCAGGTGGCGAAGACGGTACTCGACCGGGTCGGCGTCCGCCGCTGCGGCGAGCTCGTCCATGAAGCACTCGATCGAGACGACGTTCATGTAGGCGCCGAGCCCGCGCAACGCGGACACGCGCAGCGGCATGTCGGGCAGGAAGTGCCAGGTCACGTCGCGGCTCGGAAAGGCGTAGAGCGGGTTGGAGTTGCGGTCGCCGTTGCCCTCCTTGGTGATCTGCACCTTGGCGGGCTTGGGCGGAAACGGCGCGGCCAGGTGCTGGGCGGCGAGGAGCGCGGGCGCCCCGCCGGGGCGCGAATTGTGCGTGTTGCTCCAGACGCCGTAGGTCCATTCGGTGACGTTCCCGTCCGCGTCGACGCCGGCGCGAACCTCCGTCACCATGCCCGGCGAAAACGGCTCCCAGGCATGCTCCTGCTCGCGCATCCATTGGACGCGCACGGGCCGGCCGGGCAGCGCCTGCGCGAGAAGCGCCGCGTCCGCCGCGACGTCGTCGGCGGCGTTGTGGCCGTAGCAGCCGGAGCCCTCCTGATGGACGCAACGCACCTCTTCGGGAGGCACGCGCAGCATCTCGGCGATGGCCTGGCGCAGGGGATAAACGCCCTGGCTGTGCGTCCAGACCGTGGTCGTGCCGTTTTCTAGGAGGCCGATCGCGCACGACGGCCCGATCGAGGCGTGGAGCTGGTAGGGGCGGGTGAAGCGCGCCTCGATGGTCTTCACCGAGCCGGGCGCGGGCGTGCCTTCGCGCACCACCTCCGCGTCCTCGCGCGGCATCGCCATGAGGACGGCGGGGAGGTTCGTCGCGTCGGGCAGCGTTTGCCGCTCCTCCCAGCGCGCGGCCGCCGAGAGCGCCCACATAGCCTTGATCGCCTGCCATTCCTTCTCGGCGACGAGGCCGAGGAAGGATCCGTCGCGCACCACCTTCAGGACGCCCGGCATCGCCTCGACGCCGACCGTGTCGACGGAAACGAGGCGGGCGCCCGGGCTCGGCGGCCGCACGATGCGGCCGTGGACCATGCCCTCGGGCCGCATGTCCTGGACGTAGGCCTCGCCGCCCGTCACTTTGCGCGGGATGTCGATGCGGGGACGCGGGCGGCCCATCTCGCGAAAGCTGTTCGGGTCCTTGAGGCGCGAATTGGGTTGCGCGCGGACCTCGATCAGCTCGGCGGAGACGAGCTCGCCATAGGTCGCGCGCCGCCCGTCGGGCGCGATCACGGCGCCGGCCTCGGCGCGCAGGTTCTCCACCGGCAAGGTCCAGCGACGCGCGGCCTCGCCGATCAGGATGTCGCGCACCTGCGCCGCCGCGTTGCGGATGGCGGTGCCGCTGTCCTGGACGGAATGGCTGCCGGCGGTGAAGCCCTCGTTCGGGCTCGCGCTGGTGTCGGGGCCGACGAGGCTCAGCGCCTCGAAGGGCGCCTCCAGCTCCTCGGCCGCGACCTGGAGGAGGGCGGTGCGGATGCCCTGGCCGAGCTCGGCCTTGCCGGTGAAGACGGTGACGCGGCCGTCGGGCGCGATGCGGATCCAGGAGTCGAGGTCGGGATTGGTTTTGAGGCTGCCGGGAAGATCGGGCGCAGGTTCGGGCACCGCCTGGAAGTTCTGCGTCTCGTCGCCGGGCGCGGTCGGCGCCTGCGCGAAGCCACGGGCCGAGAAGGACAGGACGAGGGCGCCGGTGCCGAGCAACACGGAGCGGCGGGACAGGAGAAGGGGCGAATCGTGGCGCATCGTGTCATCCCGCCCGCTGCGGCGCGTCGGCGGCAGCCGCGCGGCCGTTGGTCTGCATGAGTTCCCCGGCGCGACGGATCGCCGCCATGATGCGCATGTGCGTGCCGCATCGGCACAGGTTCGGCTCCATGTGGGTGCGGATCTCGCCGTCCGTGGCCGCCGGATTACGCTGCAGGAGCGCCTGCGCCCGCATCATCATGCCGGGGATGCAGTAGCCGCACTGGGCGGCCTGCTCCTCGATGAAGGCCTGCTGCATCGGGCCGGGCTGCTCGATCGTGCCGAGCCCCTCGACGGTCGTCACCTCCTTGCCGTCCAGGAGCAGGAGCGGCGTCACGCAGGACAGCACCGCTTCGCCGCCGACCATCACGGTGCAGGCACCGCACTGGCCGAGGCCGCAGCCGTACTTGGCGGCATGGAGGTGTAGCTCGTCGCGCAGCACGTAGAGGAGCGGCGTGTCGGGCTCGGCCTCGATCTCGTGCCGGGTCCCGTTGACGGTGAGCGCTACCATGTCGTCTCCTGCTTCGACGGGTTGGCGGGCGCGGCCGAGCCGCTGTCCAGGGCATAGACGCCCGCCTCGACCCCGGCTTCGCGCAGCCGCGCGACGAGGGGCGCCGGGTCCTCCCAGGGCGGCTCGTCGCTGAAGGTCGAGCGGAGATAGGCGAGGAGGTCGACGATCTGCCCGTCGTCCAGCGAGCCCGCGAAGCCCGGCATGATCGGCCCGCGCTCGCCCTCCGGCGCGGGCAGGCCGTTGAGGATGACGTTGATGGGGTTGGCCGGCGTCGGCCCGTACATCGCCGTCGAATGGTCGAGCCTGAGGCCGCCATAGGGCAGCGGCCGTCCCGCATCGTGGCAGGAGGAGCAGGCGACCGCGTAGATCGCCGCGCCGCGCTGCGCGTTCGCGGGCAGGACCGGCGCCGTCTGGCTGCCGGCGCTCTGCACCTGGACGCCGGGCGGGTGGGTCGTCTCGGCGGCCAGCAGCGCGTCGGCACGCCGCTTCTTCTCAGGGGTCGGCTCGCCCATGACGGACGCGACATAGGTCGCCATCGCCCGCGCCTCGGTTTCCGGCAGGGCGCCGAGGTTCTGCGTCACCGGCGCCATCGGTCCGCGGGCGACGCCGTGGCGCGGCTCCCAGCCGGTGTGGAGATACTGGGTGAGGCTGTCGACGTCCCAGGGGATGGGCGCGGGGGAGTCCGCGTTCAGCGCGTAGGCGGTCCACCCCTCGGACTCCCCGCCGGCATAATGCGCGTCGGTGCGGACCGCGCCGAATGCGTTGCGCGGACTGTGGCAGGCGCCGCAATGGCCGAGGCCCTCGGCGAGATAGGCGCCGCGGTTCCAGGTCTGGCTCTGCGCCGTATCCGGCTGGTAGGCGCCCTCGCGGAAGAACAGGAGCTTCCAGCCGGCCAGAACCATGCGCTGGTCGAGCGGAAAGGGCAGCTCGTTCGCCGGCGTCTCGGCCCGCACCGGCTCGCGCGTCATCAGGTAGGCGTAGAGCGCGCGGTTGTCGTCGTCGGTGACGCGGGTGAAATGGTCGTAGGGAAAGGCGGGGTAGAGGTGATTGCCCTCGCGGTCGACGCCCTCGCGCATCGATCGGATGAAGGCCTCCTCGCTCCAGCGGCCGATGCCGGTCTCGGGGTCCGGGGTGATGTTGGTCGAGTAGATCGTGCCAAAGGGCGTCGGCAGCGCCAGGCCGCCGGCGAAGACCTTGCCGCCCGGCGCCGTGTGGCAGACGTTGCAGTTGCCGACCGCCGCGAGGTCGGCGCCGTGCTTCACCAGCGCGGGGTCGAAGGCAGTCCGCTGCGGCGGGTCGATCGGGTCGATCGCGTGTTCCCAGGCATAGGCGACGAAGCCGCCGAGGCCGCCGAGGCCCAGGGCGACGACGATGATGAGAAACCGCGCGATCCGCATCCTGTCTCCGCTCTCCCGGACAGGGACTGCCCGGCACCGGGAGCTAGCGGAGGCGCGGCGGAACCCAAGCGATCAAACGATCGAATTGTTTGTCTGACTTGTTTTTACCCGCCGCCGATCAGGATGCCGGAGGCCAGCACCAGCGCGCCGCCGACGATGACCTGCACGGTCGCCCGGCCGATCGGCGTTTCCATGAAGCGGTTTTGGATCCAGACGATGGCGACGAGTTCGAGAACGACGACGGCGAATGCGATGAGCGTCGCGGTCCAGAAGTCCGGGATGAGGTAAGGCAGCGCGTGGCCGAGGCCGCCGACCGTGGTCATGATGCCGGAAGCGAAGCCCCGCTTCACCGGCGAGCCGCGGCCCGACAGGACGCCGTCGTCGTGCGCGGCCTCGGTGAAGCCCATCGAGATGCCCGCGCCGACCGCCGCGGCGAGGCCGACGAGCAGCGTCGTATGCGGGTCGCGCGTCGCAAACGCCGTGGCGAAGATCGGCGCGAGCGTCGAGACCGAGCCGTCCATCAGGCCGGCGAGGCCCGGCTGGATCAGCGTCAGGATGAGCTGGCGCCGCGCCGTCTTGTCCTCCTCGCCGCGGGCGTCGGGCGTCAGCAGCGTTTCCTCCAGGACGTCGGCCTTGCCCTTGTGACCGCGCTCGGCCTCGGCGAGGTCGCCAAGGAGGCGGCGGGTCGAGGCGTCGCTCGTGCGCTGCGCGGCCGCCTCGTAGAAGCGGGCGGCGGCGTCCTCCATCCGGTCGGCCTCGGCGCGGATGTCGTCCAGCGGCAGGTTGGCGAGAAGCCAGGTCGGCCGGCGCGCGACGTAGTCGGCGACGTGCTCGCGCCGGATCAGGGGGATCGTCGGACCGAAGCGACGCTCGTGCTCGGCGATGAGCGCGCGGCGGTGACCGTCCTCCTCGCGGCTCATCTCGCGAAACACCGCCGCGGTGGCGGGGAAGTCCGCCTCCAGCCGCTCGGCATAGCCGGCATAGATGCGCGCATCGTCCTCTTCGGCGGAGATGGCGAGCGCCAGGATCTCGCGCTCCGACAGGTCGGAGAAGCGCTTGCGCCCTTGGGCGAACCTTAGCATGGTATGCTCTTTAGAATAATTCCAAACTATGACTCAGATAGCACCGCGCCCGCGCCGCGACAACGGTGCCGCCGGCAGCCGTCAGCCGTCAGCCGTCAGCCGCCGAGAAAGCCCTTGAAGCGGAGCCAGAGATAGATCGAGGCGGCCGAGCCCGCGACGGCGAGCCCGGCGAAGAGCGTGCCGTGGTCGGAATGGCTCCACAGCATATTGCCCGTGTTCATCCCGAAGAAGCCGGTGACGAGCGTCGCCGGCAGGAGGAGCGCCGACAGGATCGACAGGACGTAGAGGTTCCGGTTCGTGCGCTGCGTCATCTGGAGGTCGATCTCCTCGCGCAGCAGCCGAATGTCGGCCTGCGCCGCCGCGACGTCGCCGTGCAGCGCGGCGACGCGCTGGTTCAGCTTCTCGACGCTCGGCAGAAGCGCTTCGGGCAGGTCCTCGTCCTCTTCGAGGCGCTGGAGCACGGCGCGGATGCCGGAGAGCTGGCGGTTCAGCCGCACGGCCTCGCGGCGGAGCGAGGAAAGCTCCTGCGGATCGGGCTCCCAGCCGTCGTTGAGGAGCCGGTCCTCGCTCGCCTGGACGGAGCGGGCGAGCGTCGTCGCGCGGCGCGCGGCGACCTGTATGATCGCCGACACCACGAGATCGAAGGACTGGGCCGGCGTGACCGGGCAGACGCCGGCCTCGACCTTGCGCCGGACGACGTCGGCAGCCGCCAGCGGGTGATGGCGGGCGCTGAGCATCGCCTCGGGTCCCAGCGCGATATGGAGCGCGCCGGTGCGGGTCGTTTCCTCCGAGCCGAAGTCGACCTCGAAGTCGTGAAGGACGCAGGCGACGAAGCCGTTCTCGACGAGAGCCCGCTGGTGCGTCTCGGGCGAGAGCAGGAGCTCGCGCACGCCGTCCGGCAGCGCGGCCTGTTCCTCGATCCAGCGCCGGCTCGCCTGGTTGGCGCTGTTGATGTGCAGCCAGCGGAAGCGCCCGTCCCGTGCCGCATCGGTCGGCGGCACGACGAGGTCGTCCGGCGCGGTCGGCCACACCCGACCCTCGCCGAAGTCGAAGCCCCAGACGAGTCCTGCCTGCAGCGCCGGCCTCTCGGGCGAGCCGGCGCGGTGCGGCGGGCTTTCGGTCAGGGCGGAACGGGGCATGGAACTCGCGCGTGGAGGAACGACGGGCCGGCGAAGCGCATCCTGTGCCGAGCCTTCGCCGATGGAAAGCGCCCGCGCGCGGGCCCTCAGTAGCGGTTGGGGACGATGATCTCCGGCGGCACGGGGTGGCGCACGTAGTCGGCGTGGCGCTCGCGCGGCGGCAGCGTGACGGAGGGCTTCACCACCTCGCCGTAGGGCACCTGTTCCAGGAGGTGGCGGATGCAGTTGAGCCGGGCGCGCTTCTTGTCCACGGCCTCGACCACCCACCAGGGCGCCTCGGGAATGTGGGTCCGCTCCAGCATCACCTCCTTGGCGCGGGTGTAGTCCTCCCAGCGCCGCCGGCTCTCGACGTCCATGGGCGAGAGCTTCCACTGCTTGAGGGGATCGTGGATCCGCATCTGGAAGCGGAATTCCTGCTCCTCGTCGGTGATCGAGAACCAGTACTTCAACAGGATGATCCCCGAGCGCACCAGCATGCGCTCGAAGTCCGGAACGGAGCGGAAGAACTCCTCGACCTCCGCCTCCGTGCAGAAGCCCATGACGCGTTCGACGCCGGCGCGATTGTACCAGGAGCGGTCGAACAGAACCATCTCGCCGCCCGCCGGCAGGTGCGGCACGTAGCGCTGGAAGTACCATTGCGAGCGCTCGCGCTCGGACGGCGCGGGGAGCGCCACGACGCGGCAGACGCGCGGATTGAGACGCTGGGTGATGCGCTTGATGGCGCCGCCCTTGCCGGCGGAATCGCGGCCTTCAAAGAGCACCACGACCTTCAGCTTGTGCGCCTGGACCCAGTCCTGCAGCTTCACCAGCTCGCGCTGCAGGCGGAACAGCTCCTTGAAGTAGATGCGCCGGTCGAGCGTGCGGCCGATCGGCGCGCCGCTCGAACCCTCGTCCAGCTGGTCGAGCCGGTCCTCGTCGGCGGCGATCTCGAACTCCTCGTCGAAGCTGTCGGCCAGCTCGTCGCGGATCCGGTCATAGTCCGCGAAGGCCGAGGAAAGCGTGTCCGTGTCCATGTCTGCCGATCCCCTTGCCGCGACATCGAATCGCGCGGGAACCTGCGTCGGATTTGTATCGGGCGTGTGACAGCCGGCGCTCAGAGCTTGCGGCTGAGAAAGGGGGAGCCGGACAGGCCGAAGCGCCAGGGCTGCTCGACCGCGCGGGTGATCCCGATCCGCGGCCCCGTCGCGACCTCCATCGCGTCCAGGGCCGCGAAGAGCTCGAAGGGCGGCGCGTCGAGCGGCAGGCCGTCCTGCTCGATCGTGACGCCGAGCGCCTGGGCGAGCCGGCCCGGTCCGCTGCACAGGAGCCGGGCGCTCTCCAGACCGCGCCGCTCGCGCATCCGCTCCAGGCCGTGCCGCGGCTCGATCGCGCGGATCAGAACCGCGCTGCCGGCCTCGCCTTGGCCGCAGACGAGGTTGAGGCACCAGTGGATGCCGTAGGAGCGGTAGACGTAGGCGCGGCCGGGCGGGCCGAACATGGAGGCGTTGCGCGGGGTCTGGCCGCGATAGCTGTGCGAGGCCGGATCGTCGGGCGTGTAGGCCTCCGTCTCGACGATCGGCCCGCCGACACCGTCGACGAGCAGCGTGACCCCGATCAGAGCGCCCGCCAGCGTCACCGCGTCGCGCTCGAAGAAATGCACGTCGAGCCGGCGCGGCGCGATCTCAGTCATGCGCGGCCGGCCGAATGGCGGGCGGCAGGACCTCGATCAGGAAGACGGCGGCCCCGTTTTCGCCGCGCCGCATCTCCGCGAGGCGATGGCCGGTCTGGTTGACGAGGTGGGGGATGTCGAGGGCGGCGAGCGGGTCCGTCGAGATCACGGCGAGCCTCGTACCGGGCGCGAGACCGCGCAGCGCCTTCTCCGTCCGCAGGGCCGGCAGCGGGCACTTGAGGCCGGACAGGTCGAGCGTGCGATCGGGCGTGAAGGCGTCCATCGAAGGGGATGTAGAAGGGCACGGCAGGGCGCGCAACGGGCTGCCGCGCGTCAGACCCGCACCTGCGCCCGGTAGTCGAAGGTCAGCCACTCCCGCAGCTTGGTCCAGCGGCGGCGGTTCGCATGGTTGCGGACGGCGATCGAGAGGGCTTTCTTCTGGCCGACGATGACGACGATGCGCTTGCCCCGCGTCACTGCCGTGTAGAGGAGGTTGCGCGCCAGCATCGTGTAGTGCTGCGTGGCGCAGGTGACGACGACGGCCGGGTATTCCGAGCCCTGGCTCTTGTGGATGGTGGTGGCGTAGGCCGGCACGAGGGCGTCGAGTTCGCCGAAGGCATATTCGACCTCGCGGCCGTCGAAGTTCGCCATCAGGAGGCCGTCCTCCAGATCGATGCCGGTCACCGTGCCGAGGTCGCCGTTATAGACCTGCCGGTCGTAGTCGTTCTCGGTCTGCATGACCTTGTCGCCCGGCTGGAAGACTGAGCCGAACTTCTCGATCTTGACCGTCTGGTCCCCGTTCAAGGCCCGCTGGAGGTCGGCGTTGAGCGCGCGGGCGCCGAGCGCGCCGCGTTGCATGGGGCAGAGCACCTGGATGTCGCGCACGGGATCGAGGCCGAAGCGGCGGGGCAGGCGGCGGGCGACGATCTCGGCGACCTTGGCGGCCCCGTCCTCCGGGGTCTCGCATTCGACGAAGAAGAAATCGGAGTCCTCGCCGCGTCTGGCCAGATCCGGCATCTCGCCGCGGTTGATGCGGTGGGCGTTGACGACGATGCGGCTTTCCTGCGCCTGCCGGAAGACCTCCGTCAGGCGCGCGACGGGCACGGCGCCCGAGGCGATGATGTCGGAAAGGACCTGACCGGGGCCGACGGAGGGCAGCTGGTCGACGTCGCCGACGAGAAGGAGGCCGGAGCGGGACGGCAGCGCCCGCGTCACCGCGTTCATCAGCGCGGCGTCCACCATGCTCGCCTCGTCGAGGACGAGAAGGTCGCAGTCGAGCGGGCTCTCGGCGCTGCGCTTGAAGCCGCCGTTAGCCGGGTCGATTTCCAGGAGGCGGTGGATGGTCTTGGCCTCCAGCCCGGTCTGCTCGCTCATCCGCTTGGCCGCGCGGCCGGTCGGGGCCGTCAGCAGCAGCTTGACGCCCTTCGCGGCCAAAATGCGCAGGATCGTGTCGAGGAGCGTCGTCTTGCCGACGCCCGGGCCACCGGTGATCACCGCGACCTTGGCGTCGAGGACGTCCGCGACGGCGCGGCGCTGCGAGGGCGACAGCACCTTGGCCGTCTTGGTCTCCACCCAGGCGATCGCCTTATCGACCTCGATCGCCGGCCAGGGACGCTCGCCTCTGGCCAGCGCCAGCAGCCGCTCGGCGACCGACCGCTCGGCGATGTGGAGGCTCTTCAGGAACAGGCAATCGCGCCCCTCGATCGTGTCGCCGACGACGACGCCGGCCTTCAGCTCCTCCTCCATGGCGCGCCGGACCGGCGGCTCCGGCACCTCGAGGAGGTCGACGGCGAGCTTCAGCAGCTCCTCGACCGGCAGGCCGCAATGGCCCTCGTCGGTCGCGCGCTGGAGCGCGAAGGAAATGCCGGCACGCAGACGCTGCGGCGCCTCGCGGCCGAGCCCGAGGCGCATGGCGATGGCGTCGGCCGTCTTGAAGCCGATGCCGCGGATGTCGCGGGCGAGGCGGTAGGGATCCTCCGTCATGACCTGGATCGACTCGTGGCCGTAGGTCTTGAAGATGCGCACGGCGCGCGAGGTGGAGACGCCGTTGCCGTGCAGGAACACCATGATGTCGCGCACGGCCTTCTGCTCGGCCCAGCCGGCGGCGATGCGCTCGGCCCGGAGCAGGCCGATGCCCGGCACCTCCTTCAGCCGGTCCGGGTTCGCCTCGATGACTTCGAACGTGTCGAGGCCGAAAAGGTTGATGATGCGTTTTGCCAGCGTCGGCCCGACGCCGCGCACCATGCCGGAGCCGAGATAACGCGCCATGCCCTCCGCCGTCGTCGGCGGCGTGGTGGAAAGGACGTCGGCCTTGAACTGGAGGCCGTGCTGGCGGTCGGTGATCCAGATGCCGGCGGCCTGGACGAACTCGCCGGCCGAGATCGTCGGCGCGTGGCCGACGACGGTGACGAGGTCGCGCCGGCCGCGCGCCTTCACCTTCAGGACGGCGAAGCCGCTCTCCGCATTGTGGAAGGTGACGCGCTCGATGCCGCCGACCAGCATCTCGCAGCCCGCATCGGGCGCACGAAGGAAGGTGGCGGGGGCTTCGGAAAAGCCGTTCGGCATCGCGTTCAATCGAGAAGGGCGCTCCGACGCCGGCGCACCCGCGTTTCCGGCAGGATCGGCCCGTCCACCTCGACGGACACGAAGCCCTCGACGGCGAGGGCCAGGACGGCGGCGACGCCGTCGCGCGAATTCTGCACCACCGAGGCGCATTCCACCAGCGTCGAGGTGCCCGTCTCGTCGAGATGGTGCAGGATGCGCACCCGGTCGCCCGCCGAGACCGGCACGCGGCACTGCATGACGAGCTTCACCGTTGTGTGCCGCGGCTCGGCCTGCAGCGTCGCGGCCGTCTCGATCAGGAAGCGTCGCCCGTCCTCGGCATAGAGCGGCTCGCCGAGAAGAACGGCGCGGTAGGGATGGCGGGGCAGGTCGGCGTCCGTGACGACCTCGACGAGCATCGGCTCGCCCTCGCGCACCACCTCGAAGTCGGCGACGTGCTCCACGTCGCCGAAGAAGGCCGGCTCGGCCGGGCGCACGGATTCGACCAGCGGGTCGAGCCGGCAGATCTCCAGGAAGTCGGTGACGAGGCTGGCGCGGCTCGGCGGCGCCGACGGCGCGGGCTTCGCCCGCTGCCCCCGGCGGGGCTTCTGCGGAGCCGCGGCGATGCGGGCGCGGACCTTTGCGAGGGCGTGTTCGGGCAGGGGATCGGCGGACATGGAACGGCAACCTCGATCGGCGCGGCGCTTCTTCGGAGGCCGCTCGTCTCGACATGGGATTCACGCGTCCGATCAACGAGATGGAGGACTTGCAATTTCCCGAGGATGTGAACAAATAAGGAACAAATGGCGCGCCGTCAAACCGGACGGAACGGGACGAACCCCGATCCTGTCCCGCCGCGCCCCAGCCGGAGCCTCCCCATGAGCAGCACCAGCAGCACCGCCGACAAGCAGATCTCCGACACCCTCGCCAAGTACGGCGAGCCCTTCGCCGGCAATGTCTGGCGCGTGCAGGGCAATGCCGTGATCTACCACAAGGCCCTGGAGCGCATCGCCGCCCAGGCCGACATCCGCTACGACAAGCCGACGATCCTGCGCGCCGAGCGCGACGAGGCGGTGATCCTCGTCTCCGGCACCATGGGCGAGCGCTCGGAATGGTCGATCGGCGAGGCCCTGGTCGACGTGAACTACCGCGTCTCCGGCCGTCAGGCGGCCTATGTCTACGCCATGGCCGAAAAGCGGGCGAAGGACCGCGTGATCCTCAAGCTCATCAACCTCCACGGCCTCGTCTACTCCGAGGAGGAGGCGGACGAGTTCAAGGAGAACCGCCCGTCAGCCGTCGCGGCCCGCGCCGCCAATGCGCCGAAGCTGCGCTCGGCGCCCATCGCGGCCGAAGGCGAGACGGAGAACGAGGGCGGCGTTGCCCTGAAGAGCAAGATCGACGCGGCCAAGACGATCAACGCCGTGACCGACCTGATGCTCGATGCCGAAACGCAGAAGGCGCTGGGCGAACTGCCGCAGGGCCTGCGCGACGAGGTGCGCGACCATGCCAAGGCGCGGCTCGTGGCGCTCGGCTGGCCGACGAAGAAGGCGGCCTGAGCCTTCCACCCTCGAGCTCCTCAAAAAGCCCCGGACGGATCGCCGTCCGGGGCTTTCGCGTTTCAGGCGCCGTGACGCTCGACCGCTTCGGCGAGAAGGGAGCGCAGGAGCGCCTGGAGCGGCTTCGGCGTCTTCTCCTCGGCAAAGCGCGCTTCCATCGCTTCGCGCAGGTAGGCCGCATCGTCGGTGCGGCCGAGATCGGCGGGCGCCTCGGCTTCGAGGAGAGACACGAAGGTGCTCTCCAGCCGCTCCGCCGCCGCGTTCCGGGCGGGACGCACCAGCCGCCCCGTGAGATCGAAGGCGTCGCGCGCGTGCGGCAGTGGAACCGGACGGAGCGCGAGGTCGGCACCGAGGATCCAGGCGCACGGTTCGTGCCCGGCAAGGTCCGTCGATTGCCGGGTGATGTTGCCGGGATTGCACCACAGGGTCTCGCCGGCCCGGATCGGCGGCTTCGAGGCGTGGACGTGGCCGTTGACGACGAGGTCGCAGGCGTCGATCGGGAAGGGCGCGATGGCGCCGGGATAGGATGCGCCGAAGGCGATGTCGTAGTGCGTCAGCCAGACCGACGCCTCGGCGCCGGGAACGTGTCCCGCGATGCTCGTGGGGATCGGCTGACCGTAGGGCGTCATGCCGAGGCCGATCCGGCGACCGTCGATCCGGAACTGCGCGACCGGGCCGGACTGCGCGACGACGTCGAGGACGTCGGCCAGCGCGAAGGTCGCGAGCGTGTCGCCGTCCGACAGCGCGGCATTGGCGATGTCGTGATTGCCGACATTGGCGAGGGGACGGCGGCGGAAGCGCTTGAGCAGCCGGACGAGGCGGGCCTTGAGCCGCTCGTCCGGCTCGACCGGCGCGTCGAAGAGGTCGCCGAGGAACACAGCCTGGAGGTCGCCGGCATTGGCGATCTCCACGCAGGCATCGAGCTTGGCGAGGATCGGCGCCGGCCAGTCGGTCTCGACGCGGCGTCCCGGCCGGCGCGAGCCGACATGCGGATCGCCGATGATGAGCAGCCCGCCGCAATCGACGGGCTCCGGCGTGACAAGGGGGGCGGTCAGGATCATGGACCTCGTCTCCCGGTTCAGGCGGCGTGAGCGTGGCGGGCACTGCTGTCCAGCGGCGCGCCGCAGGTCGGGCAGGCGCCGCCGAGCTCGTTCGTCACGCGCTCGATCTCGCCGGCCGTCTCCGCGATCGATTGAGACGCCGCGGCGAAACGCCCGCGCGCGGCGGCGAGCGCGTCCATTGTGGCGGCGAGCCGCGCTGCCGTCGCGCTCCGCTCGCGGCTCGCGGCCATGCCGACCGCCAGCCCTGCGAGGTCGGCGCCGGAGGGCAGGGCGTCGAGACATGCGGCTCGGGCGCGGATCGTCACGATGCGGCGGCGCGCCTCGACGATCGTTTCGCGCGCGCTCGCCATCGCCTCGCGTCGCCCGCGGCCGACATCGATCTCGGCGAGCCGCCGAGCCGCCGCCTCGATCTCGACACTGACTGCCTCCAGCCCGGCGAAGCGGGCGAGTGCGGCGCGCGTCTCCGTCAGGTCCCGTTCGCCGTTGCGCACGAGCGCCGCGTCGCGCGTCGAGCGCTCGCGATGGATCGCCTGCATGTCGGCGATGAAGGCCGCCTCGCGCCCGATCGCGAGGACGGCCGAGCGGCGCGCGGGCGTCTCGCCGAGAAGGAAGACCGGGAACTTCTGGTGCGCGACATGGACGTCGAGCTCGCCGACGCGGGCGATGCCGAAGACCTCGCCGACCCAGTCGGGCACAGCGCGCCCGCCTGTCTCGCAGCGCAGGCCGTTCTCCTCGACGACGGAGCCGTCCGCCTCGTGCAGCGACCAGAGGTTCACCGGGCTGCGCCGCGGCCGGCGCACGAAGCGGAGGGTTCGGCCGTGCTGGGCGCCGATCTCGATCGTGCCGCTGGATGCCCCGGCCCGCACCAGACTGTCGCGCGCTTCGCCGTAGAACACGGCGCGAAGGGCCCGGATGAAGGTCGACTTGCCGCGATTGTTCGGCCCCGTCAGGGCGTTGACGCCGGGCGAGAGCCGCAGCGTCGCGTCCTGTGCCCCCTGGATGTCGCGCAGGCGCACGAAGCGCAGGCCCGGCGCCGCGTCGCTCCAGGCCTCGTCCATGTCCGGCGAGGCGATCGCGATGCCTGTCACCGGTTCGCCGACGAGGCGGCTGACGGCGATGCCGCTCTCGAAGCGCGCCACGTCGTGATGCGAGACGGTGAGGCACTGGATGCCGAGCCGCTCGGCGCCTTGCTCGATTACGCGGTAGAAGGCGGGAATGCGATCCGGCGCGATCCAGCAGTCGGCCTCGTCGAGCGCGAGGAAGCGGCCCGCCCCGGCCTTCACCACCGCGATCAGCCGCAGCGCGACGCCGACGACGTTGGTCAGCGCCCCGCCATTGTCCTCCAGGATGTCCTCGCGCGAGCCGTCCGGGCGCTTGAGGCCGATGTCGAGGGCCGGCAGCCCGCGCTCCGTCGAGAGCTCCAGCGAGACGGGCTTCTCGCCCGGCAGGACTTCGGACACGAAGGCGGACAACAGCGTCTCGAAGCTCTCGACCGTGCGGCGGTTCGCTTCGGTCTGCAGCGCGTCCAGGAAGCCCTCCGCCTCGTCCTTAAGGAGGAGCCGGCCCTTGGCCGAGCCGACCTCGCGCTCGAGCGCTTCGGCGCGCGCCCGGAAGGCGTCACGCCGCCCCTGTGCGCGGGCGAGGCCATGGCGCAGGCCGTCGAGCCGGCGCGCGAGGTCGGCCTCCCGGCTCATTCGCCGCTCGCCGCGGCGAGCCGCGTTTCGATATCGGCCAGGAGCGCCTCGAGGTTCTCCATCGCGGCGTGATCGCGCTTCTGGTCCGCTTCGATCATGACGCCGATCGCGTCGGGATCATCGGTGCCGAAGATCTCGCGCGCCGCTGCGCGGGCGGCGGTCTCGTCGCGCGCCAGCCGCTCCACCTCGCTCTCGGCCCGGATGCGCTCGGCCGTCAGCGCTTCGAGGCGCGGCCGCAACGTTTCGAGGCGACGAAGCGGCTCCGACGAAGTCGGGAGCGAAGACGCGATCTTTGGTCTTGCCGGGGCTACCATGACAGTCTCCGAAGCTGGAATCTCGACGCTGGAACAACCACATGAGGCAGGCTGCGCCGCGCTTCGCGATCGAGCCGCGCTGCGTCGGATCTCAAGCGGATGTGAATCGATATAGGATTATTATCCTAAGTCTTGCTTGACGGCGAATCACCCTCCTATATGGTGATGTTCATACTTTGTTCTAGTCGGCAAGCGCTCGTCGGAGCGACCGGCGAGGAGGAGCTAAGTCCATGGGTATGCAGGGTTTCTCGGTCGCCGCGGATGCGGCCGGCGTGGCGGGGTGCGGCGACTGGCAGGTCCAGGCCGACGGGCTCGAACATGCGCGCACAGGCTACTTCATCGCCCGGCACGAGATCGCAAAGCGTCGGTCCGACGGGCTGTGGATGTGGCCGGTTCACATGATGGAGAAGGACTGGGTCGCGGAAGACGCATTCGCTGCCGCCTTCCGTCTGGCGCTGGCCGCCTACGGCATCGCCGCCGACGCGATGCTCGACCGCTCCTTCCGCGAGCACGAAGCCGGCTTCGACGAACCGGCCGACGACGTGCCCGTGCCGCGCGGACGCGTGCCGAAGACGAAGACCGGGGCGGGCAGCGAGCGGCGCCGGCGCGACGCGGCAACCGCCGTCGGCGCCAAGCCCGGCAAGACGGCGAAGCCGACGACGGCCCCGAAACGCAGCGATGCGGCCAAGACGAGGATGGTTGGGAAATGACCGAGATCGACGTGGACATGGCAGTGCATGCCATCGAGCAGGGCGTCGCCGACATCCTGGCGGCCGCGCGGGACGGCGAGGGGCGCACCTTCGTCGACGCGAACCGCGAGCGGCTGATCACCGAGATGCGGCGCCTCACCGACGAACTCGCTCGCCTTCGCGAACCGGTCGGCGTCGTCGGGCTGCGCATGTCGGCGATCGCTCCGCCGCGTCCGCGGCCGGTCACGCCGGCGGCTCCTGCCGCCTTCAGGCGGACGAAGAGCGGAGGGCGCGCGAGCGCCAGGACCCATGCGGGCTGAGGCGCGGACATCCGAAACGCCGGCGGCGCTGCGGCGCCCGTCGGTGGTGGCCAAGGCCTCGCCGGAGCGGCGCAAGCTGTCGTTCGACCTTGACCGCGCCGCGGTCCTGCGTGCCGCGTGGCGGCGCTACCGCTTCGCCTACGGCAACGAGGACGGGTTCTTTCCCGATCTTTTCGCCGCGGTGCTGGAGCGGGAATGGGCCGTTCTTCGTTTTCAGCGCGAACACGGGGCCGAACAGGCCCGGCGCGATGGGGAGGCGGCGGCGCGCCAGGCGCGCGAGCCGCGTCGCTTCATGGGCGCGCCGGTCCCTCCAGCCTTGGCGCGGGCATCTCGGAACACCATATCAAGATCATGAAAGAACTGGAAAAATTCGGGATGCTGCCGGCTGATGACGAGCCGGCGAAGGCGTCGCGGGGGCCGAGCTTCCGCAACGGCTGGCAGGTGCTGCCGCTCGATGGCGCCTTCGAATTCTCCTACCTCGATGCCGCCGGTGCGCCGAGCCTTCGCAAGCTCGTCGCGCACGAGCTGAAGATCGGTCCGGGCAAGACGCTCCTCGGCGGCACGGACGTGCATCAGGGCGCTTATCGCGGCTTCCGGGCCGACCGCATCAACGTGATCGAGGACGTCGAGAGCGGCGAGACGGTCGATCGCAACGTGCTCGACTGGTTGCTTCGCAAGGCGATGCGCCAGGATCGCGAGCGTCGTCGGACGGAAGCCGCGGCGGCCCGCGTGGCCTTCGCGTCTCGTCCGACGACCGCCGCAGCCAGCTGACGCCGCGGCGGTCGCGCCCATGCTCGTCTACGGCGATCATCGCCGCGACGCCTCCTTGCCCGACCTTCTCGCGCAGATCGCGAATGGAGCGGCCAAGCTCGAAGGCCGCGCCGGCCTGAGCTGGCACGGCGCCTGCTTCGACCTTCTGCGTCTCGTGTCCGAGCTCCTCCAGGGCTGGGCCGACGCCGAGCGGGAGCGTCGAGGCATCGACGAGACGAGCCCGGGTCAGGATCGTATCGCGGCCGCGGCCGTGGAGGTCGCCCGCGCGCTCGACCGCAGCTGGCGGTCCGGCTTCGCCGATCAGCCGCTGCCCGACCTTTCGATGCTGGCCGGGCTCGACGCCCTCGATCCGCCCGCGGCGCTGACGCTGCGCGGCGGCGAGGGCTTCGACTTCTATGCCGTTTATCCCGAACTCTACCTGTCCGCCGCGCGCCGCCTGCCGTCGGGCGCCGTCGTCATCGGCCTGCGCTCGATCGGCGCCGCGTTGGCGCCGCTCGTCGCCGCGGCCTCGTCGGCGCGCCTTGTCGTGACGCTGCGGCCCGTCGGCCACCCCTTTCAGCGACGCGTCGAGGTCGGTCCTGACCTACGCGCGCGCCTTCTCGCCGATCCGCGGGCCGTCGTTGCCATCGTCGACGAGGGGCCCGGCCTCTCCGGCAGCTCCTTCGGCGGCGTGGCCGACTGGCTGGAAGCGGAAGGCGTGCCGCGCGACCGGATCGTCTTCATGCCAAGCCACGGCGGCGAGCCGGGGCGCGAGGCCAGCGCGGAGCATCGCGCCCGATGGCAGGGCGCGCGGCGCCTTCACGCGCCCTTCGAGGACGTGATCCTCGCCGGAACCGGCGAAGGCGAGGGTACGCCGCTTGCGCGCTGGTTCGCCGATCTGTCGGGCGAGGTGTGCGAGCCGGAGCTGCAAGACCTGTCCGGCGGGCTGTGGCGCGGCTTCTCGCCATGGGTCGACGCGCCGGTCGATCCGGGACGCGAAGCGCGCAAGTACCGGCTGGAAGCCGGGGAGGGAGCCGTCCTTCTGAAGTTCGTCGGCTTCGGTCCCGACGCCGAGGCGAAGTTCGAGCGTGCGCGGGCGCTTTTCGACGCCGGCTTCTCGCCCGAGCCGCTCGCGCTGCGGCACGGCTTCCTTGCAGAGCGCTGGGTGGAGGGGGCGCGCTGGACGCCGCAGCCGGCCGAGGCCGCCGACCATCTCGCGCGCTATCTCGGCTTCCGGTCACGAACCTTTCCGGCGGACCGCGCCGGCGCCGATCTCGTCACGCTCGCCGAGATGGCGCGCTACAACCTCGGCCAGTGCATCGGCACCGATGCCGCCGCGGCGCTGCTCGGCGAATGGACCGAGGCGCGCATCGCCGATCTCCAGGCGCTGGTGCGGCCGGTCTTCGTCGACGCCCGTCTACACCCTTGGGAATGGATCGCGACGCCGCGCGGGGTGGTGAAGACCGACGCGGTCGATCACGCGCGCGCTCATGATCTTGTCGGCTGCCAGGACATCGCCTGGGACGTGGCGGGCGCATCGGTCGAGTTCGGGCTCGATCCAGAGGAAACGGTGGAGCTCGGCGACTGCGTGTCCGGCCGAGGCGCGCGGGAGCTGATCCGCTTCATGCGCCTCGCCTATCTCGGCTTCCAGGCCGGCTGGTGGAGCTACGCGTCCGGCGAGGGCGCGCCCGCGCGTCGCGAGTTCTACGTGGCCGAGGCGCGCGCATGCGCGTGGAACGGCTGAGCTGGCCGTCAAGCTTGCAGCCAGCTCCTTCCGGCTATTCTGCGCAGCGAGCGTCCGGCTTGGCCGATGGCGCCGAGACGAAGCCGACAGGGTGCCCGATGCGCCAGATCCATATTGCCGAAGGCTTGACCATGCGCTTTCCCGGTCGGGACGGCGAGTTCGACGAGGGCGTCGAAGTGGGGCTCGTCGCCGCGCTGATGAGCGTCGGACGCGACGAGATCAGCTGCCGCGTCTCGGCTGCCAGCCGAGACCAGCTCGTCGCGGTTGCAGCCGAGTTCAATTATCGGCTCGGCACCCAGAACCGGGACGGCGATTGGGAGGACTTGACCTTCCTGTCGGCCCGTCGGCGATCGAAGCCGCGGCTCGCGTTCTCGCGGGCGGAGGCCGCCGGCTGATCGACCGTCGGGTTGATCGTCAGTCGACCGTTTCAACTTCGCTTTCCTATGCTAAGACACGCCCCAGTCGAGCTTCAGACGAGTCACCGCACGGCTCATCTCGAGTTCACCTGATCTCGCTGCGGAAGCTCCGGCTCCGCGCGTCGTGCTTCGTGAGGGAGGATAGAATGTTCAAGAGCTTTGGCCGCTGGGTTGCGGCGGGAGTCGTGTGTTCGTTGCTGGGAGCCGGCGGTCTGGCTTCGGTGTCGGGCGCGGCGCTGGCGCAGGCGCAGCTCCAGGAGATGAAGATCACGGCGCCGGCCGCCGCTGGCGGCGGCTGGGACTCCACCGCGCGTGCCCTTCAGCAGGCCATGACCGAAGCGGGCGTCGTCACCTCCGTCCAGGTGGTCAACGTTCCCGGTGCCGCCGGCACCGTCGGCCTCGCCCAGTTCGTCAACGAGGCGCGCGGACGCGGCGACCAGCTGCTGGTGTCGGGCTTCGTCATGGTGGGCGGCATCCTCACCAACGGTTCGCCCGTCACCCTCGACCAGGTCACGCCCATCGCCCGCCTCACCGGTGAGCCGCTGGTGATCGTGGTTCCCAAGGACTCGCCCATCCAGTCGGTCCAGGACCTGTCGGCCGCCATCAAGCAGGACGTCGCCTCGGCCACCTGGGCCGGCGGATCGGCCGGCGGCGCCGACCATATCCTGGCCGGCCTGTTCACCCAGGCCGCGGGCGGCGACGCCTCCAAGGTCAACTACGTCGCCTTCTCCGGCGGCGGCGAGGCGCTCGCCGCCATGCTCGGCGGCCGCGTGACCGCGGGCGTCTCGGGCTACAGCGAGTTCGAAGGGCAGATCCAGTCGGGCGAACTGCGCGCGCTGGCCATCTCCACCGCCGAGCGCCTGCCGAACGTCGACGTGCCGACCCTCAAGGAGCAGGGCGTCGACATCGACGTGGTCAACTGGCGCGGTGTCATGGCCGGCCCGGATCTGTCGGACGAGGACAAGCAGAAGCTCTCGGCCGCCGTCGAGACGACGGTGAAGTCGCCGCAGTGGCAGGAGCTCCTGAAGGCCCGCGGCTGGACCGACTTCTACCAGCCGGCCGACGAGTTCGCGGGCTTCCTGAAGGAAGAGAACACCCGCATCGAGGGCATCCTCAAGACCATCGGACTCGTCCAGTAAGGTCGCCCTCAGCGACCTGACTCAAGGCCCTGGGCCGCCCCGCCGATCTCGATAGCGATCGTGCCGGGCGGCCTTTTTTCGACTTCTCCGGAGAACATCGTCATGTCGAACCTGTCCGGCCGGCGGGTGGACCGCCCGGCGATCATCGTCGGCGTCGTGCTGCTCGCGGCAGCGGCGGTCGTCGCCTACGATGCGAACAACATCCATGCCGGCTTCACCTACGGCATCAGCCCCTCGGCCGTGCCCTTCGTGATCGCCGCCTTCCTCGCCGTGCTCGGCGTCGGCCACTTCGTCGCGGCCTTCAAGGAAGGTCTGCCGACCCCCGACGAGGCCGACTGGGGCGCCGTCGGTCTGATGAGCGCGGGGCTCTTCGGCCTCATCGCCTCGATCGCCTTCGGCGGCGGGTTCATCCTCGGTTCGACGATCCTCTTCGCCCTCACGGCCCGATCCTTCGGTCGAAAGGCGCTGATCGCCGACATCGCCATCGGCTTCGTGCTCGGCCTGTTCATCTACATACTGTTCAACCGCCTGCTCGGCCTCGGCCTCCCGTCGGGCCGCATCGAGCGCGGCGTACTCATCGGCTTGGACGGCGTCGTCGGCTGGGTCTCCGGCCTCTTCGGGTCGAGCGCGCAGTAAAAGGGGCGATCGCAATGGATTCACTTCTCGCCCTTGGCAGCGGCTTCCTCGTCGCGCTCGAGCCGATCAACCTTCTCTTCGCCGCCATCGGCGTCGTGCTCGGCACGGCGGTCGGCGTGCTGCCCGGCATCGGCCCGGCGCTCACCGTGGCGCTGCTCCTGCCCGTCACCTTCCGCCTCGATCCCGGCGGCTCCATCATCATGTTCGCCGGCATCTACTACGGCGGCATGTACGGCGGCTCGACCACCGCGATCCTCCTGAACACGCCGGGCGAGAGCGCTTCGGTCGTGACGGCGCTCGAGGGCAACAAGATGGCCCGCGCGGGCCGGGGCGGCCCGGCGCTCGCCACGGCCGCGATCGGCTCGTTCGTGGCCGGTACGCTGGCGACGATCGGCCTCGCCTTCCTGGCGCCGTGGCTGGTGCGCGTCGCCGTGAACTTCGGGCCCTGGGACTACTTCGCCCTGATGGTGCTGGCCTTCGTCACGGTGTCGGCGACGTTCGGCTCCTCGCCGTTGCGCGGTCTCACCAGCCTCGCCTTCGGCCTCGTCCTCGGCGTCATCGGCATCGACCAGCTGACCGGCAAGGCGCGTCTGACCTTCGGCGTGCCGGAGCTCCTCGACGGCATCGAGGTGACGACGCTGGCCGTCGGCCTCTTCGCCATCGGCGAGGCGATCTACGTCGTGTCGCGCCACCTCCACGCGCCGGAAAAGCCGATCCCCGTGAAGGGCTCGCTCTGGATGACGAAGGAGGATTGGAAGCGCTCCTGGAAGCCCTGGCTGCGCGGCTTCGGCTTCGGCTTCCCGATCGGCGCGCTGCCCGCGGGCGGCGCCGAAATCCCGACCTTCCTGTCCTACACGACCGAGCGCCGCCTCTCGAAGCACCCGGAAGAGTTCGGCAGGGGCGCCATCGAGGGCGTCGCCGGGCCCGAGGCCGCCAACAACGCGTCCGCCGCCGGCACGCTGGTGCCGCTGCTGACGCTCGGTCTGCCGACTTCGGCGACCGCCGCGATCCTTCTCGCCGGCTTCCAGCAATACGGCCTTCAGCCGGGGCCGCTCCTCTTCGCGCAGGCGCCGGACGTCGTGTGGGGCCTCATCGCCTCGCTGTTCATCGCCAACACGATGCTGATCATCCTGAACCTGCCGCTGATCGGAATCTGGGTGCGGCTCCTCGCGGTGCCGCTGCCGTGGCTTTATGCCGGCATCCTGGTCTTCGCGGCCATGGGCACGATCGCGGCGAACCCGTCGCCGGTCGAGCTGATCATGCTGGTGATCTTCGGCTTCATCGGCTTCCTGATGCGCCGCTACGACTACCCCATCGCGCCGGCGGTCGTCGGTCTGATCCTCGGGCCGATGGCCGACAACCAGCTGCGGCGCGCGCTGCAGATCAGCCTCGGCGACCCGATGATCCTCCTGGAGAACCCGGGCTCGGCGACGCTGCTCGCCATCGCCGCGCTCGCCCTGATCCTCCCCTTCGCCACGAAGCAGCTGCGCAAGTTCAAGGCCGAGGAGGACTGAGCCGGTCGTCGGCTGGGTCAATCGGCGGGCAACGAAAAGGCCGGGCGCCCACGAGGCGCCCGGCCTTTCTGCATTCGTCGACCGTGCCTGATCAGGCTGGCAGGCCCGGCAGGATCTTGTCCAACGTCATCGGATAGTCGCGCACGCGCACGCCGCAGGCGTTGTAGACCGCGTTGGTGACGGCCGCGCCGACACCGCAGATGGCGAGTTCCCCGATGCCCTTGCCGGCGAGCGGGCTCGCGATCCGGTCGCGCTCGGGCAGAAGCACCACTTCGAGCTGCGGCACGTCAGCGTTGACCGGCACGTGGTATTCCGCGAGGTCGTGGTTGACGAGGAGCCCCGTCCGCGTGTCGACGACGAGCTCCTCGGTCAGGGCCGAGCCGATGCCGAAGATCTGGCCGCCGTAGCACTGCGAGGTCGCGGTCTTCTCGTTGAGGATGCGCCCCGCCGCCGCGACGGTGAGAAGGCGCCGCACCCGCGTCTCGCCGGTCACCGCGTTGACGGCCACCTCGCAGAAGTGCGCGCCGTAGCTCGCCTGGTGCGTGTCCTTGAAGGTGCGACCCGGCTTGAAGGTGCCGGTGACGGTGATCGTCTCGCCCTTCAGGATCTCGGCGAGCGGCGTCTGCTTGTTGTGCGCGATCGCCGTCCCGTCCTTCATCGTCACCTCGTCCGGCTTCACGCCGAGCTTCTCGGCGATCTTGGCGACGACGCCTTCGGCCGCGACGAAGACCGACGAGCCGGCCGAGTTCGCGCCCCACGATCCGCCGGAGCCCGGAGCCTGCGGCAGGTCGGAATCACCGAGCTTCACGATGACCTGCTCGCGCGGCAGCCCGAGGATTTCGGCGGCGATCTGCTGGAGGATCGTGTAGGTGCCGGTGCCGATGTCGGTCATGTCGGTCGACACGACGCAGCGCCCGTCGGAGCTGAGGCTGATCGCGGCAGAGGATTGCTGCAAGAGGTTCTTGCGCGAGGCCGCGGCCATGCCCATGCCGATCAGCCACTCGCCTTCCCGACGCGAGGCCGGCGCCTTCGGCCGGTTCGCCCAGTCGAAGCGCTTGGCCCCTTCCTCCATGCACTGAACGAGCGAGCGCGAGGAGAAGGGCTTGCCGTCCTGCGGGTCGACCTCCGGTTCGTTGCGGCGGCGGAATTCGATCGGATCGAGCCCGAGCTTCTCCGCCATCTCGTCCATGGCGTTTTCCAGCGCCAGCATGCCGACGGCCTCGCCGGGCGCCCGCATCGACGAGGAGAGGAGCAGGTTCAGCTCGGCGAGCTTGTGGGTGATCTGCCGGTTCTCGCCGGCGTAAAGGAACACCGTCGAGATGCCGGTCGGCTCAAAGAACTCGTCGCCCGGCGAGTTCGAAGTGATCGTATCGTGGGCAAGCGCCGTGATGCGTCCGTCGCGGGTGGTGCCGAGACGCAGGCGCTGAATCGTATCCGAGCGGCGCGAGGTCGCCTGGTAGACCTGCTGGCGGGTGAGGGCGATCTTCACCGGCCGCCCGAGCTGCCGGGCGGCGATGGCCGCGAAGACGGATTCCGGCCCGATGCCGAGCTTTCCGCCGAAGCCGCCGCCGATATAGGGGTTCAGCATCCGGACCTTGGACTTCGGGATGCCGAGCGTCTTCGCGAGCTGGCCGACATTGGTCGAGACGAGCTGGTAGCAGCCGAAGATGGTCAGCTCGTCGCCGTCCCACTTGGCGGTGGCCGCGTGCGGCTCCATCGCCGAATGGCTCTGGCTCGGCGTCGTGTAGGTGACGTCGAGCGTCACCTCGGCATTGGCGTAGGCCGTGTCGAAGTCGCCCTTCGTCACCTCCGCCTGCATGGCGCCGTTCTGCGCCTTGTGGGCGCGGTCGCGATTGGCGAGGAGGTCGTACTGCCCCTCCTTCGTCTCCACGTCGACCTTCACGAGGCGGGCGGCGTCGCGCGCCTGCTCGTAGGTCTCGGCGACGACGACGCAGATCGGCTGGCCGAAATGGACCACCTCGCCCTTGATCGCGGCGGGGCGCTGGTCGTTCGGGTCGGCCGAGGCGCGGGGGCCGTTGTCGTCGTGGATCACCGCCAGGACGCCGGGCGCCTTTTCCGCGGCCGAGGTGTCGACCGAGCGGATCGTGCCCGCGCCCGTGCCGGACAGAACGAGGTAGCCGAAGGCGACGTCCGGGTCGCCGGCGAGGTTCTCGTAGGCGTACGGGGCGCGGCCGGAAACCTTGAGCGGTCCCTCGAAGCGGTCGAGCGGCTTGCCGATGAGGCCTTGCGCCGCGGTGTCGAGCCGGGTCTCGCCGACGGGCTCGTCCATCTTAAAAACGGTCTGGTCGTCCATCACGCGGCTACTCCCGTGGCTTCGCGTAAGACGGCGGGCAGCACCCGGCGCATCAGCGGGATCTTGAAGTCGTTCTCGCCGTGCCCCTTGGCCTCAGTGAGGAGGATGTCGGCGGCCTTGGCGAAGAGCGCGGCGCTCGGCGCCTCGCCGATCAGCGCTTCTTCGACGCGGGCGTCGCGCCAGGGCATGGTGCCGATGCCGCCGAAGGCGAGGCGGATGGTTTCCATCCGGCCGTTCTCGACACCGATCACGGCGGCGACCGAGACGAGGGCAAAGGCGTAGGACGCCCGGTCGCGCACCTTTCGGTAGATGTGCGTGCCGCCGAGGGGCTTGGGCAGGCGGACCGCGGTGATCAGCTCGCCGGCCTCCAGGTTGGTGTCGCGCTCGGGCGTGTCGCCGGGCAGGCGGTAGAGCTCGGGCAGCGTCAGTCGGCGCGTCGAGCCGTCGCTCTTCAGCGTCTCGACCTCGGCGTCGAGCGCCCGCATCGCCACCGCCATGTCGGAGGGGTGCGAGGCGATGCATTTGTCGGAGGTGCCGAGGATCGCGAGGATGCGGTTGAAGCCGTTCATCGCGTCGCAGCCCGAGCCCGGCTCGCGCTTGTTGCAGCGCGCGTTCGTCTCGTAGAAGTAGCTGCAGCGCGTGCGCTGCAGGAAGTTTCCGCCGGTCGTCGCCTTGTTGCGCAGCTGGCCGGAGGCGCCGGCGAGAAGGGCACGCGACAGAACCTCGTAGTCGCGGCGCACGCGCTCGTCGGCGGCGAGGTCGGAATTCGTGACCAGCGCGCCGATCGACAGGCCGCCATCGGCCTCCGCGATCTCCTTCAGCGGCAGACGGGTGATGTCGACCAGGGTCTCCGGCGTCTCCACCTGGATCTTCATCAGGTCGAGGAGGTTGGTACCGCCGGCGATGAAGCGGGCATGGGCTCGCGACGCGATGGCCGCGGCTGCCTTGGGATCGCTGGCGCGCTCGTAGGCGAAGGACTTCATACCGCGCCCTTTCCGGTGGTGCCGACCTGCCGGATGGCGTCGACGATGTTGGGATAGGCCGAGCAGCGGCAGAGATTGCCGCTCATGCGTTCGGAGATTTCCTCGTTGGAGAGGTCCGCGCCGCCATGAGCGATGTCGCCGGTGACGTGGCTCGGCCAGCCGTCCTTGACCTCGCCGAGCATGCCGACGGCCGAGACGATCTGGCCCGGCGTGCAGTAGCCGCACTGGTAGCCGTCATGATGCAGGAAGCTTTCCTGCATGGGATGCAGGTTGCCCGGTTCGCCCAGGCCCTCGATCGTGGTGATCTCGTCGCCCTCGTGCATGACGGCGAGGGTCAGGCAGGAATTGACGCGGCGCCCGTTGATGAGGACCGTGCAGGCGCCGCATTGACCGTGGTCGCAGCCCTTCTTCGAGCCGGTGAGGCCTAGATGGTCGCGCAGCGCGTCGAGGATCGTCGTGCGGATGTCGACGTCGAGCTTGTGCTCGGCGCCGTTGACGGTGAGCGTTATCACGCGAAACCCTTTCGTCGGCGATCGAAGCATGGCGCCTGTCGGCGGCCCAGCTTCGAACCATTCCAAATCGAAAGGGGTAATGGGCAGCCGGCGATTTGGTTCGCCGGCCCCGATGCGTCCGTGCCGAACGCGGTCGTCAGCCTACCGGAAGACCACCGTCTTGTGGCCGTTCAGCATGACGCGGCCTTCCAGGTGGTACTTCACGGCGCGGGCGAGGACGCGCGATTCCACGTCGCGGCCGACCGCCACCAGGTCGTCCGCGTCCATCGCGTGCGTCACGCGCTCGGTTTCCTGCTCGATGATCGGGCCCTCGTCGAGGTCGCTCGTCACGTAGTGGGCCGTCGCGCCGATCAGCTTCACGCCGCGGGCATGGGCCTGGTGGTAGGGCTTGGCGCCCTTGAAGCTCGGCAGGAACGAGTGGTGGATGTTGATGATCTTGCCCGACAGGCGCTTCGACAGGTTCTCCGACAGGACCTGCATGTAGCGGGCGAGAACCACGAGATCGACGTCCTCGTCGCGCACTAGCGCGAGGAGCTTCCCCTCCTGCTCGGCCTTGGTCTCGGCGGTGACGGGCCAGTAATGGAAGGGGATCCCCTCCATCTCCGCGGTGCGCCGGCTGTCGGGATGGTTGGAGACGATCGCCACCACGTCCGCGTTCAGCCAGCCCGCGCGGACCTGGTAGAGGAGGTGGAGAAGGGCGTGGTCGAACTTCGACACCATCAGGACGACGCGCGGCCGGCGGGCGAGATCGGCGATCGAAAGCTTCATGTCGAAGCGACTGGCGACGGGCTGGAGCTGGCGCTCGAAGGCGTCGCGGCTCTTGGTCTCCGACGCGTTGAAGGCGATGCGCAGGAAGAAGCGGCCGGTCTGTCGGTCCCAGAACTGGGCGCTCTCGGCGATGTTGGCGCCGCCCTCGAACAGCTCCGTCGTGACCGCGGCGACGATGCCGGGCTGGTCCGCGCAGGACAGGGTGAGGACGAAGCTGTTCTCGGACATCGCTGGGGCTCCCGCTCGCAGGTTGCGGCGCGAACCATCGAGCCGGCGCCGCGCCGGGTCTTGCCCATGCGCGACATGGCCGGTCAAGCCGTGTCAGCGCGCGGGCGGCCGCATCTGCTCGCGCGCCCGGTCGGCGAGGGCCGGGACGAAGGTCTTGGCCGCGCAGGTGCGCGTCGCGGCGACCACGCTCTGCTCCGACAGATCGTCCTGGCCGATCGGGCAGACCTCGGCGGCGAGGTTCGTGTCGACGACGACGGTGAGCGGCACGTCCGAGATGCCGACCTCCAGCGCGGACGCGACCTCGTTCTTTACGCCCCAATCGCCGAGCGACACCTCGACCATCCGCTCGTCCACGGGCGTCTCCACGAGAGACCCGTCCTCGCGATCGGCCGCCAGCGGGTCGTCGGCGGGAGGGGCGCTCGGGGCAGCGGGCGCCGGCTCGGTCGGAGATGCCGGCGCCGCGGGAGCGGCCTGCGGCGCCTGCGCCCCCGCCGAGGCAGGCAGAAGGGCGAGCGCGAGAACAGCGGCGAGAAGGGCACGGTCATGCGGCATGAGACGGCGGGCCTCGTTGTGCGGTGCGGTCGAAGAAAGAGCGCCGCGGCCCGATTTCAATCCGCACGCCGTCGCGGGCTCGGCCATTCGGCCTTTCTTGCTCCCGACGGCCGTGGCAGTGTCGCGGCATGGCAGCGATTCGACCGACCCATACCGACGCGCTCGTCGTCGTCGATGTCCAGAACGATTTCTGCGAGGGCGGACCGCTCGCCGTGCCGGACGGCTCGGCCGTGGTGCCGCTCCTCAACGCGCTCGGCCGCCGCTTTCCCGTCGTCGTCCTGACGCAGGACTGGCACACGCCCGGCCACGTGTCCTTCGCGACAAGCCATGGCCGCGATGCCTTCGGCACGATCGAGCTCGGCTACGGCACGCAGGTGCTCTGGCCGGACCACTGCGTCCAAGGCTCGGCCGGTGCCGACTTTCACGCCGATCTCGACCTGCCGCATGCCCAGATGATCGTTCGCAAGGGCTTCCACGCCGACGTCGACAGCTATTCGGCCTTCCGCGAGGCGGACCGGACGACGGCGACGGGCCTCAAGGGCTATCTGGCCGAACGCGGCGTGTCGCGCGTCTTCGTGGCGGGCCTCGCCACCGACTTCTGCGTCCTGTGGACGGCGCTCGACGCGCGGCAGGCCGGGTTCGACGTCGTGGTCATCGAGGATGCCTGCCGCGCCATCGACATGAACGGCTCGCTGGACGCTGCCTTCGCCGCGATGGACGAAGCCGGCGTCGCTCGGGTGCGGGCGGCCGACATCGAGGCGCACGAGCCGGCCTGATCGCCGCAGCGCCCGTACCGGCGCTGGAGCCAAGCGCCTGCGCATCCTATCTGAGGACGCGAACAGGAATCGGCGGCGGATGGCCGCCTCGATTCCGAGAAGGAGGTCCGTTCATGGATGCCAAGACCTATCCGGTGAGCCACACCGAAGCCGAGTGGCGCGAGATCCTGACGCCCGAGCAGTACTATATCATGCGCGAGCACGGGACCGAGCGTCCGGGCAGCTGCGCGCTCCTCCACGAGAAGCGCCAGGGCAGCTTCACCTGCGCTGGCTGCGGGCAGGAGCTGTTCGAATCCAGCCTGAAGTTCGAGAGCGGCACCGGCTGGCCGAGCTTCAACGACCCCGTTCCGGGCTCCGTCGAGACCACCACCGACCGCTCGTTCGGCATGGTCCGCACGGAGGTCCACTGCGCCCGCTGCGGCAGCCATCTCGGCCACGTCTTTCCTGACGGTCCGCCGCCCACCGGGCTTCGCTACTGCATCAACGGCGTGGCGATGAACTTCGAGCCGAAGGCGGCCGGCTGACCGCCGGCTCGCGACAAGCGGCGCTGCCCCCGCCGGATGAATAGCCGACGTATCTCCCCGTGAGGGGAGGTCGCGTCGGGAAGAGGTGCGGGCCGGATCCGCGATCGAGGCCGGCGCCCTAAAAGTCGCCGAGGCTCAGCTGATTCTTCGCCCGGACCGGCACGGGCGGCTTGCCTGCGAGGCGCCGGAGCGCGCGCAGGGGCTCCTTCGGCTGGGTGCCCACCCCGCGGTCGGCCCGGTCGAGGGCCTTGTCGCGGGCCTGCGCCTCCGGCGTGGCGGGATCGTCGGTCAACCACTTGCCGCGCTTGATCACTTCGTTGACGCGACCCTGGTTGACGCCGAGCTGGAAGGCGATCTCCTGCTGGGTCATCTTGGTCGTCGCGTGCATGTCGAGAATGGCGCGCGCGAGATCGGGCGTCATCTTGCGGCCGCTGATCCGCCGGGCCGGGGCGATCGAGCGCTTGGCCCGGTCGCGCTCGCGCAGGCGCTCCAGGATCGCGAGGGCATAGTGCATGTTCTGCTCGCGCAGCGCGTCCTCGAATTCCTTCAGCGTCGTCACGACTCGCTCCCGCTTGCTCGCAACCTTCCCTAAGGTTCCCGATTCATTCTGGTGGTTTCGCGCCGAAGATCAAGGCGCTGCAGGACTTTGCGTCAGATGAAGTGTTCCAGCCGCACCTGACGCTCGGCCGCGAGGTTGCCGATGCGATAGGCGAGTGGGATGATCCGCGGGTCGTCCATGATCCGGAGCCGCCGCAGCTCGGCGGGCGAGACCGCGAGATCCAGCTCCGACCTCAGCCAGTCGGCTTCCAGCCGGACATCGTAGCGCACGTGCCGGAAGAGCGGGCCGCCCGGCAGGGGCAGGCCCGACATGGCGCCGACCTCCGCGTTGATCGTCCAAGGCGTCGGCGTTTCGCCGAGCGCCTGCATCAGCCCGACGGTCAGGAACTGCGTGTCCATCACGAGGCCGAACAGCGCGCGGAAGGCGAGGCCGATGGCGCTGAGCCGGCGGTTGTCGCGACCGGTCATTCGGTTGCGGAAGAGCCCCGTGCCGACCGAGACGATGGTCAGCCGCTCGGGCCCGACCGGCCAGTCCAACCCGTGCTGCGGCAGCGTCGCCAGGAGGAAGAGGTAGAGCGCCGGGTTGTTGAAGGGCGAGACACCCCCGTCGATGAAGAGCCCCTCCGTCCCGTCGCCGTCCACCGCGATCAGTTCGGGGTCGAAATAATGCGGCGCCGCCGCGCTCGCGCGGATCAGCCGCGTCAGCTCGAAGGCGCGGGTGCCCCCGTGGTCCGAACCCTCCGCGCCGTTCCAGAAGCGGCTGCACGGATTGTTCGAGACGATCCAGGGGCTCGCCGTGTCCATCCGCTTCATGACGAGGCAGAAGCCCGTGCGCAGGTCCTCCGAGTCGAGCCGGCGGTCGCCGAGGCGCGCGTCCAGCGCGGCCTGGAGGCTCGACGCGTCGAACTTCGCCTGCAGACCCTTCACCCGCCAGAAGGACCGCTTGAACACCTGCGGCGCGAGCGTCTCGTAGAAGGCGCGCACCTGCGAGGCGCTCAAGCCCAGCGCCAGACCGCTGCCGATGATCGCGCCCGTCGACGCGCCCCCGACGAGGTCGAAATGCTCGTGGAGCCGCACCGAGCGATGCCGGCGGCGGGCGAGGAGATCCTCCATGCGCTCCAGGAAGGCGAGGGAGATGATCCCGCGCACGCCGCCGCCGTCGAGCGACAGGATGCGCTTCGGTCCCGGCCCGAAAAGGTGCCGGTCGCGCGCCGAAGGCTCGGGCGGCCCGAACGGCGCCGGTTCGTCGTCGCTCGCCATGCCCACCGTCCGCCTCGATCCGTTCCGCGCTCCGCTTGCCCCATGCCGCCGACGCCTGACAAGAGCGACGGGCATCGAATGCCGGCTCGACGCGACGGTCAGGCTCGACCATAGAAGCGGGCCGGGCGGTCGCGGGCTGCCGGATCGTGGGAGGACAGGATGGATCGGGACGCACAGGAAACCGTCGGCTTCGTCGGCGTCGGGCTGATGGGGCACGGCATCGCCAAGAACCTCGTCGAGAAGAACTATCCGCTGACCGTGGTCGGGCACCGCAACCGCGAACCGGTCGAGGACCTCGTGGCGCGCGGCGCGCGCGAGGCGACGTCGCTGGCCGATCTCGCGGCGGCGTCCACGGTCGTCTTCCTCTGCCTCACCGATGCGGCGGCGGTCGAGTCGGTCGTCGCGGCCCTGGAGCCCGCCTTGCGCACGGGAAGTGTGATCGTCGACTGCTCGACCTCCGATCCCGTGGTGACGGAGCGCCTTGCCGCCCGCCTGAAAGCGCGCGGCGTCGACTATTGCGACGCGCCGCTCGGCGGCACGCCCGCCCAGGCCGAGACCGGCGAGCTGCAGGCGATGGTCGGCGCCGAGCCGGCGGTGTTCGCCCGGCTCGAGCCGGTCTTCGCCGCCTGGACGGCGCGCACCGTCCACATCGGCGGCGTCGGCGACGGGCATCGGATGAAGCTGATCAACAACTTCCTGTCGCTCGGCTACGGGGCCATCTACGCCGAGGCTCTGACGATCGCGCGAAAGTCCGGCCTGTCGGTCGAGCAGTTCGACCGCGTGATCCGCGGCAGCCGGATGGACTGCGGCTTCTACCGCACCTTCATGGGCTACGCCCTGGAGGGCGACCGAAACGCCCACAAGTTCACCCTCGCCAACGCCTACAAGGACATGCGCTACGTCGAGGCGATGGCGAACGCGTCGGGCTGTGCCACGACCGTGTCGAGCGCGGTGAAGAACACCTACGCGCTCGCCGTCTCCTCAAGCGGCGGCGGCCCGGACGACTACGTGCCCCACCTCGTGGATCACGTGGCGAAAGCGAACGGCGCGGGTTGAGGCGGGATCGAGCTCCCGACGGTGCCTCGCGGTTCGGTTCGTCCGGGCTTTCGTGTTCCGTCCCGGGGAGCGCGCGAGACGGCTCTCACGCGTCGCGCGGACGGTTCTCGATGCTTGCCGACGCGCGGCCTAGGCTCCGCTCCTCGCAGCGAAGAAGTACGTCTCGCTCTAAGCTTCTGGTGCAGCATCTCAGCCCTGCCGATAGGCTCGTTCTGCCCGCCCGAACGTGTACTCGTAGGTGCGGAGCGAGTCGGCGAAGAAGCGCTCGGCTGTCGTGACGAGGCGAGGCAGGATGCGCAGCACCTGCCCCTTGGCGCCGGCCCGCTCCATGAAGCCGGCCTCGATCGCGGCGGTCAGGAGGTTACGCAGATGCGAGCGCGAGCGGCCGATGGCGGTTCCCAGCGCCACGATCGTCGCTTCTTCCATCTCGGCCCGTCCCGTATCCGAAAGGTGCTTCAAAACGGCGTTTACCAGCAGGCCGCCGCTACCGCGCGAGATCAGGGCCGTATAGTCAGGGTCGTGCCCGAGAACCAGCCGAGCCGTTGCCAATGCTTCCTCGTCGGTCGAGATCCGTCCGAGGACTGGCAGGAACTCGACGTCGCGCTTCAGGATCAGGTCGAAGGCGGGATTGGGAAACAACAGCTGCAGGGGATGGAAGTAGAGATCCAGCATCGCCGCGTGCCACAGACCGAGCGGCTCGAGGGGACGGATCGCGCGCACGCGGCGGTCGTCGGGATGCGGCGTGATCTCGATGAAGCCGGTCGCCACCAGCCGTGCGAGATAGGCGTCGACTTGGCGGGCGCTGTAGAGGCCGAAGGCCTCCATCCGTTCCTTCAGCCGGGTGGGCGTCAGGACCGAGTGCCGGTCGCCGGCGACGCCGAGTGATCTCGATATGATGCCGATGAGAACTGTGCGCCGAACGTCGGACGGCATGCGACCCGGAAACATCCGCGGTCCGTAGACCTCGAGGTTCCGCTCCAGGTTCCAGGCGCGCGCCTCCGCGAAGCGAGGATGATCGAGGATCGCTTCGGGAGGGCGCAGGACGAACGACGCTCCGTCCGATGGCGGATTTGCGGATTGGCCAGGCAGCGGGCCGGCATCCGCGTCTACAGGGTTTGACTGCGGGGCCGTCGGATCCGCCTTCGTTGTCACGCGCATGCAAGGCCAGATCGATATCGAGTCATCATTCCGCTTCGTCGTGGTGCCGCCTCAAGCGCGGCCCATGGCGCCTGCGCTGGCCTCGCCCGTCAAGTCCTTGATCCAACACATCAGGACGTCCGGCCTGTCGCCGTCCGCAGCGGGCAGCGACACCTCGCCGGCGCGTACGTCGCGGGGAAGGAGGCTATAGCGGGCCTTGAACGCGCGGCTGAAGGTCTTCTCGTCGGAGAAGCCGGTGGCGTAGGCGACGCTGGACACGCGAGGACGCCCGCCCTTCGCGGCAGGACGCGCGAGAAGACGACGCGCCGCGGCGAGGCGGCATTCGCGGATGTAGTTGCCGACGCCCCCGTCCTCGACGAAGTCGCGGTAGAGCGTGGCGCGCGACAGGCCGAAGCGCTGCTGGACGAGGGCGGCGTCGAGTTCGTGCAGGCCAATATTGTCCTGGATGAACTTGCGGATCTCGATGCGCTTGCGCATCGAGGCGTCGGTTTTGCGCAGCGTCGCGCCGCGCAGGAAGGTGCCGAAGAGGCGCCCCGCGGTGACGTTGAGTCCCGGTAGATGGTGGGGCGACAAGCGGTCGCTGCAGCCGATGATCTCGCGCAGGCACGAGAACAGGATCTGACCGATGGGATCGGCGGCATAGTCGAGGACGGCGCCGTGATACTGCTCGAGCGGCAGGCCTTCTTCGGCGAGGAACGCACGCGGCACCAGAACGTTGACCGTTTCCGCCGCCTGATCGGAGTGAACCGTCAGGGGTTGTGAAAGGTCGTAGACGATCGCCGCCCTGCCTTGAGCGACGCTCGAGCCGGCATCCGTCGTCATGCGGCAGCCGCCCTTCATGTAGAACTGCATGACGAGGTGGTCGACGCCCTGGCGTGCAGCCTTGCGGGCCGAGCGTTCGAGATCCTGTGCCGGAGTTGAAACGTCCCCGACAAGAATTCCGCCAAGGTGGAGGTTCGTCATCGACGGCATCGATCCCATATCCGTCTCCGCCCGCTGGGAGAGATCGAAGAAGGGGGAAAGATGATGCCTCCAACTGTCCCAAAGAACGTGAGGCTCATGGCAAGCAAATGAATCGCGGGCGACAGACGTCATCTTGAGGCGTGATCTTGCAGTCGCGGACGACGCGCTGTGTCGGCCGGATGAATTGAAGCTGTGATGGAAAGTGCTGAACCGCAACCGCGGGTTAACTGCTTGGTAGTATTTACGATTGCGTAGCCGGCAAGGCAAGCGGTCGCGGCTGACAAAAACTGCGCGTAATTTCGGCCTACCGCGCGCAGATCGTCCCACGACGAAGCGAGCGGCCGGGGAGGAGTGAGACCCCCGGCCGCTCGCGGCGACCCGTCCGAACCGGGCGGACCCAAGCCTGCCCGGTTCGGCCGCCGTGCCTTACTGGAAGAGGCGGAGGACCTGCTGGGCGCCCTGATTGGCCAAGGAGAGCGACTGCACGCCGAGCTGCTGCTTGACCTGCAGGGCCTGAAGCTTGGTCGATTCCTCGGTGATGTCGGCATCCACGAGGGCGCCGACACCCTTGTCGATCGTGTCCATAAGGCTGTTCACGAAGTTCTGCTGGAGGTCGATGCGCTTGGAGGCCGAGCCGAGATCGGAGGCCGCCGCGATGACCTTCTTGCGGGCGGCGTCGACAACGTTCAGGTATGCGTCGATTGCGGTCTTCTGTTCCGTACTCGAGAGCGACGTGAAACGGCCGTCTGTCAGATCAATTTCCGCCACCGACATGGTGTTGGCGCCGGCGCTGGGCGTGATGCCCGTCACCGCCACCGATCCGGCGCCCGGACCTCCGACGCGGGTCAGCGTCAGCACGTTGCCCGGCGCGGATGCCGTTACCCGTCCCCCGATGCCGGCTGTCGTGAAGGCGCTGTTGAGCACCGCCGCATAATCGGCGCCGTTCCGGATTTCGCCGTTCTGACCGGGCAGGGCGGCTTCGACGCGATCGCGATCGACCGTGATCGCGGTCATGGCTTCGCCCGGCAGACCTGTGTCGAGCACGATGTTGAACGAGATGCTGTCGTTCGCGCCGATGGTCTGGGGACCGGCGAAGGTCGTGCCGCTCGCCAGGACCGCCGTGGAGGCGGACGAGACGTTCGAGCCGTTCCGTGTGATGCCGAGGTTACCCGTTCCTGCCTGAAGGCCTGCGGTCGACATCGAATTCACCGGGGTTCCCGTTCCGTCCAGCGCGGTGACGTTGGAGATCGCGAGGTAAGACGTGGCGCCCGTCGCAACGGTTTTCAGCGTCATGGCGTAGGGGGTGGGGGTGGCAGACGCGCCAGCGACACCAAAGGTCACGACGTTTCCGCCGAACTGAGCGTCGAGGGCGTTCTGCATCCGCGTCTTGAAGATGTCGGCATCCGTTGCCTTGGCGGCATTGGTCCCGAGCATGCCATCGGTGAAAACGGAAACGGTCTTCTCCGTGCCGCCGACATTGATCGTGATCGAGATACGGTCGCTGCCCTTGACGAGAGTGTTGTCGAAGACGCCGACGATCTGCTCCGGAGCTGTCGCCTTGCCGTAGCCGACGACGCCGGCACCGGCCGTCTTAACCGGGTTGGCCGCGTCGGTGTAGTAGTTTGAGATCGAGTTCTCGGCCAAGCCGAGGCGGCTGCCCGCGGATCCGACCGTGGAAGCTACGCCGTAGATCGAAGCCTGGACGTTGCTGATGCCGACGGACATGTCGGCACCCTTCTTGCGGGTCTCGACGCTGAACACGCCGCCTGTCTGCTTCACGTCGATGTCGCCAGAAGCGTAGTCCGCGCCGGTACCGTTGAATTTCCAGGCACCGCCCGCGCCCGTTCCGCCGGTGAGGAAGGCGTCGTTGATTTTGTTCTGGAGGAAGGTCTCCCACTCCGCGGCAGTCGGCTGCCCCGCCGTCGTCCAGGCCGCGATTCCGCCAGGCGCAAACTCGCTCTGGGTGAAGGTGTGGTTGATCTGCCGAACGGTCGAGCCATACTGCACGGTGAAGGAGAAGGTGTCCCCGGCGGTCAGGCCAGCACCGTTGTAGCGCACGTCGCCGGTCGCCGTAGCGTTTGCTGCCGCCAGGCCAGCACGCCCGGCAAGGTTGCCCGTGCCCGAAATGCCTGTGATCTGGATCGATTCCTTCGAGCCCTTGACGGCGGTCGCGACCGCGGTGACGCCGGCATTCACCTGGATGTCGTTGGCGACGTAGAGGCGACCGTTGTGGGTCGACCGGGTTCCGGCAAATTGCGCCTGAATCGCGGAATTCATGAAGCCTTGCAGATCGGCAGCGGAAGTTGTGCCGGCAGCGAATGTGACGCCGTTATTGCCGTTGCCGATCGTAATGGTTTTCGGAACGCCGTTGTAGTTGACAGTGAAGGTCAGCGTGTCAGTAGCAGTCGTGGTCAGCGGTGCGAAGGTGCCGCCGAAGTTCATCGTTGCAACGGTAGAGCTGCCATGAGCGGCGGGAACGGCGAACACGGTGGCGGCGGGGCCGTTCATCTCGGCCGAAGCTTCGAAGGAAGCGCCGAACTTCGGAGCCGGCAGCGAGCCGGTCGTCAGCAGGCCCGCGGTGCTCGTCGTCACGCCGTCGCCGTCGACCGGCGTAATCGCGCCGACCGAGATGGTCGAGGAGGTGCCGGTGCTGGTGGCGGTCTCGATGGTGACCATGCCACTCGTGCCGGTGGTCGAGCCGCCGACCTTTACGACCGCCTTGCTGTTGCCGACGGCAAGATCGACGGCGCTCTGCAGCGACGAGACGAAATTCGAGTTGTCCAGTCCGGTGGTGTCGAGTCGAACGGTGTTCGACGTGCCGTCGACGTTGAGCGTGAAGGTGATTTTGTCGCCGCCGCTGACGCCAGCCAGATTAAGCGTGCCGAGCTCGACCTTCGCGCCGGCAGCGAGGCTGCCTGCGCCGCCGGTGGCCGGAGCTGCGAAGTTGAGAGCGGTCGTGGAAGGAGCGACGCCAGCCGAGAACCCGGCGTTGTTCATGTTGCCGCCGGTCGCGTTCTTCAGCGCGACTCGCGTGTCGAGGATGCCCTTGTTGGCGATGGTGTTGTTTGAGTCGAAGAGCTTGACGTTCGCGATATTGATATCGATCGTGCCGAGCGTGATCGCGCCAGACGATGCACGATTGAACGAGGCGACGACACTCTTGTCATTCGTATAAAGAGAGGGGTTGGTGGAATTGACCGAAAGCCAATTCTCACCCGAGAACACCGCGGATTCGGCGTTCGACTTCAATTGATTTTGGAGCTGCTTGATCTGAGCCTGGATCTTGGTGCGGTCGACGCCGTCTTGGCGGGCCGAAGACACGAGCTTGGTCAACTCGTCGAGGACATCCTTCGCCGAGTTTAGACCCTCATAGGCCGTGTCGACGGTCGCCGCGCCCAGGCTGAGGGCGTCCTTGACGGTGGCGAGCGACTTGTTGTCGGACTTCAGGGTCGTGGAGATCGACCAATAGGCGGCGTTGTCCTTGGCTTCGCCGATCTTCAGGCCGGTGGAGACGCGATTCTGCGTCGCTTCCATCGCGCTGTTGGTCGCCTGCAGGGTGCGCAGGGCCGTCATCGCGGCGATATTGGTGTTTACGCTGGTCATGACTTATCCCAAGTCAAATAGATTTCAAGGGACAGCGAAAGCAGTCTTCGCCGCATCATCATGATGCTGACGTTCTTATTGGTATTTGCTGCTTCTGGGTTCATTTTTACCGCCAGACCTTGCGCAAAGACTAACTTTATTCTTTTTGTTATTTCTTTATTTACTCTCTTCTTGTCTCGAAAAAGGGGCGTCGTGTCTCAGCGGCTGGCGCTGGTAGGTTTTTGTTAACCATTGGCTGCACGGCGGCGACGTCATGCCGAGGCCCGAGAGGCGGGCGCCGACCGGTGACGCGCGAACGAAAACGGGCCGCCCGGCACCGCCATCCTCGATGCTTCGAGGATGGCGGTGCCGGGCGGCCCGTGCGGTGATACGAGTTTGGGGGAAGGGCGCCGCGTCAGGCGGCGGGGTCGTCCTCCAGGACGTTGCAGAACCGGCCGCCGTGGAAGACGAGGGGTTGGTGGTCTCCGCCGGTCAGGCGCAGGACCTCGCCGACGATGATCTCGTGGTCGCCGCCGGGATAGCGGTGGGCGACGCGGCATTCGAGGTGGGCCATGGCGCCGGACACGAGCGGGACGCCGGTTTCCCCGTGCTTGATGGCGACGCCGGCGAACTTGTCGGGCGAGGGGCGGGCGAAGGCCAGCGCCGTCTCGCGCTGGTGCGCGGCGAGGATCGACACGCCGAAGTGCTCGTGGGCCCGGAAGAGCGACAGGCTCGGCGCCTTGAGCGCCAGGCTCCACAGGATCAGCGGCGGGTCGAGCGAGACGGTGTTGAAGGAGTTGGCCGTGACCCCCGCCCGGCCGAGCCCGGCGCCGCCCACCGTCATCACGGTGACGCCCGTGACGAAGCGGCCGAGCACCGAGCGGTAGGTGCGCGGGTCGACGGCGGGGCTGGGCGGAGCGGGAATGTTCACGGCGAGGGCGCTCATGGGAGATATCTCGAAAGGGATGGATCGTTGAGATCGAGATAGGGCTCGCCAGCCTTCAGCGATAACGATAAGAAATGAAGGTCCTCATCAGCTCGGCTGATAGCCCATGAATCTGCGCCAGCTCGCTTCCTTTGTCGGCGTCTACGAGGAAGGGTCGTTCAACAAGGCGGCGCGACGGCTTCACGCCACGCAGTCGGGCCTGTCCATGCAGATCCAGAACCTCGAGGCGGTGACCGGCGTCACGCTGTTCGAGCGCTCGGCGCGGGGCGTCGCGCCGACGGTTGCGGGGCGCAAGCTCTATGCCCGGGCGATCGAGATCCTGCGCGAGATGGAGAAGGCCAGGGCCGAGCTCTCGACGCTCGCCGGCGACGTCACCGGCACGCTGCGCGTCGGGCTGATGCCGACCTTCACGCGCGGCGTGCTCGCGCCGGCTCTCGCGAGCTTCACGCGCGACTACCGCCACGTCGAGCTGAAGATCGTCGAGGCCTACAGCGCCGTCCTCACCGAGGCGGTCGCGGCGGGCGAACTCGACTTCGCCGTCGTGCCGCGGGCGTCGCCGCGCGAGGGCGTGCGCTCGCGCCATCTCGGCACCGACAAGGAGATGCTGGTGGCGGGTGCCGGGCAGGGGCTGGCGCATCTCGCTCCGGCGGATTTTCGCGTGCGACGGAGCTTGAAGCTCGTCCTGCCGGCCCGCGGCAACGCGCGGCGCGACGGCTTCGAGGCCTTCGCCGAGGCGAACGGGCTCTCGATCGAGGCGATCATGGACATGGACGCGATGATCGCGACGCTGGAATTCGTCGCCAACTCCGACTGGATGACGATCCTCCCGGCCACGATCTGCTCGAACGACCTCGACGGGCGCGTGCGCACCCTTCACCCGATCCTCGATCCGCCGCTCACCGTCGACTACCGCGTCATCGAAGCGGCCAAGGGCGCGCTGTCGCCGGCCGCGACGCTGTTCCTGGATCGGCTGGAGCAGGAATATCGCGTGAGCGACGCGCGCTGGGCCGCGATCCTGGAGGTGACGGCGCAGCCGGTCGAGCCGTGAGATATCACGCCGCGTGATTGCCTCCATCAGAAATCATCGTTTCCCGCTGATAGGAGGGCCTCGCTAGACCTCGGGCACGA
Source organism: Antarcticirhabdus aurantiaca (assembly GCF_009765365.1). Classification (GTDB taxonomy): domain Bacteria; phylum Pseudomonadota; class Alphaproteobacteria; order Rhizobiales; family Rhizobiaceae; genus Antarcticirhabdus; species Antarcticirhabdus aurantiaca. The sequence continues at coordinate 49,173 of NZ_VTOM01000014.1, forward strand.
CGATTTCTCCAGGAGGCGGCCCGCCATGCAGCTCGGCTTCTTCACCATGCCGATCCATCCGCTCGGGCGCGACTGGCGCGAAACGCTGCGGGAGGATCAGGACGCCTTCATCCTCGCCGACGATCTCGGCTTCTCCGAAGCCTATTGCGGCGAACACGTCACCGACCTCGCCGAGAACATCACCTCCTCGACCCTCTTTCTCGCTTCGCTCGCCGGGCGCGTGAAGCGGATGCGGCTCGGCACGGGCACGGTGAACCTGCCCAACATTCATCCCGCGCACGTCGCCGCGCAGATCTCCATGCTCGACCACATGCTGGACGGGCGGCTGAACTTCGGCATCAGCCCCGGCGGGCTTCTGTCGGACGCGGAGATCTTCGGGACGCTCGATCAGGACCGGAACGCGATGTTCCTGGAAGCGATCGACATGATCCTCGACATCTGGACGCTGGACGCGCCCTACAAGCTCAAGGGCCGCTACTGGACCGTCTCGACCGAGCGCCAGCTCCTGCCGGAGATCGGCCAGGGCATCGTCGGCAAGCCGCTCCAGCGCCCGCACCCGCCGGTGATCGTCACGGCCGTGGCGCCCTTCTCGAGGGGCGTGACCGCGGCGGCCGCGCGGGGCTGGGACCCGATCTCGGCGAACTTCCTGATGCCGAAATGGGTCGCGACCCACAAGGACTCCTACCTCCAGGGCTGCGAGCAGGGCGGGCGGCCGGGCGACCTGTCGAACTGGCGCGTTGCGAAGAGCGTGTTCGTGGCCGAGGACGCGGCGACGGCGAGAGCCTATGCCCGCGATCCCGACAGCCCCTACGTCTTCTACTACAAGCAGCTCCTGACGAAGCTCGTGAAGAACGGCCGGGCGAACCTCTTCAAGGAGGACCAGTCCATGTCCGACGAGGCGGTGACGCTGGACTACGTGCTCGACCGGCTGGTGATCCACGGCACGCCCGACAAGGTGGCCGACGAGATCCTGGCCTTCCGCGAGAGCGTCGGCCCCTTCGGCACGCTGCTCTATGCCGGGCACGACTGGAAGGACGAGGCGCTGGCGCGGCAATCGATGCGATTGATGGCCGAGACGGTCATGCCCGCGGTGAACGCCGCGGTCGGCGACAAGGTGGGTCTGGGGGAGGCGGCGGAATGAGCGGCGAAACGCGGATGGTGGAGTCGAACGGGGCGCGGCTGAACGTGCGGGTCGACGGGGACGCGGGCAAGCCCTGGCTCCTCCTGTCGAACTCGCTGGCGGCCGACCTCACCATGTGGGACGATCAGCTGGCCTGGCTGACGCGCACGCATCGCCTGGTGCGCTACGACACGCGCGGGCATGGGGGGAGTTCCGCGCCCGAAGGGCCTTACGACTTCCCGATGCTCGTCGCCGACATGGTGGCGGTGCTTGATGCCGTCGGGGCGGAGCGCGCCGACGTTCTGGCGCTGTCGCTCGGCGGCATGACGGCTCTCGGCCTCGCACTCGATCATCCGGAAAGGGTGGGGCGGATGGTGATCTGCGACGCGCGCGCCGACAACCCGCCGCCTTTCGTGCAGTCCTGGGACCAGCGGGTCGCGGCGATTCGCGAGGGCGGCATGGAGTCGATCGTTTCCGGCACGCTGGAGCGCTGGTTCACGGCAGCGGGCCGCGAGCGCAATCCGGCGGCGGCCGAGCGGGCGGCGCGCATGATCCGGGAGACGAGCCCGACCGGCTACGAGGGGTGCGCCCGCGCGCTGCAGGGCCTCGATTATCTGCGCCAGCTCGGCGAGCTGGCGCTGCCCGTCCTCTACGTCGTCGGCGAGGAGGACATGGGCGCGCCGAAGGCCGCGATGGAAGCCATGGCCGCGGCGACGCCGGGAAGCCGGCTCGCCGTTCTGCCGGGCCTCGCGCACGTGCCGAACATGGAGGACCCGCAGGCCTTCGAGGCCGCGGTCGCCCCCTTCCTCGGCCCAGGCGCGGCGGAGCCCGCCTGGGCCGCGGCCGTGGTAGGCTGACGCGATGGCTGGGATGAACGACAACCACGTCCTGCCGACGGTCGGCATCGTCGGGCTCGGCATCATGGGCTCGGCCTATGCCAAGAACCTGCGTCAGGCCGGCTTCGGCGTCGTCGGCTTCGACGTGTCGACGGAGGCCGGCGCGAGCCTGGAGCGGATCGGCGGACGCTTCCTCGACAGCCCGCGGGCCGTCGGCGAGGCGGCCGAGGTCGTGCTCGTGGCGCTCGCCTCCGTGCCGGTCCTGCGCGAGGCGGTGCTCGGCGAGAAGGGCGTCGCGGCGGGCATGCAGGCCGGCGGCGTGATCTGCGAGATGGGCACGCTGCCGCTCGACGCGAAGGAAGCGGTCCGCGACGCGCTGGCGCCCCGCGGCATCGCCGTCCTCGACTGCCCCGTCAGCGGCACGGGCGCGCAGGCGGCGGTGGGCGACCTCGTGATCTATGCGAGCGGCGAGGAAAGCGTCGTCGAGCGCGTCCGACCGATCTTCGAGGGCTTCGCGCGGCAGGTACGCTTCGTCGGCGGCTTCGGCGCCGGCATGAAGCTGAAATACATCGCCAACCTCCTCGTCACGATCCACAATCTCGCCGCCGCCGAGGCGCTGCTGCTCGCCGAGAAATCCGGGCTCGACCTCGACATGGTGCTCGAGGCCGTGGCGTCGGGCGCGGGGCAATCGCGCATGCTGGAAGTGCGCGGGCCGATGATGGTGCGGGGCGAGTACGAGCCGGCGACCATGAAGATGGACGTCTACATCAAGGACCTGACGCTGATCCTCGACCACGCGAAATCCGTGCGCGCGCCCGTGCCGCTGATGGCGGCGAGCCTGCCCTACTACGTCGCGGCGCTGGCGCAGGGACGCGACAAGGAGGACACTGCGGCGCTCTTCGCCGTGCTCCAGCAGATGTCGCAACCCGGAGGCAAGGCATGAACGGCGTCACGTTGAGCCAGGCCGACGCGATCGTCGACGCCACGCTGGAAGCGGGGCGGGCGAAGGGCGCGCAGCCGCTGACGGTGGCGGTGCTCGACGCCGGCGGCCACGTCGTCGTCCTCAAGCGCGAGGACGGCAGCGGCATCCTGCGCTGCGAGATCGCGACCGGAAAGGCCTGGGGGGCGCTCGGCATGGGCCTGCCGACGCGCACGCTGTTCGAGCGCTCGAAGACGGCGCCCGCCTTCTTCAACGCCATCGCAGCGGCCTCCGACGGGCGGCTGATCCCGGTGCCGGGCGGCGTGCTCCTGCGCGACGGCGAGGGGCGCATCATCGGCGCGGTCGGCGTCAGCGGCGACACTTCGGACATGGACGAGGTCTGCGCCTGCGCCGGCATCGCGGCCACGGGGCTCACCGCCGATACGACAACGGGAGCCGCCTGATGCGCATCTCGCTCGACGGGCAGGTGGCGCTCGTCACCGGGGCGGGCCGCGGCCTCGGCCGGGCCATCGCGCTGGCGCTGGCCGGCGCGGGCGCGGAGGTCGTTTCCGTCGCGCGCACGCCCGCCGACCTCAACAGCCTTCGCGAGGAGGGCGGGGCGCTGATCCGGCCGATGGTGGCGGACGTGCTCGACGCGTCGTTCTACGCGCAGGTCGAGGCGCTGGAGCGGCTCGACATCCTCGTCAACAATGCCGGCGGCAACAAGCCGATGCCGATGGTGGACGTCGACGACGAGACGCTGGACCGGCTGCTCGCCCTGAACATCCGCTCCGTCTACAAGACCGCGCAGGCCGCGGCTCGGCGCATGGTGGCGCAAGGCTCGGGCGTCATCGTCAACATGAGCTCGCAGATGGGACGCGTCGGCTCGCCGCGCCGCACCGTCTACTGCCTGTCGAAGCACGCGGTGGAAGGGCTGACCAAGGCCATGGCCGTGGAACTGGCCCCGAACGGCGTGCGCGTCGTGTCCGTCGCGCCGACCTTCGTCCTGACACCGATGACCGAGCCGATGTTCGCGAATCCGGACTTCTCGGCCTTCGTCATGGACCGCATCCCGATGAAGAAGCTCGCCAGCGTCGAGGACGTGGCGAACGCCGTCGTCTTCCTCGCTTCGCCCGCGGCGGGGCTGATCACCGGCGAGAGCCTGGCGATCGACGGCGGGTGGACGGCGCAGTAGGCGCGGACGCGTCCTCGGCGGCGAAGCCGCGCATCACGCTCGCCGCGCCGTCGAGAAAGGCGGCGACGGCGTTGGCGATCATCTGCTCCTTGCCGATCGGGCAGGCGAAGCCGTACACCACCTTCCGCACGCCATAGTAGAAGATGCCGCCGTGCAGCGTCCAGAAGAGTTCGACCTCTTCCGGCCGGATCGGCGCGTCCGGGTCGAGGCCGAGTTCGCGCCGCACAGCACGGGCCATCGGCATCAGGAGGTCGGTCTCGACGTTGACGACGTAGCGCGCGTTGATGTCGACGCCGCGAAGGCCGGCGAACATGTAGATGCGCAGCCATTCCGGCGTGAAGATCGTCTCGGTGTAGTCCTCGTAGAAATGCTGGAGACGCGTGCGCAGGGGCTCGCTCTCGTCCTCGATCATCCCCGACCAGCCGGGCTTCCAGCGGTCGAGGTAGATCTCCTTGTAGACCGCGGAGATGAGGTCGCCCTTCGAGGGGAAGTAGCGGTAGAGGAGAGGTTGCGTGACGTCGAGGCGCTGGGCGAGCTCGCGCGTGCCGGCGTCGAAGCCGACTTCGGCGAAGAGCTCCACCGCCTTCGACACGAACTCGCGATAGCGCTCCTCCGGCTTGATCCGCACGCGCCGGCGCTTCTCCGGCGGCGGGGCCGCCTCGTTTGCCGATGTTCCGGCGCTCGCCGCCTGTCTTCGCGCCATCGTCGTCAACCGTCCCATGCTGCGGTGCGGCGCTCCTTTCACACGGTCGGATTGTCCGTGTCGAGCCCCAGCGCGACGCGGCCATAGGCCGAAGCGGACGCGTCCATCGAGAAGGCGATATGGGCGGCGACGCCGTGCGCGTCCCGGAAGCGGCGCTGGACGGGACTGGACAGGTAGAGCGCGGCGGCCCCGCTCGCCGAGGTCACGGCGTCGACGGCCTGCGTGCACAGGCCCGTCGCGTAGGCGAGGTCGCGGCGGTAGGCGAGCTTCGTCAGGAGGTCCTCGCGCCCGCCGGCTTCTGCCACCCGCGTCGATTCCTCGCACAGGCCGATCATGATGCGGCGGGACGCGGCGAGCTTGGCGCCGACCTCGCCGATCCGGATCTGCGTCGACTGCAACTCGGCGAGCTTGGCGCCTGAATAACTGGCCGAGCGCGAGGAGGAGCGCGCGACGTAATCGTCATAGGCGGCTTCCGCGTTGCCGAGACCGACGCCCGAGAGGATCGCGGGAAACAGCGCGAAGACGGGGAGCTGGTAGAGCGGCGAGGGATTGACGCTCGCGCCCGGCGTCGGTCCACCCTTGAGGTCGGCCGCCGAGACGCTCATCGCCTCGGGAACGAAGACGTCCTCCAGGACGACGTCCTTCGAGCCCGTGCCCTTCAGCGCAACGGTGTGCCAGGTGTCGAGGATCTCGTAGTCCGAGCGGTGGACGAGAAAGACGCGGTGGTCGGGCGCGGCGCCTTCGTCCCGCACGATGCCGGCGAGCATGTTCCAGTCGGAGGGGTCGACGCCCGACGAGAAGGGCCAGCGGCCGGACAGGCTGTAGCCGCCCGGCACGCGCTTCACCTTGGCCGCGGGAAACACGAAGGACGAGGCGATCAGCGCGTCCGGATTCTCGTCCCAGATGCGGTTCTGTGCGTCCTCCGGAAACATCGCCAGCATCCAGTGGTGGCTCGCGAGGTTCGTCAGGTTCCAGGCCGTCGAGGCGCAGCCGCGGGCCAGGATCGCACCGATCTCGACGAGGCTGCGATAGGGCGCCTCCGAGCCGCCGCGGTGTTTCGGCTGGAGCATGCGGTAGAGGCCGGCGGCGTGGAGGTCCGCCTCGTTGTCGGGCGGCAGGCGGCGCATCTCCTCGGCGGAGCTGGCGCGGGCCTCAAGGACCGGCACCAGCTCGGCGGCGCGGCCGAGAAGCTCGGCATAGCTCGGCGGCTCGGCGGCGGCATTGCGGGGCAGGGGCTTCGTGACGGCGATGCTGGACATGGAACGGGTTCCTTCGCCGCTCAGGAGGCTTGGCGCCGGTTGTGGTAGAGGGTGGCCTCGAGGTTCTCGCCGCGCTGCTCGTGGCGCTCGGCGAGCTTCTTCCATTCCTTGATGCGCGAGGCGTCGAGGGTGGCGGCATCCGGCCAGTTGACCTCGACGAGGTTCCCGCCGGGATCGCGCAGGTACATCTGCACCGAGCCGTCCGGCATCTCGTTCACCGCGTTGCCGAAGGCGTCGTCGAGGAGGCCTTCGGCGCTCGCTCTCTCGTACACCTGCATGAAGTCGTCGACGTTGATCGCGAAGTGCTGGAAGCGCGGCACCGAATCGGGAAGCTGGAAGACGTGGATCTGCTGGTCGCCGCAGCGCAGGTACTGGGTGCGGAAGCCGAAATTGTAGGTCGGGATCCGCTCCATGCCGAAGAGGCTCTCGTAGAAGCGTACCGAGCGCTCGATGTCGGTCGAGCCGATGGAAAGATGGTTCAAACCGGTGGCGGACATGGCGTTTCCTCCCTCGCCGCATCATTTATCGATTGATAAATAAGCACGCTTCCGACGCGCTTGCAATTGCCCTCCCACCTTGACAGGACGGGCGGCTTAGTTTTCACTCGATAAATAAGAGCCGCAAACATGCGGCGTCGCCGCGCCGAGCGGCGAGGGCGCAGGCTGGGAGGCCCGGCGCTGCGAGGAGGACCCCCGAACATGATCCGCCACCTGAAGACCGCGCGAAGCGCCGAGGCCCGGGCCGTAGACGATGCGCGGGTGCGCGCCAGCGTCGAAGGCATCCTGTCCGACATCGAGGCGCGCGGCGATGCGGCCGTGCGCGAGCTGTCGCAGCGCTTCGACACCTATTCGCCCGAGAGCTTCCGCCTGTCCGAGCAGGAGATCGAGGCAGCGCTGTCGAAGGTCTCCAAGCGCGACCTCGACGACATCCGCTTCGCACAGACCCAGGTGCGCACCTTCGCCGAGCACCAGAAGGCCTCGATGCGCGACGTCGAGGTCGAGACGCTGCCGGGCGTCATCCTCGGCCACAAGAACATCCCGGTGAACGCCGTCGGCTGCTACGTGCCGGGCGGCAAGTATCCGATGGTCGCCTCCGCCCATATGAGCGTCGTCACCGCCAAGGTCGCGGGCGTGAAGCGCGTCGTCGCCTCGGCGCCGCCGCAGAACGGCGCGCCGCATCCGGCGATCGTCGCGGCGATGCACATGGGCGGGGCGGACGAGATCCTGTGCCTCGGCGGCATCCAGGCGGTCGGCGCGATGGCGCTGGGCACTGAAACGATCAAGCCGGTCGACATGCTGGTCGGCCCCGGCAACGCCTTCGTGGCGGAGGCCAAGCGCCAGCTCTACGGGCGCGTCGGCATCGACCTCTTCGCCGGTCCGACCGAGACCATGGTGATCGCCGACGAGAGCGTCGACGCCGAGATCTGCGCGACCGACCTCCTCGGCCAGGCCGAGCACGGACCGACCTCGCCGGCCGTGCTCGTGACGAATTCCGAGAAGCTGGCGCGCGAAACGATGGAGGAGGTCGAGCGCCTCCTGTCGATCCTGCCGACGGCCGAGATCGCCCGAGCCTCCTGGCGCGACTACGGCGAGGTGATCGTCTGCGACAGCTACGAGGAGATGCTTGCGGTATCCGAGGACGTCGCCTCCGAGCACGTCCAGGTCATGACCGACCGCGACGACTGGTTCCTCGAGAACATGACGAGCTACGGCGCGCTGTTTCTCGGACCCCGCACCAACGTCGCCTACGGCGACAAGGTGATCGGCACCAACCACACGCTGCCGACCAAGAAGGCGGGGCGCTACACGGGCGGTCTCTGGGTCGGCAAGTTCCTGAAGACCCATTCCTATCAGAAGGTCCTCACCGACGAGGCCGCGGCGATGATCGGCCGCTACTGCTCGCGCCTTTGCATGCTCGAAGGCTTCGCCGGTCATGCCGAACAGGCGAACGTGCGCGTGCGCCGCTACGGCGGCGACAACGTGCCCTACGCCGAAGCGGCTGAATGAGCGCGGTCCAGGGAGGGAGAGACGCATGCTGAAGGCAGGAATTGCCGGGCTCGGCTGGTGGGGTCGCACCATGGTCGGGCGAATGAAGGACTCGGAGAAGCTGCGCATCGTCGCCGCGGCCGACGTCGCGCCGGAGCGGCACGCGGAGTTCCTCGCGCCCCACGGGATCGACCTTTACGGCGACTTCGATCGCTTGATCGCCGACGACCGGCTCGACTGCGTCATCCTCTGCACGCCGAACAGCCTGCACACGGCGCAGGTCGCGGCCGCCGCGGCGCGCGGCCTCCACGTCTTCTGCGAGAAGCCGCTGGCGCTGACGCGGGCCGAAGCCGAGCGCTCGGTGGAGGCCTGCGCGAAGGCGGGCGTCGTCCTCGGCATCGGCCACGAGCGCCGCTTCGAGAACGCGATGGAGGAGCTGCGCCGCATGGTGCGGGCGGGCGAGCTCGGCACGGTCATGCATGCCGAGGCCAACTTCAGCCACGACAAGCTTGTCAACGTCGCCCAGACCGACTGGCGCCGCTCGTCGGCGGAGAGCCCCGCCGCCGGCATGACGGCCATGGGTATCCACCTCTCCGATGCCTTCGTGAACCTTTTCGGCCCGGCGAGCGAGGTCTTCGCCGCCACCGCCAACCGGGTGCTCCAGTCGGAGAACGGCGACGTCGTCTCGGCGCTGATCCGCCACGAGGGCGGGGCGACCTCCTATCTCAACGCCGTGCTCGCGACGCCGCTCTATCTCCGCTTCACCGTCTTCGGCTCGAAAGCCTGGGCCGAGATCCGCAACGACACCCATCCCGACACGCCCGGGCCGGCCACGCTGACCGTGCAGGTGACGGGCGAGGAGCCCCGCGTCACGCGCTTCGACTGGAACGACACGGTCAAGGCCAACCTCGAAGCCTTCGCCGAAGCGATCGAGGGCGGAGCCGACTATCCCTTCACCGAGGCCGAGAAGATCGGCAACATTGCCGTTCTGGAGGCGATCGCGCGCTCGGCGGCGACCGGCGAACTCGTCCAGGTGGCATCTATCGATCGATAAATTAAGTGAGCCGGCCACCGGGTCGATTGACCCGGTGGAATATCACGTTCAGTCTCGTGGAATATCAGGAAGACGGATAATCGATGAGCCTGGTACGGAACAAGATCTTCCAGATGGTGCGCAGCGAGATTCTCTCCTGCGAGCTCATGCCGGGCATGGAACTGCGCGAGGCGGATCTCGCCAAGCGCTACGGCGTCTCCAAGTCGCCGGTGCGCGACGCCATGCAGAAGCTGGAATTCGAGGGCCTCGTCGAGATCGAGCCGCGCCGGGGTCACCGCGTCCGGCCGATCTCGGTCAAGGACGCCGAAGACATCCTGGACCTGCGCATCATCCTCGACACCGGCGTGGTGAAGCGGATCGTCGAGATCGCGAGTGCGGACGACCTGTCCTCGCTCGATCGCTACCGCACCGCCGACATGTCGTCGAAGGAAGTCTTCGCCAAGTACAACAGGCAGTTCCACACCGCTCTCGCGACGCTGTCGGGCAATCTGCGCCTCGCCGAGGAGTGCCGGCGGGTGATGGAGTTCTACGGCCGGCTCTGCATCGTGTCGCTGTCGAGCATCGGTTCGGGGCCGTTCGACCAGCCGCTCGCCGATCACGTCCAGATCATCGACGCGCTTCAGGCGCGCAACGCTTCGAAGGCCGCGAAGCTGGTGCGGGCGCATATCGACACCTCGCGCGCGCAGATCATGCGCGGGCTTCAGAGCCGACCGATCGTCGGCTGAGCCGGGCGCTCCGGCGCCCGCCCGAGTTCCTCGCCCAGCGATGGGCGGGCAGACAAGAAAGCCCCCGGAAAACGAGGGGCTCACACACGGAAACGATCGGGCGCGGCCTCGGCCGGCCCGGACCAGGGGCCCCTGCGCGCTTGTCGGCGCGCCGGAGGGCCGCGCATTGGGAGGAACCAGAGGTGAACTCAATCGCGATCGACAGGAGCAGCGCCGCCGCGAGGCCCGTGCCCGCCCGCCCGCGGGTGGTCGGCGGCGTCAGCGCTGGCGAGACCGTCATCGAGGCGCGCGGCGTCACGAAAACGTTCGGCGACGGCAGCGTCGTGGCGCTGGAGGGCGCGAGCTTCGAGGCGAAGAAGGGCGAGTTCATCTCGCTCGTCGGCCCGTCCGGCTGCGGCAAGTCCACGCTCCTGCGCATCATTTCGGGGCTCATCCCGAAGACCGGCGGCAGCCTGTCCGTTCACGGCCGGGAAGTCACCGAGCCGCGCAGCGACATCGGCATGATGTTCCAGAAGGCGACGCTTCTTGAATGGCGCACCGCCATCGAGAACGTCCTTCTGCCGACCGAGCTGCAGCGCCGCGTGACCGCGGACGACAAGCGGCGCGCCGCCGAGCTCCTCCACATGGTCGGCCTGAAGGACTTCGAATTCGCCTTTCCGCGCCAGCTCTCCGGCGGCATGCAGCAGCGCGTCGCGCTCGCCCGCCTGCTCCAGACCGGCGCCGACATCCTCCTTCTCGACGAGCCCTTCGGCGCGCTCGACGAGTTCACCCGCGAGCGTCTGAACGTCGAACTGATGCGCGTCGTCGCGGAAGTCGGCGGCACGACCTTCTTCGTCACGCACAACATCCAGGAGGCGATCTTCCTCGCCGACCGCGTGATGGTGATGACCCCGCGCCCGGGACGCCTCGCAAAAATCGTCGACGTGCCCTTCGAGCGCCCGCGCGACCTCTCGATCCAGCAGAGCCCTGAGTTCAACGCCCTCGTTTCCGAGGTGCGCGACGTCCTCGGAGGGCACTGATGAGCGTCGCCAACGACCTTGCGGTTCCCGTCGGCACGGGGCTCGGCCTTTCGCCGGCGCGCGCCCGGCTCGCCCGCAACCTCGCCATTTTCGGGACCATCGTCGTCCTGTGGGAGGCCGCATCGCGGCTCGGGCTGATCGACCCGCTCTTCCTGCCCGCACCGAGCGCGATCGTCGCGGCCTTCGTCTCGCTCTACGTCACGGTCGGCAATGCCTGGTACCATCTCGGCATCACGCTGGTCGAAGTCTTCGCAGGCTTCTTCGCGGGCTCGGCGCTCGGCATCGGCCTCGCCATCCTCGTCGGGCTGAACGCGACGCTCCGGCGCTTCATGAAGCCCTACATCATCGTCCTGGAGGCGACGCCGCGCATCGCGGTGGGCCCGATCATCATCGCGGCGCTCGGCTTCGGCTGGACCTCGAAGATCGCGATCGTGATGCTGGTCTGCTTCTTCGCGCCCTTCGTGAACACGCTGAGCGGCATGCTGAGCGTCAACGAGGACGCCAGGGAGATGTTTCGCTCGTTGGGGGCCTCCAAGTGGCAGGTCTTCCGCAAGCTGATGCTGCCCGACGCCATGCCGATGATCATGGCGGGCCTGCGCCTCGCCATGGCCTCGGCGCTCAGCGGCGCGCTCGTCGCCGAGTTCATCTCGGCCAACGAGGGCATGGGCGTCCTTCTCAAGCGCTACACCTCGACGCTGAACATGGACGCAACCTTCGCCTGCCTGCTCACGCTGACGGCGCTCGGCTTCCTGATCTTCCGCTCGATGGAGCTGATCGACGAGCGTCTCGTCTTCTGGCGCTCGGACGCCCGCGCCGCGGCGGTCGGCAGGCGCCGCGCCAACGCCTTCCGCAGTGCCGCGATCGCACGGGGAGCCTGACGCCATGACCGACCTCACCCAGACGACCCCGTCGCCCGCTCTGCGCTGGTGGAACCTTTCCGCGGTCCTCGGCCGCGTCGGCCTCCACCTCGTGATCTTCCTCGGCATTCTCGCGGCCTGGGAGGCGGCCGGCCGCTTCGGCCTCTTCAACGATTACCTCGTGCCGCGCCCGAGCCGCATCGCGACCGCCATCGGCCGGCTCTACGTCACGCAGGGCGCCATCTACTGGCACTTCTTCGTCACGCTCTTCGAGGCGGTGGCCGGCTTCCTGGTGGCCGCCGCGGTCGGCATCGGGCTCGCCGTCGCCTCGGCGCTGAACGAGAGCTTCCGCCGCTACGTCGCGCCCTATGCGATCGTCCTGAACGTTACGCCGGCGCTGGCGCTGACGCCCATCGTGATCGCCTGGTTCGGCTTCGGCTGGAGCTCGAAGATCGCGCTCGGCGCCATCATCGCCTTCTTCCCGATCTTCGTGAACACGCTGACCGGCCTCATGGAGACCGACGCCGACCGGCACGAGATGTTCCGCTCGCTCGGGGCGAAGAACAGGCAGCTCTTCTGGAAGCTGCGCCTGCCGGCGGCCCTGCCGATGATCTTCGCGGGCCTCAAGATCGGCATGACCTCGGCACTCGTCGGCGTGATCGTCGCGGAGTTCACGCAGGCGACCGAGGGCGTGGGGGTTCTCATGAACCGCTACTCCTTCCAGCTCGACATGGCCTCGGCCATCGCGACGCTGCTCTCGATGTCGCTAATGGGGCTCCTGCTCTTCACGCTGATGGAAATCCTCGACGACCGGATCGTCTTCTGGCGGCGGGACGCGCGCATGGCGGCGGTGGGCAAGGCGCGAGCGAGGCGCGCTCTGTCCTGGCGGACGAAACCCGCCGCCGCGCGCAAGGACTGAAAACTTCAAGCAAAAACAAAGTGGAGGATCCGACATGCCTATGAAGACCCTTGCCGCGCTCCTGCTCGGCGCCGCCAGCATCCTGCCGGGGGCGAGCGCCTTCGCCCAGGAGGTGAAGCAGCTCAACGTGATCATGCCGCTGCCGCGCTCGGCGAACTTCTACCCGCTGATCGCCGGCGAGGCGCTCGGCTACTTCGAGGAGGAGGGGGTCTCGGTGAACCTCCTGCCGTCCTCGACGGCGATCCCCTTCATCGCCTTCGTCCAGAACGGGCAGGCCGACATCGCCATGCTCGACGCGCCGCAGACCTTCCAGGCCGCGCAGTCGGGCGCCGACTTCAAGATCGTCTACGAGGTGATGCAGCGCGCGCCGGAGGGCATCTTCGTCTCGGCCGAAAGCCCCTACAAGGACGTCGCCGAGCTCAAGGGCACGACGGTCGGCCTCGTCGCCGACCGCGACCGCACGACGCTGACCATCGCTCTCGACGCGCGCGGCGCCTCGATCGACGACGTCACCACCGTCGTCGTCGGCGAAGCCGGCCCGACCTTGGCCGCTGCCGTGCGCGACAACACGGTGTCGGCGATCTCGGGCGCCGTGCCGGACTGGCTGTCCATGCAGGCGGCCGGCCTCAAGATCCGCACGATCACCCCGGAAGAGGTGTCCGTGCAGCCGGCGAACTCCTTCGCCGTGTCGGGCAGCCGGATGGAGGAGTTGAAGGAGCCGCTCGAAGGCTTCTTCCGCGCCTGGTCGAAGGGCATGATCGCCGCCGACTACGATCCCGATGCCGTCGCCGCCATGACCAAGGCCGCGGTGCCGGAGGAATGGGCGAGCGACGAGTTCGGCCGCGCCTTCTTCGACGCCTCCGTGCCGATGAACCGCTCGCAGACCGAGCGCCTCGGCGATCTCCAGGCACAGGTCTGGAAGGACGTCCAGCCGCCGATGATCAAGGTCGGCGCCATCGACGGCGAGGTCGACCCCTCGACCTTCCTCGACGACCGCTTCATCGGCCCGGCCAACGACTTCGACCGCGAGAAGGTCAAGGCCGACGTCGCGGCCTGGAAAGAAGCCAACATGTGAGCCGCCGGCCCGCCGCCGCAGCGCGCGGCGGGCCTCGCCCTCCAGTCTTTCGACACCACCCCGTTCGCCCGCGCGCTCCGCGCCGCGGACCGGCGGCCCTCATCTTCGCAAAAGGACAGTTCCATGCCGCATTCCGTCATCGACACCGCCTCGCTCGGCGACGCCGTCAACCGCTACGGCGCGACCGCCGCTCGCAAGGCCTCGCCCGAGAAAGGCCGCGTCAAGACGAAGACGGTCGACATCCACTCGCACATCGCGGTTCCCGAGGCCGCGCGCTTCGCGCAGCCGCACCTGAACTTCACCGACATTCCGATGGTTCGGCACTCGAACGATCAGACCAAGTCGATCAACGGGCAGCAGGACAAGGACCGCACGGTCGCGATGACCGACATGGAGGATCGGCTCGCCGTCCTCGACGCGATGCGCATCGACTTCCAGCTCGTCGCTCCGCCGCCCTTCCAGTGCTACTACACGCTGCCGACCGAGGAGGCCGTGAAGGCCACCAAGATCGTCAACGAGGGCATCGCCGCCTTCGTGAACAAGCGCCCCGACCGCTTCGCGGGCCTCGGCACGGTGACGCTTCAGGACGGCGCGACGGCGGCGGAGGAACTCTCCTTCTGCGTGAACGACCTCGGCCTGAAGGGCGTGCAGGTCCTCACCAACGTCAACGGCAACGAGCTGTCGGCGCCGCAGTACGAGCCGTTCTGGCGGAAGGCGGAGGAGCTCGGCTGCCTCGTCATGATCCACCCCAACGGCTTCACCGAGGGGCGGCGCTTCGAGGAACACTACTTCTCCAACGTCATCGGCAACCCGCTGGAAACGACCGTTGCGCTGCACCGCTTGATCTTCGACGGCGTTCTCGAGCGCCTACCGAACCTGAAGATCCTCGCCGTTCACGGCGGCGGCTTCCTGCCGGCCTATTCGGGCCGCATCGACCACGCCTGGGGCGCGCGCCAGGACTCGCGGGCCGGCCTTCCGAAGCCGCCGACCGAGTACCTGAAGAAGGTCTATTTCGACAGCGTCGTCTTTACGCCGCATCAGCTCGAATACCTCGTGAAGCTCTACGGCGCCGACAAGATCGTCATGGGCACCGACTACCCCTACGACATGGCCGACTACGATCCGGTCGAGCACATCCTCTCGACCCCGCTCTCGGACGAGGAGCGCTCCAAGGTCGCGGGCCTCACCGCGCTGAAGCTCCTCGGCATCTCGGCCTGACCGCCGTCTGACATCGAGCCCGGCCGCGTCGAGGAGGCGCGGCCGGGCTTTCGCGTTTTCGAAGAAACCGGGAGGAGACCGAACATGCCCAAAATGAGCGACCGCATTCCCTACGAGGCCTTTGTCGACCGCCCGCGGCTGGAGCTGCCGGGCGGCGCGCGCGTGGCGGTCTGGTTCATCGTCAACGTCGAGGAATGGTCGATCGAGCGGCCGATGCCGCGCACCGTCCTGTCGGCGCCCATGGGCCAGCCCTTGATGCCGGACCTGCCGAACTGGGCCTGGCACGAATACGGCATGCGCGTCGGCTTCTGGCGCATCCTCAAAGCCCTCCAGAGCCGGAACCTGCGGGCGACGATGGCCCTCAACGGCAACGTCGTGAACTCCTATCCGCGCATCGCGCAAGCCGCGCGCGACGCCGACTGGGAGTTCATGGGCCACGGCTTCGTCCAACGCCCCATGCACCACCTCGAGGACCAGCGCGACCAGATCGCCAAGACCGTCGACGCGATCCGCGGCTTCACCGGCAAGGGGCCGGTCGGCTGGGAAAGCCCCGGGCTGACGGAGACAGAGGACACGCTCGACTACCTGCGCGAGGCGGGGATCGAATACGTCGCCAACTGGGTGGTGGACGACCTGCCCTGCGAGCTCTCGACCCGCCACGGCCCCATGCTCTCGGTGCCCTACAGCGTCGAGACCAACGACATCGTCGTCCATGCCGTCGAGAAGCTGCCGTCGGACGCGTTCATGCGCCGCACGATCGACCAGTTCGACCGCCTGTACCAGGACGGCGAGGAGAACGCCCGCGTCATGGCGATCAGCCTCCACCCGTATCTCACGGGCGTGCCGCACCGGATCGGCTATTTCGAGAAGCTGATCGACCACATCCTCGGCCACGACAAGGTCGCCTGGATGACCGGCGAGGAGATCGCCGCCTGGTACCGCGGGGCGACGGCCGGCAAGGCCTCGCAGGCCGCCTGATCCGATCTGGTCAGAGGCGGGTCATCACGAGGCCCGCCAGCACCAGCCCGCAGCCGGCGAGGCGCGTCCAGGACACCGGCTGCACGGCCAAGCCGAACAGGCCGAGCCGGTCCAGCAGCAGCGCCGCCGCAAGCTGCCCGAAGACCAGGGCGGCGACCGTCGAGACGACGCCGAGCTTGGGCACGCTCCAGATGAGCATGGAGACGTAGAAGGCGCCGAAGAAGCCGCCGATCCAGGCCCACCAGGGAACGCTCGTCGCGAAGAGGCCGCCGGCCGGCCACGAGCCGCGCACGGTCGAGACGACCGCGAGCACGGCGAACCCGACGAAGAAGGACAGGCAGCCGGCAACACCCGCGTCGCCGACGCCGCGGGCGAGCGCTGCGTTGATCGGACCCTGGATGGACAGCGCGCAGCCGGCGGCGACGAGCGCCGCGACGGCGAGGAGGATCGTGCTCGTCATGGCTCCCGCCTTCGCCCGGCCGCGGATTTCCGTCAATCGACGCCGAGGTAGAGGCGGCGCACCACGTCGTTGGCCTTGAGGCTGGCGGCGTCCTCCGCCGCGTGCGCGATCTCGCCGTGGACGAGGACGTAGCCGCGGTCGGCGATGCGGATCGCCTGGTTGAAGTTCTGCTCGGCCATGAGAACCGTCAGACCCAGTGCCGCCTTCAGCTCGGCGATCTTGTCGATCATTCTCGCCACGAGGATCGGGGCGAGGCCGACCGAAGGCTCGTCGACGAGGAGGATCTTCGGCGCCGACATCAGCGCTCGGCCGAAGGCGAGCATCTGCTGCTCGCCGCCGGACATCGAGCCGGCGAGCTGGCGCCGCCGCTCCTTCAGGCGCGGAAAGGCCTCGAAACAGAAGGCGCGGCGCTCCTCCATGCCGGCGCGGGCCTTCTTCGGCATGGCGCCGAGCGTCAGGTTCTCGTCCACCGTCAGCTTGGGAAAGAGGCGCCGGCCCTCCGGCACGAGGGCGATGCCGAGCGCGACGATGGCTTCCGTCGAGAGCGCCGAAAGGTCGTGCGTCTGCCCGTCGATAGTGGCCGTGATGCGGCCCTTGCTCGGGCGGATCTGGCCGGTCAGGCATTTCAGCAGCGTCGACTTGCCGTTGCCGTTGGTGCCCAGCAGCGCCGCGGTCTCGCCGTGGCGCACGCTCATGTCGATGCCGGAGAGGACCTTCACCGCGCCGTAGCCGGCATGGAGGCCCTCGACGCTCAAGCTATTGCCCAAGATAGGCCCTTTCCACGTCCGGGTGGCGCATCACCTCGGCCGCCGCGCCGTCGGCGATCTTCTTGCCGGCGACGAGGACGACGATGCGTTCGCAGAAGCCGGTGACGGCCCGCATGATGTGCTCGATGAGGATCACGGCGATCCCTTCGCCGTTGAGGCGCACCAGCAGCTCCAGGATCTCGTCGACCTCCGAGTCCGACAGGCCGGCCATCGCCTCGTCTGCGATGAGGAGGCGCGGGTTCGCGGCGAGCGCCCGGCCGAGCTCGAGGCGGCGCAGCTCCACCTGGCTGAGGCTCGCGGGCAGGTCGGCGGCGCGGGGGCCGAGGCCGACCGAGTGGAGGATCTCGCCGGCGCGCTCGGCGGATTTGCGCCGGCTCGTCTCGCCGGCGGCGAAGGCGAGGGGGATCTCGATGTTCTCCCGGATCGTCATGCCCTTGAACGGGCGCGGGATCTGGAAGGAGCGGGCAAGGCCCATGCGCGCCCGACGATGGGCCGAAAGGCGGGTGATGTCGGCGCCCTCGAAGAGGACGCGCCCGGCTTCCGGCACGAGCGCGCCGGTGATGCAGTTGACGAAGGTGCTCTTGCCCGAGCCGTTCGGCCCGATGAGGCCGACGCGCTCGCCGGGCCGCACGGTGAAGTCGACGCCGTCGAGGGCCGTGAAGCCGCCGAAGCGCTTCACGATGCCGCTCGCGTCGAGGATGAGCGGGTTGGTGGTCTGGGCGAGGGCGCTCATCGGACGGTGCGCCGCCGCGACAGGAGGCCCATGATGCCGAAGGGCGCGATGGAGGTGAACACGACGAGGAGAAGCCCGACGATGAGAAGGTTGGCGGAGGAGGAGATGGTGACCGTCGCCAACTGCTGGAGCGAGCCGATGAGGACCGCGCCGACCACCGGCCCGATCCAGGTCGCCATGCCGCCGATGACGGGCATGGCGATGGTGTTGACCGCGACCGTCAGGCTGAAGGCCGTCGCCGGGTCGACATAGGTGATGAAGAAGGGGAAGGGCGCCCCGGCCATGGCGAGCACCGCGCCCGAGAGCGAGGTCGCGGCGAGCTTGAGCTTGAGGCTGGCGACGCCGGAGCATTCCGCCGCGGTTTCATCGTCGCGAATGGCCGCGAGGCCCCGGCCGAGCCAGGAATGCTGGACGGTGCGCGCGATCGCGACGGCGATCACCGCCAGCACGAACATCAGCGCGCAGAGATAGGCGGCGTAGGAGCTGAAGAACGGCGCGTCCTCGGGCCGGATGATGTAGGCGCCGCGCGCCCCCCCGACGAACTCCCAGTTGACGATCACCGTGTGGAGGATGACCGAGAGCGCGAGCGTTCCGATGGAGAAGAAAACGCCGCGGAGGCGGAGCGTGAGGTAGCCCATGCCGAGCCCGAACAGGGCGCCGACCCCGGCCGCGACGAGCACCATCACCGGCACCGGCAGGTCGGGGAAGAGCTTGTAGAGGAAGACCGAGCCGTAGACGCCGAGGGCGTAGAAGCCCGCCGCGCCGAAGTTCACGTAGCCGGCATAGCCGCCGAGGATGTTCCAGCCGGTGGCGAGCACGACGTATTGGAGGACGCCGTAGGCCGCGAGGTAGGCGTATTCCGAATTGAAGCGGCCGAGGACGGTGAAGAGGACGACGCCGATGGCGGCGGCGAGACCGAGCCAGACGAGCGTGCGCGGCAGGCCGCCGCGGCGGTCCTCGACATAGGGCGTGGACAGACTGCTCATCGGCCGAAGATCCCGCTCGGCCGCACGGCCAGGGTGATGAGGAGGAGCCCGAAGGAGACCGCGGGACCCCAGGCGGCGCCGACATAGGTCGTGGTCATCGCTTCCGCGACGCCGAGGATCGCGCCGGCGACCACCGTGCCGAGGAGGCTCGTCATGCCGCCGAGGACGCAGATCGCGAAGGCGCGGCCGATGAACTCGCGGCCCATGGAAGGCTCGATGGGCTGGATGATCACGAGAAGCGCGCCGGCGAGCATGGCGGTGGCGATGGACAGCCCGAAGGCCGCCTCCTTGATCTTCACCGGATTGCCCCCGACGAGCCGCAGCGCGCCCGGGTCCTGGCTGACGGCGAGGATCGCGCGCCCGGTGAAGGTGCGCCCGAGATAGAGCGCGATCAGCGCCACGACCCCGAGGCCCGCCAGGAACGGCACGAGCATGCGGTAGGGCACGGAATAGTCGCCGAACGTCAGGCTCGGGCCGATGTAGGGCGCGGAGACGAAGCGGTAGTCAACGCCGAAGACGAGGAGGAGCGACACCTCGACCACGAAGAGCAGGCCGAAGAAGAAGGCGAGGCCCTGCAGCGAGTCCTCCGAGCGCCGCTCGAAGACGCCGTGATAGTAGCGGTAGAGGCCGCGCCCCGCGATGTAGGCGAAGGGCGCGGCGACGAGGGCGGCGAGCAGCGGGTCGAGCCCGTACTCGACGTTCAGCCAGTAGGCGACGAAGGCCCCCAGCATGATGAAGGCGGGATGCGCGATGTTGACGATGTCGAGCATGCCGAAGGCGATGGTGATGCCCACCGCCACGGCCGCGTAGAACCCTCCGAGAAGGAGGCCCGAGAGAAGAGCGTTGCCGAAGAGTTCCATCGACATTCCCGGGGCCTCAGGCGCTCGCCGGGAAGGGATGGCGGTGCTCGCCGGACTTGTATTCCGGCGGATGCAGGATCACCTGCCGCCCCGCTTCGCCGAACTGCTCGACGCCGGAACCCTCGATGCCCTGGAACTGGCAGGTCAGGATGCGCGGGGCCGCCCATTCGCCGCGCTCGCCGAAGGCGATCTGGCCGACCACCGTGTCGAAGGTCGTCTTGCGGATGAAGTCGGCGAGCGCGCCGTCGTCGAGCGAGCCGACCTCGGTCACCGCGCGCTCCAGGATCTGCATCTCGGCATAGGCGAAGGGCGGGATGTAGATGCCGAGCGGGTCGACGCCGGCGGCCGCTGCCCGCTCGCGGTAGCGCACGAGGAAGGCGTCGATGCCGGGGAACTGCATCGTCGGCTCGGGAACGTAGAGGTCGTAATAGGTGACGTTGTTCAGCATTTCGCCGAGCTGCGTCTTCAGCCCCGCGAACTGCAGGCCGATCATGCCGCCGCCGACCATCTGCGCCTTGAACCCGGCCTCGTGGACGGCCCGGATCATGCCGGCCGAATCCGGCGGATAGGAGCCGATGTAGAGGAGGTCGGGCGCCGCCGCCTTGATGGTGCGCACGATCGAGGCGAAGTCGATGGTGTTGGGCGGATAGGTCTGGTCGTAGACGATCTCGAGGCCGTGCATCTCGGCGTTCTCGCGCGCGCCCTCCAGCGCCAGGATCGAGAACTCGGCGTCCGCGCCCACCAGCGCGACGGTCTTCGGCTTTTCGGGAAGCGCCATGGCCAGCTCAAAATAGCCCTTAGAGAACTCGACCTTGGCGTTCGGCCCGTTCGGCTGGAGCTGGAAGTAGCGGTCGTAGTTGAACTGGTCGTTGGCGGCGAGCGCGAAGAGCGAGAGGAACAGCTTGCGCTTCTGCATGATCACCGGCATCGCGGCGGCCGTCGGCACGGTGGCGTAGCCGGAGATGACGATGTCGACGCCGTCGACGTCGATCAGCTTGGAATAGATGCCGGGAACGGTCGAGGGATTGCTCTGGTCGTCGTAGGTGACGAGCTCGACCTGCCGCCCGAGGAGGCCGCCGCGCGCGTTCACCTCCTCCGCCCAGATCTGGTAGGCGAGGAGCGCCGCCTTGCCGCCGGCGGCGAGACCGCCGGACATGGCCATGCCCATGCCGATCCGGATCGGCCCGTCCTGAGCGAGGGCGACCGTTCCGCCCATCGCGGCGAGCGTCGTCGCGGCAGCGGTGGTGGCGAGCAGCTTGCGTCTCGAAATCATCTCGGTTTCTCCTCCCAAATCGTGATTGCCC
Organism: Antarcticirhabdus aurantiaca; assembly: GCF_009765365.1. GTDB lineage: Bacteria > Pseudomonadota > Alphaproteobacteria > Rhizobiales > Rhizobiaceae > Antarcticirhabdus > Antarcticirhabdus aurantiaca. The sequence goes on from NZ_VTOM01000014.1 coordinate 70,145, forward strand.
GCCCCTCGCGCCGGCCCCTTGGCCTTGACGCGGGAGGCGGGGTTCGGCCTGTCTCGGCCTAGAAGTCCACTTGTTCAGGGCCCTTCAGCGCCAGGATCTCGCGCGCCTCGTCGGGGGTCGCGATGCCGAAGCCGAGGTTTTCGAGGATCGTGCGCACCTGGCGCACCTGCTCGGCGTTCGAGGTCGCGAGCCGGCCCGGGCCGAGCCAGAGCGAGTCCTCCAGCCCGACGCGCACGTTGCCGCCCATGGCGGCGGCCTGCGCGGCGATGCGCATCTGCGAGGAGCCCGCGCCCAGCACCGACCAGCGGTACTGGTCGCCGAAGAGGCGGTCCGCCGTGCGCTTCATGTGGATGACGTCCTCGGGATGCGTGCCGATGCCGCCGAGAATGCCGAAGACCGACTGGACGAAGAGCGGCGGCTTGACGAGGCCGCGGTCGAGGAAGTGCGCGAGGTTGTAGAGATGCGCGATGTCGTAGCACTCGAACTCGAAGCGCGTGCCGTTGCCGTAGCAGGTCTGGAGGATGTACTCGATGTCCTTGAAGGAGTTGCGGAAGACGAGGTCGCGCGTCGCCTCCAGGAACTCGCGCTCCCACTCGAACTTGAACTCCTTGTAGCGGTCGAGGAGGTGGAAGAGGCCGAAGTTGATCGAGCCCATGTTGAGCGAGGCGACTTCGGGCTTGTAGGTCGCGGCCGGCAGGACGCGCTCCTCGACCTTCATGTAGGGGCTGCCGCCGGTGGTGATGTTGATCGCCGCGCTCGTCTGCTGCTTGATGCGCGACAGGAAGCGGCCGAAGGCCTCCGGCGTCTGGTCTGGACGGCCGGTCTCGGGGTTGCGCGCGTGAAGGTGCAGGATCGCCGCGCCCGCCTCCGCGGCGCCGACGGCGTCGGCGATGATCTCGTCCGGCGTGATCGGCAGGTGCGGCGACATCGAGGGCGTGTGGATCGCGCCGGTGACGGCGCAGGTGATGATGACCTTCCGGGTCGCGGCCATGGCTGTCGTCCTTGTCTGATGAGGCGGCGCGTCAGCGCCCGCCGGAAACGTCGATGTTGGCGCCGGTGACGTAGGAGGCGGCCGGCGAGAGCAGCCAGAGAACGGCTTCCGCCACCTCCTCGGGCTCGCCGGCGCGGCCCGCGGGCACGACGCTGGACGCCTTGTCGAGGCGGCCGGGCGCCCCGGCCGCGGCGTGGAGGCCGGTGGCGATGAGGCCGGGCGAGACGGCGTTGACGCGGATGCCGTCGCTCGCGAGTTCCCGGGCAAGGCCGACCGTCGCGGTGTCCACCGCACCCTTCGTCGCGGCGTAGTGGACCCATTCCCCCGCGCCGCCGAGATCGGCCGCGCGGGAGGAAAGGTTGACGATCGCCCCGCCCGAGCCGCCCCGGCTCGTCGCCATGCGCCGCACCGCCTCGCGGCAGCAGAGCATCAGGCCCGTGACGTTGACGGCGAGGACGTCGGCGAGCGCCTGCGCCTCGAGGTCGGCGAGGCGGCAGAGCGGCCCGGTGCCGCCGGCATTGTTGACGAGCCCGGTGACGGGTCCGAGCGCGTCCGCCGCCCGGTCGAACAGCCTGACGATGTCCGCTTCGCTGCGCATGTCCGCCCGGATCGGCTCGGCACGCCCGCCGGTCCGGCGGATGGCCTCGCAGACGGCGGCCGCCCCCGCCTCGTCGGCAGCGTAGTTCACCGCGACCGCCCAGCCATTGATGGCGGCGCGGATGGCCACCGCGGCGCCGATGCCGCGAGAGGCGCCGGTGACGACGAGCGTGCCGGGAGAGGCGGGAGTCGCATTCATGGGAAAGCCTTACTTGATGACCTGGGGGTTGATCGGCGATCCCGTGCCGCCGGTGATGACCAGCGGAGGACCGCAGAAGAAGAACTCGTAGACGCCGTCCTTGGCGCAGTCCTCGGCGAGCTCCTTCACGTAGAAGATCTCGCCCATGCAAAGGCCCATGGCGGGGATCACGACCCAGTGCCAGGGCTGGTTCGCTTCGCCGGTCTCGTTCGGCCGCACCTCGACGCCCCAGGTGTCGGAGCAGATCGCGGCGATCTCCTTGTCCTGGCACCAGTAGCAGTTCTCGAACTTCACGCCCGGCGCGTCGCCGCCGGCATAGCCGCCCCACTCGCCCTCGGAGAGGCAGCGCTCCATCTGGCCGGTGCGGATGATGACGAAGTCGCCCTTGCCGATCGTGACGCCTTGGCTTGCCGCACAGGCATCCAGCTCGTCGTTGCCGATCGACTCGCCGTCCTGGAGCCAGGGCACGCCGCGGAACCGGGCGATGTCGAGAAGGACGCCGCGCCCGACCATCTTGTTCTTGGAATGCTCGATGCCGAGGACGTGGAGGCCGCGGGAATCGATGAGCTTGGCGTCGTGGCCGTTATAGGCCTTGTCCTCGTAGAAGATGTGGCCGAGCGCGTCCCAGTGCGTGGCGCCCTGGACGCAGAGGTTCAGCGTGTCGTCGGCGTAGCGGAGGTTGTTCCAGTCCTGCCGCCCGGCCACGGCGTCGGTGCCGGTGGCGAGCATCTGGTGGATCGGGTTGAAGCGCCCGCCGAAGAGGCCGTTCTGCGGCCCCTTGGCGTCGAGCGGGATGCCGAGCGCGAAGACCTGGCCGCGCTTGATGAGCGAGGCGGCGCGGGCGATGTGCTGGGGCTCGACGTGGTTCAGCGTGCCGATGTGGTCGTCCTTGCCCCAGCGGCCCCAGTTCGACAGCTTCTCCGAGGCTTCCGCGATGGCGGCCTTGCCGACGGTGATGTCCATGGTCTCGATGCTCCCAAGTCTTTGTATTGCAGGTTGGCGGCCGGGCGCGGGGTCCGGCCGGGATGGTGGTCAGGCGTGGGGGAAGGGCTCGGCCGCTCCGGGCGGCAGCGGCACGTTGAAGGCGTTGATCGTCATGGAGATCAGCGTGTAGTAGCCGAGGATCCCGACCAGCTCGACGACGCCCTCGGTGCCGAGCGCCTCGACGGCCGCGGCATAGGTCGCGTCCGAAACGAAGCGCGTGTCCGTCAGCTCGCGGGCGAAGCGGTAGACGGCGGCGTCGGCCGGCTCGGCGAAGCTCGGCGTCGCGCCGGTGCGGATCGCCTCGGCGGCCTCCGGCGAGACGCCGGCCTTGATGGCGATCGGCGCGTGGACGGCCCATTCGAAGCCGGCCCGCCAGTGCGCGCCGGTGACGAGGATCGCGAGCTCCGAGAGGCGCGGCGGGAGCCGCGTGCCGTAGCGGCAGAAGGCGCCGAGCGCCTGCGCCTTGTCGGCCAGATCAGGGCTGAGCAGCCAGACCCGGAGCGGGCCTTCGACGATGCCGCGCGGTCCCGACAGGATCGCGTCGTGGACGCGCCGCTGCTCGGGGTCGAGCGTGGTTTCGTCGAGTTCGGGCAGGCGCGGTTGTTCGGGCAAGTGGCTCCTCCGTCGACCGGCGCTCGGGGCGCGAAGACGCTGCGGCGCGCCGGTGGCGGCGGGCCCTCAGGTGCGAACGGTCGTTTCCTCCGTGCCGGTCTTGGTGCCGGCTTGATTTATCGAGTGATAAACGAACACCGATCGGACGGCTTGTCAATCGGTCGCAGCCGAACTGTCTCGCTTTCCTCTAACCTGCGGGACGCGGCGGCCGGTTGACTTAATTTATCGTATGATAAACAGTCTGGACCACGACATGCGGGCAGCGGCGGGAGGAGGCCGGAACCATGCGGGCAGCGCCCTTCGCCTATTTGAGGCCGGATAGCCTGGAGGAAGCCTTCGAAGCGCTCGCGCAGTTCGGCGACGAGGCGCAGCTTCTGGCCGGCGGCCAGAGCCTCATGCCGGCCATGGCGCTGCGCATGGCGCGGCCGGGCGTTCTCGTCGACATCTCGCGCCTCGCGGCCTTGCGCGGCATCGCGCTGGAGGAGGGCGCCCTCGTCCTCGGCGCCGGCACGACCTATGCCGAAGCGCTGCGCGCGCCGCTCGTAGCGACCCACACGCCGCTTCTCGTCGAGGCGATCCCCCACATCGCCCACGAGGCGGTGCGCTCGCGCGGAACCCTCGGCGGGAGCCTCGCCAATGCCGATCCGGCCTCCGAGATGCCGGCCTGCATGCTGGCGCTCGGCGCGCAAGTCGTGCTGCGCTCGGCGGAGGGCGAGCGCGCCGTTTCGATGGAAGAGTTCGCGCTGGGTACCTACACGACCGCGATCGAGCCCGGCGAGATCCTCGCCGCCATCCGCATCCCGCTCCCCGAAAGCCCGCGCCGATCCCGCTTCCGCGAGATCGCCCGCCGCTCCGGCGACTACGCCATGGCCGGCGCCGCGCTCGTCTCGGACGAAGCAGGCGAGGCCCGCTTCGTGCTCTTCGCCGTCTCCGACCGGCCCATCCTCGTGCCCGGCGCGCCGGACGTCGACGCGGTGCTCGCGGCCATCGACGCTGAGGTCGAGTTCTTCCCCGACAACCACGTGGGCATTTCCACCAAGCGCCACCTCGCCGGCGTCCTCGCCCGCGATCTCCTCTCCCGGTCCGCGCCGAAGGAAGCCGCATGACGCTCAATGCCCGCACCGACATGGCGGTGAGCCTCACCGTCAACGGCCGCCGCACGGCCGGCTTCGTGCCCGTGCGCCAGACGCTCGCGGGGTACCTGCGCGAGGAGCTCGGCCTCACCGCCGTGCATCTCGGCTGCGAGCAGGGCTCCTGCGGCGCCTGCACGGTGCGGGTCGATGGCGAGGTGATGCGCTCCTGCCTCGTTCTCGCCGTTCAGGCCGAGGGCTGCGTGGTCGAGACGCCCGAGGGCTTTTCCGGCGATCCCGCCATGGATCGTCTGCGCGAGCGCTTCGCGACGCGCAACGCCCTGCAATGCGGCTTCTGCACGGGCGGCATGCTCGTCGCCGCGTGCGACCTCCTCGCCCGCGAGCCGCGCCCGAGCCGCCACGCCATCCGGGAGGCGATCTCCGGCCATGTCTGCCGCTGCACCGGCTACGAGGCGATCGTCGACGCGATCGAATCGGCCGCGCTGGCGGAGACGGCGCCGTGAACGACATGACTCAGGTACCCGCCGACCGCCCCATCGGCCGCGCCATGCCGCGCGCGGCGGCCAGGCGCCATGCCGCCGGCCGCGGCCGCTTCGTCGACGACATCGCGCCGGCCGGCTGCCTGCACATCGCCTTCCTGCGCAGCCCGCACGCCCACGCGCGCATCCTCTCGGTCGACCTGTCCGCCGCTCTCGACCTGCCCGGCGTCGTCGACGCCTTCGACGGGCCGGCCTGCGCCGAGCTCTGCAAGCCCTGGATCGGCACGCTCGACCACTTCCCCGGCCTGCGCTCGCCCGAGCAGCACGCTTTGGCGGTCGATGTCGCGCGCTGGAGCGGCGAGCCGGTCGCGGCGGTGGTCGCGACCAGCCGCGCGATCGCCGAGGACGCGCTCGACCTCATCGAAGCCGAGTTCGAGGAACTGCCCGCCGTCACCGACATCGAAGCCGCGCTCGACCCCGATAGCGCGCGCATCCACGCGGATTACGACTCCAACCTCGCCTTCCGCCTCGATCTCACCGCCGGCGAGCCGGACGCCGCCTTCGCGGGCGCTGCGGCGATCGTCGAGCGCAGCTTCCGCTTCAACCGCCAGACCGGCGTCACGCTGGAGCCGCGCAGCCTCCTTGCCGACTTCCAACCCGGCACGGGCGAGTTGACGGTCCACCATTCGACGCAGACACCCTACCAGATGCACGACGTCTACAGCCGCCACTTCGGCATCCCCGAGGAACGGGTGCGGGTGGTGGCGCCGGACGTCGGCGGCTCCTTCGGGCTGAAGCTCCACGTCTACGGCGAGGAGATGGCGGCAGTCGCCGCCTCGATCCGCACGGGCAGGCCGGTCAAGTTCGTCGCCGACCGCTACGAGTCCTTCCTCACCGACATCCACCTGCGCGACCACCGCGTCCATGCCCGCATGGGCGTCGCGGCGGACGGCGAGATCCTCGCCATGGAGGTCGACGACGCGACGGGCATCGGACCCTTCTCGGTCTATCCCCGTACCAGCGCTGTCGAAGGCAACCAGGCGATCCGCCTCATGGGCGCGCCCTACCGGATGCAATCCTACAAGGGGCGCCTGAGCGTCCTTTTCCAGAACAAGGCGCCGACCTGCCAGTACCGCGCCGTCGGCCATCCCATCGCCTGCATGGCGACGGAAGCCTTGGTGGATGCGGCGGCCGGCGCGCTCGGGCTCGACCCGCTGGACATCCGCCGCCGCAACGTCGTGCCCGATGACGCCTATCCCTACCGGACCGCCAACGGCTACATGCTGGAGGGCCTGTCCCACCATGCCTGCCTGGAAAAGCTTTCCGCTCTCATGGACTACGACGCGCTGCGCCGCGACCAGGCCGAGGCGCGGGCGAGGGGCGTTCATCGCGGCATCGGCCTCGCGGTCTTCGTCGAGATCACCAATCCCGGCCCGGCCTTCTACGGCGTCGGCGGCGCGCGCATCTCGGCGCAGGACGGTTGCACTGTGAAGCTCGAGCCCTCTGGCGGCTTCTCCATCGCGATCAGCATCACCGAGCAGGGGCAGGGCACCGAGGCCATCTCCGCCCAGATCGCCGCCGACCGGCTCGGCGTCTCGCCCGAGCGCATCTCGGTCGTGTCCGGCGACACGCGCACCACGCCCTATGGCGGCGCCACCTGGGCCTCGCGCGGCGCCGGCATCGGCGGCGTCGCCGTGATGAAGGCGGCCGAGGCGATGCGCGCGAACCTCCTCGGCCTGGCCGGCACCATCCTCCAGGCCTCGCCCGAATCGCTCGACATCCGCGAGGGCACGATCGTCGACGCCCAGACCGGCACGGAGCGCATGAGCCTCGCCGAGCTCGGCCGCATCCTCTACTTTCGCCCCGACACGCTGCCGCCCGGCACGCACCCGTTGCTGACCGTCTCCGGCCATCACGTGCCGCAGGGCTACCCCTTCGCCTTCACCAACGGCATCCAGGCGAGCCACGTCGAGGTCGACCCCGACACCGGGCTCGTCGAGCTCCTCGGCCATTGGGTGGTCGAGGATTGCGGGACGATCATCAACCCGCTCCTCGTCGACGAGCAGATCCGCGGCGGCGTCGTCCATGGGCTGGGCGGCGCGCTGTTCGAAGAGTGCAACTATTCGCCGGAGGGGCAGCTCCTGTCCACGACGCTGGCCGACTACCTCGTGCCGCTGGCCTCCGAGATGCCGGACATCAAGATCGCCCATGTCGCGACGCCGACCAAGACCTCGCCGCTCGGCGCCAAGGGCGTCGGCGAGGCGGGGACGGCCGCGAGTGGCGCGGCGCTGCTGAACGCCGTCAACGACGCTCTGTCGCCGTTCGGCGCGGTGCTGGCGGAAACGCCGCTGACGCCGGAGCGGGTGCTGCGGGCGCTTGGCAAGGTTTGACGCTTGCGATGAAATGAAGGAGCCGCATGCGCCGGGAGGGCGACGCGGCGACCGGGAGGAACGGCATGAACGGACAGTCTGGCGCGGCGCTTCGAACGGATGAGGCGGGCGGCGGCGCGCCGCTCTGGACGCCCTCGCCGGAGCGGGCGGCGTCCTCGGGAATGGCGGCGTTCCGCACCTTCTGCGAGGAGCGCACCGGCTCGCGCTTCCCCGACACGCCGGCGCTGCACGCCTGGACGCTCGACGACCCCGCCGCCTTCTGGGAGGCGGTGTGGGACTTCTTTGGCGTGGTCGGCGAGAAAGGCGAGCGCCGCCTCCTCGACGGCGACCGCATGCCCGGCGCCCGCTTCTTCCCCGACGCCAAGCTGAACTACGCCGAGAACATGCTTCGCCCGATCGAGGGCGTCTCGGACGAGGCCGATGCCCTGGTCTTCCGGGCCGAGGACGAGCGCGAGGACCGCTGGAGCTGGGGGAGGCTCCGCGCCGAGGTTTCCCGCCTCCAACAGGCCATGCGCGCCATGGGGCTCCAGCCCGGCGACCGGATCGCCGCCCTCCTGCCGAATGGCCCCGAGGCGATCGCCGCCATGCTCGCCACCGCCTCGGTCGGCGCCGTCTGGTGCTCGGCCTCGCCCGACTTCGGCCCGCGCGGCATCCTCGATCGCTTCGGCCAGATCGAGCCGAGGCTCCTCATCGCCTGCGACGGCTACTTCTACGCCGGCAAGACGCTCCCCATCGCCGACAAGCTCGCCGAGGTCGCCGCTTCGCTTCCCACCCTCCAGCGCATCGTCCTCGTCGACATGCTGGGTGAGGCGCAGAGCACCGCGCAACGGCTCGGAGACAAGGCTGCGACCCTCGACGCCTTCCTCGTGCCCCATGTCCCTGCGCCGCTCGGCTTCGAGCGTCTGCCCTTCGACCAGCCGCTCTTCATCCTCTTCTCCTCCGGCACGACCGGCGCGCCCAAATGCATCGTCCACCGTGCCGGCGGCGTCCTTCTCCAGCACCTGAAGGAGCACGGCCTCCACGCCGATGTGCGGCCCGGCGACCGGCTGTTCTACTTCACCACGCTCGGCTGGATGATGTGGAACTGGCTCGCCTCCGGCCTCGGGCGCGGCGCGACGCTTCTCCTCTTCGACGGCTCGCCCTTCCACCCCAAGCCGGACGTGCTCTTCGACTACGCGCAGGCCGAGCGCATGACGCACTTCGGCACCTCGGCCAAATACATCGATGCCGCGAAGAAGGCGGGCCTCCACCCCGCCGAGACCCACGACCTCGCCTCGCTCCGCGCCATGCTCTCCACCGGCTCGCCGCTGGCGCCGGAAAGCTTCGCCTATGTCTACAAGGGCGTGAAGTCGGACCTCCACCTCGCCTCGATTTCGGGCGGCACGGACATCGTATCCTGCTTCGTCCTCGGCGATCCGACGCGGCCCGTCCGCAAGGGCGAGATCCAGGGTCCGGGCCTCGGCCTCGCCGTCGAGGTCTGGAGCGAGGAGGGGCGCCGCGCAAGCGTCGGGGAGAAGGGCGAGCTGGTCTGCGCCAAGCCCTTCCCGGTGATGCCGCTCGGCTTCTGGAACGATCCGGACGGGGCGAAATACCGCGCCGCCTATTTCGAGCGCTTCGACAACGTCTGGTGCCACGGCGATTTCGCGGAGGAAACGAGCCAGGGCGGGCTCGTCATTCACGGCCGCTCGGACGCGGTGCTGAACCCCGGCGGGGTTCGCATCGGCACGGCCGAAATCTACGCGCAGGTCGAGCCGGTGCCCGAAGTCGCCGAAGCGCTCGCCATCGGCCAGGACTGGCAGGGCGATGTCCGCGTCGTCCTCTTCGTGCGGCTCGCGGGCGGAGCGGTGCTCGACGCCGAGCTGGAGAAGACCATCCGCGCCCGCATCCGGCAGGGCGCATCCCCGCGCCACGTGCCGGCCAAGATCGTCGCCGTTTCCGACATCCCGCGCACCAAGTCCGGCAAGATCACCGAGCTGGCGGTCCGCGACGTCGTCCACGGCCGCGCGGTGAAGAACAAGGAGGCCCTGGCCAATCCGGACGCGCTCGACCTCTACAGGGATCTGGCGGCGCTCGCGGACTGAGCGCCGCCGGAAGTCGTCAGCCCAGCCGCTCGGCGTGCCAGCGCAGGTGGTCCGCCAGGAAGGTCGAGATGAAGTAGTAGGAGTGGTCGTAGCCCTCCTGGCGCCGCAGCGTCAGGGGGATGCCGGCTGCCCCGCACGCGGCTTCTAAGAGCTCGGGCTTGAGCTGGCCGTCGAGGAAATTGTCGGCCGTGCCCTGATCGACGAGGAGGTCTGGCAGGCGCGCGCCGTCCTCGATCAGCGCCACGGCGTCGTGGCGCCGCCAGGCGGCCCGGTCCGCGCCGAGATAGCCCGTCAGCGCCTTCTCGCCCCAGGGCACCTGGCCCGGCGCGACGATCGGCGCGAAGGCCGAGACCGCCTTGAAGCGGTCCGGATAGGTCAGCCCGATCGTCAGCGCGCCGTGGCCGCCCATGGAATGGCCGGTGATCGACTGCCGGTCCATGTCGGCCGGGAACTCGGCCGCGACAAGCGCCGGCAGCTCCTCGGTGACGTAGCTCCACATGCGGTAGTTCTTGGCGAAGGGCGCTTCCGTCGCGTCGACGTAGAAGCCGGCGCCGAGGCCGAAGTCGTAGGCGCCGGCGGGATCGTCGGGAACGCCCTCGCCGCGGGGGCTCGTGTCCGGCGCGACGAAGATCAGGCCGAGCTCGGCGCAGGCCCTGCGAAACTCGCCCTTTTCCGTGACGTTGGCGTGGGTGCAGGTGAGGCCGGAGAGGTACCAGACGACCGGGAGCTTGGCGCCGGCGGCGTGGCTCGGCACGAAGACGGAGAAGGTCATCTCCGTCCCCGTCGACGACGAGCGGTGCTTGTAGACGCCCTGCGCGCCGCCGAACGCCTTGTTCGTCGAGACCGTCTCCATCGCCATCAGAAGACCACCACGGAGCGGATCGACTTGCCCTCGTGCATGAGGTCGAAGCCCTTGTTGATCTCCTCGAGGCTCAGCGTGTGCGTGATCATCGGGTCGATCTCGATCTTGCCGTTCATGTACCAGTCGACGATCTTCGGAACGTCGGTCCGGCCCTTGGCGCCGCCGAAGGCCGAGCCCTTCCAGACGCGGCCGGTGACCAGCTGGAACGGACGGGTCGAGATTTCCTTGCCCGCTTCCGCGACGCCGATCACCACCGAGACGCCCCAGCCGCGATGGCAGGCTTCCAGCGCCTGGCGCATGACGGTCGTGTTGCCGGTGCAGTCGAAGGTGTAGTCGGCGCCGCCGTCGGTGAGCGCGACGAGGTGGGCAACGATGTCGCCCTCGATCTCCTTCGGGTTGACGAAGTGCGTCATGCCGAAGCGCTTGCCCCATTCGGCCTTGTCGTTGTTGAGGTCGACGCCGACGATCTTGTCCGCGCCCACCATCCGCGCGCCCTGGATGACGTTGAGGCCGATGCCGCCGAGGCCGAAGACGACGACGTTGGAGCCGGGCTCGACCTTGGCCGTCTTGGTGACGGCGCCGACGCCCGTGGTGACGCCGCAGCCGCAATAGCAGGTGGTGCGGAAGGGGGCGTCCTTGCGGATCTTGGCGACCGCGATCTCAGGGAGAACCGTGAAGTTCGAGAAGGTCGAGCAGCCCATGTAGTGGAAGATCGGCTGCCCCTTGTAGGAGAAGCGGCTGGTGCCGTCCGGCATCACGCCCTTGCCCTGCGTGGCGCGGATGGCGGTGCAGAGGTTCGTCTTGCCCGACAGGCACGACTTACACTGGCGGCATTCCGGCGTGTAGAGCGGGATGACGTGGTCGCCCGGCTGGACGTAGGTCACGCCCGCGCCGACCTCGCGCACGATGCCGGCGCCCTCGTGGCCGAGGACCGACGGGAAGAGGCCTTCCGAATCGAGGCCGTCGAGGGTGTAGGCGTCGGTGTGGCAGATGCCCGTCGCCATGATCTCGACGAGGACCTCGCCGGCCTTCGGCCCTTCGAGGTCGAGCTCCACGATCTCGAGCGGCTTCTTGGCTTCGAACGCGACGGCGGCCCTGGTCTTCATCACATCACCCGGCGATTGCTGATGACGCGTGCGTACCAAGTCCGGGCCGCCTTGGACACCGCAAATTCCGGCGTCGAACGTTTCGCCTGCGACGTTTCGCCGGTCAGAAGCCGGCGATGCCGAGGCCGCTGTCGTGGGGCGCCGAACCGGCGGCCCGCAGACGCCAGGAGCCGGGGGCGCGACGGTGCTGGATCGGTGCGGGCGACGGGCGGCCTTTCAGCCCCTCGGCGAGAACCATGCCTTCGGGCCAATGGCCGAAGCCGCTCGCGACGTTGATGTGGCCGGCGAGGCCGAGATCGACGAGCCCAGAGCCCCAGCGGCCGGCATGAGCCTCCGCCTCGTCGAAGCGCATGAAGGGGTCGTCGCGGCTCGCCACGAGGATCGAGGGGAAGGGCAGGCGAGCGCCGGAGGCTTGCGCGAATTCGGCCGCGCCGGGAACGGTCTGCGACAGGCGGCCCGCTTCGGCAGGCGCCACGAGGAGCGCGCCGGCGACGTGGGCGGCTGCCGGACGATGCGCCAGCGCCGCGACGAGCGCGCAGCCGAGGCTGTGGGCGACGAGGACGGTGCCGGGGAGGCTCTCCAGCCGCGCTTCGAGGGCATGCAGCCAGTCGGCAAGGCGCGGTCGCGCCCAGTCCTCCTGCTCCAGGAGCTCCGCGCTCGGATCCCGCTCGACCCATTCGCGCTGCCAGTGGCCGGTGCCCGAGCCGTTGAGGCCCGGAACGAGCAAGGTCTCGATCATGACCGGTCTCTCCTCTTCTCCATTGCACCGCTCAGGATAAGGACGACGCGCCGGCCCGGGAGAGAAACAATACCAAAGTTGTAGACTATTCCGGAAAAACCGTCCGGCGGGGATCCGCACCCGCCGGACGGACCGGGACGTCAGCCGCGATGCGGGCCGGCTTCCGGATGGTTGTGCTTGTTGTGGCGGCTTTCCTGGTTCATCCCGCCCCGGCTCACCGGCATCTCGCTCTGGCGAGCTTCGGGGTGGCGCGGGGCGTGTTCCGGGGCGTCGGGATCGGCCGCCACGTCGATCTCGCCGGGCTTGGGCACGTCGTCGCGGTTCTGGAGGATGCGCAGCTGCTGCTCGTGCGTCTTCTTGGCCTGCATGGGGATTCTCCCTGGTTTGTCGGCGGTCAGCGGTTGGTGCGGCCCATGCGGGCCGGGTCCACCGCGCCGGTGTCGTCGACGTCGTTCTCGACGTCGCCTTCGAAGGTGTTGTCGCCGGCGATGTCCTCCGGCTCGGCGCCGGCCATCCACACGCCCTTCGACTGGTTGATGCCCGGATCGCGCTCGAGGTCGTCGATTGGCCGCACGGCGCCGGGGCTGCCGGCGCGAAGATGCTTGCTCATGAGGCTGCTCCTCGTGTCTCGGATGAGATGGGAATGGCGTGGAGCCGGGCGCGGTTGCGGGCTCCGGTAGACGGCTCGGCACTTCATCGTGCCGGCTGGAGGAACGAGAAACCTAAGGATCGGTGAAGCCCAAGCGTCCCCATCCTGCATGCGAGCCATGCGATTTGCTGCGTTGCAGCATGAGGGATGGGCGACCATCTTGAGGGCGAGCGAACAGGAGACAATCATGACCATCCGCAGCCGTATTCGCAACGCCATCAGCCAGTTGCGCGTCGATCCCGCCGAGCGGTACCTCAACGAAGCCACGTCGCTGGTCGATCTGGAAGCCCGCGAGCGCGAGATCGCGCGCGGTCTCTTCTCGCAGCGCAAGACCTACTGAGACGCGTCGAGGTGCACCACTCGGTCCAGGCGGAAGATTGTTTCCGCCTCGCATGCTCCCGCGCCAATCCATCCCTTGAGGGACGGGGCCTCCGTGCCGATCTTGGCGGCATCCTGCCGCAGAGCGCGGCATCCAGCATCCGAGTGGAGCCCATGAAACGTCTCGTCACGACCGCCGTCGCCCTCCTGGCTCTTGCCGGAACGGCCGCGGCGGGCAGCCTTGCCGACATCAAGTCGGCCGGCACCTTCCGCATCGGCACGGAAGGGACCTACGCGCCCTTCACCTTCCACGACCAGTCCGGCGCTCTCGTCGGCTTCGACGTCGAGATCGGCCGCGAGGTCGCCAAGCGCCTCGGCGTCGAGCCGCAATTCGTCGAAGGCAAGTGGGACGGCCTCATCGCGGGCCTGGCCGCCGACCGCTACGACGCCGTGATCAACCAGGTCGGCATCACGGAGGAGCGCCAGCAACGCTTCGACTTCTCCGAGCCCTACATCGTGTCCAAGGCCGTCCTCATCGTGAAGGACGACAACACCGACATCGCCTCCTTCGAGGACCTCTCCGGCAAGCGCGCGGCGCAGTCGCTGACCTCGAACTACGGCAAGATCGCCGAAGGGGCGGGCGCTTCGCTGGTCGGCACCGATGGCTTCGACCAGTCGATCCAGCTCGTCCTCACCGGCCGCGCCGATGCGACGGTGAACGACAACCTGTCCTTCCTCGACTTCAAGAAGCAGCAGCCGAACGCGCCGGTGAAGGTCGTCGCGACGCAGGACGAGGCCTCGGCCTCCGGCATCATCGTCCAGAAGGACAATCCCGAACTCGTCGCCGACATCAACAAGGCGCTGAAGGCCATGAAGGCCGACGGCACCTATCAGGCGATCTCGCAGAAGTACTTCGGCGCCGACGTCTCGCAATGACGGTCCGGGGCGGGGCTTCGGTTCCGCCCCTTTTCACGTGATCGCACCGCCTTAGCTCCCTGGCGCGGCGCGTGGCCGCGCCGGAGACGATGGACCCGACGTGCCCCCCTGGCTGCAACTCATGCTCGACTCGGCCGTCCCGCTCCTGACGGCGGCCGTCACCTTCACCGTTCCCCTCGCGATCCTGTCCTTCGTCTTCGGCCTGTGCATCGGCTTCGTCGTCGCGGCCGTGCGGCTGTTCGGGCCGAAATGGCTCGCCTGGATCGCGGCGACCTACGTCTGGTTCATCCGCGGCACGCCGCTCCTCGTCCAGCTCTTCGTCATCTTCTACGGCCTGCCGAGCGTCGGCATCCTGATCGACGCCTTTCCCGCCGCCCTCATCGGCTTCTCGCTCTCGGTCGGCGCCTATACCTCCGAGATCATCCGCGCGGCGCTCGGCTCGATCCCGCGCGGGCAGTGGGAGGCGGCCTATTCGATCGGCATGACGCGCGGCCAGGCGCTGCGCCGGACCGTCGTGCCGCAGGCGGTGCGCGTCGCGATCCCGCCGCTGTCGAATTCCTTCATCTCGCTGGTTAAGGACACCTCGCTCGCCGCGGCGATCACCGTGCCGGAGCTCTTCCAGCAGGCTCAGCGCATCGTCGCCGTCACCTACGAGCCGCTGATCCTCTACATCGAGGCGGCGCTCATCTACCTCGTCCTGTCTTCGGTGCTGTCGGTTCTGCAGCGGCGGCTGGAAACGCGCTTCGGGCGGTACGGCGGCTACGGGGAGACCGGCGTATGATCCGCCTGACCGGCATCCACAAGCATTTCGGCGCCAACCACGTCCTGCGCGGGGTCGATCTCGACGTCGCGCGCGGCGCGGTGACGGCGCTGATCGGCCCGTCCGGCTCGGGCAAGTCGACGCTCCTGCGCTGCTTCAACCTCCTCGAAATGCCGGAGGCGGGGCGGCTGGAGCTGGAAGGCCTGGCGATCGATTTCGGCATCGGGCGGCCGCCGCCGAAGGCCGACATCCTCGCCGTGCGCCGCTCGACCGGCATGATCTTCCAGAACTTCCAGCTCTTCCCCCATCGCACCGTCGTCGCCAACGTGATGGAAGGGCTCGTCACGGTGAGCCGCTGGCCGACCGAGAAGGCGAGGGCGCGCGCCATGGAGCTCCTCGCCAAGGTCGGCATGGACCACAAGGCCGAGGACTGGCCGGCGACGCTCTCCGGTGGCCAGCAGCAGCGCGTGGCGATCGCCCGCGCGCTCGCGGCCTCGCCGAAGCTCCTTCTCTGCGACGAGCCGACCTCGGCGCTCGACCCGGCGCTCGCGGCGGAGGTGGTCGAGGTGCTGCGCGCGCTCGCCCGCGAGGGCACCACCATGCTGATGGCGACCCACGACCTGCGCCTGGCCGCCCAGGTCGCCCAGGAGGTGGTCTTCATCGAAGGCGGGGGCGTCGTCGAGCGGGGTGCGCCGGGGCAGGTCTTCGGGGCGCCTTCGGACCCGCGCACCGTCCGCTTCGTCGAGAGCCTGACCGGCGCCGCGGGCGGGCCGCCGCCGATCTGACGGCTTGGCTCAGATCTCGAGCTGGGGCGGCGGCGGGGGAACGGCCTTCTTCTGCTCGCGGAAGAAGATGAAGAGCCCGGCCGCGACGATGATCGCGCCGCCGATCAGCGTCGAGGGGCGCGGCACGTCGCCGAACACGGTCCAGCCGAAGACGATCGCCCAGAGCAGCAGCGTGTACTGGATCGGCGCGACGGTGGCGGCCGGCGCGAGCTTCAGCGAGCGGTTGGTGCAGACGTGCGCGAGCATCGAGACGAGGCCGAGGAGCGCGAGGAGCGCCGTGCTCTGCACGTCCGGCGGCACCCAGCTCGCCGGCGCGAGCACGCCCCCGACCACGAAGGACGCCGTGATCGGCCAGAACACCATCGGCAGGTCGGGCGTCCGGCGCAGCATGCGGCCGGTGAGCAGGATGAGGCCGAAGGCGAAGCTTCCGGCGAGCGAGATCAAGGCCGGCAGCGTCAGCGTCTCGCCCGAGGGCTGGAGCACCACGAGGACGCCCCCGAAGCCGACCACGATCGCCGTCCAGCGTCGCCAGCCGACATGCTCGCCGAGAACGAAGGGCGAGAGCGCCGCGACGTAGATGGGACCGGCGAGATAATAGGCCATGACGTCGGCCAGCGGCAGGTAGACGACGGCGAGGTAGAACAAGCAGACCTCGATGCCGCCGAGCACTGCGCGGAAGATCTGGACGCCCGGCCGCTCGGGCACGAAGAGCGAGCGCCAGCCCGCGCGGTAGACGAAGGGGGCGAGGATCAGGAGCGCCGCGAAGGAGCGCAGGAGCAGCACCTGGCCGACCGAATAGGTGCCGACGAGCCATTTCCCGAGGACGTCGTTGGCCGAGAACATGAAGGTGCCGAGCAGCGCCAGCGCGATGCCGAGCGTCACCGTCGAGCCTTCCGAGATGGAGCGATCTCCCGTCGTCGCCGTCATGAATTTTCCAATCGTTCCCCCGCCGCGGCGGCTCGGCATAGCGCAAATTCGTGTCGCCTCACGAACGAAATCGTGTCGCGGCATGACGCCCCCGCCGTTAACGCCTCGCTTACGCGGCCGCGCGAATAGTGCGGCTCCCCAGTCAGCAAGGAGCAACCATGTCCGACATGAACGACACGGCCGGCATCGCCGGCGGGCGCATCCGCTCGATCGTCGAGCGCATCGAGCAGGTGGAAATCGAGATCGCCGAGCTGATGGAAGGCAAGAAGGAGATCTTCGCCGAAGCCAAGGGCGAGGGCTTCGACGTCAAGATCATCAAGGAGATCATCAAGCTGCGCAAGCAGGACAAGGACGAGCGCGACGAGCACGAGACGATGCTCGACGTCTACATGCGCGCGATCGAGGAGTCCGAGCCGGTCGCCAAGGCGGCCTGAGGCCGGCTCGCTCGTCGCTCACCCTCGCGCGGTCAGGTGGGCGACGCGGCTGCCGAGGTCGATGCCGAGCTCCCGCAGCGCCCGGAACGGGCGCGGCCGTGGCTCGCTCGTCGGCAGCGGCAGCTCGTCCTCCGGCATCCGGTCGAGGATGTGCTCGGCGAGCACCCGGCCGAAGGTCGTGCCCGGCGCGATGCCGCGCCCGTTGTAGCCGCTGAAGGAGAGCACCCGCTCGCCGAGGCGGTGGAGACGGGGCGCGGCGTCCGCCGTCATGCCGATCGCGCCGAACCACTCCGCCTCGAAGGCGACCGGCCCGAGCTGCGGAAACAGCCGCGCCAGGGTTTCTCGCGCCCAGCGGCGGTGCAGCGGCGCCGCGCCCCGGTCGAGCCGGCCGACGCTGCCGAGGATCAGCCGTCCTTGCCCGTCCATGCGGAAGGACGAGAGCACCGACTTCGTGTCCCAGGCGCCCTGGCGCTCCGGCAGGATACTGGCCGCGAGGTTGTCGGAGAGCGGCGCGGTGGCGATGTTGAAGTAGGGCAGGCGCACGATCTCCTCGCGGATCTCCGGCCAGGGCGTCTCGGTATAGGCGTTCGTCGCGACCACCACCCAGTCCGCGACCAGCGCTCCGGCCGGGGTTTCCAGCCGCAGATGCGGGCCCTCGCGCCCGTGCCGGAGGACCGGGCTGCGCGCATGAACCGCTGCGCCCGCCGCGATGGCCGCCCGGGCGAGGCCGCGCGCATAGGCGAGCGGCTGGATGGTGCCGGCGCGCCGGTCGAGCAGCGCCGCGCGATAACAGGGCGAGCCGATCAGCCGCTCCGCCTCCGCCCCTCCGAGAAGCGCGACGTCCGCGCCGCGCGCCTGCCACTGCCGTGCCCGCTCGGCGAGTTCCGCGGCCCCTTTGTGCCCGACGCCGCAATGAAGCGTTCCGGCCCGCACCGCCTCGCAGGCGATGGCGTGACGCTCCACGAGCTCGAAGACGAGGGCGGGCGCCGCGCCGAGCAGCGACAGGATGCGCTCCCCGTGAACGGGCCCGAGGATCTCCGGCAGGGCGTCCGGCATGACCCAGAGCCCGGCATTGACGAGGCCGACATTGCGCCCGGAGCCGCCATGGCCGATCTCGGCCGCTTCGAGCACGGCCACCCGCGCGCCCGCCTCGGCCAGGTGGAGTGCGGCCGAGAGCCCGGTATAGCCGGCGCCCACCACCGCGACGTCGACGCGGCGCTCGCCCGACAAGGGCGGCGTGTCGGGCGCGGGCGGAGCGGTTTTCGCCCAGAGGCCGTGGCTTCTCGGATCGTCGGTCATCGTCGGCTCGCCCCGGCGCGTTGCGGCGCATGATGAAAGGGCCGGCGGCCGAAGGCAACGGGGCGGCGTGGCGCGCTTCAAGGAGCTGTCACTGGCCATCCCTCAGTCGACCATGCCATCGTCGAGACGGTTGCGGCCGGCGGGAGACGCGCGATGACGAGCGGGAAGCCTCAGATCACTCAGGCGATGATCGACGCCTACGACGAATACACCCACCTGACGCTCGATCGCCGCGGCTTCATGCAGAAGCTGACGGGCCTCGCCGGCTCGGCGGCCGCCGCGGCCGCCATCGCGCCGATGCTCGCCGCCTCCAAGGCCAAGGCCGCGATCGTGCCGGAGGACGATCCCGCAATCGTCTCGGCCGAGACCACGTGGCAGGCCGCGGGCGCCGAGATGACGGGCACGATCGTCAGGCCGGCGAGCGCCTCCGGGCCGGTGCCCGGCGTCATCGTCATCCACGAGAATCGCGGCCTCAACGACCACGTGCGGGACGTCGCCCGGCGCATGGCCAAGGACGGCTTCGTCGCGCTCGCGCCCGACTTCCTGTCGGAAGCGGGCGGCACGCCCGGGGACGAGGACAAGGCGCGCGAGATGATCGGCGCCCTCGACGCCGCTCGCACCGTGGAACTCGCCGCCGCCACCGAGGCCTGGCTGCGCGGCGCGAACGGTGTCAACGGCCGCGTCGGCGCCGTCGGCTTCTGCTGGGGCGGCGGGCTCGTCAACAGCCTCGCCGTCGCCGACCCCGATCTCGGCGCGGGCGTCGCCTATTACGGCCGGCAGGCCCCGGCCGAGGACGTGCCGAAGATCCGCGCGCCCCTGCTCCTGCACTATGCCGGGCTCGACGAGCGCATCAATGCCGGCATCCCCGCCTACGAGGCGGCGCTGAAGGCGGCGAACAAGGACTACCGGATCTTCGTCTACGACGGCGTGAACCACGCCTTCAACAACGACACCTCGGCGGCTCGCTACGACAAGGCGGCGTCCGATCTCGCCTGGGAGCGCACGGTGTCCTTCCTGAAGGACAAGCTCGCCTGACGGCTCAGCTCGTCGCGGCCTTCCAGATCAGCATCACGGAGGTCGCGAGGAGCACGGCTTCGACGAGGCGGAAGAAGATGCGCTCGTCGATGCGCCGCGTCGCCCAGGCGCCGAGAAACGCGGCGCCGACGGCGACGGGGAGCAGCGCGAGCGTCGGGCCGAGCGTGCCTTCCACGGTGAGCTGGCCGAGCTCCCAGTAGAAGAACAGCTTCATCACGTTGACGAGCGCGAAGAGGATCGTCGACGTGCCGGCGAATTCGAGCTTGGGCAGGCGCTGGGGCAGGACGTACATCTGGTAGGGCGGCCCGCCCGCGTGGGACACGAAGGACGAGAGGCCCGACAGAGTGCCCCAGAACAGCCCGCGCGGAACGTCGGCGGGCTTGGGCGCGAGCTTGCGCTTGCGCTTGAAGAAGGCGTCGACGCAGAACAGGAGGCCGAGGATGCCGACCGCGAGCGTGATCGCCCGGTCCGGCATGTAGGACACGGTCGCCCAGCCGATCACGACGCCGATGAAGCCCGCCGGGATCAGGATGGCGAGGTTCCGGCGGCTGAAGGCGTGGCGGTAGAGATAGATGCCGACCATGTCGCTGATGACGTAGATCGGCAAGATCAGAGCCGCCGCCTGGAGCGGCGGCATGACGAGGGCGAGGATCGGCACGCTCAGCATGCCGACCACGGGAAGGCCGCCCTTGGCGAGGCCGACGCAGAAGGCGGCCAGCGCCGCGAGTCCGAAGCCCAGCGGCGAGGCGAACGCCCCTTCCAGAAATTCGATCAACCCCCGGCTCCTCCCGCGAGCCTACGCCCCGGCCGTCAGGCCCATTCGCCCTTGCGGAAGACCGGGGTGCGCGTGCCGTCCGCGGCAACGCCGTCGACGTCGACCTGGTCGGAGCCGATCATCCAGTCGATGTGGATGAAGCTCTTGTTGCCGCCGCGCGCGGCGACCTCCTCCGGCGACAGGTCGGCGCCGTTCAGGAAGCACTTGGAATAGCACTGGCCGAGCGCGATGTGGCTCGCCGCGTTCTCGTCGAACAGCGTGTTGAAGAACAGGAGCCCGCTCTTCGAGATTGGCGAGGAGTGCGGCACGAGCGCCACCTCGCCGAGACGGCGGGCGCCCTCGTCGGTGTCGAGCACCTTGTTGAGGACTTCCTCGCCGCGGCTCGCCTTTGCCTCGACGATCCGCCCGCCCTCGAAGCGAACGCGGATGTCGTCGATCAGCGTGCCCTGGTGCGACAGCGGCTTGGTGCTGGAGACATGACCCTCGACGCGGCCCGCATGCGGTGTCGTGAAGACCTCCTCGGTCGGAATGTTCGGGTTGCAGGTGATCCCGTTCTTGGCGGTCGAGGCGCCGCCCTGCCATTCGTGCTCGTCGGCGAGCCCGACGGTGAGGTCGGTGCCGGGGCCGGTGAAGTGGAGGGCCGAGAAGCGCCGGGCGTTCATCCATTCGGTGCGGCGGCGCAGATCCGCGTTGTGCGCGTTCCAGGCCGCGACGGGATCCTCGCCGTCGACGCGCGAAGCGGAGAAGATCGCGTCCGCGAGCTTGGCGACCGCGGCGTCCTCGGGATCGTTCGGGAACATGCGAGCCGCCCAAGAGGCGCCGGGAAAGGCGACGATGTTCCAGTTGATGTCGAAGCCGGCGATCTTGGCGAGGGCCGGCTGGTAGGCCACCGAATTCGCCTTGGAGGCGCGGGCGACCTTCGCCGGATCCTCGCCGGACAGGAGCATGGGATCGTCGCCGACGATGGCGAGGCGCGCGGTGTTCTCGTCGAAGGCCTTGGCGACGCCCTCGTAGAGCCAGGCGGGCGCCGCGTCGAAGCTGGCATCCGGCGCGTGGCGGTAGCGCGCCAGCGAGATCTCCTCGTCGGAGAACAGCGGTGTCACGAGGTTCGCGCCGGCGCGATAGGCGTGCTCCGCGATGCGGCGCACCAGCGGCAGCGCGGCGACCGGGGCGGTGAGGAACAGGTTCTGGCCCGGCTGAAGCCGCAGCCCGACCTTCACGGCGACTTCGGCGAGCCTGTCGAGGCGGGCGGGATCGACGGGGCTGGAAAGGCTGCGCTGGTGGAGGGTCATGGGACACCTGTCTTCTGTGGCTGCCGAGCTTCTAGAGCATTTCCCGCCCGGCCCGAAACGCTTCGCCGTAAAACGACGCGGCAAAATCAACAAGCGAGAGCGCATTGCGTGCCACCGGCTTCGCGCGATGCGCGTCCATGCCAGGAACGGCAAAGCCCGCACCGGCATGTGCCGAAGCGGGCTTTGCAAGGCCTAGAGCTGTGCTCAGTCGTAGACTTCGAGCACCGTGCGGGTGGTCGGGTCGATCACGACGCGCCGATCGTTGACCACGGCGTAGCCGTACTGGGCATTGTCCGGGATGGGCGTGATCGAAACGATCTCCGGCAGGACCTCGCCGACGATCACGTCGCCCTGGTAGGCGACCGAGGGCGTCTGCTGCTCCACGATGTAGGTGCGGACGGTGTCGGGCACGACGGTGGTGGTCGTGGTGCGGGTGACCGTGGTGGTCGTCTCGGTCTGGGCAAGTGCGGGCGCGGCCGTGGCGACAAAGGCGACCGAGGCGAGAACGAGAGCTGTCTTCATTTGTCCGTGTTCCTTAGCGTCCATTCCGCCGCAGAACGCGAACCGGCCGGCTTGGTTGCCTGACGAGCCGGGACAAGCCTGTGGAAAGCCCGCGGATCAGTCCTGCGGATGGTCCACGGGCGCGGTGACCGTGACGCGCAGGCCCGGCCGGTTGTCGCTCTCCTCCAGCGTCCCGCCCAACCGCTCGATGATCGCCGACAGCATGCGCGAGCCGAAGCCGGTGCCCGCCCCGCCCGCCTTGCCGGCGCCGCGGTCGGACACGATCAGGCGCAGGCGGTTGTTGTGCTGCTCGAGCGCGATGGTGAGCGGTCCGCTGTGACCCGCATAGGCGTACTTGTTGGCGTTGATGACGAGTTCGGTCAGGACCAAGCCCACATTGACCGCCCGGTCGGCGGAGACGAGGACCGGCACGAGATCCAGCTCCACGAGGTCGCGCCATTCGTCCGCCATCGACGCGAAGAGGTCGTTGACCAGGTCTTCCAGGTAGCGGCCGAGATCGACCACCTCGACGCTGGCATCGCTGTAGAGCCGTTTGTGGACGAGCGCCACGGCGGATAAGCGCCGCTGCGCCTCGGTAAGATGGGCCGTCACCACGTCGTCGCCGGCCGCCTTGCTCTGGAGGCGCAGGAAGGCGGACACGAGCTGGAGGCTGTTCTGGACGCGGTGGTTCACCTCCTTGAGGAGGTAGTCCTTCTGCCGGATCAGCCCTTCGTTGTCGCGCACGGTGGAGGCGAGATCCTCGTTGAGCTGGCGCAGACGGGCATTGCGACGGTCGTCCTGGATCAGCCGGGCGATGCGGCCGGCCGACTCCGTCTCGGCGAGGGACCAGGGGCGCGAGCGGCCGTGAACGGTCTCCGTCCACGCCTGGAAGGAGGTGCGCGGCGTGAGGATCGCCGTCGGGTCGGCCGACGCCGCCTTGTGCGGATTGCCGGCCCATTCGACGACCTGCAGCTTTTCCGCGCGGAACCAGAGGAGCATGGCCGGCCCCTCGTTCGAGAGCGTCGCGGCGAGGACGCCGCTCGCCAGGGGCGAGACCATCCGCGCCGGCCCCATCCGCTCGGCGAGGCGGTTGGTGCTGAAGACGTCCTGCGGACCCTCGGCGCGCGCGAAGGCGGCGATCGCGCGGATCTCCTCCGGCGGCGGACAGCGCCCGTGCGTGACGATCTCGCCCCCTTGGATCGCGGCGAAACCGTCGGCAGAGAGCATGGCCGCGAGATCGGCGCCGGTGCGGCGCAGGACGTCGAGGATGCTGCCGTCGTGACCGAGCGTGTTGCGGATCGCGTCTTCGCTCGTCCGCAGGCGGATGCGCTCGCGATAAAGGCCGGCATCGTCCTTGGCGCGGATCTGCCGCGCGAGGCCGCTCGCCAGCGCGCGGCAGCTCATGCGGACCGGCAGCGGCATCTCGCGGGGTGTGCGGTGATGGCAGGCGATGAGGCCCCAGAGCACGCCGTCCTTGACGATCGAGATCGAGGCCGAGGCCGCGACGCCCATGTTCTTCAGGTACTGGATGTGGATCGGCGACACGCTGCGCAGGTCGGCGTCGCTGAGGTCCAGCTCGCGCAGCTCGCGCGTCGAGGGGCGCAGCGGTGCCGGCATGTAGGTCACATCGGGAATGACGCGGATGCGGTTGCGGATGTAGAGAGCGCGCGCCTGCTTCGGGATGTCGGCCGCGGGGAAATGGTGGTTGAGGAACGAGCCGACGCCCTCCGCGTCGGATTCCGCGACCACGATGCCGGCATCGTCCTCCAGGAACTTGTAGATCATGATCCGGTCGAAGCCGGTGAGCTGCCGGAAGGCGTCGGCCGCGGTGCGGCAGAGCTCGTCGAGCCCGAGCGCGCGCTCGAAGCGCTGGCTCGCCTCGTCCAGCCCGACCAGCACCTGGATCGGCGCCGGGCCGCCGCTCTCCGCGCGGTCGAACTCGGCCACGAGCCGGGCGCCGACGCGATGCACGACGACGTTGAACACCTCGGTCTGGCCGATCACCGGATCCAGGATCACGGCCTCCTCGACGTGGGCCGCCGCGAGGCGCTCGACCAGCGACTGTCCGAGAAGCGCTTCGAGGCTTTCGCCGAGCCAGGCCGCCGAGAGCCGAGCCTCGATATCCCCCGCGCCGCCGACGACTTCCAGCGTCTCCCCGTCCGCCACCAGCATGAGGCCGTGCGGCTGGATCGACCCGGGAATATGGATCGGCTCGCGGTCGCAGAGCGTCAGGTCGTGTGTCAGGCTTGGCTGGTCGCTTTGAAGCATGCCGGTCTCCGTCACGCCCCGCGCGGAGGCCTCGCCCGATCCTTATTTTGTTGCGGCAGCTTATGGCAATCCCGTCCGGCCTGCGGGGCGGTCGCGAAAGCACTTCGCGGAGCCGCAAGGGAACCTCATCGCGCCGCAAAACGCAGCGGGCGCGCGGCGGTGCGGAGACGATCGGGCGAAGAGCACGATCGCGTTAATCGAGGTCACGCCCTTAGGTGTGACGCATGGCGGACGCGGTCCCGATGCAGCCGCGCGCCGAAATCGAACCAGTGGGAAGGGAAACCTCTTTGCGGCGAAGCCGTTGCGAGCTGACGTTTTCCAATGAATCGGCTTCGATGCGGATTGAAATTTGCGCGGGCGGCTGCACGCGCTGCCCGCCCGAAGGTTGCGTCGTCTCATGCCCGCCGAATACGAGCAGGAATGTTGACGTCGCAGCTAAATACTCCCGCTCTGGGCGTGGAACTGGGTCTTGCCCGGAGAACTTGCATTGTTCGTTTTATCGGGAAGCAGAACCGCCTCGTTTGGCAGAAGCGACCATCAGGCGGCGCGCGGCGGCCGTTTCGACAGGAGATGCGATATGGACGCTGCCGGCGTCGTGCGGGCCGACCGCATCGAGGCGAGCCAATTGAAGGGCCGCCGCGTCTATGGTCCCGACGGCAAGCTCATCGGCACCGTTCAGGACCTTGTTCTGTCGGTGGCCGACGGATCGGTGCTCGAGGTCATCGTCTGGTTCAGCGGCTCCGGGCAGTCCGAGGCGAGCTACTACAGCGTTCCCTGGAAGGCGTTGCGCGCGGCCGGCGACAACCGCGGCTACGTGGTGGATCGCGCTGCGGCCGTGCCGATGGCGCGCCCGGTCGAAGCGGCCGACCAAACTTCCGAAGCCGATCCTGATGACGGCGCGGGACAGGCAGGGTAGAGGGCGCGTCGCAAACCGGCCCCGACGCGGAGTCCTTGTCCGATGCTGAAGACCATCCATCCCCTGATCAACGCCGAGCTCCTGACCGTGCTCGCCGAGATGGGCCACGGCGACGAACTCGTCATCGCCGACCGGAACTTCCCGGCGGAGTCCGTCGCCGCCGAGACCGTGTCCGGCCTTTGCATCCAGCTCGCCGGCGTTGACGCCACCGAGGCGGCGCGCGCCATCCTGACGCTCTTCCCGCTCGACACCTTCGTCGACACGCCGGTGCAAACGATGGCGGTGGTCGGCGATCCCGCCGCCGACATCGAGGTCCACCGCGCCATGCAGGCGGTGATGGACGAGGCCGAAGGACGCGCGGTCGGCATGGAGAAGGCGGAGCGCTTCGCCTTCTACGAGGCCGCCAAGAAGGCCTACGCGGTCGTGCGCACCACCGAGGCCCGCCCCTACGGCAACTTCATCCTGAAGAAGGGTGTCGTGTTCGACTGACGGCGGCTCAGCCGGTCGCGACCCCGGCATCGGCGAAGCTCGCCATGCCGCCGTGGCAGGCGAGCGCCGCCTTGACGACCGCGAGGGCCACGGCCGCGCCCGAGCCCTCGCCGAGGCGCATGCCGAGGTCGAGGATCGGGTCGAGCCGGAGTTCGGCGAGAAGCGTCCGGTGCGCCGTCTCGGCCGAGACGTGGCCCGCCTGAGCGTGGGCGAGGCCGCCCTCCGCCAGCCGCGCGAGCGGCGCCACGGCGGCCGTCGCCACGAAACCGTCGAGGAGCACCGGCACCCCCGCGCGCCGGGCGGCGAGCGTCGCGCCGAGCATGGCCGCGAGTTCGCGCCCGCCGAGCGCCGCCGCGGCGCGCAGCGGATCGGCGAGAGCGTCCGCGTGGCGGGCAAGGCCCGCATCCACCACCGCGGCCTTGCGCGCGAGGCCCTCTTCGTCGACGCCCGTGCCCCGGCCGACCCAGTCGGCGCCGGTGCCGCCGAAGAGGGCCGCCGACAAGGCCGCCGCCGCCGTGGTATTGGCGATGCCCATCTCGCCGATGCATAGGATGTCGGCTCGCGGATCGAGCGCGTCGAAGCCGGCCGAGACGGCGCCCGCGAACTCGGCCTCGCTCATCGCCGGCGCCTGCGTGAAGTCCTCGGTCGCCCGCTCGACCTCCAGCGGCACGACGACGAGCTCGGCGCCGGCGCTGCGGGCGAGCTGGTTGATCGCCGCCCCGCCGGCCGCGAAGTTCGCCACCATCTGCGCCGTCACTTCCGGCGGAAAGGCCGATACGCCGCGGCGGGCGACGCCGTGGGAGCCGGCGAAGACGAGGATCTGCGCGCGCTCGATCCGGGGCACCGGCTGCCCTTGCCAGCGCGCCGCCCAGATCGCCAGCGCCTCCAGGCGGCCGAGGCTGCCCGGCGGCTTGGTCAGCGTGTCCTGGCGAGCCGCCGCGGCTTCGGCTGCGGCAGCGTCGCCGCCGGGAAGGTTCGTCGCGGCCGAGCGGATGGCGTCGAAGCTGTCGAAGCGCATGGAGGCATCTTTCCTGTCAGGCGAGAAGAACGGAGGCGAGGAGGAGGATCGCGGCCTCGCAGAGCTGCTGGAGCGCGCCGCAGACGTCGCCGGTCTGGCCGCCGATCTGGCGCAACGTCAGGGCGCGCATCGCGGCGAAGGCGAGGGCGCAAAGAAGCGCGCCGATCAGCGCGCCGAGCGGCCCGAGAAGGAGAAGGCCGAGCGCGCCGAGGCCGAGCGCGACGAGGGCGCTCGCCCCGGCCATCGCCCCGACGCTGGCCGAGAGCCCGGCTTGCCGCGCCGGCGGCACGAGCCGCAGAAAGGCCGGCAGGACGCCACGCGAAGCCGTGTGGGCGGCGACCAGCGCGGCGAGCGCGGGCAGGGGATCGGCAAAGGCCGCGAGAGCGCTCCAGCGCAGGCCGATCGAGACGACGAGCGCCGCCGTCCCGAAGGTGCCGAGGCGGCTGTCGTGCATGATCTCCAGCTTGCGCTCGACGGTTGCCCCGCCGCCGAAGCCGTCCGCGACGTCCGACAACCCGTCCTCGTGAAAGCAGCCGGTCGCGAGCATGGTGGCGGCGACGGCGAGAAGGCCGGCCGCCGAGCCTGACAGGCCGGCGAGATCGGCCAGGGCGAAGACGAGCGCGCCGATCAGCGCAACGGCAAGCCCGGAGATCGGCACCGCCCAGAAGCAGCCGGAAAAGCTCGCCCGCGCCGATGCCGGATGCGGCACCGGCAGGCGGGTGAAGAAGCCCGTGCAGAGCGCGACGTCCGCGAGAAGCATGCGAAGCGGCGGCATGTCTCAGGCCCTGGCGATGGCGTGGAAGAAGGTGCCGGACACGAGCCCGCGCCGGGCACCGGCGGGCCCGAGCGCCGTGCCGATCCCGTCGAACAGCTCGGCGAGCGGCGCGTCCGCACCGGGATCGGTGACGCGGGCATAATGGAACTCGTGGCCGCGCACCGCGTCGCCGGCGCGCCCGATCGCGCACGTCTCCAGGAGCCGCGCCTCGCGATAGCCGAGGTTCATGCGCCGCTTGGCGAAGCTCGTGGAATGGCCGAGGAGCCCGAGCATCGGATGAGCGATCCCGTCCGCGTCCTCCAGCATCTGGCCGAGCACCATGAAGCCGCCGCACTCGCCGTGAACCGGCCGCGCCTCGGCGAAGCTCCGCAAGCCCTGCCGGAAGCCCGTCGCGGCGGCCAGTCGGCCGGCATGGAGCTCGGGATAGCCGCCCGGCAGCCAGCAGGCGTCGCAGCCGGGATCGGGGGCTTCGTTCGCCAGCGGCGAGAAGGGCACGAGCTCGGCGCCGGCCTCCCGCCACTGCCGCTTCAGGTGGGGGTAGAGGAAGGTGAAGGCAGCGTCCTCCGCGATCGCGACGCGCTGCCCCGGCGGCGCGAGCGCCGGCGCGGCGTCGATCGCGCCGGGCTGCAGCGGCGCGGCGAGCGACAGGATGCTGTCGAGGTCGAGCGAGGCCTCGACGGCGTCGGCGAGGCGCTCGATGAAGGCGTCGAGCGCGGCGTGCTCGCTCGCCTGCACGAGGCCGAGGTGCCTCTCCGGCAAAGCGAGGGTGGCATCGCGCATCAGGCAGCCGAGCACGGGCAGGCCGATCGCCTCGATGGCCTCGGCACATTGCTGGCGGTGCCGCTCGCTTCCCGCCCGGTTGAGAACCACGCCCGCGATCCGGACCGCCGGGTCGTAGGCCTTGAAGCCGAGCGCCACCGCCGCCGCCGAGCGGCTCTGGCCCGACACGTCGAGGACGAGGAGGACGGGCAGGCCGAAGCGGCGCGCGAGATCGCCCGCCGCCCCGGAGCGTCCGGGCTCGGCGCGGATGCCGTCGAAGAGGCCCATGGCGCTCTCGGCGATAAGGATCTCCGCATCGCGCGCCTGCTCGGCCGCGAGTACGCCGAGAAGGGCGGGCGGCATGGCCCAGCTGTCGAGGTTGACGCCCGGCCGGCCGGTCGCGGCCTCGTGGAAGCCGGGATCGATGTAGTCCGGTCCCGACTTCGCGCCGGCCACCGCGACGCCGCGGCGCTTCAGCGCCCGCAGGAGGCCGATGGTGACGCTGGTCTTGCCCGCGCCCGACCGCGGCGCGCCGACGATGATCCCGCGCGCGCTCATGCCGCGTGACCCCCAACGGCGTTCGGCCTATAGCGAAGGCCATGACCGGCATGATCGAGGACATTCCCGAGGGACCGCTGCGCCGCGGCTGGACGACCGGTGCCTGCGCCGCCGCCGCCGCCAAGGCCGCGGCCGCAGGCCTCCTCACCGGCGACTTTCCCGACCCCGTCACGATCACGCTTCCCGGCGGTCAGACACCCGCCTTCGCCCTGGCGCGAGCCGACCTGGAGGGCGAGGCCGCCAGCGTCGGCATCGTCAAGGATGCCGGCGACGACCCCGACGTGACCCACGGCGCGCTCGTCGTCTCCACGGTGCGCCGCGGCGCGCCGGGCTCGGGCGTCACCTTCCGCGCCGGCGAGGGCGTCGGCACGGTGACCAAGCCCGGCCTGCCGCTGCCGCCCGGCGAGCCGGCGATCAATCCCGGCCCGCGCGCCATGATCCGCGCCGCGCTCGCCGAGGTGGCCGGCGAGGACGCGGCCTTCGAGGTGACGGTCTCGATCGCCGACGGCGAGCGCATCGCCGCGCGCACGCTGAACGCCCGGCTCGGCATCCTCGGCGGCCTGTCGGTGCTCGGCACAACGGGCATCGTCGTGCCCTATTCCTGCTCGGCCTGGATCCACTCCATCCATCGCGGCATCGACGTCGCGCGCGCCACCGGGCTGACCCATCTCGCGGGCTCTACGGGTTCCGCGTCCGAGCGCGCCGTGCAGCGCTTCCACGACCTTCCCGAGGCCGCCCTGATCGACATGGGCGACTTCGTCGGCGGCATGCTGAAATACATCCGCGCCCATCCCGTGCCGCGCATCACGATCGCCGGCGGCCTCGCCAAGATGACCAAGCTCGGCCAGGGCATGCTCGACGTCCATTCCAAGCGCGGCGCCGCCGACATGGAAGCGCTCGCCGCCATGGCCCGCGACGCGGGCGCGGACGGCGCCACGGCGGAGGCCATCGCCGGCGCCAACACCGTCGCCGAAGCCTTCGGGCTCGCCGCCAGCGCGGGCGTGCCGCTCGGCAACGCCGTCGCCCGCGCCGCCCGGACGACCGCCCTGCCGGTGCTGCGCGACGCGCCGGTCGCGCTGGAAGTGCTGGTGTTCGACCGGGAGGGCACGCTGCTGGGGCAGGCGCCGTTCGAGGACGGTTAAACCACGTCCGGAAAAGGCGCTCTTCCCCTCTCCCGTTTCGGGAGAGGGTGGCGCGAAGCGCCGGGTGAGGGTTTCCAGCCGATGCTGCGGCTGGAGACCCTCATCCGCCTGCCGGCACCTTCTCCCGGAACGGGAGAAGGGAGCAGCTCGGGCGTCGTGCCGGCTCATTCCCCACGCCCCCGGAACCGCCGCTGGTAGAACGCGTCGTAGAGGGCGCTCTCGCGCCAGCCTTCCGCCGCGAGGCCCGGTCCGACGAACACGATCGCCGTGCGCTCCACCGGCTCGGCCGCGAACAGCCCCTCGATGGTGCCGAGGGTGCCGCGGAGCACCTGCTCGTTCGGCCAGGAGGCGCGGGCGACGATCGCGACGGGACAATCGGCGCCGTAGAGCGGCGTCAGCTCGGCGACGACGCGGTCGAGCGCGTGGATCGCGAGGTGGATGGCGAGCGTCGCGCCGGTGCGGCCGAAGTTCGCGAGCGTCTCGGCCTCCGGCATGGCCGAGGCGCGGCCCGAGACGCGGGTGAGGACGAGGCTCTGCGCTATCTCCGGCACGGTCAGCTCGCGCCCGAGCGCCGCCGCGGCGGCGGCGAAGGACGGCACGCCCGGCGTGATCGTATAGGGAATGCCGAGCCGGTCGAGCCGGCGCAGCTGCTCGCCCATGGCGCTCCAGACCGAGAGATCCCCGGAATGGAGGCGCGCGACGTCCTCGCCGGCACCATGGGCGCGGCCGAACTCGGCCTCGATCTCGTCGAGCGAGAGCGGTGCCGTATCGACGATCCGCGCGCCGGGCGGGCAGTGCTCGAGGATGCCCTTCGGGACGATGGAGCCGGCATAGAGGCAGACCGGCGCGGCGGCGACGAGGTCGCGGCCGCGCAGGGTGATGAGGTCGGGCGCGCCGGGTCCGGCGCCGATGAAGTGAACGGTCATGGAGCTTCCTCCGCTTGCGCGAGGGCGCAGGTGACGGGGCCGAGCGCGAGCCGGGCGCCGAGGAGCCGGGCGCCGGGACCGGCGGCAGCGAGCGCCGCGGTTTCGGAAAGCGAGGCCGTGCCGGTCACGGCCAGCGAGCGCTCCGAGCGAGTGATCGCGCAGACGCCGGCAAGCGCCTCGCGCGGTGCAACGAGGAGCGGCAGGCCAAGGAAGCGCGCGGCTTCGGCGAGGCTCGGCTCCGCGGCGGCCTTCGCCTCGGAGGTCGCGAGCGCGCTCAAGCGATCGGCCGAGCAGTTGTGCGCGGACAACGCCGCCTCGACCGCGGCGATGACGGCGGCGGCGTCGACGCCGCGGCGGCAACCGATGCCCGCGACGAGCCTCATGGCTTCACCCACGCCCATTGCGTCACCGGCATGGCCGGCCGCCAGCCGGTCATGCCGCCGACCGGCTCGGCCGAGGCGAGCGCGATCCGGTCGAGCGAGCCGCCATGCGCGGCCCGGGCCGCGGCGAGCGCCGCTTCCATTTCCAGCGTCACGGCATTGGCGACGAGCCGGCCACCCGGGGGCAGTGCGGCGATCGCGGCGTCGAGGAGGCCGTCCTTCGATCCGCCGCCGCCCAGGAAGATCGCGTCGGGCGGCGGGAGACCGGCGAGCGCCGCCGGCGCCTTGCCTTCGACCACGGCCAAGCCGGGCACGCCGAGCGCTTCGGCGTTGCGCCGGATGGCGGCCGCGCGGTCGGGCCGCGCCTCGATCGCGACGGCCGAGAGGCTCGGATCGCGCAGCATCCATTCGATGGCGATCGAACCCGAACCCGCCCCGACGTCCCAAAGCCGCTCGCCGCGCCGCGGCGCCAACGTGGCCAGCGTCATGGCGCGCACGAGTCGCTTGGTGATCTGACCATCATGCTCGAAGACATCGTCGCAAAGCCCTGGCGACAATGAAAGAACCTTTGCGTCGCGCGCGCACCGGACCTCGATCGCGAGGAGGTTTAGCGGGTCGAAGCGGATCGCGAATCCCGCCAGATCGGCGGCGCGGTGGCGGGAGATCCGCTCGCGCTCGCCGCCGAGCGCTTCGAGGACGGTGACGCGCGAACCGCCGAAGCCGAAACGCTCAAGCAGCGCCGCAGCTTGCATTGGTCCGTTCTCGTCGGAGGTGAGCGCGAGAACGCGCGCGCCGGGCTGGAGGTGGGGGCGCAGAAGCGCGATCGGCCGGCCGTGCAGCGAGACGGTTGCGACGTCCTGCAGCGCCCATCCGAGTCGGGCGGCGGCGAGGCTGAAGGCGGAAGGGGCCGGCACGACATCCATCTCCTCGGCCGGCACCTGGCGCGCCAGCGTCGCGCCGACGCCGAACAGGAAGGGATCGCCCGAGGCGAGGACGCAGGTCCGCCGGCCGCGCATCGCGCGAACCGCCGCCATCCCGGCGTCGAACGGCTTCGGCCAGCTTCGCGCGTCGCCTCGAACCAGCGGGGCGGCGAGCTGAAGGTGCCGTTCGCCCCCGAACACGGCCTCCGCCCCCGCGATCAGCGCCTTGGCGCGATCGGACAGGCCGGCGACGCCATCCTCCCCGATGCCGACGACCGCGAGCCAGCGCGGCGTTGCGGGCGGGGCGCCGTCCTCGCTAGAAGCCATGGCCATGACCTCCGGCTCCATTCGAACCCTGATCCTCGGCGGCACGACCGAAGCGCGCCGCCTCGGCGCCCGGCTGGCGGAAGCCCGTCGCTTCGACGTGACGCTGTCGCTGGCGGGCCGCACCCGCGCGCCCGTCGACCAGGGCGTGCCGACCCGCATCGGCGGCTTCGGCGGCCCGGACGGCCTGGCGCGGCACCTGGTCGAGACGGGCGTCGACCTCCTGATCGACGCGACGCACCCCTTCGCCGCGCGCATCTCGGCCAATGCCGTCGCGGCTGCGACCGCTACCGGCGTGCCGCTCCTGGCGCTGCGTCGGCCGGAATGGACGCGTGAGCCGGGCGATCGCTGGATCGAGGCCGACAGCGTCGCGGAAGCCCTCGGCCACGTCGGCGCGGCGCCCCGGCGCCTCTTCGTCGCCCTCGGCCGGCAGGAGCTGGAGCCCCTGGAAGCCGCGCCGCAGCACCGCTACCTCGTGCGCAGCGTCGATCCCGTCGAGCCGCCACTGCGCGTGCCGCACGCCGACTATCTCCTCGACCGCGGCCCCTTCGACGCGGAGGCCGAGACGGTCCTGTTCGAGCGCCACGGCATCGAGGCCGTGCTCGCCAAGAACAGCGGCGGGGCGGCGAGCCGGGCCAAGATCGACGCGGCACGCCGGCTCGGCCTGCCGGTTCATCTCGTGCGCCGGCCGCCGGCCGCGGGGCCGAGCCTCGACACCGTTGAGGCGCTCCTCGCCGCGATCGATCACCGCTTTCCCCCGACCGATCGCGGGGAGTAGACGAGCGGCGACAGGCCCGCGCGCTCGACGCGGCGCGTTTCGGCCGAGCCGACGATGACGCAGGTCGCCATGTCCGCGTCCTCGGCCCGCGCCTCGTCGAGGGCGGCGACGCGCATCCGCTCGTCCGGCCGGCCGGCGGCGCGGCCGAAGATCACCGGCGCCGTGCCGGGCAGGCATTCGCGCAGAACCTCGAAGGCGCGGCCGAGCTGCCAGGGGCGGGCGCGGCTGATTGGATTGTAGAAGGCCATGGCAAAACCGGCCTCGGCAGCCAAGCGCAGCCGCTTCTCGACGAGCTCCCAGGGCTTCAGGTTGTCCGAGAGCGAGATGGCGCAGAAGTCGGCACCGAGCGGTGCGCCCGCGCGCGCCGCGACCGCGAGCATCGCGGTCACGCCCGGCACCACCGTCAGCTCGACGGCGCGCCAAGTCTCGGGCCCGTGCTCGATCGCCTCGCAGACCGCAGCCGCCATGGCGAAGACGCCGGGATCGCCGCCCGACACCATCGCCACCGTGCGCCCGCTCGCCGCGAGGTCGAGCGCGGCGCTTGCGCGGGCGATCTCCTCGCGATTGTCCGAGGCGTGGGCGGTCTGGTGCGGCAGCAGCGAGAGGCGCGCGACGTAGGGGTGGTAGCCGAGGATGTCGGTGCTCGCGGCCACGGCGGCTTCCGCCTCGGGCGTGCGCGCGTCCGCTCCGCCCGGACCGAGCCCGACGACGAAGAGCCGCCCGCTCACGGCCGGTTCTCCCAGCCGGGGACGAGCACGATCGAGAAGTAGGGTGCCTTGTCGTCCGGCTTGTCCTCCAGCGGCGTCGAGAGCGTGCCCTCCATGGTGCCACGCTCGACGTAGATCGCGCTCCCCAGCCGGCCGGCCGCCGCGAGCGCGCGGCGGATCTTGGGCAGGTTGCGGCCGATCTTCATGATCACGGCGGCCTCGGTGTCGGCGAGGCGCCGCGCGAGCTGGCCTTCCTCCATCGTGCCGGGCAGCACCGTCAGCACGTCGTCGCCCTGCACGAGCGGCAGGCCGACCTGCGACCAGCAGCCGGACATGGCGGTGACGCCGGGGATCACCTCCGCCGCGTAGCGCGGTGCGAGGCGGACGTGGAGGTGCATGTAGGAGCCGTAGAAGAGCGGGTCGCCCTCGCTGAGCACCGCGACGCTTTTCCCGGCGTCGAGGTGGCGCGCCACGGTCTCGGCCGAGCGGGCGTAGAAGCCGGCGATCGAGGCCTTGTAGTCCGGGTGGTGCGTCGGGATCTCGGTGGTCACGGGATAGAGCAGCGGCAGCTCCGGCGTGCCCGGCCGGATGAGCCCGGCGGCGGTGCGGCGCGCGTGGCCGTGATTGCCCTCCTTGGCGAAGAAGGCGACGACGTCGGCTTCTCGGACCGCGCGCGCGGCCTTCAGCGTGACGAGGTCGGGATCGCCCGGTCCCGTGCCGACCCCCCAGAGCTTGCCGGTCAAATGCCTGCCCTCGCCACGGCGTTGATCGCGCCCGCGGTCAGCGCGCTGCCGCCCATGCGGCCGCGCACGATCGCGAAGGGAATGCCGAGGTTCTCGGCGGCGAGCGCGTCCTTGGATTCCATCGCGCCGACGAAGCCGACCGGCATGCCGATGATGGCGGCGGGGCGCGGGGCGCCGTCGCGCAGCATGTCGAGGAGGTGGAACAGCGCCGTCGGCGCGTTGCCGATGGCGACGAGCGACCCGGCGAGCTTCGGACGCCACAGCTCCAGCGCGGCGGCCGAGCGCGTGTTGCCGATGCGCTCCGCAATGATGCGGGTCTCGGGATCGTGCAGCGTGCAGACGACCTCGTTGTTTGCCGGCAGGCGCGCGCGCGTGACGCCGCGGGCGACCATCTCAGCGTCGCAGAGGATCGGGGCGCCGGCCCGGAGGGCACCGCGCGCGGCGGACACGAAGCCGGGCGAGAACTCGAAGAAGCGCGCGGCCTCGACAAGCCCGCAGGCATGGATCATGCGCACCGCGACCTCCGCCTCGTCGGGATCGAAGCGCGACAGGTCGGCCTCGGCGCGGATGATGGCGAAGGAGCGCTCGTAGATCGCGTTGCCGTCGCGGATGTAGTCGAATGCGGACATGGGGTCGGTCTCAGGCCGCGCGGCCGCGGCGGGAAGCGGGATGGGTTCGAAGGGCGTCGAGGATCGCCGGCACGGCATCGGCGCCGGAGAGCTCCGCGCCGTCCAAGGAGACGCGTCCGGCATCCGTGCCGACCGCCCGCACGGCCGCCTTCGGCTCGGCGCAGCGCTTGGCGCAGCCGGACAGGTGGACGGTCGCCGAGCCCGGCGCCATCAGCGCCGCGAGCGCGCCGACGAGCCGCTTGGTGTCGAGGTGCGCGGACGCGCAGGCCGGCGCGCCGGCGCAGGCCGACACGCGCAGGCGCGGATCGTCCGCGTCCGCGACGAAGCCGAGCCGGCGGCCGAGCGCGCGGACCGGCTCGGCAAGTGCGGCTTCGCCGATCAGGAGGACGGCGTGACCGGGCGAAAGGCGGATGTCGCGAAGGCCGAGGAGCCCGGCTTCCTCGGCAAGGGTGCCGAGCGCCGATGCCGAAACCTGTCCGAAGGGCAGGACGAGGCGGCAGGCGGCCGCGCCGCCGCGCAGCGGGATGGCGCCGACCGGCAGGGGCGACGCCTCCGGCGGACTGCCGCGCGGCGGTCGGGGCGCGTCGCCCGCCAGGAGGTCGCGCCCGCGCGCCGCGCGGCCGAGGCTCGCCACGATGCCGAGAAGCGCGAAGACGCGGCCCTCGGCTTCGTCGGCCGAGATCACTGCCAGCGGGCTGGCCATCGCGCGGGTGCCGGCGAGGCCGAGGCGCCATTGCCCGTGGCCGGCCGCGTCGAGCCGCACGTCGGCCAGCGAAGCGGCCAGCGGAACGGCGCCGCCGCCGTCGACCACGACGGACACCTTCGGCCCGAGCCGATCTCCAAGGCCGGCGCGCGCCGCGCCCTCCGCGATGGAGCGGGCGAGGCGCGAGCCGTCGTCGATCTCGGACGGGTCGAGGCCGGCCAGCGGGCCCGTTTCGACGGGCACGCCCGCGCGCGGCTCGATGCCGAGGGCTGCCGCATCGGCGGCGAGCGCCGCTGACGAAGCGGGCGTGAGCCCGCGGATCTGAAAGCTGCCCCGCGCCGTGACCTCGACGACGCCGTTGCCTCGTTGCTCGGCGGCACGCGCGAGGCCGGCGAGCTCGGCCGGCGAGAAGGCGCCGCGGGCCGGCACGAGGCGGGCGAGAAGGCCGTCGCCGGTCGCCATGGGGTCGAGAAGGGTCGGGCAGGCGCCGCGGCGCAGGTCGGGCGCGCTCATTCCGCGGCTTCCGCCAAGCGATCGCCGCGCGCCTCGGCGATCAGCGCCGCGAGGTCGGCGTCGACCGCGTTGCGCAAGGGGCTCCACAGGCCGCGGCGGCGCGCGTCGGCGAAGCGCCGGGCGATCAGCGCGGCCGCGCCGGGGTTCTCGCGCAGGAGGAAGGCGCGGATGTCTGGGTCGCCGAGATAGCGGTCGTGGACGGCCTCGATCAGCGCGGGCGCGACGGCGCCGGTGGTTTCCGCGAAGCCGACCAGCCGATCCACCGTTTCGGCAAACTCCGAGGCGCCGCGCGGCCCGTGGCGCATCTGGCCGGCGATGAAGCGCTCGTTCAGCGCGCGGGCGCGCACCGTCCGCTCCATGGCGGCCTTGAGCGAGCGGGGACGGGGACGCTTCGGGTCGGTCGTGTCCAGCGTGACGATCTCGGCATGGCCGCCGACCAGCTCCACCGCCGCCGCGAAGCCGCCGACGAAGGCGACGTCCGCCGAGCCCTCGAGGAGGTCGCGGCCGGGATCGTCCGAGGTGTGGATGAGGAGGTCGGCCTCGCCCAGCACCGCACCGAAGGCGTCCGGCGCGTGGGCGCCAGCGCCCTCCGGCCCGCCGAAGGCGTGGCTCGCGCCGTCGAGATAGGCGCGGCCGATCTCGCCGCGCTCCTCCCAGTCGCCCGAGGCGAGCGCGTCCTCGACGCCGGCGCCGAAGGTGCCGGGCGCCGAGCCGAAGATGCGCGGCGGCACGCGGCCGCTCTCCCGCGCGGTCTCGGCCAACGGGTTGTCGCCCGGCGCGTCGTCGCGGGCTGCGACGGCCTGCGCCGCGGCGTCGAGCAGCGCGATCTGGACGGGGAACATGTCGCGGAACAGGCCGGAGATGCGGAAGGATACGTCGACGCGCGGGCGGCCGAGCTCGGCCGGCGCCAGCACTTCCAGCGCCTCCGCGCGGCCCGTCGCCGGGTCCCAGCGCGGCCGGCAGCCCATCAGCGCCAGCCCCTGCGCGATCTCCTCGCCGCCGGTGCGCAGCGAGGCCGAGCCCCAAAGGTCGATCACGACGACGCGCGGCCAGTCGCCTTCCTCCTGGAGGTGGCGGCGCAGCACCTCCTCTGCGGCTCTGCGGCCGAGCTCCCAGGCGGTCGGCGTCGGCAGGTGGCGCGGATCGAAGGTGAAGAGGTTGCGCCCGGTCGGGAGGACGTCGGTGCGTCCGCGTGCCGGGGCGCCGGAGGGGCCGGCGGCGACGCGCCCGCCGCCCAGCGCCGCGAGAAGGGCGGCGCGCTCGGTGCCAGCGCTGGCGAGCCGGACGGTGTCGGTCTCGTCGGGCGCAGCGCGGCCGAAGACGTGGAGCCCGTCCTTGATCGCCATGTCCTTGAGATCGCAGAGCCAGGCGTCGATGCGCAGCAGCGCCGCGTCCGGATCGTCGCCGTCCGAAACGCCGGCCTTGGCCGCGAGGCCGGTCTCGGCGGCGGTCTTCACGATCGCTTCGGCCAGCCGCTCGCGGCGACGACGGTCGAGGCCGTCGGCCTGCGCGTATTCGTCGACGAGGCGCTCCAACTGCTCGCCGTCCGGGTCGAGCCCTGCGGCGAGGAGCGGCGGCGGCAGGTGGCCGATGGTGACGGCGGCGATGCGCCGCTTGGCCTGCGCGGCCTCGCCGGGATTGGACACGATAAAGGGATAGACGACGGGCAGTGGGCCGGCGACGATCTCCGGGAAGCAGCCGGCGGTCAGCGCCACCGTCTTGCCCGGCAGCCATTCCAGCGTGCCGTGCGCGCCCAGATGCACGATCGCGTCGAAGCCGTCCTGCAGCCAGGCGCCGAAGGCGAGGAGCGCGTGGGCCGGCGGCAAGGCCGGATCATGATAGTCGGCGCGCCGGTCCGCGCTGCGGCCCCGGTCGGGCGCGAGGGCGACGGTGACCTTGCCGAAGCGAAGCGCGCGGAAGGTCGCGGGATCGGCCGGCGGCGGTCCCCACGCGCCGAGAACGGCCGCGCGGGGTTCGGGAGCGAGGGCGCCGAACCAGCCGGCATAGGCGCTCGCGTCGAAACCCTGACGCGACGCTTCCAGCGCCTGGAAGAGGTCGCGGGAGGTCGGCGGCAGCGAGCCGACGTCGTAGCCTCCGGCGCGGAGGTCTTCGAGGATCGCGAGGGCACTCGCCCAGACGTCGAGTCCGACGGCGTAGCCTTCGCGGCCGGCCGAGCCGGGATAGTCCGGCAGGAGCAGCGCGAC
Source organism: Antarcticirhabdus aurantiaca (assembly GCF_009765365.1). Lineage (GTDB taxonomy): Bacteria > Pseudomonadota > Alphaproteobacteria > Rhizobiales > Rhizobiaceae > Antarcticirhabdus > Antarcticirhabdus aurantiaca. Next base: position 108,739 of record NZ_VTOM01000014.1, read on the forward strand.
GCGGCGCTCGCCCGGCGGCAGCGTTCGCAGACGCAGGAGGCGGGCGGTGCGCTCCGCCACCATTTCAACGCGGTCCAGCTCGGGCGCGTTGCGCGTTTCCGCGAAGCCGAGCGCCTCGTCCGCTGCCGTGGCCTGCTTGAAGGACAGGGCGCCGGCGAGGACGCGGCCGTCGAGCTCGGGCAGGATGACGTGCATGGCGAGGTCGGAGGGGCCGAGCCCGCGGGCGTTCGCGCTCCAAGCCTCGCGGCTCGTCGAGGCGACGACCGCCTGGAGGACGGGCACGCCGAGCGCGTCGAAGAGGTTCGCGCCCGCCTCCGCCTCGCCGCCGCTGGCGAAGGCCGTGGTGGAGACGATCAGCGCGGGCGAGAGCCGGGCCGATAGGTCGGCAAGGAAGGCGCGGGCGGCGGCGTCCTTGAGGCTCGGCACGAAGACCGGCAGCGCGCGGAGGCCCCGCCGCTCCAGCGCCTCGGCCAGCGCCGTCACCGGCGCGTGGTCGTTGGCGAGGAGCACCGAGCGGTAGAAGAGGATCGGCACGAGCGGGCGCTCGTCGGGCGCGATCGTTTCGAGCGCGGCGACGCCGCCTTGCGGATCGAGGCAGCCGAAGCGGGGCAGCGGCTCGGCGTCAGTGAGGGCGCCGGCGGGCGCGCCGGCGTGGTGGGCGAGGCGGCGCAGGAGCGCCGCCATGTTGGCCGGACCGCCCTCGCGGAAGCAGGCAAGGAGAGCGGTGAGCTCCGCCTTCGGCAGGGTCGAGAGCCGGTCGAGGCTCGCATCCTCGTCGCGGCACTCGCCCGGCAGAAGCGCCAGCGCGATCCCTTTTTCGCGAGCGATCGCCCCCAGCCGGTCGCAGCCGTAGCGCCACCAGTCGTAGCCGCCGAGGATGCGCACGAGGATCACGCGGGCGTGGGCCGCGACGGCGTCCATCCAGAGGTCCACCGACATCGGGTGGCGCAGCGCGGCAAGGCTTGCGAGGCGCAGCGAGGGCAGGTCGTGGCCCTCCGTCCGCCACGCCGCCGAAAGCCCCGCGAGGTCGCTCGGCGAGAAGGACAGCGCCACCATGTCCGCCGGAGCCTGGCCGAGATCGACCGGCTGCGGGCCGTCGTCCAGGCTGGCGGAGGTGGTGGCGAGGATGTGCATGAGGGTTTACGCGGCGCCCTGGAGGATGCGCGTCACCTTCTCGCGGTCGAGCCCTTTCAGGCCGATCGCGACGAGGCGGGTGCGCTTCTCCTCGCCGGCATTCCAGGCCCGGTCGAAGCCGTGCGTCACGCGCGGGCCGACGGCCTGGACGAGGAGCCGCATCGGCTTGCCTTCGACGGCCGCGAAGCCCTTGAGGCGAAGGACGTCCGCCTCTTCGGCGGCCTTGGCGACGCGCGCCGAGAGCGCCGCGGGGTCGCTGACGGCCGGCAGCTCCACGACGAAACTGTCGAAGTCGTCGTGCTCGTGGTCGAGCTCGCCGTCGTGATGGGTGCGGCGGTTCTCGATGTCGTTCTCCGTGCCGACGCCGAGGCCGAGGAGAACGGCCGCGTCGACGCGCCCACCGGCTGTCGGCACGATGCTGACGGCGCGGGCGAGGTGGGCGCCGACGCGCTCGCGCGCCCTGGCCGCGCCGGCCTCGTCGAGGAGATCGCTCTTCGACAGGATCACGAGGTCGGCGCAGGCGACCTGATCCTCGAAGACCTCTTCCACGGGGTCGTCGTGGTCGAGCGAGTCGTCGGCGGCGCGCTGCGCGGCCAGCGCCTCCATGTCGCCGGCGACGCGCCCTTCTGCGAGCGCCGGCCCGTCCACCACCGCGACGACGCCGTCGACGGTGACGCGCCCCTTGATCGCCGGCCACTGGAAGGCCTGGACGAGGGGCTTGGGGAGGGCGAGGCCGGAGGTCTCGATCAGGATGTGCTCGACCTTGGGCTCGCGCGACAGGATCGCGTCGAGTGCGGGCACGAAGTCGTCGGCCACGGTGCAGCAGATGCAGCCGTTGGCGAGCTCGACGACGTTCTCCTCCGGGCAGCTCTCGACGCCGCAGCCCCTCAGGATCTCGCCGTCGATGCCGACGTCGCCGAATTCGTTGACGATGACGGCGAGGCGGCGGCCGCCGGCATTCTCCAGGACGTGGCGGATCAACGTCGTCTTGCCGGCGCCCAGGAAGCCGGTGACGACGGTGCAGGGCACGCGGGACAGGTCGACGGCGGAAGGGTTGCTCATGTCTCGTCCAGGATCGATGCGGGAGGGATGCGGGCGACGAGCCCGCGCTTCAAACAGTCGGGCCGGCCGCGCCAGGGCATGATGCCGTCCGCGGCCTCGGACAGAAGGCGAGCGCCGAGAACGAGGTCGGGACCGCTCTCGTCGCTCAGGTCGCCGAAGACGTAGGACCATCCCGTCTGCGACAGGACCGCGGCCGACAGGCGGCGCTTGCAGTTGCCGAGGCACTCGACGGCCGAGACGCGAACGCCCGTGCCGGCAGCGGCCTGCGCCGCGGCGGCGGCCAAGCGCTCGCCGGGCCGCGGGCGCGCGTCGGCGCCGTCCGGGCCGCGGCAGGAGGAACAGACGACGATGCGGGCCGACAGCGGCTCGGGCGCCGGCTCGGCTGGCGCGTCGTCGCGCGGAAGGATTCGTTCGGGTGAACGCAAAACGGCAGAACTCCTCGCCCGGACCACCCGCCGGGCTCGTCGGATCTCGTCGGCGCGGCGGCAGGTCTCCTGGCTCGCGGGTCAAACGCCTCCGGCCGCCTTCCCGGGCCGAACATTGGCCCAGTGGCATCCGGCCGGATGCTCGCCGCTCACAGTTGCGGGGACAGCTGCGGAATCGGACGTGACTCACGTCCCCACCGCATTCCCTTTTGCGCCTCCCCGGCAAGAGGGAGGACCGTCGCGTCCCGGCATCTAGGCGCCGCCGGGGAGCGGTGTCAACGCGGGGTTCGATTGACGAATGGACGGCGCGGACGTAGAGGCGGGCCGATGACGAACGCACCCTTCCTCGCCGGAACCTATTACGCGCCGCTTCCATAGGCGGCGGGGTGCTTTCACGTGTCCTTCAACCGCTGCGTGGCCAGCGGTCGGGACACCCGGCAGGAACAGCGTCTGGCGCCGCAGCTCATCCGCGGAGCCTCCTTCCATGTCCATTCCCACCCTCGGCCGGCGCTCGCGCCCCGGCAGCCTCGGCCTGTTCGGCTTCGGCGCCTTCGGCCGCCTCGCCGCGCGGCATCTGGCAAGTCATTTCACGATTCGCGTGTTCGACCCGGCCCTCGATCCCGGCGAGCCCCTGCCGCCGAGCGTCGCGGCCTCGACGCTGGAGCGGGCGGCGGAGTGCGACGTCGTGGTCCTCGCTCTGCCCGTCGAGGGGATGGCCGACGCGTTGCGGGGGATCGCGCCGCATCTGCGGCCGGGTGCGCTGGTGCTCGACGTCGGCTCGGTGAAGACGGACCCGGCGCGGCTCATGGACGAGCTTCTGCCGGCGCATGTCGACGTCGTCGCGACGCATCCGCTCTTCGGGCCGGAAAGCGCGCGCGGCGGGCTCGCCGGCCTCAAGATCGCGCTGTGCCCGGTGCGGGGGCGGGGGCTCCGCTGGATCGAAGCCTTCCTGCGCCGCGCCTTCGGCCTGGAGGTCGTGGTCACCACGCCGGAGGCGCACGACCGCGAGGCGGCGATGGCGCAGGGGCTGACGCACCTCATCGCCAAGGTGCTGGTGGAGATGGGGCCGCTGCCGGAGCGGATCACGACGCGCAGCTTCGACCTGCTGCGCGAGGCGATCGGCATGGTGCGCAACGACGCGCCGTGCGTCTTCGACGCCATCGAGCGCGCCAATCCGCACGCGCCCGCCGTGCGCCGCCGCTTCCTGGAGCTGACCGCGGCACTCGGCGCCCGGCTCGACGCGCCGCCGCCCGCTTGAATGCGGGCTCGCGAGGGGCTTTCGGAATCGCCGGGATGGTCTATGCTCGCCCGCGTCGTCGGTTCTTCCGCGAGGAAGACTTGAGGGAACGCGGTCGGTTCGTCGGAAGACGGGCCGGAAGCCGCGGCTGCCCCCGCAACTGTGAGCGGCGAGCCCTTCGTCCATCCGTGCCACTGGTCCGATCCCGGGCCGGGAAGGCGGGCGAGGGCGCTTGAGCCGCGAGCCAGGAGACCTGCCGGCGGCGGCGCGCAACTCGTTCAAGCCTTCGGGTGGAAGGCGGAAGGACCCCATCATGACCACGACCACGGTTTCCCAGACCGCGACCTCCTCGACCGGCCGCCGCGTGCAGCTCGGCCTCGCGGCGCTCCTCGGCTTCTTCATCGTCGGTTTCACCGGCCTGTCGCAGGTCGAGGCGGTGCACAACGCCGCGCACGACTACCGGCATTCGCTCGGCTTCCCCTGCCACTGAGGGGATCGACCGACATGACAATCTTCCGCAACGCCGTGTTCCTCGCGGCGCTGGCGGGGCTCGTCGCCGGCCTGGCGCTCGCGCTTCTCCAGACCTTCACCACGGTTCCGCTGATCCTCCAGGCGGAAACCTACGAGACCTCGGCGCCCGCGCCTGCGGCTGACCACTCGCACGCGGCCGGCACGCCCGCCCACGACCACGCCGCGCCGGCGGAGGACGCGCACGGTCACGACGGCTGGATGCCGGCCGACGGCTTCGAGCGCTTCGCCTTCACGCTCGGCGCCAACATCGTCTCCGGCATCGGCTTCGCGCTCCTCCTGGTGACGCTCAGCGAGGCGTCGGGCGGCATCGCCTCCTGGCGCCAGGGGCTGCTCTGGGGCCTCGGCGGTTTCGCGGCCTTTACGCTGGCCCCCGGCCTCGGCCTGCCGCCGGAGCTGCCGGGCATGCCGGCCGCCGACCTCGTCGCCCGTCAGGTCTGGTGGCTGGGAGCGGTTGTCGCGACGGGGGCCGGATTGTGGCTCCTGGCTCTCGCGCGCTCGCCGCTGGCGAGCCTTGCGGGCGTCGCGCTCCTCGTCGCCCCGCACCTCGTCGGCGCGCCGCAGCCGGTGAGCCACGAAACGGCGGTGCCGGCAGGCCTCCACCACGACTTCGTGGTGGCCGTCACCGTCACCAACCTCCTGTTCTGGCTGGTGCTCGGCGCGGCTGCGGGAGCCTTGCGCTCGCGCCTCGACATGGGCGCGGCGCCGCGCCTCGAAGGGCGTCCGGCCTGAGCGGCGGGAGCCTCACCCTCGTTCTCGGCGGCGCGCGCTCGGGCAAGAGCCGCCACGCCGAGGGCCTCGTCGCGGAGCATTCCGCGCCCTGGCTCTACCTCGCGACGGGCCAGGCCTTCGACGCGGAGATGGAGGAGCGCATCCGCCATCACCGCGACCGGCGCGACGAGCGTTGGCACACGATCGACGCGCCGCTCGACCTCTGCGCGGCGCTCGACGCCGCGCCGGAGGGACGGCCTGTCCTGATCGACTGCCTGACCCTCTGGCTGTCGAACCACATGCTGGCCGGCCATGACGTCGAGGCGGAGAGCGAGCGGCTGTGCGCTCGGCTCGCCGCGCCGCGCGGGCCGTGGGTGGCGGTCTCCAACGAGGTCGGGCTCGGCATCGTGCCGGACAACGCGCTGGCCCGCGCCTTTCGCGACGCGCAGGGGCGGCTGAACCAGCGCGTGGCGGCCGTGGCGAGCGGCGTCCTCTTCATGGCGGCAGGCCTGCCGATGAAGCTGAAATGAGCGAAGCATGACGGATATCGACGAGGCGGAGGCCGCGCGCCACCGCGAGAAGATGAAGAAGCGCAAGGAGGTCCAGGACGCCGAGGTTGCCTCCAAGGCGATCGCCGAGAAGGGCCTCCTGATCGTCCACACCGGCAAGGGCAAGGGCAAGACGACCGCCGCCTTCGGCCTGGCGCTGCGCATGCTCGGCTACGGGAAGACGGTCGGCGTCGTCCAGTTCGTGAAGGGCGCCTGGCACACGGGCGAGCGCGACGCCTTCGCGGCCTTTGGCGACCGGGTGCGCTGGCACTCCATGGGCGAGGGCTTCACCTGGGAAACGCAGGATCTGCAGCGCGACGTCGCCGCGGCCGAGGCCGCCTGGGCGCAGGCCAAGGCGCTGATGGCGGACCCGGACGTCGCGCTCCTCGTCCTCGACGAGATCAACATCGCCCTGCGCTACGACTACCTGTCGCTCGCCGACGTCGTGGAAACGCTGCGCGGCCGGCGCGCGGGGCTGCACGTCGTCGCGACCGGGCGCAACGCCAAGCCGGAGCTGATCGAGGCGGCCGACCTCGTCACCGAGTTCGAGGCGGTGAAGCACCACTTCGCCGCCGGCGTGAAGGCGCAGGAAGGCATCGAGTTCTGAGCATGGGGCAGGCGCGGGCGCGGGCGATCATGGTCCAGGGCACGGGCTCGGACGTCGGCAAGTCGCTGATCGTCGCGGGACTCGCGCGGGCGCTGACGCGGCGCGGCTTCTCGGTGCGCCCGTTCAAGCCGCAGAACATGTCGAACAACGCCGCCGTCACCGCCGACGGCGGCGAGATCGGCCGGGCCCAGAGCCTCCAGGCGCGCGCGGCAGGCGTGCCGACCTCCGTCCACATGAACCCGGTGCTCTTGAAGCCGCAAAGCGAGACGGGCGCGCAGATCGTCGTCCAGGGCCGCGTCTACGGAACGGCCAGGGCGGCGGAGTATCAGGGCGTGAAGCCGAAGCTCCTGCCCTTCGTGCTCGACAGCTTCGCCCGGCTGCGAGCCGAGGCCGACATCGTTCTCGTCGAGGGCGCGGGCAGTGCTTCGGAAGTGAACCTGCGCGCCAACGACATCGCCAACATGGGCTTCGCCGAGGCAGCGAGCGTGCCGGTTATCCTTCTCGGCGACATCGACCGCGGCGGCGTCATCGCCAGCCTCGTCGGCACGCGCCACGTCCTGCCGGAGGCGGACGCCGCGCGCATCGTCGGCTTCCTGGTCAACCGCTTCCGCGGCGATCCCGCGCTCTTCGCCGAGGGCATGGCGACCATCGCCGACAGGACCGGCTGGCGCGCGCTCGGCCTCGTGCCGCACTTCCCCGACGCGCGCCGCCTGCCGGCTGAGGACGCGCTGGCGCTGACCCATGATGCCGGCCGGCCGGGCAGCGGCGGGCGCGTGCGCATCGCCGTGCCGATCCTGCCGCACATCGCCAATTTCGACGACCTCGATCCGCTGGAAGCCGAGCCGGACGTCGACCTCGTCCGAGTCCGGCCCGGAGAGGCGATCCCCGGCGATGCGAGCCTCGTCCTGCTGCCGGGCTCGAAGGCGACGCTGGCCGATCTCGCGGCGCTCCGGCGGGAGGGCTGGGACGTCGATATCGCGGCGCACCGTCGGCGCGGCGGACACGTGCTGGGCCTGTGCGGCGGCTACCAGATGATGGGCCGCTCCGTCGCCGATCCCGACGGGATCGAGGGGCCGCCGGGCGCGGCGCCGGGGCTCGGGCTCCTCGACGTCGAGACGCGGCTTTCGGGCTCGAAGCGGCTGGAAAGCGTGTCCGGCCGCACGCTTGCCGACGACGCGCCGTTCTCGGGCTACGAGATGCACATGGGCGTCACGGCGGGGCCGGACGCGGCGCGACCCTTCGCGCGCATCGGTGGCGCGGACGAGGGCGCGGTCTCGGCGGACGGGCGCGCCTGCGGCACCTATGTCCACGGGCTCTTCGCCGACGACCGGCAGCGCGCCGCCTGGCTGGCGCGGCTCGGCGGAACGCCGGCCGGCATCGACTACGAGGCGGGCGTCGAGGCGGCGCTGGACGGACTCGCGACCCACCTCGAACGACACGTCGATATCGATGCGATCCTGTCCCTCAGCCGATGAGCGCGGCGGCGTAGAAGACGCCCGCGCAAAGCGCCAGCAGGAGCGCCGACAGGAGCGTATGCGCCGCGCGCTCGACCTGGAGCGCCGCGCGGATGTCGGCGGCGGTGGCGTCGCGCCGGCCGCCCGCGTTCATGACGGCGTCGTCCACCAGGACGCCGCCATAGGCGCGCGGGCCCGCGAGGCCGAGGCCGAGCGCGCCGGCCATCGCCGCTTCCGGCCAGCCGGCGTTGGGCGAGCGATGGCGCCGCGCATCGCGCCGCACGGCCGCCCAGGCGGAGTGCCCGGAAGCGCCGGGCACCAGCCAGGCCGCACCGACGATCAGGAGCGCCGACAGGCGCGAGGCCGGCAGGTTGATCCAGTCGTCGAAGATGGCGGCGGCGCGGCCGAAGTCCTCGTGGCGGGCCGTGCGGTGACCGATCATGCTGTCGGCCGTGTTCGCCGCCTTGTAGGCGATGATGCCCGGCAGGCCGCCCACCGCCAGCCAGAAGGCGGGCGCCACGACGCCGTCGGAGAAGTTCTCGGACAGGCTCTCGATCGCGGCGCGCGACACCCCCGCCTCGTCCAGCGCTTCGGGATCGCGCCCGACGATCATCGACACGGCCCGGCGGCCGCCCGCGAGCCCCTCCGTTTCCAGCCCTTGCGCGACGCGTGCGACGTGCTCGTCGAGGCTCTTCTGCGCGATCAGCGTGCTGGCGAGGAGAGTGGCGGGAAGGATGGCGACGAGGCCGAAGGCTGCGTCCAGCACGCTGGCGAGGATCACGCCAGCCAGCGCCGGCACGCCGACGATCACGGCGAGTGCGCGCTGGCCGGCGAGGCGGCGCGCGGCGGGAGCGGCGCCGTCATGGTTCCAGTGCTCGTCGAGACGGCCGACGAGCCGGCCGATCCAGGTCACGGGATGGCCGATCCGGCGATAGGTCTCGGCCGGGTAGCCGGCGGCGCGCTCGACGAGAAGGGCGAGAAGGGCGAGTTCGAGGTACATGGGCACGATTGACGAGGTGCGCGACCATGGCGGAAGCCTCGGGCGCGCGTGGCTGAACTTTCCGGATGCGCCGGAACCCTGGGTCGACCTGTCGACCGGCATCAACCCGCACCCCTATCCCGTCGGGCCGATCCCCGCCAGCGCCTGGACGCGCCTGCCGGAGGACGCCGACGCCGACGCGCTTCGCGATCGCGCCGCCGAGGTCTACGGCGCGCCGGGCGGAGCCAATCTGGCGGACGCGCCGGGCACGCAGATCCTCCTGCCGCTGGTGGCGGGGCTCGTGCCGCCCGGCCGCGCGCGGGTGCTCGGGCCGACCTATGCCGAGCACGTCCGGGCCGCGCGCATCGCGGGCCACGCCGCCGCGGAGGTGGCGAGCCTCGACGAACTCGCGGAGGCCGATCTCGCCGTCCTCGTGAACCCCAACAATCCGGACGGGCGGCTCGTCGCCCCCGACGATCTGCGCGACCTCGCCCGGCGGCTGGCGCGGCGGGGCGGATTCCTCGTCATTGACGAGGCCTTCATGGACGTTCTGGCGCCCGCGCCGAGCCTTGCCGGCGCCATCGAGGAACACCCGAATCTCGTGGTGCTGCGCTCCTTCGGCAAGTTCTTCGGCCTCGCGGGGGCGCGGCTCGGCTTCGCCGTAGCGGCGAAGGAGACGGCGGCGCTTCTGCGGGCACGCCTCGGTCCCTGGGCTGTACCGGGGCCGACCTTGCATGTCGGGCTCCAAGCGCTCGCCGATGGACGCTGGCAGGCCGAGATGCGCGCCCGCCTCGCCGCCGAGGCAGCGCGGCTCGACGCGGTTCTGGCGGCACGCGGGCTCGCGCCATCCGGCGGCACCAGCCTTTATCGCTTCCTGCGCACGCCCCGCGCGGCCGACATCTTCGAGGCCTGCGGGCGCCGCGGGATCTGGCTGCGGCGTTTCGAGTCCATGCCGGATGCCCTGCGGATCGGCCTGCCGCCCGACGCGCAGGGGCTCGCGCGCCTCGACGAGGCGCTGGGAAGCCTCGGATGAGCGCGATCCTCGTCTCGCCGGCCTCGCAGGTGCGCGCCGTCCTCGACGCCCGATCGCCCGGCCGCTTCGTTGCGCTCCGCTCCCCGGGAGCGACGGCCTTCCATCCCGAGACCATCGCGTCGGCCGACCAGCTGCACCTGGAGATGAACGACATCGCCTTCGATCGGCCCGGCCTCGTTTCGCCGCGGGTCGAGCAGGTCGAGGCTCTGCTCGCTCTCGCCCAAGGTTGGGACCGTCGCGCGCCGCTCCTCGTCCACTGCTATGCCGGCATCTCGCGCTCGACCGCCGCGGCGCTCTTGATCGCGGCGATGCTTCGACCGGAAGCGGAGGAGCGCCAGCTCGCCGCCGAGCTGCGACGCCTCTCGCCCGCGGCGACGCCGAACCCCTACCTCGTGCGCCTCGGCGACGCGCTGCTTCGTCGCTCGGGCCGGCTCGTCGCGGCGGTCGAAGAGATCGGGCGGGGTGCGGAGGCCTTCGAGGGCACGCCCTTCGCCTGGAACGTGTCCTAGCCGTCCAGGCTCGAATCGATCAGGCGGCTGAAGGCTTCGAAAACCTCGGGCCTGACCGCCTTCAGCCGCTCCAGGCGCTCGATCTCGTCGGGCAGGAGCGAGGGCGAGCGCAGCGCGGGTCGCTGTGGGAAGAACCAGGCGGGTGGAAGCTCCAGCGCGTCCGCGACGGCCTTCAACCGCCCGGCGGACGGGCGGCTCGCGCCGGTCTCGTATTTCAGCACCTGCTGCGCGCTGATGCCGAGCCGCGACGCGAGAGCCTCCAGCGTCAGGCCGCGCTTCATGCGCCCTTCGCGCAGACGGGCTGCGATGATCCGATCGACGGCCTGGATGTCTTGGTCGATCGCCGGCTTGTCCATCCTCGTCCTCGATCCGATGATCTGCAATCACCGGTTCATGGATCGGGACGCGACTTGCGCGGAACTGGTGCTAAGCGGCGCGACGCAAATAGCGCGACGCCCCGAGGTCTTGCGCGTCGATCTCGGCCGCGCGCCCCGAGAAGAGGTCGGCCAGGAGCTTCCCCGAGCCGCAGCTCATCGTCCAGCCCAGCGTCCCGTGGCCGGTGTTGAGGAAGAGGCCGCCCACTTTGGTCGGGCCGATGATCGGCGTTCCGTCCGGCGTCATCGGGCGAAGGCCCGACCAGAAGCTCGCGGCCTTGAGGTCGCCGCCGGGAAAGAGGTCGGTCACGGAATGCTCGAGCGTCTGCCGCCGCTTGTCCGGCCGGTCGTTCGTGAAGCCGGAGATCTCGGCCATGCCGCCGACGCGGATGCGGTCGCCGAGGCGGGTGATGGCGATCTTGTAGGTCTCGTCCATCACGGTCGATTCCGGCGCGCGCGACGGATCGACGATCGGGATCGTCAGCGAGTAGCCCTTCACCGGGTAGACGGGAACGTCGATGCCGAGCGGGCCGACGAGCTTGGGCGTGTAGGAGCCCATCGCCGCGACCACCGCGTCGGCGCGAACGTGCCCCGTGTCGAGCCGCACGCCCACGGCGCGCCCCTTCTCGACCTCGATGCTCTCGATCGTCCGGCCCCACTGGAACGTCACGCCGCTGCTGGCGCAGAGCTCCGCGAGGGCGTTGGCGAACTTGAAGCAATCGCCCGTCTCGTCCTGCGGCGTCTGGAGGCCGCCGACGAACTTGTCACGGGCATTCGCGAGAGCCGGCTCCGCGCGGATGCAGGCGTCGCGATCGAGGATCTCGTAGGGAATGCCGTCGGCCGCCAGCGCCTTCACGTCCTTGGCCGAAGCGTCGAGCTGCGCCTCAGTGCGGAAGAGCTGGAGCGTGCCCTTCATCCGCTGATCGTAGACGATGTTGGTCTCGCGCCGCAGCTCCGCGAGGCAGAGGCGGCTGTAGTCGGACAGGCGCAGCATCCGGCTCTTGTTGCGTGCATAGGCCTCGCTCGTGCAGTTGGCGAGCATCTTCGCCAGCCAGGACAGCATGGCTGGGTCGAGCTTCGGCCGCAGGATCAGCGGCGCGTGCTCCATCATCAGCCACTTGATGGCCTTTCTCGGAATGCCGGGCGCGGCCCAGGGCGAGCAGTAGCCGAACGACACCTCGCCGGCATTGGCGAAGCTCGTCTCAAGCGCCGGGCCGGCCTGCCGGTCGACCACCACGACCTCGTGGCCCGCCCGCGAAAGGTACCAGGCGGAGGTGACGCCGATGATGCCGGCTCCGAGAACGACGACCTTCATGAACGAACTCCGGACGTGTCAGCAAAGATAGCGCCGCTCGTAGCGGTGCCCGAGCGAGGTGAGGATCTCGTAGGAGATGGTGCCGGCGGCTTCCGCCACCGCGTCGAGCGACTGGCTCGGCCCGATCAGCTCGATGAGGTCGCCGCCTTTGAGGGCGCCCGCCGGAAGTGCTGACGCGTCGAGGATGAGCGAGTCCATCGAAACGCGCCCGACGACCGGCAGCCGCCGTCCTGCGACGAAGCCGGCAAGGCGGTTGCTGAGCGCGCGCGGCCAGCCGTCGGCATAGCCGAGGCCGAGCGTCGCGAGGCGCATCGGGCCGTCCGCGACGCGGGTGAAGCCATAGCCGATGCCCGCGCCCGCCGGCACCTCGCGCGTCTGGATGACGCGTCCGTCGAGGCGGACCACGGGCCGCATCGGGTTCGCCGCGCCGCCCGTCGGCGCGCCGCCGTAGAGCGCGACGCCGGGGCGCGCGAGGTCGAAGCGGAAGTCGGGTCCGAGAAACAGGCCGGCCGAATTGGCGAGCGAGCGCCGCGCGGCGGGGAGCTTGGCTTCCATCGCGCGGAAAGCGGCGAGCTGGGCGGCATTGGCGGGATGATCGGGATCGTCGGCGCAGGCGAGGTGGCTCATCACCAGCACCGTCTCGACGCCGGCGAGACGCGACGGGTCGCGGACGAGGCTCTCGACCTCGTCCGCGGCGAGCCCGAGGCGCGACATGCCGGAATCCACCTGGATCGCCGCCGGCAGTCGCCCGCCGCGGCGCCGCCCCTCGGCGCCCCAGGCGCGGACCTGATCCAGCGCGTTGAGGACGGGGCGGACCCGAGCGTCGGCGCAGAGGCGCTCGTCGCCGGGCGCGAGGCCGTTGAGGACGAAGATCTCGGCGTCGGCCGGCAGGACGGGCCGCAGGGCGAGCGCTTCGCCGAGATGGGCGACGAAGAAGGTGCGGCAGCCCTCGTCCCAGAGCGCCGGCGCGACCCGCTCCGCCCCGAGGCCGTAGGCATTCGCCTTGACGACGCCCGCCACCGCCGCGCCGCCGACGCGCTGGCGCAGCAGCCGGTAGTTCGCCCGGAGCGCCGAAAGATCGATCGTCAGGACGCCGCCAGCCGCGGCGCCGGACGCGTCCGCGCGGGGTGCCGAGGCTCCGCCGCCGATGCGCGGGCCGGATGCGGGAACTGCCTTCGCGAGAGCCGACATCGCCTGTCTCCCATGGATGGGGCACAGGGGCATGATGATCGAAAAATCCTCGAATGTTCGTTCCTTCTGTCGAAGATTATGCGATCTTGAGCGGAAAAATCGCACGATCTTCGAAGGACACGCATCATCATGCCCGAGCTCGATCGGCTCGACCGCCGCATCGTCCAGGCGCTGCGCCGCGACGGGCGCATGAGCAACGTCGCGTTGGCCAAGGAGGTCGGCCTCTCGCCCTCCGCCTGTTTGCGGCGGGTTCAGATCCTGGAGCAGCAGGGAACGATCCGCGGCTACACCGCCATCGTCGCCGCGCCCGGCGAGCGAGAGCGTCACGTCGTGATCGTGCGCATCAGCGTGGAGCGCCAGACCGAAGACGTCCTGAACCGCTTCGAGGCGGAGGTGCTGAAGCACCCGGAGATCCGCGAGTGCTACCTGATGACGGGCGAGGAGGACTACCTCCTGCGCCTGGAGGCCGACGGCGCCGGCGACTACGAGCGCATCCACAAGGAAGTGCTTTCGCGCCTTCCGGGCGTGTCCCGCATCAATTCCAGCTTCGCCATCCGCTCGGTGCTGTGAAGCGGCGCAGGGTTGCGTCCTCGGCCACGGGCGGGCAACACAGGAGATCAAGCGCGTTCGGTTTGGGAGGATCGGTCATGCGGGCGAGTCGAACGATTCCGTGGGAGCGTTCATGCAGTTCGACCTGACGGACGAGCAGCGCGAGATCCAGGAGCTGGCGCGGCGCTTCACGGCGGACCGCATCACGCCGTTCGCCGCGGACTGGGACGAGCGCTCCATCTTTCCGCGCGATACGATCCGCGCGGCGGCCGAGCTCGGCTTCGGCGCGATCTACGTGTCGGAGGAGGGCTGGGGAATCGCGCTCGGCCGGCTCGAATCCGCCCTGATCATGGAAGCCATGGCCTATGGCTGCCCCTCCACGGCGGCCTTCATCTCCATCCACAACATGGCCGCCTGGATGCTCGACCGCTTCGGGCCGCCGGAGCTGAAGGCGGCGCACCTTACCGCCCTCGTCACGATGGAGCGCATGGCGTCCTACTGCCTGACCGAGGCCTCCTCCGGCTCGGACGCGGCGGCGCTGAAGACCAGGGCGGTTCGCGACGGTGACACCTACGTCGTCACCGGTTCCAAGCAGTTCATTTCCGGCGCCGGCGAGAACGAGGTCTACCTCGTGATGGTGCGCACCGGCGGCGAGGGGCCGGGCGGCATCTCCTGCCTCCTGATCGAGAAGGACATGCCGGGCGTGTCCTTCGGCGCGCAGGAGAAGAAGCTCGGCTGGCATTCGCAGCCGACCGCCGCGCTGATCCTCGACGGCGTGCGCGTGCCGGTCGGAAACCGGCTGGGCACGGAGGGCGAGGGGTTCAAGATCGCCATGGCCGGGCTCGACGGCGGACGCGTCAACATCGGCGCCTGCTCGCTCGGCGGGGCGCAGCGCTGCCTGGACGAAGCGGTGCGCTACACGCGGGATCGCAAGCAGTTCGGCCGCGCCGTCGCGGAGTTCCAGAACACGCAGTTCGCCCTCGCCGACATGGAGACCGAGCTCCAGGCCGCGCGCCAACTCCTCTACGCGGCGGCGGAGAAGGTGACGGCGGATGCGCCTGACAAGACGCGCTTCGCCGCCATGGCCAAGCGCCTCGCGACCGACACCGGCTCCAAGGTCGCCGACGCCGCCCTCCAGCTCCACGGCGGCTACGGCTACCTCAGGGATTATCCGATCGAGCGCTTCTGGCGCGATCTGCGCGTCCATTCCATCCTGGAAGGAACGAACCAGGTGATGCGCATGATCGTCGGGCGCGAGCTGACGCGGGATTGAAGGGATAGGCATGACAGATGAGGTGATCGTCGCCGTCGAGGGCCGGGCCGGCCGGCTGCGGCTGAACCGGCCGAAGGCGATCCATGCCCTGAACCGGCCGATGTGCGCGAGCATGCTGGACGCGCTCGACGCCTTCGGGACGGACGGACGCGTCGAGGTCGTCATGATCGACCATGCCGAGGGCCGCGGCTTCTGCGCCGGCGGCGACATCCGCGCGGCGGCCGAATCGGGCAAGACCGGCGGGGCGGAGGCGAAGGCCTTCTTCTTCACCGAGTACCAGCTCAACCACCGGCTCTTCACCTACGAAAAGCCCGTCGTCGCCTTCATGGACGGCATCACCATGGGCGGGGGCGTCGGCCTGTCGCTGCCGGCGCGCTTGCGCGTCGCGACGGAGAACACGCGCTTCGCCATGCCCGAAACCGGCATCGGCCTGTTCCCCGACGTCGGCGGCGGCTGGTACCTGTCGCGTCTTCCCGGCCGCACGGGGCAGTTCCTGGCGCTGACCGGACACCGGCTGAACGGCGCGGAATGTGTGGCACTCGGCCTCGCGACCCACCTCCTGCCGGCTGCACGCCTCGACGAGGCCAAGCGCCGGATCGCCGATGCGCCGGACGACCGAGCCGCGATCCTCGACGACCTGTCGGAGCCGGCCGGCGAGGCGCCGATCCTCGCGCATGCCGAGGCCATCGACCGGCTGTTCGCATCCGACGATCTCGACGAGGTTCTCGCCGCGCTCGACGCCGACGGCGGCGATTTCGCGCGCGCCCAGCGCGCCGTCCTCGCCACCAAGTCGCCGCAGACCATGAAGGTCGCGTTGCGCCTCCTGAAGGAGGGCGGCGGCATGACCGACTTCGCCGACGAGATGGCGCAGGAATACGCCGTCGCCTGTCGGATCGTCGTCAAGCACGACTTCATCGAGGGCGTGCGCGCCGTCATCGTCGACAAGGACAACGCGCCGCGCTGGAGCCCGGCGCCGGACGCGGCCGGGATCGACGCGATCTTCGCGCCGCTGCCGGAAGCGCAGGCCTGGACACCCCACGAAGGAGCCCGCCCATGAGCTACGAGACGCTGCTCGTCGAGACCCGCGGCACGGTGACGCTCGTCACGCTGAATCGGCCGGACGCGCTGAACGCGCTGAATTCCCAGGTCCTGGCCGATCTCGTCGCGGCCTTCGCGGCCTTCGATGCCGATCCGTCGCAGGGCTGCGCCGTGCTCACCGGCTCGGCCAAGGCCTTCGCGGCGGGCGCCGACATCAAGGAGATGCAGGCGATGGACTTCGCCGGCATGTACGGCGGCGACCATTTCGCCGGCTATCTGCGCTTCACCGCGACGAGGAAGCCGGTGATCGCGGCCGTGTCGGGCTTCGCGCTCGGCGGCGGCTGCGAGCTCGCCATGATGTGCGACATCATCATCGCCGCGGACAACGCCAAGTTCGGCCAGCCCGAGATCAAGCTCGGCGTCGCGCCCGGCATGGGCGGCACGCAGCGGCTGACACGCGCGGTCGGCAAGGCCAAGGCCATGGAGCTCTGCCTGACCGGCCGGCTGATGGATGCGGCCGAGGCCGAGCGCTCGGGCCTTGTCGCCCGCGTCGTGCCGGCGGACAACCTCCTGGCGGAAGCGATCAAGGCCGCAGAGACCATCGCCGGCATGGCGCCGATCGCGGTCAAGGCGGTGAAGGAGATGGTCAACTCGGCCTACGAGACGACGCTGACCCAGGGCATCCAGTTCGAGCGCCGTCTCTTCGCCGGCCTGTTCGGCACCGCCGACCAGACCGAGGGCATGGCCGCCTTCGTGGAGAAGCGGCCGGCGAACTGGACGGGACGCTGAAGAAGGGAATGGATATGGCGCGCATCGCCTTTATCGGGCTCGGCAACATGGGCGGCGGCATGGCCGCCAACCTCGCGAAGGCCAGGCATTCCGTCGTCGCCTTCGACCTGTCGGAGGCGGCGCTGGAGCGCGCAGAGGCCGCGGGCTGCGAGCGGGCCACGAACGCGCGGGAGGCCTGCGCCGAGGCCGCGGCCGTCGTCACCATGCTGCCCGCCGGCCGCAACGTCGAGGCGGTCTACACCGCCGAGGTCTTCGGCGCGGCGCCCGCGAGCGCGGTCCTGATCGACTGCTCCACCATCGACGTCGCGACCGCCCGGCGCGTTTCGGCGATCGCCGAGGAGCGCGGCTACGACATGGTCGACGCGCCGGTGTCCGGCGGCATCGCAGCCGCCGCCGCGGGCACGCTGACCTTCATGGTCGGCGGCTCGGACGAAGCCTTCGCCAAGGCCGAGCCGATCCTGTCGGCCATGGGCAAGGCGGTGATCCACGCGGGCGCCGGCGGTTCGGGGCAGGCGGCGAAGATCTGCAACAACATGGTGCTCGGCGCGACCATGGTCGCGACCTGCGAGGCCTTTCTCCTGGCGAGAAAGCTCGGCCTCGATCCCCAGACCTTCTACGACATCGCCAGCCAGTCCTCCGGGCAGAGCTGGTCGCTGACGAGCTACGCGCCGCTCCCTGGCGTCGGCCCGCAGACCCCCGCCGACCGCGACTACCAAGGGGGTTTCGCGGCCGCGCTGATGCTGAAGGACCTGACGCTGGCGATGGAGGCCGGCACGCAGGCCGGCGCAGACACGCCGATGGGCCGGCGCGCCGCCGAGCTCTACGCCGCCTTCGTCGAGGACGGGCACGCGACGACGGACTTTTCCGGCATCATCCGCATGCTGGAGGCCCGCTCCGAAGGCGGCGCCTGACGCGCGGGCCGCCGAGCCGATCGGGTCGCGTCCACGGATCGCGTCCGATCGGCGGCCAAGCGGGTAGACGTCCGCGTCGTCCTCCCCAACTTGTGCCCGATGACGATCCTCGCTAGGCCGTCGGCCCGGCGGGTGATCGACCGAACCGAACTGGTGAAGACGGGGTAGTGTTCGACGCATGGCGTTGAGTCTGGAGTCGCTCGGCGGTGGGATGGGAGCCCTGATCCGCAATGCGGACTGGTCCGCGTCGCCGCTCGGATTGCCCAAAACCTGGCCGCCCCACCTTTGCACGACGCTCGACCTGATTTCGGGCGCACAGGCGGAGATCGTGGTGTTCTGGGGCGACGACTACGTCGCGCTCTACAACGAGGCCTATGCCCCGACGATCGGCGAGAAGCATCCCCGCGCCTTCGGCCGGCCGGCCCGCGAGAACTGGGCGGAGCTCTGGGACGACCTCGAGCCGCTCCTTGCCGACGTGCGCCGGACCGGCAAGACGCTGGCGGCCAAGGACCGCCCCTTCCGCATCGAGCGCCGCGGCTTCCTGGAGGACGTCTTCTTCGACATCAGCTACTCGGCGCTGCGCGGCGAGAACGGCGAGGTCGAGGGCGTCCTGTGCATCGTCACGGATACGACGGAGCGGGTGCTGGCCGCGCGCACCCTCGCCGAGAGCGAGCAGCGCTTCCGCAACATGGCCGACCACGCGCCGGTCATGATGTGGGTGACCGATCCCGACGGACGCTGCACCTACCTCAACAGCGCCTGGTATGACGCGACCGGTCAGTCGCGCGAGGAGGCCGAGGGCTTCGGCTGGCTGAAGGCCGTGCATCCCGCCGACGCCGCGGCCTCCGAGCGGGCCTTCCGGGACGCCAATGCCGGCCAGTACCCGTTTCGGGTGGAGTACCGGCTGCGCTATGCCGACGGGACCTATCGCTGGGCGATCGACGCGGCCTCGCCGCGTTTCGGTTCGGACGGCGGCTTCCTTGGCTTCATCGGCTCGGTGATCGACATCGACGAGCGGCACGCCTCGGAGGAGCGCCTGCGCGCCAGCGAGGCGAACTTCCAGGCCATCGCCAACTCGATCGACCAGATGGTCTGGGCGACGCAGCCGGACGGCTTCCACGACTACTACAACGAGCGCTGGTACGAATTCACCGGCGTTCCGCGCGGCACCACGGACGGCGAGGGTTGGAACGACATGTTCCATCCCGAGGATCGCGAGCGCGCCTGGGCTCGCTGGCGCGAGAGCCTTGCCACCGGCGAGCCCTACCGCATCGAGTACCGCCTCCGGCACCGATCGGGCGAGTATCGCTGGGTGCTCGGCCGCGCCCAGGCGGTGCGCGACGACGAGGGGCGGATCATCCGCTGGTTCGGCACCTGCACCGACGTCCACGAGATCAAGCTCGCGGAGGCGCGGCGCGACTTCCTTTTGGCCCTCAGCGCCCGGATGCTCGCCGAGCGCGATCCGTCGACCGTATCGCTGGCGGTCGCCGAGATGCTCGGCCACCATCTCGGCGTCGGGCGGTTGGGCTTCGGCGAGATCGACGTCGGCGGGCAGGTCGTGCGCGTCGAGCGCGACTGGACCGGACGACCGGGCATGGTCAGCCTCGCGGGCGAGGCGCGGATGCTGGAGGGCTTCGGACCGCGGATCATCGACGAGCTGAAGGCGGGACGCACGCTCGTCGTCGCGGACTGCTTCGAGGATCCGCGCGTCGGTCCGGAATTCGCGGAGAGCTGGAACAGCATCGGATGCCGCGCGCTCGTCGTCGTCCCGCTGCATCGCGACGGCATGCTGAACGCGATCCTCTACCTTCACGAGCCCGAGCCGCGCCGGTGGACCGAGAGCGACGTGCTTCTCGCCGAGGAGGTCGCGGAGCGCACGCGCGAGGCGGTGGAGCGCGCCCGCGTCGAGGTGATCCTGCGCGACCTCAACGCCAATCTGGAGGAGCGCATCGCCGCGCGCACGGCCGAGCTCCAGCGCGCCCAGGAGATCCTGCGCCAGGCGCAGAAGATGGAGGCGGTCGGGCAGCTCACCGGCGGCATCGCCCACGACTTCAACAACATGCTGTCCGTCATCATCGGCTCGCTCGACCTTCTCGGCCGGCGCGTCGCGGAGGACGACGCCCGCAGCCGCCGCTACGTCGACAACGCCATGGAGGGCGCGCGCCGCGCCGCGACGCTGACGCACCGGCTCCTGGCCTTCTCGCGCCAGCAGCCGCTGAGCCCGGAGCCCGTCGACGCCAACAAGCTCGTCGCCGGGATGTCGGAGCTTCTGCGCCACACGCTGAGCGGGACGATCCGGCTGGAAACCGTGCTCGGCGGCGGCCTTTGGCGCTGCAACGTCGATCCGAACCAGCTCGAGAACGTCATCGTCAACCTGGCGGTCAACGCGCGCGATGCGATGCCGAACGGCGGCCGGCTGACGATCGAGACCCAGAACGCCCATCTCGACGACCGCTACGTCGCCCGCAACGTCGGGCTCGTGCCCGGCCAGTACGTCCTCGTCGCCGTGACCGACACGGGCACGGGCATGAGCGACGAGGTCATCGAGAAGGCCTTCGACCCGTTCTTCACCACCAAGGAGATCGGCAAGGGCACCGGCCTCGGTCTCAGTCAGGTCTACGGCTTCGTGAAGCAGTCGGGCGGCCACGTGAAGATCTATTCGGAGGTCGGGCTCGGCACGACCGTCAAGATCTACCTGCCGCGCCATACCGGCGAGGAGGACGAGGCGACGGCCAGCGCGCAGCCCGCGGGAGCGGACGGCGGACTGGAGCTGATCCTCGTCGTCGAGGACGACGAGAGCGTGCGCCGCGTGACCTTGGACGCGGTTCAGGAGCTCGGCTACCGGACGCTCGAAGCGGACGGCGCGACGGAAGCGCTGCGCCTTCTCGACATGCATCCAGAGATCGCGCTGCTCTTCACGGACATCGTCATGCCGGAAATCGACGGGCGCAACCTCGCCGACGAAGCGATGCGGCGACGGCCCGGTCTCAAGGTCGTGTTCACCACCGGCTACACGCGCAACGCCGTGGTGCACAACGGCGTGCTCGACGCGGGCGTGCGTCTCCTGACCAAGCCCTTCACGCTGGACGAGCTGTCGGCCAAGCTGCGCGAGGCGCTCGACGAGGGCTGAGCGTCAGCCGCACAGCGGCAGGTCGATCGTGCAGCGCACGCCGTCCGCGGTCAGCTCGTAGGCGGTCCGGGCCTTGAGCTGATAGGGCAGGGCGCGCTCGATCAGCTCGCGGCCGTACCCGCCGCCGCGGGGCTGCGCATCGTCCGCCGGCACGTCGGGAACCCCGCTTTCGTGCCAGTCGACGCGCAGCCGCGCTTCTCCGTGGCCGTCCCACTCGACGCTCCAGCGCACGCTGAGCTGACCTTCCGGCGCGGCGAGCGCGCCGTACTTCACGGCGTTCGTCGTCAATTCGTGCAGCGCGAGCGCGAAGGTCTGCACCGTCGCCGAGCGCAGCCGCACGCCGGACGGGCCGTCGAGGGCAAGCTTGCCGATCCATTCATCGTCGAGCACGCCCCGGGCCGAAAGCTCGCTGCGCAGCAGCTCGTCGAAGGTGATCCGCTGGCCTTCGTCGAGCCTGGACAGGAGGCCGTTAACGCGGGCGAGGGCGGCGAGCCGCTCCCGAAAGAGGAGCATGAAGTCCTCGATCGAATCCAGGCCGGTGGACGTTCGCTGGGCCAGCGAGCGCACGACGCCGAGGAGGTTGCGGGTGCGGTGCTGCAGCTCGGCGATCAGCACCTGCTGGCGGTCCTGCCATTCGTGGCGTTGGGTCACGTCGCGCTGCAGGCCGATCATGCGAAACGGCGCGCCGACGTCGTCGTAGAAGAACATGCCGGTGGACGCGCACCAGGCGATGTCGCCGTCCAGCCGCCTGATGCGGAACTCGGCTTCGAAGGGTTGGTGGCCGTCGCGCGCGGCGGCCAGCATGGCCTCCACGTGGGGGCGGTCCTCCGGGTGGATCGTCGAGAACCAGAACTCCAGGCTCGGCTGGATGGTGCCGACCTCCAGCCCGTGCATCCTGAACACCTGGTCCGACCAGATTACGGTGCCGGACAGAATGTTCCAGTCCCAGGTCGCGAAATTGCCGGCCTGCAGAGCGAGCCGCAGCCGCTGTTCGCTCTGGCGCAACGCCTCCTCGGCCTCGCGCCGGGCCGTCAGGTCCGTCACGACGACGAGCAGCGTTTCGACCTCGCCGGCCGCGTCGCGCAGCGGCGTCAGGCTGCTGTGCGCCCAGACGATGCGGCCGTCCGGGCGGACGTAGCGCTTGTCGAGGCCGGTGGTCTCGCCCGTCTTCACGGTCCGCGCGACGGCCTCCATGCTCGGCTGGAGATCCGCGTGGAAGGTCACGTCCGCGACGCCGAGCCCGAGCAGCATCTCCCGCGGGCGTCCGAGGAGTCGGCAGAGCGCGTCGTTGACGATCAGGAAGCGACCGTCGAGGCCGATCCGCGTCAGCCCGACGGCGGCGCTGTCGAACAGAACCTCGTAGGAGTTGCGGGCGGCGTCCGCCGACCCCGTATCCGGCTCCGGCGCGTCCGCGCCCGGGCTGTGGCGCCGGCCCGGCATCACCGCCGCTTCATCGCGTCGGCGAGCGCCGCGCCGAAGGCGCCGCGCGCGTCGGCCGGCGGCTTCGCCTCGCGCCGCTCCGGCCGGGGCGCGGCGCCGGGGCGCGGTGCCTGCTGGGACGGCCGGCCCTCGTCCTCGGTCTTCGACTTCATGGAGAGCGAGATGCGCTTGCGCTTCGGATCGACCTCGAGGACGCGCACGCGAACGACCTGCCCCGCCTTCACAACTTCGGCCGGGTCCTTCACGAAGCGGTCGGCGAGCTGCGAGACGTGGACGAGGCCGTCCTGGTGGACGCCGATGTCGACGAAGGCGCCGAAGGCCGCGACGTTGGTCACGGTCCCTTCCAGCATCATGCCGGGCTTGAGGTCGCCGATCTCGTCGACGCCATCCGCGAAGGTCGCCGTGCGGAAGGCCGGGCGCGGGTCGCGGCCGGGCTTTTCCAGCTCGGTTAGGATGTCCTTGACCGTCGGCAGGCCGAAGCCGTCGCCGACGAAGCGGTTCGGGTCGAGGGTCTTCAGCGTCGCGCTGTCGCCCATCAGCGCCCGCACGTCCTTGGCGGCCGCCGCGACGATCTTCTTGGCCACGGGATAGGATTCGGGATGCACCGCCGACGCGTCCAGAGGCTCGGCGCCGTCGCGGATCCGGAGGAAGCCCGCGCACTGCTCGAAGGCCTTCGGCCCGAGGCGCGGCACGTCGAGGAGCTTGCGCCGCGTCTTGAAGGGACCCTGCGCGTCGCGATGCGCGACGATCGCCTCGGCGAGCGAGGGGCCGATGCCCGAGACGTGGGACAGGAGCGCGGCGGAGGCCGTGTTCACGTCGACGCCGACGGCGTTCACCGCGTCCTCGACAACCGTTTCCAGCGCCCGCGACAGCGCGCCCTGATCGACGTCGTGCTGGTACTGGCCGACGCCGATCGCCTTCGGGTCGACCTTGACGATCTCGGCGAGGGGGTCCTGCAGGCGCCGGGCGATGGACGCGGCCCCGCGCAGCGACACGTCGACGCCCGGAAGCTCGCGCGAGGCGACCTCGGACGCGGAGTACACCGAGGCACCGGCCTCGGAGACCACGACCTTCGTCGGCCTGGCGCCGGGCAGGGCGGCGATGACGCTTTCCGCCAGCTTCTCGGTTTCGCGGCTCGCCGTGCCGTTCCCGATGGCGACGAGCTCGACGGCGTGCTTCGCGATGAGCTTGGCCAGCGTCGCCGAGGCGCCGGCGACGTCGTTGCGGGGCTGGAACGGGTAGACCGTCGCGGTGTCGACGAGGCGCCCCGTCGCGTCCACGACCGCGACCTTCACGCCGGTGCGGATGCCCGGATCGAGGCCCATCGTGGCTTTCGCGCCGGCGGGAGCGGCGAGAAGGATGTCCTTGAGATTGCGCGAGAAGACGCGGATCGCCTCGGCGTCTGCGCCTTCCTTCATCGTGCCCATCAACTCGGCCGAGAGATGGCCGTGGATCTTCTGGCGCCAGGCCCACCGCGCGACGCCCATCAGCCATGCGTCGGCCGGCGAGCCGCCGGAGGTCCTCACGTTGAACTGGCGCGCGATCATCGCCTCGACGGGCTTCACCGGCGAGGGATCGTCCGCGTCGACCTCGATGTCGAGCGAGACGACGCCTTCCTTGGCCGCGCGCAGCAGCGCCAGAACGCGGTGGCTCGGCGCCGTCGCCCACTTCTCCTCGTGGTCGAAGTAGTCCGAGAACTTCGCGCCCGCCTCCTCCTTGCCCTTCACGACGCGGGCGCGGATGCGCGCCCGGGTGACGAGGTGGTTGCGGATCGCCCCGACGAGGGCGGGCGTCTCGGCCATGGTCTCGGCGACGATGTCGCGCGCCCCTTCGAGAGCCGCCTTGGCGTCCGGCACCTGGTCGTTGAGGAAGCGCGCGGCGAGCTTGGCCGGGTCGGCGGAACGGTCGGAGAGGATCGTTTCCGCGAGCGGCCCGAGACCCTTCTCCCGCGCGGCGTCGGCACGGGTACGGCGCTTGGGGCGGAACGGGAGGTAAAGGTCTTCGAGCACGGCGCGTGTCGTCGCGCCTTCGATCTGGCGGGCGAGCGCGTCGGTGAGCTTGCCCTGCTCGCGAACGGAGCGCAGCACGGTTTCGCGCCGCGACTCCAGCTCGCGCAGGTAGGCGAGGCGGGTTTCCAGCGTGCGCAGCTGCGCGTCGTCGAGCCCGCCCGTCGCTTCCTTGCGGTAGCGCGCGACGAAAGGCACCGTCGCGCCGCCGTCGAGCAGGGCCACGGCAGCCGAGACCTGTCCGGCGCCGGCGCCGATCTCGCCGGCGATGATGGTTTCGATGCTGGGGCGGGCGGCAGCGGCCATGCGGTGTGTCCTTCGTGCGTTCGGTCGATGGTTAAACCTTCGATCCGTGGCGGCGGCAAGACATCGCGGGCGCTTGACGAGTCCGTTACCGCGTCGCAGATATCCGGCACCGAACGGCCTTGCGCGGGCCGTCATCAGACGGATTCGTCAATCTATGCCCAGCCACAGTTGCAGTCGAACAATTAGGCCGTTGGCCGGCTGAGGGACGGGATCCAGCGTCTCCCGGGCGGCGGTCGTCCGGTTGCGGGAGACTTTTCGATGATCTTCAGAACGCATTCCGCGAGCCAGGCCCGCCGCTCCTCCGACGTGGGTATGATGCTCGCCCTCGCGCTCGGCGCCGTGTTCGGACCCGTCATCGCCGTCGACCTCGTCGCGTTTCTCGCGGGATGGGCGGGACAATGATCACGCTTCACACGGTGGACGGCGGACGCCTCGTTTCGGCCGGCAGCGACTGCTCGCGGCTGCCGGAGGGGCTGGTCTGGGTCGACCTGCACAACCCGACCAAGGACGAGGAGAAGGCCGTCGAGTCGATGCTCGGCATCCAGGTGCCGACGCAGCTCGAAATGGCCGAGATCGAGGAATCGTCGCGCCTCTACGAGGAGGGCGGCGCGCTCGTCATGACCGCCGTCCTGATCGAGAACGCGACGCACAAGCGGCCGGCGCGCACGCCGGTCACCTTCGTCCTGACGAAAGAGCGCCTGATCACCGTGCGCTACGCCGATCCCATGCCCTTCCGCGCCTTCGAGGCCAAGCGGCACAAGGCGCCCGAGAGCTACACGACGGCGACGCTCCTCTTCATCGCGCTCCTCGACAGCATCGTTGAGCGCATCGCCGATCTCATCGAGGTCGCCGAAACGGCGGTGGGAGACGTCTCGACCCGGATCTTCTACGACGAGGAGGTCAAGCCGAACGCCGAGGAGCGCAGCGCGAACCTGCGCAACCTCCTCATCCTTCTCGGCCGCAAGAACCGCATGCTGGCGATCCTGCGCGAGAGCCTCCTCAGCCTCAACCGGCTGATCCTCTTCGTGCGCGCCGGCGCGAGCTTCATCAAGGACGGCGCCAACGGCAAGCTGAAGGCGGTGGAGCGCGACATCCGCTCGCTGGCGGAGTACGAGGCCCGGGTCGAGGCGGAAATCGCCTATCTCCAGGATTCGACCCTCGGCCTCATCAACATCGAGCAGAACACCATCATCAAGGTGTTCTCGATCGCCGCCGTCCTGTTCCTGCCGCCGACCCTCGTCGGCACGATCTACGGGATGAACTTCGAGCATATGCCGGAGCTCTCCTGGCGCGTCGGCTACCCGCTGGCGCTCGTGATGATGATCGTCTCGGCGATCATTCCGTTCTGGTGGTTCAAGCGGAAGGGCTGGCTCTGAGCCGACCGGCTGCGGAAGGTCGGGCGGGGCCGTCACCCGGAACCGGCCAAGCCCCCCTTCGTTGAAACGCGAAGAGGGCCGGCAACCTCCGGCCGCAACGGGAGACAGCCGCCATGGCACAGCAGCAGACCGACGCCCAGAAGGAAACCGTCGCGCGCGTCATGCACGAATTCAAGCACGGCGAACTGCGGGTCCGAGGCACCGGCGCCAAGGTGACGGACCGCAGCCAGGCCGTCGCCATTGCCCTACGCGAAGCCGGGGCGACGAACCAGGAAGACCCGGAGACGAACCGCGAGACCCTGCGCAAGACCAAGTCGAAGGAAGCGCGCGGGAAAACAGCGCAGGCCGAAGCCGAAGGCAAGGGCGCGCAGAAGCGCACGATGGACGCGGCAACGAAGCGCCGAACGGCAAGCGACAGCCAGGGCCGGACCAAGCAGGCGCTCTACGCCGAGGCCCGCAAGCGCGACATTCCCGGCCGCTCGTCCATGACGAAGTCCGAGCTGGAGCGCGCGCTCGCCAAGTGAGCCGTCACTCCGCGGACGCGCCGGCGGACAAGGGCAGGTCGATGGTGCAGCTGACGCCGTCCGGCGTCAGCTGGTAGGTCGTCCGTGCGCCCAACTGGTAGGGCAGCGCCCGCTCGATCAGCTCGCGCCCGTAGCCGCCGCCGCGCGGCGGAGCGTCCGGCGCGGGCATGTCGGGAACGTCCATTTCCGTCCACTCGACCCGCAGTCGCCGCGCCCCGTCGTCGTCCTTGTAGGTCGCCCAGGCGACGGTGAGCCGACCGGCGGGTGCGGCGAGGGCGCCGTACTTCACCGCGTTGGTCGCCAGCTCGTGGATGGCGAGGGCGAAGGTCTGAACCGTCGCGGAGCGCAGCCGCACCCCGGCCGTCCCCAGAAGAACCACGCGTCCGTCCTGCTCGTCGGGATCGACGCCGAGGGCGCCCAGTTCGGTGCGCACCAGCGTGTCGAAGGTCAGCCGCTCGTGCTGGTCCAGCCGCGACAGGAGACTGTTGACGCGCGAAAGGGCGCCGAGGCGGGCGCGGTAGCTCGGCAGGAAGACGCTCAGCGACGTCGTATTCCCGGCCATCCGGTCGGCCATGGCGCGCACGACCCCGAGAATGTTGCGCGTGCGGTGCTGCAGCTCCGCGACGAGGACGATTTGGCGGTCGGCGAGTTCGCGCTCCTCGGTGATGTCGCGGCTGATGCTGCCGATGCCGGCGATCGTCCCGTTCGAGCCGGGCACGGGAAAGTCGGTGTTGCGCACCCAGCGGATCTCGCCATCCGACGAGCGCCGGATGCGGTAGTCGAGACTGACGCGCTCGCCCTTGCGAACCCGCCGGATGGCCTTCAGCGCGGTGCGACGGTCCTCGGGCAGGATCATCTTCAGCCAGTTGCGCACGTCGTTGCCCGCGAGCGCCACCTCGCGCGGCACGCCGTAGATCCGCTCGAACGCCGGCGTCAGGTAGCTCCAGCGAAGCGTTTGGGCATCCCGGATCCAGAGGACGTCCGAGGACGCCTCGCCGAAGCGCCGCAGCCGCTCTTCGCTCTGCGCCAGGGCCTCCGCCATGCGCTTGCTCAGGAGGGCCTGGAGGATCGCGGGGGCGAGCGCTTCGGCCGCTTTGCGCTCGTCCTCGCCGTAGCCGCCCTCGCGGTTGCCGAGCCCGACCATGCCGATGGTCTGCCCGTCATGGACGAGGGGCACGCCGAGGAAGCTCCGCAGCGGCGGGTGCCCGGCGGGCGTGCCGATGCGATCGGGATGGGTCGCCGGGTCGTTCGCGATCAGGCTCCGGCCCTCGACCAGGACCCGACCGTAGATGCCGTGGATCTTCAGGCCGACGGGCGCCTTACGATACGGAAACCTCGGATCGTCCATGGCGAAGGCCTGCCAGCCTCGATCGCTGATCGACAGCTCGTCGAAGCGGTTCGTCGCGAAGTTGACCTCGCCCATGAAGCTGAAGCCGCTCTCCGTCACGTCCTCTGCGACGGCGAGGCACAGGCGGCCGAGCTCCTCGGCCGTGCTGGCGCCCAGAGCCTCGCGGAAGATGCGGGCGATCCCTTCGAGGACGGCGTTCTTCCGCCGCAGGCGCCTTTCCATCTGCAGCTGGCCGGTGACGTTCGCCCCGACGCCGACGAGCCGGGGCGACGCGCCGTCGGCCATTCGCGACGGCGTTCCGCGCGCCTCTATCCAGATCGGCGACCCGTCCTCCGGATGGATGATGGGAGCGGTTTCGCGGAAGTCCGATCGCCCGCCGATCGCCGCGAGGGCCGCCAGCCTGTGCCGCTCCTGCTCGTCGGACGCAACGTCCGCCGGGATGCGCCGCATGATGTCCCAGGCGTCCCGGTGATCGGGCAGCTCGCGGGTTTCGGCGAGGTCGTCGGAAAACTCCATCCGCCCCGTCGCCGCGTCGACGCTCCAGAGATAGAGCCCCGCCGACTTCATCGCCAACCGCAACTGCCGCTCGGAGCGCCGCAGGGCTTGCATGGCCCGGGCCCGGTCCGCGGCATCCCAGGTCTGCTCGGCCGCGTCCCGGACGAGCCGGATCTCGTCGTCCGACCAGCGGCGAGGCGTCCGCGACGCCGTCGCCATGCAGGCGACGAGCCTTCCGCTGTCGAGAACGGGCAGCGCGAGAAGGGCGCGGATCGATCGCGCGGCCAGTCCCTGCCGCTCCTCGTCAAAGAGAAGCGAAGCGACCTCGACATCGGAGAGGGCGATCGGGCGTCCCGCCGCCAGCGCCTGGAGGATCGAAGGGCAGAGGGCGACGACGTTTGAAGCGGAAGGGCCTGATCCGCCTGATCGCAGATGATCCGCTTCGAAGAGGGCGGCCGTGTCCGATCCTGCGAGGCGCAGGTAGAAGCAGCGGTCCGCGTCGAGCCGCTCGCCGAGAAGGCGGGCGGCCTCGGCCTGGATCGCTTCCGGATCGGCAAGCGGCCGAAGGCGGTGGGACAGCGCGAGAAGAAAGCTGTCGCGGGTCAATTCCGCCGGTGCCTCCCCGTCGATCGCACCGAGGCGCTTGGCCGCCCGCGGGCCCGTCGTCTCCGCCAGCGCGACGAGCACGCCGGCGATCCCGTTTCCCTCCCCGCGGATCGGGCTGTAGCTCAGCCTGAACCGGTGGTCCGCCCGATCGCCGCCGCATGCGGGCGGAAAGGGCGCGTCCTCGCAGATGACGGTTTCCCCGCCGCGAACGCGCTCGAAGATCGGCGCATCGCGCCGCCACGCGTCCGGCCACCACGCGGCGATGGGCTCTCCCAGGCCCGCGGCGGGCCGCAGGCCCATGAGATCGCGGTAGCCGTCATTGTAGATCTGAACGAGGTCGCGTCCGAGAAGCGCGAGCATGGGGACGCCGCACGACAGCACGAGGTCGACCGCCGCTTTGACGCTCGGCGACCAGGCATCGGACGCGCCGAGCGCCGTCGCGGACCAGTCGCGGCATCTCACCCATCCCGCCATCTCGCTGGTGCCGTCGGGCCAACTCGTCGGCTCGTTCGGTTCGACCTGGATCATGCGCACGTTCCGCTATCCTCACGCGTCCACCATAGGTCAGGCGGGGGGTGGAGTTGCAATCTTCGGTAACATAGCTGGCCGTTGATGCATGCGGGAGACGCCGCGCCCCCCGAAATTTCGCGGTCGGTATTGCTTACCCGGCCGGCTAACGAGGCATGGCCCGCCTGCCGATGCGACCTAGCTCCCGACCGTGTTTGACGAGGAGCGATGCGATGAACGGGACCGAGAGCGAAACGCGTACCGCGACGGATGCCGAGCTTGGGCTTCTCGATCGGTACTGGCGGGCGGCCAACTACCTGTCCGTCGGCCAGATCTACCTCATGGACAACCCGCTCCTGCGCGAGCCGCTGCGGGCCGAGCACGTGAAGCCGCGGCTCCTCGGCCACTGGGGTACGACGCCGGGCCTCAACTTCGTCTACGCCCACCTCAACCGCGTGATCGCCGCGCGCGACGTATCGGTGCTCTACGTCTGCGGTCCCGGCCATGGCGGGCCGGGCATGGTCGCCAACACCTGGCTGGAGGGGACCTACAGCGAGATCTATCCCAAGGTCTCGGAAGACACGGCGGGCATGGCCCGATTGTTCCGCCAGTTCTCCTTTCCCGGCGGCATCCCCAGCCACGTGGCGCCGGAAACGCCGGGCTCCATCCACGAGGGCGGCGAGCTCGGCTACGCGCTCGTCCACGCCTTCGGCGCCGCCTTCGACGCGCCGGACCTCGTGGTCGCCTGCGTCGTCGGCGATGGCGAGGCCGAAACGGGGCCGCTGGCAGCCTCCTGGCATTCCAACAAGTTCCTGAACCCCGCGACCGACGGGGCTGTCCTGCCGATCCTCCACCTCAACGGTTACAAGATCGCCAACCCGACGATCCTGGCGCGCCTGGACGACGACGAACTGCGCCAGCTCTTCACCGGCTACGGCTACGAGCCGGTCTTCGTTGAGGGCGAGGAGCCGATGCCGATGCACCGCGCGATGTCGCAGGCGCTTGATCGCTGCTTCGACCGCATCGCCGCGATCCAGGCCGCGGCGCGCAGCGGCGGAGTTGACGAGCGGCCGCGCTGGCCGATGATCGTCCTTCGCAGCCCCAAGGGCTGGACCGGCCCGAAGGAGGTCGACGGCAAGAAGGTCGAAGGCTTCTGGCGCGCCCATCAGGTGCCCGTCTCGGCGGCGCGCCAGGACGAGGGCCACCGCGCCATCCTGGAGCGCTGGATGCGCTCCTACGAGCCCGACGACCTCTTCGACGCGAACGGCCGCCTGAAGCCGGAACTCGCGGCCCTGGCGCCCAAGGGCGAGCGGCGCATGGGCGCCAATCCGCGCGCGAACGGCGGCCTTCTGAAGACGGACCTTCGCCGTCCGGACCCGGCCGAGTTCGCCCTCGACGTCGGCACGCCGGGCGGCACCATCGGCGAGGCGACGAGCGTTCTCGGCCGCTATCTGGCGCGGGTCATGACGCTGAACGAGGAGACCCGCAACTTCCGCGTCTTCGGACCCGACGAGACCGCATCCAACCGCCTGTCCGCGCTGTTCGAGACGACCGACCGGACCTGGATGGAGCCGCGGCTGCCCTATGACGACCACCTGGCACCGGACGGCCGGGTGATGGAGGTGCTCAGCGAGCACCTCTGCCAGGGCTGGCTGGAGGGCTACCTCCTGACCGGCCGGCACGGCTTCTTCTCCTGCTACGAGGCCTTCATCCACATCGTGGATTCGATGTTCAACCAGCATTCCAAATGGCTGAAGGTCACGCGCCACCTGCCTTGGCGGGCGCCGATCGCCTCGCTGAACTACCTCCTGACCTCTCACGTCTGGCGGCAGGACCATAACGGCTTCAGCCACCAGGACCCCGGCTTCGTCGACCACATCGCCAACAAGAAGAGCGACATCGTCCGCGTCTATTTTCCGCCGGACGCCAACACGCTGCTCTGGGTCGCCGACCACTGCCTGGGCACCTGGAACCGGGTGAACGTCATCGTCGCGGGCAAGCAGCCGGCGCCGCAATGGTTGAGCTACGAGGCCGCGCGCCGCCACTGCGAGGCGGGCGCGGGGATCTGGCGCTGGGCCGGCGCCAACGACGTCGAGGTGGGCGAGCCCGACCTCGTGATCGCCTGTGCCGGCGACGTTCCGACCCTGGAGGCGCTCGCGGCCGTCGACCTCCTGCGGCAGTCGCTGCCGAGCCTGCGCATCCGCGTCGTCAACGTCGTCGACCTGATGGCGCTGCAGTCGCCGGACCAGCACCCGCACGGCCTGACCGACGAGCGCTTCGACGCGCTGTTCACGCGCGACCGGCCGGTGGTCTTCGCCTATCACGGCTATCCCGCGCTCGTTCACCGCCTGACCTACAAGCGCGCCAACCACCGCAACATCCACGTGCGCGGATACATGGAGGAGGGCACGACGACGACACCCTTCGACATGGTCGTACTGAACGGGCTCGACCGGTTCAGCCTCGGGATCCTGGCGGTCGAGCGGCTGGGCGGGCTCGGCGAGGCGGGCGAGGCGGCGAAGTCACGCTTCGAGGCCAAGCTCGCCGAGCACAAGCGCTACATCGTCGAGCACGGCGAGGACATGCCGGAGATTTCCGGCTGGAGCTGGCCCTACGGCACGGCCGCCGAAGCGGGCGATTGAGGCATGAGCGACGCCGTCCTCGCGCTGAACGCCGGTTCCTCCTCGATCAAGTTCGCGCTCTACGCCCGCGCCGGCGACGACCTCGTCCTCGCGCGGCGCGGCGAGGTCGAGGACGTGGGCGGCGACGGCCGCTTCCGGGCGCGCGATGCCGACGGCACCGCGCTCGCCGACGAGGACTGGGGCGGGGCGGGCGAAGAGGCGCCCGCGCGGCTTCTGGACTGGATCGAGGACCATCTTGGGGCGGAACGGCTCGCGGCGGTCGGCCATCGCATCGTCCACGGCGGCGACGACTTCTGCGCGCCGGTGCGGCTCGACGAGCGCACGGTCGCGCGCCTCGAAGCGCTGACGCCGCTGGCGCCGCTGCACCAGCCGCGCAGCCTTTCGGCGGCGAAGGCGCTCGCGCGCGAGCGGCCGGACCTCGTCCAGGTCGGCTGCTTCGACACGGCCTTCCACGCGACGATCCCGCCCGCGTCCCGGCGCTTCGCCATTCCCCGCCGTTTCGAGGCGGAGGGCGTGCGCCGCTTCGGCTTCCACGGCCTGTCCTACACCCACGTCGCCGAGCGCCTGCCCGCGCTGATGCCCGGACGGCGTCGGGTCGTGGCGGCGCATCTCGGCAGCGGCGCGAGCCTCGGCGCGCTCCTGGACGGGCGGAGCGTCGACACGACCATGGGCTTCTCGGCGCTGGACGGGCTCGTCATGGCGACGCGCTGCGGGGCGCTCGATCCGGGCGTGATCCTGTTCCTCCTGAAGGAGAAGGGCCTCGGTGCCGAGGAGATCGAGCGGCTCCTCTACAAGGAGTCCGGTCTCAAGGGCGTGTCCGGCCTGTCTTCGGACATCCGCGATCTCCAGGCGAGCAATGACAAGGCCGCCAAGGAGGCGGTGGAGCTGTTCGTCCTGCGGGCGGCCAAGGAGATCGCGGCGATGGCCGCGAGCCTCCAGGGCCTTGACGGGCTCGTCTTCACGGGCGGCATCGGGGAGCATCAGCCGGCCGTTCGTGCGATGATCGGCGCATGCCTCCGCTGGCTCGGCGTCGAGCTCGACGAGGCGGCCAATGCTGCGGCGACCGGCGGCGAGGCGACCATCGCAGCCCCCGGCTCGCGCGTTGCCGCCGTGGTGCTGCCGGCGGACGAGGAGGGCGTCATCGCACGCCAGACGCTTCGGGTCGTCGCGGGCTGACCCCGCTTCAATGGGCGCCGGACGGCGCGCCGCCGCCGAGCTTGACGTTGCGCAGGATCAGCGCCAGCGGGATGGCGCAGGCCGAGATGATCATCAGGACAAAGAAGACGTCGATATAGGCGCCGTAGCCCGCCTGCTCCTGCACCGTGCGGCCGATCACGGCGAGGGCCTGCGCCCGCGCGTCGGCCGTCGAGCCCACGCCGCGCGACAGGAAGTAGCTCGTCAGCTCGGACAGGCGCTGCTGGAACGCGACGTCGGAGGGGATCAGGTTCTCCACCAGCCGGCTCTGGTGAAACTGCTCGCGGTGGGCGAGCGTGTTGGTCGCGACGCAGACGCCGATCGAGCCGCCGACGTTGCGCGCCACGTTGATGAGCGCCGAGGCCTGGTCGGTCTTGTCCGGCGGGATGCCGTCATAGGAGGCCGTGGTGATCGGGATGAAGATCAGCGGCAGCCCGATGCCGATATAGACGCGCGACCAGGCGAAGAAGCCGAAGTCGAGCCCGGCATAGATGCGCGTGAGGTCCCACATGGCGCAGGCGATGATCGCCGCGCCCAAAGCGATCAGGTATTTGGGCTGCACGAAGCCGGTCAGGCGGCCGACGACGAACATCATGCACATCGTCACGAAGCCGCCGGGCGACAAGGCGAGCCCGGCCCAGGTTGCGGTGTAGCCGTAGTATTCCTGCAGGAGCTGGGGCATGAACTGCGTCGTCGCGATGAGGATCGCGCCCGTCGCCATCATCACCAGGAAGCACGAGCCGAACTGCCGGGTCAGCACCATGCGGATGTCGACCACCGGATTGCCGTGCCGCAGCTCCCACGGGATCATCGCGGCGAACAGCGTCACGCAGATCACCGTCGCGACGATGATGAAGGGGGAGCCGAACCAGTCCTCGATCTGGCCGCGGTCGAGGATCAGTTCGAGCGAGCCGAGGAAACCCGCGACGAGCAGGAAGCCGACGATGTCGAAGCGGACCTTGCGCCGCTTCAGGTCCTCGCGCAGCCGCTGCGCCTCCTTCGAATCCTGCACGAGGTACCAGACCAGCGCGAAGGCGATGAGGCCGACCGGCCCGTTGATCAGGAAGCACCAGTGCCAGGAGTAATTGTCGGAAAGCCAGCCGCCGAGCGTCGGCCCGACCACCGGCGCGACGACCACCGCGACGCCGAAAAGCGCGAAAGCCTGACCGCGCTTTTCCGGCGGAAAGGAGTCGGCGAGGATCGACTGCGAGATCGGCACCATGCCGCCGCCCGCAAAGCCCTGGAGGACCCGGAAGAACAGCAGGGACTCGATGTTCCAGGCGAAGCCGCAGAGCACCGATGAGGCGGTGAAGAGTGCGAGGCAGACGAGGTAGAAGCGCTTCCGCCCGAAGCGCTTGGCGATGAAGCTCGATGCCGTGAGAACGATGGCGTTGGCGACGAGATAGGTCGTCACCACCCAGGACGCTTCGTCGGCCGACACCGCGAGGCCGCCGGAGATGTAGCGGAGCGCGACGTTGGCGATCGTCGTGTCCAGGACCTCCATGAAGGTCGCGATCGAGACGACCACCGCGACGATCCAGGGATTGGTCGCGCGGGGGCGGCTCGCGCTGCCGGCGGCGGCCGCGGCGGTCCCTGCCACGGCGGCTCAGTCCTTCGGCCGGACGGTGACGGTCGGCACGACCGACATGCCGGGGCCGACCGACACGCCCTCCGGCCAACTGTCGACGACGATCTTCACCGGCACGCGCTGGACGACCTTCACGTAGTTGCCGGTCGCGTTCTCGGCCGGCAGCAGCGAGAAGGCAGTGCCCGAACCCGGCTGGATGGAGTCGACCCGGCCGCGGATCGCCGCCTCGGGATAAGCGTCGATGTGGATTTCCGCCGGCTGTCCCGGCCGCATGTCGGCGATCTGCGTTTCCTTGAAGTTGGCGGTGACCCACTTCTGGTCCGGCACGAACATCGCGAGCGCCTGTCCGGTCTGGGCGTAGCCGCCGACCGCGCCCGTCACCTGGACGAGGCGCCCGGCCTGCGGCGCCGTCACGGTGGTGTAGTCGAGGTTCAGTTGCGCCTGTTCCTGTGCGGCCTGCGCTCGTTGCAGGTCGGCGAGCGCGCTCGCCTTCTGGGCCTGAAGCGAGCCGATCTGCTTCTGCGTCGACACGACGGCGGCGCGCGCCTTGGCGGCGGTCGCGCGCTGCTGGTCGAGGTTCGACGTCGCCTGCTGGGCCGTCTGGACGGTGCCGGTGCCTTCCTGGGCGAGCTTCTGGTAGCGGGCCGCGTCCTCTTCGGCGAAGCGGAGGCTCGCCTCGGCCTGAGCGACGGCCGCCTGCGCCTCGGCGACCTGCGCCTCCTGAGCGGCGATCTGCGCGTCGGCGCTGCCGATCGCGGCCTTCGCGGACTCGACCTGCGCCACGGCCTGGTCGAGGGCCGCCTGATAGGTGCGCGGGTCGATCCGGAACAGGACGTCGCCGGGCCGGACGTGCTGGTTGTCGGCGACGTTCGCCTCGATCACCGAACCCGCCACCTGCGGCGCCACCGGGAAGCTCCGGGCGTCGACGAAGGCGTCGTCGGTGCTCTCATAGGGCTCCAGCGCCACCGACCAGTAGAACCAGCCGCCGACCCCGAGCGCGACGATCGCCACGATCGCGAGCAGCACCCAGATTGGATGCCGGCGCAGCAGCGACGCCTTCTTGCGGGGTGCTTCGGTGTGCGGATCCTCGTGCCGCGCTTCGTCGTCGCGGCCCTCACCGTCGCGGGCTCGTGCGGTCGCTTCGGAGTGGCTCGCGCCCCCCGGCCCATTGTCTGGCTTGTCCAGCATGACGCTGCCTGTGATGATGGTCGGAGCCGAAGCCGGTTCCGTCGCATCGCAGTCAATTCGCGGACACGGCGCTGGTTCCGTGCGATGCAGCAATCTCCACGTGCTCGGCGAGCATGTCGATCGAAGGACGAAGCTTGAGCGCGGGACAAGGGATGGGGAGCGGCGGGGCGACGATCGGCCTCGTTCTCGCGGGCGGCTTGTCGCGCCGCATGGGCGGCGGCGACAAGCCGCTGCGCCTCGTCGGCGGCGAGACCATTCTCGACCGTGTCGTGGCGCGCCTGGTGCCGCAATGCGACGGTCTCGTTCTCAACGCCAACGGCGATCCCGCGCGCTTCGCCGCGCTCGGCCTGCCCGTGGTGTCCGATCCGCTGCCGGATCATCCGGGACCGCTCGCGGGCATCCTGGCCGGGCTCGACTGGGCTGCGGAGCATCGGCCGGACGCGGCGCTTCTCGCGAGCGTCGCGGGCGACGGCCCCTTTCTGCCGCCGGATCTCGTCGAGCGCCTGCGCGCGGCGCGAAGCGCGGCGGGCGCGACGATCGCCGTCGCCGCCTCCGGCGGGCGTGACCATCCGGTGATCGCGCTCTGGCCCGTCGCGCTGCGCGGCGCCTTGCGCGAGGCGCTCGTCGGGGAGGGGCTGCGCAAGGTCGGTGCCTTCGTGGGCCGCTTTCCCGTCGCCCGCGCCGAATGGCCGACCGATCCGGTCGACCCGTTCTTCAACGCCAACACCCCGGACGACCTCGCCGAAGCGGAGCGGCTGGCGCGGCTCTGAGCCTCACGGCGCGCGGATGGACAATCGCCGCGCGAGGCGCCATCAGCGCGTCGCGAGGACAAGGAGGGGTGGATCATGACCGACACAATGCCAGCGATCGAGGACGACGAGGCCGCCGCGCCGCGCATCCTGGCCGAGGTCAATCCCTGCCTCGCCTACGCCTCGTTCCAGAACGCCGTTCCGGTGCTGAAGGACCTGCGCCTCGCCAATCCGGGCGAGGCGACCATCTCGGGCGCGCGGCTCGAGCTGACCGCCGCGCCGCCGTTCATCCGCGCCAGGAGCTGGGCGATCGACCGCCTGGACCCCGGCGCCGAGATCGCGCTGTCGGACCGCCGCGTCGAGCTCGACGCCGCCTACCTCGCCGGCCTCAACGAGGCCGAGCGCGGCACCGCGACCTTCCGCCTCGTTTCGGGCGAGACGCTGCTCGCCGAGGCGCAGGTACCGGTTAGGCTCCTCGCCCGCGACGAGTGGGGCGGGGCGGGCGACATGGCGCAGCTCCTGCCGGCCTTCGTCATGCCGAACGATCCGGCAACGGCCAAGCTCCTGCGCGCCGCCGCCGAACGCCTCGCCGCCCACGGCCACAACGCGGCGCTGGATGGTTACCAGAGCAGCGATCCGCGCCGCGCCTACATGCTGGCCGCCGCCCTGTATTCGGCCGCCGCGGGCTTTGGGCTCCATTATGCCGAGCCGCCTGCGAGCTTCGAGGCGCGAGGGCAGAAGGTGCGGCGTCCCGCGACGATGCTCGCCGAAGGGCTCGCGACCTGCCTCGATACGGCTCTCCTGCTTGCCGCGGGGCTGGAGGGCGCGGGGCTCAACGCCGTCGTCGCTCTCGTCGAAGGGCACGCGGCGACCGGCGTCTGGCTGGTCAAGCGCACGCTCGGCCTCGCCGTCGAGCCCGATCCCGTCGAGATCCGGAAGGCGCTGGCGGCGCGAGAGCTGGTGCTGTTCGAGACGACCGGCGTGACGCGCCGCCCGCCTGTC
Organism: Antarcticirhabdus aurantiaca; assembly: GCF_009765365.1. Classification (GTDB taxonomy): domain Bacteria; phylum Pseudomonadota; class Alphaproteobacteria; order Rhizobiales; family Rhizobiaceae; genus Antarcticirhabdus; species Antarcticirhabdus aurantiaca. Next base: position 146,507 of record NZ_VTOM01000014.1, read on the forward strand.
CCCTTCGATCAGGCGTGCCGCGACGGCGCGGCCCTCGTCGCCGAGGATGCGCCCAAGCGCTTCGTCGCGGCGGTGGACGTCGCCCGGACGCGCAGCGGCGGCATCGCGCCGCTCGCCTCGCACGAGGTCGCGGCGCCGACGGACGAGATGGAGACGAGCGGCGACCTGCCGCTCCCAGCCATGCCGGACTTCGGCGGCATGCCCGGTGAGCCGGCGGAGGAGAAGCCGACGACGCCGGCCGGCCGCATCGATCGCTGGCAGCGCAAGCTTCTCGACCTGTCGCTGCGCAACCGCCTCCTCAACTTCGGCACCCGCGGCGGCGCCGTGCCCTTCCTGTGCCCGGACGCCGCGGGAATGGAGGATCGGCTGGCGGCCGGCCACGCGCTGCGCATCGTCTCGATCCCCGAGCAGAACCCGCTCGGCGAGCGTGATCCCGCGCTCTATCGCGAGGCGCGCGGCGAGGACATCCAGCGCCGCTTCGCCGAGGACGCGCTCCTGCGCGACGAGCTGGCCTCGACCCTAAACAAGGACGATCTCGACGCGCGGCTGACCGCGCTCTACCGGCAGGCGCGCAGCGACCTCGCGGAAGGAGGCACCAACACGCTCTTCGTCGCGGTCGGCTTCCTGCGCTGGCGCAAGAAGCCGGGCGACGAGCGCGTCTACCGCGCGCCGCTCCTGCTGCTGCCGGCCAAGCTGGAGCGCCGCAGCGCTTCCTCGCCGTTCCGCCTGCTGCACCACGAGGACGAGGTCCGCTTCAACGCGACGCTGCTCCAGTTCCTGGAGCGCGACTTCGACCTCAAGGTGCCGGCGCTGGCGGGCGAGCTGCCGAGCGACGAGAAGGGCATCGACGTCGCGCGGGTTCTCGACGCGATGCGCCGGGCGGTACGCGACACGCCGGGCTTCGAGGTGGTGGACGAGGCGGCGCTCGGCACCTTCTCCTTCGCCAAGTACCTGATGTGGAAGGACCTGACGGAGCGCACCGACGCCCTGCGGCAGAACCGCGTGGTGCGCCACCTCATCGACAATCCGGACGTGCCCTTCGCCGATGCCGTGCCCTTCCGCGCCGAGCGCGAGATCGACCGCGCCTACGCGCCGGCCGACATTGTGACGCCGCTGCCGGCGGACTCCTCGCAGATCGTCGCGACGATGGCCGCCGCCGAGGGCAAGGACTTCGTGATCATCGGCCCGCCCGGCACGGGCAAGAGCCAGACCATCGCCAACATGATCGCGCAGTGCCTGGCGAGCCGGCGCACGGTGCTCTTCGTCGCCGAGAAGACCGCCGCGCTCGACGTCGTCTACCGCCGCCTGCGCGAGCACGGGCTCGGCAGCCGCTGCCTGGAGCTGCACTCTTCCAAGGCCGACCGCCGCCACGTGCTCGCCCAGCTCCGCAGCGCCTGGGAGCACGGCGGCGCGGCGGAGCCGGGCGACTGGGTCGAGCTGAACGGCCGGTTGAAGGTGAAGCGCGACGAGCTGAACGGCTACGCCGAGGCGCTGCACGCGGAAGGACCGAGCGGCATGACGCCCTATCGCGCGCTCGGCCTCGCGCTGCGCGGCGAGAACCGCCATGCCCCGGCGCTCGCCTGGCCCTCAAAGGATGCGCACGACAGGGCCGCCTTCGCCGAGCTGGAGGACCTCGCGCAGGCGCTCGGCCGCACTTTCGCCGCCGTGGGATCGACGCCCGCGCTCCGGCTGGTGGACGTGTCCGAATGGAGTTCGGCCTGGCAGGACAGGCTCCTCGCCGCCGCCGCGAACGCGCGCGACGCGGCCGAGGCGGTGGAGGGAACGTCGGCGCGCTTGATACGCGTTCTCGGGCTCCATCCCGGCGAAACGACCCGGGACGACGCGATACGGCTGGCCGAGTTCGCGGAAGCGCTCGACGGGCTAGACGACGAGGGCGCGCGCCTCGCCGTCCGCGCCGATTTCGCGCGGCTGCGCGAGGCGGGAGGCGAGCTCGGGCGGCTGGTTGCGGACTTTGCCGCCGAGGAAGCCCGGCTTTCGGCGCGCTATGACCGGGCGGAGCTGCGGCGCGTCCCGGTGGAGGACATCGACCGGCGCTGGCGAGAGGCGAGCGCGAGCTTCTGGCCGCTCTCCTGGTTCAAGCGGCGGAGCGTCGCCAAGCTTCTCGGCACCTATGCGCGGGAGGGGGCGCCCGATCCGTCCACGGATCTGCCCTTGATCCGCGGCCTCCAGGCCAAGGCCGCCGCCATCGAGGCGAGCCCGCTCGCGGCGGCGGGGCCGCTCGTCGCCGGGCTCGACACGGACACTGCGCGCTTGTCGCTGCAGCTGGAACGGGCGGCGCACCTGCGCGAGACCGCCGCGCGCCTCGCCGGCACGCCCGAGCGGTTCGCGTCGCTGCTCGCGGTGATCGCCCCCGCGCTCGATCAGCCGGAGCGCGGCGCGCTCGGCCAGGCCGCGCGCGAGCACCGCGAGGCTCATCGGCGCTTCGCCGAGGCCGAGCGGCAATTCACGGATGCGAGCGGCGGACTTGGCCTCACGCAGGCTGGCGAGACGTTCGCTGACATCCGCGCTCGTCTCGCCGATCTCGCCGCCGGCCGGACGCAGCTGCGCGACTGGACCTCCTGGTGCGCGATCCGCCGGCGGGCTGAGGTGCAGGGCCTGCAGGCGCTCGTCGCCGACCTCGAAGCCGGCGCGGTGGCGCCGAACGAGACCGTCTCCGCCTTCCGGCTCGGCTATGCCCGCTGGTGGCTGCCGCTCGCGATCGACGCGGACAAGCGCCTGCGTGACTTCCGCCGCTTCCAGCACGAGCACGCCATCGACGACTTCCGCGCGCTCGACGACCTCGTGCGAAAAGCGGCCTCGGCCCGCGTCCACGCTGCGATCGCCCACGACCTGCCGGCGCCGGACGCGGTGGTGCGCAAGTCCGAGCTCGGACTCCTGCGCCACCAGATGGAGCTGAAGCGGCCGAGCCGGTCGATCCGCGAGATGATCGGCGCGATGCCCGAGAGCTTCGCCAAGCTTGCCCCCTGCGTGCTGATGTCGCCGCTCTCGATCGCGCAGTACCTGCCGCCGGACCAGGCGCTGTTCGACGTCGTGATCTTCGACGAGGCCTCGCAGATCACCACCTGGGATGCCGTCGGCGCCGTCGCGCGCGGCCGCCAGACCGTGATCGTCGGCGATCCGAAGCAGCTGCCGCCGACGAACTTCTTCGGCCGCAACGAGGCGGAGGAGGAGGGCGAGGCGCCCGACCACGAGCGCGACCTCGAAAGCATCCTCGACGAGGCCCGCGCGTCCGGCCTGCCGGTCCACGGGCTTCGCTGGCACTACCGCTCGCGGCACGAGTCGCTGATCGCCTTCTCGAACCACCACTACTACGACAACCGCCTGATCACCTTTCCCTCGCCGGTGACGGAGGATCGCGCGGTGTCGCTGCGCCACGTGCCGGAGGCGGTCTACGACCGCGGCAAGAGCCGCACGAACAAGGCCGAGGCGCGGGCGATCGCGAGCGACATCGCCGCGCGTCTGCGCACATGGCTCGACCTGCCGGAGGCCGAGCGGCCGACGCTCGGCGTCATCACCTTCAACAGCCAGCAGCAGGCGCTGATCCAGGATCTTCTCGACGACGAGCGGCGCGAGGACCCGCGGCTCGAATGGTTCTTCGACGACGAGCGGCTGGAGCCGGTCTTCGTGAAGAACCTCGAAAACGTCCAGGGCGACGAGCGCGACGTGATCCTGTTCTCGATCACCTTCGGCAAGGACGCCGCCGGCAAGCTCGCCATGGATTTCGGCGCGCTGAACCGCGACGGCGGCGAGCGCCGGCTCAACGTCGCGGTGACCCGCGCCCGGCGCGAGCTCATGCTGTTCTCCTCGATCAAGGCCGAGGCGATCGACCTGTCGCGCAGCAAGGCGGCCGGCGTGCGCGACCTCAAGACCTTCCTGGACTATGCCGATCGCGGCGCCGTGGCGCTGCCGGCCGCGGATGCCGGCTCGCTCGGCGGCGCCGAGTCGCCCTTCGAGGAGGCGGTGGCCGAAGCGCTCAAGGCGCGAGGCTGGCGGATCGTGCCGCAGGTCGGCGTGTCCGGCTTCCGCGTCGACATGGGCGTGCGCCATCCCGACCATGCCGGCGCCTTCGTGGCCGGCATCGAGTGCGACGGAGCGACCTATCACCGCTCGGCGACGGCGCGGGACCGCGACAAGGTGCGCGAACAGGTGCTGCGCGGCCTTGGCTGGACCATTCTGCGGGTCTGGTCGACGGACTGGTGGTTCGATCCGGCCGGCGCGACCGACCGGCTGCACGCCGCCTTGGACGCGCTCGTCGCGCAAAGCCGGGCAAAGGTGGCGGCGCAGGCTCCGCCCGCCGCCGAGGAGGAGCAGTCGGCCGGCTAGGAGGCGGCTCGAAGCGCGGCCTTCATGCGGCGCACTTCGTCGGCGCTGGTGCGTCGCGGCGGCGCCGTGGCGAAGCCGAAGGCGGCGGCGCGCGGGTTCAGGACGCCGGCGGCGCGCGAGCAGGTGCCGTGCACCTCGGCGAGCGGCACTGCGGCGAGGAGCGCTGCGACGGTGTCGGGACCGAGGCCGGATCCGGCCATGATGCCGATGCGCCCGGCCGCGGCATCCTGTGCCCGGCGCAGATCGGCGACGCCGTCGATGGCGCGGGGCGCCCGGCCGGAGGTGAGGATTCGCTCGAAGCCGAGCGCGACCGCCGTCTCGATCGCCGCGTCGATGTCCGGGACGAGGTCGAAGGCGCGGTGGAGCGTCGTGCCGAGGCCGCGGCTCGCCCCCGCCAGCTCGCCCAGCGCATCCGCGTCGAGGCTGCCGTCGGACAGCGAGGCGCCGAGAACGACGCCGGCAAGGCCCGCCGCGCGGACCGCGGCGATGTCGGCGAGCATGGCCGCACGCTCGGCCGCCGAGAACACGAAGTCGCCGCCGCGCGGGCGGATCATCGCGTAGACGGGGACGGGCGCCCGGGCCGCGAGGGCGAGGAGACCGGGCGGCGGCGTCAGGCCGCCGAGCTCCAGCGTCGAGCAGAGCTCGATGCGGTCGGCCCCGCCTTCGATCGCGGCGGAGAGGCTCTCGGGATCGCCGACGCAGACCTCAAGCAGCGGCGGCATGGGCGCCCTCGCGTGAGCCCATGATCGCCGCGCCGATCAGGCCCGGCTCGACGCGGCACTGCGCGGGCACGACGAGCGGCGCGCCCGTCCGGCGCAGGATGCGGGCGCGCACCGCGGCGTCGAGGCGTTCGAGCAGCGGTCGCACGTTGGACAGGCCCCCGCCGACCGGAATGATGTCCGCGCCGATCACGTTGACGACGAGCGCCAGCGGGTCGGCGACGAGGTCGGTGAAGACGTCGATCGTGCGCGCGGCGGCCGCGTCGCCGGCGAGCCAGGCGTCGGTGATCTCGCGGCTGGTGCGCCCGACGCCGTGGAGGTGGGCGTGCAGGCGCTCCAGGCCGCGGGCGCCGCCGACCGCGTCGACGCAGCCCACCTGGCCGCAGCCGCAGGGAAAGCGCGGCACCTCGACGGGCGGCGTGCCGGCGCGCGTCGCCGTGATCGGGCCGTGGCCCCATTCGCCGGCAAAGCCCCCGGCGCCCTGGACGAGCCGCCCGTCGATCACGAGCCCGCCGCCGACGCCGGTTCCGAGGATCGCGCCGAAGACGATGCGGTGGCCGGCCCCCGCGCCCTCGACGGCTTCGGCGAGCGCGAAGCAGTCCGCGTCGTTGGCGACGGTGACGGGACGGCCGAGCCGCTGCGTCAGGTCGGGGCCGAGGGTGCGGCCGTCGATGCAGGGAATGTTGGCGACCTTGATCGTGCCGCTTGCGGGATCGACGACGCCGGTGATGGAGAGGGCGGCGGGCGCGTGCGGCGGCAGTCCGGCTTCCGCGATCGCGGCGGCCAGCGCGTCGGCGAAGGCGTCGAAGTCGCGCAGCGGCGTCGGCCGGCTGCCGAGGATCTCGATGTCCGAGGGCGAGCGGGCGATCGCGGCCTTGATCGCCGAGCCGCCGATGTCGAAGCAGGCGATCATGCGGCGCGCAGCGCCAGGCCGTCGGCGCCGAAGCGGTGCAGGCGCCCGGGCAGCGGCGACAGGCGCACCGCGTCGTCGACCGCGATCGGCGTTTCCTCGGGGATGCGCACCGTCACCTCCTGCCCGTCCTCCAGGACGACGTAGAGATAGGTGTCGGAGCCCAGGTGCTCGGCATGGCGCACCGTGCCGGCCCAGGCGCCGGCTGGGTCCACCTTCAGGTGCTCCGGCCGCACGCCGAGCGTCGCCGCGCCCGCCTCTTCGGCGAAGCGCTTCGTGAGGAAGTTCATCTTCGGTGAGCCGATGAAGCCGGCGACGAAGAGGTTGTCGGGCCTGTTGTAGAGGTCGATCGGCCGGCCGACCTGCTGCACCGTGCCGCCGTTGAGGACCACGATGCGGTCGGCGAGGGTCATCGCCTCGATCTGGTCGTGGGTCACGTAGATCATCGTCGCGCCGAGCGTCCGGTGGAGCTTGGCGATCTCCAGGCGCGTTGCGACGCGCAAGGCCGCGTCGAGGTTCGACAGCGGCTCGTCGAAGAGGAACAGCGTCGGCTCGCGCACGATGGCGCGCCCGATCGCCACGCGCTGGCGCTGGCCGCCCGACAGCTCCGCCGGGCGGCGCTTGAGGAGGGGCGAGAGCTGGAGGAGCCCCGCCGCCTTCTCGACGCGCGCCTCGCGCTCGGCCTTGGGCACGCCGTCCTCCTTCAGCGCCAGCGTCATATTGCCGGCGACGGTCAGGTGCGGATAGAGCGCATAGGACTGGAAGACCATCGCGATGCCTCGGCGTGCCGGCACCGTGGCATCGACGTTGCGCCCGCCGATCTCGACCGTGCCCGAGGTCTGCGTTTCCAGCCCCGCGATGATCCGCATCAGCGTGGACTTGCCGCAGCCGGAGGGGCCGACGAAGACGACGAACTCGCCCGTCTCCACCTCCAGGTCGACGCCCTTCAAGACCTCCACCTGGCCGAAGGTCTTCACGATGCGGGTCAGCTTCAGGGAGTGCACGGGGGCTTGGTCCTCGGCGGGGGAAGGGCGCTTCACAGGCGGACGGGCCGGCCTTCGCGCATCGAGCGGTCGGCGGCAAGCACCACGGCGAGCGAGCGGACCGCGTCGTCCATGTGGCGGGTGAGGTCCATGTCCTCGCGGATGGCCTTGAGCACGAAGCGCTGCTCGGCGTCGCAGAGCGCCTGATGGCCGGGCTCGCCGGCCATGGAGACCATCTCGTCGGCCTTGGCGAAGGTGCCGTCGGGGCCGCGCTCGGCGCGGTGGATGCGCAGGCGCGCGGTCTTGGTGTGGGTGTCGATGTCGGCGGACCTGGCGCCCTCGTCCATGACGATCGAGACCGCGCCGTTCGGGCTCATCACGTCCTTCACGAAGAAGGCGGTCTCCGAGATCATCGGCCCCCAGCCCGCCTCGTACCAGCCGAGCGAGCCGTCGGCGAAGAGCACCTGGAGGTGGCCGTAATTGACCTGTGTCTCGGCGATCTCGTCCGACAGCCGCAGGCCCATGCCGCGCACCTCGACGGGCGCCGCGTCGGTGATCTGGAGCATGACGTCGAGATAGTGGACGCCGCAGTCGACCACGGGCGAGGTCGTCTCCATCAGCCGCTTGTGGATCTCCCAGGCGGGGCCGGCGGACTGTTGGTTGAGGTTCATGCGGAAGACGTAAGGCCCGCCGAGGTCCCGCGCCCGGGCGATGAACTCGATCCACGAGGGATGGTGGCGCAGGATGTAGCCGATCACGAGCTTGCGGCCCGTGCGCCTTGCCGCGGCGACGACGCGCTCCGCGTCCTCGACGGTGCCGGCGAGCGGCTTCTCCACGAAGACGTGGGCGCCGGCTTCCATGGCGCGGATCGCGAGGTCGGCATGGCTGTCGGTGTAGGTGTTGATCGAGACGAGGTCGGGCTTCAGCGCCAAGCCCGCCTCGAAGCCGGCGAGCATGGGGTAGCCGGCGAGCTCGGCCGGCAGATCGACCGGCGAGCGGTTGGCGAGGCCGACGATCTCGAAGCCGGGATCGGCGTGATAGGCGAGGGCGTGGCTGCGGCCCATCTGGCCGAGGCCCATGACGAAGGTGCGAAGCGGGGGCATGGTCATTTCACGGCTCCGGCGGTGATTCCGCGGATGAGCTGGCGGGAGAAGAGGAGGTAGAGAACGAGGATCGGCAGGATCGCCAGCGACAGGGCCGACAGGACGGCCTCCCAGTTGGTGACGAACTGGCCGAGGAAGATCTGCGCGCCGAGCGTCACGGTCTTGGTGCTCTCGCCGGGCGCGAGGATCAGCGGGAACCAGAGGTCGTTCCAGATCGGGATCATGGTGAAGACCGCGACGGTCGCGAGCGCCGGGCGCACCAGCGGCAGGACGAGGACGAAGAAGATCCGGTACTCCGACAGTCCGTCGATGCGGCCGGCGTTCTTCAGGTCGTCGGAGACGTTGCGCATGAACTCCGACAGGATGAACACCGCGAGCGGCAGCCCCTGCGCCGTGTAGACGAGGACGAGCGCCGTCAGCGTGTTCACGAGGCCGGCCGACACCATCATCTGGAGGATCGCGACGGTGCCGAGGCGGATCGGCACCATGATGCCGAGCGCCAGGAACAGGCCGAGGAAGGTGTTGAGCTTGAAGCGGTATTCCGACAGGGCGAAGGCCGCCATCGCGCCGAACAAGAGCACGAAGAACAGCGAGCCAATCGTCACGACGAGGCTGTTCTGGAAGTAGAGCAGGAAGTCGCTCTGCGTGATCACCGTCCGGTAGCCGGCGAGGCTCGCGGTGGAGGGGAGCGGGGGCTCCAGCGGCGCGTTGAAGATCGCCCGGCGCGTCTTGAACGAGTTCATGACGACGACGAGCACCGGCAGCACCGAGATCAGCGCGTAGGCGATCAGCGCGAGGTGGACGAGGGCGAGGCGGAAGCGCTGGGTCGGGGCGCGCGTGCTCATGAGGGCCGCCTCACATCTGGTAGCGGCGCATGCGCCGCTGGATGACGAAGAGGTAGAAGCAGACGCCGAGAAGGATGATCACGAACATGGCCGTCGCCACCGCCGCGCCCATGTAGCGGTCGCCGGCCTGGAGCTGGAAGCCGAAGAAGATGCGGTAGAGATAGGTGCCGAGGATGTCGGTCGAGAAGTTCGGCCCGGCGAGCGCCCCCTGCATGGCGTAGATCAGGTCGAAGGCGTTGAAGTTGCCGACGAAGGTGAGAACGCCGACGAGGCCGATGGTGGGCAGGATCAATGGCAGCTTGATCTTGAAGAACTGCTTGAAGCCGGTGATGCCGTCGCACTCCGCCGCCTCGATCACCTCGTTCGGGATGGTGATGAGCGCGGCGTAGATCAGCATCATCGGAATGCCGACGAACTGCCAGATCGACACGAGCGAGACGGTGGTCAGTGCGTAGGCCTCCTGGCCGAGCCAGGGCGCGAAGAGCGACTTCAGGCCGACGGCGCCCAGAAGGTTCGGCGCCACGCCCCAGAGCGGCGAGAGCAGCAGCTTCCACAGGAAGCCGACGATGACGAAGGACAGGATGGTCGGCAGGAACAGCGCCGTGCGGTAGATCGCGACGCCGCGCAGGCGCGGCACGGAGAGAAGGGCGGCCAGCGCGATGCCGATCGGGTTCTGGATCAGCATGTGGAGGACGAAGAAGTAGACGTTGTTGCGCAGCGCGTTCCAGAACCCTTCCGAAAAGCGCGGATCGCCGAACAGCATGCGGAAATTGTCGAGCCCGACGAAGACGCGTTCCCCGTCGCGCACGTTCTCCAGCGCCAGCAGCAGCGTCTGCATCAGCGGCACGAGCATGATCACGGTGTAGACGAGGAGGGCCGGCGCCAGGAACACGGCGATGTGCCAGCGGGGGCGCGCCTTCGGTCTGTCCGTCATTGGGTTCCGTTCGGGGCTCGTAGCGCGGGACAGGAATGCGGGGAGGCGGCCGGGCGGCCGCCTCCCCGTCGAAGCGGAACGATCAGTTCGCGGCGGCCGGAGGCGTCGCCTCGCCGGGCTTGTACCAGGTGTCGAGGCCCTTCTGGAGCTTCTCGGCGGCGGCCTGCGGGGTCTCGGTGCCGTTGATCACGTTGGCCGAGGCCGTCCAGGTCTCGTTCTCGAGGTTCGGGGTCCCGCGCGACAGGATTTGGTAGGTCGAGCGGATGGTCGGCTGGCACTGCTCGCGCCAGGCGACGATCTCCTTGGCGAGCGCGTTCTCCAGCGTGACCGGCTTGTCGATCAGCGGGAAGAAGCCGGGTGCGGCGTTGGCGTAGATCTCGGCGAATTCCGGGCTCGCGACCCAGGACAGGAAGGTCTTGGCGGCTTCCTGGTTGGGCGAGGCGGCGTTGAGGCCGAGCGCGATGTCCGGATGGTCGGAGATGTAGCAGGTGTCGCCGGCGTTCTGCACCGGCGGCAGGAAGGCGCCGATCTCGAAGTCCGCCTGCGCCTCGAAGGTCGCGATCTCCCAGGAGCCGGCGGGGTAGATCGCGGCGCGGCCGAGGGTGAAGAGGTTCTGGCTGTCGGGATAGGTCTGCGCCTCGAAGCCGTCGCCCAGGTAGGGACCCCACTTGGCGAGGGTCTCGAAGGGCTTCTCCCAGTCGGCGTCGGTGAGCTTCTGCTTGCCCTCGATCAGGGCTTTCCGGCCGTCCTCGCCCTTCCAGTAGTTCGGGCCGATGTTCTGGTAGCCCATAGTCGCGGCTTCCCACTGGTCCTTCGTGCCCATGGCGAGCGGCACGTAGGTCCCGTTCTCTTTGATCTTGTCGAGGAGGGCGAAGAACTCGGCTTCCGTCTTTGGCGGCTGAACGCCCAGCTCGGCGAACGCGGCCTTGTTGTACATGAAGCCGTGGAGCACGGCGGCCATGGGCACGCAGAAGGTCTGGGCGCCGTCGTCGGTCGACCAGGCGGTCTTGGCGACGGCCGAGAAGTTCTCCATGCCGGGCAGGCCGGTCAGGTCCGCGAGCTGCTTCTTCTGGTAGAGCGCCAGCGAGGCGTCGAAGGGGCGACAGGCGACGAGATCGCCGGCCGAGCCCGCGTCGAGCTTGGCGGAGAGCGCCGAGTTGTACTCGGTCGGCGCGGTTGGCGAGAACGTGACCTTGATGTCGGGGTGCTTGGCCTCGAAGGCCGGGATGATCTTTTCCTGCCAGGTGGCGAGATCGTCGTTGCGCCAGCTCTCGATGGTGAGCGTGGTCTGGGCGAGGGCGGCGGTCGAAAGGGCGGCAAGCGCCGAAAGCGCCACCGTTGCCTTGAGGATGCTCGTCTTCATAGCCGTCTCCTGTTGCGCTCCGGGTGGCCCCGGCTTCGTTTTTATTCGGCGAGGCTCGCGAGAGCCCGGCGAAGGTTCCCGTCGGCTTCGGCAAGGCGCGCCCGCGCATCGGCCAGGTCGACGGCGCCCGCGGCGAGAAGCACGGCGGGCTTGACCTCGTTGGCGCTGGCCTCGAGGGCCCGTTCCGCCGCTTCCGGCGAGGCGTCCGCGGCCTCGGCGACCATGTGGGCGGCGCGCTCGCGCAGCTTCGCGTTGTCGACCCGCAGGCTCACCATGTGGCCGTCATGGACGTGCCCGCGGCGCACGGCGAGCGCGGTCGAGATCATGTTGAGAACGGCCTTCTGCGCCGTGCCCGCGCCCATGCGCGTCGAGCCGGCGACGATCTCCGGGCCGGTGTCGAGAAAGATCGGCGCGTCCGCGGCAAGGAGGATCGGCGCGCCGGGATTGTTGGCGATGGCGACCGTCGCGGCGCCCGCCTTGTGCGCGGCCTCGATGCCGGCGAGGACGTAAGGGGTGGAGCCGCTGGCGGAGATGGCGACGACGCAATCGTCGGGACCGATGTCGGCCGCCTCGACGTCCCGCCGCGCGGCGTCCGCATCGTCTTCCGGGCCGCCGCCGAAGTCGCGGACGATGTCGAGCCCGCCGGCGAGGATGGCGAGGAAGCGCTCCGGCGGTTCGGAATAGGTCTGCGGGATTTCCAGCGCGTCGGCGAGGGCGATCAGCGCGGGGCTTCCGGCCGCGAGGTAAGCGAGGCGCCCGCCGCGATCGAGCGCCGCGCCGGCCACCTCGACCGCCCGTGCGATCGCTGGCAGGGCCGCTTCCACCGTGCCGAGCGCCCGCACCTGGCCGCCGAGCAGGCGCGCCAGCACCTCCTCGGTCCCGCAGGCGTCGATCCCCGCGGAAGCGGGGTCGCGCTGCTCGGTGCGGCGAAGAACGGTCGCCAAGGCGGGTCTCCCGTGAAAGCCCGCGCGGCATCCTGGACGCACGCTGCCGGGCTGGATGGATCGGGGAGGGCGGGGCGGCCGATGCCGGATCGGCAGGACGTGGAACGCCGATCCGCCGCGAGCCGAGTCGCGGGCGAGTGCCTGTTCCATCTGCCGAATCGTCGATGCCGGCTTTGCCGACGCTTCCCTGTCTTTTGTTGGAAGGGATCGTACCAACCTAGAACCATTTGTCTAGGAGCGCCTGCGAAAATTTCCGACACTCTTCGCAGGTGCAAAAAATTCAAGCGGCACGAAGCCGAAAACCGCCGCGGCGCTGGGGGCTTAGCCCCAGCGGATCCACCGCATGCGGTCGCCGGGATCGAAATTGCAGGTAGCGAGCGGCCTGCGGCTGACGTATAGACCGAAGTGGTATTCTTTTGGTCATCGTGAGGCGGCGCATGTCCGATGTGCTTCTCGTGGGCGTGGATGGCGGCGGCACGGCCTGTCGCGTCCGGGTTCGCCGCCCCGACGGCGCCTTCATCGGCGAGGCGGAGGGCGGCACCGCCAACGTCTTCGCCGGGCTCGACCCCGCGCTCGCGATGATCGTCGCGACCACCGAGCGCGCGTTGGAGCGCAGCGGTCTCGGCACGGCCGATCTCGGACGATGCTTCGCCGGCCTCGGTCTTGCCGGCGCGAACATGCCGTCCGTCGCCGAGGCGCTGCACGCGCGGCGCCTGCCCTTCGCCGCCTTCGGCCTGGAAACCGACGCCGTCACCGCCTGTCGCGGCGCCTTTGCCGGAGGCGAGGGCGGCATCGCCATTCTCGGCACCGGCACGGCCTACTGCGTCCGCGCCCGCGGGCGTCTGACGCTTCTCGGCGGCTGGGGCATGCTGGTCTCCGACCAGGGCAGCGGCGCCGATCTCGGCCGCCGCGCGCTCGCCGCGGCCCTCCTGGCGCTCGACGGCGCCAAGCCCCGCACCCCCTTCTGCGATGCCGTTCTCGCGCGCTTCGACAACTCGGCCGAGGCGACCGTCGAGTTTGCCCGGACGGCGCTGCCCCGTGACTTCGGCCGCCTCGCCCCGCTCGTCTGGGACCACGCCGAAGCGGGCGACCCGGCGGCGGACCGGCTGATCGCGGATTCGCTTCTCGACATCGAGCCCATGCTCCGGCGCATGATCGAGCTTGGCGCCCCGGCCATCGCGCTTCTCGGCGGCCAGGCGCCGCGCTATCGCCCGCGCCTGCCGCCCGATCTCGCCGCCCGCCTCGCGGAGCCCGCGGGCGACGCGATGGAGGGCGGCATCGATCTCGCGCGCTCGGTCTGGCGGGCGAAAGGGGGTGCGGCGTGAGCGCGCTGTTCCGCACCGGCGCGCTGCCGCAGGGCGAGGGTCCGCTTTATCTCCGCCTCCAGGCGCTGATCCGCGGCGCGGTGGAGGCTGGCGAGCTGAAGCCGGCCGACGCGCTGCCGTCCGAGCGCGATCTGGCGGAAGGCATGGGCATCTCGCGCGTCACCGTGCGCAAGGCGCTGACGGGCCTCGTCGAGGAGGGCGTCGTCGAGCAGCGGCAGGGCTCCGGCACCTTCGTGTCGGGCGGGCGGCGCAAGCTCCAGCAGGGCCTGTCGCATCTCACCTCCTTCAGCGAAGACATGGCGACGCGCGGTCGCCGCACCACCTCGGACTGGTTGCTGAGAAGTCTCGAACGCGTCACGCCCGCCGAGGCGATGCAGCTCGCGCTCTCGCCGGGCGACCTCGTCTGCCGCATCCATCGCCTGCGTCGCGCCGACGGCGTGCCGCTCGCCATCGAGCGCGCCTGCGTGCCCGCGACGATCCTGCCCGATCCCGGCTTGGTCGGCGCCTCGCTTTACGCCGCGATGGCCGCCGCCGGGCGCCACCCGGTGCGCGCGCTCCAGCGCATCAGCGCGGCCAACCTGTCCGCCGACGAGGCCGCGCTTCTCGGCGTTTCGCCGGGCACCGCGGCGCTTGCCATCATGCGCGTGTCCTTCGACGAGGAAGGGCGACCGGTGGAACTCACGCAATCCCATTATCGCGGCGACGCCTACGACTTCGTCGCCGAACTCAGCCTGTCGGATCAGGGACGTTCATGACCGAACACAGCCTCATGCGCCGGGAGATCGACGAGATCCCCGCCGCCGTCCACCGCTTCCTCGACGGATCCGCCGAGGCGGTCGAGGCGGTCGGCCGCCGTCTGGCCGAGCTCGCGCCGGCGGTGACCGTGACGGTCGCGCGCGGCTCGTCCGACCACGCGGCGACCTACTTCAAATATGCGAGCGAGATCGTCACCGGGCGCCCCGTCGCCTCGCTCGGTCCCTCCGTCGTGTCCGTCTACGGCACCAAGCTGCGGCTCGCCGGCCAAGCCGCGCTCGCCATCTCGCAATCCGGAAAGAGCCCCGACATCGTTGCGCTCCTCGCCGCCGCGCGCGAGGGCGGGGCCGAGACCATCGCCATCGGCAACGTCGAAGGCTCGCCGCTTCTCCAGGCCGCGCATTGGCAGCTACCGCTGCGCGCCGGCCCCGAGCGCAGCGTCGCCGCGACGAAGAGCTTCGTCACATCCGTCGTCGCGGCGCTCGCCGTGCTCGCGGCCTGGAGCGGCGATGAAGGCCTCAAGGCGGCGCTCGCCGCCCTGCCGGACCGCCTCGCCGGGGCGCTCGGCCTCGACTGGTCGCCGGCGCTGGGCACCGCCGCCCGCGCGACCTCGCTCTACGCCCTGGGCCGCGGCCCGGGCTTCGCGGTCGCGAGCGAGGCGGCGCTGAAGCTGAAGGAAACCTCCGTCCTCCACGCCGAGGCCTATTCCGGGGCCGAGGTGCTGCACGGTCCCGTCTCGCTCGTCGAGGAGGGCTTCCCCGTTCTCGCCTTCGTGCCGGACGACGCGGCGCGGCCGGGTCTCGCGGAAATCTGCTCGCGCGTCTCCGCCTCGGGCGCCGCGCTCTTCACCGTCGGCGAGGCGGGCGTCGGCACGCGCCTGCCGCACGCGCCGACCGGCCATCCCTTGACCGAGCCGCTGTCGATGCTCGTATCCTTCTACCGCTTCGTGGAGGAGGTCGCCCGCATCCGCGGCCAGGATCCGGACGTGCCGCGCGGCCTCAAGAAGGTGACGGAGACGCTCTGATGGCCATCGCCCTTGTCGGCGCCGACATCTTCGACGGCGAGGCCCGGAGAGCCGGCCGCGCCCTTCTGATCGAAGGCGCGCGCGTCGAAGCCGTGCTGCCGGAAGACCAGGTCCCGCCGGGGATCGAGACGCGGCGCCTCGCGGGCGGCCTTCTCGCGCCCGGCTTCGTCGACATCCAGGTGAACGGCGGCGGCGGCGTCCTCTTCAACGAGGCGCCGAGCGTCGAGGGCATCCGCGCCATCTGCGCTGCCCATGCCCGCTTCGGCTCCACGGCGCTGCTGCCGACCGTGATTACCGATCGCCCCGAGGTGACCTTCGCCGCCATTGCTGCGGCGCAGGCCGCGATGGAACAAGGCGTGCCGGGCTGCGCCGGCATTCACGTCGAGGGCCCGTTCCTGTCGCTCGCCCGCAAGGGCGCGCACGATCCCGCGCTGATCCGGCGCATGGAGCCGGACGACCTCGCCGCGCTCTGCGCCACGACGGTGCGCCCGCTTCTCCTCACCGTCGCGCCGGAAAGCGTTTCGAATGAGCAGATCGCCGCCCTCGCCGCCGCCGGCATTCGCGTCTCGCTCGGTCATACCGACACGAGCTACGACACGGCCACCGCCGCCTTCGCGGCTGGCGCTTCGTGCGTTACGCACCTCTTCAACGCCATGAGCCAGCTCGGCAACCGCGAGCCCGGCCTCGTCGGCGCGGCGCTCGACAGCCTCGACGTCTGGTGCGGCTTCATCCCGGACGGCCAGCACGTGCACCCGGCCGCTCTCGGTACCGCGCTGCGGGCGAAGCGCGATCCCTGCAAGCTCGTCGCCATCACCGACGCCATGCCGACTGTGGGCTCGAACGAGGACGTCTTCCAGCTCAACGGGCGCACCGCCCGCCGCGAGAACGGCCGCCTGACGCTCGCCGACGACACACTTGCCGGCTCCGACCTCTCGATGATCGGGGCGCTGCGCTACCTCGTAGGACCGCTCGGCATGCCCCTGGACGATGCCCTGCGCATGTGCGCGCTCCACGCGGCCGAGTTCCTCGGCCTTTTCCAAACGCACGGACGCCTCGCGGCCGGCACCCGCGCCGACATGGTCTGGATCGACGAGAGCCTCGACCTCAAGGGCGTCTGGATCGGCGGCGAGCCCGTCGCCCTGTCCTGAGCGGTTCGCCGTCAGCCGGACCGGTCCGCCGCCATCCGCGCTTGCGCCGCCGGCACGATCGTTTCGGCGACGAGACGGTGGAGATCCTGCACGTAGCCGGAGCGGCCCGAGGGCTGGTTCTCGTCCGAGGTGATCGCGACGGTGAGTTCGAGGTCCGGAAAGACGTAGATCATCTGCCCGCCATAGCCCCAGCCATATTGCCCCTGGTGACCGGCGAAGCTGTCGATGAACCAGCCGTAGCCGTAGCGGCCGTCGTGGAAGCGCGAGGTCGTGCGCGGCTCCCAGGATCGGTCGATCCACGCCTTCGACACGACGCGCTCGCCATCCGGTCCGAGCCCGTCGCGCCGGTAGATCTCGCCGAAGGCGAGGAGCGAGCGCGGCGTCATCGCCATCTGGTTTCCGCCGAGATAGACGCCCTGCGGATCGCGCTCCCAGTCGGCGACCCGCACGCCCGCCGGCTCCAGCCATTCGCGCGCGAGCGCCAAGGTCGAGCGCCCGCTCGCCTTCGTGAGGATCGCAGAGAGGAGGTGCGTCGAGCCGGTGGAGTAGAGCATCCGCCCGCCCGGCGGCTCCACGAAGGGGCGGTCGAGCGCCGAGCGCACCCAGTTGCGGCTGGCGATCCAGCCGCCGTAATTGCCGCCGGAGGTCCGCTCCAGCCCCGCCTGCATCGAAAGAAGGTTGCCGACCGTGATCTCGTTCAGCCGCGGATCGGGGTTCGCGGGGAAGTCGGCGCGCAGGAAGTCGGCGATCGGCTGGTCCGGCCCTTCGATCAGCCCCTTGTCGATGGCGATGCCGATCAGCGCCGAGACGATCGACTTCGAGGCCGATTTGATGTTGGTCGCCCGGTCCGTCCGGTTGCCGCGGAAGCCTTCGTCGACGATCCGCTCGCCGTCCTGCGCGATCAGCAGCGTTTCGAGCGCTGCGAGCCCCGACGCGCGCTCAACGGCCGCCGAGAAGTCCGGCCGAGCGGGCGCGGGATCGGGCGCGCGGGCATCCGGCGGCACCGCGAGGCCGGCCTCCGGCGCCTGCGCCGCGGCGGGGAGGGGCGCCAGAAGCAGGAGGGCGAGCCCGGCTGTGGCAAGGCGGCTCAAACGGGAGTTGCTGACGAGCAGGTTCATGCGTCGCAGATTGCCCCGCGACTGGAAAAAAGCGAGGGCACCAACGCAAAGGTGATGCCGAGCGGCCTCCGCCTCTCGGCATCACCGTTCGGTTCCCATCCCAGCGTGGATGCTGCGTCGCGAGCACGCGCCCCTCTCTTCCCTCGCCGCCCGCGCTAGATGCGTTTGCCGACGACCGGCGCAGACCAAAGGCCGCCGCAACGCTTCGCACAAGGGACGGAATGCCATGCAGATCGGGATCATTGGCCTCGGGCGCATGGGCGCCAACATCGCGCGGCGCCTTCAGCGCGGCGGCCACGATTGCGTCGTCTACGATCGGGCGGCCGAGGCCGTGACGGCGCTCGCGGGCGAAGGCATGACGGGGGCGACCTCGCTGGAGGGCCTGGCGGAAGCGCTCGCGGCGCCCCGCATCTTCTGGGTGATGCTGCCGGCGGGCGACCCGACGGAAGCGACCATCGCGCAGCTGTCCGATATCGCGAAGGCCGGCGACATCGTGATCGACGGCGGCAACACCTTCTACAAGGACGACATCCGCCGCGCCAAGGCGCTCGCGCCCAAGGGACTGCATTACGTGGACGTCGGAACCTCCGGCGGCGTCTGGGGCCTGGAGCGCGGCTACTGCATGATGATCGGCGGCGAGGTGGAGACCGTGCGCTACCTCGACCCGATCTTCGACTGCCTCGCGCCCGGCCTCGGCACCATCGAGCGCACCCGCGGCCGCCACGCCGCCGATGACCGGGCCGAGCGCGGCTACATCCATGCGGGGCCGGCCGGCGCCGGCCACTTCGTGAAGATGGTCCACAACGGCATCGAGTACGGCCTGATGCAGGCCTATGCGGAAGGCTTCGACATCCTCAAGACGAAGAACTCGACCATGCTGCCGGAGGACGAGCGCTACGACCTCGACCTGCGCGACGTCGCCGAGGTCTGGCGCCGCGGCAGCGTGATCTCGTCCTGGCTGCTCGACCTCACGGCCGAAGCCCTGGTGGAGGACCCCTCGCTGGAGCACTTCTCCGGGCACGTCGCGGATTCGGGGGAGGGACGCTGGACGATCCACGCGGCGATGGAGCAGGCGGTTCCCGTCAGCGTGCTCTCGGCCGCGCTCTACGCGCGCTATCGCTCGCGCCGCGACCACACCTATGCCGACCGCCTCCTCTCCGCCATGCGTTTCGGCTTCGGCGGCCACGTCGAGATCCCGCAATAGCGCGGGGTCAAGGATCCGCGGGGAGAGGGACGACGTCTCTGGCACGTCGAGCCTTGCCGGCTCCAGTCAACGAGATCTGCTTTGCTTCAACGGCGTCCGCGCCTTCGTCAGCGGACCTCCGCGATCAGCGGACCTCCAGACGCAGCAAAGCCCCGCGAGCGTGTGGCTCTGCGGGGCTTTGGTGATGATCTCGTGCTGATGCGATGCGGGCCGATGGGTCGGCGTGTTCGGGTTCTGCCGGCGTGTTCTGGATCTGGGATGGTGGTGAAGACGGCCTGCCGGAGCGTGGTTCGCAGCTGCGGAGCTGCGGAGCTACGGCTACGGAGGTGTGTTGCGTTTGGCGGACCTGGCGGCGACCGACTTTCCCGCGTCTTGAGACGAAGTATCATGGGCGCTGGGGCGTTTCACGGCCGAGTTCGGAATGGGATCGGGTGCGGCCGCCCCGCCAGAACCACC
>NZ_VTOM01000015.1 GCF_009765365.1 Antarcticirhabdus aurantiaca
ATAGCGTCGGTTGAACTCCCCGGGCATCCCAACCGGCAAAGGTACCGGCCAGAAACCCCGGACAAACAGCCAACCGCCGCCCGCGCTTCTCTTTCTTCTCGATCTTCAGTTCTCAAAAAACACGCCGCCAGCAGGCTGCGCCGGAGAGGAGGCAACAGATCGCCTGCACCCCTATGGGAGTGTTGCTTTAAGCGAGCAACTCTCGAAAACTCAAACTGGAGCGGCGCAAACTCGAACCGGACCGAACCGCTTGGCTCGAACCAGTTCTCTCGGCTTCCCTTCCGGGCCGCCTCGGCGCCGCCGCCGTCGTTGGTGAGGCGGATATAGGCGATGGCCTGGGCGAGTGTCAACACGGGTTTCGCAAAAACTTCAAAAAAGGCCGCCGAAGCGCTCCAGCGCCCCGTGGCGGCCAGCTTGAGGTGGTTTCGTGCGAATCGAAGATGCGGGCTGGGATCACCCCTTTCCGCGTGTCTCCTTCTAGGCACCATCATCCCAAGCGCCGAGCCGGCGGGGCGGTCTCTCTGGAGCAGGCCGTCGTCAGCAGCCGCGTCGGTCGCGCGGAGACCGGCCAGCTTGGCGCGGCGTGAAGAGTTTATTAAGCAGGTGCTCATGCGTAGATCCGGTCGCGGCTCGCATGGCGCGCCGGGGCCTCGTCTCAGTCGCGATTTCGACACGTTGTTTGCCGAGACCGGCAGGGATGAGCATGGAATCCGGATGCCGCCGATGATCGCCGAACCGCCGGTAACGGGGAACGAGCCGCCGCTCGTCGCGGACGGCCGACGCCGGCCCGACCGGCGCCAGGTTTCTGCCCGCTGGCTTCTCGGCACGCTTCTCACCGGCCTGACATCCACCGCCATGATGGGCGTCGCGCTGTCCGCCGCCTACGACTGGCGCGACCGGATCTCCAGCCCCGCCTCTCCGTTCGTGACTCCGGCGGCCGAGCGGGAGCTTCCGGCCAAGGGCGGGCGCGTCTTCGCGACCGCCGTGCCGATGCCCCGCTCGCGCCAGCGCCTCGAGATTCCGACCCTGACCCGCGACGGCGAGCAGGAGGTCGTGCGTGCCCTCCCCTTCGCCTACGTCAACATGTCGCTCGCGGCCCGGCACCAGACCACGAAGGACTATCCCGCCTTCGACGCGATGCGTGTCTTCTCCGATGACGACGAAACCGACATCGCCGAAGGCGACGCGGAGCCGAACGGCGGCGACGCCGACGAGCCGGCGCAGTTCTACGGCGCCAAGGTCGACGCCAACGTGACGCTGACCGTCGAGCCCTTCGACTTCTCCCGCAGCTTCGCCGATGTCGGCGCGGTCGACGCGGAAGAAGCCGAGCGTCTCGTGCGCCAGACATCGACCATGCTGAGCGACCAGCCGGTTCTCGTCGCGGCGCTCCAGACCATCGATCCCCTGCGCTTCGATTCCATGGCGGACGCGGCGAGCTACGAGCCGGGCTCGGCCTTCCGGGTGGTCGAGGAGAACGTGTCGCTCGCCGTGCCGGACAACTCCGGCAGCCAAGCGAGCCGCTACGCCGAGGAGATCGTGCCGGTCCGCGAACGGCGCGCGATCCTGGCGCTTCTCGCCGAAAGCGGTCACGAGGACGAGACGAGCGCAGAAGCGGGTGCGCTGCTCGGCGAATTGCTCGGCGACCGGGGCGAGCTCGAGCCGGGCGACGTTTTGCGCATCGGCACGGAAAACCGCGAAGGCGCCCCGCGCCTCGTGCGGTTGTCGGCCTATCGCAGCGGCCGCCACATGCGGACCGTCGCGGCGGGCGACACCGGCGGCTTCCTGCCGGCCGAGGCGCCGGTGGTGAGCGCGGGCGTCGCCGAGGCCTTCGACGAGAACGCCACCGAAGCGCCGATGCGCGCCGACATGCCCACCGTCTACGACGGCATCTACCAGGCGGCCTTGTCCTACGGGATGGACAACCGGCTCTGCGGCCAGCTCATCCGGATGCTGGCTTCCGAGGTCGACTACCAGGCGCGGCTCGACCCGTCGGACCGCCTCGTCGTGTTCTTCTCGCTGGAGGAAGGCAAGGACGAGGCGACGGCCAAGTCCGAGATCCTCTATGTCGAGGCGCATTTCGGCGGCACGACCAAGACGCTCTACCGCTTCCGCACCGACGACGATGCCAGCGTCGACTATTACGACGCGGACGGACGCAGCGCGAAGCAGTTCCTCCTGCGCAATCCCGTTCCCAACGGTCGCTTCACCTCGCCGTTCGGCTCCCGCCGCCACCCGATCCTCGGCTACAACCGCCCGCATTGGGGCGTCGACTGGGCGGCCCCGCGCGGCACGCCGATCCTCGCCTCGGGCGCGGGCACGGTAGAAAAGGCCGGCTGGACCAGCGGCTACGGCCGTCAGACCGTGATCCGGCACGCCAACGGCTACGAGACCTCCTATTCGCACCAGAACGGCATCGCCAAGGGCGTCTCGGCCGGGGCGCGGGTGCGTCAGGGCCAGGTGATCGGCTATGTCGGCTCGACCGGCCTCTCGACCGGCAACCACCTCCATTACGAGGTGTCGGTGAACGGCAAGAAGGTCGATCCGATGAAGATCCGCCTGCCCTCCGGCCGCATGCTGGAAGGCGATCAGCTGGACAAGTTCCGCAAGGAGCGGGACCGCATCGACCAGCTGCTGCGCGAGCAGGTCGAGACGCCGATCGCCTCGGCGCATTGAGGCCGCGGCGGCAGTCGTGCCGCACGGCTCCGTCGCGTTTGGAGGGGGTGAGGCGTCTTCGACGCCGGCGTAAGCTCGCCTTTCGAAAGGGCGGAGTGCGCGGGGCCCGTCCGAAGCGGGACGCTTCCGGGTCCCCTCCCCTACTCCACGAACTCCACCGTCACGCCCGGCTTCACCATCTTGGCGAGCTCGAAGGCGTCCCAGTTGGTCAGGCGCACGCAGCCGTGGCTGTTGGTCTTGCCG
Organism: Antarcticirhabdus aurantiaca; assembly: GCF_009765365.1. Taxonomy (GTDB): domain Bacteria; phylum Pseudomonadota; class Alphaproteobacteria; order Rhizobiales; family Rhizobiaceae; genus Antarcticirhabdus; species Antarcticirhabdus aurantiaca. The sequence continues at coordinate 2,917 of NZ_VTOM01000015.1, forward strand.
ATCTGGGAGGGCTCGGGCGTGCCGTGGATGCCGTAGGTCGGTTTCGACAGCGCGATCCAGATCGTGCCGACGGGGCCGTTCGGGCCCGGCGGGATGGTCAGGATGCTGCGGTTCTCGCCCTGCTGGAAGTTGATCTTCGGATTGTAGGTGTAGTTCGGGTCGAAGGCGATGCGCGCGACCTCCACCGTGCCGCTCGGAGAGGGCGTGTCGGACGAACCGATCGTCGAGGGATAGGCGGCGATCAGCGTGCCGTCGGCGCCGTAGGCGCGCACCTGCTCGCGTCCCTTGTCGGCGATGATCCGCGTCACCTCGCCCGTCACGTTCTCGCCGACGTTCATCACCTTGATGCGCGTGCCCTGGCGGGTGAAGTCGGCACCCGGATTGATCTCCAGGAGGTACTTCTCATCCATGTGGAAGCGCTCGGCGAGTCGTTCCGAGACGCGCTCGTAGCTCATGGCCGGGAGCTTGGCCTTCTCGCCGTAATCGGAGGGGATCGCCGCGACGTAGGGGCCGGTCACGTCCTCCGCGGTGATCTCGTAGGTGGTGATCGCCGGGCCGCCGGTGGCGTCGAGCTCTTCGGCGAGCTGCTGCGAGTTCGTCGGGTCGAGCGTGCGGCCGTACTTCTCGGCATAGGCGGCGACCGCCTTGTTGACGTTGCCGCCCATGCGCCCGTCGATGACGCCGGGCGAGATGCCGGCGCGGTCAAGGATCACCTGGAAGGCGGCGATCTGCACCTTGGCGTTCGGTCCCTTGGGGGTCGGCACGCTCGGCGCGGGATCCGTTTCCCGCACGGTCTGCCCCTCGACGATGGCGGGCTGCCCATCCAGCCCCGGCTCCGCGGCACCGAGGGTTCCGTCAGGCAGACCGGCGAAGCCGGACTCGATATCGGGCAGCGGCTGCGATTCCACCGGGCCGTCGTAATAGGGGTCGGCCGATTCCGGGCCGGCGCCGATGCCGCCATAGGGGTCGGTGCCGTAGGGCTCCAGCCCCGGCAGCACCTCGCCGACGCGGCCTTCGAGCCGGGCGCCGGGCGGCGGCGTGCGGCGGACGATGATGCGGCCGTTCTCGTCGCGCGCGCGCATGTCGCGCTGGACTCCGCGGGCGCGCGGCTCCTCCACCGAGACCACGCGGCCGTAGACGTCGAGCGTGACCCTGCGGCCGTACTCGTCGATGAAGACGTCGCCGACCGGCGCGTCGCGCGCCGCGTCGTCGTAATACGGGTCGAAGCCTTGGGCCAGGGCGACCTCGGAGCCGCCGGCGAGAGCCGACACGGCGAGGAAGGACAAGGCGAACCGCTTCATGCGAGGGACTCCGAACGTGTCGACGGTCGATCTGACGTCAGGGCAGACGGAAACCAATCCGTCCCGGGATAGAGAGTTGCGACTGAACCGGACATGAAGATGACCGTGGCCGCGCAATCCACAAGCGCCGCGCGGGAGCGTGGCTGAAGCCATCAGCCCCGCGCCAGCTTTCAGCTCACCGGGGCGGGTGGTCCGATCGGCCCTCGGGAGGGGGCCGGCGGCAGAGCGTTGGGCGCGGCGCTCCCGCCGGGCCGGGCGCTGGGGTCGGGGTCGAGACGGATCGACACCGGATTCGGTCGGTGATCGTAGACGGCGCCGGTGTAGAGATCGACGCCGACCCCGACGACGCCGGGCCCCGCCGCGTTCGTCGCCGTCGATCGCATGCCCTCCAGCGTCGCCACCGACTTCACCTCCACGGTCTTCGACAGGTAGCCCGGCGCCGCGGCCGTGACCGTGAAGCCTTCGCGCCGGGGCACGTCGAGGATGCAGGAGCCCTCGCAGCGGTCGCCCCGCGAGGTGGTGACGGTCGCCAGCGCGGGGTGGACGACCACGGCGACGAAGTCGGAGCGGCCGCGCTCGATCGTCCCGCAGCCGGCAAGGCCGGCCGGCAGGGCGAGAGCCGCGGCGAGAAGCACGCATCCCGCTCGGGTCGATCGATCCAAGCGAGGCGGAAGGCGGGAGGAGCGAACCGTCATGGCCTGCCTCGTGGCGGCGCAACCCGGCGGAAGCAAGGCCGGCGGGTCACGTGAACCTCAATCGACCCATTTCGCATCGCCCGTGAAGGCGACCGTGAGCCACCGATCCCTGGGCGATCCGCCGATCGCCGCGCCGATCTCTTCCCGCACGGCGTCCTGCGCGGCGATGGAGCCGAGCGGCGAATCCGGCGCGACGAGGAAGTGGAACTCGACGAAGCGCGCGCGGCCGACCTTCGCGACGAAGGTGTGCGGCTCCGCGATGCCGTGGCGGGCGGCGATCTCGCGCCCGATCGCGCGCGCCGCCTCGTCGAGCGGCACGGGCGCCACGAGGAGGATCTCCTTCACCGCGCCGATCACCGTGCGCAGCGGCACCGGAATGATCACGAGCGTCAGGAGCGCCAGCACCGCCGGGTCGACGTAGGGCGTCAGATCAGCGTAGCGCCCGCCCTCCAGAAACGCCGCGATCACGAAGGCGGCGAGCAGCGCCCCGGTGATCAGGCCCGACATCGCCCAGCCCTTCACGTCGAGCGCCAGGAAGTCCGAGCCGATGGCGCGGTTCGCCCGGCGCCCCCACAGGAACATGGCGAGGCAGATCAGGACCGTCACCACGGCGTAGCCGATGGCCCAGTCGAAGACGAGCTCGCGCCCGCCCGAGAACAGCGTGCCGACGGCGTTGACGAAGGCGTAGAAGGACAGGAGCGTCAGCAGCCCGCCATTGGCCGCGAGTACCATCGGCTCGAGGTGCCAGTAGCCGAGCTGGAAGCGCCGGCTCGGCTCGCGCGCCACCAGCCGGGCGACAAAGAGCGCGAGCAGCGTCATCGAGGCGTCGATGACGGAAAAGACGCCGTCGAAGGCGATCGACAGGGAGCCGGACAGGATGCCGAAGACGACGCCGAAGGCTCCGACGAGGACGGTCGCCGCGATCGAGCGCTTCAGCGCCCGCTGCTCGGCCTCGGCCGACGTTGCCTGCATGGTTCTCCCTCCGGTTGCCTGCCGGCGCAGATAGGTCGCGCGGCGACCGGGAAGAAGGCGGCGGGCGATTGGCTCGGCCGCGCCGATCGCCTATGTCGGTCAGCCATTCCGGCGGCTGCCCCGAGGCAGCGGCCCCTGACCGCGATACGAGGTGCCAATCCCATGAGCTCGACCGTTCTGCCCGACCGCCTGAGCAACGATCCCGATAGCCCCTTCTTCGACGAGGCGCTGATGGAGCGCGGCATCGGCATCCGCTTCAACGGCGCGGAAAAAACCAACGTCGAGGAATATTGCGTGTCGGAAGGCTGGATCCGCGTCCAGGCCGGCAAGGCGCGCGACCGGCGCGGCAAACCGCTGACGATGAAGCTGAAGGGAACCGTCGAGCCCTATGTCCGCGATGCGGACGCCGAGCCTGCGGGCGCGAGCGAGAGCTGAGACCCGGGCATGGGAACGGGGGACGAACGGGACCGTTAGCCGCAGACACCTTTCAACGGGAACAGAAGGCGAGCGATCCCCCATGTCCTCCACCACCGGACTCCACGAGATGGCGAGCGCCGCCGGCAGCGGCGGCGGCGAGATCCAGCCGGGCGCCGACGCCATCGAGGCCAGCCTCGTCACCGGCACGAGCGTCTACAACACCGAGGGGGACCACCTCGGCACGATCCACGACATCGTCATCGGCAAGCGGGACGGGCGCGTGAAATACGCGATCATGTCGTTCGGCGGCTTCCTCGGCATCGGCGAGGAGTACCATCCCCTGCCCTGGCACGTCCTGAAATACGACGAGCGCCAGGGCGGCTACGTCGTCGGCGTGACCATCGACCAGCTGAAGGACGCCCCTCGCTATGGCGCGGGCGAATCCCGCTGGGCCGACCCCGATTACGGCCGCCGCATCGACGACTACTACGGCGCGCCGGCCTGACCGAAACGCCGCTTCGGCATCGTCCACGGGACAGCGCCGGCGAAGGAGCCGGTCGCGACGAGCACGTCCTCGGAGACCAGTTACTCAGGCACCAGCTATGTCTTGATGCGGCGCGGCGATCGTCTCGCCCGCCGCTTCGCTGAGGCGAACCGGGTTCGCCAGTCGGACTGGGACCGAACGAAAAAGGGCGGCCGAGAAGCCGCCCTTGTCTTTTTGTTTCGATCGTCCCGGCGCTTACGCCGCCACGCGCTCTCCCGTGCCGCCCAGCTTCGAGCCGACGACGTGGAAGATCAGGTGGTCGCCGCCGCCGGAGATCTTCACCAGATCCTCGTCCTTGACGGAGCCGAGAAGGATGCGCTCGGCGAGCGGATCCTGGACCTCGCGCTGGATCACGCGCTTCAGCGGGCGCGCGCCGTAGGCGGGGTCGTAGCCCTTGTCGGCCAGCCAGTCGCGCGCCGTTCCATCGAGCTCGATGGTGATCTTGCGCTCGGCGAGCAGCTTCTCCAGCCGCGCCATCTGGATGTCGACGATCGCGCCCATCTCCGAGCGATGCAGGCGGTGGAACAGGATCGTCTCGTCGACGCGGTTCAGGAACTCCGGCCGGAAGGCGCTGCGCACCACCGCCATCACCTGCTCGCGCGCCGCCTCGACCTCCTCGTCGTCGCGCAGCGCCGTCAGGTACTCCGCGCCGAGGTTCGAGGTCATGATGATCAGCGTGTTGCGGAAGTCGACGGTGCGTCCCTGCCCGTCCGTCAGCCGCCCGTCGTCGAGCACCTGCAGGAGAACGTTGAAGACGTCCGGATGGGCCTTCTCGATCTCGTCGAAGAGGACGACCTGATAGGGCCGGCGCCGCACGGCTTCCGTCAGCGCCCCGCCCTCCTCGTAGCCGACATAGCCCGGAGGCGCTCCGATGAGGCGCGCGACCGAATGCTTCTCCATGAACTCCGACATGTCGATGCGCACCATCGCCGTCTCGTCGTCGAACAGGAACGAGGCGAGCGCCTTGGTGAGCTCGGTCTTGCCGACGCCCGTGGGGCCGAGGAAGATGAACGAGCCGATCGGCCGGTTCGGGTCCTGCAGACCGGCACGCGCCCGGCGGACCGCGCGGCTGACGGCCTGCACCGCCTCGCCCTGGCCGACGACGCGCTTGCCGATCTCGTCCTCCATGCGAAGCAGCTTGTCGCGCTCGCCCTCCAGCATCCGGTCGACGGGAATGCCGGTCCAGCGCGAGACGACCTGGGCGACGTGGTCGGCCGTCACGGTCTCCTCGACCATCGAGCTGGCGGCGCCGCCATCCTTCGCCTCGGCCTCCTTCAGCTCGCGCTCGAGCTGCGGGATCTGCCCGTAGGCCAGCTCGCCGGCGCGCTGGAACTCGCCCTTGCGCTGGGCGATGGCGAGGTCGTTGCGCGCTTCGTCGAGCCGGCGCTTGAGGTCGGCGGCGAGCCCGAGCTTCTGCTTCTCCGCCTGCCAGGCGGCCGTCAGCCGGTCGGACTCTTCCTCGAGGTTGGCGAGCTCGCCTTCGAGCCGCTCCAGGCGCGTACGGGCGCCCTCGTCGTTCTCGCGCTTCAGCGCCTCGCGCTCGATCTTGAGCTGGAGTACGCGCCGGTCGATCTCGTCGAGCAGCTCGGGCTTGGAATCGACGGCCATGCGCAGGCGCGCCGCGCCCTCGTCCACGAGGTCGATCGCCTTGTCGGGCAGGAAGCGGTCGGTGATGTAGCGGTTCGACAGCGTCGCGGCCGCCACGAGGGCGGAGTCGGAGATCCGCACCTGATGGTGCTGCTCGTACTTCTCCTTCAGGCCGCGCAGGATCGAGATCGTGTCCTCGACCGTCGGCTCCTCGACGAAGACGGGCTGGAAGCGCCGGGCGAGCGCCGGGTCCTTCTCGACGTGCTTGCGGTACTCGTCGAGCGTCGTTGCGCCGACGCAGTGCAGCTCGCCGCGGGCGAGCGCGGGCTTCAAGAGGTTCGAGGCGTCCATCGCCCCGTCCGCCTTGCCGGCGCCGACGAGGGTGTGCATCTCGTCGATGAACAGGATGATGCCGCCGGCGGCCCCCGTCACCTCGGAGAGCACCGCCTTCAGCCGCTCCTCGAACTCGCCGCGATACTTCGCGCCGGCGATCAGCGCGCCCATGTCGAGCGCCATCAGCTGCTTGTCGCGCAAGCTCTCCGGCACGTCGCCGTTGATGATGCGCAGCGCCAGGCCTTCCGCGATCGCGGTCTTGCCGACGCCGGGCTCGCCGATCAGGACGGGATTGTTCTTGGTGCGGCGCGACAGGACCTGGATCGTGCGTCGGATCTCGTCGTCGCGGCCGATCACGGGGTCGAGCTTGCCCTCGCGCGCGTCCTTGGTGAGGTCGCGGGCATATTTCTTCAGCGCGTCATAGGCCTGTTCGGCGCTCGCCGAGTCGGCCGTGCGCCCCTTGCGGATCTCGTTGATCGCGGCGTTCAGGCCGTTCGCCGTCACGCCGGCGCGCGCCAGGATGTCCGCGGTCTTGGCGCCCTTCTCGATGGCGAGCGCGAGCAGCAGCCGCTCCACGGTGACGAAGCTGTCGCCGGCCTTCTTGGCGAGCTCCTCGGCGGTCGCCATGACCTTGGCGAGCGGCTGGGCGAGATAAAGCTGGCCGTTGCCGCCGGACACCTTCGGCATGGCCTCCAGCGCGGCGTCGACCGCGAGGCGCACGTCGGCGGCGCGCCCGCCCGCCTTCTCGATGAGGCCGGCCGCCATCCCCTCGGGATCGTCGACCAGCACCTTCAACAGATGCTCGGGCGTGAACTGCTGGTGATCGCGCGTGACCGCCTGGGTCTGCGCGGCCTGCAGAAAGCCGCGGACGCGTTCTGTGTATTTTTCCGGATTCATGTGGGCTCCCTTCTCCGCCCGGCGACCCGCTTCTCGGCATCGCGCGGCGGCTGGCGTGGAACCGGCTCCCGATCGTTCGGCAAGCCGTCGCGCTGAGATATGGGAGCCGCGCCCCGACGTGAAAAGAGGCGAGGCGGCGCGTCGAGCGGCCCCGCGCTGCAACCCGAACCTGCCGCCGCGGCGCTTGCCAAAGCCCGGAAAGATGGGCGCTTCGCCGCCCCTGCGGCCGGGCGGACCCGCGAAGCGATCCCTCGCATGCATGCGTCCGCACGCAAAAAGGCCCGGCGCTCGGCGCCGGGCCTTTGATCGTTCACGTCCCGTGGGAACGGTCAGCCGTTGGAGGCCAGGAGGAAGTCGGGAAGACCGCCCTCTCCGTCGCCGCCGTCGCCTTCCGTCGCCTTCTTGCGCGGACGGCCCGGACGGCGCTTGGCCGGCGCGGCCTCGGCTTCCGGCGCGGCAGCGGCGGGCGCTTCGTTCGCGGGAGCCTCGGCCGGAGCGGCCTTGGGGGCGCGGGTGCGGCGGGCCCGAGGCGCCGGCGCATCCTCCGTGACGGGAGTCTCGGCGGCCGGGGCGGGCGCGCGAGCCGGGGCCGGAGCGGCGACCGGTGCTTCCGGAGCGGGTGCCGGCGCGGCAGCGGCGGGACGCTCGGCGCGCTCCTCGCGGACCGGCTGCTCATGGCGCGGCGCGTCGGTGCGGGCCTCGACGGGAGCCGGCTGCGGCGCGCCCTCGGCACTCGCCCCCGTCACGCCGTCGGCACGATCGCCGCGGTTGTCGCCCCGATTGTTGAAGCGCTCGCGGCGGTTCTCGCGGAAGCGCTCGCGGCGGCTTTCGCGGCTTTCGCGGTTGCCGCCCTCGCGGTTGTCGCGATTGTCCCGGTTGCGGAAGTCGCGGGCCTCGCCGCGGTTTTCCTCGCCTTCGGCTTCGCCGCCGAGATCACGCGGCAGATAAGGCTGCGGACCGACGCCGCTCGGCTGGGCCTGCTGGCGGTCGTTGAAGCGCTCGCGGCGATCGAAGTTGCCGCCCTCGCGCCCCTCGCCGCCGAAGTTGCGACGCTCGCCGCGGTCCTGCCGATCCTGCCGATCCTGGCGGTCGCCGCGATCCTGTCGGTCCTGCCGATCGTTCCGGTCGAACCGGTCGAACCGCTGCTCGCGGTTCTGCGGCTGGGGCTGGCCGCCGTAACCGTTGTTGTTGCCGTTGCCGTTGTTGTTGCCGTTCGGCTCGCCGCGGTCCTGACGCTGCTCGGGCACCGGGCGATAGAAGCCCATCTCCTGCAGGTCGTCGCCCTCGTCCTCGTCGCCGGCCCAGTCGTCGCGCTGCTGCGGCTGAAGCTGGGCCTGCGCCGCCATGATGATGCGATTGTAGTGCTCGGCGTGCTGCAAGTAGTTCTCGGCCATCACGCGGTCGCCGGAGACTGCGGCGTCGCGCGCCAGCATCCCGTACTTCTCGGCGACGTGCTGAGCCGTGCCTCTGATCTTGACGTCCGGGCCGTTCGACTCGTAGCTCCGCGAGAGCGGGTTCGGGCCCTTGCGCCCGCGGCCGCGCATGCGGTTCTTCTGCTGCTGTCCTGGCCTCATGCTCTTCCTGTCTTCTGGATAGTCCGGCTCATGCCGGTGGGCCCCTCGAAGCGGATGCGAACTCTTCGCTCCGCACGATCCGGCTTCGTCGACTCGACGACACCGGACGATCGATTTCAGTTTGGCTGCGCCCTGCGACCCCGAGGATCACTGAAGGAACGAAACGTCCCCGCGGCTGTCACGAGCATCCCGGCCATGACGCCTACCGAGCGTCGGCCTCTGGGGATGTTCCCCCTCGATCATTCCGCATCGTTTGTTTGAACCCTAGTCACTTCTATGTGTGGCGACAAGTCCAAATTTCCCGTGAATCGGCCGGTTTCAACCGCTTACGCGCGGTTTGGAGCAAGCCTCAAGCCATCGTGACGCCGAAAGGCCAGCGCCCGGAGCACGCCGCCGAGATCGCGGCGCTCCGCGATTCGTTCGAAGCCGGCATCGCTCATGATCGCGTCGAGGTCCCGCTCCTGTCCGATGCCGATCTCGGCGGCCACGAAGCCGTCGGGCTTCACCACCCGCGCGGCGCCCGCGGCGATGGCGCGGTAGGCGTCGAGGCCGTCGGTGCCGCCATCGAGCGCCAGGCGGGGATCGTGGTCGCGCACTTCGCGCGACAAGCGCTCCACCTCTTGGGATCGGATATAAGGTGGGTTCGTGACGATTGCATCAAGCCCGGGTGCCATTCCCTCGCAATAATCGAGGCAGGCAGGCAGGAAACGCGCCTCGACGCCGGCAGTGCGGGCGTTCTGGCGCGCCGTCTCCAGCGCGCCGGGCGACAGGTCGGTCGCCAGGCACACGGCCTCCGGCAGTCGCGCGAGAAGCGACACGGCGATCGCGCCGGTGCCGGTGCCGATGTCGGCGAAGCGGAGGGGGCGAGGTCGATCGCGCAGCAGCGCCTCGGCGAGATCGACCAGCGCTTCCGTGTCCGGCCGCGGCTCCAGCGTGTCGGGCGAAAGGGCGAAGTCGTGCTCGCCGAAGGCGCGGCGCCCGAGGATGCGCCCGACCGGCATGCCGCCGAGGCGCTTCTCCAGCATGGCGTCGAGCCGATGCGCCGCCGCGGCGTTCAGCGGCTCGCTTCCGCTCAGGATCAGCCCCGCCCCGTCGAGCCCGACGGCCGCCAGGAACAGGAGCCGCGCGTCGAGATCGGCCTCGCCGTGCCCCGCTTCGGCGAGGCGGCGGCGGGTGCGGGCGAGCGCTTCGCGAAGCGGCAGGCCGGCGAGCGGCCCGGCGGCTCCGGTCTCAATCATCGAGGCCCACCGCCGCGAGGCGCTCGGCCTGGTCGCTGGCGACGAGGGCGTCGACCAGCTCGTCCATCTCGCCCTCGATCACCCGGTCGAGCTTGTACAGGGTGAGGTTGATGCGATGGTCGGTGACGCGCCCTTGCGGGAAGTTGTAGGTGCGGATGCGCTCGGAGCGGTCGCCGGAGCCGACCTGCGCGCGGCGCGTCTGCGAGCGCTCGGCGTCGGCCCGGCTGCGCTCCATGTCGAAGAGCCGGGCGCGCAGCACCTGCATGGCGCGGGCGCGGTTCTGGTGCTGCGACTTTTCCGACGAGGTCACGACGATGCCGGTCGGCAGGTGGGTGATCCGCACCGCCGAGTCGGTCGTGTTGACGTGCTGGCCGCCGGCGCCCGAGGAGCGCATCGTGTCGATGCGGATGTCCTCGGGACGGATCTCGACGTCGATGTCCTCGGCCTCCGGCAGGACGGCGACCGTCGCGGCCGAAGTGTGGATGCGCCCGCCCGACTCCGTTTCGGGCACGCGCTGCACCCGGTGGACGCCGGACTCGAACTTCAGCCGCGAGAAGACCCCCTTCCCCTTCACCGAGGCGACCACCTCGCGATAGCCGCCGACCTCGCCCTCCGTTGCCGACAGGAGCTCGACCTTCCAGCGATGCGCCTCGGCATAGCGCTGGTACATGCGGAACAGATCGCCGGCGAAGAGGCCCGCTTCCGAGCCGCCCGTGCCGGCGCGCACCTCGATGATCGCGCCCTTCTCGTCGGCCGCGTCCTTGGGCAGGAGCAGGATGCCGATCTCGCGGGTGAGGTCCTCAATCGCCGGCCCGAGCTCGGCGACCTCCTCCGAGGCGAGGTCGCGCATCTCGCGCTCGGCACCCGGATCCTCGGCGATGGCCCGCGCCTCCTCGCGATCCTTCTCGGCCGTCCTCAGACGCCGGATGGCCGCGACCACCTCTTCCAGCCCCGAATACTCGGCGGCGAGCTTGGAATAGGTCTCGTGGTCCGGACCCGCGGCCATCTGCGCTTCGATGCGGTCGTAGCGCGACAGGATCTCGTCGAGGGTCTTGGTCGGCAGGCTCGCCATGGCTGAACAATCGAGAAGGAAACGAAAAAACGGGCGCGGGCGTTCGAGCCCGCGCGGCAGCGAAGCAGAGGTGCGGCCCCGCTAATGCGGGATGCCGTTCGCCTCGGCGAAGTCGACGAGCCGCTGGCGCAGCGAAAGCGGGCGCTCGGGATCGGCCATCCAGGCCTCCATCCGCCGCGACAGGTCGGTCGCGTCGAGTTCCAGCAGCATGGCCTTCACCGGGCCGATCGCCGGAGGCGCCATGGATATGGATCGGAAGCCGAGCCCGATCAACGCCATGGCCGCGAGCGGGCGGCCCGCCATCTCGCCGCAGAGCGTCACGCCGACGCCGTTGCGCGCGCCGGCATCGGCAATGCTCTTGAGCGCCAGAAGGAAGGGCGGCGACAGGTCGTCGAAGCGCGAGGCGACGCGCGAGTTGCCGCGATCGACGGCGTTGAAGAACTGGAACAGGTCGTTGGAGCCGACCGAGACGAAGTCGACGAGCCGCATCAGCTCGTCGAGCTGGTATAGGAGCGCCGGCACCTCGATCATCGCGCCGATCTTCACGCTCGTCGGCATGGCGTGGCCGAACTTGGTGAGGTGGGCGATCTCGCGCGACAGGAGATCGCGCGCCTGACGCATCTCGCCCATGTCCGTCACCATCGGGAACATCACGCGCAGCTCCCGCCCCGCCGCGGCCTTGAGGAGCGCGCGCAGCTGCGTGCGCATCAGGCCCGGCCGGTCGAGCGCGAGGCGCAGCGCCCGGTAGCCGAGCGCCGGGTTCTCCTCGGAGAAGCCGCCGAGATAGGGCACGACCTTGTCGCCGCCGACGTCGAGCGTGCGGAAGGTGACGGGCGCCTCGCTCGCCGCGTCGAGAACCGCCGCGTAGAGCCGCTCCTGGTCGCGCATGCGCGGCATGGTGGAGGCGACCAGGAACTGCAGCTCGGTGCGGAACAGGCCGATCCCCTGCGCGCCCGCTTCGGCGAGCTGCGGCAGGTCGACGAGGAGACCGGCATTCATCATGAGGTGGATGGGCGTGCCGTCCTTGGTCACGCTCGGCCGGTCGCGCAGCTCGCGGTAGCGCTCCTGCCGCTTGGCGCGGAAGCGCACCTTGTCGCCGTAGAGCGATTCGAGCTCGGCCGGCGGGCGCAGATGCACCGTTCCGTCGTCGCCGTCGACGATGATCGCGTCGCGGTTCTCCGCCATGGAGACCGCGCCCTTGACCTGCGCGACCACCGGCAGCCCGAGGGCGCGCGCGACGATCACGACGTGGCTCGTCGCCGCCCCTTCCTCCAGGACGAGGCCGCGCAGCTGCTCGCGGCGGTAATCGAGAAGCTCGGCGGCGCCCATCGACCGGGCGACGACGATTGCGTCCCCGACCCCGTCGAGCACGTCCTCGCCCCCGCCCATCAGCTGGCGCAGCAAGCGGTTGGCGAGGTCGTCGAAATCGTGCAGGCGCTCGCGGATATAGGGGTCGGTCAGGTGCATCATGCGCGCGCGCATGTCGGACTGCACCTTCTCGACCGCGGCTTCGGCGGTCAGGCCGTTGCGCACCGCTTCTTCCAGCCGCCGCACCCAGCCGCGGTCGTGGGCGAACATGCGATAGGCCTCGAGAACGGCGCGGTGCTCGCCGTCCACCGCGATGTCGCGGCGCTGGAGCATGTCCTCGATCGACTCGCGCAAGGTCTCCAGCGCCCGGCCGAGCCGCTCGACCTCGCTGGCCGCATCCTCGTTGAAGAGGTTGGTGACGACGACGCGCGGCTCGTGGAGAACGACGTGGCCGAGCCCGATGCCTTCCGAGAGCCCCGCGCCGGTGAAGGAGTGCGGCCGCTTGAGGTCGAGCGAGACGCCGGGGCGCGACAGACCTTCGAGCCCGCCGGCCGCGATCATCTCGGCGACCACCATCGCGACCGTTTCGAGAGCTTCCGCTTCTTCGTCGCGATAGGTGCGCTTGGCCCGGTTCTGGACGACGAGGACGCCGAGGGTGCGGCCGGCGCGCAGCACGGGCACGCCGAGGAAGGAATTGTAGATCTCCTCGCCCGTCTCGGGCAGGAAGGCGAAGGCGGGATGCTTCTGGGCCTCCTGCAGGTTCAGGAGGCGCGCGGTGACGGCGATGGTGCCGACGAGACCTTCGCCGAGCCGCAGCTGCGCCAGGTGGACGGAGCCGGGGTTCAGGCCTTCGGTCGCGTAGAGTTCGAGAACGCCGTCGGCGCGCAGGACGTAGAGCGAGCAGACCTCGGCCACCATGTTGGCGGCGATCACGCGCATGATCTCGTCGAGGCGCGCCTGCGCCGCCAGGGGCTCGGCCATGAGCTCCCGGATTCGCCGCATCAGGACGCGCGGGCCTGAAGAGTCGCTTCTGACCAAGGTCGTGTTCCGTCCCGTTCGCGCAAGGGTTGCGCGGCCCGAACCGGCCGACGCACCCCGCGTCCGAGCCAAGCACTAGAGGCTGTAAGGGGACCAGAGCAAGCAATGCTTGTCTAGGCCGCTGACCGCCCGTAGATCATTCTCGTCCGGGAAGCATCTAGGCAGCGGGAGCGATCCTCCCATCCCAGCCACCTCGCGAAAATCGCTCCGCGGGGCCTCCCCTCCCCGGGTCCCCGTTTAGGCCTTGTCGAGGCCGTAGACGGAGTGGAGCGTGCGCACGGCGAGCTCGGTGAACTCCCCGTCGATCAGGATCGAGATCTTGATCTCGGAGGTCGTGATCGCTCGGATGTTGATGCCGCGGTTCGCCAGCGCCTTGAAGGCGGTGGCGGCGACGCCGGTATGCGAGCGCATGCCGATGCCGATGACCGAGATCTTGGCGAGGCCTTCCTCGCTCTGGATCGCGTCGTAGCGCATCTCGTCCTTGGCGGCCTCGATGACGCCGACCGCCTTCTTCACGTCGCCGGCCGGCACGGTGAAGGTCATGTCGGTCGAGGCGCCCGATTCGGACACGTTCTGGACAATCATGTCGACGTTGACGCCGGCATCCGCCAGCGGCCCGAAGATGGCAGCCGCCACGCCCGGGCGGTCGGCCACGCGCCGCAGCGAAATCTGCGCCTCGTCGCGCGCATAGGCAATGCCGGTTACGACCTGCTGTTCCACGATCTCGTCCTCGTCGCAAATCAGGGTGCCGGGGGGATTGTCGAAGTCGCCCATGCCCGGCGCGTCGGGGTCTTCGAAGGAGGAGCGCACGAAGGTCCGCACCTTGTGGACCATGGCGAGTTCGACGGAGCGGACCTGCAGCACCTTGGCGCCGAGCGAGGCCATCTCCAGCATTTCCTCGAAGGAAACGCGGCTCATGCGCCGGGCCTTGGGCTCGATGCGCGGGTCGGTCGTGTAGACGCCGTCGACGTCCGTATAGATGTCGCAGCGGTCCGCCTTCAGCGCCGCGGCGACCGCCACGGCCGAGGTGTCGGAGCCCCCGCGCCCGAGGGTCGCGACGCGGTTGTCCGGCGCCAGGCCCTGGAAGCCCGCGACGACCGCCACCTGGCCTTCGGCGAAGCGGCGCACGATCTCGGCGCCGTCGATCTCCTGGATGCGCGCGGCGCCATGCTGGCCGTCGGTGCGGATCGGGATCTGCCAGCCCTGCCAGGAGCGCGCGTTGATGCCCATCGACTGGAGGACGATGGCCAGCAGCCCGGCGGTCACCAATTCGCCGCTCGCCACGATCGCGTCGTATTCGCGCGCGTCGTGGATCGGGCTCGCCTCGCGGCACCAGGCGACCAGCTCGTTGGTCTTGCCGGACATGGCGGACACGACGACGGCGACCTGATGGCCGGCGTCGACCTCGCGTTTGACGTGCCGGGCCACGCGTCGGATGCGGTCGATGTCGGCGACCGAAGTGCCGCCGAATTTCAGGACGAGACGGGCCATGGAACACGAATTCGAGGAGCGATGAACCAGCCCGCGCGGCACGAAGACCTGCGGCGGGCAACGATGCCGCCCGGCGCCGGCCGCGGAACGGCCCCCGCATCCGTGCGGCGGGGCGGGAGTAGCGGGTTTGCGGCACGAGGGCAAGCGCGGCCGACCTTGCGCGACGCGCAAGCCCTGCGTAAGCCCCGCCACCGGGCGAAGCGACGCGCCGGCTTGACTTCGGTTCCCGCCACCAAACATCGCGGAACAGCATCAACGAGAAAGCGAGGCCTGCCAACATGGGCGAAGCGAACCGCACGACGATCGACGCGGCCGAGATCGAGCGCTTCTCGCGGTTGGCGGCCGAGTGGTGGAATCCGACAGGCAAGTTCCGCCCGCTGCACAAGTTCAATCCCGTGCGCCTCGCCTATATCCGCGAGCAGGTGCTTCTCCACTTCGGCCGCGATGGTCGCTCGGCCAAGCCCTTCGAGGGCTTGAGCATCCTCGACATCGGCTGCGGCGGCGGCCTCGTCGCCGAGCCGATGGCGCGCCTCGGCGCCGAGGTCGTCGGGGCCGACGCTTCCGAGACCAACATCGAGGTGGCCAAGCTCCACGCCGCGCAGAGCGGCGTGGCGGTCGACTACCGGGCGACCACCGCCGAGGCGATCCTGGCGGGCGGGGAGCGCTTCGACGTCGTCACCGCGCTCGAGATCGTCGAGCACGTGTCGGACGTCGACTATTTTCTCACGACCTGCGCAGACCTCGTGAAGCCCGGCGGCCTCCTCTTCGTGGCCACCATCAACCGGACCTTCAAGGCGCTCGGCCTTGCCATCGTCGGCGCGGAATACGTTCTCGGCTGGCTGCCGAAGGGCACCCACCAATACGAGAAGCTGGTGCGGCCCGAGGAGATCGAGGCGCCGCTGGCCGCCGCCGGCCTGTCGGCGCTGGAGCGGATCGGCGTCACCTACAATCCCCTGTCCGCGCAGTGGCGCCTCAGTCCCGACACGGACGTCAACTACATGGTCCTGGCGCGCCGGCCTTCGTAAGCACCACTACCTAAACCCTTGATGCTGCAAGGGCGAGGCAAGCTTGTTATGCGACCCTCGAAACGCGCATCCTCGTGGGGCCTTCTCCAATCAGCGCGGCGGACGGCACAGCCCTCCGCCCGTCGAACGCGGCTGCCGGCATGCCGGCAGAACAAGCGTCCGCGTCGCGACAATCGAACCGGTCTCGGACTTCAAGCGGGGAAACACATGGCTCCGGCACGCACCATCACGAACGGGTTGAACGAGGCGGCCTGCCCGATCGACCTCGCCCTTTTCGCGCTTCTCCTGCGATCGGACGATCGCACGAAGATCGCCCTGATCCGCGAGATCGAGCCGGTCCTGCGGGCCCGCCTCGCCTTGTTCTGCTACAATCGCGGACACCTGCGCCAGCTCGCCTTCCAGGTCGCGAGCCTGTGCGAAATGCGCGACCTGCGCATCGTCGGCGGCACCATGGGCGACGTCATCGCCGAGCAGTCCCGCGAGGCCGCGCCCTTCGCTTCCGAGGAAGGCCCGACCACCCGCCGAAAGGGCGTCACGCTCGCCCGCACCGCCATGGGCTGACGGGACACCTCAACGACCGAAGAGTTCCGGGCTCGGCAGCTTGTCCAGCGGGCACGGGACCGCCTTTCGATCGCACTTCTTGCGATACAGCCGCGCCCAGCCGCGATAGCGCCGCATGGCCAAGAGCCGCAGCGTCAGCTCGGCGAAGAACGGCCGGCGCTCCGCCTTGCCCACGAGCTTCTTGAAGCGCTTCTTTTCCCGCTTCGTCATGGCGCAGCCGATGCAGCGGTTCTCCGTGTCACCCGCCATCCGCTCCATGAAACGGCAAACGCCGATGCAGGGCGACGGGGCGTCGCGCCAGCGCTTCTTCTCAGCCATGATGTCCTGTCAGTTCCGGTCTTCCGGCAAAGGCGGCAGCGGCAGGGCCACGATGCCCTCCTCGCCCAGCGCCTCGACCTCGTCGCGGCTCGCCTCGCCGTAGATGCCGCGCGCCGGCGCCTCGCCGAAATGGATGCGGCGGGCTTCCTCGGCAAAGCGCGTGCCGACGTAGTCGGCCTTGGCGCGAACCTCGCGCGCCAGGTCCTGGAGCTTGGCAAAGGCCTCGGCGAGCTCCGGCGGCGCACCCATGGCCATGGCCACGGCCGCCGGCGCCAATCCGTTCGCAGCCGGGACCATCGCGCCGCCCGTCTCCGCAGACCGCTCGGCGACGAAGGCGGCCGGCGCCGCCTCGCCGCGCCGCGCCGTCACCACCGCGGGCGCCATCAGAGCCTTCTCGACCTCGGTCGCACCGCAGATCGGGCAGGACACGAGCCCGAGCCCGGCCTGCTTCTCCCAGTCGGCGGAGGAGCGGAACCAGGCGTCGAAGCCGTGCGAGCCCGGTCGGCAGCGCAGAGAATAGCTGATCATTCCGCCGCCTCTGCGGCCGGCTCCTCGCCCACGGCGCCGGTGACGGACACGCGCCGGCCCGTGTCGCCGACCGTGAAGGGCCGGGCGTTCTTGAGGTTGGGGATCTTGGCGCGCGCCGCGGCAACCTCGGCGACGTCGATCTCGGCCAGCGCGATGCCCGGCGCGTCGTTGTCGACTTCCGCGACGATGCGCCCCCAGGGATCGATGATCAGCGAGTGGCCGAAGGTTTCGCGCCCGTCCTCGTGCAGGCCGCCCTGCGCGGCGGCGAGGACGTAGGCGCCGTTCTCGATGGCGCGGGCGCGAAGGAGGACGTGCCAGTGCGCCTCGCCCGTCTGGCGGGTAAAGGCGGCGGGCGCGGTCAGGATCTGCGCACCGGCGAGCGCTTCCTCGCGGAAGAGGTGGGGGAAGCGCATATCGTAGCAGACGGCGAAGCCGAGCCGCACGGGGCCGCCCTCGAGATCGAGGTCCGCCAGCGCCGCGCAGCCGCCCGGCCGATAGGTGCGCGATTCGCGCCAGCTCTCGCCGTTGTCGAGGTCGACGTCGAACATGTGGATCTTATCGTAGGAGGCGCGCACCGCGCCGTCCGGCCCGAGAAGAAAGGCGCGGTTGGCGACGCGCCCGTCGGGAAGCGCGATCGCCGTCGAGCCGACATGGACGAAGATGCCGCGCGCCTGCGCAACGGTCCGCGCCGCAGCCAGGACAAGGTCGTCGCTCTCGCCCCTGAGCTTGGCCATCAGGTCAGCGCGGTCGCGCTGCACCATGCCCGTCATTTCCGGGCTCTGGACATAGGTCGCGCCGCGGTCGGCGGCCTCGTTCGCCAGCGCCTCGAAGGCATGGACGTTCTCGGCCGGATCGGTTCCCGAGCGCATCTGCAGGACGGCGGCGGTGAAGCGGGTCATCGGTGGGTCAGCCTTTCGGAACGGGCGTCAGGCGGCGAGGAGCGGGTCGAGCTTGCCGGCCCGATCCAGCGCGAAGAGGTCGTCGCAGCCTCCGACATGCGTGTCGCCGATGAAGATCTGCGGAAAGGTCGCCCGGCCGGAGCGCTCGCGCATCTCGGCGCGCAGCGCGGCCGAGTCGGTCGCGTCCTTCTCGGTGAAGGCCGCGCCCTTCTCGCTGAGCAGCTGCTTGGCCCGGGCGCAATAGCCGCAGAACTGGCGCGTGTAGATGGTGATGTCGGCCATGGAGACGGTTCGTCCGGAACGTTGGAACGATTGTTCGTTCAGGGGATATGGATGGATGCGCCGGTCGGCGCAACCCTCGCGAAAACCAGGACATCGACACTCGCCGCACCCGCCTTCAAAAGCGCCCGCGAGGCGCTGCGCACGGTGGCGCCGGTCGTATAGACGTCGTCGACGAGAAGCACCCGTCGCCCCTCGACGAGGGCCCAGTCGCCCGACTCGACGCGAAACGCGCCGCGCACGTTCTCGCGCCGCTGCGCGGGGCCGAGCCCGACCTGCGCCCGCGTCGGCCTGACGCGCCGCAGCGCCTGCGGCGCGAAGCCGGGCGCAGGGGTCCGCACTAGGCGTCGCGCGAGTTCGGCCGACTGGTTGAAGCGCCGATGCCAGAGCCGGCCGCGATGCAGCGGCACCGGCACGATCACCTCGGCCTCGGCGAGGAGCTCGCCGCCCGCCCGCGCCATCCAGGCGGCGAGAAGCGGCGCAAGGTCCAGCCTGTCGCCGTATTTCAGCCGCGCCGCGAGCTTGGCCGACAGGCCACCGTAAAGCACGGCCGCCCGCAGGCGCGCGAAGGGCGGCGGGTCGGCGATGGCGTCCGCCGACAGGCTGCCGGGGCCGGGATCGTAGCCGAAAGGCAGGCCCAGAACCTCGCAGAACGGCCGCTCAACGAAGGCGAGGCTCGTCCAGCAGCCGGCGCACACGGCCTCGCGCCCCATCAGCGGCCGATCGCAGCCGGCGCAGAGCGGCGGGAACAGGAAGCGGTCGAGGACGCTCGCGACCTCGCCGACACCGCCCCAGAGCCCCACGACACACCTCCCGCTCTCGCATCCGTCGCCTCGCCCGGCCACGCGACGGCCGGGGTTCAACGCTTGACGATACGCCCCTTTCAATCAGCTACAAGGCCTTCCAAACAGGACTCGACCCCGCCATGCCCCTGCCCGACGATTCCGCTTCGACGCCCCGCGTCTTCGACCGGCGCCTTCTCGACGAGCGCCGCCGGCGCGCGCTCGCCCGTCCCGACGCAGGCTCGGCCCGCTTCCTTCTTGCCACGGTCGCGGCCGAGCTCGCCGACCGCTTGTCGCTGGTCCAGCGCAGCTTCGCCGTCGGCGTCGAGCTCGCGGGACACACCGGCGAGACGGCAGCGCTCGTCGCGCCCGCCGGCCAGGTCGAAACGCTGCTTCGGGTCGAGCGCGAGGCCTCGCTCCTCGCAAACGCGCCGCTCGCCCTCGTCGCGGACGAGGAAGCATTGCCGCTGAAGGAGAACAGCGTCGATCTCGTCCTGTCGCCGCTGTCGCTGCACCTCACCAACGACACGCCCGGCGTCTTCGCGCAGATCCGGCGCGCACTGCGCCCGGACGGCCTGCTTCTCGCCGCCCTTCTCGGCTCGGACTCGCTCACCGAGCTGCGCGCCGCGCTGATCGCCGCGGAAACGGAGATCACCGGGGGCGCTTCGCCGCGCGTCGCCCCGCTCGTGGACCTGCGCGACGCGGGCGGCCTTCTCCAGCGCGCGGGCTTCGCCCTGCCCGTCGTCGACAACGACCGGCTGACGGTCCGCTACGCCACGATGTTCGACCTCATGCGCGACCTGCGCGCCATGGGCATGGCCAACATGCTGACCGAGCGCGCGCGGCAGCCGGCGAGCCGCGCCCTGTTCTTCCGTGCCGCCCAGATCTATGCCGAGCGCTACGCCGACCCGGACGGGCGCGTGCGGGCGACCTTCGAGATCGTCTACCTGTCAGGCTGGAAGCCGCATCCCAGCCAGCAGAAGCCGCTGAAGCCCGGCAGCGCCAAAGCCAGCCTCGCCGACGCCTTGAAGGACCGCTCGGGCCGCCTTTGAGCCGGCCCGTTCCGTCGCGCCCGTCCATGATCGATCGAGCCCGTCGGAGCACCGCGGCCAGGAATGCCGATGCTTCGAGCGGTGCGGCACCGTAAACCAAGGCGAGCGTTTTCGCGCCGCCTGCAATTGCATGTCGCCATCTTCCCTAGCGACAACTTGCAGGATGATCTGCTAGTGTCTCTTCCCGTAGGGCACGGTTGAGGTGACGGGTGGACGGCGTCCTTTCGGGAAGCGTTCTGGGCTTCGTGCTGGGCGATGCGGCTCGGCTTTGGTGGCAGTGTTTCGATCGCGCGCTCGACGCGGCGAACGTCGCGTTGACCGGAGGCGAAGTCCGAACGCTCGTTCACATCGCCTATCACCCCAACCTGTCCTTGCGCGAGCTCGCCGCGCATATGGGGGTCAAGCCGATGACCGCGTCGGAATTCGTGACGCGGCTCGAAGCGCGCGGCCTCGTGACCCGCGCGGTCGACCCGGTGGATCGCCGGGCGCGTCGCCTCGAGGCGACGCCGGCCGCGCGGCGCGTCTTCGAGAAGATCCAGCCGATCGCCCTGGGCGTCCACCAGAACGCCGTCGGTCAGCTCGGCGCCGGTGAACGGGAGGAGCTGACGCGCCTCTTGTCGGCCGTGCGCGACAGTCTCGTGCCGGCGGCCAGTGCCGTCCCGCTTCGCGAGACCGCGGCCAAGCTCGCCTGAACCGCGCCGGCGACGTCCTTCACAGAACGAGGACGACGAACAGGCCGAGGCCGGCGATCCAGATCGTTTCCATCAGGATCAAAAAAAGTGCGCGCGGGCCGACCGTCACGATCTGCCCGAGCATGGTCTTCATGCCGAGCGCCGCGATCGCCGCGACCAGCGCCCAGCGCGACACGTCGGACAGGGCGGTCTGGACGGCCGTCGGCACGAGGCCGAGGCTGTTGACGACGACGAGCGCGACGAAGCCGAGAAGGAAGCCCGGCACCGCGACGCGTCCTCCCTCCCGCGCGCCGCGCGACACGAAGAACGAGATCAGGAGAACCACGGGCACGAGCATGGCGACGCGCAGGAGCTTCGTCAGCGTGGCCGCGTCGCCGGTCTCGGTCGAGATCGAGAAGCCCGCGCCCACGGCCTGCGCGACGTCGTGGATGGTCGCGCCGAGGAAGATGCCGATCTGCGCGTGGCTGAGCGATCCCTGGTCGAGGAGGATCGGGTAGAGCACCATGGCGAGCGTCGAGAAGGTCGTCACGACCACGACCGTGAAGATCGTATCGCTTTCCCGCGCGCCCTCCCCCTTCGGCAGGACGGAGGCGATCGCGAGCGCGGCGGACGCGCCGCAGATGCCGACCGCTCCGCCGGTCAGCAGGCCGAACAAGCGGGGAAAGCCGAGGAGGCGGGCGAGAAGCATGCCCGCGCCGATCGTCGTCGCGACGCCGACGACGGCGAGGAGGAGAGGCGCCGGCCCGAGCGACAGGGCGTCGGCGACGGTGATCCGAACGCCGAGAAGCGCGACGCCCAAGCGCAGCACCGTGCGGGACGTGAAATCGATGCCCGGCTTGCAAGGGCCTTCCGTCGACAGGAAGTTGAAGGCGATGCCGAGCAGCAGCGCGAAGAGCATCACGGGGCCGCCGTAGTGCTCCGACAGAAACGTCGCGGCGAGCGCCACGACGATGCTGACGAGGAGTCCGGGAAAGAGCAGCGCGGCGCGGTTCATGCAATCCCGGTGGACGCCGGCCGACAGGCTGTCAATCAGGGCACTTGATCATCGCGTCCCGTTCGCATGGGAAAGCCCAGACGGGCCTGTCGGGCCGCCAGGCGGCGGCGGAAGGTTTCCCGGGCGAAGCAAGGCGAGGCGCATGTCTGAGGTGGTGGCGCCGACGACCACATCAATTATTTAGCCGACTTACCTTTTCACCTGATCCGTCCCCATGGTTTGTAGCTGGAGCGTCGAGCCCTCGGGGTGGATCATTGGGCCCGGCGCTTCAAGGACGTCATGTTGCGAAGCGCGTTCGTTTTGAAGACGAGGTGCTGGACGAGCGCTCCGACCACGTGAAGGCCGAGAAGCACGAGAAGCGGCGTCCAGAGGGCCGTGTGGAGGTCCGCATAGCTCTCCAGGCCTGTGATCCAGGCGAGGAGCCCGAGCGCGGGCATGGCGAGCAGCACGGCGTAGAGGAGGCCGTGCGTCGCGCGGGCGAGCCAGACGGCCGCCGCCGGCTCGGCGGGATCGTATGCCGGGCGGCCCACGAGAACCCGGTCGACGAGACGGACGGCCATGGCGGCGAGGATCGCCGAGCCGCAAACGATGTGCGCCCAGCCGAGCACGGCGTCGGTGCCGGAGATCGCGTGCCCTTCGAAGGTCGCGTCGAACAAGGCCTCCATCGACCCCTTGTCGACGAACTGCACCGCCACGAGCGCCACCACCAGCCAGTGGAGAACGACGTGGAGGCGCGTCCAGCCGTCCGGCCGATAACCGGCGGAAGGCGCGGAGGGGGCGGGTATGCGGGACAGGTCGGCTGGCATGGCGGCGGCCTTATCGAGGATGAAGCGGTTCCGCTTCTCGCACGGCGCTCTCGCCGCCCCCTGGCCGCGCCTATACGGTTTGGTAATCGCCAGCGGAGGCGGAGGGCGGGACCTCTGGCGCTTGCGGCTTCGGTCCCGGCACGAAGGCGGGCAGGACGAGGCGCATGCGAAGGCCCGGCCCTGCATCTTCGGCCCTGATCCGTGCGCCGTGCAGTTCGGCGATGGAGGCGACGAGGGCGAGGCCGAGCCCGTGCCCGGGCGTGCTGCGGCTGCGGTCGAGCCTGTAGAGGCGCCGGAAGACCTTCTCCCGCTCGCCCTCCGGGATGCCGGGCCCGTCGTCGGCGACGTCGATGACGACGGCCTCGGCCTGACGGACCAGGGACAGCCGGATCGTCCCCGGCGGCGGAACGTGGGTGATGGCGTTCTCGACGAGGTTGGCGAGCGCCTGGGTCAGGAGATCGGCGTCGCCGAAGACCCGCGCGCCGGGCTCCAGCGCGACGTCCAGGCGGTGGCCGGCATCCACCGCCACCTCGCCGTAGGCGTCGGCCACGCGCTCGGCGAGGGCGGACAGGTCGACGCAGCGGAAGCGCGCCTTGCGGGCCCCCGCGTCGATCTGGGCGATGCGCAGGAGCGCGTCGAAGGTCGCGATGATCGCGTCGGTTTCCGCCAGCGCCCCCTCCGCCGCCCGCTCCAGCGCCGCCGTGTCGCCGGCGCGGCCGAGCCCTTCGAGGCCTTGGCGCAGCCGCGCGAGCGGCGTCCTGAGGTCGTGGGCGATATCGGTCGACACCTGGCGAAGGCTTTCCACGAGCGTTTCGATGCGCGCCAGCATGTTGTTGATGTCGGCGGCGAGGCGGTCGAGCTCGTCGCCCCGGCCGGAGACCGGCAGGCGCAGGTCGAGCCGCCCCTCGACGATGCCGCGCGTCGTCGCGGCGATGGCGTCGACCCGGCGCGTCGGCCCGAGCCCGACGATCGCGCCCCCGACGAGGGCGAGAAGACCAGTCACGACGCAGCCCGACAGGAGGGCGGAAAACAGGATGTCGTGGATTTCCTCCAGGATGTCGGAGCGCCGGGCGGCCATGACGCGGTAGCCGCCGAGCTCGACGCCGTCGGCGTAGAGGCGGTTGCCGCGCCTCGGCCCCTCGGCCGGCGGCGCGGCGTCGTCGGCCCCCGGCTCGGGCAGGTCCGAAACGCTGCGCCCCGGCTTCCAGGCCTCGGCCGGCAGGTTGCCGCCGATCCGCGAGCCGTCCGGCGCGAGAAGCAGGAAGAAGCGGTCGGGAGCTGCGCTGTCGACGCGCTCGCCCACCTCCTCGGCCAGCGTTTCCGCCCCGCCCTCGCGGAAGGCCCGCACGAAGAGCTGCATGTCCTCGGCGATGGACGAGCGCACGATGCCCTGCATCTGCGCCCCCGCCGCGACGTAGGTGACGCCCATGATGACGAGGGCCGAGGCGCCGAACAGGAGCCCGTAGCCCACCGACAAGCGGAAGGAGGTGGTGCGGAAGCGATCAGGAAGCCGCATCGAGGACGTAGCCCGAGCCGCGGACGGTGCGGATCATCTCGCCGGAAAAGGGCCGGTCGATCTTGGCCCGCAGGCGGCTGACATGAGTTTCGACGACGTTGGTCTTCGGGTCGAAGTGGAACTCCCAGACCCGCTCCAGGAGCATGGTCCGCGTCAGCACCCGCCCCCGGTTGCGCATCATGTATTCCAGAAGCCGGAACTCGCGGGGCTGGAGGTCGACCGGGCGCCCCGCGCGCGACACGGTGCGGGCGATGAGGTTCATCTCGAGGTCGCCGACGCGCAGCACGGTCTCCTCGCGCTTGTCGGGCGCGGCGCGCCGGGCCAGCGCGTTCAGCCGCGCCATCAGCTCGGAAAAGGCGAAAGGCTTGAGGAGGTAATCGTCTGCCCCCGCCTCCAGCCCCTCGACGCGGTCGTCGACGCCCGAGACGGCGGTGAGGAAGATCGCCGGCAGGCGCCGCCCCGCCGCGCGGATCGCCTTCAGGAGCGACAATCCGTCGAGGCCCGGCAGCATCCGGTCCACCACCGCGACGTCGTAGCTGCGCGTCAGCGCCAGCTCGAGGCCCAGCGGCCCGCTCGCCACGTGGTCGACCTCGTGCCCCTCCTCGCGCAGGCCGCCCGACACGTAGGCCGCGGTCGACGCGTCGTCCTCGATCAGCAGAACCTTCAAGCCGGCGCCCTCCCCGGATCGTCCTCTACCCGATCTCCGACCCCGCATCACGCGGCAGCGGCCTCCTATACGAATCCGTATAGGCGCGGAGACGTGCCCCTGAACTCGCGCCGCTAGACAGTCGGGAGGCCGGAGCGTTCCGGCGACCAACCGGAACGGTTTCATGCGCCTGTCCAGACCCACCCTCGGCAGCGTGCCGCTCGCCGCCCTCGTCGCGGCCTATCTCCTTCTCCTCACCAACCGGACCTTCTGGGCGAAGGGCCTCGCCTACTTCTCCGGCCACGAGGCGCAGCTCGCGGCGCTCGGGCTCGGCTTGTTCCTGCTTCTCCTGGCGGCCTTGACGACGCTCTCGATGAAGTACGTCGTCAAGCCCGTCCTCATCGCGCTCATCCTCGTGTCGGCCGCCGCCTCGCACTTCGTCGACACCTACGGCTTCCTGATCGACTGCGACATGATCGCCAACGTCGCGCTGACGAGCAGCGCCGAGGCCGGCAACCTGATGACGCCGGGCTTCCTTCTCCACATGGCGCTCTTCGGCCTCCTGCCGGCATGCCTCGTCGCGCTGGTGCGGGTGCGGCACCGGACCTTCTGGGGCAAGTTCCGACAAAACAGCCTCGTCGTCTTCCCGAGCATCGCCGCGACGCTTGCCATCGTCCTCGCCTTCTATCCCGGCTTCGCCTCGACCTTCCGGGGCCATCGCGACCTTCTCGCCAGCCTCAATCCGAGCGCGCCGCTGATCGCGGCGGTGAAGTACGCCCGGATGCGGATCGGCGAGCGCGACTACGTCGCAGCGCCCCTCGGGCTCGATGCCCGGGCCGGCGCCCGCCCCGGTCTCCTCACCGCCTCCGCGCGCCGTCCCGTCGTCACCGTCCTCGTGGTCGGCGAGACCGCCCGCAGCGTCGAGTTCGGCCTCAACGGCTATAGCCGCGACACGACGCCGGAGCTGGCCGGCCGCGGCGTCGTGTCCTTCACCGACGTGTCGAGCTGCGGCACCTCGACGGCGGTGTCGGTGCCCTGCATGTTCTCGAATCTCGGCCGGGCGAACTATTCCGACGGGGGCGCGCGCTCGGTGGAGAACGTCCTCGACGTCCTCACCCATGCCGGGATCGACGTGCGCTGGATCGACAACGACACGGGCGCCTATCACGTCGCCGACCGCGTTCCTTACGCCTTCCTGCCGGAAAGCAACGATCCGCGCTTCTGCGAAGGCGGCGAGTGCCACGACGAGATCCTGACCGAGCGCTTGAAGGCGGAGCTCGCGACCGTCACGAAGGACACGGTGATCGTCCTCCACCAGCTCGGCAGCCACGGCCCGGCCTATCACGAGCGCTACCCGACCGCCTTCGAGCGCTTCGCGCCGGCCTGCCGCACGGCCGAGTTCGCCGACTGCACGCGCGAGGAGATCGTCAACGCTTACGACAACACGATCCTCTACACCGATCATGTCCTGGCGCAGGCGATCGACGCCCTGGCGGCCCGGCCGGACCTCGAATCAGCCATGCTCTACGTTTCCGATCACGGCGAGTCGCTCGGCGAGAACGGCCTCTACCTCCACGCCATGCCCTACTTCCTCGCCCCTTCGACGCAGACCACGGTTCCGATGATCGCCTGGCTCTCGCCGAGCTTCGCCGCCGACCGGGGCATCGACGCGGCCTGCCTGCAAGCGGGCCGGGGCGCGTCGCTCTCCCACGACAACCTGTTCCACTCGCTGATCGGCCTCGCGAACGTGTCGACGGCGGTCTACGACGAGGGCCTCGACGCCTTCGCCTCCTGCCGCCGCGCGCCGCCGACGGGCCCGCACGTCGCAGCCCTTCCGGGAGCGGCCTCGTGACCCTTCGCGTGGAATCCACGCCGCTCGTCCCGGCCAAGTCGCGCGGGCTCGCCCACCTTCTCGCCTCGGCCGGCTATTCCCTGGCGGGCCTTCGCCGGCTCCTCGCCGAGCCCGCCTTCCGGCAGGAGGTCTGCCTCGGCACCGTCCTCCTGGCGCTTCTTCTTCTCGCCCGGGCACCCCTCGCCGCCCTGCTTCTGCAAGGCGTCCTTCTTCTCGCGCTCGCCGCGGCCGAGGCGCTGAACACGGCGATCGAGCTCATCGTCGACCGCCTGTCGCCGGAATTCTCGATCTTCGCCAAGCAGGCCAAGGATCTCGGCTCCTTCGCCGTCTTCTGCCTCCTCGCCGCCAACCTCGGCTACACCGCCCTCGCACTGATCCAGGCCTGACCGAGCGAAGCGATAAGCCGCGAGGCGCTCCGTCCGACCGGCGGCGCGTCCCATGCCCCGGACGAGCCACGACGCCATCCACGATCGCCGTCCCGGCGGATCGCTAAGCGTCTGATGTATGAAGGTTTCCGCGTGGCTGGGGCGCCTGGATTCGAACCAGGGAATGGCGGTACCAAAAACCGCTGCCTTACCGCTTGGCTACGCCCCACCGCCGGCAAGTGGGGCGACCTATAGCGAAGCGCACGGCGGCTGGCAATTCGCCGATGCGACCGTCGCACCGGCCATCGCGGCGAGGCGCCGGAGCCCTTGAATCGGCGCACCACGTGCGCGATCCTCCCGTTGGGCGCGAACGGCGTCGAGGGAGCGAACCGGACATGGCGAGGATCGACGAGAGCGGCGCGGCCGGCGGCCCGCCGGCGAAGGCGGCGGCGAAGAAGACGCGCTCCGCGCGGCGTCGAGGCGCGGCGCCCACTTCTGCTGCCGCTCCGGCTGACTTCGCCGCCGCCGACGCTCTCGTGCCCGAAACGCGGACCGCACGGCCGGTCGCCCGCCTCGACTTCGTCTTCGGCCGCGACGCGACGGCCGGTCCGGACGGCGGCAGCGTCGCCACGGACATTTCCTGCGTCACCCTAGCCGGGCGCACGATCTTCTGCTCCTGCGACGAAGCGGCGACGGTGGAGCGGCTCGTCCTCGACGAGGCGGGCCGCGTCGCCGGCGATCACGCGCGCTTCCATCTCGGCGAGATCTTCGACCTGCCCGGCGGGCCGCACGGCGAGATGGACATCGAGGGCCTCGCCGTCGCCGACGGCTATCTCTGGATCTGCGGCTCGCAGGCGCTCAAGCGGCGCAAGCTGAAGAGCGACGCGGCCGAGGCGGGACTCGATCCGCTCGGCGCCGTGCGCTGGGACGAGAACCGCGCCTTTCTCGGCCGCGTCCCCTTGCGCGATCTCGGAGACGGCCTGTTCGAGCCGGTGGCGCTGGACGAAGGCGAGAACACGGGCGAGATGCCGCCCCGGCGCGCCGCCATGCTGCGCATGCGTCCCAGCCGAAAGGCCAAGCGCAGCCGGCTGCGCCGCCTCCTGTCGCGCGACCCGCTGATCCGCCCCTTTCGCCGCCTCGCCGCCAAGGAGAACGGCATCGACGTCGAAGGCCTCGCGGTGGAAGGCGACACCGTGCTCCTGGGCCTGCGCGGCCCGGTGGTCGGCGGCCACGCGATGATCGCGCGGCTGCGCGTCACCGAGACGAAACCGGGGCGACTGAAGCTGCGGCGCCTCCCGGACGGGCGCCGCCTCGCGCTCCACGGGCTCGACCTCGACGGCCAGGGCGTGCGCGATCTCTGGTGGCAGGACGGCCGGCTCGTCGTCCTGTCCGGCCCGGCCACCGACCTCGAAGCGCTCCAGGCCGCCTGGCTCGTCGAACCCTTCGATGCCGACAAGCCCTTCTACGGCGGCGCCGACCGGCGGGCGATCCTTCACCTGCCCGTGGTGAACGGCGCCGATCACGCCGAGGGCATCGCGCTCCTGCGCCTCGCGGACGGCCACCGCCTCCTCGTCGTCTACGATTCGCCCCATCCCGACCGGCTGTCGCTTGCGGACAATCGCCTGAGCTGCGACGCCTTCGCGCATGAATGACGCCGCCACCCAGTCCGCCGACCCCGCCCCGAGCGATCCGCTTCGCCTGTCCACCGCCTTCGAGCCGCGTCACGGCGAGCCCGTGCCCGTCGCCGACGGCGTCTGGCGGATCACGGCGCCGAACGCCTCGCCCTTCACCTTCCACGGCACCAACACCTATCTCGTCGGCAACGGGACGAGCGTCGCCCTCGTCGATCCCGGACCCGACGACGATCGGCACCTCGCCGCGCTCCTCGCCGCGATCGGCGGGCGGCGCGTCGAGGCGGTGCTTCTCACCCACACCCATCGCGACCACACCGCGCTCGTGCCTCGCCTTCTCGCCGCGACCGGCGGCCCGCCCCTCCTCGCCGAGGGGCCGCACCGCGCCGCGCGTCCTCTCGCGCAGGCCGAGACCAACGCGCTGGACGCGGCCGGCGACGCCGCGATCGCGCCCGACCGCCGCCTCGCCGACGGAGAGGCGGTGGCGCTCGCCGGACGCACGATCCGCGCGATCGCGACCCCCGGCCATACCGCGAACCACCTCGCCTTCGATCTCGGCGAGGGGGTCGTCCTGTCGGGCGACCACGTGATGGCCTGGTCCACCTCGATCGTCGCCCCGCCGGACGGATCGATGATCGCCTACATGGATTCGCTCGACCGGATGCTGTCGCGAAACGACCGCCTGCTCCTGCCCGGCCATGGCGGACCGGTGGAGCGGCCGCGCGCCTTTCTGCGGGGCCTCAAGGCGCATCGGCGCATGCGCGAGAGCGCGATCCTCGCGCGGCTCTCGGCCGGCGACCGCAGCATCCCGGCGATCGTCGCCGCGATCTACCGGAGCACCGATCCGCGCCTCCACGGGGCGGCCGGGCTGTCCGTCTTCGCGCATCTGGAGGATCTCGTCGCCCGCGGCCTCGCCCTCACCGACGGCCCGCCGCTCCTCGACGGGCATTATCGCCCCGCCTGACGACCGAAGGGGTCAGCGCCGCAGCGGCGCGACCTTGGCGATGAGGCCGGCGAGCTGCGACTGGCGGTTGATGCCGAGCCGCGCATAGGCCTGCTTGACGAGCGTTCGCGCCGTTTCCTCGGAGATGCGGAAGAGCTCGGCCGCCTCGGCCAGCCTGTGGCCGGCGCCGACGGCGAGCGCGACGCGCGCCTGGGCGGGCGTCAGGCCGAGCGCCGCGAGGACCGGCTCGAGATCCGGATAGCCCGGCAGGTCCGGCCGCAGGATCGTCAGGAGCACGCTGCGATGGCCCGCCCCCAGCCGCCGGTCGGCGATCGAGGCCGAGAGCGCCACGCCGCGCAGGAGCAGCGGCAAGGCCGAGCCCGGTCGCGGCAGGGCCAGAATGTCGGGGGCCGGAGCATGCGGATCGGCCCCGAACAGCGCGTGCAGGAAGGCTTCGAACCGCTTCTGCCCGGTTGCCGAGGCGTGAACGAGCCGGCCGCGCCGCACATGCAGCCCGTCCCCCTCGAGCGCATGGAGCAGCGCGTTGCCGCGGAGCACGCGGCCGCCGGCCTCGACCAGCGCGACGGCGCAGTCGAACCCGGCGAGCTGGTCGCCGAGCTTCGCGCTCACCGCCTCGGCCTCGGACAAGCGGGCCGACAGCGACACGGACTTGGCGAGGTGTCGCCCGAGACGGCCGAAGACGACGCGATCCTCGGCATCGACCTCCTGCGTATCGAGCCGGCGTTGAACGTTGATGGAGAGGATCTCGCCTTGCGGCAAGGCGGCGACGAAGGACAGGATGCTCGACATCTTCTGCGGCCGGCGGAACTCCTGGTAGAAGGGGTCGCGCGCCCGCAGCTCGGCCGGCAGGTAGTCCGAATCGACGTGGATGCCCGGTCCCAGCCGGTGCTCCTTGGCGTAGAGCACGAAGGTATCGTGCTCGCACCAGATCGAGTCGTAGGCGGGCACGAACTCGGCCAGCGACGGCGAATAGCTGACGAGCGGCGGTGCCTTCCCCGTCAGGCGCAGGAGATTGGCCCCGCACCCGCCGAGTTCGCGGGCGACGTCGTCGAGCACCGACGACCAGGCGTGCGCGTCGAAGGCCGCGTCGTAGCAGCGCTCGATCAGGTCCGAAAACCGGCCGGGCTCCATCCCCGCCTCCCCTCACGCAGTCTCGACTGCAGAATGCCATAGGGGAAGGCGGCCGAACAGATGGACTGTATTCGCGACTTTCTAGGTGAGAACCAGCATCGGCCGGGCGACGACTATGGAAGCGTCGCGCCCGAAGATGATCCCGAACGGTCGGCGCTCCTCAGTTCAGCTTGGCTTCCAGCCGCTCGGTCGCGGGACGGACGTGAACGCGGTCGCCGATGCGGACGATCTCGACGCTCTCGGCCGGCTCGCCGACGGCGCGCGGCACGGACAGAAGGAGGCTTTCACCCTCGGACAGGGTCGAGACGAAACGGATGGTCGCGCCCGAGGCGCCGTGCGTCATCGTCGCGACGACGCGGTAACCTTCGGGCTCCTGCGTGTAGTAGGCGACGCCGCCCATGGCGGGAAGGTCGATGCTCGCCGCCGCCATCGGCCGGATCTCGGCCGCGCCCGCTGCTTGCGTCCACGCCAACGCCGCCCATGCGATGGTGAAAGCCGTCGCGTTCCTCATGATGCCCTCCCTCGGTGCCCTGGCGGAATGGATCCGCCCGCTTCCTTGTCCGCCCGATCGCGGCGCGCGGCATCACCCGAACCGGGTAGGCGGTCCGCTCGACCCGTCGTCGGCAAAGCGTCCGGGACGCGGAGGCGAAGCCCTCAGGCGCTGGGAATGGCGGCCTCGGCGCCGGTCATCGCCTCGTCGAGCGCGGCGAGGAAGCTGTCGATGAAGCGGCGGTTCTGCCCGAGGTCGAAGCCGCCCTGCCGCGAGGCCGAGCGCAGGTCGACGCGCGTCGTGCCGTTCTCCTCGATGATGCGGATCGACACGTCGCTCGGCCGGGCGAACAGGAGGTCGCTCGCCACCGCCTCGATCCGGTACTGGTCGGAATCCGGCCGCTCCAGCGGGTCGGCGGCGATGGCCATGTCGACGCCCGAGCGCGGCGTCGGGATCGGGATCTCGCCGGTGGTACGGCCGAGATCGTCGGGGTTGGCGAGGCGCGCCTGCGCGTCCGGATCACCCGCCGTCACGTCCTCGACGGTCCAACCGTTGTCGCCGAGAACGAGGCGCGTCGCGGCATAGACCTGCGGCGCCGCCGCGTCGTAGCGCCGGCCGCTGGTCACGGCGACGGTGGGCGCGGCGCTCGCGCCGCCGCCCGCCGCCGCGAGGGCGGCCGGGCCGTACTCGTCGGTCATGGCCTCGGCGACCAGCGGGTTCTCGATCGCCAGGAGCCCGGCGAGGGCGAAGGGCGACAGGGCGGCGAGCGAGACGAGAAGCGCGGCGAGCGCGACGCCGCCGCCCCGCGCGCCGATGCCCCAGGCCTTGCCGAGGCCGCCCAGCGCCGTCAGAGCCGCCAGCAGCGCCAGCACCGCGACGAGCGCGAGCAGGAGCAGGAAGGCGTCCCAGTCGACGGCGCCGAGCCGGTGGAACAGGAGCGAGACCGGCAGGAGCAGGAGCGCGAAGCCGCCGACGCGCCGCGCCAGCGGCGCCAGCCGCACCTCGTCGCGGATGTAGTGCCCGGCCATGTCAGCCCCTTTCCTGCCCTCGCGCAGCCGGTTCTAGCGCAGCGCCGCGGCCGGACAAAGCCGCCCTCAGGCCGTCGGCAGGCGATAATCGCAGAAGCGGTCGCGCAGCTCCGTCTTGCGGATCTTGCCCGCGGCCGTGTGCGGGATCGCCTCCACGAAGACGACGTCGTCGGGCATCCACCACTTGGCGACCTTGCCCTCCATGAAGGCGAGGATCGCCTCCTTTGTCAGGCTCGCCCCGTCCTTGGGGACCACGACGAGCAGCGGGCGCTCGTCCCATCTGGGATGGGCGAGACCGATGACGGCGGCTTCCGCCACGTCCGGGTGGCCGACCGCGAGGTTCTCCAGGTCGATCGAGGAGATCCACTCGCCGCCCGACTTGATCACGTCCTTGGCGCGGTCGGTGATCTGCATGTAGCCGTGCTCGTCCATGTGGGCGACGTCGCCCGTGTCGAACCAGCCGTCCGCGTCGAAGAGCTCGGCACCGTGCCCCTTGTAGTAGCCGCTCGAGATCGCCGGCCCGCGCACCTTCAGGCGCCCGAAGGTCCTGCCGTCGCGCGGGCGCGGCGTCCCGTCGTCGCCCGTGATCGTCATCTCGACGCCGAAGGGCGGATGGCCCTGCTTGGATCGCAGGTCCAGGAGCGCCGCGCCCTCGAAGTGCTCGACCTCGGGCTTCAGCGTGCAGAGCGTGCCGAGCGGACTCATCTCGGTCATGCCCCAGGCATGGATCACCTCGACGCCGTAGGTGTTCTGGAACGCCTCGACCACCGCCCGCGGGCAGGCCGCCCCGCCGATCACCACGCGCTTGAGATCGGGCAGCGTGCCGCCGGTCTTTTCCAGGTGCTGCAGCAGCATCAGCCAGACCGTCGGCACGGCCGCCGAGAAGGTGATGCGCTCGCTCGTAAGGAGTTCGTAGACGGAGGCGCCGTCGAGCTTCGGCCCCGGCAGCACCATCGAGGCCCCCGCCATCGGGCAGGAAAAGGCGAGACCCCAGCCATTGGCGTGGAAGAGCGGCACCACGGCGAGCACGCGGTCGCGCGCCGTCAGGCCCATCGCGTCGCCGGGCAGCGCGATGAAGGAATGAAGGATGTTGGAGCGGTGCGAGTAGACGACGCCCTTCGGATTGCCCGTCGTGCCGGATGTGTAGCACATGCCGGCCGCATCCTCCTCGTCGACCTCGACCCAGCGGAAGTCGCCGTCGGCCTCGGCCAGCCATTCCTCGTAAGGGACGGCGTTCGGCAGGTTCGTCTGCGGCATGTGCGCGCCGTCAGTCAGCACCACGACCTTGCGGATGCTCGGCACCTTGGGAAGGATCGCCTCCAGGAGCGGCAGGAAGGTGAGGTCGGCGAAGAGGAGGGCGTCCTCCGCGTCGTTCATGATCCAGGCGATCTGCTCGGGAAAGAGCCGCGGGTTCAGCGTGTGGTAGACCGCGCCCGCCCCGACGATGCCGTACCAGCATTCGAGATGGCGCCAAGTGTTCCAGGCGAGCGTCGCGACGCGGGTTCCGGGACGGATGCCTTCGGCGACGAGCCGCTGGGCGAGGCGTCGGGAGCGCTCCCGCACCTGCGCATAGGTCGTCCGGTGGATCGGCCCCTCCACCGAGCGGCTGACGATCTCGCGGTTGCCGTGGCAGTCCGCCGCGTGGTCGATCACCTTCGAGCACAACAGCGGCCAGCGCTGCATCAGACCCTTCATCGCGTCGTCCTCCTCCCGATTCCCGGCGGCGGCACACCTGTTCGTTGCAGGTTTCTGTTCCGCCTTCGTCAGCATCTGCGAGGGCCGGCGCACTTGTCCAGCCGCCGAACGGCCTAGCCCTCCTGCCACAGTTCGGCCTTGTCCGTGCCGAAGGGTTCCGCTCAAGGGACGGGTTGTCCGGCGTTTGCCGGCGACCGACGCTTCTCGAGGGAAAGGCGACGATCATGCTGGCTGACGCACAGGCGATCGATGGCGCGGAGACCGGCTCGGCCGAGCCGATGGCCGCGGTTGAATTCGAGCTCGCGCTCGACACGCAGGACCCGACCCGCGCGAGCTTCGAGGACTGCGTGCGCGCGGCCGCGGCGGTGGTCGGCGGCGAGATCCTCTTCGCCATCCCGACGGACGGCTCGATCGAGGACGCCTCGCAGATCGCGGCGGTGCGCCTGGAAGCGGGCGAGCCCGGCGGCATCCTCTTCGCGCTGCTCGACGAGTCGGAGACGGCCATCCGCGTTCCCGACCGCACCGAGGTCGGCGAGCGCTTCTACGGCTTCGCCAACGCCTTCGTCGGCGTCCTCACCCGCATCCGCGACGACTTGTCCTTCGCCCAGGTGCCGGCCGAAGGCACGGCCTGAACGGCGACAGCCTGCTTCGAAAGAGCGCCGGCCCTCGCCCGCTCGCGGGATGCGCTTGACGCGTCAGCCCCGAGCCCGGCCGCGCGGTGATCCGTGCCCGCGGCTCGCGCGCCGCTCGCGGATGGCCGACTGGGCCGCGGCGAGGCGGGCGATCGGCACGCGGAAGGGCGAGCAGGACACGTAGTCGAGGCCGCACTTCTCGAAGAAGGCGATCGAGGCCGGGTCGCCGCCCTGCTCGCCGCAAACGCCGAGCGAGATGTCCGGGCGGGCGCGGCGTGCCTTTTCCACGGCGAGAAGGATCAGCTCCCCCACCCCGTCGATGTCGAGGCTCTGGAACGGGTCACGCGCGATCACGCCTTCGCGCACGTAGGTCGACAGGAAGTTCGCCGCGTCGTCGCGGGAGATGCCGAACACGGTCTGCGTCAGGTCGTTGGTTCCGAAGGAGAAGAACTCCGCGACCTCGGCGATCGAGTCGGCCCTGACAGCCGCGCGCGGCAGTTCGATCATCGTGCCGACGAGATAGGCGACGCGGCGCCCCTTCTCCTTGGCGACCCGCTCGGCCACGGCGTCGATGCGCGCCTTGACGAAGTCGAGCTCCTTCCGGATTCCGACGAGCGGCACCATGATCTCGGGAACCACGTCCTCGCCCGCCCGGCTTCCCGCCTCGATCGCCGCCTCGAAGATCGCCCGCGCCTGGACCTCGACGATTTCGGGATAGGAGATCGCGAGGCGACAGCCGCGATGGCCGAGCATCGGGTTGAACTCGTGCAGCGCGTCGATGCGCTGGCGGATCACCGATTCGTCGAGCCCGAGCTGTTCGGCGGCTTCCGCGATCTCGTTGTCGCCCTTGGGCAGGAACTCGTGGAGCGGCGGGTCGAGGAGGCGGATCGTCACCGGCTGGCCGGCCATGATCTCGAAGAGCTCGATGAAATCCGAGCGCTGGATGGGCAGGAGCGCTTCCAGCGCCCGGCGCCGCCCCGCCTCGTCGCTGGCGAGGATCATCTCGCGCATCGCCTGGATGCGCCCGCCCTCGAAGAACATGTGCTCGGTGCGGCAGAGGCCGATGCCCTCCGCCCCGAAGGAGCGCGCCGCCCGCGCGTCGAAGGGGGTCTCGGCATTGGTGCGCACGCCCATGCGCCGGGCCCGGTCTGCGAACTCCATGAGGGTCGCGAAATCGCCGGTCAGCGTCGGGCGGATCAGGGTCACGGCGCCCTCGATCACCTCGCCGGACGAGCCGTCGATGGTGATCTCGTCGCCCTCGCGCAGCGTGCGCCCGGAGGCGAGGAGCGTTCCCGCCTCCGCGTCGATGCGCAGCAGCCCCGCACCGGTCACGCAGGGCTTGCCCAGACCGCGGGCAACGACGGCGGCGTGGCTCGTCGTGCCGCCGCGGATCGTCAGGACGCCTTCGGCGACGTGCATGCCGTGAACGTCCTCCGGCAGCGTCTCGTTGCGCACCAGGATCACCGCCCGCCCCTCGGCGCCGGCAAGCCGCGCGGCCTCCGTCGAAAACACGATCGCGCCCGTCGCCGCGCCCGGCGAGGCGGGCATGCCGCGGCCGATGATCGGCAGCTCTCCGCCGCGCTCGATGGTCGGATGGAGGAGCTGGTCGAGCGAGGCGGGATCGATTCGGAGCAGCGCCTCCTCCTCCTCGATCAGCCCGTCGCGCACCTGCTCGACGGCGATCCGCACGGCCTGCGCGGGGGTGCGCCGGAGCGGGCGGAACTGAAGAAGGAAGAGCTCGCCGTCGCCGACCATGAAGTCGACCTCGACCGCGTCGGCGAGGTGCGCCTCGAGCCGCGCGACGTGGCCGGCGAGTTCGGCGCAGTCGGCGGGAAAGCTCTCGGCGTTCGCCCCGGCGGCGCAGACTTCCGAAAGGTCGAGCGCCTCGCCGCGCTCGCCGATCTCGGCCTCGTCCCGGCCCTTGGCGCGGAACTCGCCGGCCAGATGCGCCCGCCCGGTCGCCAGGTCGCGCGAGATCGCCCGGCCGGTCCCGGAGTAAACGTTGCGCTCGTTGAAGATCATCGCGTGGGCGGTGACGGCGAGGCCGGCATTCTCGGGCACGCCCTGCGCCGTGCGATAGGCCTTGGCGAGCGGGTTGCGCCAGGAGGCGAAGCTCGCCTCGATCGCCTGGACGAGCTGCTCCAACGGCACCTGCGGCAGCGTCGCGCCGATCTCGTCCTCGTAGAAGGCGTGGTAGCGCGCCATCAGCGCGCGCCACTCGGCCGGGCTCGCCGGCTCGCCCCGCCAGCCGGCGCGCTCGCCCTCCTCGTCCGCGATCTCCTCGAACTCGCCGGGATCGACGTCGTGGACGAGCGCGGCGAAGCTTTCCATGAAGCGCTTGTAGGAGCGGAAGGCGAAGTCGGTGTCGCCGAGCTCGTCGGCGAAGATCTCGACCGTCCGGTCGTTGAGCCCGATGTCGAGGACGGTGTTGGCGAGACCCGGCATCGCGCCCCGCGCGCCGGTGCGCAGCGCCAGGAGCAGCGGGCGCTCGGCGCCGTCGAAGCGCCGGCCGGTCACCGCTTCCAGCCACTCGATGCCGTCGCGGATGTCGGCGCGCAGCGGCTGCGGCAGGGCTCCGCCGCCGGCCTCGGCGTCGCGCCAGGCGCCGGTGGAAAGCGTGAACCCGGGCGGCACCGGCAGGTCGAGCGCCGCCATGACGGCGAGGTTGTAGCCCTTCTGGCCGAGCGCTTCCGCCGCGTCGGCCGGTCGTTCGGCGACGCCCCGTCGGAAGGTGAACAAGCGCTTGGCCATGGGTCCGGGCACGCCCTCGCGAGCGGCGCCGCGCACGGGGCGTGCCGCTGCCTCAATCAGAGCCACGACATCTAGGCCAAGATGCGGTGCGCGCCAATTGCTGCATTGCAACAATTCACAGGGAGCCGGACGCGGCGCTCGGGGCGCGCCGCGTCCGAGGCGATCGTCAGCCCTGGCCGCCGTGCGCTTCGATCACCGCCGCCATGTCCTCGGCCGACAGCGCACCCGGATACTTGTCGCCGTTGACGAAGAAGGTCGGCGTCGCGCTGACGCCGAACTCGGTCTGGGCGCGCTGCTGGACGGCGACGACGTTGCCCTGCAGCGTCTTGTCGCCGAGGCAGGCCTTGAAGCCGTCCTCGTTCAGGCCGGCGAGCTTGGCGATCGACAGGAGCGCGACGGACGCGTTCTCGGCCCGCGCCCAGTTGTCCTGCTGGTCGAACAGGACGTCGAGCATGCGCGTGCGGCGCTCGGGCTCGGTCGCCCCCGCGCAGCGCGCCAGCATGAAGGCGGCGAGCGCGCGCTCGTCGAAGGGGAACTCGCGGATGATCAGCTTGGCCTTGCCGGTGTCGAGATAGGCGGCCTTGATCGCGGGATAGCTGTTGGCGTGGAAGTCGGCGCAGTGGCTGCAGGTGGTCGAGGCGTATTCGACGATGGTCACCGGCGCGTTGGGGTCGCCGATCACGACGTCCGGCAGGGCGCCGGCCGCCATCAGCGCGCCGACGTCGACCTTGCCCTGGGCTTCCGGGGCGCTGGCGGAGGGCGTCACGGCGGGGGCGGCACCCGCGGCCGGAGCGGCGGTGGCCGGCGCGGCCTCCTGCGCCTGGGCGCCCATCGGCGCCGCAAGCGACAGGGCGGCGGCCCCGAGAAGAGCGGCGACGCGCACGCGGGACGAGCGGCGGGTCGGCGCGATGGTGATCGTGTCTCGCATGATGTCTCGTCGCTCCTCGGCGATGAACAAGCAAACCTTCGGGCACAGGCTCTAGCGGCGCCCGCTTCTCCTGTCCAAGCGCGTTTTGCCCGAGCCTTCCCGAACCCGCGATGAACGGCGCGCCGCCGTCACGGCCGCACGCGGCCGAGAATGCTCGCCGCGAATTCCGCAAGTGCCTGTTTCAGCTTGGGATCCTCGACCCGCTCGACCATGGCCTGAACCTGCGCGCGCTGCGCTTCGGAGAGCGGGCGCATCTCGGGCTTTCGGCTGGGCCGCCATTCCTTGACGGTCTTTTGAACGATCTTGATCCGCTCCACCGCCCGGAAGCCGAAGAAGGCGTTCAACCGGTCGAGGAGCTCGGAGGTCTGGTGCTGGAGCCGCAGCGCGGCGCTCGCCTCGCAGGCGACCACGAGCACGGCGGGCTCCATCCCCTCGCCCGGCCGGCGCTTGGCGGGCCACTGCAGCTTTTCCGGCCGCGTCACGTCGGACAGGCGCGGGCCGACGAGCTCCGGCCAGGCGGCGATGAGCCCCGTGGTCATGCCCGCCTTCTTCTTCAGGATCGGATCCATCAGCACCGCGACGAGATCCGACACGGGCGCGGCGTCCCGCCGTCGCTTGGGAGGCGCGCTCACCAGGCACGCTTCCGGGACAGCGGCACGGAGGCCGCGATCGTCGGCGCGGCGAGGATCCAGATGCCGTCGAGGACGTCGTGGGTGATCGACAGGTTGGTGAAGCCGGGGATCAGGAAGGCGCAAACGAGGACGATCGCGAAGGCGATCCGGTCGCGCGCCTCGCTCGGACTGCCGCGATGCCGCCACAGGATGGCGGTGGCGAGCGGCGCGAACAGGAGCGCGAAGAGCGCCGCCACGCCGCAAAGCCCCCCGGCCACCGCGATCGTCAGGACGATGTTGTGGAGGTGCGAGTAGCTGAAGGACGCGAAGGTCGCGGTGTCGAAATAGGGCACGATCGCGGCCCAGACCCGGCTGAAGCCGTAGCCGACGACCGGCGCGTCGGCGAAGGCGGCGAGGCCCGCCCGGTAGATCTCCCAGCGCAGGCTGAGCGAGGTGGGCCCGTCGCCGTTTCCGGCCATCAGCGCCTGGAGGTCGGAATCGAAGTGGCGGGCGCGCTCGCTGACCGAGGGCAGGACGA
Organism: Antarcticirhabdus aurantiaca; assembly: GCF_009765365.1. Classification (GTDB taxonomy): domain Bacteria; phylum Pseudomonadota; class Alphaproteobacteria; order Rhizobiales; family Rhizobiaceae; genus Antarcticirhabdus; species Antarcticirhabdus aurantiaca. Next base: position 42,098 of record NZ_VTOM01000015.1, read on the forward strand.
GAACCACGAGGGCGAGCGCCACGAGAAGCGCGAGGACGCCGATCCCCACCCGCCGCCGCGGCGACAGCGCCCGCCACAGCGTCGACAGGTCGCCCCACCGCGCCCAGAGCACCGCCGCCGCGACCGGCGGGGCCGCGAACCATGTGCCGCGCATGCCGCTGAGAAGCAGCCCGGCCAGTGCGCCGCACAGGCCCGCCAGCGCCAGGAGGTTGCGCCAGCGCGGTCCCTCCGCCCGCAGGCACAGGCCCGCCCCGCCGGCGGCAAACAGCGCGGCGACCGAGAGCGGCCCGGCATTGCCCATCAGCCCCTCGACCCGCTGCCAGCCGAGCGCGTGCTGGCCGATCGACAGGAGGCCGATCGCGACACCGCCGATGGCGAGGCCGAGAAAGCTCGCCGGCAGCACCTTGTCGGGATCCGAGATGCGCATGCGGCAGATCTGGAAGGCCGGCAGAATGTAGAGGAGGAGCGTCGCCGCCGCGTAGAGCGCCGAGCCGCCGTTCTGAGCGAAGTCGATCGCCGAGAGCAGGCCGACGAAGCCGAGGCAGGACAGGACGACGGGCATGTCGGGCGCGCCGATCACCAGCGGGATGCGCCGCAGCACCAGCGAGATCAGCGCCCAGCCGGCGAGCAGGATCAGCATGAAGGTGAAGGTCGAGCCGAGAAAGGCCGCCAGCGCGAAGAGCACGGTGAATGCGACGTGGTTGCGCCTCGCAATGTCGGCGAGCGGCGGGTAGAGAAGGGCGTCGAGGCGGCCGGAGCCCACGGGCGCCGCCGCGCGCAGCGCCGGTTCGCGGCGAAAGAATCCCTCCGGTCCCCTCAAGTCGTCCATGCCGTCAGAGTCCCCTCGAAACCGCCTCGCCGAGCGCCTTCTCGACTGGTACGACCGGCATGCCCGCGACCTTCCCTGGCGGGTGTCGCCCGCCGCGCGCGCTGCCGGAACGGTTGCCGATCCCTACCGCGTCTGGTTGTCGGAAGTCATGCTCCAGCAGACGACGGTCGCGGCGGTGAAACCCTTTTTCGAGCGCTTCGTCAACAAATGGCCCGATGTCGCGGCGCTCGCCGCGGCCGACGAGGCGGACGTGATGGGTGCCTGGGCGGGTCTCGGCTATTACAGCCGCGCGCGCAATCTCCACGCCTGCGCCAAGACCGTTGCCGACGACTTCGCCGGACGCTTTCCCGGCAGCGCCGCGCGCCTGCGCGACCTGCCCGGCATCGGCGACTATACCTCCGCGGCCATCGCGGCCATCGCCTTCGACGAGGCGGTGCCCGTCGTCGACGGCAACGTCGAGCGCGTGACGACCCGCCTTCTCGCGATCGAAACGCCGCTGCCGAAGGCGAAGGTGGCGATTCGCGCGGCGCTCGCCGCGATCCTGCCCGTCGGGCGACCCGGCGACTTCGCGCAAGCGATGATGGATCTGGGAGCCACCGTCTGCACGCCGCGCAAGCCAGCCTGCGTCCTTTGCCCTTGGCGTCCCGACTGCCGCGCGGCATCCGAAGGGCGCCAGGAGAGCTTTCCCGTCAAGCCGAAGAAGAGCGCCAAGCCGCAGCGCCGCGGCGCCGCCTTCGTGGCCGTGCGACCGAGCGACGGGGCGATATGGCTGCGCCGCCGGCCGCCCTCGGGCCTTCTCGGCGGCATGAGCGAGCCGCCGAGCACCGGCTGGAGTTCGCGCGCGGACGGCGAGACCGGCGCGTCCGCTGCGCCCTTCCCCGCCGCTTGGCAGGCCATGGGCACAGCGGCTCACGGCTTCACCCATTTCGACCTCGTTCTCGAGGTCTGGTGCGCCGACGTGCCCGACGTGCCGCCCGGCACGCAGGGGCGCTGGGTCTTGCCCGCCGAACTCGGCGGCGCCGCCCTGCCGACCCTCATGCGCAAGGTCGTGGACGCCGCGCTTACGCGCCGACCGTCCCCATCCGCTCGCGGATCTGGCGGCGCAGTTCCTCGATCGGGGTAAGCCCCCCCTTCTCGCGCAGGTGCCAGAAGGCCCAGCCGTTGCAGCTCTCGAGACCCTGCACCTTGGCGCCGATGCGGTGGATGGAGGCCGCTTCGCCATCGATCGCGATCGTTCCGTCGGCGCGCACCATGGCGCTCCAGCGGCCCTTGATGTCCGTCAGCTCGGCGCCGGGCGCGACGATCCCGGACTCGACGAGGCTGGCGAAGGGCACGCGCGGCTCGGCGCGCTTGGGCAGCACCGACTTCAGCGCCGCGGCCTCCAGGGGCTCGATCGCCGCGATCCGCGCTTCGGCCGCCTGGGCATAGGCGCGCTCGCGCTCGATGCCGATGAAGCGCCGGCCGAGGCGCTTGGCCACGGCTCCGGTCGTGCCGGTCCCGAAGAAGGGGTCGAGCACGACGTCGCCGGGGCGCGAGGTCGACAGGAGGATGCGCGCGAGGAGCGCTTCCGGCTTCTGCGTCGGATGGGCCTTCTTGCCCTCCGTATCCTTCAGCCGCTCGGCGCCCGAGCAGATTGGGAACAGCCAGTCCGAGCGCATCTGCACGTCGTCGTTGGCCGCCTTCATGGCGTCGTAGTTGAAGGTGTAGCCCTTGGAATCCTTGTCGCGCGAGGCCCAGATCATGGTCTCGTGGGCGTTCTGCATCCGCCGGCCGCGAAAGTTCGGCATGGGGTTGCTCTTGCGCCAAACGACGTCGTTGAGCAGCCAGAAGCCGAGGTCCTGCATCTTGGCGCCGACGCGGAAGATGTTGTGGTAGGATCCGATCACCCAGATCGAGCCCGTCGGCTTCAGGACGCGCCGCGCCGCGATCAGCCAGCTCGTGGTGAAGGCGTCGTAGGCCTCGAAGCTGTCGAAGCGGTCCCAGTCGTCGTCGACCGCGTCCACCTTGCTCTGGTCGGGCCGGTAGAGGTCGCCGCCGAGCTGTAGGTTGTAGGGCGGATCGGCGAAGATCAGGTCGACGCTCTTTTCCGGCATCATCGCCATCTTGGCGATGCAGTCGCCGACGAGGATCTGGCCGGCGGGCGCCGGCTCGGTCTCGGGAACGTGCTCCGGGCGGGGCTTCGAACGCGTCTTGATCATGCAACACCGGACAAATGCGGGGACGGTTTGAACCGGATTCATGGTTACCGAACGCGGTAAACATTCCATGAAGGCACCGGAACGGCCTTTCGCCGTCCCTCGATCGCGCCCCTGGACAGGCGCGCCGAAGGCGGGCATGCGGGAGGCTTCGCCTGCCCTGTCCCGCATTGTTCGTCCGAGGCCCCCATGTCCGCGCTCCAGCTTGCCATCTTCGACTGCGACGGCGTCCTCGTGGATTCGGAGATCATCGCGGCCGAGGTCGAGGCGGAGATGCTGACGGAGTTCGGCTTCGAGTTCACCGCCGGCGAACTCGGCGCGCGCTTCGCCGGCCTCACCTGGGGCGCGATCGTCAAGCGCTTGGAGGAAGAGACCGGCCGAGCCTTTCCCGACGATTTCGCGGGCAAGGTCGAGGCGGCGGTCAAGGAGCGCATCGGCCGCGAGGTGCAGGCCGTGCCGGGCGTCCACGCCATGCTCGACCTCGTCGACCTGCCGCGCTGCATCTGCTCGAACTCCGCGACGAGCCTCCTCCAGCTGGAGCTGAAGCGCGTCGACCTTTGGGACCGCTTCCGTCCCTACGTCTTTTCCGCGGTCGAAGTGGGCTCCAAGGCCCCCAAGCCCGCGCCGGACGTCTTCCTCCACGCCTGCCGCGAGTTCGAGGTCGATCCCGGCGCCGCGATCGTCATCGAGGACTCGGTGCACGGCGTCCACGCCGCGATCGCGGCCGGCTGCCGCGTCGTCGGCTTCACCGGCGGCAAGCACACCTGGGCCGGCCATGCCGACGCCCTGACGGAAGCCGGCGCCGAGACCGTGATCGGCCGCCTCGCCGACTATCCCGCGACGGTCGAAGCCTTGTCGCTCTGGCGGGGCGACTGATGGCCGAGGGTGCCGGGCCGATCCGGGCGGCACCGCCCGCGAGGAGGACGCGCCTGCGCATCCTCGCCGGTCTGCCGCCCTGGATCCTCTGGGTCCTGTGCATCCTCCTGGTGACTCCGGTCCTCATCAACGTCCCGGGCGATCCCGAGCCTTGGGAAAGATGGCTCTACTTCGCCGTACTCGCGGCGGTGACGTTCTATCCGATCCTCCTGCCGGTCTTCGCCGGCTTCGAGAAGCGGGCGCGCCGTCGGAACGAGGTCGGCAAGGCGCGAACCTTTCGCCGCGCGATCTGGGTGATCTTCGGCCTCGCAGCCGGGGTCGTCGTCGCGCTCGCCGCCGTCATGTACGCCAACCAGCCGCCGCCCATGCGTGCCGAGCAGCGCATCGAGGAGGAGCTTTCGACGGCGATCGCCGCCCACGACCTCGACGCGCTCCGGAGGCTCGTGGAGGGCGGCGTCGACGTCGAGTTCCCCTTGTTCGGCGACGGCACGCCCGCGACGCTCGCGGGCCTTCACCAGGCTTGGCCGCTTCTTCTCTACCTCATCGAGAAGGGCGCCGATCCCGACAAGGCCACCATGACCGGGTGGACGGCACGCAGCCTCCTCGACGAGGCGCCGCCGCCGCCCGGTGAGGGCGACGACGCCCGAGCCTATCGACGACTGCGCGAGATGCTGGGTTCGCCCGGGCAGGGCAGCGCCCCGCCCGCCGGCTGAGACGGGCGCGCCTCGGCTTGCGCCCCTACTGCGCCGCGGCGGTCCGACCGCCGCCGGCCGGCGGGCCCTCGTCGAAGCCGACGAACACCGTCAGCGAGCGGTCGGAGGGACCGGCGAGCGCGACGCCCGTGTCGACGAAGGAGAAGATCTGCGCGCCCCCGCCGGGGTTCACCGTCACCGCCTGGCTGCCGAGCTTGGAGTAAAGGACGTCGCTGCCGCGCGTGACCGCGACGCGGATCGGCAGGCGCACCGTGGAGGAGCCCGTGCCCCCCTGCGGCATGACCCGGCCGGCGACGCCAACGTGCATGAACAGCTTGCCGTCGGCCACGCGGCAGTCGCGGCTCGTGCCCGTGATCGAGGCGACGAAGGCCGGACGCTCCAGGATCGAGGTCCCCTCGCGCAGCGTCACGTTCGGGCAGAACTCCGGCTGCGTGCCCGCCTCGAACCCGGCAACGGCGACCGGCTCGGCGGTGGCCGGGCGCTGGGGCGACAAGGAGTTGGCAATATCCGTGCTGCCACCTGATGAGGCGCAGGCCGCAAGACCCGCCGGCAGCAGCAGCGCGAGCGCGAGCCGTTTCGTGAAACCCATAGGCATCCGTCGGTTCTTTCCTTATGATTGCCCCGGCGGCTTCTTAGCAAAGCGCGCCGGGCCAAGCGACAGGCGGACAATGGCCCGATCGGATTTTCCCCGCCGCGGCCGGCCTGCGGCAGGTGGGCGGGAGTGGAGTTGCACGTGAAATATGTGAGTACGCGCGGAGAGGCGCCCGTTCTCGGCTTCGCCGACGTCCTCCTGGCGGGCCTGGCCGCCGACGGGGGCCTTTACGTCCCCGAGACCTGGCCGACGCTGTCGCCCGAGACGATCCGCGGCTTTGCCGGGGCTTCCTATCCCGAGGTCGCCTTCGCCGTCATGCAGCCTTTCGTCGGCGGCGAGATCAAGGACGCCGACCTCAAGCGCATGATCGCGGAAAGCTACGCCACCTTCCCGCACCCGGCCGTCGCCCCGCTCGTGCAGATCGGCCCGCGGCACTTCTGCCTCGAACTCTTCCACGGCCCGACGCTCGCCTTCAAGGACGTGGCGATGCAGCTCATCGCCCGGCTGATGGACCATGTCCTCGCCGAGCGCGGCCGGCGCGCGACCATCGTCGGCGCGACCTCGGGCGATACCGGCGGCGCGGCGATCGCCGCCTTCGCGGGCCGCGCGCGCACCGACCTCTTCATTCTCTTCCCGAACGGGCGCGTGTCGCCGGTGCAGCAGCGCCAGATGACGACGTCGGGCGCCGACAACGTTTATGCCGTCGCGATCGACGGGACCTTCGACGACGCGCAAGGCATCGTGAAGGGCATGTTCAACGATCCGCGCTTCCGCGACCGCGTCGCGCTGTCGGGCGTCAACTCCATCAACTGGGCCCGCATCATGGCCCAGATCGTCTACTACTTCACCAGCGCCGCGAGCCTCGGGAGCCCCGAGCGCGAGGTCTCCTTCACGGTGCCGACCGGCAATTTCGGCGACATCTTCGCCGGCTACGCCGCGACCCGCATGGGGCTGCCGGTCAAGCGCCTGGTGGTCGCCACCAACGCCAACGACATCCTCGCCCGCTGCCTCGACACGGGTCGCTACGAGACGAACGGCGTGGAAGCCACGATGTCCCCCTCCATGGACATCCAGGTCTCCTCCAACTTCGAGCGCCTCCTGTTCGAGGCGGGCGGGCGCGACGCCGCCGGCGTGCGCCGCATGATGGCGAGCCTTTGGCAGTCCGGCGGCTTCACCGTGCCGGCGGAGACCCTGGCCTCGATCCGCACCCTCTTCGCGGCCGGCCGCTCCGGCGAGGAGGACACGGCCAGGACCATCCGCCGGATCCTCGACGACACCTCCTACCTCCTCGATCCGCACACCGCGGTCGGCGTCGGCGTCGCCGAGCGGCATCTCGGGGACGAGCCGATGATCACGCTCTCCACCGCCCATCCCGCGAAGTTCCCAGAAGCCGTGAAGCGGGCGTGCGGCCGCGACGCCAGCCTTCCCGTCAGCCACGAAGGCCTGATGGAGCGGGCCGAACAGTTCGACCGGCTTCCCGCGGAACTCTCCGCCGTCCAGACCTACGTCCTCGCCCGGAGCCAGGCCGCGGCCAAGGGAGCCGCCGCTTGAGCGCCCGGATCACCGAACTGGCGAACGGCATGACCGTCGCCACCGAAGACATGCCCCTTCTGGAAAGCGCGGCCCTCGGCATCTGGGTGAAGAGCGGGGCGCGCGACGAGCTCGCCGACGAGCACGGCCTCGCCCATCTCCTGGAGCACATGGCCTTCAAGGGCACGTCGCGCCGCTCGGCGCGCGCCATCGCCGAGGAGATCGAGGACGTCGGCGGCGAGCTGAACGCCGCGACCACGGTCGAGACGACCTCCTACTACGCCCGCGTCCTTCGCGACGACGTGCCGCTCGCCTTCGACATCCTCGCCGACATCATCACCGACTCGCGCTTCGATCCGGCCGAGCTCGAGCGCGAGCAGTCGGTGATCCTCCAGGAGCTCGGCGCCGCCGAGGACACGCCCGACGACATCGTCTTCGACCGCTTCCAGGCGACCGCCTTCGCCGACCAGGTCATCGGCCGTCCGATTCTCGGCACGCGCGAGAGCGTGAAGTCCTTCACGCCCGAATCGCTGCGCGCCTATCTCGGGCGCAACTACGATCCCTCGCGCATGATCGTCAGCGCCGCCGGCGCCGTCGACCACGACGCGATCTGCCGCCAGATCGAGGACGCCTTCTCGGGCTTTCGAGCCACGCGCGCGCCCGCCGAGCCGGCGCCCGCGGCGCGCTACACGGGCGGCGAGTTCCGCGAGAGCCGCGACCTCCAGGACGCCCAGCTCGTTCTCGGCTTCCAGGGCCGGCCCTACTACCAGCGCGACTTCTATGCGAGCCAGGTCCTCGCCCACGTCCTGGGCGGCGGCATGTCCTCGCGCCTGTTCCAGGAGGTTCGCGAGACCCGCGGCCTCTGCTACGCGATCTACGCCTTCCACTGGTCCTTTTCCGATACCGGCATCTTCGGCGTCCACGCCGCGACCGGAGAGGAGGAGCTCGCCGAACTCGCCCCCGTCATCATCGACGAGCTGATGCGCGCCTCCGCCGGCATCGGCGAGGCGGAGCTGACGCGCGCCCGCGCCCAGATGCGTTCCTCGCTCCTGATGAGCCAGGAAAGCCCGGGATCCCGCGCCGGCCAGATCGCCCGCCAGCTGATGTTCGCCGGCCGCACCATCACCAACGAGGAGCTCCTCGACCGCCTCGCCGCGATCACGCCCGAGCGCATCTGCGACCTCGCCGAGCGCTTGTTCCTGCAGGGGCCGGCGACGCTCGCCGCGATCGGGCCGATCGACCACCTGCCGGGCCTGGGCGAGCTGTCGACCCGCCTTTCGGCCGGCGCGCCGCCTCCCGTCCAGGCCCTCGCGGCCGGGCGCTGAGACGAGAAGGCGGTCGGCGCGCCATGCGGCTGTTCGACCAGCTGTTCGGACAGGTCCTGCCGGACATCGCCGACGAGCGCCTCCTGCTGCGCCTGCCGCGGGCCGACGACTACCCGCAATGGCGCGACCTCAGGGCCGAGAGCCGCGCCTTCCTGGCGCCCTGGGAGCCGGCCTGGAGCGGGGACGAGCTGTCGCGCCCCGCTTATCGCGCGCGCCTCAAGCGCTACCGCCAGGAGGCGGTGGAGCGCTCCGGCTACACCTTCTTCCTCTTCGACGCGAAGGGCGACACGCTTCTCGGCGGGGCCACCGTCGGCCAGATCCGGCGCGGCGTCGCCCAGAGCTGCACGCTCGGCTACTGGATGGGCGAGCGCTATGCCGGCCGCGGCCTGATGCGCGGCGCGGTGGAGCTGATCAAGCCCTTCGTCTTCGAGGTCGAGCGCCTGCACCGCATCGAGGCGGCCTGCCTGCCCACCAATGCCCGCTCGATCGCCCTCCTCCAGCGTTGCGGCTTCCGCTACGAGGGGCACCTGCGCAAGTACCTGAAGATCGACGGGCGCTGGGAGGACCACAACCTCTACGCCCTTCTCGCCGAGGACGGCGGCGCACGTCCGACCCCCGGCCGTCTCCATTCCGCCGCAGCCGGGTGAGATGGGCGCGTTCAGCCGCTTCGCGCCGTTTCGTCAGACCGTTCCGAGTACCCGCCCGCCGATGCCGACCTTCCGAGAGATCACGACCCGTCTCGTCCCGCTGCTCATGCTCGTCGGCGCGCTGCTTCTCGCCGCCGGCCTGCCGGCGCGGGCGCTGACGCCGCTCAGCGTCGGCCAGGACGAAACGGCGATCAACCTCCTGCCGGGCATCGAGTTCCATCGCTCGGAGGACCGCAACTTCCAGGTGTCCACCGTTCCCGGTCCCGACGGCATCGTGCGCCGCATCGAGGTCGAGGCGACGGCGCCGAACGGCCCGGTCAACTGGGCCGTCTTCGCCCTCGCCAATCCGAGCGACGAGCAGTTCGACCGCCTGATCGTCGCTCCGAACTTCCGCCTGGCGGGCTCCGGCGTCCTCAACCCCGACCTCGGCTCGCAGCGCATCCTCTCGATCACGCCGTCCGAAGGCTTCGCGCTCGACCGCCAGACCGCGAGCGAGGGCGACGTCTTCCGCCTCACCCTCGATCCCGGCGCGGTCGTCACCTTCGTCGCCGAGCTCTCCTCGCCCAAGCTCCCCGAGATCCGCTTGTGGGAGCCCGACGCCTATAAGGACACGGTCAACTCCTACACCCTTTATCGCGGCATCGTTCTCGGCATCGCCGGCCTCCTCGCCGTGTTCCTGACGATCCTCTTCGTGGTGAAGGGCTCGGCGATGTTTCCCGCGACCGCCGCGCTCGCCTGGGCGGTGCTCGCCTATATCTGCATCGACTTCGACTTCTGGCAGAAGCTGATGCCCGCCGCGATCGCGCAGGAGCGCATCGCGCGCGCGGGCGTCGAGGTGGCGCTCGCCTTCACCCTCGTCCTCTTCCTCTACGCCTATCTGAACCTCAACCGCTGGCACGGCGTCCTGTCAATCTTCACCGGCCTCTGGCTCGCCGGCCTCGCCGTTCTCGCCGGCCTCGCGGTGTTCGATCCGATCCTCGCCTCCGGCATCGCCCGGGTCTCGCTCGCGGTGATCGCCGGCGTCGGCCTCGTCCTCATCCTGTATCTCGCCTTTCTCGGCTACGACCGCGCCGTGATGCTGATCCCGACCTGGGCGCTCGTCCTGTTCTGGCTCTTCGGCACCTGGCTCACCGTCACCGGCCGCCTCGACAACGACGTGATCCAGCCCGCCATCGGCGGCGGCCTCGTCCTGATCGTGCTTCTGATCGGCTTCACCGTCATGCAGCACGCCTTCGCCGGCGGGGGCATCGTCGACGGGCGCATCTCCGATCTCGAGCGCCAGGCCCTGGCGCTCGCCGGCACGGGCGACGCGATCTTCGACTGGGACGTGACGCGCGACCGCATCTATGCCGGGGTCGACGGCGAGGCGCTCGCCGGCATGCCGATCGCCGCGATGAACGGCCCGGCCCGGGAATGGCTGCCGATCCTCCACCCGGACGACCGCGACCGCTTCAAGCTCGCGCTCGACACGATCCTCGAGCACCGGCGCGGGCGCATCCAGCAGGATTTCCGCCTGCGCGACGAGGAAGGGCATTATCACTGGGTGAGCTTGCGCGCGCGCCCCGTTCTCGGCTCGGACGGCGAGGTCGTGCGGTGCGTCGGCACCATGAACGACGTCACCGAGCGCAAGAAGTCCGAGGAGCGCCTGCTCCACGACGCGCTGCACGACCAGCTCACGGGCCTGCCGAACCGCGAGCTGTTCATCGACCGGCTCGACGCGATCGTCGCGCTCCTGTCCTCGCGCCAGGACATGCGCCCGAGCGTCTTCGTCGTGAACGTCGACCGCTTCCGCCAGGTCAACGAGGATTTCGGCCTCGCCACCGGCGACACCATCCTCCTCACCCTCGGCCGGCGCCTGAAGCGCGTCCTGAAGCCCCAGGACTCGCTCGCCCGGCTGTCGGGCGACCAGTTCGGCCTGATCCTGGTGTCCGAGACCACCGCCGACGGCATCGCCGCCTTCGCCGAGCAGCTTCGCGCCGCGATCCGCGCGCCCATCGCCATCGGCGGGCGCGAGATCGTCCTCACCGCCTCGCTCGGCGTCGCCACCTTGAGCCCCGCAGTGCCCGCGCCGGAGGCCATCAAGGAAGCGGAACTCGCCATGTTCCAGGCCAAGAAGCTCGGCGGCGACCGCATCGAGCCCTTCCGCCCCGCCCTCAAGACCGCCGTGTCCGGCCGCCTCCAGCTCGAATCGGACCTGCGCCGGGCACTGGAGCGCGGCGAGCTCTTCCTCGTCTACCAGCCGATCGTGCGCCTCGCCGACGCGCAGATCGCCGGCTTCGAGGCGCTGATGCGTTGGGAAAGCCCGAAGCGCGGCCTCGTGTCGCCCGCCGACTTCGTGCCGCTCGCGGAATCCTGCGACCTCATCGTGCCGCTCGGCCAGTTCGCGCTGGAAGAGGCGGCCCGCCGCTTGTCCGACTGGCGGCGCCTGCCGGGCGCCGAGAGCCTCACCGTGTCCGTCAACATTTCCAGCCGCCAGCTCATCCGCCAGGACCTCCTATCGGACGTGCGCGCGGTGCTGTCGCGCTATCAGCTCGCGCCGGGCGCCCTGAAGCTGGAGATCACCGAGAGCGTCGTGATGGACAATCCCGAGCGCTCGGCTCAGCTCCTGGTGCGCCTGCGCGAGCTCGGCGTCGGCCTGTCGCTGGACGATTTCGGCACGGGCTATTCCTCGCTCGCCTACCTCATGCGCTTTCCCTTCGACACGCTGAAGATCGACCAGTCCTTCCTGCGCGCGAACAACACGCATCCGCAGCGCCCGATCATCGTCCAGTCGATCGCCACCATGGCCCACGAACTAGGTCTGGCCGTCGTCGCCGAAGGGGTGGAAACGGAAGAGGACGTCGCCCGCCTGCGCGAGCTGAAATGCGAATACGCGCAGAGCTACCTGTTCTCGCAGCCGCTTACCGCGGAGGCCGTGCGCAAGCGCCTGGGCGACCGCCGCAACGGCCGCCGCGCGAGCTAGGGCGTCTTCCGGCGAAGCGGATCCGCTTCGCCATCGGATAATGGGCTCTAGCCCGCGAAGATCGCGGCGATCTCCGCTTCGCCGAGGCGCCGGATCGCGCCGGGTTCGAGGTCGGCAGGCAGGGCAAGCCCGCCCACCTGCTCGCGGTGCAGCGCCTCGACGTGGTTGCCCGCCGCCGCGAACATCCGGCGCACCTGATGGTAGCGCCCCTCGTGGACCGTGAGCACGGCCTCCTGCGGCCCGACGACCTCCAGCTCGGCGGGCTTCAGCGGCTTGTCGTCGCCCTCCAGCATCAGGGTGCCGGAGGCGAAGAGCGTGCCCTCCTCGCCGCCCAGCGGCCGGGCGAGCCGGGCGCGGTAGCGCTTCGGGACATGCCGGCTCGGCGAGATGATGCGATGGAGGAGCCCGCCGTCGTCGGTCATCAGGAGGAGGCCGGAGGTTTCCTTGTCGAGCCGCCCGACGGTCGAGATCGCCGGGTCGCGCCGCCGCCAGCGGGTCGGCAGGAGATCGTAGACCAGCGGCCCCGCTTCCTTGTGCGAGCAGGTGACGCCGAGGGGCTTGTTCACCATGAGCGCGAAGCCCGGCAGCGGGTCGAGCGCCTCGCCGTCGACCACCAGCCGCCTTTCGAGGTCGGGCATCAGCGCGATGCGCTCGTCGGCCCGCGCCACCGGCGCGCCGTCGAGGCGGATGTGGCCCTGCTTGGCCAGCATCTGGATCTCGCGGCGCGAGGCGTAGCCCATGTTGGACAGGAGCTTGTCGAGGCGGGCGGTCGGCACCTTCGTCATTTGCGCGCCTCCATCACCTTGTAGCCGCCCTCGTCGGCGAGCACCTTCACCGCCGCGAAGGCCGCGCGCAGGCCCTCCTCGTAGGGCATGTGGCGGTTGGCGACGAGAACGAGCCGCCCCGAGCGCCGCAGCATGCGGGCCGCGACGGCGACGAAGGCCTGGCCGAGACCGCGGTCCTCGATCCCGTCCGCGTGGAAGGGCGGGTTGGTCACGACGAAGTCGAGTTCGCTCAGTTTGGCGTCTCGGGCATCGGCCCACAGGAAGCGCGCCCGCGGGTCGGGCACGTTCGCGCGCGAGGCCTCGACGGCGCGCCGGTCGATCTCCACCAGCGTCAGTTCCTCGACCCGCACCGAGCCGAGGACCGCCTTCGCCAGGATGCCGAGCCCCGCGCCGAGGTCGGCGCCCTGTCCCGCGAGCGGGGGCAGGTGCGCCAGCAGAAGCGCCGTTCCCGGATCGATCCGGTTCCACGAGAAGATGCCGGGCTGCGATCGCAGACCCATCGCCTCGACGTCGACCGGCGCTCCGGCCGCGATCGCCTCGGCCAGACCCGCCGGCGCCGCCGGCCGCTCCACGGTGCAGATGCGCTGGCGCGCCTTGAAACGCTCGGCGACCGCGCAGCCGAAGCCTTCCAGCTCCCGCTTCACCCGCTGTCCGCCCTTGTCGTTCGGGGCGCTGGCCGTGAGCGTCCCGCCGGGGGCGAGCGCCCGCAGCGCCTGGGCCAGAACGTAGCGCCGCTCGACCGAGCCCGCCGGCGCCGCCACGGCGATCTCGCCGAGCGCGGCATCGGGAAGGCTCTCGATGGCGAGAGCGCCCGGGCACAGCGGCGAGAGCTGCGCGGCCCCGTCGGGAACCTCGACGAGATCGGGGGGCGGCGCGCCGTAGACGGCGGAGCGGGCGGGTGGGGGAAAATCGTTGTTCGTCACGCCGACGCCATAGCAGCTCGGGGTCCGCGCCAAAACCCGCTTCGCACCGTCCTCGCGGCGGCGCGAACGGACCTACGTCCCTCAGGCGTGCCCGGCCTCGCTGTTCAGGAAGAGCGGGTCGATGCCCAGAAGGCCGAGGGCGCGGTTGTATTTGTCGTCGAGCTCGGGCGAGAAGACGATGTCGACGTCCGCCTCGCAGGTCAGCCAGCCGTTCGCCGCGATCTCCGCTTCGAGCTGCCCGGCGCTCCAGCCGGAATAGCCGAGCACCATGATCGCCGTGGTCGGACCCACGCCGCGGGAGATCGCCTTCAGGATGTCCAGCGTCGGCGTCAGCGAGATGTCCTCCGACACCGGCACCGTGGAGTCGGAATCGTAGTCGCTCGAATGCAGCACGAAGCCCCGCGCCTTCTCCACCGGCCCGCCCATGCAGACCGAAACCTCCTGGCCCTTGCGGGGCAGGCGGATCTCGTTCTCGTCGGACACGATATCGAGCTGCGTCAGGAGCGAGGCGAAGGTGAAGGGCTGGGCCTTGTTGATGATGAAGCCCATGGCCCCGTTGGCCGAGTGGGCGCAGACGTAGACGACGCTCCGGGCGAAGCGCTCGTCCTGCATGCCGGGCATGGCGATGAGGAAGTGGCCCTCAAGGGAGCCTTCCCCGCCCTCCTCGTCCTTCGACCTGCCGATGCCCATGACGTTGTGCTTGTCCAAGAAGTGCAGCCTTTCGCTCATGGGGCAAAGATGGCAACTTCCGGCCCGCTTTTCCACTCCCTTCCGCGCCGCACCGCGCCGACGACCGGAGCCGCGGCGTTCAGGCCGGCCCATTCGAGGCGCCGCGCCGCGAAGTCACTCCTCGTGCGGCCCTCGCAGCGGCGTCCGGGTTCCCCTGACGAGACTTCGTTCCTACATCCGGCCCGCTCATGACTGATCGGCCGGATACAAGCATGCCCAACGACGCCCCTCGCCCTGCCCGCCCCCGCAGCCTCGCCAAAGCCGCCTGGGCACGCATCGTCGGGGCTCTCTGCCTGGCCGGCCTCATGGCGGGAACGGCGCCGCTCGCCGCGCAGGAGGTGGCGGAGCCGGCCGCGGAGGCGCGGTTGCCGGCGGTCACGGTGGCGAGCGCCGAGGAGGCCGAGATCCAGCGCCGCATCTCGGTCGCCGGCGCGCTGCTGCCGCGCGACGAGGTGCTGATCTTTCCCGAAGCCACGGGCTTCGTTCTCACCGAGCTCAACGCGGACGTCGGCGACCGCGTCGAGGCCGGCGCCGTTCTTGCCCTCCTCGACGAGCGGGCGCTGCGCTCGCAGCTCGCGCAGGCCGAAGCCGACCACGCGCAGGCGCAAGCCAGCGTCGCCCAGGCGCGCGGCGAGATCGCCTCGGCGCAGGCCCGGCAGACGCAGGCCAACCAGGCGCTCCAGCGGGCCGAGCAGCTGCGCGGCACCGGCACGGGGACGCAGGCGACCCTCGACGAGGCCCTCGCCAACCGCCAGACCGCCGAGGCCGCGATCCAGTCGGCGGAAGCCGGCCTCGCCGTCGCCCAGGCCCAGCTCCAGCGCGCCGGCGCCAACCTCGACATCGCGCGGCTGAACCTCGCCAATGCCGAGATCCGCACCCCCGTCGCCGGCATCGTTTCGGCGCGCAACGGCCAGGTCGGCGCCGTCGCGAGCTCCGCCGGCGAGCCGATCTTCCGCATCATCCGCGACGGCGCCGTCGAGGCGGAGGTGGAGGTGATCGAGACCGAGCTCGGCCTGATCGGCGCCGGCGACCCCGCCGAGCTAACCGTCGCGGGCCTCGGCCGCGTCGAGGGAACGGTGCGCCTCATCTGGCCGGTGGTGGAGCCGACGAGCCGCCTCGGCCGCGTGCGGATCGCGCTCGAGAACCGCGAAGGCCTTCGTCCCGGCCTCTTCGCCAGCGGCTGGATCACCACCGAGAACCGGCGCGGCCTGACCGTTCCCGCGACCGCCGTCATCACGGACGCGGAAGGCAGCTACGTGCTGCGGGTAGAGGACGGCGTCCTGGAGCGCCGCCCGGTCACGGCCGGCCTCATCTGGCAGGGCCGGCGCGAGATCGTGGAGGGCCTCGCGCCCGGCGACGAGGTCGTGGCGCGGGCCGGCGCCTTCTTCGGCAGCGGCGACCGGATCCGGCCGACCCGCGACGGGGCGGCGACGCCCGCGCGCGAGGCTTCGGAGATCGTGCGATGAACATGTCCACCTGGGCGATCCGCAACCCGGTCCCGCCGATCGCCTTGTTTCTCGTCCTTTGCATCGCCGGCTGGGTCAGCTTCATGCGCCTGCCGGTCACGCAGATGCCGAACGTCGACATTCCGATCGTCACCATCGCCGTCGCCCAGCCGGGCGCCGCGCCGTCCGAGATCGTCAGCCAGATCGTCCGGCCGATCGAGACCGCGGTCGGCGACGTGACGGGCGTGCGCCACGTCAGCGCGAGCGCCACCGACAGCTCCGCCAATCTCACGATCGAGTTCGCCATCGGCACGAACACCGACCGGGCGCTCAACGACGTGAAGGACGCGGTGGCGAGCGTGCGCGACGAGCTGCCCGAAAGCGCCACCGAGCCCCTGGTCCAGCGCCTCGACGTCACCGGCCAGGCGATCCTGACCTATGCCGTGTCGGACCCGACGCGCTCGATCCAGGACCTGTCGACCTTCGTCGACGACGTCGTGGCGCGCGACCTCCAGCTGGCCGCGGGCGTCGGGCGCGTCACGCGCTTCGGCGGCGCGGAGCGGCAGATCCTCGTCGATCTCGACCCGGACCGCCTCCTGGCGCTCGGCCTCGGCGCGGCGGACGTCAACGCGCAGCTCGTGCGCGCCAACATCAATCTGGGCGGCGGCAGCGGCGATCTCGCCGGCCAGGAATACTCCATCCGCACCCTCGGCTCGGCCGAAACCCTGGAGGGCCTCGCCGCGACCGCGATCCGCCTGCCGACGGGCGACACGGTGCGCCTCGACCAGCTCGGCACCGTCAGCGACGGGGCGAGCGAGCTCGACAGCTTCGCGCTCCTCGACGCCCAGCCGGTGGTGGCCTTCGGCGTGTTCCGCGCGACGGGGGCGAGCGACCTCCTCGCGGCCGAGAACGCCAAGGCGCGCCTCGAAGCGCTTTCGCAGCACTATCCGGACGTGCGCTTCGCCCTCGTCGACGACGCCACGATCTATACCGAGGCGAGCTACCACTCGGCGATGGACACGCTCTACGAGGGCGCGGCGCTCGCCGTGATCGTCGTGTTCCTGTTCCTGCGGGACTGGCGCGCGACCCTGGTGACGGCGGTCGCCCTGCCGCTGTCGATCCTGCCGACCTTCATCGTCCTCGACCTTCTCGGCTTCACCCTCAACACGGTGAGCCTTCTCGGCATCACGCTCGTCACCGGCATCCTCGTCGACGACGCCATCGTCGAGATCGAGAACATCGTCCGGCACATGCAGGGGGGAAAGCCCGCCTACGAGGCCTCCGAGGAGGCCGCCACCGAGATCGGCCTCACCGTCATCGCGATCAGCTTCACCATCGTCGCGGTCTTCGCGCCGGTGTCCTTCATGGGCGGCATCGCCGGGCAGTTCTTCAAGCAGTTCGGCATCACCGTCGCCGTCGCCGTCCTGTTCTCGCTGCTCGTCGCCCGGCTCATCACGCCGATGTTCGCGGCCTATTTCCTGCGAAACGGCCACGGCATGGGCGAGGCGAAGGACGGCTGGCTGATGCGCACCTATCTCGCGATCCTCGGCTGGACCCTGCGGCACCGGCTCGTCACGCTGCTGGCAGGCGCCATGATCTTCGCGGGCTCGATCTATTCGGCGACGCTTCTGCCGACCGAGTTCCTGCCCGCAACCGACACGGGCCGGGCGCGCGTCTCGGTCGAGCTGCCGCCGGGCTCGCTCCTGTCGGAAACGCGAACCGTCGCGCAGGAGGTGACGGCCCGCCTCGACGACATTCCCGAGGTGCGCTCCGTCTTCGTCAGCACGGATTCCGAAACGGCCGCGAACGTCCAGGTCGACTTCGGCCAGAAGAACGAGCGCGATCGCTCCGCGCCGGAGATCACCGCCGAGATCGAGGAGCGCCTCGCCGACATCGCCGACGTCCGCCTCTTCGTCCTCAACGAGAACGGGCAGCGCGACATCTCGATCAACGTCCTGGGCGACACCCAGGACGCCACCGCCGCGGCCGCACGCGCCCTGGCCGAGGAGATGCGCACCCTGCCCCAGCTTCGCGACGCCTCGACGGACGCCGCGCTCGTGCGGCCGGAGATCCAGATCACGCCCAAGCCCCAGATCGCCGCCGAACTCGGCATCACCGCGGCGAGCCTCGCCTCGACCGTGCGCACGGCGACCATCGGCGAGAGCGAGACCAACCTCGCCAAATTCAACGCCGGCGACGAGCAGATCCCGATCGTGGTGCGGCTGGAGGAGCGCGCCCGGAACGACCTCATGCGCATCGCGGGCCTGCGCGTGCCGACCGAGACCGGCACGCCCGTGCCGCTCGTCGCGGTGGCGGACGTGCGCCTGTCCACCGGCCCGAGCTCGATCGATCGCTACGACCGCCAGTACCGCACGAGCGTCGAGGCGGACCTCGCGGAGGGCGCCCTGCTCGGCCCGGCGACCGCGGCCGTGATGCAGCTGCCGACGACCCTCGACATGCCGGACGGCACCGCGATGGAGGCCGGCGGCGACGTCGAGACGATGAACGAGATCTTCGAAAGCTTCGCCCTCGCCATGGGGGCCGGCATCCTTCTCGTCTACATCGTCCTCGTCCTCCTCTTCTCGTCCTTCATCACGCCCGTCACGATCCTCCTTTCGCTGCCGCTCGCCATCGGCGGGGCGATCTTCGCGCTCTACCTCTACGGCGCGGGCATCGGCATCTCGGTGGTGATCGGCTTCCTGATGCTGATGGGCATCGTCACCAAGAACGCGATCATGCTGGTGGAATTCGCCATCGAGGCCATGCATCGGGGCGAGACCCGCGCCGCGGCGATGATCGATGCCGGCCACAAGCGGGCGCGCCCGATCATCATGACGACCATCGCCATGGCCGCCGGCATGGTGCCCTCGGCGATCGGCAGCGCCACGGGCGGCGAGTTCCGCGCGCCGATGGCGGTGGCGGTGATCGGCGGCCTGCTTCTCTCGACGCTGCTGTCGCTGCTTTTCGTGCCCTCGCTGTTCAGCGTGCTCGAAGGCGTCCGGAGCCGGTCGCGGCGGCTTTTGACACGGATGCTCGGCTTCGAGCGGCGCGGCCCGGCTTCGCCGGAAGGGCGCCCGGTCGCGTAGACGCCTGCACAACGCGCCGCGAACCGGGCCCGCGCGGCTGCCGTTAGGCACCCGACCCCCGCAACGACCGGAGCCGTGCCGCGTGGCGCCACCGCGAACCTTTCCCACCATGTCCGCCGCCGAATCCGCCGCCTTCGTCGGCGGCGTCGCCCTTCCCACCTGGGCCAAGGGCATCATCATCCGTCGCAAGGCGGCGACCGCCCTCGCCGAGCGCCTCGACGTCGACGCGCGCGCCGTCAGGCAGATGCAGCGGCTGCGCGCGACCTACGGCGAAGGTCCGCTTCTCGTGCGCAATCCGATCCGCCCCCAGGCGATCCTTCTGCGCAGCGAGGACGTGCGCCGCGTCCTCGACGGCGCGCCCGAGTCCTTCACGCCGGCCAGCAGCGAGAAGCGCGCGGCACTGTCCCACTTCGAGCCGCACAACGCGCTGATCACCCGCGGCCCCGAGCGCGCGCCGCGGCGCGCCTTCCACGACGCGGCGCTGGAGAGCAACTGTCCGGTCCACCATCTGGCAGGCCACTGGACCGGCATCGTCGAAGCAGAAACGGACGCGATCCTGGCGCGCGCCGGCTCGCTCGGCGAGATCGGCTGGACGACCGTCTTCGAGGGCTGGTTCCGCATCGTGCGGCGGGTCGTTCTCGGCTCGGGGGCGGCCGACGACCGCGAGCTGACCGACATGATCGCGCGCCTGCGCGGCCGGGCGAACTGGGCCTTCGCCGTGCCGATCAATCGTCGCCTGCGCGCCGCCTTCCACGAGCGGCTGGCGAGCCACCTCGCCCGGGCCGAGCCGGGCAGCCTCGCCGCGGTGGTCGCGCGGATGCCCGGCGCGGCGGCAGCCGAGCCGACGCAGCAGATGGCGCAGTGGTTCTTCGCCTTCGATCCCGCGGGCATGGCGACCGTCCGGGCGCTGGCGCTCCTTCTCGCCCATCCGCAGGCGCTCGCCCGAGCCCGCGGCGAGGCGGAATCGGATGCGCCCCGCTCCGATCTCCCCTTTCTGCGCGCCGCGCTGGTCGAGGCGCTGCGCCTCTACCCGACGACGCCCATGGTGCTGCGCCAAACGACGCGCGAGACCGAGTGGACCGAGGGCACGCTTCCCGCGGGCACCGGCATCCTGATCTTCGCGCCCTTCTTCCACCGCGACGACGAGCGTCTGCCGAACGCCCACCGCTTCGCTCCCGAGGCCTGGCTGAACAGGGACCCGGCGCACGCGCCTCCCTTCCTGCCCTTCAGCGCCGGCCCGGCCGCCTGCCCGGCGCGCCACCTCGTGCCGATGCTGGCGAGCATGGTCCTGGCGCGGCTCCTGGCAAGCGGACGGCGCCTCGTGCTGTGCGATCCGGAGCGGCTGGATCCGGCGAGGCCCCTGCCCGGCACGCTCGACCCCTTCACCCTGCGCTTCGCGCTCCCCGCCGGCGCGTGAGGGGCGAGGCATCGAGGGTGGCGCGTCAGATCTCGCGGACGATGCGGGCCGGATTGCCGGCCGCGACGACGTGCGCCGGGATCGACTTCGTCACCACGCTGCCCGCCCCGATCACCGTGTCGCGCCCGATCGTCACGCCCGGGCAGAGGATCGCGCCGCCCCCGATCCAGCAGCCGTCCTCGATCGTCACCGGCAGCGCCCATTCTGTGCCGGTGCGGCGCGCGGCAGGGTCGATCGGGTGGACGGGCTTGTAGATCTGGACGCGCGGGCCGATCTGAACGTCCTCGCCGATCACCACGCGGTTGCAGTCGAGGAAGTAACAGTCGCCGTTCACGAAGGAGCGCGCGCCGAGAAAAACGTTGCACCCGTAGTCGCAGCGGAACGGGGCCTTGAGGACGGCGCCCTCGCCCATGCCGCCGAGAAGGGTTCGCAGGAGCGCCTGCCCCTCGTCGAACCGGTCGAAGGGAAGGCCGTTGAACCGGTGCAGCAGATCCTGCGCGCGGTGGTGGTCGCGGCCGAGTTCCTCGTCGAAAGGCGAGTAGGCCTCGCCCGCCAGCATCAGTTCCTTGTTGCTCCGCGCGCCGTTCATGCCACATCCCTCGTTCTGCCGGTCCCGCATCCGAGATCGGGCATGTCCGCGCGCCGTCGAGGGGAGCCCGATCGGGCTTCGGCGCGGGCGGGCGGAAACATCGGGGAGCGGGCGCGTTGGATGGCCTGCCAACGAACGAGAGCGAGGGGACGACGATCGTCATGACAGAACCGGCCGCCACCGCCACCACCACGCAGGCCGTCGAGGACCTCGTCGCGCTGTCCATGCTGCACCAAGCGCGCAAGTTCGCGGAAACCTATGGCGGCCAGGGCCGGCTCTGGCAGCGCCCCTATGCCGAGACGCGGCCGCGCGTCGCCTCGGCCATCGCGCCGGTCTGGTTCACGGCCTATCCGGCCTCCGTCATCACGCGTCCCGGCGAGTCGGTCCTGAAGACCCTCGGCGACCCGCTCCTCTGGTCGGCCCTCTCCTCGATCGGCGTGCGCGGCATCCACACCGGCCCGATGAAGCGGGCCGGCGGGCTCAAGGACGGGGTCTACACGCCGACCATCGACGGCAATTTCGACCGCATCGGCTTCGAGATCGATCCCGGCTTCGGCACCACGGAGGAGTTCGTCGCGATCAGCCGCATGGCCGCCGCCCACAACGCGGTGGTCATCGACGACGTCATCCCCGCCCATACCGGCAAGGGGCCGGACTTCCGCCTCGCCGAGATGAACCATTCCTCCTATCCCGGCCTCTACCACATGGTGGAGATCCCGGAGGAGGACTGGGCCCTCCTGCCCGAGGTGCCGGAGGGGCGCGACGCGGTGAACCTGCCGCCGCCGGTCGTCGACACGCTCAAGGAGCGCGGCCTCATCGTCGGCCAGCTCCAGCGCGTCATCTTCTTCGAGCCGGGCGTCAAGGAAACCGACTGGAGCGCCACCGGTCCCGTTGCGGGCGTCGACGGCAAGGTGCGGCGCTGGGTCTATCTCCACTACTTCAAGGAGGGCCAGCCGAGCCTCAACTGGCTCGACCCCTCCTTCGCCGCGCAGCAGATGATCATCGGCGACGCGCTGCACTCGATCGACCACATGGGCGCGCGGGGCCTGCGCCTCGACGCCAACGGCTTCCTCGGCGTCGAACGGCGCATCGACGGCCCGGCCTGGTCGGAGAGCCATCCGCTGTCGGTGACCGGCAACGCGCTCCTCGCCGGCATGGTCCGCAAGGCCGGCGGCTTCTCCTTCCAGGAGCTGAACCTCACCGTCGACGACATCGCGGCGATGTCGAAGGGCGGGGCGGATCTCTCCTACGACTTCATCACGCGCCCTGCCTACCACCACGCGCTGCTAACCGGCGACACCGAGTTCCTGCGGCTGATGCTGCGCACCGTCCACGAGTTCGGGATCGACCCGGCCTCGCTGATCCACGCGCTGCAGAACCACGACGAGCTGACGACGGAACTCGTCCACTTCTGGACGCTCCACGCCGACGACATCTACACCTTCGCCGGCCAGACCTGGCAGGGCCGCACGCTCCGCATGCACCTGCGCGACGTCATCCGCGAGCGCCTGTCGGGCACCAACGCGCCCTACAACCTGCCCTTCGTCACCAACGGCATCGCCTGCACGACGGCGAGCGTCATCACGGCGGCGCTCGGCATCTCGGACCTCTCCACCATCGACGAGGAGACGACGCGCCTCATCCAGAAGGTCCACCTGCTCCTCGCCATGTACAACGCCTTCCAGCCCGGCATCTTCGCGCTCTCCGGCTGGGACCTCGTCGGCGCACTGCCCTTGCCGCCGGAGGCCGTGTCGCACCTGATGGGCGACGGCGACACGCGCTGGATCGAGCGCGGCGCCTACGACCTCACGGGCCAGAATCCGGACGAGGCGCGCTCGGCTGACGGCATGCCGCGGGCGCGCGCCCTCTACGGCCCGATCCCCGAGCAGCTCACGCGCCCGGATTCCTTCGCCTCGCAGCTCAAGCGCCTGATGGCGGTGCGCGACGCCTACGGCATCGCCGCGAGCCGCCAGACGGCGATCCCCGACGTGACGGCGCCCGGCCTCCTCGTGATGGTGCACGAGCTGCCGGACGGGCGCGGCACGCAGGTCACCGCCCTCAACTTCGGGCCCGAGCCGATCAGCGAGGTCGCGATGCTGCCGGGCACGCGGCCCGGCCCCGTGGTCGACATGATCGCCGAGACCATCGAGGGCGACCTCAAGGAGGACGGTGCCTTGACGATCAACCTCGACCCCTACGAAGGCCTGTCGCTGCGCATCGTCGGCGCCCTGCCGACGCTCTGAAACGACGCTGAGGCGGGACGACGCGTCCTCCCGCCGAAAGGCGTCCCCGCATCGGGCGTCGAGAGGGACGAGGAGGGTCGCCGGCCGAACCTCGCGCGCCCGTTTGGGCGGAGCGCGTCGGCGGCCACGGATTTTCGCGCCCCGCTCTCCGCTTTCCAAGGCGACGAGGCCGCTATCCAAGCGGACCCGCCGCCATAGATAGCCGCCCTGCATCGAAGGCCGGACACGCCACGCCGAAGGAACGCACCGCCATGGACATCATCCGAAACGGCTCGCGTCCCTCGGGCAAAGGTCCGGGCGAGTGGTTCACCGGCGCGGTTCGCGTCGACCCGCTCTTCTCCGCCAACGCGGCGCGACGCGGGGCCGCGGCGAGCGTGACCTTCGAGCCCGGCGCCCGCACGGCGTGGCACACGCATCCGCGCGGCCAGACCGTGATCGTCACCGCCGGGCTCGGCCTCGCCCAGCGCGAGGGCGGCCCGGTCGAGGAGATCCGGCCGGGCGACGTCGTCTGGTTCGAGCCGGGCGAGAAGCATTGGCACGGCGCCGGCCCGACCACCGCCATGACCCACATCGCCATCCAGGAAGAACAGGACGGCAAGGTGGTGGAGTGGCTGGAGCACGTGTCCGACGAGGACTATGCCGGCCGCTGACCGGCCGGTCCAGAACGCATGGCGGCCGGGACGCTCCCACGTCCCGCCCCGCCGATCCATCACGAGGTAATCCCATGTTCCGTTGCGAAGGCTTCGCCACCCCGGCCGCCGACCAGCCCCTGTCGCCCTTCTCCTTCGATCGCCGCGACGTCGGCGAGCGCGACGTGAAGATCGACATCCTCTATTGCGGCGTCTGCCATTCGGACCTCCACCAGGCCCGCAACGACTGGCAGAACACGGTCTATCCCTGCCTGCCGGGCCACGAGATCGTCGGGCGCGTTTCCGCCGTCGGTCCGGCCGTGACGAAGTTCAAGGTCGGCGATCTGGCCGGCGTCGGCTGCATGGTGGCCTCCTGCCAGAACTGCCCGAACTGCGCCGACGGGCTGGAGCAGTACTGCGACAACGGGTTCGTCGCGACCTATAACGGCGTCGAGCCGCAGACCGGAGGGACCACCTTCGGCGGTTACTCCGAAGCGATCGTCGTCGACGAGGGCTTCACGCTGCGCATCCCGGACAAGCTCGATCTCGCCGCCGTCGCGCCGCTGCTCTGCGCCGGCATCACCACCTATTCGCCGCTGCGCCGCTGGAAGGTCGGGCCGGGCCAGAAGGTCGGCATCGTCGGGCTCGGCGGCCTCGGCCACATGGGCGTCAAGCTCGCCCACGCCATGGGCGCGCACGTCGTCCTCTTCACAACCTCGCCGAACAAGGCGGAGGACGCCCGGCGCCTCGGGGCGGACGAGGTGATCGTCTCGACCGATCCGAGCCAGATGGACGCGCATGCGAACAGCTTCGACTTCATCCTCGACTGCGTCGCGGCCGAGCACGACGTCAACGCCTACCTCAACCTCCTCAGGCGCGACGGCACGATGTGCCAGGTCGGCGCGCCGGAGAAGCCGCTCTCCGTCGCCGCCTTCTCCGTCATCTGGAAGCGCCGCTCCTTTGCCGGCTCGCTGATCGGCGGCATCGCGGAAACGCAGGAGATGCTCGACTTCTGCGCCGAGCACGGCATCACCTCGGACATCGAGATGATCGACATCCACGACATCGAGGCGGCCTTCGCGCGGATGCTGAAGAGCGACGTGAAATACCGCTTCGTGATCGACATGGCGACGCTCAAGGGCGCCACGCAGGCGGCCTGACCCGCCGGGGCGGGGCTCGCCGCCGGCTCAGGCGGCCGTGGGCGCCGGTGCCCGCGGCCGCGGATTGCGGCCCCGCCGCGTGCGGGGCTTCGAGGCGACTGCCCCGGCTCTGCCGCCGCGCATGGCGGAGAGCTTCACGAGATTGCGCTCGATCTCGCCGTTGAGCGCCGCGACGCCGTCGCGCACCTCGTCCTCGTCGGCGTAGACCTGCGGAAAGCGCTGGGCGAGCCAGAGCCAGGCGGTGGCGAGGTTGACGCCGTCCTCCAGGCGCTGGAGGTCGCCCGAGCGCAAGGGCGGCTTGGGCGCCCGATTGCCGGCCGCGTGCGCCCGCGCCCAGGTCAGCACCGTGTCCATGAACCAGGGATGGCGGAGCGACACCGGCACGACGGCATAGGACAGCCGGTCGAGAAGCGGCAGCGTGACGCCCGCGAGGCGCCGCGCCTTCTCGATCTCCTCGTCCATGTCGCCGATCTTGAGGTCGGGATGGTCCATGACGATGCGCGAGCGCAGAAAGGTCAGGACCTGGGCGAGATCGTCGGTTTCCAGGAACTCGGCGGCCAGCGCGACGCTCTCGCGGTTCGGACGCACGAAGGCGCGGCCCGTCAGTTCCTTCGGGGGCGTCGAGAGCGCGGCGCGGATCTTATCGACGCCGTGGGTGCCCCCGCCGATCACGCCGACCCAGCCCTTCTCGAACATGCCGAAGCGCCCGGCGCGACCGCCGATCTGCCGGATCTCGGAATGAAGGAGCCCTCGCCGACGGGTGCCGTCGAACTTGTCGAGGCTCGCCAGGAAGACGCGGGACACGGGAAGGTTCAGACCCATGCCGATCGCGTCCGTCGCCACGACGACGTCGGCCTCGCCGCGCCGGAAGCGCGCGGCCTCGGCGCGCCGCACCTCCGGGCTCAGCGCGCCGTAGACGATCGCCACCTTCAGGCCGAGCCGGACGATCTCCTCGCGAAGCTCGTGGACGGCCGCGCGCGAGAAGGCGACGACGGCGTCGCCGCGCTTCAGGTCCGTCAGCGCGACCGGTCGCGGCCAGGCCTCGAGCGGGTTCTTGCGTTCCAGGATGCGGATCTCCAGCGGCTCGCCGAGGACGCCGGCGAGCCGCTCCACCACCGGGATCGCGTCGGGCGAGCCGGTCATCACCACGAGATCGGCGGGCGCGGCGAAGAGCGCCTGCGTCCAGGCCCAGCCGCGCTGCTCGTCGGCGAGCATCTGGATCTCGTCGACGACGCAGACGTCGACGCGCCGGCCGACATCGATCGTCTCGATCGTGCGGGCGATGTGCGTCGCGTCCTCGGGCGCGTCGCGCTCCTCGCCGGTGATGAGGCCGGCGCGAAGCCCGGCCGCGCCCAGCGTTTCGCGGTGCTCGTGGGCGAGAAGCCGCAGCGGCGAGAGAACTTCCGCCGTCGGCGCCTCGATCGCGAGGCGCATGGCCTCGAAGGTCTTGCCGGAATTGGTCGGGCCGGCGAGGAACAGGAGCCTGCGCCCGATCGAGCGGGCGAGCGGGAAGAGGCTGGGATAGCGGTCGTAGCCCGTCGCCTCGGCGAAGCTCGCGCGGCGCCGGCTCTGGCGGCGGAGCGCCCGCATGGAGCCGAGCACCTTGTCGAACCACTTGTCGGCCGCGCGGCGCACCTCCTCCTCGCTCGGCGCCTGCGCGGCGAAGACGAAACGCTCGATGTCGGCCTGCGTCGCGGCCTTCAGGAAGGCGGCGGGGTCTTCGAGGTCGCGCGTGGCCTCGCCGAAGCGCCGCGCATAGTCCTGCGCGACGGCGACCAGCGCCGCGCGGCACGCAGCCTCCGTCTCGGCAGCCCGGTCGGACATGAAGTCGACGGCGGAGGCGACCTCCTCGTCCCGCAGCATCTCGTCGTCGGCGAGGCGCTGGCGCACGGATTTGGGCGCGCGCAGCCGCACGAAGGCCATCAGAAGCGTTTCCCGCGCCGCCGGGAAGATCGGCGCCAAGACGGGAACCTCGACTTCGAAGCCGACGAAGGTCGTATCCGCGCCGCGACGCACGCGCACCACGACCTCGGCCCGGGCGGAGGCGATCCGGGCGATGCGCTCGGCATCGTCCTCGTCGGCGACGGGCGCGACCTCGCCTTCGGGGATCTGCAGGATGGAGCGGACGCGGCCGGCTGGAACGAGGATCGCCCGGCGCCGCCCGTTCTCGTCCTTCGAACGGTCGCCGAAGGGCACGTCGAGGGTGCGCACCAGTCCGGCCTCGACGATCTCGAGGCAGCGCCCGAGCGAACGCCCCGTCAGGGCGGGAAGCATGCCGATGGGATAGCTGGTGGGCGGCTGCATGAACGAACTCCGTTGCGCCGCCGCGATATAGCGCGACTGCGAAGCGAAAGCGCGCGGACGCTTGGCCGCCTCGAACCGTCCGGCAGCGCCTCGAACCGTCCGGCAGCGCCTCGAACCGTCCGGCAGCGCCCCGGACCGTCCGCTAGCGCCTCAGATCGTGCGGCCGCCGTCGACTTCGAGGATCACGCCGGTGACGAAGGCGGCCTCGTCGGAGGCGAGATAAAGGCAGGCGCCAGCGACGTCCTCGGGTTCCGAGAGGCGGCCGAGCGGGACGGTCGCGATGAACTTCGCGCGGTTCTCCGGCGTGTCCGGCAGGCCCATGAAGCTTTCCAGAAGCGCCGTCGCGCCCATGACGGGAGCGACGCCGTTGACGCGGATGCCGCGCGGGGCGAGCTCGGCGGCGAGCGAGCGCGTCAGGATGTTCACCGCGCCCTTGGAGCCGTTGTACCAGGTGAGGCCGGGCCGCGGGCGGATGCCGGCGGTGGAGCCGATGTTGATCATCACGCCGGCCCCTTGGGCGGTGAAGACCGGCAGGCTCGCCTGGACCGAATGGTAGATCGACTTGACGTTGATCGAGTAGACCCGGTCGAACTCCTCCTCGCTCACCTCCTCCAGAGGCTTGTTGCGGTGGGTCCAGCCGGCATTGTTGACGAGGATGTCGAGCTGCCCGCCGTGCCCGGCGGCGTGCGCGATGGCGCCGTCGAAGTCGGCGCGGCTCGTCACGTCGCCGCGGATGCTCGCGGCGGCTTCTCCGATCTCGCCGACGACGCGCGCCGCCCCCGCCTCGTCGAGATCCATGATCGTGACCCTCGCGCCCTCGCGGGCGAAGCTCCTGGCGATCGCCGCGCCAAAGCCCGAGGCCCCGCCCGTGACGAGGGCCGATTTTCCCGCGAGGCGTCCGGTCATTTCGCAGTCACTCCGATCTGCTTCAGGAGGCCGAGATTAGGAGCAGCGCCCGGTGCTCCACAAGCTTGCCGCCCTCGCAACGCAAGAGGTCCGCTTGAAAGGACGTCAGTCGGCAGCGACGAACTCGACCTTCATGCGGTCGGGGTCCTCGACGTACAAGGCGTAGTAGTCGTGTCCACCGTTCGCGAAGGGATAGGTCTCGTCGTAAAGCGTGGCTATGCCGTTCGCGCGGCAATAGGCCAGCAGCTCGTCGACGAGAGCCCGGCTTTCGACCCTGAAGGCGAGATGATTGAGGCCGACGCCGCATCGATGGTAGCGCAGGGCGCGGTATTTGTCGGCAACCTGCACGAAGGTCAGGTAAGCGTCGTCATCGCGGCGGAGGGTGAAGCCGTCGCTCCAGCGTCCGGCTTCCTCGTAGCCGATCTTGGCCAGAATGCCCGACCAGAAGACATGCGAGGCCTCAAGGTCGGAGACGTAGATTTCGACGTGATGCAGCATTCGCTACCTCGATCCTCCAGCCTATTCGCTTGAGCGCCTCGCGAGCTTAGCCACTCACGCGCATCTGCGCACCGCTCTATTCGCCCGGACGCGCGAGGGCGCGCAGCGCGCGCCGGCAGAGCGTCTCGGCGGCCTGGACGGCGTGCGAGAGCGGGCGGTCGATCGGCTCGACTGGGTCGAACGGTGCGCAGGAAGGCCGGCTCGAAGGGTCAAGCGCGGAGCGTGCCGTTCAGCCTTTCGCGACGGATGGCATGGGCGGGAAGCACGGAGCAGCCGAGGCCGCGCCCGACCGGCGATCCGATCGTGCCGTCGGCCTCGATCTCGATGGCCGCGAACGGCCGCCCCGCCGCGCCGGCCCGACGGAAACCGTTCGGGGAAAGGGTCCACGCCTCCCCGGCGCGCGCCATCGATGCTACCAACCGGGCGACGGCCGAATCGCCGGATCGCCGGTCCGCAAGGAAGGTGCATGAGATGGTCGAGATCGCCCCAGCCCACGGCCCGGACGTGCGGCCCGCGCCCAGCCACGGCATTCCGTTCGGCGAGGCGGTGCGGGTCTGGATCAAGATCGCCTGCCTGTCCTTCGGCGGGCCCGCCGGGCAGATCGCCCTCATGCACCGCGTCCTCGTCGACGAGAAGCGCTGGATCGGCGAGGCGCGCTTCCTCCACGCCCTCAACTACTGCATGCTCCTGCCCGGCCCCGAGGCCCAGCAGCTCGCCACCTACATCGGCTGGCTCCTGCACCGCACCAAGGGCGGGCTGATCGCCGGCGGCCTCTTCGTCCTGCCGGGCCTCGTCTCGATCATGGCCCTGTCCTTCGTCTACGTCGCCTTCGGCAACGTCGGGATCGTCGCCGGCCTGTTCTTCGGGCTGAAGGCGGCGGTGCTCGCCATCGTGCTCGAGGCGGTGAGCCGGATCGGCAAGCGGGCGCTCCGCAACCGGACGGCCGTCGCCATCGCAGCGGCCGCCTTCGCCGCGATCTTCCTGTTCGACGTGCCCTTCCCTGCCATCGTTCTGGGGGCGGGGCTGCTCGGCTGGCTCGGGGCGCGCTTGGGCAGCGCCGCCTTTTCGGGAAGCGGCGGGCACGGCCCGGCGAAGGGCGACATCCTCGCCGACGCCGATTCCGCGCTCGGCGAAGGCGTTCCCGAGCATGCCCGGCCGAACGTGTCCTGGTCGCTGCGGATTTCGGCGGCCTTCCTGGCGCTCTGGCTGGTGCCGATCGCCCTGCTTCTCGTTCTCGCGCCGAACAGCGTCTTCGCCGACATCGGCGTCTTCTTCAGCCAGATGGCGGTGGTCACCTTCGGCGGCGCCTATGCCGTTCTCGCCTATGTCGCCCAGCAGGCCGTGGACCACTACGGCTGGCTGGCGCCGGGCGAGATGCTGAACGGCCTCGGCCTTGCCGAAACGACGCCGGGACCGCTGATCATGGTCACCCAGTTCGTCGGCTTCCTCGGCGCCTTCCGCGAGCCCGGCGCGATGAACCCCTACGTCGCGGCGACCCTCGGCGGGCTGCTGACGACCTGGGTGACGTTCATGCCCTGCTTCCTGTGGATCTTCCTCGGCGCGCCCTTCATCGAGCGGCTGCGCGGCAACCGCGCCCTGGCGGGAGCGCTCGGGGCGATCACCGCCGCCGTGGTCGGCGTGATCCTCAACCTCGCGGTCTGGTTCGGGCTTCACGTCCTGTTTCGCGAAGTGGAGGAGGCGCGCCTCGGCCCCGTCTCGCTCGACGTTCCGCGCCTGTCGAGCCTCGATCCCTTCGCGCTCGCCCTGTTCGCGGCGGCCATGCTGGCGCTGTTCCGCTTCAAGGCGGGGGTCGTCCCGACGCTCGCGGCCTGCGCGGCGGCGGGCGCCCTCCTGCACGCCCTGCCCGGCTGGACGGGGTGAGGCGGGCTCCCCGTCCGAGCGCGCCGGCGCTCAGGGCACGGAGAAGATGAAGTATCCGGTCTCCTGCACCACGCGCTCGTAGAGCGCCTTGTCGATCTCCAGGAGGCGCGAGGCGAGGTCGTCGACCTTGCCCTCGAAGGACCAGTCCGACCCGCGCAGGAAGGCGGGCATGGCGCCGCCGTCCGGCACCGCGCAGTGAACGGGCAGCGCGCCCGATTTCCGGAACAGGTTGAACGTCATCATCTCGCTGGCACCGATAGGCCTTCGTTGCGCCGGAGGCCGCCGCGCCGGAGCAAACGGCGGCCTCCGGACCGATCACTTGCGGAACGCGTCGCGCAGGCTGTCCTTGGACTCGCCGACCTTGTCCTGCACCTTGCCCGCGGTCTTTTCCGCCGCGCCCTCGGCCTCGACGCGCTCATTGCCCGTTAGCTTGCCGACCGCTTCCTTGACCGAGCCGACGACCTGCTTGCGGGCGCCTTCGATGCGATCCTTGTCCATGGGTCTTCTCCTCAGATGGAACCGGCCTCGAAGCGGCCCCGCCGAACGCGGAGACCATCAACCGGCCTCGCGGACGATGTATGGAGCGCCCCCGTTTTTTCGCAGAAGCGGCTGCATCAGGCGGGCTGATGCAGCCGCTTCTTTTTCGCCCCGCCCCTCGTTCTTTGGCCGCGCAAACCGTTCGAAGGCGGATGGTCGCCTTGCCGGCAAACGATCTCCATCGTATCGGCAGAACCAATAGGACTCGGCCATGGAACGGTTCGGTGCGCGCCTTTGAAATCCTGACACGCATCGCCTTCGGCCTGGCGAGCCTCGTTCTCATGGTCCTCGCCGGCGCGCTGATCTTCTATGCCGGATCGGGAGTCTGGGAGAGCTTTCGCGTGCCCGACCGCAGCATCGGCGCCACCGCGCTGGAGGCGGTCGGCTACACCGTGATCGCGACGGCGGTCTTCGACGTCGGCAAGTACCTCCTGGAGGAGGAGGCGATCCGCGGTCGCGAGATGCGCAATGCCGGCGAGGCGCGCCGCAGCCTGACGAAGTTCATCTCAACGATCATCATCGCCGTTCTTCTCGAAGCCCTCGTCACGGTGTTCGAGGCCGGCAAGGAGGATCCGCGCCTGATGATCTACCCGACCATGCTGCTCCTGGCGGGCGGGCTCCTCATCGTCGGGCTCGGCGTCTACCAGCGGCTCAGCGCGGATGCCGAGGTGAAGGTGCGCGACCCCGTCGAGGACGATTGACGAAGGCTCAGGCCTTGGCCGGCTTGCGGCGCTCGGCGTCCGGCCCGACGATGCCGCGCTCGCGCGCCCAGACGATGGCCTCGCTGCGGCGGTGGACGCCGATCTTGGCGTAGATGCGCGCGACGTGATTGCGGATCGTGTTGCGCGACAAGCAGAGCTTGTCGGCGATCTCCGCGTCGTCCAGCCCCTGCGAGACGAGGCCGAGCACCTGGCGCTCCTTGGGGCTGAGGTCGGCCTTGAGCGCTCCGGCCGGCTGGGGCGAGCGCATGGTGGCGAGCTTCTCCATGACGCCGCGGCTGAACCAGGTCGTGTCGGTCATCACCTCTTCGATCGCGGCCACGAGCTCGAGCTCGGAGGCCTTGCGCTCCGAGATGTCCTGGAAGACGTCGAGGACGCAGACCGCGCCGCCGATGGTCACCGTGTCGGCCGAAACGAGGCAGTCGATCACCGCGCCGTCCTTGGTCTTCAGCTTGGCGTCGCGGCCGCGGAAGCTGCCGCCCTCGACGAGCTCCTTTTCCAGCTTGCGCCGGGTGGACGCCGCTTCCCACAGCTCGATCTCGGCGGGGCTGCGCCCGATCACCTCGTCGGCCGACCAGCCGGTCTCCTTCAGGAACGCCTCGTTGACGTCGAGGATGCGGAAGCCATCGAGCGTGCAGATCTTCATCGGCACGGGCGCCAGGCGGAAGGTCTTGGCGAACTTCTCCTCGCTGTTCCGAAGCGCGCTCTCGGCCTTCCGCCGCGGTTCGAGGTCGGCGAAGGTGAAGAGCATGCACTTCTCGTCGCCGATCTCGATCGGTTGGCCGGCGGTGATCACCAGCTTGGACTCGCCGGCCGGGAGTTGGAGGCAGGACTCCATCTGCGGGATCGTCGCCCATTCGGCGAGCCGCTGCTTGCCGAGTTCGCGCTTGTCGGCCGCCTCCATCACGTCGAGGTCGTAGACCGAGCGCCCGATCACCGCCTCGCGGGCATAGCCCGTCATGTCGAGGAAGCCCTGGTTGACGCGGATATAGCGAAGATCGGACACGCGGCAGATCAGGGCCGGGGCCGGATTGGCGTTGAAGGAGCGCTCGAAGCGCTCGATCGCCTGCATCTCGTCGGTGGCGTCGGTGACGATCAGGACGAGGCAGTCCGGCTGGTCGCGCGCGTCGGTGAGGACGAGGCTGCGGACCCGGTGCACCCATTCCGGCTCGTCGCAGCCCGCCCGCGCGACCTCCACCACGACGTCGACGAAGACCTCGCCCGCCACGACGCGATCCGTCGGATAGTCCCCTTCGGCCAGCGGATGGTTGTTCCGGTAGCGGAGCTGGAAGCGGTCCCGGTAATCGTCGACCGTGGTCCCGAGATCGGCGAGAGCGGCGACGCCGTGCATGCGGAGCGCGGCGTCGTTCGCCCAGCTGATCGTCTGGTCGGGATCGATGAGGATCACGCCTTCCGTCAGCCCGGCGATGATCTGCTGGAGCTGACGACGCTCGACCGTGCGGCCATCAAGTGTGTCGACCATGATCCTTTCCCGTGCAATCGGATTCGGTTCGCAGCAGCCGCAGGCCCGGCGGCGCCGGCTCTCAGCCCTCGCCCGGAGCTGGACCGGCGGCGATGAGCGTGGTCTCGGCGGTCTCGCGGCGGGCCTGCCGAACCGCCTCGGCCCGGTTCTCAAACTCCCGCACCCCGACCAGCCGGCCGTTTTCCACGATCGGAGCGACGCCATGGCTGGCGAAGGTCTCCGCCAGGCGGCGCAGCCAGGGCGCCTCGATCGGCCGGTCGCCCTCCAGGTCGAGGATCCGCGCCACCGGCACGTCGGCCTGGATGGCGAGGCGGCGGGTCGACCAGTTGAGGAAGCCGCGCGCCGCCCGGCAGGTGCGGCTGTCGATCATCGCGGCACCAGCGCGGTTCGGGGCGCGAGCCCGTAGCTGCCGCGTCCGAGCTCGAGCCAGACCGCCTGGTGGTCGTAGCCGTCCATCCAGGCCTGCCATTCCGGCGAGTCGACGGCGTGGGGATTGTCGCTGCGCCGCGCCGCACGGCGCGCGGCTTCGGCGCCGCTCTCGACGAGGGCCTGGCGCTCGCTCGTCGCGGTTCTGATCGCGTTCTTGTCCATGTCTGTCGATCCTCGCGCGGCGGCCAAAACGGCCGCCGCGACGTTCAACGGGTTTCGTGCTCGCTGCCTCAGGTGCGGCCGTAGGCGTAGGTGCTGGCCGGAGCGACGCCGGCGCGTCCGCCGAGCCAACCGGCAAGGGCGCCGAGGACGAGCGCGAGCGCGGCGAGGAGCGAGCCCTTGGACACGACGGACGCCGTCGTCTCGGCCGCCTGGGTGGCGGTCTCCTGCGCGCTCTGGATCGCCGCGAGGGTCTCGGTCTCGATGCGCGTCACGTCCTGGCGCGCCTGCTCGACGGGGATGCCGCGGGCCTGGGCAAGCGCCTCGGCCGCCTCGTTGCGGGCCTGGTCGGCGCCGTCCGGACTGCCCGTGACGAGCGCGCGAATGGCGTTGACGGCGTTCGCCTGCAGGGCTTCCGGGTCGGTGCCGGTGGCCTGCACCTCGTTCTCGATGGCGTCGAGCGGATTGACGTTCGAGTTCGCGACCGCGGGCGCCGCGGCCTGGACCGCGCTCTGGCCGACGCTGCCGAGCGCCGAGGTGACGCCGCCCACCGCGCCGCCCACGAGCGAGCCGATCGTGGTGGTCAGGAGGTAGAGAACGAGAAGGGTGGTGAACGCCCAGGTCGTCAGGCCGTGAAGCGCGGACGCGGTGCGGTCGATGCGGCCGGACAGGCGCGCGGCGATATAGCCGCCGACGAAGGCGGCGACCAGCGCGGAAGCAAGAGCCCAGACCGCTGCGGCGATCGAGAAGCTCGAGGCGGACGGATTGTCGGCTGCGCCGGCGGCGGGGTCGAGCGTGGCGATACCGATGCCCGTCCCGACCAGCGTCAGGATCACCTGCACGACGAGTGCGATGGTGACGCCGGCGAAGATGGCGCCCCAGGACACCTTGTTGGCGAGCGCCGCCTGCGCGGTCACCGGTCCCGCACCCACGCCCGCGGGCCCGAGACCGGCATTCGCTTCGAACATCGTCATGATAAGGCTGCCCTTCCTGCTCTGATGGAGGCGGCCCATCCGCGGGCCGCTTGTTCCTGCCTAAGTGGTGGACAGCCACGGACCGCACAGACGCACTTTTACCTATGCACTGGTGCAGGCGGCTCTTTTTACAGGGTCGGTTCCGCAGGGATGATCGCCGGACCGGACGCCACGTAGTCCGTCGCAGCCGACCGCGCGTCGAGGTGATATGAACCGGCGGCGTGCGGGAACCTAGTCGCGGTCCGGAACATTAAGGGAACACACCGATATGGAAAGGCGACGCGATGAGCGCGAAGACCGAGAACCCGAAGACCGAGGCCCCTTCCAACGCCGAAAAGGACCCGGCGGACTGGACGACGGGCGGCGAGCCGATGACGGGCGCGCAGGCCTCCTACCTCAAGACGCTCTGCGAGGAGACGGGGCACGCCTTCGACGAGACCCTGTCGAAGGCGGACGCCTCGAAGCTGATCGACGAGTTGCAGGGGCAGAGCAAGCGCTTGAAGTCGGCCTGAGCGGCGCGCCGGAGCGGCTCGATCCGGCACGGGCGCAGGACTTCATCCTCGCCAACACGGCCGTTCTTGCCGTTCCGCACGTGCCGGAGATCAGGCTGCACATCGCCGACGAGGCGCATGATCTCTGGCTGAAGACGGAGGACGAGCTCGCCGCGATCGGCCTGCCGCCGCCCTTCTGGGCTTTTGCCTGGGCGGGCGGCCAGGGCCTCGCCCGCTTCGTCCTCGACCATCCGGACATGGTCGCGGGCCGGCGCGTCCTGGATTTCGCCAGCGGCTCCGGCGTCGTCGCCGTAGCCGCGGCGAAGGTAGGGGCGGCGCGCGTCGTGGCGGTCGACATCGACCCCTTCGCCGCGCCCGCCCTGCGCCTGAACGCGGCGCTGAACGGCGTCTCGATCGAAGCCCGCATCGCCGACCTCGTCGGCGTGCCGGCCGGCGAGGTCGGCGCCGACGTGCTGCTCGCTGGCGACGTGTTCTTCGACCGGATGTTCGCCGACCGGCTCGTGCCCTGGTTCGATGCTCTCTCGTCGGCGGAGATGACGATCCTGGTGGGCGATCCCGGCCGGGCCTACCTGCCGCGCGACCGCCTGACCCGCCAGGCGACCTACCGCGTGCCGGTGACGCGGGCGCTGGAGGATGCGGAGATCAAGGAAACCACCGTCTGGCGCTGGATGGTCGGGCGCTGAGAAGGCCTGCTTGCCACGCAGTCGCGGCTATGGATTGATCGTCTTCTTTGGAGACGTCCATGACCGTCGAACACTGGCTCGCCTTCGCCGCCGCCTCCGCGGTGCTTCTCGTCATTCCCGGCCCCACCATGCTTCTCGTGATCACGCACGCGCTCGCCCACGGCCGGCGCGTCGCGCGGGCCTCCGTCGCGGGCGTCGCCCTCGGCGACTTCACCGCCATGACCGCCTCGATGCTGGGCCTGGGCGCCCTGCTCGCGACCTCGGCCCTTCTCTTCACCGCGCTGAAGTGGATCGGCGCCGCCTACCTGATCTGGCTCGGCGTGAAGCTCTGGCGCGCCCCCGTCGCGCCGATCCCCGGCGACGGCGCGCAGACGACGACCGCGGACGACGAGGAGGTCTCCGCGCGCCGCATCTTCCTCCACACCTACGCGGTGACGGCCCTCAACCCGAAGAGCATCGTCTTCTTCGTCGCCTTCCTGCCGCAGTTCCTGAACCCGGCCGCGCCTCTCCTCCCGCAGATGGTAGTGTTCGAGACGACCTTCCTCGTTCTCGCGACGATCAATGCCAGCCTCTACGCCGGCCTCGCCTTCGCCGCCCGGCGCGCCGTGACGCGCCCGGGCGTGCGCCGGGCGGTCAACCGCACCGGCGGCGCGGCGATGATCGGCGCCGGCCTTCTGGCGCTCGGCTGGAAGCGCGCTGCGGCTTGAAGCGGGCGCATCCGCGAAGGATGCGGGCGCCGGCCTATTCCGCCGCCGCTCGCACCTCCCGCTTCAGGATCCGCACCGGCACCGACTTCGCCGCGGGAACGTGGCTGCGCTCGGCATGGTGCCAGAGCGGGATCAGGGGGTTCAGCTCGGGATAATAGCCGGCGACGTCGCCCTTCGGGATCGAGAAGCCGTGGACGATGTAGTTCTCGACGCGGCGCGACACCCCGTCGTCGGCATGGGTCTCGACGTCGACGCGGTCTTGGTCGCGAAGGCCGAGCCGCCCCATGTCCTCCCGGTTCATCAGGATCACCATGCGCGAGCCCGAAATGCCGCGCAGGCGGTCGTCGTAGCCGTAGACCGTGGTGTTGAACTGGTCGTTGGAGCGCACCGTCATCAGGTTGAAGACATCGGCGCCGTTCGTGTCGATGTCCGGGTTCGGATCGAGCCCGTTCGGGACCTTGAAGTTCGCCTTCTTCGTGTCGGTGCGCCACTCGCGCCGCGCCGCGGCGATGTCGCGGCGAAAGCCGCCGGGGGTGCGGAAGCGCGCGTTGAAGTCCTTGAAGTCGGCGGGATAGGCCTTCTCGATCGCGTCGCGCACCTTGGCGTAGTCGGCGACCCACTCGTCCCAGGGCACCCGGCCGCGGCCGGCGATGGTCGCCTTGGCGAGTTCGGCGACGATCTTGGGCTCCGACAGGAGCTCGGGCGACGCGGGCTCGCGCCGGCCGTCGGAGGCGTGGATGCAGGCGGTCGAGTCCTCCATCGAGACGGTCTGCGGACCGCTCGCCTGCGTGTCGCGCTCGATGCGCCCGAGGCAGGGCAGGATGTAGGTGACCTCGCCCGGCAGGAGGTGGTTGCGGTTCAGCTTGGTCGAGATCTGCACCGACAGGCGCATCCGCCGCCAGGCTTCCTCGACGAGCGCGGTTTCCGGCACGGCGCGCGAGAAGTTGCCGCCGAGCGCGACGAAGCCCTTCACCGAGCCGTCGATGATGCCTCGGCACGCCTCCACCGTGTCGAGGCCCTTCTCCTTGGGAACGGTGAAGCCGTAGAGCGCTTCGAGCTTGTCGACCGGCACGAGCTCGGGCTTCTCGGTGATGCCGACCGAGCGCTGCCCCTGCACGTTGGAATGGCCGCGGATCGGCGAGATACCGGCGCCCCGCTTGCCCATGTTGCCGCGCATGAGAAGGAGGTTCACGAGCATCTGGACGTTGTCGATGCCGTGCCGGTGCTGGGTGAGGCCCATGCCGTAATTGGCGATGACCTTCGTCGCCCGCGCGTAGACCCGCGCGGTGTGCTCCAGATCGTCGCGCGACAGGCCCGAGCGGGCCTCGATCGCGCTCCACTCGGTGTCGCGCACGAAGCGCTCGAAGTCCTCGAAGCCGGCCGTGTGCTCGGCGATGAAGTCGGCGTCGAGAACGCGGGGCGCGCCCAACGCCTTCGCCGCGTCGTCGAGGGCGAAGAGCGCCTTGGCGATGCCCGTCATGGCGGCGACGTCGCCGCCCGCGCGCAGCTGGAAATAGTCGCTCGACATCTTCACGCCCTCGTCGGGCGAGAGCATCTCGACCGGCGATTGCGGGTCCTTGAACCGCATCAGGCCCCGCTCCTCCAGCGGGTTGAAGGTGATGACCGGCACGCCGCGCTTTCGCGCGTCGTGGACCTGGTGGAGGAGGCGCGGAGCGTTGGTGCCGGTGTTGTGACCGAAGAAGAACATCATGTCGCAGGCCTCGAAATCGTCGAGGACCACGGTGCCGACGGGCGAGCCGATGGATTCGGGAAGGCCGACCGAGGTGGACTCGTGGCACATGTTCGAGGAGTCCGGCAGGTTGTTCGAGCCGTAGATCCGCGAGAACAGCTGCCACATGTGAGAGGCCTCGAGCGAGGCGCGGCCGGAGGCGTAGAAGACGACGCTCGTCGGCTCGAGCGCGTTCAGCTCGGCGCCGATCTCGGCGAAGGCGTCGGCCCACTTCACGGGCACGTACTGGTCGAGCCCCGCGTCGTAGCGCATCGGCGTCGTGATGCGGCCCTGCTTCTCGAGCTCGTGGTCGGTCCAGTCGAGAAGCTCGGAGACCTTGTGGCGGGAGAAGAAGTCGCGGTCGGCGCGCTTGGGCGTGATCTCCCAGATCGTCGCCTTGGCGCCGTTCTCGCAGAACTCGAAGGGATGCGGCTCGGCGGGCTTGGCCCAGGAGCAGGACACGCAGGCGAAGCCGTCCGGCTTGTTCTGGCGGCTCAGCTCCGCCCAGACGCCGGAGGCGAGGAGCCCCTCGGCGGACGATTTCTCCACGAGGCTCTTCACCGAGCCCCAGCCGCCGGTCGGGTGGTCGTAGGGCTCGACGGTCGGGCGGTCGGTGATCTCGCTGCGCTTCATGGGAACAAGCCTTCTTGCGAACGCGGCCGGCGCGCCTGCGCGCCCGGCCATCATTTGGCTTGGAAGAGTTCCAGGTCGGCGAAGGTTCCGGGACCCGGGCCGCGGCGCAGCGCCGCTCAGCGCGAAACGATCAGCGCCACGCCGGGCCGCAGGAGTGGCGCGATGCGCAGGAGATCGCGCGGATGCAGCGCGACGCAGCCCTCCGTCGGGCGATACCCCGCCTTGGCGATGTGGAGGAAGATCGCCGAGCCGCGGTGGCGCGCGCGCGCGGACACGTTCCAGTCGAGAACGAGACCGCAATCGTAGAGGCGGTCGGCGCGGGCCAGCGTCTCGTGGCTCGCCGCGAAGGGCAGGCGGACGGGACGGTTGTAGGCCGGATGGCTCGGCGCGTCACACCAGCCGTCCCGCGCCGGGTCGACCCAGCGCACCGGCAGCGACACGGCGAGGCCGGGCAGCCGCCCGCGCCGGCGAAAGGCCGACAGGATCCGCATCCGGGCGATCGGCGTTCCGCCGTCGCCCTCGCGCTTGAAGGCGGTGACGCCGCCGCGGCCCAGCGCGCAGGGGATGCGGTGCGGCCCGGCCTGGAGGATGCCGCGGCTCGGCCTTCCGGCGCCGGGCGCCGGCCGCACGGCCAGAACGGGCGGCTTTCCCGGCTTTTCACCGCGAAGGCGCGTCTTTCGCCCTGTGAATCCGGCCATCACGCCCCTACATTGTACGAAACCGGCGGCTCGCCCGCCCTCCACATCCGGACCTAGCCCCAGCCCAGGCGATACGACAAGCCATGAGCGCACGCAGCATCCTCATCGTGGACGACGACGACGACCTCCGTCAGACCTTGGCGGACCAGCTGTCGCTGCACGAGGAGTTCAACGTTTCCCAGGAGCCGACGGCGACCAAGGGGATCAACGCCGCGCGCGGCGGCCTCGTCGACCTCGTCATCATGGATGTCGGGCTTCCCGACATGGACGGGCGCGAAGCGGTGAAGGTGCTCCGCAAGTCGGGCTTCAAGGCGCCCGTCATCATCCTGACCGGCCAGGATACCGACGCCGACACGATCCTGGGCCTCGAGGCCGGCGCCAACGACTACGTGACGAAGCCCTTCCGCTTCGCCGTGCTCCTCGCCCGCATCCGGGCGCAGCTGAGGCAGCACGAGCAGTCGGAAGACGCGACCTTCCAGGTCGGTCCCTATATCTTCAAGCCGAGCCAGAAGGTGCTTCTCGACGAGAAGGGCGGCAAGATCCGCCTGACCGAGAAGGAAACGGCGATCATCCGCTACCTCTACCGGGCCGACCGCCGGGTGATCACCCGCGACGTCCTCCTGGAGGAGGTCTGGGGCTATAATTCGGGCGTGACCACCCATACGCTGGAGACCCACGTCTACCGGCT
This sequence comes from Antarcticirhabdus aurantiaca, assembly GCF_009765365.1. Classification (GTDB taxonomy): domain Bacteria; phylum Pseudomonadota; class Alphaproteobacteria; order Rhizobiales; family Rhizobiaceae; genus Antarcticirhabdus; species Antarcticirhabdus aurantiaca. The sequence continues at coordinate 82,313 of NZ_VTOM01000015.1, forward strand.
GCGCCAGAAAATCGAGCCCGAGCCCTCCAACGCCCGGCTGATCGTCACCGAGGCGGGCGGCTACAAGCTGATGCCGTGAGGCGATCCGGTCGCGCCTGTCGGCTCGACGCTCCGGCTTCGCGCCAGGAACTTGCCGTTTCCTAGTCATGCCATGCTAAGGATGATTCGGCTTCGGACGTCCCGCCCGTGGCCGGACCAGCATGGGAAACGGGAGGCATTTGCGAGTCGGGATGAGCCTCGAAAGCGACATCGCCGTCCTTCGCAACGTGTCCTTGTTCGAAGACCTGAGCCTGGATCAGCTCCGCCTGCTCGCCTTCGGCGCCGAGCACCGGCGGCTGCGCCGCGGCGAGATCCTGTTTCGCGCCGACGCGCGGGCCGATGCCGGCTTCGTGGTGGCGAGCGGCGAGGTCGGGCTCTTCCGCAATCGGCGCTCCGGCGAGGTGCAGGTCGGCACCTTCGGGCCCGGCACGGTTCTGGGCGAACTGGCGCTCGTCACCGAGACGCGGCGGCCGGCGACTGCCCGTGCCGAGACCGACTGCGACATCCTTCGGATCAGCCGCCAGATCTTCCGCCGCATGCTCGAGGAATATCCGGAGATCGCGGCCGAACTCCACGCCCGCCTCGCCGATCAGCTGGCCGAGATGACGGCGCAGCTCCTCGCCATGGAAGAGCGCTTCAGCAGCTAGCTAGAGCCGCGCCCCGGCAAAGCCGTTGGCGGCGATATCGGTGCAAACATCGAACCAGGGACAATCGCCGCAGGGCGTGCGGCCGCGCGCGGGATCGTCGCGGAAGGCGGCGCGCATGGTTGAGAGATAGTCGCGGTCGAGGCGGACCTCGTCGCCCTCGCCGAGCGGCCGGCCGAGGATCTCCGAGGCGCCGGACAGCGCCCGCGCATCGCGGGCCGACGCGCTTTCGAGCTCGCAATGGCGCTCGGCCGGCGGGCAGAGGCCGGCGCAGATGTCGTCCGCGCCCGTCACGATCCGTGCCGGCACGCCCGATGCGAGGCGCGCGGCCACCCCGTCCATGGTCGCGACGAAGCCGGGGCTGTAGCCCCGGCCGATATCGGTGAGAAGGCAGAAAAGGTGGTGCGGGCGCAGCCGAACGAAGGCGGTGGCGGCGGCGCCCGGCGACGTCGTCAGCGGGCGAGAAGCCGCGCGACGGCCCGGCCGGCGGCAAGGCCGCAGGCGGCGGCGAGCGCCGACTTCAGCACCGTGCCGACGAGGAAGGGCGTGAAGCCGAGAACGATCGCCTGTTCGAAGCCGACGAAGCTCGACAGCCACAGGACGCCCGGCACGAACAGGACGGCATGCCCGGCGAGCATGGCAAGGAAGGAGCGGAACATGTCCTCGCCGCCCCAGCCGCGCTGGGCGAGCCAGCCGACGAGCGGCGCGGCGAGCGCGAAGCCGAGAAGGTAGCCGCCGGTCGGACCCATCATGTAGGCGAGACCGCCCGCACCGCCCGACAGGACCGGCAGGCCGAGCGCCGCCTCGCCGAGCCAGGCAAGAATCGTCGCGAAGGCGAGGCCCGGTCCGTAGAGCGCGCCGATCAGCAGCACCGCGAAGGTCTGCATGGTCACCGGCACCGGCACCATCGGCACCTCGACATAGGACGAGGCGGCCAGGAACAGGGTGCCGAGGCCGACGGCCAGGATCTTCGTGGGAACGGAGCGGGCGCCGATGAGACCGGCGGGGCTGAGGGCGGTGGCTTGGGTCACGCGAGCGCTCTCCTGACGGACGAGAGGAAGGAGTCCCGGACGGGACGACGCGTCCGGCTTATCGCGTCGCGCGCGCGCCGTCCACAGGCAGGACCGCCGTGGCGAAACGCACGCGATGGTCGTGCGGCCTCACCAGTTGAAGCGCGCGACGACCGGCACGTGGTCGGAGGGGCGTTCCCAGCGGCGGGCATCCTTCAGGACCTCGATGCCGGTGAGGTCGGCGGCGATGTCGGCCGAGCTCCAGATATGGTCGAGACGGCGACCGCGATCGGCGGCTTCCCAGTCCTTCGCGCGGTAGCTCCACCAGGTGTAGAGTTTCGTCGGCTCGGGGATCGCCTGACGCATCAGGTCCCGCCAGGCCCCTTCGCTCTGGGCGAGAGTCAGCGCCTCGGTCTCGACGGGCGTGTGCGAGACGATCTTGAGGAGCTGCTTGTGGCTCCAGACGTCCGCTTCCAGCGGCGCGACGTTGAGGTCGCCGACGAGGATCGCGGGCGTGCCCGGCTCGGCTTCGGCGGACACCCCGCGAAGCTCGGCGAGGAAGTCGAGCTTGTGGCGGAACTTCGGGTTGATCTCGGGATCGGGCTCGTCGCCGCCGGCGGGAACGTAGAAATTGTGGACGCGGATCAGCCGGCCGTTCACGTCGAGCCGGGCCGAAAGGTGGCGCGCATCGGCGATGGCGCAGAATTCCTGGCGCACGATGTCGGCGAAGGGGTGGCGCGACAGGATGGCGACGCCGTGATAGCCTTTCTGTCCGTGCAGCGCGACGTGCTCGTAGCCGGCGGCGCGGAAGGCCTCTTCCGGGAACAGCTCGTTCGGGCACTTCGTTTCCTGGAGGCAGAGAACGTCCGGCCCCTGCTCGGCGAGGAAGCGCAGAACGAGATCGAGGCGCAGCCGCACCGAGTTGATGTTCCAGGTAGCGAGCGAGAAGTCCATCGGGGCGGATCCGGTGTGCTGAATCGAGGCGTCCTTATGGAAGCCCGGAGGGATCGGCGCAATCCGCCTTGCCTTTCGCGCTCATTCGGCCGCATTGGCGTGGCAGCACGCGAAGCGCGCGCCCAGATGAGGCCGCGCGATCCTGCCCGAGAAGAGATCCCGATGTCCGACCGCATCATCGAAGACAAGCCCAACGCGCCCGGCAAGCCGGAGATGAATCCGCTGCTGAAGCTCGTGCTGGAGCTCGGGCCGATCCTGGTCTTCTTCTTCGCCAACCTGCGCGGCGAGCAGCTCATCGCGAGCTTCCCGGCGCTCGGCGTCTTCGGCGGGCCGCTGCTCCTGGCCAACACCTTGTTCATGCTGGCGACGGCGCTGTCGCTCGCCGTGTCCTGGTCAATCATGCGCACCCTGCCGCTGATGCCTCTCGTATCCTGCGGCGTCGTCGTGGTGTTCGGCGTCGCGGCGATCTGGCTTCAGGACGAGGTCTTCGTGAAGATGAAGCCGACGATCATCAACGGCCTCTTCGCCGCCGTGCTGCTCGGCGGCCTCGCCTTCGGCAAGCCGCTCCTCGGCTACGTCTTCGACCAGGCCTTCAAGCTCGACATGGAGGGCTGGAAGAAGCTGTCCTTCCGGTGGGGCCTGTTCTTCGTGTTCCTGGCGATCCTCAACGAGGCCGTCTGGCGCGGCGCCGACGCTCATTTCGCGTTGGACACGAAGGCTGGCGACGACTTCTGGGTGAACTTCAAGCTCTGGGGCACGATGCCCATCACCTTCATCTTCACGCTGTTCCAGTTTCCGCTGATCAAGCGCCATTCGCTGGAGCCGATCGGCGGGCCGGCCGAGCCGCCCAAGGCCTGAGCGGGGCCCTTTTCGCGCCCCGGCGCATTGTTCCCGGCCTCGTCCCTCCCGATATGCGGGGTCAGCGACCACGCTCATTCAACCGGAGGACGAGATCCATGGACGTTCAGAAGCTTCTCAACCAGTTCCTCGGCGCAGGCGGCCGCTCCGGCCTTGGAAGCGGCCACGGGCAGGGCGGCTTCGGACAGACCGGCGGCAACTACGGCGCCCCCTCCTCCGGCGGCTCGGTGGTGGACCAGCTCGGCTCGCTTCTGGGCGGCAAGCGCGGCGGCTCGGGCGGCGGCTCCGGGATCAACTCGGCGATCGCCGGTGCGCTCGCCAGCGGCCTCGCCTCCCAGCTCTTCCGCGGCAAGTCGATGGGCAAGATGGGCGGCTCGGCCCTGAAGCTCGGCGGCGCCGCGCTCGTCGCGGGCATCGCCTACAAGGCCTACCAGTCCTGGCAGGCGAACCAGCAGAACCAGCGCCCCGGCCAGGGCTTCCTGCCGCAGGGCGGGGCGGCCGCCGGCTCGATCGCGCTCGACAACGGCGCGACGCTGCCGCAGGCCCACGGCACGCCCTTCCTGCCGGGCGGCCAGGAGGAAGCGCATGCCAGCCTGATGTTGTCGGCGATGATCGCGGCCGCCAAGGCCGACGGCTACATCGACGCCGACGAGGAGCGGGCGATCTTCGGGCGCATCGACGAGATCGGCCTCGACGCCGAGGAGCAGGGCTTCCTCGCCGAGCAGATGCGCCGGCCGATGTCGATCAGCGAGCTCGCCGCGCGCGCGACCTCGCCCGAGATCGCCGTCGAGGTCTATACCGCTTCGCTCATCGCCATCGATCCCGACCATCCGGCCGAGCAGGCCTATCTGAAGCGCCTCGCCGACGCGCTGCGCCTCGCCCCCGACCTCGTCGCGCAGATCCACCGCACCACGGGCGACGTTATCGCCTGACGCTGGCTCGGCGCTCCGGGAGGCGGCGGCTCCGGACGCCGCCTCACATGTCCTCGTGGGCGAGCGGCGTGCCGTCCGGCATGCGCGCGCCGCTCTCGCCCTCGGGATTGGTGAAGGGCACGGGCGGCGCGCCCGCCTCGGCCGCCGCGTCGTGGGCCAGCGCCCAGTGGACGGACGGAAAGGCGAGTTCGTCCCAGGGGATCTCGTCGGGGGCGAAGAGCCGGACGTCGAGGCTTTCCGGCCCCGCCGCGATGGCCGGATTGGCAAGGCGCGCGCGGTAGATCAGCTGGACCTGGCTGATGCGCGGCACGGCATAGACGGCGAGCAGGCGGTCGAGCGCGAGCACCGCGTTGGCCTCCTCGCGCGCTTCGCGCCGGGCGCCCTCCTCCGGCGTCTCGTTCAGTTCGAGATAGCCGGCCGGGATGGTCCAGAAGCCGGAGCGCGGCTCGATCGCCCGGCGGCACAGGAGGATGCGCCCTTCGTGGCGCACCACCGAGCCGACCACGATCTTCGGGTTCTCGTAGGACACGAAGCCGCAATGGTCGCAGACCGCGCGCTCGCGGTCCTCGCCGGGCGCCACCCGGCGCGAGAAGGCGGGCGTCAGCGGCTCGCTCATCCCGCGCGCTCCGGCGCGGGCCCTTCGCCCGCCGCGGCCGGGATGCCGGACGGCACGAGCTTCTCCAGCGCCGGCAGAAGGCCGGTGCGCATCGAATCGGGCGTGAAGGGGCCGGTCTGCTTGTAGACGATCTCGCCGTCGGCCGAGACGAGGAAGCTTTCCGGCACGCCGTAGACGCCCCAGTCGATCGTCGCCGAGCCCTTCGGATCGACGCCGAGCGCGTCGAAGGGATTGCCGAGCTGGGCGAGAAAGGCGCGGGCATTCTCGGGCTCGTCCTTGTAGTTGATCGCGACGATCGACAGCCGCCCGTCCCCGGCAAGGTCCATCAGCAGCGGATGCTCGTCCCGGCAGGGCACGCACCAGGACGCGAAGACGTTGACGAGCACCGGCCGCCCGTCGCCGAAACCGGTGAGATCGAGGCCGGGCATGGGCCGGCCGGCCGCGTCGGTCAGGCCGTCGAGGGGCGGCAGCACGGTCTGCGGCGCGCTCTTGCCGACGAGAACCGACGGGATCGACTGCGGATCGTGCCCCGACAGGAGCTGAAAGAGGAAGACGCCGGCGAGCCCCGCGAAGAGCGCCACCGGCAGAAGCGCGAGCCGGCTCGCGCGGCGGCGCGGCGCGGGTGGCGACGGGGGTGCCGTGACCGGGGCCTCGTCGCTCACGACTGCCCCTCCCCGGCCGGCGGCGCGCCGGACGAGCGGCGGCGCAGTCCCCGCGCTTCCAGGGCGGCCAGGGCCCGGCGCTGCGCGCGGGCGTCGAGGCGGATCCAGGCGAACAGGGCGAGAAGCACGATCGCCGTCGCGCCGTAGGCCGCGGCGACGAAGGCGAAGTAGTCGGAATGCATGGGAGCGGACTCTCCGAAGAAGCGCTGCGGTCAGGCCGCCTCGGCGCGGCGGGCGGCGAGGCGCTGCAGCGCGAAGACGCGGCGGCGCAGGATTTCCGTGCGCATGGCGTTGAGGTGGAGGGCGAAGAACAGCGTCGTGAAGCCGGCGGCGCAGACCAGAAGCGGCCAGAGAAAGGCCGGATCGAGCGTCGGCCCGCCGGCGCGCAGGACGCTCGCCGGCTGGTGCAGCGTGTTCCACCAGTCCACCGAGAACTTGATGATCGGCAGGTTCACGAAGCCGACGAGAACGAGGACGGCCGCCGCGCGAGCGTTGCGGCCGGGCTCCTCTTCCGCGCGGGACAGGGCGATCAGGCCGAGATACATGATGAAGAGCACGAAGACGCTGGTCAGCCGCGCGTCCCAGACCCACCACGTCCCCCACATCGGCCGTCCCCAGACCGAGCCCGTGAAGAGGCAGAGGAAGGTGAAGGCCGCGCCGATGGGCGCCGCCGCCTTGATCGAGACGTCGGCGATCGGGTGGCGCCAGACCAGCGTGCCGAGCGCCGAGGCACTCATCACGGTCCAGGCCATCATGGCGAGCCAGGCGAAGGGCACGTGGATGAACATGATCCGCACGGTCCGGCCCTGCTGGTAGTCCTCGGGCGCGAGGAAGCCGAGAACGAGCCCCGCCGCCAGAAGCAGCGCGGCGAGCCCGTAGAGCCAGGGCTGGAGCCGCCCCGACAGCTCCAGGAAGCGCGTCGGATTGGCGAGGATGGCGAAGCGCGAGGGCTTGGAAAGCGAAAGGTCGGACATCGGCGTCCAGCTTAAAGGCTTTCTGGACCGCCGGCAAAATGAATGCTGCGCGAGGCGCCTCGCGTCAGCGCGACGACAGGCCGGCGGCGAAGCGGCGGGCGTTGAGGACGTAGACGTCGGCCGAGCGCTTCAGCGCCTCGACCGCGTTCGCGTCGAGCTCGCGCACGATCTTGCCCGGCGCGCCCATGACGAGCGAGCCGTCGGGAATCACCTTGTTCTCGGTGATCAGGGCGCCGGCGCCGATCAGGCAGTTCGAGCCGATGCGCGCGCCGTTGAGGATCGTCGCGCCCATGCCGATCAGCGTGTTGTTGCCGATCGTGCAGCCGTGGACGATGGCGCGATGGCCGATCGTGCAGTTCTCGCCGATCGTCACCGGCAGGCCGGGATCGACGTGGACCATCGTCATGTCCTGGATGTTGGTGCGCGCGCCGATGGTGATCAGGTCGTTGTCGCCGCGCAGCACGGCGCCGAACCAGATGCCGACATCCTCGCCCAGGACCACGTCGCCGATCACCTCGGCGCTCGGCGCCACGAAGCAGAAGCCGGCCGGCAGGCGAGGCGCGATGCCGTCGAGCGCGTAGATTGTCATGCCCGCTCCCGTGATCCCGAAGGTCGGCGCCCGGATTTCATAGCCGCGTAAACGAACCCGCGGCCGCCCGCCATTTGCCCGACATTGTTCCCTGTCTACATGGATCCAAGGGAGGCGCAAAGGACGAGGGTCCGCCATGACGTTCTACGAGGACACCGAGGCTCTCCGGAGCCGCGCGCACCAGATCTGGATGAGCGAGGGCTGCCCGGACGGGCGGGCCCTGGAGCACTGGCTGGAAGCGGCGCGCGAGCAACGAAGGGTCTATGATCCCGCCCAGCCCTGGTACGGCGAGGGAGCGCCGCGCGGCGAGGCCGCCTTCATGCGGCGCATGCTGTGGCAGCCCCAGCCGCACGAGGCCGGACGCCTGCGGGAGGACGCGTTCGCCCGGCTGATGTGAAGGCGCCTCGAAGCCGGAAAGGCCGCCCGGCTCTCAGCCGGCGGATGCCTGTTCCGGCGCGACGTCGTTTGATACCTCCAGCCGGTAGAGCCAGGTTTCGGAGGCCCGCGCGCCGCCGCGGGTGAGGTGGAGCGAGATCTCCACCGGGTCCTTGCGCGCCCCGTCGACGACGAGGTTGAACGTCACGCGCCGAGCCGTTCGGGGGCCTTGCGGGGGCACCTGCACGGACAGGCCCGCGACCTCGGCGTCGGACGCGCTTGCCACGGCCTCCACGGGTCCCGGGGCCGCGAGGCCCGCACCGTCGAAATAAACGTAGAAGATCCGGTGCAGCTTGCCGCCGTCGCGCTTGGGCATGTCGAGGCGGGTGGCGGTCGCGCGGGCAAGTCCGCCGCCGGCGAACCAGTCCTCGCACCAGCGCAGGCGGTAGGAAACGTCCAGCCGCTCCCCCGCTTCCGGCGCCCGCTCCGGCGTCCAGAAGGCGACGACGTTGTCCATGAACTCGCCGCTCGTCGGGATCTCCACGAGCTGGACCGAGCCGCGCCCCCAATCGCCGCGCGGCTCGACCCAGAGGCTCGGCCGGCGCTCGAAGAAGACCTGGCTCAGATAATGATCGCCGTTGCGGTCCCGCTGCATCAGGCCGAAGCCCTTGGGGTTCTCGTCGGAAAAGGCGCTGAGCGCGAGGTGGCGGGGATTGTCGAGCGGGCGCCAGAGATGATCGCCCCGCCCCGTCTCGATCTGCAGCCCATCGCTGTCGTGCACCTCCGGCCGCCAGTCGTAGGTCGCCTCGCGCTCGCCCTCGCCGTACCAGAACATCGAGGTGAGCGGCGCGATGCCGAGCCGCGCGACGCTGCGGCGGAAGAACAGCGTCGCCTCGACGTCGGTCAGCGTTTCGGGGGCGCGCTGCGTTTCGAAGCGGAAGGCCCCCGAAACGCTCGGCCCGTCGAGAAGCGCCCAGACCGTCGGGCCGCGGCCGTTCTGCGCCGCCTCGATCCAGAACTCGGTGAACTCGGGAAATTCCTCGGTGCCCGGACCGCCGCTGTTGATCGCGATGCCGCGGGCGGAGATGCCGTATTGCGACAGGTCGCCGGAGGCGCGGAAATAGCTCGCGCCCAGAAAGGCCAGCCAGTCGCCGTCCTCGGCCCCGCGACCCGCCTCATGGACGCGGAAGCCCGCGAAGCCCGCATCGTCCGGCATCTTCTGGGCCGGGCTGTCCGCCGGCATGCGGAACATCGTGCGGTCGTAGACGAGTTCGCGCGCCTGACCGCCCGACACGACGTGGAGGCGCACGGGGCGCGGAAAGAACTGCCCGAGGTGAAAGGGCGTGACCTCGAAGGCCTCGCCGCGGAACAGGGCGCGCTCGGCCACGGGACGGATCGCGCCGTGGTCGTCGTAGAAGATGCGGCCGACGATCTCCGGGGCGACCTTCGGACGCTGCGCGAAGGGACGCTCGGCCAGCATGGCCGCCCGCACCTTGAGCGCCTCGAACGAGAACGGCTCCGCCGGCGCGAAGGCGTCGCGCGCCAGCGCCGCGAGCGCCGGCGAGGCGGCGAGAGCGAGAAGGGAGCCGAGAAGGGATCGACGGTTCATGGGCACTCCGCTGCGCCGACGCGCCCGACACGACGCGGCGCGCGGCGGAGTGCCGCTCGACGGGCGCGGGGCCTCGGCCTGCCGGCGACGCGACGCGGCGGCGCCCTCAAGACGTTACCCGCGCGAAAGCCGGACCGGCATATGGCCTCGGCCTGCCTGAACCTTTGCTGAACGCCTGGTTGCGGCGTTTCAGGCGTGGGCGGCGAGCAGGCCGGCGGTGGCCGGGCGCTCGGGGAGACGGGCGACAACGTCGCGGCTCGCCTCGGCGGCCTGAGCCTGGCCGTGGCCCTGGCCGCGCGACACCAGAACGGCCGTGCCGTCGGCGCGGTGATGAAGATAGAACAAGGGCAGGAGCGGCATCGCGAAGGTCCTCCGGTTCGTGCAGGCGCGTCGGCGGTTCTGGCGCCGCCTCAAGACGCGTCGATCCAGTCTGCCGACCCGACCCGGCGCGAAGCTGGCCGAGGCCGCCCGCAGCCGCTAAGCTCCGTGTCGTGACGACGCTTTCCCCGCTTTCCCGTTTCGCTCCGGTCCTGGTCCTCGGGCTCGCCCTGGTCTCGCCGGCCGGCGCGCAAGAGCCGGCGACCCCGCCGTCGCTGACGACCCTCGACGCGCGCGCCGCCCCCTGGACCTCGGTCGGGCGGATGAACAACAGCGCCTACGGGCGCTGCGCCGCCGTGCTCCTCGGCCCGCGCGTCGCCGTCACCGCCGCGCACTGCTTGTTCAACCGGCGCAGCGGCCGCTTCCTGGAAGCCGGTTCGATCCACGTGCTTTTCGGCTTCGACCGCGGCAGCTACGGCTTCCACGCCACCGTCGCCGCGATCGAGATCGCCGACGGCTACGATCCAAAGGCGCCCGCCACCGCCCTGCCGAAGGATCTCGCGGTGCTCCGGCTCGCGCAAGCCGTGCCGGAAGCCTTCGCGCCGGCCCGCTTGGCCGAGCGCCTGCCCGATCCGGGGCGTCCGCTGACCGCTGCCGGCTACGCGCAGGAGCGCAGCGAGGTCCTGTCCTCCGCCCCGCCCTGCAGCCTGCAAGGGACCGATCCCGCGGGGCTGATCGTATCGGACTGCTACGCCTCGCACGGCTTTTCCGGCGGGCCGCTCCTCGACGCCGAAACCGGAACCCTCGTCGGCATGACGGTGGCCTCGGCGCTCGCCGACGGCCGGCCGGTGGCGCTCGCCGTCCCGGCCGCCCGCCTCGTCGAGGCGCTCGCCCCTTGAGGGGGCCGCATCGTCAGGCGCAATCGTCCTGAAACATCGCCGCGCTAGCCGTTTCATCCTGCGCGCGAGCTCGCGAGGAGCGACGACGCGGCGCGCGTTTCAACGATCGAGCGGGGCCCCGTTCATGACAGTCCGCTGGCGGCAAGCCGTTCTTTCCGTTCTCGTCGGGCTCGCCGCCCTCATCCCCCTTCCCGCCGCCGCCAAGACCCTCGTCTTCTGCTCCGAGGGCAGCCCCGAAACGCTGAACCCGCAGCTCGCCGTCACCGGCACGGCGATGGACGCGGCCCATCCGATGTTCAACACGCTGGTGGAATACGCGATCGGCACGACCAACATCCGGCCGGCGCTCGCCGAGTCCTGGACCATCTCGCCGGACGGGCGGACCTACACCTTCCGCCTGCGCGAGAACGTGCGCTTCCACGCCAACGACGTGTTCACGCCGACCCGCCCTCTCACCGCCGAGGACGTGGTCTTCTCGATCGAGCGCCAGTGGAAGGGCGACCATCCATTCCACGAGCCGGTCGGCGGCACCTTCGATTATTTCCGCGATACGGGCATGGAGGACCTTCTCGAAGCCGTCGAGGCGCTCGACGAGCGGACCGTTCGCATCCGGCTGACGCGCCCCGAAGCGCCCTTTCTCGCCGACCTCGCCCTGCCCTTCGCCTCCGTCCTGTCGGCAGAATACGCCCAGACGCTGCAGCGGATCGGCCGGCCGGAGCTTCTCGACACCCGCCCCATCGGCACCGGGCCCTACATGCTCGTCGACTACCGTCCCGACGTGGCGCTCCGCTACCGGGTCTTTCCCGACTACTGGCGCGGCCGCCAGGTGATCGACACGCTGGTCTTCTCGATCACCCCCTCGCCGACGGCGCGGCTCGCCAAGCTGCAGGGCGGCGAATGCCACATCTCCGCCTTTCCGACCCCGGAGGACGCCGAAACGGTGCGCGCCAACCGCGACCTCCGGCTCTACACCGCCGAGGGGCTGAACATCGGCTACCTCGCGATGAACACGACGCGCCCGCCCTTCGACGACGTGCGGGTCCGGCGGGCGCTGAACGCCGCGATCGACAAGGCCTCGATCATCGCCAGCGTCTACGGGGCGACCGGCACCGAGGCGACGAACCCGATGCCGCCGACCATGTGGGGCTACAATGCCGAGATTCCGCCCTTCCCGCACGACCTCGCCGAGGCGCGGCGGCTGATGACGGAGGCGGGGCTCACCAAGGGCATCAGCCTCGACCTCTGGTACCCGCCAATCAACCGGCCCTATCTCCCGGACGGGCGGCGCGTCGCCGAACTGGTGGCGAGCGATCTCGGCCGGATCGGCATCGAGGTCGAGCTGAAGACGATGCCCTGGGCGGAGTACCGGCAGGCCATGCAGGACGGCGACTTCTCGCTCGCCCTGTTCGGCTGGTTCGCCGACATCGGCGATCCCGACAACTTCCTCCACACGCTGCTCGGCTGCCCGGCCGCGCGCACCGGCGGCAACAACGTCGCGCGCTGGTGCAACCCCGCCTTCAACGCGCTGGTGACCCAAGCCAAGGTGAGCTCCGACGTCGCCCGCCGCAGCGCGCTCTACGAGGAGGCGCAGGTCCTGTTCCACGAGGACGTGCCCTGGGTGCCGATCGCGCACGCCAACTTCATGGTGGCGACGCGGGCGGAAGTGACGGGCTTCACGATCGACCCGCTCGGCTACCACATCGTCGAGAACGTCGACATCGTGCCCGGTCCGGTCAACTGACGGGATCGGACGGGTCGATCTCGCGGATCCGCAGCCGGCCGCGCTCGGTGAGGCGCACCCACCAGGCGTCTCCCCAGCCGGGAGAGACCTGGCAGAGACGCCGACCGAGCAGCGCGTCGACGACCTGCAATTCCCGGTCCGTCATCGACTGCAAGGGACGGCCGACGCTGTCCTCCGGCGCGAAGCCGTCCTCGATGCTGGCCAGCAGCGCCGTCTCGGCGGGTGTCAGGATGGGGCGATGTCCGCTCATGGTCGGGTCGTTCCTGCCGTCAGCTGCGCCGCGCGCGCGGCACCAGGCTCGGCGTCATTCCGGCGAGCTGGACGTGCAGGTCGTGGGCGGTCGCGCGATTCATGGCGAAGCGGAACGGGGCGCCGGACGCGCCGAACAGCGACAGGACGGTGAGCCGGCCGTCCTCCGAATCCCCCACCTCGACGCGATGGGCGCCGAACACGGTCCTGCGCCCGTCGCGCGCGCCGCCGGCATCCTGGCTGCTCAACGAATCGGCGAGGTAGAGAAGCCGGGGGAGCTCGGCGATCGGCAGCGCGATCACCAGCTCCCGGTCCTCGGCGTCGCGCAGCCGGATCAGCACGTGCTGCCGGTCCTCCGACAACAGGCCGCCCGTGACCGCTTCGAACCGTTGGGCATCGACTACCGACATGCCGCCTCCCTGCCCATTCCCCAACGGCATATCATATCTGCCGGTACGTCAAGCTTTAACGGGAGCAGCCTCGCGAGGGATCCCCCAAATGGGGGATGAAACGGCCCGGCGCGAAGAAAAGATCCGGCGCTCGCTCGACCGGCAGCCGACGCCTGCCTCCTTTTCTTGAGGCCTGCTGACAACAAGAACGGCTTTTTCGCAAGACCATAAACCTGGATCAAGTTCGGCGATTGATTCGTCGCGCCTTTACGCTCCTCCTACTCAACAAGAAAGGGAGGATGAAATGAGTCCTGCGTATCGCCTTATCGAATCGAGCCTCCTGATACTGGCTTTTCTATCGACTTCCACGTGGTCGGCCCAGCTTCCGGCAATATCCAGGCCGGCCGATGCTGCAGCCATACGGCAGATCTATGCCGGAAAGACCTGGGCGTGGAAGAAACGGCCGACCGGAATCTACTTCGCCCCGTCCGGGGCGCTCCAGGCCTACGAGAACGCGCCCGACGAGCGCGTCGGCACCGGCAGCTGGCGCGTCGACGACAAGGGACGGCTGTGCGTCGATATCCGCTGGCAGCGGACTGCCGGCGGCGACAGCCGGCACAAGTCATGCTGGAGCCACCGCCGCGTCGGCAGCGTGATCTGGAAGCAGCACGACGCCCGCAGCGAGTGGTACAGCGTTTCCGGCCGCTCGCGGGAGGGCGGACGCATCTCCGACGGCGACCGGATCAGCCCGGCCGTCGATCGCGCCCGCGCGCGGCGCTGACGGCGGCGCCGCCGACCGAGGGCGCGCTGCCGCCGGCATCGGCATCGCCCGCCTCGGCGGCACCAACCCCGTCTTCGCCCGATCGACGGCGCGTTGACAGCGCCGCGTCCTTGCCGCCACAGGTCGGCGGCGAGACGGAGGCGGCGATGGGCACCAGCACGGGCGAGGATGCGAGGCGCGCGGCGCCGACGAGCCGCATGCGCGAGGCGATCGCGGTGATGGCGGAATACATCGCCCGCTCGACGCTGAAGCCGGGCGACAAGCTGCCCTCGGAGCACGAGGTGATGGCGGCGCTCGGCATCGGCCGCTCCACCGTGCGCGAGGTCATGCGCCACTTCCAGGCGCTCGGCGTCGTCGAAACGCGGCGCGGCTCGGGCTCGTTTCTTCTCAAGCCCGTGTCGGCCGAGACGATCCATCTGCCGCTCTCGATCGAGCCGGGTCCGGCGAGCCGCTCGCCGCTCCACGCGCTCGACGTCTGCCGCGCGCTGGAGGTCGAAGCCGCGATGATGGCGGCGCGCCGGGCCGCCGACGCCGACATCGAGCGCCTGGGTCGCCTGCTCGACGCGCTGGAAGAGGCCCACCGCGCGCGGGGAACGGCCGCCCCCGAGATCCTCGCCTTCCGGCGGGCGGTCCACGAGGCGACGGGCAATCCGCTCTTCGCCCAGCTCATCGACCAGATGCGCGCCGGCGGCAGCGGCGACGACGCGGCCTTCGAGCAGCCCGAGGTGGCGCGCCGGACCTTTCCCGTCTTTCGGACGCTCTTCGAGGCGATAGGGCGCGGCCAGCCCGGCGCCGCGCGCGAGGCGGCGGCCCGCCTCTTCGCCGTGCTCGAGGACGAGGCGACGGCCGAGCGCTGAAGCGAGCAATCGAGGCGATTCCACGAGGCTCGGCATACGAAACGGAATGCGGGAAAGAGAACGAGCTGACAGGGCCCGGCGGACGCGCCTCTCGGCAGATCCGCTGGCCCTTGTCGCTCACCAGCCGGTTCCCGTCGTGACCAGCTCCAGGTGCTACCTGGCACGCCTCCGCCGACAGCAGTCCTGGGCCGGAGGGATCGCTTCTGATCGGCGGGCGCTCGTCCCGCCGAAGTGCTGCGCGTAACCGAATCAATAGAACGAACGAGGAATATCGTCAAGAACGAAAACGGAACGATGTTTGGAAAAGACCTCGGGTCGCCGGAGAATGCGAGCCTGCCTGCGGGAATTCCCCTGTCGGCGCCGCGCACCGCGCGGCTATAAGCCGGCCGAAGCGCGGGAGGCGCGGCAGGCATTCGACGTCTTGGAGGACGGGCATGATCACACACGAGCATCACCGGGCGACGCTGGCTCTGGCCGAGGCGGCAGGCGCGAGCGGCGCGGCGCTGGTCGGGCGCGTCTTCCGCCCCGACGTCGCCGGCCCCGCCGTCGTGCGCATCCAGAACGGCCGCGCCCTCGACCTCACCGCCGCCTTCCCCACCGTCCGCGACCTGTGCGAGACCGACGATCCCGCGAGCGCCCTTCGCGCCGCACCCGCCGGCGAGGACCTCGGCAGCGTCGCCGACTTGGCTCTCAACGCCGACCCGCGGAACCGGAACGCCGCGCGCCCGCACCTCCTCTCGCCCATCGACCTCCAGGCGGTGAAGGCGGCGGGCGTCACCTTCGTCGTGTCCATGCTGGAGCGCGTCATCGAGGAGCGCATCCGGGGCGATGCGGGCGCGGCGGCGGGCGTGCGCCAGACCATCCTCGACCTCGTGGGCTCCGACATCCGGGCGCTCAAGCCCGGCAGCGCCGAGGCCGCCCGCCTCAAGGCCGCCCTCATCGAGGCGGGCGCCTGGAGCCAGTATCTGGAAGTGGGCATCGGGCCGGACGCGGAGATCTTCACCAAGGGCCAGCCGCTCTCCACCGTCGGCTCGGGCGCGGAGATCGGCGTTCATCCCGCCTCCACCTGGAACAATCCCGAGCCCGAGGTGGTGCTGGCCGCCGCCTCGAGCGGGCGCATCGTCGGGGCGAGCCTCGGCAACGACGTCAACCTTCGCGACGTGGAGGGCCGCTCGGCGCTGCTTCTGGGCAAGGCCAAGGACAACAACGGCGCGGCGGCCGTCGGGCCGTTCCTGCGGCTCTTCGACGACAACTTCACGCTCGAGGACGTGCGCGCCCTGGAGCTGAGCCTGACCGTCGAGGGCGAGGAGGGCTACGCGCTGACGGGCCGCTCCTCCATGCGCGAGATCAGCCGCGACCCGGCCGACCTCGTCGGCCAGGCGATCAACGCCCACCACCGCTATCCCGACGGGCTCGTGCTTTATCTCGGCACCATGTTCGCTCCCGTCGAGGACCGCGACGAGCCGGGCCGCGGCTTCACCCACAAGGCGGGCGACGTCGTCTCGATCGCGACCGACAAGCTCGGCGCCCTCGTCAACCGCACCGCCCCCACCGACGCCGTCGAAGGAGGCGCCATGGGCGCCGCCGACCTCATGCGAAACCTCGCCAAACGCGGCCTTCTTTGAGAAGCCTCAGTCGGCGTTCGCCAGGGCGCTGCGGCAATGGAGATAGGCCGGGTCGAAGTGGCAGACGCGCTTCAGCCCGGCCCAGTCGAGGATCCGCACCGAGCGGCGGCTGATCGCCACGAGCCGCTCGGCCCTGAGGTCCTGCAGCGCGCGGTTCACCGAGACGGGCGTCAGGCCGAGCGCGTCGGCCATCTCGATCTGGGTGAGCGGCAGGGCGAACTGGTGGTCGACGGCGAGACCCGCCGCGTCGAGCCGCACCAGCATCTCGCACAGGAGATGGGCAGCGTTCTCGCGCGCCGAGCGCCGGCCCATGCCGAGGATCCACTCGCGGAAGATCGCCCCGTCGATCAGCGAGGAGCGCCAGAGCGCCGCGGCGATGCGCGGCCGCGCCCGGCATATGGCCTTCAGGTCCTCGTGCCGGACGGTGGCGAGGCGGCAGGGCGTGTTGGCGGCGAGGCTGCAGTCCAGAACGCCGAGATACAGGCTCTGGAGATCCGGGATGTCGCCGGGCAGGTGGAAGGCGACGATCTGGCGCCGGCCGTCCGGGATCATCTTGTACCAGTTGGTCAGGCCTTCGAGGACGATGCAGCATTGACTCGGCTCGTCGCCTTCGGTGACGATGTCCTGGCCCGCCGCGACGTCGCGAAGCGTCACCGGCAGGTCGAGCAGGGCCTGTCGGTCCTCCTCGTCGAGGTCGAAGATGCTGTCCAGCTTGCGGATCAGCACGTGCTCCGCGGAGTCCGCGCTGACCTTCAGTGGTAAGGACAGATCGTCTCGAAGCATCATCTGATTCTGGTTCCGGCTTGGCCCGCCTTCGGGGTTAAACGCCTGTCGCCCAAGGCGGCAAGGCGCCATTTCGCTTCCTGTCTGCACGCCAGGAGCCGCGGGGAAGCCGCCCGGCGCGCCGCCTCGCCGATGACAGGAACGCGCTCCTCTGACATGAGGGGCCGGCAACACCCGCCGACCGGCATCTCGGAGCCGCCGGCGCGCCCTGCACCGTTCCGTCGGAGACCTCCCGTGCGCCCGTCACTCCGCAGCCTCGTCCTCGCTCTCTGCTTGTGTCCGGCGCTCGCCGCCGCGCACGATTATCGCGCCGGCTCGATCGCCATCGATCATCCCTTTGCCCGGGCGACGCTGCCCGGCGCCGCGGTGGGAGGAGCCTATATGGCGCTCCGCAACGACGGGACGACCGCCGACCGGCTCGTCGCGGCCTCGACGCCGGCCGCCGAGCGGGTGGAGTTCCACTCGATGACGATGCAGGGCGACGTGATGCGCATGACGCCGATCAAGGCCGGCATCGAGCTGCCGCCCGGCGAAACGGTATCGGTGCGGCCCGGCGGCCTGCACCTCATGCTCGTCGGGCTGAAGGCCCCGCTCGCGCAGGGAACGCGCGTGCCGATGACGCTGGACTTCGCGTCGGGCGCACGCGTCGAGGTCGAGCTCGCCGTGGAAGCGCCCAATGCCGGAGCCGGCAGCGCGGGTGCCGAGCACGAGCACGGCGCGCACGGGGAAGCGGGCGAGAGCCGCTGAACCGACGGCGGCGTCTGGCCCGCCGCTTGGCATCGCCGATCGATTGCCTATCTAACGGCTTTCGCGCCGCCCGATCGACGTGCAACGGACAGGACGTGCCCTTTCTTCACATCTGCTACGCCAGCGAACTCCTCGATGCGTCCGCCGGCGCTCGCGCCGCTCTTCTCGCCCAGGCCAAGCGCAACAACGAACAGGCTGGCATCACCGGCTGCATCGCCTTCGAGGACCGACGCTGCGTCCAGATCCTGGAAGGACCGCGCGACCGCGTGGAAGCCTTGTTCGAGACGATCCGGCACGACCCGCGCCATATGGGCGTCGTGGAACTGACCCGGCGCGAGATCGACGGGCTCCACTTCGAGCGCTGGGGCATGTCGCGCTGGCAGGTCTCGGACCTCTACCTCCTGTCGGAACGCGTCGCCTCCTGAGGGCGCCCTGCCGGCCGGGATCCGCGCGTCAGCCGCGGCGCCCCTGGCGCTGGCGGCAGCGGGCTTCCGCATCCGCGCCGGCACGGCGCGCCTGCTGCTCCAGGATGAGCCGGTAGCCGAGCCCGTTCTCGCTGCGGCTGACGAGCTGTTCGTAGCGGTTGGCGGCGGTCTGGCGGCCGTACTGGGCGCAGAAGGCGGCACTGCCGCGCGGGAACGGGTTCGCCGAAACGCGCGCGCCCTCGATCGGGTTGAGGTTGGGATAAGGCGTGGTTCCGTCGCCGACACAGCCGGCAAGAACGAGGCCCGACAGAACGAGGGGGCCGATGGCGCGCATGGAGGGACTCGCTTCTTCCGGGCACCGCGGCGTGGGACGGCGCCCTCCGATCTCCCAAGCGGAACGGATCGCGGCGCAATTGGGTTCCCGCCGCGATCCTCCTGTTGACTAAGCGTCGCGCGCCAGCCGCAGCCCCGCCATCGCCGTGCGCCGGTGCGGCTGCTGCGCCATCCGGTAGCTCGCGCGGATGTGACTGGCCGGCGTCAGGCACGAGCCGCCCTTCAGGACGTAGCGGTTGTTGGCGAAGCGGGCGTCCGATCCCGCCCGCGCCCCGGCTGACGGCTTGAAGCCGGGATAGGGCGCGAAGGCGGAGGCGGTCCATTCCCAGACGTCGCCGAACACCTGCTTCAAGCCCGGCTGGGAGCCGTCGGCACGGCGCGGGCGCAGCGCCTGGCGCTCGTAGAGATTGCCCGTCACCGGCACGTCCTCGGCCGCCCGTTCCCACTCCGCTTCGGTGGGCAGGCGGCGGCCGGCCCAGCGGGCATAGGCGTCCGCCTCGAAATAGCTGAGATGCGCGACCGGCGCGCTCATGTCGACCGGCTGCATGCCGCGCAGCGTCATCGTCCACCAGATGCCGTCGCGGCGCTCCCAATAGAGCGGGTGCGACCACTTCTCGGACAGGATCTGCTCCCAGCCGTCGGCGAGCCAGAGCAGCGGCGAGCGGTAGCCGCCGTCCTCGATGAACTCCATCCATTCGCCGTTGGTGACCGGCCGGTCGGCCAGCTCGAAGGGGCGCAGCAGCACCTGGTGGCGCGGGCGCTCGGCGTCGAAGGCGAAGCCGCCGTCCTCGGGCGCGCGGCCGATCTCGGCGATGCCGCCGGGAAAGCCGATCCAGAGCGGGATGTCGACGCTGGCGCTCTCCATGCGCCGCGGCTCGGCCTCGCGATAGTTCGGCTTCAGGGGATTGCACGAGAAGAGATGCAGGATGTCGACGAGGAGGAGCTCGCCCTGGCGCTCCTCGCGGTTGCAGCCGAGCTCCACCGCCGCCTCGACGTCCGGGCCGACTGCCCCCTCGCCGAGCAGCGTCGACATGGCCGCGTCGACATGCGCGCGCCACTCGCGCACCCGGTCGAGCGAGGGGCGCGTGATCAGGCCCGGCACGGCGCGCACGAGCCGCGGGCCGGCGCTTTCGGGAAAGGGATCGAACAGCGCCAGGAGCCGCTCGTCGAAGGGACGGTAGTTCGGCAGGTGCGCCTTGAGAACCACCGTCTCGAAGAAGGCGGTGGGCATGGCGAGGTGCCACTTGGCGGGGCATGCGTCGGGGCCGGTCTGGACCGTCGCGTCGGCGTCGGTCAGGGGCTCGGCGAGGAAGAGGCTCCGGGCGCGCACCGTTGCGTAGCGCTCGACGAGGGCGCGCGAGGGAGCGGCCTTGACGGCCTGGCTGCGGGACATGTCTGCTCGTTCCTCATTCGCCCGCTCCGCTTGTTGTCGGCCGGGGCCGGCAAGTCGGCGGGCGATCGTTCTGGCCTCGTCGGGCGAGGCTGGCTGCTCGTCTGTTGAAGCGGGTCGGATCGCTCGACCGAGCCCGCGCCGGGCACCGACTTAATCCTATCCTGCGGCGGTGCAATGACGCGCGACGAAAGGATGCGTGAAGGGCCGCGTCCCGCCCCGTCGGCCGGGTGGTCAAGCATCTGGCGCGGCTGGCTCGAAGAGGTTTTGACGCGGAGGCCCAAACCGGGCATGCGGGAGGAGACGTGCAGTCGAGGCGACGACCCCCATGCTGATCCGCGAGATCGCCTTTCTCGATCCGGCCGAGGCGGCGGCGCGCCTGCGTCCCTTCGGCGACCTCGCGCTCCTCGACAGCGCCATGCCCCATCCGACGCTCGCACGCCACGCCTTCGTCGCCGCCGACCCGTTTTCGCGCCTCGCGGTCGACCGGATCGGCGCGCTCGTCGACGGGCGTCGCGTGGCGGGTCCCCCGATCGAGGCGATCCGCGCCGCCCTGTCGCGCTTCCGCCTGGCGCCGCGGCCCGACCTTCCGCCCTTCCGGGGCGGCGCGCTCGGCCACGTCGCCTACGAGTTCGCCCACCACCTGGAACGGCTCGACGCACCGGCCGACATCGACGCGGTGCAGCCCTCGCTGCGGCTCGGCCTCTACGACACCGTTGTCGCGCTCGACGTGATCGACAAGCGCGCCTGGCTCTTCGCGTCCGGCTTCCCCGAAATGGAAGATGACGCCCGCCGCGCCCGCGCGAACGCCCGGCTCGCCCGCTTCGAGGCGGCGCTGACCGGGCCGGCCCCGCCGCGGCCCCGCCCCTTCGCGCCGGCGCCGGGAAGCGTTCCCGTCACCTCCAACTTCACGCCCGAGCGCTTCGCCGCGGCGGTGGAGCGGGTGCGCGACTACATCCTGTCCGGCGACATCTACCAGGCCAACATCGCCCAGACCTTCGAAGCGGCGCTTCCGGACGGCTTCGACCCCTTCGCCTTCCATCTCGCGCTGCGGGCGGCGAACCCCGCCCCTTTCGCGGCCTTTCTGGAAACGGGACCGCTCGCCGTCTCCTCCTCCAGCCCCGAGCGCTTCCTGAAGCTCATGACCGACGGGAGCGTCGAGACGCGCCCGATCAAGGGCACGGCGGCCCGCGACCTCGCCGACCCGGCGGCCGACGCCCGAGCGGCCGAGGCGCTTCTCGCGTCCGAGAAGGACCGGGCCGAGAACGTCATGATCGTCGACCTCATGCGCAACGACCTGTCGCGGGTCTGCGACCCCGACTCGGTCGCGGTGCCGGTTCTGTGTGGCCTGGAAAGCTACGCCTCGGTCCACCACCTCACCTCCGTCGTGACGGGGCGGCTCGCGCCGGGCCGCGACGCCCTCGACCTTCTCGCCGCGACCTTTCCCGGCGGCTCGATCACGGGCGCGCCGAAGATCCGGGCCATGGACATCATCACCGAGATCGAGACCACCGCCCGCGGCCCGTATTGCGGCTCGATCGGCTATATCGGCTTCGACGGGGCGATGGATCTCAACATCGCGATCCGCACCGTCTCGATGAGCGAGAGCACCGCCCGCTTCCAGGCCGGCGGCGGCATCACGGTCCTGTCGGAGGGTGCGGCGGAATATCGCGAGACGCTGGCCAAGGCCGGCCGCATCCTGTCCGCTTTCGGAGCGCGCCCGTCCGCCGGTTCCCCATGATCCTCGTCGTCGACAACTATGATTCCTTCGTCTTCAACGTCGCGCGCTACCTCGCGCGGGCCGGCGCCGAGGTGGTGGTCCGGCGCAACGACGCGCTGGATCTGGCGGCCATCGCCGACCTCGCGCCCGAAGCGCTGGTGATCTCGCCGGGCCCCTGCGCGCCGGCCCAGGCCGGCATCTCGCTGGAGGCCGTCCGCACCCTGTCGGGGCGCCTTCCGATCCTCGGCGTCTGCCTCGGCCATCAGGTGATCGGCGAAGCCTTCGGGGGCCGCGTCGAGCGCGCCGGGCGGCCGATGCACGGGCGCGCCTCGGACGTTTCGCACGAGGGCGCCGGGCTGTTCGCGGGCCTCCCCACCCCCGCCGCCTGCGGCCGCTATCACTCGCTGATCGTGCGCCCGACGCCGGAGATGGAGCGCCACCTCGCCGCGGACGCCTGGTCGGAGGACGGCGAGATCATGGGCCTCAGTCATCGCGAGCACCCGACCTACGGCATCCAGTTCCACCCCGAATCCGTGCTGACGCCGGAGGGCGACCGGATGCTGCGCAACTTCCTTGACCTTTCGGAGGCTTGGCATGAGCGGCAGCGTCGTTTGGCGGAATGATCGCTTCGAGGACGCCGCGATCGACCCGTCCGACCGGGGGCTGCTTCTCGCCGACGGGGTCTTCGACACGGCGCTGGTCATCGACGGCCGCGCGGCCTTTCGCGAGCGCCACCTCGACCGCCTCGCCGATGCTCTCGCCGCGCTCTCGATCGCCGTGCCGCGCGAAACCCTCGTGCGCGCGCACGACGCCCTTGCCGCGCGCTGCGGCACCGGCTCGATCCGGCTGACGGTGACGCGCGGGCCGGGTCCGCGCGGCCTCGGCTTCCCGCCCGAGCCGCGCCCGACCCTTCTCGGCTCGGCGGCGCCCCTCGCGCCCGCCGCGATGTTCGCGCCGCTCCGCCTCGCGCTCTCCGACATCCGCCGCAACGAAACGTCGCCGACGAGCCGCGTGAAGTCGCTCGCCTATCTCGACGCCGTTCTCGCCAACCACGCGGCGCGCCGCGCGGGTGCCGACGAGGCGCTGTTCCTCAACGCGGCCGGGCGCCTTGCCTCGACGGCGCTGGCCAACCTCTTCGTGGTGCGGCGGGGCGTCCTTCTGACCCCGCCGCTGGCGGACGGCGTCCTGCCCGGCACCCTGCGCGGCTGGATCCTCGACAATGCCGGCCGGCTGGGCCTTGCCGCCGAGGAGCGGCCGCTCCTCCTGGAGGAGGCCGTCGGCGCGCCGCTTCTCGCCACCAACAGCCTGCGCCTCGTCTCGCCCGCCCGGCTGGACGAGGCGCCGCACGAAGCCTCGCCGGTCCTCCGCCGCCTCGCGGACGGCGTCTGCGCCGCGATCGCCGCGGAGTGCGGGATGGATCCGCGCGCGCTGGGCGCCGCTCTCGCCGACTGACGGACGATCAGCCGCGCCGCGCCGCGCCGCCGGCCAGGAGCCAGGCCGGATCGAACCAGCGGTCGGCTTCCCCGTCATAGGGCAGGACGTTCACGTCCCAGTGGCGCACGAAGGGGGCATAGACGTCCCACACCTTCGGACCGCCGCCGATGAAGACGACGCGGTCGGGAAAGCGCGACAGGACCTCGCGCGGATCCTCGTGCGAGCGGATGGTGACGAGGGTGCGGGTCTCGCGCGCGAAGTCCGGCACGGCCCCGATCGTCGTCGGCCCGGCGACGAGGACGTGGCCGCGCGAGATCTCGAAGAAGCGCTCGACGTCCTCCACGAAGGGCCGCCCGGGATTGCCCTCCCAGGGTAGGTGCCCGTTCAGGCCGAGCTGTCCGCTGCGCCCGATCGCGCAGATCACCCTGACATCCGCCGCCATCGCATCCCTCCTCGCAACCCCGAAACGAGAGCGTCGCGCGGGGTCCCGCTCGGCCCGCCGACTGGTCCCGCACCGGGCTCTTACACCCGTTTCGAAGCCCGTTGTCCGGCGAATCGGTCCGTTCCGCGCCAAAAAGTAAGGAACCCTGAAAAAATTGGGTGCCAAACTATAACGCTATAATGTCGGGTGCCTTCGGATCTCCCATAAAGCGCGGATGGTTGTCATCTTGCGAGCGTGATCGGCATGTCGACTGCTTCGGCCCTTCCCGTGGAACAAGAAGGGCGTGCTCAGCTTGTGCCGCTGCTTTTGTCCATATCGAAATCGACCCGCGCCTTTCTCGCCCTGCTTTTGAGCGAGATCGACCTTCATCCGGGTCAGGACCAGCTCCTGATGCGCCTCGTGCCGGGCGAGCCGATCAGCGTGTCGCTCCTGGCCGACCAGCTGTCCGTGCGCCCCTCCACCGTATCCAAGATGCTGGACCGCTTGATCGAGAAGGATCTCGTGCAGCGCAGCTCGAACGATTCAGATGCGCGGCGCACCATGGTGCGAATCACGCCGGACGGAGAAGCGGTCCGCGCCCGGGTGAGGAGCGTCTGGGAGCGGCTCGACGGCGAGCTCTGCGCGGCCCTCGAGAACTCCGAGATCGGCTCGGTGGTGCGCACCCTGCGCCAGACCGACGAGGTTCTCGCCGTGAAGTTACGGCGCCTGCGCTGACGGTCCCCGGCGAGGGCCGGTTTACCGAGTTTTAACTGTACAACCATGCGGCAGTGCGACAAGGCTCGCGCTGCCGCCTTGATTTCGGCGGAAAGATTGGACGGATAGGGCCTTGGTGCCAGGTCACGCGGCCATGGCGCTCGTCCGCAACGCCGTTCCGCGGCTGGCGAAGGGGCTTCTTTTCGCATATGCTCACACCGCAGACGCATCGCCACGCAAAGACTTTCCTCCCGTGATCGAATTCCGCTTCGTTACCCGGCGCCTCGCCCTGAAGGCTGCGCTCGGCGCCTCGATGCTGCCCTTCATGGGCGGCCTGTCCGTCGCGCAGGAGCCGCCCGCGGCGCCCCCTGCCCCACCGCCGGCTCCGGCGCCCGAGGCGGCGCCCGCGCCGCCGCAGCCCTTCGACTTCGAGGCGCTGTCGGCCCGGATGGCCGAGCGCGCCAAGGCGCCCTACCAGACGCCGCAGGAAGTGCCGCAGGAACTGCTGGACCTCACCTATGACGAGTTGCGCTCGATCCGCTTCCGCCCGGATCACGCGCTGTGGCGCGAGCAGCCGGTCAACTTCCAGCTCCACGCCTTTTATCCCGGCTTCCTGTTCCGCACCGCCGTGCACCTGTTCGTCGGCGACGGCACGACCTTCCAGCCGGCGAACTTCGGTCCGGCCGACTTCTCCTACGACCCGCCGCTCGATCCCGCGCGCTTCCAGAACATCCCGCTGCCGGGCATCGCGGGCTTCCGCATCCATTCGCCCCTGGAGCGGCCGGACTACTTCGACGAGCTCGTCACCTTCCTGGGCGCCAGCTACTTCCGGGCGCTCGGCATGGGGTCGCGCTACGGCCTGTCGGCCCGCGGCATCGCGATCAACACGGCGACGGGCACGCCCGAGGAGTTCCCCTCCTTCACCGCCTTCTACGTCACGACGCCCAAGCCCGGCGACAAGCACGTCTCGATCATGGCCGAGCTCGATTCGCCGAGCCTGACCGGCGCCTACGCCTTCCGGATCGAGCCGGGCCCGCAGACGGTCATGGACGTGACCTGCCGGCTCTACTTCCGCAACGCCGTGGAGCGCCTGGGCGTCGCGCCGCTGACCTCGATGTTCCATTTCGGCGAGAACGATCCGCCGGACCGCGACGACTTCCGCCCGGAGGTCCACGACAGCGACGGCCTGGTGATCGAGCGGTCGAACGGCGAGCGCTTCTGGCGCCCGCTGAAGAACCCCAAGCAGCTCTCGCTCTCCGTGATCGGCGAAACGAGCCCGCGCGCCTTCGGTCTCCTGCAGCGCGACCGCGACTTCTCGCACTACGAGGATCTCGAGTCGCGCTACGACCTGCGGCCTTCGCTGATGATCGAGCCGGTTGGCGAGTGGGGCAAGGGCTCCGTGCTCCTCGTCGAGATCCCGACCGACCTCGAGACCAACGACAACATCGCCGCCTTCTGGGTGCCGGAGAACGCGCCGCAGCCGGGCAGCACCTACGAGTTCCGCTACCGCATGTCCTGGGGCATGCACTCGCAGGAAACGGACGGCCTCGCCTACGTCACCGGCACCTATGCGGGCTTGGGGGGCAACAGCGGGTCGAGCGACCCGGTCAACACCCGGCGCTTCGCGGTGAACTTCGCCGGCGGCACGCTGGCGAACCTGCCCAACGACGCCCGGCCGGATCCGGTCGTCAGCCTCAGCGACAATGCCCGTCTCCACTTCACCAACGTCGACCGTCTGCCGGACGGCGGATGGCGCCTGACGGTGGAGCTGGAAAGAACAGATTCGGGTCCCGTTGAAATTAGCGGGAAACTTTCCATGTTGCAGCGCATTCAGACGGAGACCTGGCTCTACCAGTGGACGGAAGAGCAATAGGTCTCGACCGGAACGCATCCGCATTCATCCCGCATTCATCCCCAATCGGCCATTAGAACGCTTCCTCTCCCAAAGGATCGCCAAGACATGACCCCCGGCATCATGGTCAACCGACCGGATCTGTCCGACGACGCCGTGCTTCAGTCGATTGCCGAGCGCAACGCGATGACCGGCCGTTCGGACCTCGACCCCCAGACCGTCCTGTCCGCTGCGATGTCCGGAGACCCGGACGCGCGCGAGATCGTCGACGGTCTGGTTCTGCCGCCCCCGGTGGCGCCGCTCTCCATGCACCAGCAGCCGCTTCTGCGCGAAGCGCGCAGCTTCCTCCCCCGCATCGTGCCCTTCGCATGGGCGCGGCGCGGCGAGGTTTGATAACCGTTCGCCGTCTTCTATCTTCCTGAACGTCGCGAGCAGGCCCGGCCGTTCTCGGCCGGGCCGTCGATGTATCTGGGGCCTTGCGAGGCCCGTCTTCGTGGAGCGTTCGCGTGCGGTCCATCACCCTCAAGCGCGCCGTGTTCATCGGCAGCGCCTTCCTTCTCGCCTTCGCGGCGGCCAGTCTGTTCGGCGTGGTCATCACGGCCAACGGTACCTCGCCGATCCATTGGGCGATGGTCGCGCTCCTCTTGGTATGCTGCATCTGGCTTGCCTGGGGCTTCAACACCGCGGTCGCCGGCATCCTGTCCCGGCGGGGCACGCCGCCCCGCTCGGCGGCCGTGCCCTGGCGCGGGTCGAGCCGAACGGCCGTGCTGGTGCCCGTCTACAACGAGGACGCCACCGCCGTCTTCGCGCGCGTCGCCGCCATGCTGCGCGGGCTGATGGAGATCGACCCCTCGCATCGCTTCGATATGCACGTCCTGTCCGACTCGACGAAGCCGGACTGCGTCGTCGCCGAGAAGCGCGCGGCGCAGCGCGTCGCCGAGGCGCTCGGCGCCTCCGGGCGCCTCTACTACCGGCACCGCGAGAAGAACACCGGGCGCAAGGCCGGCAACATCGCCGACTTCGTCACCCGCTCGGGCGGCGCCTACGAGTACATGCTGATCCTCGACGCCGATTCGCTGATGCGGCCCGAGACCATGCTGGAGATGGCGGCCCGCATGGAAGCGGACCCCGAGCTCGGCCTCCTCCAGACCCAGCCCCTCATCATCGGCCGCCACACGATCTTCGGCCGCGCGCTGCAGTTCTCGGCCGCCCTGTTCTCGCCGGTCTTCTCGCGCGGCATCGCCGCCCTTCAGGGGCGCGAGGGGCCGTTCTGGGGCCACAACGCCATCATCCGCACCCGCGCCTTCGCCGCGGCCTGCGGCCTGCCCAAGCTGCCGGGCAAGGCGCCCTTCGGCGGCGAGATCCTCAGCCACGATTCGATCGAGGCGGCGCTTCTCGCCCGCGCCGGCTACACGGTGCGCGTCGATCCCGACCTCGAAGGCTCCTACGAGGAAGCGCCCTCGACCCTCATCGAATATGCCAAGCGCGACCGGCGCTGGTGCCAGGGCAACCTCCAGCACGGCGGACTGCTGGCCGCGCCGGGCCTTCGCACCTGGAGCCGGATCTCGCTCTTCACCGGCATCATGGCCTATGTCGCCTCGCCGATCTGGCTGCTCTTCCTCGTCGTCAGCCTCCTCGATCCCGTGCTGGCGCCGGCGCCGAACTACTTCCCGGCCGATTCGCTCTTTCCCGTCTTCCCCCATCCCGAAACCGGCAAGGCGCTCCTTCTCCTCGTCGGCATCTTCGTCCTCCTTCTCCTGCCCAAGACCCTGATCGCCTTTTCCCGTGCCTTCTCGGCCAAGGGGCGGGCTTTCGGCGGCTGGTTCGCGGTTCTGGCGGGCGCGACGGCCGAGCTCGTTCTGACCAGCGTCCTCGCGCCGGTCATGATGATGTTCCAGTCCAAGGCCGTCGCCGAGATCCTCGTCGGCGCCGATTCCGGCTGGCCCTCGACGGACCGCGAGGACGGACGCCTGCCCGTGCGCGCCGCCTTCGCCGCCAGCTGGTGGATGGTGATCGCCGGCGGATTCCTGCTCTGGGCAGCCTGGACCTACGCGCCCGACCTCGTTCTCTGGGTTCTGCCGATCGCCCTGCCGCTCCTGCTCGCGCCGGTGCTCATCTCCTGGACGGGCGACCGGGCGCTCGGCGAGAGTGTGGAGCGCACCGGCCTCTTCGCCACGCCCTTCGAGCTCGATCCCGAGCCGGTCATCCGCGACGCCGCCGCCTGGCGCCAGCGGCTGGAGCCGGCTCCGCGGGCCGAAGATCCGCTGCCCGACGATGCCCGGCCGATCGCTGCGGAGTAAGGGCGCGGCCCCCGCTCCCCGCATTCATGGGCGGTTCAGGCGGGCAAACGTAGATATCCGGCACATCGTCGGGGCCTTCGGTCTTCGACTGCCCGCCTGCGGGCCCGACAAGCCGGTTGCATGCCCATGATGCCCTTTCCTTCGGCGCCGATCCGGCGCGACAGCGCGATCATCGCCGCCGCCTCGCCCGGTCGCGACCACCGCGTCGACTTCTGGCGCGGCGTCGCGCTGGTGATGATCTTCGTCAACCACATCCCGGGAATCGCCTGGGAAAGCGTCACCAGCGCACGCTTCGGCTTCTCGGACGCGGCCGAGATCTTCGTCTTCCTGGCCGGCTTCGCCTCCGCCTTCGCCTACGGCCGGCCCTTTCTCGGCGGCCTCAGGCTCGCCACCGCGATCCGCGCCCTGCGCCGCTCCGGGGTCCTTCTTCTCGTCCACTACACCCTGTCGATCCTGGCGCTCGGGCTCTTCTGCTGGGCGGCCATGGCTTTCGGGCAGGGCGCCTTCCTTCAGGGCAATGCCTTCTGGATCTTCCTGAGCAAGCCGATGGAAACGCTGGTGGGCGTGGCGACGCTCGGCCACCAGTTCGGCTACGTCAACATCCTGCCGATGTACGCCGTGCTCCTGGCGCTGATGCCGGCGCACCTGGCGCTGACGGCGCTTTTCGGCCGGCGCGTCATGCTCGCCTGCGCGGCGCTCCTCTGGATGGCCTCGCGCACCTTCGGCATCAACCTGCCCGCCTATCCCTTCGAGGGCGGCTGGTTCTTCAATCCCTTCGCCTGGCAGTTCGTCTTCGCGATCGGCCTGTTCTGCGGCTTCCGCGTGCTGGAGAAGGGTCGCGCCGTGGCGGTTTCGCCGCTGCTCTTCTCGGCCGCCTGCCTGTATCTTCTCGCCGCCTTCGTGACGGTGAAGATGGAGGCCTGGGACGTCTGGCACACGACGCCGCTGCCCTACCTCTTCAACAACTTCGACAAGAGCGCCGTCACGCTGCCGCGCCTTCTTCACGTCCTGGCGCTGATCTACGTGGCGGCCAGCGTAATGAGCCGCGTGCCGGCACTCAGCCCGGCGCAGAGCAACCCGATGGCCGTGCTCGGCCGTCACAGCCTGCCGATCTTCGCCATCGGGACCATGCTGTCCCTGTGCGGGCAGGTTCTGCGCCACGGGCGGCCGGACTCGTTCGTCTTCGATACGCTGATCCTCGCGGTCGGCGTCGGCATCATGTGGGGCGTCGCGGTCTATCTCGACTGGTGGCGCGTCGCCTCGAAGGACACCCTGCGCTCCCGCCGAGCCGCCGCGACGGCCGGGGAGGCGACGCGTGCCAAGCCCGTGCCGGCGGTGGCCCGCTCGGCCCGCACGGACGCGGCGAGCAGCTGAAGCATGTCCCGGCGAAGCGGATCCGCTTCGCCGTCGGCCCCTGCGGCAGAATCAACTGGCTCGAGTGCGTCGCGTGAAGCCGGGTTCACGCGACGCGCGCTCCGAATCGGATCGGGATCAGGCGACCGTGGTGGTCGCCGCGTCCTCGGCCGCGATGGCCGACTTCACGACGCCGGCGGCGAGTGCCGCCCCCTCCCCTTCGCCGGAGCCGAGGCCGAGCGCGAGAAGCGGCACCTTGTTCATCGCCTCCAGGAGCCGGCGATGGCCCGGCTCGGCAGAGACGTGGGCGAAGAGGCAGTGGTCGAGCGCGGCCGGATCGGCCGCCTGGAGAATCGCTGCGGCGGCCGTCGCGGCCATGCCGTCGATGATCACCGGCACGCGCGCGGCGCGCGCGGCGAGGATCGCCCCGGCGATCGCCGCGGTTTCGCGCCCGCCGAGCCGCGACAGGAGCTCGAACGGGTCGGCCAGCGCGCCGGCGTGGCATGCGAGCGCCGCTTCCACGATCCCCGCGACGGCGGCATCTCCCACCCAGTCGCGCGGCGGGCGGCCGAACAGGGCCGCCGCGATCGCCGCCGCGGACGCTTCGCCGCCGATGCCGAGCGCGCCCAGGCACAGGAGATCCGGCTCGCCGATCAGCGCTTCCATGCCGAAGGCCATGGTCGCCGCGCAGCCCCTCGCGTCGAGCGCAGCCTCCCGCGCGATGTTGCCCGTGGGCACGTCGAGGGCGAGATCGAAGACCTTGAGGCCGAGATCGACGCTCGCGCAGATGCCGCTCAGCGCCGCAGCGCCGCTGGCGATGGCCTCGACGCGGGCGGCGGTGCGCGCCTGAGCCTTCCCATCCGCCGCGCCGTGCGTGCCGGCGAAGACGGCCAGAAGCGGCCGGCGCACGGCCGCTGGCCGCCCCTGCCAGGCCGCGACCCAGCCGGCGAGGTCGCCGAGGCGCCCGAGGCCGGCGGTCGCGTCGGCGGGCGCCGCGTGCATCCGGACGTGGCGGGCGCGGATCGCGCCGGCATCGGGTCCCGGCATGCGGGCGAGGAGCGCGCGGAAATCGTCGAACGGCGAGGCTGCATTGGACATGGGGTGCACCGCTCCTCGGCCTTCAGCCTTCGTCCGTCGCCGCGGACACGTCCGGCGCGGCGCCGTCCTCGTCGCGGGCCAGGGCGTTCACCGCGGCCGCGGCGAAGCTCGGCCCGCCGCGCCGGCCCCGAAGGGCCGCGAAGGGCACGCCGCGGCTGTCGCGCGCGAGCTCCGCCTTGGCCTCCGCCGCTCCCACGAAGCCGAAGGGGAAGGCGAGGATGAGCGCAGGACGCGGCGCCCCGCCGTCGAGGCGCTCCAGGAGACGGAACAGCGCGGTCGGAGCCTCGCCGATCGCGACGATCGCGCCCTCCAGCTGGTCGTTCCACAGGTCGACCTGCGCGGCGAAGCGCGTCGTCGCCTCGCGCTCGGCGATGCGGGCGACGCGCGGATCGGCGAGGCGGCACACGATGCGGTTGGCGTGCGGCAGGTCGCGCGAGGCGATGCCGTGCGCCACCATCTCGGTGTCGCAGAGGATCGAGGCGCCCCGGTCGAGCGCCGCGCGGCCGGCCGCGAGCGCCCCGTCGGACAAAACGAGGTCGGCGAGGATCTCGGGCGCCGCGCCCGCCTCGACGAGCCGCAGCGCGAAGTCGCGCGCCGATTCGGGCAGTTGCGACAGGTCGGCCTCGGCGAGCGCGAGGCGCCGGGTTTCGGCCTCGATCGCCGCCATGTCCTTGAGATAGGACGGCATGGCCGGGCCGATGGACAGGCCGGACGCCCCCGCCTCCGCCCCGCCGCCCATCTGGGCCGGCTGGCCGAGGCCGAGCGGATGGCCGAGCCCGACGATCCAGCCCTCCTCGCGCATGACCGCGTGTGCCTCGCGCTCGCTCATCCGGTCGTTGGGCACCGAGAGCAGCGTCGAGAAGCCGCCCTTGGCGTCGAGCCGGGCGAAGTGGAGCGCCAGCGTCTCGACCTGCGCCTCGTCGAGGCAGGACTTCTCGCCCCGCTCGATGCGGAACATCGAGGGATAGATTTCGGCGAGGACGATCGGCTTGTCCTCGAGCTTTTCCGAGAAGTCCGTCTCGAAGGGCCAGACGGCGAGGTGCTCGGCGAACTCCTCGTCGCGCCGCAGGCCTTCGAGGCGCGCCATTCCGGTCAGCGTCTGGCCGCCGACGCTGCCGGCATAGGTCAGCTTCCAGACCGGCTGGGCCGGCTGGGCGCGCTTCTCGCAGACCCGGAACTCGTCGAGCAGCGTGGGATAAGGCACCGGCTTCGTCGGCTGAAGGCCGGGAATGACCTGCGAGGTCGGACGCGCCCAGAACATCGGCGCGTCGGCCAGTTCCTCGCGGTTCATCCGTCCGGCGACCTCGAAGCGGTTGTTGAAGTTGTCGTCGCGATCGATGATCCGCTCGTGGATCACGCCCCAGAGCGCGCTCCAGTCGGGCGTTCCGGCGATGCGCTGGGCCGTGCCGGCGGGATAGCCGAAGGGGAAGTCGAAGCCGCAGAAGACGCGCTTGTTCTCGGCGACCGCCTCGCGCAGGAACCGGCGCAGCTCCGCCATGGCGGCCGAGCGCGTCGGCGGATTGATCGTCTCGACGATCCGCGCCTCGCCGTCGTCGCGCGCGGCGAAGGAGATCCAGATCGAGTCCTTGCCCGTCGTCGGCGTCGCCGCCGACGACCAGTCCACGATCGCGTAGCGATCGAAGGATGCCGTCATTACCGTCCTCGTCAGGGCGCCAGCTCCGGCGCGCGGCCGGAACGGTGGGAAGGGCCGGTCGCGGCGTTGCGCGCCCGTTTGGTCGGGATA
This sequence comes from Antarcticirhabdus aurantiaca, assembly GCF_009765365.1. Taxonomy (GTDB): domain Bacteria; phylum Pseudomonadota; class Alphaproteobacteria; order Rhizobiales; family Rhizobiaceae; genus Antarcticirhabdus; species Antarcticirhabdus aurantiaca. The sequence goes on from NZ_VTOM01000015.1 coordinate 114,748, forward strand.
CGCTGCCCCCCGTTTGCGGTCAAATCCCGGCGGCAAGCTTAGGGTCTCGAACGGAACCTCGGGTCGGCCCGACGGGTCCTTTCGGCCGCGGCTTCGTCGCCGATGCTCGCCTACGCCCTGCACAGGCTCCGCTCGGCTCCTCGCCACGACGCAAAAACCTCGCCAGCCCTGCGCCCCGAGGTTCCGTTCGAGGCTCTTAGCCGTGCAGCTTCAGCGCGGGTCCCTTTGTCGGCGACAGCCAGTCGGCGAGGATGGCGACGGAGCCGCGCACCGGCCCGAGCACCGCCCACTGGTGCTGGCGCTGGAGCGCATCGTAGGCGGCGGCGGCGAAGTGGCCGTCGACCAGGATGTCGTCGCGCCGGCGGCGGCCGATCAGCCCGACCGAGCCGGCCCGGCCGAGCGAAACGAGGCTGCCCTTGTTGCTGAAGCGGAAGGGCGGCGCCTCGCGCGCCTCCAGCATCGCCGGCAGGTTCTGCGCGAGATAGGCGGCCTGCTGGCTGGCGCACTGGGCCGTCGGCGGCAGCGGCGCCTTCGCGCCCTCGGGCGTCAGGCTCGCCGCATCGCCGAGAACGAAGACGCGCGGATCGACGCTGGAGCGCAGGCGCTCGTCCACGAGGATGCGCCCGCGCTTGTCGAGCTCGAAGTCGGCGAGGTGTTCGAGCACGGGATGGCCGACGAGCCCGCCGGCCCAGACCACGATGTCGGCGGCGTGAACCGTGCCGTCCTTCGTCGTGACGTCGCGCTCGCCGACGCCGGCCACGCTCGCTCCCGTCCGCACGGCGATGTCGAGGCTCGCCAGACGCTCGGCGACGGCCTGGCGGAGCTCGGGCGCCGAGCCCGGCATCAGCTCGTCCGCACCCTCAAGGATGGTGATCCGCAGGTGGCGGCCGGCCCTGTGGCGCTCGTGCGGCTCGTAGAAGGCGCGCTCGGCGAGGCGCAGGTGCGCGGCGAGTTCGGTGCCCGTGGCGCCCGAGCCGACGATGACGATGTCGGCGGGAACCTCGGTCGTGCGCGCCCCGATCATGGCGGCGATGAAGCGCCCGCGAAACGCCTCGGCATCCTGGCGCGAATCGAGCCGCACGGCATGCTCGGCGACGCCCGGAATGCCGAAATCGGTGGTCACGCCGCCGAGGGCGACCACGCAGGCGTCGAAGTCGAGGTCGCGCGGTGTCGCCTGACGGCCGGCCGGACGCGGCGCCGGCGGGGCGACGCGCACGCGCCGCGCGCCGCGGTCGATCGATTCGACCCGCCCTTGCTCGAAGCGGAAGCCACGGAAGTCGCCGAGGACGTAGAAGCTGATCTCGGCGAGGCTCGAATTCACCGTGCCGGCGGCGAATTCGTGGAGGCGCGGCTTCCACAGGTGCGAGCTGACCTGGTCGACCAGCGTCACGTCGAAGCGGCCACCGGGCGCCAGCGCCGAGACGAGTTCGAGGCCGCCCGAGCCGCCGCCCAGGACGAGGATGCGCTTGCGCCCGCTGTCCGCCATGGCCCGCCCCTCAGTTCAAGGCCTGGAGGAGGTTCGGAAACAGCCCGACCAGCCCGACGAAGATGAGGTAGAGGGCGACGACGATGTTCAGGAGCCGCGGCATCACCAGGATCAGGATGCCGGCGATCAGGGCGACGATGGGCTGGATGACGATGACGTCCACGAACGGATCCCTTGTTTCTCGCGGCTCGGGCGCTCTCGCGGTCCGGCGACGCGGGCCGCGCGCTGCCATCGCCTGGTTGCGCAGCCATCTACGGCAGCACGGCCGCGCGCCAAGCGAGACGGGTTCGGGAGCCGCCGAAATCTTTGCTGCTCCCCGCGCCGTCTTCCTGTAATTCACGGCGCCAGGACGGCGACGAGCGCGAAGGAGACCCCATGACCGGGGCAGTGAGGATCGACGGCAAGGCGGCGGCGGCCGCGGTTCTCGGGCGGGTCGCCGAAGAAACCGCGCGGCTCGTGGCCGAGACGGGCGTCGTGCCGGGCCTGGCGGTGGTGATCGTCGGCGAGGATCCGGCGAGCCAGGTCTACGTCGCCTCCAAGGCCAAGCGCGCCGAGGAATGCGGCTTCCGCTCCTTCCGCCACGCTCTTTCCGCCGAGACGAGCGAAGCCGACCTCCTGGCGCTGGTGGCGCGCCTCAACGCCGACCCGGCCGTTCACGGCATCCTCGTCCAACTGCCGCTGCCCCGCCACATCTCCGACGCGGCCGTGATCCGCGCCATCGATCCGGACAAGGACGTCGACGGCTTCCATCCGGTGAATGTCGGGCGCCTCGCCGCCGGCCAGACGGCCGAGGCCTTCGTACCCTGCACGCCGGCCGGCGCGATGATCATGGTGCGCGACGTCCTCGGGTCCGACCTGTCGGGCCTGGAAGCGGTGGTGGTCGGGCGCTCCAACATCGTCGGCAAGCCGATGGCGCAGCTCCTGCTCGCGGCCAACGCGACGGTCACGATCGCCCATTCGCGCACGAAGGACCTTCCCGCCGTGTGCCGGCGCGCCGACGTGCTCGTCGCGGCGGTCGGGCGACCGGAGATGATCCGCGGCGACTGGATCAAGCCGGGTGCCGTCGTGATCGACGTCGGCATCAACCGCCTGCCGCCGGAACCCGGCAGCGAGAAAGGCAAGGGCCGGCTCGTCGGCGACGTCGCCTTCGACGAGGCGATGGCGGTGGCGCGGGCCGTCACGCCGGTGCCGGGCGGCGTCGGGCTGATGACGGTGGCGCTCCTGATGGCGAACACGCTGCGCTCGGCCGCGCGCGCCGCCGGCCGCGAGCCGCCGGCCTTCTGAGGCGCGGCCGCCCCTGCGCCGTCAGGCGGCGGCGCGGCACTCCACGGTGACGTGGGCGAGCTCGTGGACGGGCGCCAGACGCGCCCGCACCGCCTCGCAATCGAGGCCGGGTCCGGCGACGACGCTGACGATCGCCGCGTGCGCTTCCGGACCGACGCGCCAGACGTGGAGGTCGCACACCCTCGCATCGCCCGGCGCCTCGACGCTCTCGCGGATCTCGCCGACGAGGGCGGGATCGGTCCGGTCGAGGAGGACGCCCGCCGTGTCCTTCAGGAGCACGACCGACCAGCGCATGATCACCAGGGCGCCGACGATACCCATCACCGGATCGAGCCAGACCCATCCCGCGAACCGTCCGGCAAGAAGCGCGGCGATCGCGAAGACGGAGGTCAGCGCGTCGGCAAGGACATGCATGTAGGCGGCCCGCAGGTTGTTGTCGCCGCCGCCGCGAGCGTGGTCGTGATGGTGGTGATCATGGTCGTGTCCATGATCATGGTGGTGATGGGCGTGGCCGTGCCCATGCCCGCGGCCATGATCGTGGCCGTGGCCGAGCAGGACGGCGCTCGCGAGGTTCACGGCGAGGCCGATCACCGCGACCACGATCGCCTCGTCGAAGGCGACGCCGACGGGATCGAGAAGGCGCTGCACCGACTCGATGCCGATGCCGAGCGCGACGAGGCCGAGGATCACGGCGGACGCGAAGCCGGCGAGGTCGCCGACCTTGCCGGTCCCGAAGGAATAGCGCGGGTCGCCCGCATGGCGGCGCGCATAGGCGTAGGCGAAGGCCGCGATGCCGAGCGCTCCGGCATGGGTGCCCATGTGGAAGCCGTCGGCGAGGAGCGCCATCGATCCCGTGGCGTAGCCCGCCACGATCTCGGCCACCATCATCACCGCGGTGAGCGCGACGACGAGCAGCGTGCGGCGCGCGTTCCGGTCGTGCCCGCGGCCGAGGAAGTCGTGGCTGTGGGCGAAGCGCTCGGGCGACGGGAGCGAGGCGTGGTCGGTCATGGGCGTCAGCGTCCGTAGCGTTTGATGAGGGTGGCGATCTCGTCCGCGCCAGCGCGGCGCTCGGCGTCGGTGAGGCCGGGGCGCGCGACGTGCTCGATGAGATGCTCCTCGAGGATCTCTTCCATGAGCCCGGCCACCGCCCCGCGGACCGCGGCCACGAGGTGCAGCGTCTCGGCGCAGGGCGCCTCGGCCTCCAGGCTCCGCTCGACGGCGGCCACCTGCCCGGCGATGCGCCGAACGCGGGCGAGAAGCTTGTCGCGATCCTGGTGGGTGTGCGTCATAGGATACCCCCCTATCCTATCCGCGAGCATACAGGAAGAGGCACCTCGCTTCGCCCGCTTGCGGGAGAGGGTGGCGCGAAGCGTCGGGTGAGGGTGTCGGCCGCGCAAGCGGCCAGCAAAAAACGTCGCTCAGCGTCGCGTGCCTTCGGCAGCACCCTCATCCGCCTGCCGGCACCTTCTCCCGCCTGCGGGAGAAGGGAGCAGCTTCGATGCCGCAGGATCGGCCTCGCGTCAGCCGGCCTCACCGGCGCCCTGCTCGCCCGTCGGCGCGGTGGCCTTGGGACCGCCCTTGGCGACGCCGACCATGGCGGGCCGCAGCACGCGGTCGCCGATCGCGTAGCCGGCCTGGACGACCTGCACCACGGTGTTGTTGGGCACGTTCGGGTTCGGCACCTCGAACATGGCCTGGTGGAAGTTCGGGTCGAAGCGCTGGCCTTCCGGCTCGAGCTTCTTCACGCCGTGCTTCTCCATGGAGGCGAGAAGGCTGCGCTCGGTCATCTCGACGCCGTCGAGAAGGGCGTTGAGCCCGCCCTCGCCGTGCTCCTTGGCCTCGGCCGGCACCGCCTCGATGGCGCGGCGCAGGTTGTCGGCGACGGCCAGCATCTCGCGCGCGAAGCCGGTCACGGCGTAGGTGCGCGCGTCCTTGATCTCGCGCTCGGTGCGCCGGCGCAGGTTCTCCATGTCCGCGGCGAGCCGCAGCAGCCTGTCCTTGACGTCGGCGTTCTCGGCTTCCAGGGCCGCGATGCGCTCGGCATCGCCTCCCGCACTCGCCGCGGCCTCGTCCGGCGCGTTCGCCGCGAAGCCCGAGGGCGCCGCGCCCGTGTCCGCGCCGGCATCCTTCGCGGCCGCGCCCGCCGCCGTGTCCAGATCCTCGTCGCGCCCGTTCGTGTCGCTCGTCATGAAACCCTTCGATCCTTCAGAACGGCGGTCGCCCTGCGCTCCCGAGCCCCACCGCATCGTCGCGGCCGGGCCGGCCCGCGCCGCGGCCCGCCTCGATGTCTCGCATCGCGCCGGATATCGAGGGGGACGCCCTCGAAATCAAGCCTTTCTGGCCGCGGCGCCCTTGGACAGGATGCGAGAAACGATGCGCGCCGTATAATCCACCATGGGCACGATGCGCCGATAGTTCAGCCGCGTGGGACCGATGACGCCCAGGGCGCCGATGACGCTCGACCCGCCGGCGGCGTAGGGAGCGACGACCAGCGAGGAGCCGGACAGCGAGAAGAGCTTGTTCTCCGAGCCGATGAAGATCCGCACCCCGTTGCCCGTTTCGGCGAGGTCGAGGAGCTCGACGATGCCGTTCTTGGTCTCGAGGTCGTCGAACAGGAGGCGCAGGCGCTCAAGGTCCTCGGCGGCGGTGACGTTTTCGAGGAGGTTGGCGCGTCCCCGCACGATGAGCCGCGGCGGCTGGCCGGCGGCCGCGCCCGACCAGACCGCGAGCCCCTGCGTCACCAGCTCGCGCGAGAGCGCGTCGAGCGCGTCGGCGGTTTCCTGGTGGAGGGCGCGCACCTTGGCCTTGGCCTCGCTCAGCGTCGCGCCGGTGCCGTGGGCGTTGAGGAAGTTCGCGGCCTGCGTGAGCTGCGAGGCGGTGACGCCGGCGGGCAGGTCGATGACGCGGTTCTCGACCTCGTCGTTCGCCCCGACGAGGACGGCGAGCGCCTTGGTCGATTCCAGGCGGATGAACTCGATGTGCTTGAGCCGAAGGTCGGATTTGGAGGTGACGACGATCCCCGCCCCGCGCGACAGTCCGGACAGGAGCTGCGAGGCCTCGGTGAGAAGGTTCTCGAAGGGCCGGTCGTCGCCGGCGACCCGCACCTTCTCCTCGATCGCCTCGCGCTCCGAATGGCCGAGGTCGCCGACCTCCAGGAAGGCGTCGACGAAGAAGCGCAGCCCCAGCTCCGTCGGCACGCGCCCGGCGCTGACGTGCGGCGAATAGATGAGGCCGAGCGTTTCGAGGTCCGACATGACGTTGCGGACCGAGGCCGGCGAGAGCTGGGTGGACAGGAGGCGCGACAGCATGCGCGATCCCACCGGCTCGCCGGAATCGAGGTAGCTTTCGACGACGAGCCGGAAGATCTCGCGCGATCGCTCGTCGAGAAGGGCCGGCGGGTCTCGTCTGAAGGGTCGAAGGTCGTTCACGGCCGTTTGTCGCACATTCCGTTGCCGGACGATTCTGACGCAAACTATAGGAAGCGCAAGCATTTGCGCCAAGCGTCCGATCGCCGCCGGCACAATTCCTTTGCGCGTGCGCGGTGCCGCGGCTAGAAGCCGGTTCAAGCCATCGATCCGGAGCCCGATCCTTCATGCGCCCATCCAAGCGCCCGAGCGACGCCATGCGCGAGGTGTCCCTCACCCGCGGCGTATCCCGCCATGCGGAGGGCTCGTGCCTCGTCAAGTTCGGCGATACCCATGTCCTGTGCACGGCCTCGCTCGAAGAGCGCGTGCCCGGCTGGCTGAAGGGCTCGGGCAAGGGCTGGGTCACGGCCGAATACGGCATGCTGCCGCGCGCCACGCACGAGCGCATGCGCCGCGAGGCGGCGAGCGGCAAGCAGTCCGGCCGCACCCAGGAGATCCAGCGCCTCGTCGGGCGTTCCCTGCGCGCCGTCATCGACCTCCAGGCGCTCGGCGAGCGGCAGATCACCGTCGACTGCGACGTCGTCCAGGCCGACGGCGGCACCCGCACGGCGGCGATCACCGGCGGCTTCGTGGCGCTCGCCGACTGCCTCGCCTGGATGGAAGGGCGCGGCATGATCGACCGCCGCAAGGTGATCCGCGACCACGTCGCGGCGATCTCCTGCGGCATCCATAACGGCACGCCCGTTCTCGATCTCGACTATGTCGAGGACTCCGCCGCGGAGACCGACGCGAACTTCGTGATGACGGGCTCTGGCGGGATCGTCGAGATCCAGGGCACGGCGGAAGGCGCGCCCTTCAGCCAGGACGAGCTCCTGGCGCTGATGGCGCTGGCCAAGAAGGGCATCGGCGAGCTGGTCGAGCATCAGAAGCGGGTGCTGAGCGAGGCCGCCGCGTGACGCTCCGCCTCGACAAGTCGGTCCCGCTCCTCGTCGCCAGCCACAACGAGGGCAAGATCTGGGAGATCGAGGAGCTCCTCGCGCCCTTCGGCTTCAACGTCACCTCGGCCAAGGCCAAGGGCCTGATCGACCCCGAGGAGACCGGCACGACCTTCGAGGAAAACGCCGCGATCAAGGCGCTCGCCGCCATGGAAGCTTCGGGCCTGCCCTCGCTGTCGGACGATTCCGGACTGGTGGTCGACGCGCTGAACGGCGATCCCGGCATCTACACCGCTCGCTGGGCCGGCGAGCCGCGCGACTTCGCCCGCGCCATGAAGCGCGTCGAGGACGAGCTGCAGGCGGCCGGCGCCACCGCGCCGGACCAGCGCACCGCGCGCTTCGTCGCCGTCCTCTGCCTCGCCCTTCCGGGCGGCGAAACCCGCTTCTATCGCGGCGAGGTCGAGGGCACCGTCGTCTGGCCGCCGGTCGGAACGCTCGGCTTCGGCTACGACCCGATCTTCCTCCCCCAGGGATCGACCCGCACCTTCGGCGAGATGATGTCGGCCGAGAAGCACGCCTGGAAGCCCGGCCAGTCGGATGCGCGCTCGCACCGCGCCCGAGCCTTCCAGATCTTCGCCAACGACGTTCTCGGCGCTTCATGAGCCTTCTCGCGCCGGAGCGCGGCGCCGCCGGTTCGGTCCTGTCCTTCCCGCCCGTGCCGAGCGACCCCGGCTTCGGCGTCTACCTCCACTGGCCGTTCTGCGCGGCCAAATGCCCTTATTGCGACTTCAACAGCCATGTCCGGCGCGCGCCGGTCGACCAGGCCCGCTTCGCCGCCGCCTTCGAGCGCGAGATCGCCGAGAGCGCGCGGGACACGGCGGGCTTCACCGTCACCTCGATCTTTCTCGGCGGCGGCACGCCCTCGCTGATGGAGCCGGCTACCGTCGCCCGCCTCCTCGACGCGGTGTCCGCCAACTGGACGGTGACGGAGAACGCGGAAGTGACGCTGGAGGCGAACCCCTCCAGCGTCGAGGCGGATCGCTTCCGCGGCTACCGCGCGGCCGGCGTCAACCGCGTCTCGCTCGGCGTCCAGGCGCTGAACGACCCGGACCTGCGCCTTCTCGGCCGCCTCCACGACGTCGATACCGCGCTTCACGCGATCGGCCTCGCCCGCGAGATCTTCCCGCGCCTGTCCTTCGACCTGATCTATGCCCGGCCGAACCAGAGCGTCGAAGCCTGGGAGGCGGAGCTGTCGCGCGCCATCGATCTGGCCGCCGACCACCTCTCGCTCTACCAGCTGACCATCGAGGAGGGCACGCCCTTCTTCGCCCTGCGCAAGGCCGGCAAGCTGAAGGTGCCGGACGGCGAGCTCTCCGCCGACCTCTACGAGGCGACGCAGCAGCTGACGCGGGCCCGCGGCCTGCCGGCCTACGAGGTCTCGAACCACGCGGTGCCCGGTGCCGAGTCGCGCCACAACCTCACCTATTGGCGCTACGGCTACTATGCCGGCATCGGCCCCGGCGCGCACGGCCGCCTGCCCTCGCGCGACGGCGGCCGGCGGGCGGTGGCCAACGAGAAGCTGCCCGAGACCTGGCTGAAGATGGTCGAGTCCTGGGACCGCGGCTCGGTCGAGGACGAGTTGCTGTCGCGCGAGGAAGAGGCCGACGAGCTGATGCTGATGGGCCTGCGGCTGACCGAAGGCATCGACGTCGCCCGCTGGAGCCGCCTGTCGGGCCGGAGCATCGACGCGGACGTCGAGGCGGACCTCACCGCCCACGGCATGGTCGAGCGCGTCGGGCCGGGGCGCATCCGCGCGACGCCGGCCGGAATGCTCGTCCTCGACGCCGTCGTCGCCGACCTCGCCTGAGGACCCGGCGATGGAGGAGGCCGACGACACACCGGGCGAGGAGGCAGGCGCCCGCTTCACCATCCGCACCGCGACCTTCTCGGCCGTGAAGCCCGCGCCCGGCCTCTACCTCGTCGCGACCCCGATCGGGAACCTGTCCGACGTCACGCTGCGCGCCCTCGAAGTCATCGCCGCCGCCGACCGGCTTTATTGCGAGGACACGCGGGTGACCGCCAAGCTCCTCGCCAGATACGGCATCCGGCGCCGCTACGGGGCCTATCACGAGCATTCCGGCGAGGCCGCGACCGAGGCGCTCCTCGCCGAGCTGGAGGCCGGCCGCTCCGTCGCGCTCGTCTCCGACGCCGGCACCCCGCTCGTCTCCGATCCCGGCTTCCGGCTCGGGCGGGAAGCGGCCGCGCGCGGCATCGCCGTCGTGCCCGTCCCCGGCGCCTCGGCCCCGCTCGCCGCGCTCCTCGCCTCGGGGCTGCCCTCCGACAGCTTCTTCTTCGCCGGCTTTCCGCCGCAGAAGGAGGCCGCCCGCCGCACGCGGCTTCAGGCGCTTCTCCGCGTGCCCGGCACGCTCCTCTTCTTCGAGGCGCCGCACCGCATCGCCGAGAGCCTGTCGGACATGGCGGCCGTCTTCGGGAACCGGCCGGCCGCCGTCTGCCGCGAGCTGACCAAGGCCTATGAGACGATCTATCGGGGCACGCTTCCCGAGCTCGCCGCGCGCTTCGCGGCCGAGGAGAACGTGCGCGGCGAAATCGTCGTCTGCGTCGGCCCGCCCCCGCAGGAGGAGGCGGCCTCCGAGGCCGATGCCGACGCGATCCTGAAGGGGCTGCTCGCCGAGATGAAGCCCGCCAAGGCCGCGCAGGAAGCCGCCCGCCTCACCGGCCTGCCCCGCCGCGACCTTTACGCCCGCGCGCTGAGCCTGAAGGGCGAAGCGTGAGATGAGGCGCCCCGCCGCGACCGACCCGGCGGCCAGGCGCCGGCATCTGGACCGCGGCGAACGAGGCGAATGGTGGGCGGCGCTGTCCTTGCGCCTCAAGGGCTACCGCATCCTCGCCCGGCGCTTCCGCACCAAGGGCGGCGAGATCGACATCGTCGCACGCCGCGGCGACACGATCGCCATCGTCGAGGTCAAGGCGCGCCCGACCCTCGAACAGGCCATGGAGGCCGTCGGCCCGGCCGCGCAGGCGCGCATCGAATCCGCCGCCGACGCTTGGCTCCGCCGCCGGCCCGATCACGCCCGCCTGTCGCTCCGCTTCGACATCGTCGCCGTTCTTCCCCGGCGCTGGCCGATCCACGTGGTGGATGCCTGGCGCGGGCGGTGAGTGGACAGGGACGCCCCGGCATGGCACGGCGGGGCGAGATTTCCCTCCCGGAGCGCTTCCCATGAGCCTCAACGTCGCGGTCCAGATGGACCATGTCTCGACCATCACCATCAAGGGCGACTCGACCTTCGCGCTCTGCCTGGAAGCGCAGGCGCGCGGTCACACGCTGTTCCACTACACGCCCGAGCGCCTGTCGCTGCGCGACAACCGCGTGACCGCCTGGGTCGAGACGATGGAGCTGACCGAGGAGCAGGGCCGGCACTTCACGCTCGGGCCCCAGGAGCGGGTCGACCTGTCGACCATGGACGTGGTGCTGCTGCGCCAGGACCCGCCCTTCGACATGAACTACATCACCTCGACGCACCTCCTGGAGCGCATCCACCCCAAGACCCTCGTCGTCAACGACCCGGCGGCGGTGCGGAACGCCCCCGAGAAGATCTTCGTCACCGAGTTCCCGGACCTCATGCCGGACACGCTGATCACCAAGGACCCGCGCGAGGTGGCGGCGTTCCGCGCCGAGTTCGGCGAGATCGTCATGAAGCCGCTCTACGGCAACGGCGGAGCCGGCGTCTTCCACATCACCAAGGAGGACCGCAACATGTCGGCCTTCCTGGAAACCTTCGCGCTCCTGTTCCGCGAGCCCTTCGTGGTGCAGCGCTACCTCAAGGACGTGCGCAAGGGCGACAAGCGCATCATCCTCGTCGACGGCGAATATGCCGGCGCGATCAACCGCGTGCCGTCCGACACGGATGCCCGCTCCAACATGCATGTCGGCGGGCGGGCCGAGGCGACCGAGCTGACGGCCCGCGAGCGCGAGATCTGCGAGCGCATCGGGCCGTATCTCAAGGAACGCGGCCTGATCTTCGTCGGCATCGACGTGATCGGCGACTATCTCACCGAGATCAACGTGACCTCGCCGACGGGCATTCGCGAGGTCAAGCGCTTCGGCGGCGCCGACATCGCGGCGCTCGTCTGGGATGCGATCGAGACGCGGCGGGGCTGATCCAGCTGAACGGCGGATGAACGCGGCATTCCGAATCCGTTCGGGAACCATCGGCTCTACTGCGCGTCACCGGAGCCGGGACATATCGGCTTCCAAGAGGACGTGGCCCATGCGCAAGACGCTGCTTTCCATCCTCGCCGCCGCCGCGGCGACACTCGCCCTGCCCGCCGCGGCGAACGCCGCGACGGCCATCGCCACCACCAACGTCAACCTTCGCGCCGGCCCCTCCACCGCCTATCCCGCGGTGGACGTGGTGCCCGCCGGAGACGACGTGCGGATCTTCGGCTGCCTGTCCAACCGCGCCTGGTGCGACGTCGGCTATCGCGGCTATCGCGGCTGGATGTCGTCGAACTACCTCGCCTATGTCCGCGACAGCCGCCGCTACACGGGCCCGCGCGTCGTGGAGATCGTGCGCGCGCCGACGATCTCCTTCTCGATCGGCAGCTATTGGGACCGCAACTACCGCGACCGGCCGTTCTATCGCGACCGCGACCGGTTCGACCGCGATTTCGACGGTCCGCCGCGCCGCCGCGACCGCGACGACTGGGACCGCCCGCGCCGCGGCGACTGGGCGCGCGAAGACGTCCATCGCCGCGCCCGGCAGGAGTTCAACCGCGACCTCGACGCCCGCCTGCGCGACATCGACGAGGGCTACGACGACGACTACCGCCCGCGCCGCGGCGGCGGAGGCTACGACCGCTACTGAGCGGACACGGGAAAAGGCGAAGGAAGGGGCGGAGCGTTCCGCCCCTTTTTCGTTCGCGCCTCGTTCTTGTTCGGCGGCTCGCCTTGAGATAGCGTTTTCACGCGCGGAACGTGCATGGCACGAGTGGTCGCCGCGCGAGGGGCGGCGGGTCGCGTATGGTCGCACGGGTCAGAACGGTGGCATTCCAGGGCGTCGAGGCCGTGCCGGTCGACGTCCAGGTGATGATCGCGCCGGGCAAGATGGGCATCAACATCGTCGGGCTCGCCGACAAGGCGGTGACGGAAAGCCGCGAGCGCGTCCAGGCCGCGCTCCACGCCTCGGGCCTGTCGATGCCCCCCAAGCGCGTGACGGTGAACCTCGCCCCCGCGGATCTCCCCAAGGAAGGGTCGCACTACGACCTGCCGATCGCGCTCGGGCTGATGGCGGCGCTCGGCGCCGTGCCGCCGGACGCGCTCGCCGGCTTCTGCGTCCTCGGCGAATTGTCGCTCGACGGGACCATCGCGCCCGTCGCGGGCGTCCTGCCCGCGGCGATGGCGGCGGGCTCCGACGGGCTCGGCCTGATCTGCCCCGCCGCCTGTGGCCCGGAGGCGGCCTGGGCGGGCAAGGATCTGGACATCCTCGCGCCGCGCTCGCTGATCCAGATCGCCAACCACTTCCGCGGCACGCAGGTCCTGTCGCGCCCCGAGCCGGCGATCCGCGAAGCGGACGGCACGCTGCCCGACATGGCGGAGATCCGCGGGCAGGCCTCGGCACGCCGGGCGCTGGAGATCGCCGCGGCGGGATCGCACAACCTCCTGATGGTCGGCCCGCCGGGATCGGGCAAGTCGATGCTGGCGAGCCGCCTGCCCTCGATCCTGCCCGCGCTCTCGCCGCGCGAGCTCCTGGACGTCTCGATCATCGCCTCGATCGCGGGCACGCTCGCCGGCGGCAAGCTCACCGATCGGCGCCCGTTTCGGGCGCCGCACCATTCCGCCTCCATGGCGGCGATGGTGGGCGGGGCGCGCGGGCGCGGCCGGGCGAGGTCTCGCTCAGCCATCGCGGCGTCCTGTTCCTCGACGAACTGCCGGAGTTCGCGCCGGCCGTCCTCGATTCGCTGCGCCAGCCGCTGGAGGCGGGAACGAGCGTCATCGCCCGCGCCAACCATCGCGTCACCTACCCCGCCCGCTTCCAGCTCGTCGCGGCGATGAACCCCTGTCGCTGCGGCATGGCGGGCGAGCCGGGTCAGGCCTGCGCGCGCGGGCCCCGCTGCGCGAGCGACTACCAGGCGCGCGTGTCGGGTCCCTTTCTCGACCGGATCGACCTGCGCGTCGACGTGCCGGCCGTGACCGCGGCCGACCTCATCCGGCCCGGCGCGGCGGAGGATTCGGCGAGCGTCCGGGCGCGCGTCGTAGCCGCCCGCGCGCTTCAGGCCGAACGGCACGCGGCGCTGGGCCTGCCGCCGGATACGGCCAACGCCCACCTCTCGCCCACCCAGGTCGAAAGCCTCGCCCGTCCCGACGCCGCGGGCCAGCGCCTCCTGGCCGAGGCCGCGGAAAAGGCGCGCTTCTCGGCCCGCGCCTATCATCGCATCCTGAAGGTCGCGCGAACGCTCGCCGACCTCGAGGGCGGAGGCGCCGTGCGCGCCGCCCACCTCGCGGAAGCCATCGCGTTGCGCGCGTCGGCCGAGGGGCGGCTCGGTCAGCCGGCCTGAGCCGAGCTGTCGGCGCCGTAGGTCCGCGCCGCGCCGCGACCGCCGGCCTTGGCCGCGTAGAGCGCCGTGTCGGCCCGGCGCATCAGCTCGCTGCGGTCCGTCACCGACTCGTCGAGCCAGGCGATGCCGACGGTGCCGGACACGGCGATCGTCTGCTCGCCGTGGGTGACGGTGTGGCGCAGGTCCGCCAGGAGCTGCTCGACCAGCGCGTCGAGATTTCCGCAGTCCTCCGGCGTCGAGGCGACGACGACGAACTCGTCGCCGCCGAGCCGCGCGACGAAGCAGCCGGACAGGTAGGGCGCCTTGAGCCGCGCCCCGACGCTGCGCAGGAGATCGTCGCCGACCAGATGGCCGCAGCGGTCGTTGACCGACTTGAAGCCGTCGAGGTCGATCAGGAGAAGCGCCAGCGGCGAGCCCGCCGCGCGCGCCCGGCGCATCGCCTCGTCGAGGGCGCGGTTGCAGGCGGCGCGGTTCGGGATCTGCGTCAGGTCGTCGGTGCTCGCCACGCGGCGCAGCGATTGTTCCAGCCCGTGGCGCGCCGTGACGTCCTGGAACACGCCGATGATCGAGTGGTCGCCGGCTTCCGGGTTGCCTTCCGGCTCGCCGAGGCTGCGCACGCGCCGCCGGTTGCCCTTGGCGGTGACGAAGTCGATCTCGATGTCGAAGGGCTCGCCCGCGTCGAGGGCCCGTGCCACCGCCGCCTCGACGAGGACGCGGTCCTCCGGCGGGTAGTGACCCAGCGCCGCGTCGATGTCCGGCAGCTCGCCCGCGGGCAGTTCGTGGATGGCGTAGACCCCTTCCGACCAGTGGGTGATCCCCTCCTGCGCCGAAACGCGCCAGGAGCCCATGTTGCCCATGCGCTCCGCCTGCCGGAACTGGCGCTGCTCGCGCTGCAGCTGACGCAGCGCGTGCCGCCGCTCCTCGGCGAGGAGCTCGGCCTGCATGGCGCTGGCGCGCGCGTCGATCAGCGCCTCGGCGATGCGGGCGATGTCCTTGAGCGCGGCCCGGTCCTCGTCGCCGAAGCGGTGCGGCCTGTGGTCGAGGAGGCAGAGCGTGCCGATGGCGACCGGTGACGGGCCGACAAACAGCGCCCGCGCGTGGAGCGGAACGCCGGCATAGAAGCGGACATGCGGCGCGCCCGTGACGAAAACGCTTGAGGCGAAGACCGGATGGGCGGCAAGGTCCTCCACGACGAGGAGGTCGTCGGCCGCCAGGACATGGGCGCAGAAGGACTGTTCGAGCGGCAGGTCCGTGATCGCCAGGCCGCAGCTCGCCTTCACCCACTGGCGATGGGCGTCCATCAGCGAGTACATGGCGATCCCGACGCCGAAGCTGCGCTTGGCGAGTTCGGTCAGGACGACGAACTCGCGCTCGGCGTCCGCGTCGAGGAGCCCGAGGGCGTCGAGCGCTCGGGTCCGGCGACCGGAATCGGACGAGGTCGGAGGCATGGCTTCCATGCTTTGCCTCTAGCTGCGAATGATTAAGCTCGCCCCCAACACCGGGAACGGGCAGTTTTTCGCCGAAAGGGTGCAGGCGTCGACGGCGTCCGTCAGGCCGTCCGCAGATCGGCCGTCACCCGGCCGAAGCGCGTCAGCTCCGCCTCGTGCGGCTGGTCCCGGAAGGGTTCGGCGAGGGCATCGGCGTACCATTCGCGCATGGGGCCGAGATCGAGGATGCGGGCGACGTACATCGCCGGCCGTTCCGGCAGAGCGAGGCCGTAGGTCTGGACCCGGAAGGCGACGGGCGCGAACATCGCGTCGACGGCCGTGAAGGTCCGGCCGGCGATGAACGGTCCGCCGAAGCGCGACAGGCCGTCGCTCCAGATCTCGGCCACGCGCGCCACGTCGCGCCCGAGGCTGTCCGGCACGTTCGTCAGCGAGACGCGAACGCCGCAGTTCATCGTGCAGACGTCGCGCAGCACGGCGAAGCCGGAATGCATCTCGGCCGCGGCCGAGCGCGCGAAGGCGCGCGCTTCGCGATCGGCCGGCCAGGCGGCGGGAACCTCCTCGGCGAGGTATTCGGCGATGGCGAGCGAGTCCCAGACCGTGGTCTCTCCGTCCTTCAGCGTCGGCATCTTGGCCGAAGGCGAGAAGGCGCGGAAGCGCTCGTGATTGTCGGTCCCGAAGGAGAACAGCCGCTCGGTGAAGGGGATGTCCAGCATCCGCATCAGCACCCAGGGCCGCAGCGACCAGGAGGAATAGTTCTTGTTGGCGATGAAGAGCTCGCGCATGCGACCTTTCCTCAACGGTTCAGGATGGCGCGCACCTCGGGCCGGTCGGCGAGGCGCTCGAGGGGCCGGGGCCCGAGCTGGGCGATGACGCGCCCGGCGGCGATGACGCCGAGCTGCGCGCTCTGGCGATGGTCGAGCCCGGCGGTGTAGCCGCGCAGGAAGCCGCTGGCGAAGAGGTCGCCCGCGCCCGTCGTGTCGACCACCTCGGGAACGAGCGTGGCGGGCACGACGACGCGCTCGTCGCCGTCCGCGATGACGCAGCCCTTTTCCGAGCGGGTGATGCAGGCGAAGCGCTTCACGTCGGCAGCGAGCCGCGATGCGGCGGCGTCGAAGTCGTTCTTCTCGTAGAGCGCCAGGAGCTCGGCCTCGTTGGCGAAGACGATGTCCACCGTGCCGGAGCGGATGAGCTCCAGGAACTCGTCCCGCCAGCGCAGGACGCAGAAGGCGTCCGACAGCGTCATCGCGACCTCGCGCCCCGCCTCGTGGGCGATCCTGGCGGCGAGGCGGATCGCCTCCTTGGCGCGGGGCGGATCCCAGAGATAGCCCTCGAAATAGGTGACGCGGGCGGCCGAGACGGTCTCGGCGTCGATGTCCTCGGGGCCGAGCTCGACGCAGGCGCCCAGATGCGTGTTCATCGAGCGCTCGCCGTCGGGCGTGACGAGGATCATCGAGCGCGCGGTCGGCGGGCCGCCGGCCGGCAGCGGCACCGTCTCGAAATGCACTCCGAGCGCCCGGATGTCGTGGGTGAAGATCGCGCCGAGAGCATCGTCCGCGACCTTGCCGATATAGGCGCCCGTTCCCCCGAGGCTCACAACGCCGGCCACCGTGTTGCCCGCGCTGCCGCCGGAGGCCTCGATCGCCGGCCCCATGGCGGCGTAGAGCGCTTCAGCCCGCTCGGCATCGATCAGCGTCATCGCGCTCTTGTCAATGCCGTGATCGCTCAGGAAGCGGTCGTCGGTGCGGGACAGGATGTCGACGATGGCGTTGCCGATCGTCAGGAGGTCGAAGCTCTGGGCCATCATGCGCCTTGTGTCGGGGCCGGACTCGCCAGCCCTAGTGCCAATACCGCATTGCGGCAAGCGACCGCGCGCCCTACCTCGGGTTCCATGATCCTCAGCTCCGCCCGGCTCGCCCTTCTCGACGTCGTCTCCCCGCCCTTCCGCTCGGCGCTGTGGAAGGTGCTGGGGCTGACCGCCCTCGTTCTCGTCGGCCTCTGGTTCGCGATCTCGGCGCTGTTCGAGCGCGTCGCGATCCCGTTCTTCGCCGGCTTCGTGCCGGACATGCCGGCCTGGGTCGACAATGCCGGCCCCTTCGCCTCCGTCGCGGCCGGCATTCTTCTCGCCTTTCTTCTCGCTTTCCTGATCGCGCCGATCTCGGCGCTGATCGCCGGCCTCTTCCTCGACGACGTCGCGGAGGTCGTCGAGCGCGAGCGCTATCCCGGCCAGCCGACGGGCGTTCCCCTGCCCTTCCTCAAGAGCCTTCTCCTGTCGGTGAAGTTCCTCGGCATCGTGGTTCTCGGCAACCTCTTCGCCTTCGCGCTGCTTCTGGTGCCGGGCGTCAACTTCGTCGCATTCTTCGCCGTCAACGGCTATCTTCTCGGGCGCGAATATTTCGAGTTCGCCGCCTATCGCTATCGGCCGGAGCCGGAAGCGCAAGTGCTGCGGCGACGCTACCGGGGCACCGTGTTCTTCGCCGGCCTCGTGGTGGCGTGCTTTCTGGCCGTTCCGATCCTCAACCTCCTGACGCCGCTCTTCGCCGCGAGCTTCATGGTGCATCTCCACCAGCGCGTCTCGGCTCGGGAAGGCGGCCTGACACGGCTCAGCCCGCCACCCGGTCCTGCGGCACGCCTTGGAGACCCGGGCCGCTGACGGGCAGCTCCTTCAGCGGCGCCGGCACGTCGTTCCACTTCTCGTCGGCCCGGCACAGGTCCGCGATGACGCAGATCCCGCAATCGGGCTTCCGCGCCTTGCAGACGTAGCGGCCGTGAAGAAGGATCCAGTGGTGGGCGTTCTTCAGGAACCCCTCCGGGATGATCTTCAGGAAGCCCTCTTCCACCTCCTCCGGCGTCTTGCCCGGCGCGAGCTTCAAGCGGTTGCCGAGCCGGAAGATGTGGGTGTCGACGGCCAGGGTGTCCTTGCCGAAGCCGGTGTTGAGGATGACGTTGGCGGTCTTGCGCCCGACGCCCGGCAGCGCTTCCAGCGCTTCGCGCGTGTCCGGAACCTTGCCGCCGTAGCGCTCGACGAGGATCTGCGACAGGCGGAAGACGTTCTTCGACTTGGCGTTGGCGAAGGTGATGGTGCGGATCGCCTCGCGGATCGCGTCCTCGCCGAGCGCCACCATCGCGGCCGGGTCGCTGGCGCGGGGAAACAGGCCCCGCGTCGCGCGGTTGACGCCGGTGTCGGTCATCTGGGCCGACATCACCACCGCGACGAGGAGGGTGTAGAGGTTGGTGTGCTCCAGCTCCGTCGTCGGCGACGGGCGCTGCACGGCGAAGCGCCGGAAGATCTCCGCCACCTCCTCCGGCGAATACGGAATCGGTGCCGCCCCGCTCGCCGCCTTGGTCTCGACCGCGCGCTTCACGCCGGCCGCCTTCGCGCCTTTTACACCCTTCGCGGGCTTCGGGGCCGCCGCGCCCGCCTTCGGCTTCCCCGCTTCCGCAGCGCCGCCGCTACGCTTTGCCGCGCCGCGCGGCCTTGTGCCCTTCGCCGTCTCCGTCATGCTTATGCCCCGCTTCTGCCGCGCTATGTGAACCGTTCCAAACCCTTCTGGAGCCGCACCGGTCCGGCGTCGAGGAATAACGGATATGGAGCAGCCAGTTCCCCCGCCCGCCGGCCGCGGCGAAGACGACGACGCGTCCCGCGCGGAGGCGCCGATCTTTCGCGCGCTGCTCGTGCCCTATCGATCGCTCGGGCGGCGCGGCTTCACGATCATGATGGTGCTTCTGGGCATCGTCAGCCTCGTTTCGGGCGTCGCCTTCCTGGCCAAGGGCGCATGGCCGGTCTTCGGCTTCTTCGGGCTCGACGTTCTTCTCGTCTGGCTCGCCTTTCGCGCGAGCTATCGCTCGGGCCGGGCGCGCGAGGAGGTCGAGGTGTCGCGCACCGACGTCTCGATCCGCAAGATCTCGCCCGAGGGCCGGGTGCGCGAGGCGAACTACAATCCCTTCTACGCGCGGCTGGCCGTGTCGCGCCACGAGGAGATCGGCATCACCCGCATGGCCGTCACCGCGCGCGGCCAGGCGACGGAGGTCGGCGGCTTTCTCAATCCGGACGATCGGGAAAGCTTCGCCAGCGCCCTGTCGAAGGCGCTCTCCACCGCCCGCGGCCGCTGAGCGCGCGTTTTCGCGAAAAACGGGTGGCGAGAGTGCCCCCGACGGGCGCATCGTCTGCGGCGAAGGAGAACCGCGACCATGCTCGACCTGTTGGACTTCGACCGCAGCGCCCCGGCGCCGGCCCCTCTCTCCCCAGCCATGACCAACGCTCCCGTTCCCCTCGCCGCACCGGTCGGCGACTACGAGATCGTGCGCCGCGCGATCGAGATGATCTCCGTCAACTATCGCGACCAGCCCTCGCTCGAGGACGTGGCGGGCGCGATCGGCCTCGAAGGGCCGGCGCTTGAGCGGGTGTTCCGCCGCTGGTCGGGCCTGACGCCGAAGGCCTTCCTCCAGGCGATCACCCTCGACCATGCGCGGCGCATCCTCGGCGAGGGCGCCTCGCTCCTCGACGCCGCCTTCGAGGTCGGCTTCTCCGGTCCCTCCCGCCTTCACGACCTGTTCGTCAAGCACGAGGCGCTCTCCCCCGGCATCTTCAAGGCCAAGGGCGAGGGAGCGATCCTCGCCTACGGCTTCGCCGACACGCCCTTCGGCCGGGCGGTCCTCGTTTCGGCCGACAAGGGCCTCGCCGGCGTCGGCTTCTGCGACGCGGGCGAAGGCGGCGACGAGGCGGCCATGGCCGACATGCGCCGGCGCTGGCCGCAGGCGGCCTTCGTGCCGCAATCGGCCGAACGCACCGCGCGCCTCGCAGCCCGCGTCTTCTCGCCGGAGGCCTGGAACGGGGCCGACCGGCTGCGCATCGTCCTCATCGGAACCGACTTCGAGATCCGCGTCTGGGAAGCGCTTCTGAAGATCCCGCTCGGCACCGCATCGACCTACGGGACGCTCGCCGAGAAGATCGGCTGTCCCAAGGCGGCGCGGGCGGTGGGCGCGGCGATCGGCCGGAACCCGATCTCCTTCGTCGTGCCCTGCCACCGCGTGCTCGGAAGCGGCGGCGCGCTCACCGGCTACCACTGGGGCGTGACGCGCAAGCGCGCCATGCTCGGCTGGGAAGCCGGCCTCCTCGCCCGGGACTGAGAACACGGCCGAAGCGGGCACCGGGACGCCCTGCCGCATCGCGGCGGCAGGCACCCGCCCTATCTCGACGCGGATCACCGTTCGAAGGTCAGCGTCCATGTCCACCCCCCGCCCCGCCGCTTCCGCCAGGACCCGCAAGCCGGGGGCGCGCGTGGGCGCAGAAGCCGAGGGCCTTCTTCCCCCGGACGAGGTGGAGGAAGCGTTCCGCCGCTTGAAGGCGCATATGCCGGGACGCGCCCCCGGTGCCAAGGGGCCCAAGGACCACCGCGACCCGTTCCGCTCCGTCGTCTCCTGCATCCTGTCGGCCCAGAGCCTCGACCGCAACACGGCCAAGGCGGCGGACGCGCTCTTCGCCCTCGCCAAGACCCCGCAGGCTCTTCTCGCCTTGCCCGAGGACGAGATCGCGCGGGCGATCAAGCCTTGCGGCCTCTACAACACCAAGGCGCGCAACCTGAAGCGCATGGCGCAGGCGCTGCTCGACGAGCACGGCGGCGTGGTGCCCCAGACGCGCGAGGGGCTGATGAGCCTGCCGGGCGTGGGGCGCAAATGCGCCGACATCGTCATGAGCTTCACCTTCGACGCCGACGTGATCGCCGTCGACACCCACGTCCACCGCGTCTCCAACCGCATCGGCCTCACCCGCTCGGCGAGCGCCGACGGCACGGCCGACGGCCTCGCCGCCCGCGCGCCCGTCTGGGCGCAGACCGACGGCCACTTCTGGCTGATCCAGTTCGGCAAGGCCGTCTGCCTCGGCCGCCGCCCCCGCTGCGAATCCTGCTTCCTCACCGACCTCTGCCTCTGGTTCTCCGCCAACCGCGCTTAGGTGCCTTGAGGCGTCAGTGGAAATGACTCTGGAACCCATAAAACAGACTCGATCGACGTGAATAGCTGACTCACCCCTACAAACGCGTTGAGCCAGACTGAGGTGCGGAAGTCGCCGACGCCCGGAGCCCGCCGATCAAAGAGGTGCCCGCCTCGGACTTCTTGAAGGCTCCATGCGAGTTCGAGACGTTCCGGCTTGCCGCTGAGAAAGGGCATCTCGTGCGGCCATGGACATCCAAGTCCGCGTCGGAACATGCCGATCGAACGAACCGAGCGTCCGATCCCTGCGACGACCGAATACAGCGCTCAACCGCAGTCGTTCACTTCGCCGCCGCTCGGTCCAGTTATCGCTATATCGGTCCAGTTATCGCTATAAAGGTGACGTTTGCGGACGGCTTCGGGGCCGTCGAGTGGCGGAGGAAGGTCCATGATCGACGAAAGCGACCAGCGGCATCTCGAGCGCTGCGTCCAGCTTGCCACCGACGCCCTCGAAGCCGGCGACGAGCCGTTCGGCTCGATTCTCGTCTCCGCCGACGGCGAAACGCTGTTCGAAGCCATCAACGAGGTCGGCGGTGAGGATGCCACGCAGCATCCGGAGTTCGCCATCGCGCGCTGGGCGGCCGAGCACATGCAGCCTGCCGAGCGCGCCGCCGCCACCGTCTACACCTCGGGCGAGCACTGCCCGATGTGCTCGGCCGCCCACGGCTGGGTCGGGCTCGGGCGCATCGACTAAGCGTCCTCGGCGGCGGCGCAGCTTGCCGGATGGCTCAAGGCGGCCCGCGCCAAGCCCGGTCCGGTGCGCTTGCTCGCCATCAACGAGGTCGTGCCGGGCATTTCGGTCGACGGATCCGACGAGACGCTGTTCGAGAAGGTGCGGGAACTGCACGAGAGAATGCACAACATGCATGTCGGGTGAAGGAGGCGGGACTCGAGTAATTCCGACGCGCTGTCTGACCAACACGCGGGAAATCGGTGTCGATACGTGCAGGCTGGGTTTGTCCAGCATCGGTGCGGCTTGGATCCCTCAGCGAGTTCGTCGGGAGCAACGCTGTCAGACATGCATGATCCGCCGGCGCGTCGGATGGCGGAGCGACCTCATTCACCTGCATCCGATTACAGGAGTTCCGTCCTACACCGCAGCCAGGTCGACACCGTCCCGTCCTCCGTTCCGCCCGACCTCCCGGATGCGATCGGCTCCTTGTCGGATCCTCGTGTCCGAATGGGATGGAACTGGGTTGTTAGGATCTACGACGTATGACGAGATCACGGTATGGCACGGCTCCCATCACAACAGGACCTTTGGAAACGGCCGCCTCTCCGAAAACTACAATGTCGTCGGCCGGTCAGCTCCACGCCGTCCGGCCAGTTGGTCGGAGGGCACGGGTGGCGTCGTTGGGTTGGTATCGTTTCGATGGAAAGGATTGGTGCTTCGCCGTGACTCGTGGGGGTGTCGCCCTGCGAGCTTTTAGCGGCCCCGACGCCGAGAACGACGCCCTTTGCGAGCTCCCCAACGACGAGTTGGTGGAACTCCAAACCGAGGCACCCACCCATTTCGATTGCTTGGCGCTGACTGCGGAGCTGGATGATCTCTCGAGACCCACCGCATATGACGGCCTCATCATTGTGCGACCGACCGCCGGACCCCACCGTTCGATTTACCTGTTCAATCCGGACGGCTCGACAATCGAGGGTAAGTTCGCGAGCATGAGACAGGCGCTTGACGGGGTGTCATCCCTAAGCTCCGGTGGTTACCGCAGGTGATCACCCA
This sequence comes from Antarcticirhabdus aurantiaca, assembly GCF_009765365.1. Lineage (GTDB taxonomy): Bacteria > Pseudomonadota > Alphaproteobacteria > Rhizobiales > Rhizobiaceae > Antarcticirhabdus > Antarcticirhabdus aurantiaca. The sequence continues at coordinate 137,559 of NZ_VTOM01000015.1, forward strand.
GGCTCCGGCAATCGAATGATCCCCCATTCGATCCAGCGGCGATTGGCAGGGTTGGTCATGTCGAGGAGACTTCGCGGCCCATTCGATCGCTCGAATTCAAATGCCGCCTGCGACCGCTGGACGAGAGCGCGGTACGATGACGACACTCTGCCGATCCCGCAGTTCTCCACGGACGAGCCGAAATCCCTGATCTGATTACCAAGCGAGACGAAATCGCGGCGACGCTCAGCGTTCAACATCGCCGCAAGTCGGGTCCGAACCTTGACGGCGGCGGACCCATCCGAGACTTCACCAGGCATCACACCTCTCCGCTTGTGCACTTCCGAACGTTCGGCAGGATGCCGAGACCATCGATGATCGATGGTGGCGGGCTCACAGCCATGGAACAAACTGAAGGAAGTCGAACGGCATCACCATGGCCGAGGCCCATGCCGTATTGGGCATCCCGCGCCACGTCCTGCTTGCCCTGACGCGCTTGGGAGCGATCGACTGCCGACAGGAGCGGAATGCGAAGAACGGGCACTTGCAGACGTACGTCGCGCGCGACGAACTCGACCGGTTCCTGAAGGAGTACGCGCCGCTCTCCGAACTCGCCACGGGAGCGGGTGTCTCGCCCAGGCTGGTAAAGAACCGCCTCAAGGAAGCCGACATCGAGCCGGGTTTGGACGTTGAGGCCGCGCTTGCGGTCTTCTACCGCCGCCATGACCTTCCGGATCTCGGAAGCATGACCTGGGTTCCAAGGCTGGCCGGACGCGCGGTACCGCGTTGAAACAGCGCGGGAGCCCGAAGATGCGGCAGTACCGCAGAACCGGACCGCGGGCAGGATTGAACGGCCGACCGCCCGCGGACGCGCGGCATCGAGTGCACCGCGCGCCGCGACAGGGAACCGGCAGGCGCGCCCATTGTCGTACCTGGTGTGGTTTAGGTCCAGGGTTCGATGCCGATCGGCATGTTAAGCTGTTGGATGAGACAATACATGTGTGTCATCTCGTGACGCCGATCAGCACCCTGGACATGGTTAATGCCGGGTTAAACGGACACGGAAGGCGCATTTACCAGCCATCCTGTCCGATGCCCTCATTCCTAAGCCGGACCGTCCGCACTCACCCACGCGTCAACCTGGAACATATCCGGAACAAAGTCCACGGGGTGAATGTCGGCGTGCAGCTACACACCGATCGACGCGACGGCCCCTCGCTCGAACCGCCCGAAACATAACGGGAGCGCAACCTGCTGCTCGGCGAGGCGTCCTGGCGACGTCCCGATCGGCGCGCCATCCCGCTCCTCGGAGTGCCAGCCTCCGGCATCGATCATCCAAGCACTATCCGCGCGTGAATTTTCCTCAACGGTGACGTCGTTCAGCGGGAATGCCAAGCTGGCTCCTCCTGCGCCGCCGTCGTGAGGCGATCGCAGTGCGCCTCCTCCTGTTCTAAGGCGGCCTCGGCTCCTACGCCCTCGCCGCCGACCGGTCGGTTGAGGTCCCGCAGGTCGGGCGGAGACCGACCCGCGGCAACTGCCTTCATGCAGCGGCAGGATCGACACGGGATCGCGGATATGGACGACACGGAGAAGACGCCGAGGATGCAGCCGCTCGGTGAGGATCACGGCACGCCCGGCCACCAGGAGCGGCCGCCGAGCGAGGACGAAAGGCTGAAAAAGTCATTGGAGGACAGCTTCCCGACCTCCGATCCCATCCAGCCGAGCCGCATCGACGGCCCCAGCAACCAAGGGCGCGCCGTTCCCTCGATGGTGGCCCGCATGCTGGAACCACAATGCGAAAGCCCCGCTCGGCCGATGCCGGGCGGGGCGAAGTTCGTCGTTTTGGGGTGCCGGGGTTTGTGGTGGATCGAAACAAGCATGCAACGGGGATGCGTGAAGGCGGCTACTCCTTGTAAGGCTTGCCCCCTTCCTGGTCGCCGTCTCGCCCGGTCTCAGCCCGACCCTGCGCCTGGTCATAGCCGTCCATCCAGCTCATCCAGGCTTCCGAGTCCGCGTCGTGCGGATTGGAGGTCCGTTCCCGTCCTGCCTTGAACGCGGCCGCACCCTCGTCGCGTCGATTCTCGCTCGCGTCAGGCAAGATCGCTCCCCTGCGCTCCCGTTGCACCGCCAGCGCGGCTCTCGTCCGGCTCGCTCGTCTCCCCGGGGCGCCCCTCCGGAACTGCGGGAAGGTCGTGGTTGGGCGCCGGCTCGTTGTCGGGGCGACCGACAGCGTCGTCGCCTCGTTGGCCGGGCAGGATCGGGTCGGGTAGATCCTGACCGGGCGTGCCGAAGGTGTTGGACATGGTGGCCTCCTGAGTGTCGCGTAGGAAGCCGCGGCTTCCTCGCCTCGTTCCCGGATGACGATGCAGGTAATCGCTGGCCACGACGTGATCGCAAGACCGCTTCGGACTCAAGATGAAGGGAACGCGCCATCGCGCCTAGCGCGGCTCAAGACGAATCGTGGGGCGAGGCTTGGAAACCTGCGGCCGACAAGGTCCTGCGGATTTCGGCCTCGCCCGCAGGCGCCCTGCGCCTCTGCGCCTTCCGAGATCGGGACGAGGTAGACGTCGAATTCGCGCGCGGTCGGATCGGCAAGGCGGAGCATCCGGCTTGGATGCCCGCGAGAAGGTAGGGAGCGATCCGCATGCTCGGAATGTGGCCATACGAACCATCCGCCTCAACGCTGCTCTCGCTCATCTCAGGATGAGCGCTCCTCAAACCATGCGCAGCGCCATCCACAAGGCCATGCCGACCATCATCAGGTTCTCGGTCAGGGAGACGAAGCCGAGCGGCACGTTGGAATCGCCCCCGACGCAGGCGCATCTCAGCTCCCGCTTGTCGATGTAGACCGCCTTGAACACAGAGAAGGCGCCCACCGTGCCGAGGAAGAAGGCAACGGGAATCGAGATCCAAGTCAACGCCCCCGCGATCATCAGGACGCCCGCTAGCGCCTCGCCGAAGGGGTAGAGGTAGGCGTACCGCACCCAGCGCTGTGCCAGGAGGTCGTAGCCGAGGAACATGTTGGAGAAGCCCTCGACGTCGCGCAGCTTCTGGACGGCAAGGAGGCACATGGCAATGGCGACGAACCACTCGGCCGCCCGCCCCGTGGCGAGCGTGCCGAAGGCGGCCCAGCTTGCCGCCAGCGCCATGAGGGCGGCCATCGCGAAGATCGCGAACACCGGCTTGTAGGTCACTGCCTTCGGGTCGGCGACCGCCCTGCCCAAGTGCCGGCGCAGGTCGTCGTAGCCGCCGACGCGCCGGCCGTCGATGAAGGTCTGCGGCGTCGTCTTCACGCCGTGCTCGGCCTTGAAGGCGTCGGTCTCCTCGCGCGTCGTCAGCCAATGGTCTTCGATCTCGAAACCCGCGCGCTTCAGGAGGTCGACCGACTTCAAGCCGAAGGGACAAAGGTGCTTGGGCATCACCATCCGGTGGACCACCGCCTTGCGGTCACCGACACGAGTCTGCCCGGTCGTGGAACGATCGAATGTCGTCGTGCTCATGACGGTTCTCCCGATCTCAGTTCCCGCCTGCGGCTGCGGCTTCGGACATGCGCGGAGCGATGTCGGGCGCGTCTGCGGCGGGCGGACTTGTCTCAAGGTCCGCGATCAGCCGCTTCATCTCGGCGATCTCGCGCACCTGGGCCTCGATGATGCCGTCCGCCAACTCGCGCACGCGCGGATCGCGGATGTGCGCCCGCTCGCTCGTCAGGATCGCGATCGAGTGGTGCGGGATCATCGCCTTCATGTAGGACACGTCCGAAACCGTCTCCTGGCTTCGCACCAGAAAGAGCGACCCGCCGAAGACGATAATGCCGGCCGCGACGATCGCCGCGTTCGCGCGCCTCTTCGGATACATGCCCCACATGAAGCCGATCATGATGAGGGCCATGGTCGCGCCCATGAGGAGCGCCATCCAGGTCCGCGTCTGGCTGTAGAAGACGTGATCGAGCGCGAAGGTGTTCAGGTACATGAGCGCGAACATCACGACCGTCGAGGTCGCGATCATCGCGGCGAAGCGCTTGTAGGTCATGGGCATTCCTTCCTGTTTCGGGCCTGCCCGCGAAAAGCTGGAGCTTGCCACGTGGGAAGGTCAAGGATCGGCGGAGGACGCCGTTCCGTCGCCTCGGACAGACCTTGCTCCATCTAAGAGCGTCGGCTTCGATGGCCGATTGCGATGTCACGGCACGAAGGTAGGCCCCTCATGTTCGAAGCCCATGCGCAGACACCGTCTGTCCCGAGCGAGCCCGCGACGGTCGATGCGCTGGCCGCGACGGCGCCGGATACGGTAGAGGAGGCCGTGCGCGTCGACCCTGCCTTCGTCCTGTCGAAGGTCGAGACTTGGATCGTCGGCTTTCAGCGCCTGCTGCCCAACATCCTCGTCGCGCTCGTCTTGTTCGCGGTCGTCTTCGGCATCGCCTGGGTGGTGGAGCGCTCGTTCCGGCGCTGGGCGGACAAGCACGACCGCTCGAACCTCGGGGCGGTGCTCGGGTCCTTCGTCAAATGGGTGATCCTTCTCGTCGGCGGCCTCCTAGCGCTGACGATCGTCATCCCCTCGCTCAACCCGGGCGACCTCATCGCGGGCCTCGGCATCGGGTCGGTGGCGATCGGCTTCGCCTTCAAGGACATCCTCCAGAACTGGCTGGCCGGCCTCCTGATCCTGATCCAGCGCCCGTTCGGGGTCGGCGACCAGATCGTGGTCAACGGCTACGAGGGCACGGTGGAGTGGATCGAGACGCGCGCGACCATCATCGCCATGTACGACGGCCGGCGCGTCATCATTCCGAACGCCGACGTCTACTCCAACGCCGTCACCGTCAACACGGCCCGCCCGACGCGCCGCTCGCAGTACGATGTCGGCATTGGCTACGGCGACGACGTCGAGGCGGCGCGGGCCGCGATCCTCGATGCGATGAGGAGCGTCCACGGTATCGAAGCCGATCCCAAGCCGGAGGTGCTGGTCTGGGACCTCGCGGGATCCAGCGTGAACCTTCGCGTCCGCTGGTGGACCAACTCCAAGCGCACGAGCGTCGTCCACGTCCAGGCCGCCGTTCTGGAGGCGATCAAGGGCGCTCTCGACAGCGTCGGCATCGACATGCCCTATCCGACGCAGGTCGTCCTCTTCCACGACCAAACCGAGGAGACCGACGGCATCCGCGGCGAGCAGCGGGAGGGCTGGCCGAAGCGACCGGGGCGCGAGGCGCCCCGGTCTGTCCGGCAGCTCGCCGCAGGACGTAGGACGGATCGATCTGACGGTGAAGCCGTGCCCGGCAGCCGCGGTGGAAACGGGAGCCGCCCGTGACCTCGCGCTGGTACTGGCTCCTGCGGCGCTTGTCGCGCCGCATCTGGGTGCGCGCCACCCTGTTCTCGCTCGGTGGGGTCGTCACCGCGCTCGCCGCCACCTGGCTCAGCCCTTACATCCCCTACGACCTGCCGACCAAGATCGGCTCGGACGCGGTCGACAACATCCTCGGCATCATCGCCTCCTCGATGCTGACGGTGACGACCTTCTCGCTGTCGACGATGGTGTCGTCCTATTCGGCAGCCACCAACAACGTGACGCCGCGCGCGACAAAACTCGTGATCGAGGACACCACCACTCACAACGTTCTGTCGACCTTCATCGGCTCGTTCCTGTTCAGCCTCGTTGGCATCATCGCGCTCTCAACGGGCCTCTACGGCGACCAGGGCCGAGTCATCCTCTTCGCGGTGACGATCCTCGTGGTCGTCGCCATCGTTGTCACGTTGCTGCGCTGGATCGACCACCTGTCCAGCCTCGGGCGCGTGACGCAAACCACCGAGCGGGTCGAGGCCGTGGCCTTGAAGGCGATGCGCGAGCGCCAGGCGAACCCTCACCTCGGCGGCTCGCCGCTCGATGACCCTTCAACGATCCCGCGCTCGGCCCGGCCGATCTTCGTGAATGTCGTCGGCTACGTGCAGCACGTCGATGTCAGGGCTCTGGCAGGACTCGTCGATGACGGATCAGGGCGGATCTATCTTCGCTGCATTCCCGGCGACCTTGTTGACCCAACTGCGCCGATCGCAATGGCCGACGGCCTCGACGTGGAGAACCAGGAGCAGCGTATCCGGGATTGCTTCTCGATCGATGACGTACGCTCCTACGACCAGGATCCGCGCTTCGGCGCGTCGGTCTTGACCGAGATCGCCAGCCGCGCCCTGTCGCCGGGCATCAACGATCCGGGTACCGCCATCGACGTCATCGGACGGGCGGTGCGTCTCCTGACGGTCTGGAGCGAACCGCTCGAGGGTGCCGGCGAGGTTGCGCACCCGAACGTCTTCGTGCCGTCGATCGCGATCGGCGACCTCTTCGACGACTTGTTCACTCCCATCGCGCGCGACGGCGCCTCAACCGTCGAGATCGGCGTGCGTCTCCAGAAGGCGTTCCGCACGTTGGTACGATACGGCCGGGACGGCTTTGCCGAAAACGCACAGCGCCACTCCCGCGAGGCACTCGAGCGTGCCGAGGTGGCGCTCGCCATTGAGACGGACAAGCAGCGGCTCAGAGCCCTGGCAGACGAGGTCGCGAGCACCTGATGATCCGGGACGACGCATGTTTGCGACGACCGAGCCGCCCCTCTTCGCGCTCAGCTAAGGGATGGGGCATCGGCCAGCGGTGATGAACCATTTCATCGATCGAAGGCTTACCCATTCGACCCGTTCAAATGAAAGGACCAAACCATGGACGACCGGAACAAGCCGACGAACGCCTCGAACTCCGACGCCGGCATCACCGAGACCGATCTCGCGCAGGAGCGCATGGGCAACAACCAGATTCAGGGCAATGACCAGGAAAACGTCCACAACCAGCGCCAAGCCGTTCCCGACGTGAAGACGGAAACGGAGGGCGTTGTGGAGAGCTTCGAGAACATGGATCCCGAGACGCGGGCGAAGCGCGAAAACGGAGGTTGACCCATGCCCAAGCCAGTCATCCTTGCCGTCGCAATGCTCATGTCCGGCGTGTCTATGGCCTATGCACAAGGCGTTGCCTCGCCATGCGGGGACAGCGTCGAGGTTCGGCGTGGCGACACGCTCAGCGCCATCGCCGAGCGGTGCAATGTCTCGGAGGGCAGGCTCCTCGCCGCCAACCCCATGCTCGACGGCTCCGGCGATCTGATCATTGGCCAGAGCATCTCCACGCGGTCCGCCGCCCGGCAGGTGGGCGAACGTCTCTGGAGCGATGTCAAGGGTGCGGTCGGCCAGACGAGCGAAGCGCTTGAGGGCGTCGCAAGTGGCTTGAACGCGACGGCGCAGGACATCCTCGACAAGAACCCCGACCTTCGCTCGAGGGTCGAGAGCTTGGGATCGAGCCTTGGCGTGACCGGGAACGGAGCGTCCGGCGCGCCGACGGTCGAGGTGACGCCGCAGCCCCAACAAGCGGCAGTGGACGTCATGGTTACGGGCTTACCCACGCAGTCAACGGTTCGCATCAATGTCGGGCCCGCCGGCGCGGCTTCGCAGGAGGTTGCTGAGGCACGCACGGGAGCCGATGGTACGTTGCGTCAGAGCGTACCGTTGCCGGACTGGCTCCCGGATGGGAAGCGTGTGGTCCTCACGATCACCGACGGAGAGCGAAGCGTCATGGCGCGTTCTGCCCCGTTCGACGCGGAATGAGGCGAACGCGCCCGAAGATCAGTCCCGTGCTGTTCCCGGCCACGTCCGCCGGGCCACAGCGCCGAGCGTCAACCCCTGCGCCACGATCGTGAACAGGACGACGGCGTAGGTCGCCGCAAGGATCGGCGACTTGGCCGGGTCGTCCGGCAGCGATAGGGCGAGCGCGACCGAGATGCCGCCCCGTACGCCCCCAAGTCAGGAACGGGATGTTGCGGGCCGAAAGGGATCCAGTCCAGCGGAACAGGAGAACTGGGGTAGAAACTGCGACCAGTCGTGCGAGGAGGACGATCGGTACGGCCACGATCGCGAGAACGCTCGTGTCGGCCGCGAAGCGCAGGATGACGACCTCAAGCCCGATCAAAAGGAACAGGACCGAGTTCAGCACCTCGTCGATCATAGAGCTGGCGCAGGCGCTCGCGCCAGGGCGAGCGGAAATGCTCCTCGTGCGTTGGATCGGCGTGGCGCGCGGCGAGGAGTGCCGAGACCGTAGGACCGTCGCCGTGCGGCTGCTCGACGGCCGCTTCGTGTGGAGGCTGTGTGTCCACCCTCATGCTTCCGTTCTCGGCGAGCGGGCTCCAAGGAGCCGCTCGACCCATGTAGATAAGTCGTGCCGCGTCATGTCCAGCGCCGCCCTCGCGACGGCGCAAGGACAGGAGCGACCATCCTCGCCATAAGCCTGACCTTTCGAGCCGCCGGCTGGCGATCATCTGCCGATCCTGCGGCCAGAGCCCCGGATCGTAATTGGCAGGACGTCTCTCATGCAGCCGCGTGGCAGCCGACCCAAGACCTGGACTTGGATTTCGAGCCGATGTTGGTTCGTTCGCGTACCATGTTGGTTCGTTCGCGTACCCAAGACAGGCGACGTCCGGTTGATCGGCGATCCACTGCCGCGTAGCCTTTCCCATGTCCTCATCTGGTGAACGCATGCACTGGATGATTGGTGTGGCGGCATGGGAGGCACTGCCGCCACACCGCCTCTCCGATTGCTCGGCGAGGCGGCTTTCATCGAAGCCACGGAGCCAGAAGCGTGGAGGCACCCCAGGATGCACGTCGTGGATCGGGAACGCGCATCCCTGCTGAAGGACTTTCTGCGCTTCAACGTCTTCCCACCCTCCTCCGCTGAGGCGGAGATCGTCGGATTGGTCATTCGGAACGGCCTCAAGGGCTTGTCGCCCGACCAGATGGACCTTTGGCACGAGCGGGTACTGCCGGTGGTCAGCCGCCCTTTGGTCGAACAAATCCCCGATTGGGTGTTGGTGCAGAAGATGACGCAGACCTTCCAGCGCAACGCTGCGGATGCGATTGGCAGTCGCCCGCGCCGACGGCAAGGACGGGGTCAGTCATAGATCGCCTGGTTGGCCGCCCGCATGATGCCGTAGCACTTGCAGCTCAGCTCGACGAGCGCGTCCCTGTTCTTGATGCCGATGCTGCTGCGGCCCAGGTCCACCAAGCCGCTCTCCGCCATCCTGTTGAGCGCGACCGTGATGCTCGCGCGCCGGGTCCCGATCAGGCGCGCGAGCGTCGAGTGGGTCAGCGGCAGAGCGTCCTCGTCGAGCCGATCCTGTGCCGATAGGAGCCAGCGCGCCAAACGCTGCTCCACCGAGTGCCGGGTCGCACAGGCGAGCGCCTGCCCCGTCTGGATGGCGATCGAATGGGCGTAGCGCAGCATCAGCCGTTGGAGCTCGGGATGGTGCGCGAGGAGGTCCTGAAAGGTGTCTGCCGAGAGCCGGAGCGCCTCGCCGCCGATGCTGACTACGCGCTTGAAGGGCGAGCTGGCGCTGCCGAGAACGAGCGGCAGGCCGACGAAGCCCTCATGGCCAACCAGCCAGATCTCGATGTCCCGGGTCGTATCGACGTCCGCAATGACGGACACGACGCCCCGCTCGATGAAGTAGACGTGCTCGAACGGCAGACCGCGCATGTGCAGGATCTGCCGCTTGGACAGCTTGAACGGTTCTGCTTCCGACAATACGGCCTGCGCGACCGGATCCGACAGGAAGCGCAGGAGCGAGTTTCGGCTTTCGGGCGGAAGGGACATGAGGACTTCGATCGAGGTTCCGTCGGGTGGTCCACGCCGGGTGATGGTTCGATAGGGTCAACCGGCATCCTGGACCCACGGGTCCCCCTCCCGGAGCTGAACCGCCGCGAGCGCATTGCGGAATTGATGCGGGTGACGGCCCATGGTGACGCGACCCCTTGGCCGCGTCACCATGCGAGATCAACTGACGGTGCCGACCGCTCTCAGTTGTCGACAGACTCGAAGGGCGGCGCGGCCTCGAGCTGCTCGCGCGTGTAGTCGATCTGGATATGGTCGATCCGCCCGCCGGTCCAGCCCCAGTTCGTGACACGCGGGGACGTCGTGTTGGCGGAAGCTGTCGTGGTGTTCATCCCATCGGGGCTGGTCGCCCCCGGGCTCATGCCCATCGTGCCGGGCTGCACGCCCATCGTCGCCGTCCCCGCGGTGCCTGCCGCCGGCTCCGTCGTGGTGCCAGGCGTGACTGACGCCGTGCTGGCAGGGTCGACGGTGGTCCCACCGGTGTTGGAGGCCGTCGCCTGGGCATCCTGTGCGAGGACGAAGCGCATGGCATCGGAAGGAATGGCGACTTCCTTGTCGCCGATGCCGAGGAAGCCGCCGACTTCGACCACGACGCCGATGACCCGGCCCTGCTGATCGAGAAGCAGGTCCTCGACCTCGCCGATGTCCTCGTTTGCGGCACCGACGACGTTGGCATCCATGAGGTTGGAGCCGAGCATCTGGTCGGCCTGTTGAATCGTGAGGAAGCTGCCCTGCGTCGCAGCGGCGTCCCCAGTGTTCGAGGGCTGCATGGGCTGGGTGTTCGCTTCTTGGGCGAACGCGCCCGCGCTCATGGCAAGGGTGGAACCGAGCAGCGCGGCGGCAAAGGTCCTGATCATGGTTGCTCCTTTCGATCGGAAGGTATGCAAGGCCAATCCCATCGGCGTCCCACCGTTCCTGTATCCGTCGGCCGAACTTGGTCCGCGAGCGTACCGATCGTCAGCCGTTGCTCGAACATTCCAGGTCCAAGCCCCCTGACGCTTCGTCCGCCGGCACCATCCTGAGGCATGGGCGCAGGCGCGACCCAGCAAAGGAGCGCGATCGTGGATTGGAAAAGCATGGTGTTCCAGGACTGGCAGGGCATCGTGAGGACGCTTATCGTCGGTGTCCTCGCCTATGTCACGCTCGTCCTGTTCCTCCGGATTTCGGGCAAGCGGACCCTCGCGTAGCTGAACGCTTTCGACCTCGTGGTGACGGTGGCGCTGGGATCTACGCTTTCCGCCATCCTCCTTCAGGAGTCGATCGCGCTCGCAGAGGGCACCGTCGCTCTCGCGCTTCTCATCGGCATGCAGTTCCTGGTGGCGTTCACGTCCGTCCGCTGGAAGGCGTTCGCCCATGTTGTACGGTCAGAGCCCGCCCTCCTGATGCGGCACGGTGAATTCTGCGGGGGCACCATGCGCTCCGAACGAGTGACCCGGGACGAGGCAATGAGTGCCTTGCGTTCGAGCGGCGGGCAGGACCCGTCGCAAGTCGAGGCCATGGTCCTGGAGAGCGACGGCACAATCAACGTCGTCTTGCGGACGACGGTATGAGGTCCGATCGCGCTCAGCGGAGTCTACGAAGAGCTTCCTCGGCCGTGCATCGGTGCGCAGCTTCGATGCCGATTGGCGCGGTGACCTGTCGGGCGGATTTGCCTCGGATCGGTCGCCGCGCATCGCCGGTCACCACAAGGGAATCCAAGGCGGCGGCGATCGTGGCTCCGCACCCTTTCGCCCGACGGAGGAGGCAGCGGCCCGACGTGATCGATCTGTCGGCGGAAGGCTCGACGGGATGGCACCGGCATGTCCGGTGAGCCCCTCCCCTCTCGACGCCGCGCCGAGGTGCGACGAGCCGACCGAGGAGCGCCGATCCCCAAGACGCCCAATGTGGCGGAACCCGGGGCGACGAGTGCGATATGCGGCCCTCCCTTTGCTCCGGCGCCGGCGTCTCCTATGATGCTTCGGCACCCCGGCTGCCGGGACGGAGAGGGACGACATGAGCGCAGCTTACGAGGCGGACTTCTTCGCCTGGACACAGCAGCAGGCGAGCTTGATCCGCAAGATCCGCCTGTTCTGCCCGCGGCTTCCGACGGACATCGACCTCGACAACATCGCGGAGGAGATTGCGGACTTGGGCAAATCCCATCTCGATGCGGTGCACAGCCAACTGAGGAACATCCTTGTCCATTTGCTGAAGGCCGCGGCGGATCCGGGCTCTCGTTCCCTCGACCACTGGAGGACGGAAACGGACGGTTTCCAGTCGGAGCTGCTGGTGAAGTACTCGCCCTCGATGGCGCGCAAGGTCGAGATGGACCGGACCTGGAGACTCGCGAAGCGCAACGCCGCCAGCGCGCTTCGCGAACATGGCCGGGAACTGCCGCAGGGACTGCCCGATGGATGCCCGTTCGAGCTCGAGGCCTTCCTGGGCGAGGACTTCGACTTCGACGTGACGTTGGTGAACCTCGTCACGTTCGCGACGGCGCACGCCCCCCGCTGATCCGACGGTTTCCGGAGCGCCGGGCGACGGCCCCTGTCACCAGCCCCTGCACCACGACGGCGAAGAGCACGAGCGCGTCCATGGCAGCGAGGACCGTCCCCGCGACAGGTCGCGCGTCCATCCGGCGGCCCCGTCGTCCGACGCTGGCGAACTCGACGCCCGGGGACGCTGGCATCATCGGCTGGGCGGGGATTCTTGGAACCATTCGGGATAGAGCAGCGCCGCGACCCCTCCCACGGGGCCGTCACGGGTCTCCTGCCCCTCACCGCGCGACCTCGCCTTCAGCTTCCTGGCGACCTTGGGATCCTCCAGCACGTCGGTCCTGCCACAGGATGCGAGGGCGAACCGCGCCAACCGAGCGTAGCGGTGCCGGCGGCCCGGTTCGAGGAAGGTGTGCAGCAGCGCCCGCAGGTTGTCTTGCGCGCTGGCGATCGGTCTTCCCTCGTGAACCGACGCGAGGAAATCCAGGACGCTCGCCAGGTCGCGTCGCGACGGCGGCGAGCCTGCCGGGGACGGGGCACGCGCCAGGAGTTCGGCGACCATCTCGGCCTCCTCCGGAGGTTCGGACCGGTCTTCCCTCCGGCTCTCCGCCCAGCGTCTCCGGAAGCCGAGGTGCCAGGCCGCCGCCCGGTCCGGCAAGTGGGCGAGGCCCCTCGCGGGCCAGTCGAGGTCATCGAGGCCGCAGAGTTCCGACGTCCACGCCCCATCCGCGGAGCGGCGGAACGCCCTGACGGTGAAGCGGCCGCTGCGCTCCGCCGCCGAGAGGACCTCCTCGTCCAACGAGAACAGGGTTCCATCGTGGGAGTGGATGATGTCCTTGAACGAGGCCGGGATGAAGCGGGCGGGATTGAACGACCAGGTCAGCCAGAGAAGCGATCGGCCCTCTCGGGCGTAGAACTCCTCCCTCGCCACGATGATGGGGACCTGGGTCGTTGCGAGCTGTATCTCGAACGCCAGCGGACGCCCCGAGACCATCGCTCGGACATCTGGACGCCGCCTTCCGTCCGCGCCCGCGAGGTAGCGGTCGACGACGACTGAGCCGCGTTCGGTCGCCGGATCCCGCTCGAGCATCTCCGCGACGGCCTCCTTCACCCGGGCATGCAGGGGGCTCTCCTGCGCGCCGCGGAACTGGAGCGCGCTGACGCGGTTGACGCTCAACGGGTTCCCGGTCCACCAGGGGCAATCGGCCGGGGCACCTGCGCGATGCCGCCAACAGGGTTTCCGCGTCGCGGGCACCAGCGGGGCGTAGACCGAATGGCCGCAATGCGCGCAGGCGAAGGTGACCTCGCCCCTCAAGTGGGCTCGGGTAACCTCGTGGCGCAGCGCGTAGTACTCCGGCTCCGGCATCGCTAGGAGGTCGTCGCTCGTCACCGGGCGCATGTCGCGCAGGTCCACCGCGGTCCGGAGCGTCCGCTTGTTGCGCGTCATGGGGCCACCGGGCGCGCATAGGGGTCCGGACGCCGGGAACATGCGACGGGACGTCGGGCCCTCCGGGACAACGCGACGTGGGGGTTCCCGGCCGACAGGTCGTCGGCGTCGGGGACCACCGTCACGTCGGCCTCGAGCCCCTTCAGCAACACCGACAGGGCGTTGACCGAAGCCAGCGCATCGGCGAGCTCGTCTACCGCAGCGGTTTTCACCGGGGACCTCGCCTGGCGCGCGGCGCGCGACATCGCCCATGACACGTCCGCCCGCCCGTCGGACAGCCTGTTCAGGATCGACGCCCGCGACCAGCCGAGACGGTGTCCCCCGGTGCCCGAGAGCCGGATATGGGAGAGCCTGCCCCTGTCCCGCCACGCCAGCGACCGCTCCAGGGCCGCGCGCGCGGCACGACCGGAGACGAGGGACCGGCGCGGCTCGAGATCGTCGTCGACGCGGAGTTCGACCGTCAGCACGGTCTCGAGACCGTGGCCGGGCTCGTCCTCGACGGTTTCCGGGCACGGGCCGCCCCCCCTGAGACGGTGACCGTGCGCCTCGAGCGAAAGGAACTCGGACGGGCGGTCTCCCATCGTCACGCGGATCGCGACGTGCCGGTCGCAGTCCAGCCGGTGGAAGTCGGCGCCCGCGAACTGCGGTCTCCGCCGGGCGCCCGCGCCGAGGTCGATCGCCTCGAGGCTGGTCGACCTCCCGCCGTCCCCGGGTCCGACCGGGCAGTTGAATCCTCCCGACGGGTGCCATTCAAGGGAACGGATCCCACGGAAGTTCTCGATCTCCGATTTCCGGATCCTGGTCATGCCACCGATTCGCGCCGTTTCGACACGGGAGCTTACGATCCCGCCGCCGGAACGTAAGTCCGACCGTGCGCCCGTCGCGCATCGGGTATCGCCACGTGGCACGTCGGCGCGCGGCCATCGCCCGGACGCAAGGCCCACTCCCGGTAGATGCTGGCTTCCTGGGCCGGGCCGGAGGGGACGTCGATGCTCGAGGAATTGGTAGGTGCCGGCTGCGGCCCGGCGGGAACGCACGCGCGGTCGCCGATCGCGCCGGTCGACCGCGCGCCGGACGAGGAGGTCGTTCCCGGCGTCGCCTGGGGGCGCAGCGGCTGGGTCGGGAGCCCGGCCTATTGGGCGATGCTGGCGGCGACGGAGGACCCGCGTGACGACTACGTCCGCAGGGACGGCTGCCCGCTCCACCACGAGGTGGCCTTCTGCCTGCTCGGCGGCTTCGGCATTCGCATGGAGGTCAACGAAGCCGCCTACGCTGCATGCCTCGGACGGGGCATCCTCGATCCCGGCCGCCGTCCTTCCGCGGGGGAGATCGAGGACGCACTCTCGATGCCGCTCGACGTCGGGGGGCGCCCGGTCAGGTATCGCTTCCCGCGGCAGAGGTCGCGCCGGCTGTCCGACGCGCTCCGCGCGATCGAGGACTCGCCGCCCCCGACGGCGACGGCCCGCGGCTTCCGCGCCGCGCTGCTCGCCATCCCCGGGATCGGGCCGAAGACCGCCTCCTGGATCGCGCGCAACTGGCTGGGCGCGGACGACGTCGCGATCCTCGACGTCCACGTGCTGCGGGCGGGCGTCGCGATGAACCTCTTTCCGGCCGGATCCAGGCTGCCCGGCGACTACCCGGCGCTCGAGGACCGCTTCCTCGCGTTCGCCGCCGCGATCGGCGTGCGCCCCTCCCTCCTCGACGCCGTCATCTGGCGGGAGATGCGCCGCTAGGCGGAGGGCACGACCGCCCGGCGGGCGGCCGCATGGCCCGGCGGTCCAAACGCGTGCTAGGCCTTCACGAGAGAAGGCACGAATCGCTGGAGGGCGGCATGGGCGGAAGCGGCGGCGGGGGACTGGGATCGCGGTCGGGCGGGCTGCCCCGGCCCGGCGGGACGGGCGGCGGGTCCGGCGCGGACGACTGCGCCCTGCGCTTCGACGTCGACCTCGAGAGCGTCGACCCCGCGGTCCTGGCGGTCGTTCCGGTCGGGACGGACTGCGCCGTGACGCTGCACCGCCAGGGCGGCTACGACGTGGCCGTGGTGGTCGCGCCAGCGGGTGGGATCGTCGGCTCGCTCTCGGGCTTCCGCGGCCTCGCGACCCTGTTGCGGTGCATCCGCGACGGAAACGTCTACGTCGCGGCCGTGACGGCGAGGACGGCCAACACATGCCACGTCCTCGTCACCCGGGCGGCGGCACCATGATCGTAGCAGGCGGCGCCTACCGCGAGATCTGCGACTCCGCGCGCTGGGACCGGGTGTACGGCTCCGGCGGCCGTGCGGCCTGCGCGGCCGCCCGGTGGGGAGACGGCGTCCGGCTCGTCTGCCATGCCCACGAGGGGTGGATCGAGGACGCGCGCGCCACCTTCTCCTCGATGGGCGTGGACTGCGAGATCGCGCCGATCCCCGACGAGATCGCGTTTGTCTACGCCCACCCGATGGCGACGCCGGTCCTCCTGAACGGCATGCCGGCGGCACGGCCGGAGCTCGTCGTCGACGGGGACGCCGTCGTGCGGTTCGGCATGCTCGAGTGCGAGGCACTGGTGCGGGCGCGCCGGGCCGTCCACGACCCGCAGGGCGCCGGCGCGACGGTGCCGTTCGGGGCGAACGGATCCTCCGCCGACAGCCTCGCGTTCGTGCTCAACGAGGCCGAGGCCCGCAGCCTGTCCGGCAAGGATTCGGCCGAGGAGGCGGCCGCGGAGCTGTTGGCGGTCGCCGAGGCGGTCGTGGTGAAGGGCGGGACCGCCGGCGCGCTGGTCGCCCGCCGCGGGGGCGCGTCCGTGCGCGTCCCGCCCTACCGATCCGAGCGGGTGATGAAGATCGGGTCCGGCGACGTGTTCACCGGGGTCTTCTCGCACCTGTGGATGCGCGAGGGCGCCGATCCGGTCGAGGCGGCCGACCTCGCCTCGCGCGCCGTGTCGGTCTACGTCGAGACTCGCGGCATCCCGCCGGGGTCGCGGAGCGATCTCGCGCACCGGGCCGCCCTGCCGACGGACAGGAGGCCGGGCCGCGTCTACATCGCGGCACCGTTCTTCACGACCGCCCAGCTCTGGCTGGTCGAGCAGCTCGTCCAGTCCGTCGCCGCCCTCGGGGCGACGCCGTTCTCGCCGTTCCACGAGGTCGGCATGGGCGGCATGTCGACCGGCATCGCCACCGAGGACTTGGCTGGACTCGAGTCATGTGACGCGGTGCTTGCGGTCATGGACGGCCGGGACCCGGGGACGCTCTTCGAGGTCGGGCATGCGCGGGCGAACGGCATCCCCGTCGTCATGCTGGCGGAGAACGTGATGGAGGGCGACCTCACGATGTTCGCGGGGACGGGTTGCGAGGTCGTCGGGGATGTGGCGACGGCTGCGTACAGGGCGGTTTGGGCCACGATTTCTGGCTCGCGGCACCGTTGCGTCGATGGGGTCGCACGATGAGGGTCGCCCTTCATCCCCTGCGCAGAGGGCCGATCACCGTCGAGGCGTGGCGGCGCGACTTCGGGGAGCGCCCGTTGACGTCTACCGCCCCCTCAAGACCGAAGGCACGTTGCCCACGTTGCTTCGCTCGTCTGGACGCGGTTGCCGTGCAATCCATTCTGCGCGCGCCTCACTTCACCCATCCAAGGGGGGCGGCTTGCGACACGATCGATTTCGCTCGCATCCCCTTCGATGAACTGGAGCCGGGTCGCTGCGACCCGCAGGCGGGCAGACTCCTGCGTGTGGCGTTCGCCCTCAACTGGCGTTCGCACTTGGGGATTATGAAAGACCTCGTGACCGCCTTCTCGATCGAGGAGTTCATCGCCTTGGTTAAGCGCGCCGACGAGAGGCGCGTATGGGAATACGTCGACCTGCCGGAGAAGCTCCTGCCTTACGTTCTCGTCCTGCTTGCGGACTTCACCCCCGACACAGCCTATCGGCCGAACCGCATATACGGACGGTTCAGGCCGCTCACGCGTTGGGAACGGTTCTGGGTACCCGAACGGCGCCAGACCCTTTCGGACCTTTGGATCAGAGTTCCTCCCATCGATTACATAGTGAGGGGCGGGTTCCGCCTACCCAACGATCCAACGGCTCTTCCCCCGGTGGACGACTACGATGTCGATACGTTCGTCTTCGACGCCCACTTCCTCGAGCGGCCAGCGCCGATCACCGTCGACTTCATGGTGACGAGGGTTCGCGACGAGCTAGGGTTTCAATGATCAGGGCGGATACGGTCTCGGCTACCCCGTCGAGTTCTCCCCCTAGTTCCGAGCGATACACGAGGCTGCCGGTGCCCTTGAAAGGACACCCAAGGAAAATGGAGATGCCGGGAACGGCTGCCGTCGAGAACTGCTGCCGGGAACCGGAGGCCATGCATCGGTCGAACCGCAACCTCGCCTCGCGCTCGTGTTCGACGAAACTCTCCAGATGACGCTTCGTATCGGCGGGGGACATCGCACGGTCCAAGACCATCAACGGCTCGAAGTCGTCGATATCGCCAACCACGTAGAGACATGGATCCGCGTAACGCATCGTGGGCACCTCAGGCCTGTCCACTTCCTCTTTATGGAAAGTGAGCGACCCGCATTCGCCTTCCACAAAGGGTTTTCGGTCGGCGCTCGGCAGCTCGCCACCGCAAGCCAGCGCTGCCGGTTGTCGAGGCGTCGAGTCCTGCGCCGCCTGAGCCCTGCCGGAGATGACCCGATGCGCCTACTCCTGTTCTCGGGCGGCCTCGACTCCTCCGCCCTCGCCGCCGATCTGCGTCCCGACCTCTGCCTGACGGTCGACTACGGCCAGCGCCCGGCGGCGGGAGAGATCCGGTCGTCGGCAGCCATCGCCGCTGCGCTGGACCTGCGGCACGAGACCCTGCGCGTCGACCTGTCGGCGCTCGGATCCGGCGACATGGCCGGGAGCGACGCCTCGGGACTCGCCAGCGGCCCGGAGTGGTGGCCTTACCGGAACCAGATGCTGATCACGCTGGCCGCCATGCGGTACGTGACCTCCGGCCTGTCGGAGATCGTCATCGGCGCCGTCGGGACCGACACCCACGCCGACGGGAAGGCGCCGTTCCTCGAGGCGATCGACCGCGCCCTCGCCGTTCAGGAGGGCTGCGTCCGCGTGTCGGCGCCCGCGCGCGACGCGGATCCGGTCGAGCTCCTGCGCCGGTCGTCCCTGCCGCGCGAACTGCTCTGCCTGACGTTCTCCTGCCACTCGGGGCCGTACGCCTGCGGGCAGTGCCGCGGCTGCACGAAGCGGCTCGCGACCATCTACGCGCTGGATGACGGCGCCGTCGACCCCCTTCCCGGCTGAGCGCACGACGCCGGGCCGCAGGCGGCCCGGCCCGATCCCGGTCGACCCCGTCAGCGTCCCTCCGATGGCCCTGCCGTCGTGCCCGGTCGCGACCGTCCCGAAACGCCGACGAGGACGGTCCCGTCGCCGGCGTCGACGAAGACCGCCCCCGCGCCCTCGAGGGCAGCCCGGATGCGCGCGACGCTCGACGCCCGCGGGACGTGGCCGCCGCGCTCGAAATCGTTCAGGAGGTTCCTGCCGCACCTGGCGAGGCGGCACAGATCGGTCTGCGAGATGCCGAGCATCGCTCGGGCGCCGCGGCAGGCGGCGCCGTCGATGCGTCCTGCGGGGCGCAGCGGACGGCCGTCCCGCGAGTTCTCCTCCCGAGGCAAGATGTCCGGGGGGATGCTGCCCGGCTCAAGCGACGGCAAGATCCTGGATTCCCTCATCCGACCGCTCCCGATGCCCGCAGGAACGACGCCGGGTGGCGGCCCCCCGCCCCCTCCCGGCGCGCGACGAACGGTCGTGCGTCTCAGGATTCATCGATCCGTGCGTCCCGTTTGCCCGCGGCGCCGCGGCCCAAGCCTGCCGGCACGCGCACCGCCCGCGCCGCATCGGGCGGCGCCATAGTGCATCAGGGCCGACGGGGCGTCGACCCGGCGCTCGCGCCCGGGCCATCCCGCGCCAATCCTTCGGCCCTCCCCCACCAATCCTTTCCTGCGCACCCTGCGGCCCCGCCGACGTCGCATCCGCTCGTCCCGCCACGCGACGCAGGGGAGCATGGGATGCCCGGCATCCCCGCCGATCCCCGGCCCGCAGGCGTTCCGGAAGACGCCGTCCCTCGCGCGCCGCCCCCTCGGCTCGCCCCGCCCGTCCGGCTCGCGGTCGAGGCGACGGCTTCCATGCGCCCCCTCGCCCGCCAGCCGGGCGTGACCGGCATCGACGAGCACCCGGAGGCTTCCGGGTGGATCGGGGGACGGGACGGCCGGGAACGAACGCACCTGCCCCTCCCGTCGGCGAGGCGCGTGACGGGCGCGGCGAATGCGCGGTCGGCCCGGCGTCGGGGCGCCACGGGTCCCGGCCGTCCCGGTGGCGGGCGCAGGCTGGTCCCCGCGGGCCGCGCGCATCTCCGGCGGGCGTGGCGGCGGCCGGACGGGATGCGGCGCCTTTCGGTCGGCGCCTGGAAGGATCCGGCAGCCGTCGGGCGGGGATCCGAGACTGTACCGGCCCGACGTTCGCCCCGCTTTCCGGGGATGGCCGGGATTGTTCCGGAGGGCGCAACCGAACGGCAAGGCGCCGCCGGCATCGTCTGGGATCGGCGTCCTGCCGTTCGTCGGTCCGGATCACGCGTCGGCAGGACCTTGCTCCTGATGCAGTTCGGGTCGATCCCAGACCTGCGGAACAGGTTCTCGATGGCGTCCGTGAAGACGCTGAGGGCACCGTCGGGGATGCCGCCGACCACGAAGGTGCATGGAGCGCCTGCCACGACGTGATGAAGCCCGGCCGCGCGGAGGGCTCGTTTCAACAGGGACGGGTCGTGTCCCAGGTGGTGGTGTAGCTGAGAGGCGGTCATCGGCGGTTGCCGGTTAGGATCGGGTTGCGACAGCCAACCCCGAACCGAGAGACCACCGATGACCGACCCGATGATGGCCCTGCGGG
>NZ_VTOM01000016.1 GCF_009765365.1 Antarcticirhabdus aurantiaca
GAAAGCATCGCCCCGATCGGCGATGATCCCCTCGTCAGCCTGCCAACCCTCGCAGTCTGATCTGCCCGGCCCAAGCCGGCAACCGTGGTGGCCCTTCGCGAGCTACACCACGCCAAGGGACACGACCCAGGGACGTGGTCACGAAGTCGGTCAGGTCGAATGGTGTGCCGCGAGGCGAGACCGGAAAGTCGTCGAAGGAGCGGAAGTCGTCGAGCCGGGTCATGCGTCGCTCCTCCCGTTGCGCGTGCTGGGGCGACCCAGACGGTAGATACGGGACAGGGTGCGCGCGTAGCCGTACGGGGGCGCGAGGATCCAGAGTTCGGACGTCATCACGAGTCTACCCGTCCCGATCTTGGAGTGTCCGGCGACCACGCCAGTGAGGCAGGGGACGGTACGGGAGCCGAGTGCCCAACCATCGAGGATCGGGGCGTCGGCGAGGAGGGCATGCCCGGGGTGCTCGCCCCTGGCCAGCGCCTCCATGTCCGCGACGACGCCGCGGAGACGTTCGAGTTCGTCTTGAAGGTTGAGGGGTGCGCCGGAAGGCGGGACGAAGATCGCCATGACGAAAAGTCTCCGGTCGCCGACCGCGATGCGGACGGACACGAAGGAAGGGAAGGGATGCGGAGGTGTCAGGCCTGGCGGCGTATGACCCGCGTCCTCGCGCCGAGCGGCTCGTCAAGGTCGAGGTCGACCAGCCTGGCAAGCGCCAGCGCGGCCACGGCGGCGACCGGCCGCGAGGTGTGCCTCAAGATGCCGAGGCAGTCCGCGAGGGTGACAGAGCCTTCCTCGTCGAGCGCGGCGAGGAGCCTGACGCGGTCGTCCAGGGTCACGCGCCAGCGGGCATGGGGGAAGATCGCCCTTGCATTCTCCAGCCTGACTGGATCGACGTCGTCGGGGCCGACGACCCTGGCGTTCGGCGGAAGCTCCAAGGGAGCAGAAGCGAACGACAAGGCGCCGTCGGCTGCCACGAACAGGAACTCCCGGCCGCGGCTGCCCCACGTCTCGAAGTCCGCCACGAGGCCGGCGTCGCCGACCGCCACGCGGCACCGCCAGCGATCGACGCATGGGTCGACGTCGAGGAGCAGCGCGACGTCCGCCGCCAGCGGACGCGAACGCCGCCTCGCCCACGCAGCGCAGGGGACGGTGCCGGGCCTCGAACCCTGCACGGGGCGTGGTCGACGGGTGGCCGCCGGGTTCGGATGGAACGCTGGGCTGTGACCGCTCGGCGCGCATGGGCATGCTCCGCATCGGACGGGGCATCGCCTCGCGTCCGTCAACCTCGGAAGGGTGAAGCGGTCAGCGTATGGGCGGCTTGGTGGATGCGACGCGCGGAAGCGAGGCGCCGGAGGGGCGCTGGCAAGTCCGCATGTGGGCGAGAGACTGTCGCATGGTCACCAGGCTAAGTCCGTAGGGAGCGAAGAGTCAATGACGCGATCGATTCGACACGTCGTCCCGCCTTGCCCTGTGGACAACCTATGGCGACGAGCGGCTATCGCGCCGAGCTGGAGTTCTTCCGCACGCGGGGGACATGATCGGTGACATGCAGTACGGCCGTCCTTGAGGGAGGACGGCACGGCTACTGCCCAGATCTCGAAGCTGCCGATTAAGCAATTCTCCGCGTGGGCCTTTGAGCAGGACGGACGCTTCGAACTCATCGACTGCTGTCGACCCTGGCTGTGTCAAAACCCCACCCATGCTATGCTCGTTCGGGTTGACCGGAGGGTGGCATGGGACGCTTCGTTGTCGGTGCCGATCGCGAACAAGCGACGCTGTTTCCACCCTGCCTCGAAGACTGGATCGCAGATGACAACCCGGTCCGGGTGATCGACGTCTTCGTCGATGCGCTGGATTTGGGCTCTCTCGGTTTTGAGGGTGTCGAAGCGGCCGCGACGGGACGGCCCGGCTATCATCCCTCGGCTCTCTTGAAGCTCTACGTCTATGGCTACCTGAACCGCATTCCCTCCAGTCGGCGCTTAGAGCGCGAGGCCGGTCGCAACGTCGAGGTCATGTGGCTGACGGCGCGGCTGTCGCCCGATCACAAGACCATTGCCGAGTTCCGTCGGCAGAACGGCTCCGCCATTGGACGCGTCTGCGCTCGCTTCGTGGCTCTGTGCCGCGAGATGGGTCTTTTGACGGGGACGCGCGTCGCGATTGATGGCTCGAAGTTCAAGGCGGTCAACAACCGCGACCGCAACTTCACCAAAGCCAAGCTCGAGCGGCGCCGTGAGCAGATCGAGGAGAGTGTCTCACGCTATCTGGCTCAGCTCGACACGGCCGACCGCCAGGAGCCGACACCCGAACTCGCCGCCAAGGTCGCTCGGCTGAACGAGAAGATCGCCCGCCTCGGTCAGGAGATGGAGCGCCTCGCCGGCTTGGAGACGCAGATGGCGGCGGCGCCCGATCGTCAGGTCTCCCTGACCGATCCGGACGCCCGCTCGATGGCAACCAGCGGACGCGGGTCGGGCATGGTCGGCTACAACGTCCAGGTAGCAGTGGACACCGAGCATCACCTGATCGTGGCGCACGAGGTCACCAATGTAGGATCGGACCGGGCCCAACTCAGCGGCATGGCGCAGCAGGCCAAGCAGGCGCTCCAGATCGATCGGCTCGAGGCCGTGGCCGACCGGGGCTACTACTCCGGTGAGGAGATCCTGGCCTGCGAGCGCGCCGGCATCGCCGTCACGCTGCCGCGTCCGATGACGTCGGGCGCCAAGGCGGCGGGACGGTTCGGCAAGGAAGACTTCCTGTACCGCCACGACGAGAACGCCTACCGCTGCCCGGCGGGCGAGACGCTCCCTTACCGATACACGACGGTCGAGAACGGCATGACGCTCAGCCGCTACTGGACGAACGCCTGCCAGGCTTGCTCCCTGAAGGCGGACTGCACGACGGGTAAGGAGCGGCGCGTCACGCGCTGGGAACACGAGGACGTTCTGGAGACCGTACAGCGCCGGCTCGATGCCGATCCTCTGGCCATGCGAGTGCGGCGCGAGACGGTCGAGCATCCGTTCGGCACGCTGAAGGCCCGGATGGGCGCCACCCACTTTCTGACCCGGACGCTACCGCGTGTGTCGGCCGAGATGGCACTCCAGGTCCTGGCCTACAATCTGACGCGGGTCCTGAACATCATGGGCAGCCAGAGGCTCCTCGCCGCCATCAGAGGCTGATCAGGCGGCTACGACGTCTCGCTCCATCCCATCACGCGAGCCGACCGCATCGTCCTGTCCCCCCATGACCGCAAAACACAGCCGCAGAGCGCCGTCTCTCAGTGCCCAGTCAAGGCGATCAATGCCTAAACGTCAAACAACAACCCAGCTCGACGTTTTGACACGGCCTGGACCCTTCCCGACCCGTCGATGGGACTACGCCGCCTCCCGAAAGCGGACGACAACCTTCCCCTTTGCCCGGCCGCCTTCGAGATATGCGAACGCCTCCCGGATCTCTTCGAACGGGAACACGCGATCGACGACGGGTTCGAGTTGGCCGCCTCCGATCATGCAGCCGAGTTCGGCGAGCTCCGCGCCGTTCGGGCGCATGAAGAGGAAGCGGTAGCGGGCACCGTGCCGCCTGGCTTGGCCTCGCGTGCGCAGGCTCGCTAGCCAGAACAGGGCTGGCAGGAGACCGCCGCGTCCGATGTCCTTGCGTGCCGACTGGGGCTCGGGCATGCCCGCAATCGAGACGACGGTTCCGCCGCGCTTTACGACGCCGAACGACTTGTCGAGCGTCTCGCCGCCGAGGAGATCGAACACGCCGTCCATGTCACGGACATGGTCCTCGAAGCGCTGGGTCGTATAGTCGATCACGACGTCGGCGCCGAGCCTCTCGACCAGAGCCCGGCCCCGCGGCGAGGCGGTTGTCGTCACGTTGGCTCCCAGCGCCTTGGCGATCTGGATGGCGAAGGTCCCGACGCCGCCCGCGCCGCCCGGAATGAAGACCCGGCTGCCGGGCTCGAGGCGCAACTCGTCGCGCAGCGCCTGGAGCGCCGTCAGGCCCGCCAGCGGCACGCCGGCGGCCGCCTCGAAGGGCAGGCTCTCCGGCATCCGGGCGAGGAGGGGGGCCGGCACGACGGCGTACTCGGCGAAGGCGCCCATGGCGGTCTTGTCCATGCGGGCGAACACGCGGGTGCCGGGCGCAAATTCCGTCACGCCCTCCCCGCAGGCCCCGACGACGCCCGCCAGTTCACCGCCCATCACCACCGGCAGGCGCCAGCGGTAGACCGCCCGCAGCTTGCCCTCGCGGATCTTGTAGTCGACGGGGTTGAGGCCGGCCGCCATGACCCGGACGAGAACCTCGCCAGCCTTCGGCTCGGGCCTCGGCACGTCGCGAAGCTCCATCGTCTCGGGGCCGCCGTAGCGGGTCAGCATCAGCGCCTTCATCTCTGCGATCTCCTGAACGTGTGGGGGTCAGAACGGCATGGCCGAGATCGGCGGCGCCGAGGGGTAGGCAATGGAGCGGTCGGAGCCCGTGGTGTGGCAGGCTGCGAGGGACAGGCAGGCGAGAAGGATCAAGTTGGCGCGGGCCATCGGAGAGGTCCATCGGTTGGGCGGTCGCGGGTGCGATGCCGGGATGGTCCCGATGTCCGATCCACGGTATTCTTTCTCAAGTAGGCAAGAAAATCGAACCTGGTTTGAAAATGGATACCATAGGCAGTTCTGGGCATGACGCCGTCTGCATTCCCTCGATTGAGGAGGTCGCCGAGTTCCGCCGGGTGGTGAACACGGTGATCGGCAAGTGGAAGATCGACATCCTGTTCGTGCTCCTCTCCGGCCCGAAGCGCTTCGGCGAGCTGCGCCGCACGCTGTCTGGCATCACGCAGAACATGCTGACGGCGCAGCTTCGTGCGCTGGAGGCGGACGGGCTCGTCAACCGGACGGCGTTCGCCACCATCCCGCCCAGGGTGGACTACGAGCTGACCGAGGCCGCCTACGCGTTGAAGCCGATCTTCACCGACCTCGTAGCTTGGTCGCGGAACAGGAAGGCGGCAGCCGCGGTACGGTAACTCGCTGGAGCAATGTCGCGTCCGTCTACTGGGACGGCGCCTGGAGCAGCTCCACGACCTTCCTCGCCGTTAAGTGGGCCGAGAACGGGTTCTGGCCTGTCACCAGGCGACCGTCCGTCTCCACATGCGGCAGGAAGGGAATGGCTGCCTTGCGGTAGTGGGCCCCGCGTCGCCGCATCTCCGCCTCGGCGTTGTAGGGCATGTGCCGGGCAACGCCCGCCAGCACCTCCTCCGTCCAGGAGAAGCCGGTGACGCGCCGGCCGGCGACGAGCAGCGTCCCGTCGGCGAGACGCGCGTTGAGGAGCCCGCAATAGCCGTGGCAGACGGCGGAGACGACGCCGCCGCGCTCCCAGATCGCACGGGTCAGGGCCTGCAAGCCCTCGCTCTCCGGGAAGTCCCACATTACCGCATGGCCACCCGTGAAATAGATCGCGTCAAACTCCGCCGGGTCGATCTCGTCGGGGCGTCCGGTCGTCTCCAGCAGCGCCATCCGAGCCGGATCGCCCTACCAGGCCTTGGCCGAGCGGTCGAGCAGCGGCCACCTCAGGGCGCGGGGCTCCAGCGGCACGTGTCCGCCGAGCGGGCTGACGAGGCTCTGCTCGAAGCCCTCCACGGCGAAGGTGTCCCATGCATGGGTCAGCTCGGACAGCCACAGACCCGTCGGCCTCGAGGGGTCGTCGTAGTGCGCGACGTTGGTGACGACGTGGAGGATGCGCTTCGTCATGATGGCCCTGGGCTGAGGTTGTCGGACACGCTCGAGCACGGATCGTTCGATCGCGCCCGAACGTGCGGCTTGCAGGCCGGCCCGGTCAGCTCCGGGCGAAGGCGAGGATGTCGGCGTTCAGCTCGTCGGCATGGGTGGTCGGGATGCCGTGGGGCGCACCCTTGTAGGTCTTGAGCGTGCCGTTCCGGACCAGTTCCGCCGAGCGCGGTCCCGACGCCTTGTAGGGAACGACCTGGTCGTCGTCGCCGTGGACGACGAGGACCGGGATCGAGATGCTCCGAAGATCCGCGGTGAAGTCAGTCTGCGAGAACGCAACGATCCCGTCGTAGTGCGCCTTCGCCGACCCCATCATGCCCTGCCGCCACCAGTTGAGGACGACCGGCTCGGACGACTTGGTCAGCAGGCGGTTGTAGCCGTAGAACGGACCCGCCGGCACGTCGTGGTAGAACTGGGCGCGGTTGGCGGCAAGCTGCGCCTGGAAGTCGTCGAACACCTCCTTCGGCGTTCCGTCCGGGTTGCCTTCCGTCTTGACCATCAGGGGCGGCACGGCGCTGACGAGCACTGCCTTGGCGACGCGGTCCTCCCCGTGTCGGGCGACGTAGCGCACGACCTCGCCGCCGCCTGTGGAATGACCGACATGGATCGCGCCCTGGACGCCGAGCTCGTCGACGACGGCGGCGACGTCGTCGGCGTAGTGGTCCATGTCGTGGCCGTCCCAGATCTGCTCGGAGCGGCCGTGACCGCGGCGGTCATGGGCAACGACGCGAAAGCCCTGGTTCACAAAGAACAGCATCTGCGCGTCCCAGTCGTCGGAACTCAGCGGCCATCCGTGGTGGAAGAAGATCACCGGGGCGTCCCGCGGCCCCCAGTCTTTGTAGAAGAGACCGACGCCGTCCTTCGTAGTCACGTATTCCATGTGCCGCTCCCTTGATTGGCGGTTGGTGGACGGATGAACCCGAGCGCCTGTCGACGGCGAGCGGTGCAGTCCGCTTGACCCAGCCGCGACCATAACGTTCAAGCGAGGTTGAAGGTCAACACGGTGTCGGGATACGCATGAGGATCGGCGAGCTGGCCAAACGCACGGGGCTCACGCCGTCCCGGATCCGCTTCTACGAGAGCGCCGGGCTGCTTGGCCCCGTGGAAAGACGACCCAACGGCTATCGCAGCTATTCGGCGGAGGCGGAGGCGCTTCTCCTCGTCGTCACGAGTGCCCAGCAGGCGGGCTTCTCACTGGACGAGGTCCGCCACCTGCTGCCGACAGGGTCGCAGGGCTGGCAGCATGAGGGGCTCGTCGCCGCCATGAAGCGGAAGGTCGAGGAGATCGCCGCGCTCGAGCAGCAACTGGCGCAAAGGAAGGCGCAGCTCGTCGCCGTAATCGACGGGATCGAGAACCGTCCCGATGGGCTCGACTGCGCGGACAACGCAAAGCGCGTGCTCGCCCTTCTCAGAACATGATCAGGCAAAGCGGTCTGTCGCGAGCGGTGTCCAGGTCCCGATCATAAAATCCGGTTGGAGAGAAGGCATCCGTCAGCTCAGGCGGCCATACCCTGGGCCCGTTCTTTTGCGCTGAGCCAAACGGCAGCTAGAGCCCGATCACGCCAGGATGCGGACAGTCGGGTTTCCACCCGACCCCGTCGTCAGCGTTCCCCTTCAACTGCGCCCAAGGTCTTCTGAAACCGAATCTCCGTCACGCATGGAAGGATCCAAGACCGCCGTGGTCCTTAGATCCGGGGAGCCCCATCCGCGTTGCTGGGGCTGCCAGTTGGAGCTTGCGCCGGCCGCCACCGATTGCTTCGCTGCTCCGGCGGAGGGCGATCGATTGCGAATCAGGACGAGCCGAACATCGCGCCAGTGGATTGAGGTCGACGGAGCCGGGGAGGACGGCGATGCAGGCGGCATCGGCGCCGAGGAAACCGCCCGCCACCTGTCGCAGGCCGTGCGCTCGGCCAATCTCGTCGTTCTTTCCGGGCTTGGCACGTCGCTCTGCGTCAGGCGCGGTGACGAGAGGCTCGCGCCAACGATGTGGCAGTTGCTTGAGCGGGTCAGGGCCGAGTTCGCCCGGCTCGACGCCGCCGATCCCCTGCCTGACCAGCGCGGACGCTGGTCCGCTTTCACGGCCGCAGCGAACGTGGCCGAGGGCGAGGAAAACCTTGAGCACGTCCTGTCCCGGGCGAAGCTTGCGACGGAACTCGCTCCCGAACCCGTCCGCATCCTACAGGAGAGGCTGCTGGCCATCGCGGAAGGGGTCATCCTCGAAGCCGTCGACTTCCTCGCCGCGGACGTCACCCTCGACACGCACGCGAACTTCCTGCGACGGATCGCGCGGCGGCCGTCCCGCAAGGCGCGCGTGCGGATCTTCACGACCAACTACGACCGCTGCTTCGAGGCCGCAGCCGGCCGCGAGGAATTCATCGTTGTGGACGGGTGTCAAACGGCGTCCAAACGGGGGTCTGACGCAGTCTCGATGACGATCAAGGCGCTCCGAGGAGGCGCGCTTCGAGAAGGTCGAGCTTGGCTCGGCCGTACATCTGGCGTTTGATGAGCTTCAGGCGGTTGACGTGTCCTTCGGTCTGGCCGTTCGACCAGGGCTCGGTGACGGCAGCACGCACGGCGGCAAGATCCTTGGCGATGCCGCGGGCGAACGAGGCGATCAGGCTGGAGCCGGCGTCCTTGAGCCAGGGGTCGAGATCGGCTTCGGCCTTGCGACGAACGATGGACTGGAAGCGGTCGACCAGGCTTCGCGCTTCGGCCAGAGCTGGCGCGCCTTGCTCGATCGCACTCGGACGAAGAACGATACCGGAGACATTCCACATCCGAAGCCTGGATGGAGGGTGCCGATCGCTCTTGGGCGGGAACCCCGCCGCCACCCGATGTCGATCTTGGCCACTTCGGCAGCTGCCCCGGCGGTCACGAGCCCCAGGCTGACGCTCGCCCTGCTTCGTCAAGGACCCGAAGCATATGCCTTCCGCGCGCGCGTCGGAGCGGTCGCCCGGACCTTCGGAACCGACCGTCGCGCGCCCGTCCGCACCACCGCTCCCGTCAGTGGCGGAAGCGCGGCGCGGCCAACTCCGGGACCTCCTCATCCGGATCGGCCGCCATGGGCTCGGCGACCCCGAACCCGGCCACCGGATAGGTAGCGCCGCTGGTGAGGCATGAGAATGGCGGGCATCCCTCGACGGTCAGGCGCCAGTCCCCCGCGCCATATCCCACAATTCCGGCCTCGATGCCGTCGATGCCGGCATGCGGCCTTGGCAGCAAGGCGGCCACCTCGGCGGCATGCAAGGGGCTGAGGTGGCCCTCCACCCTGTAGGAGAACCCGTCCGCGCTCACCGTCAGGCGACACCTGCGGTGAGGGTCGCCGGGATACTTCACCCCCTCGACCAGACATTCTGTCCCGCCGCGGTACATCCTGTCGATCTCGAATGTCCGTTCCCGCATGACCGCATCCCTCCTCAGGCACCCATGCGGCCATTGTGGACACGAGCAAGGCAAGGCACCAGAAAGGCAAGCAACGAAGCGCGAATGTCGATCGGCGGCCTTTGCCGGGAGATCGTCCGGATGCGACGGGTTCCCGTCGGCGTGCTGGCCGCGCGCTCGCAGGACGGTTTCGGATCGATCGTCCCGTCCTGCCCACTTGGCCTGGATCACAGCTGCCCCATTCCGGAATCGACACGGCGGCCCCGAGCCCGTGGCCGGCAAGAAGTTGGCCTCGTGCCGGCCCGCGCGCTTCGCCGATCGGCAGGTACGACGGCAATCCCGCGCATCCGGCGAAGCCGTCACGGCCCGTTCGACGAGGAGCGACGACTGCGGTCTGGCGCGCTCCCCATGATCTCCGTGAGGAAGTTCGGGAAGAACGCGTTCTTGTCGGCTTGATTGTCGAAGCCCAAGCGTTGGTAGACGTTGCCGCCCACCCCGGGCCGCACGTTGCCCAGCTCGTCGACGACACTGTCCTCCGCCAGGGCCAGGTACCTGAACCGCCGGGCGACAGAAGCGGGGAATTGCGACTCCAGACGCTCCTCGGCACCGGCCAGGATGACGGGCGCGACCACGTGGATGCTGGACGGCTCGAAGGCGGTCAGCATGCGCAGGATGCTCGTCCTGATCACGCACGAGCTCGCGATGATCGACTTCAGGGCAACGAAGTGATCGACCCTCGAGGGAGGGGGTTCGACGTACTCGCGCACAATCTGCGCGACGTCGACGGGCTCGGGCGTGTGGACCTGGGTCCTATGTATCCACAGGCATGCGACGGCAACTGTCGCCCCAGCCTCCCTCAGGCCCCGGATGAAACCCGCGCCCAGACCGTCGAGATCCTCCGCGGTCGCCGCCACGTACCAAGTCCTGCCGCGAACGTCGATCTCCCGGGAGGCGAGCCTGACGGCGAGTCCCCAACCGAGGACATCGAGCGCCCTTTGGTACGCCTCCCTGTCCGACGACGGGTCGACCAAGGCCTCGAGGCCAAGGGACAACAGGGGAGCGTTTTCCTCCCCCGCCCCGAAGCGGAGCTTCCTTCCGGTCATCCCTGTCGCTCCGTAAGCAAAGGCAGCAAGTCGCGAAAGCTCAGTGGCGGGCCGTTCTCGGCTGCTTCGGACAGGCTCCGCAAGCCATCCTCGAACCGGGTCCAGCCGGGGCTTCCGCACCCGAACGGGGCCGTCCCCTTCAAGAGTCCGCCGAAACACCTGTATGCGAAGGTCGTGCCCCGGATCGCAAACGAGAAGTCCTCCACCGCACCGAGGATGTTCGACACGTCCGGATCGAGGGCAAAATCCTCCTCGAGCGTCCGGACGACGAACTCCGACCGCTCGCTCGCGATCGCCAGCACCGCCGCGAGCGGCGCCGATCCTCCGTGCTGAAGCCACGCTGACAGGATGAACTCGCTGGTGTTGCGAACCGAAGACCGATCCGCGAACGGCCAGCAGATCACCTTGAGATTGTCCACGAAGCGAGGAACGCTCTCGATATCGCTTGGAATCGTGCCGCTCGGATGCTGCGTGAGAACGACGCGGCCCAAGTCGTCCGGTCGGGTTCGCTGCAGGGCGGCGAGCACTCCGGGCCTGGACACGACAAGCCTGAGTTCGACATCGACGCCCTTGCGGTCCGCCAGTTTCTGCGCCAACCGGAAGTCTTCCGCGATGGGGCGCCTGCCCGAAGTCCAGGACAGTTCCGTGACGTCCTTGATCTGGGCGAGAACGTGAAGGCCGTCCGTCTCGATCGCGAAGTCGTCGACGAAGCCGTGAACCTGGGTGTGCAGGAGGGTGTTGGCTTGGTTCTCGATCCGATCCAGGTGTTCGGCAGCAAGACGTGCGATCTCGGATACCACGTGCAGGCGTTCGAATTCGTGACCGCCCTCGTTGTTGTCTCCGCCGCGCCGCTTGTTCTCGGCGTAGGTTCTGGCTTCGGCACCGAGGAAGTCCTCGATCTCGTCAAACGTGAACATTCCAGTTCCGCGCGGCTCTCCCCATCGAACCCGACCGATCTGCCGAGGTCGCACTCCCCGCCCGCGCGGCTCCGTCTCGGCGGATAGGCGGAGAAGCCCGAGGAGACAAGCACCCGTTCAAATTCCCAACGGACGGCGCCCCGGATGAGACAGTACATTCCGCGGCGGATGACGCGCTTGATGGTGAGGACGGCCCCGCGCATGGCGGCGAAACAAACCCACATGCCGCGCATGCTGGAGGCCGGCACGCGGCTTTCATGCCGATCATAACGGTAACTCCACTGAACGGGCTGTCCCGCAAAAACCAGCTCGACTTCGCAATCGACGCGGCGGACTGCCTGCATCGGGCCAGCGGGACGATCCGTCGCCCGGATCCCGCGACAGCAACCATCCATCGCCAGCTTCCGCACATCCGCGACCAGATCCTTTGCGACGACACGACTTCGCCCTACGTCCCACCGCGGCGGGGACAACGCAGCATCGACAACGGCTTGTCCGCATCCCTTTCCCGCTGGGGCAACAAGCGGGGGCGTACATGATGTCCGACGATCCGAACCCGTCGTTCAAGGGCGACGCACCCGTCGCGGCCCGTCGCGAGGTGCTGATCGACCGGCGCGAGCTGGCGCTCGTCGCCATGGAGCGCACGCGCATGCCGATGGTCATCACAGACCCTAAGCAGCCGGACAACCCGATCATCCTCGCCAACGAGGCCTTCCTCGAACTCACCGGCTATGCCGCCGAGGAGGTGCTGGGCCGGAACTGCCGCTTCCTTCAAGGGGTCGACACCGATCCGGCCGACGTCGAGGCGATCAGGGCCGAGCTCGCGGCGGGAAACGATCACTTCGAGGTGGAACTCCTCAACTACCGCAAGGACGGCAGCAGCTTCTGGAACCAGCTCGTTATCAGCCCGGTGCGCAACGAGGCGGGCCTACTGCTCTACTACTTCGCCTCGCAGAAGGACGTCACGGCCCGCCGCCGCGCCGAGCAGCTCGAGATCGCCGAGCGCCTCCTCCTGAAGGAGGTGGACCACAGGGCGATGAACGCTCTCGCCCTGGTACAGGGCATCGTCAACCTTTCCCGTTCCGAAAGTCCGGCGCAATACTCCGCCTCGATCCGCGGACGCGTTGCCGCTCTGGCGCGCGCCCACCGCCTTCTTGCCGTCTCCGGATGGACGGGGGCCGACGTCGGCGCCCTGCTGGCGGGCGAGATCCCGGCTCACATGCGCGAACGCGTGCGGACAAGCGGGACGGCGGCCCTCCTCCCGGCATTGCTTGTCCAGCCGCTGTCCCTGGTGCTTCACGAGATCATGTCCAATGCCCTGCGGCATGGCGGGCTCTCGAAGCCCGGCGGCTTCGTCGAGGTTGGCTGGTCCACCGAGCCGGAGGGACTGCGCCTGGACTGGCGGGAGCGGGGAGCGGGCGCGATCGGCGAGCCGCCCCGTTTCGAGGGTGGGATGCGGATGGTCAAGAACGTCGTGGAGCGGCAGCTCTGCGGCCAAGCCTCGTTCGCGTGGAGCCCGCCGGGCTTTCAGGCGACGCTCCGGATCCCCCTCGACGGATAGCGTGTCGCGCTCGTGCCGACGAAGGATGCCATTGCCTGCCGCGATCGAGAGGCGCCCTCGGCAGGGTGATCCTTCGCTGCTGCGAGGCGACACCCACAACGTGGCAGAGTCGGTGAAACCCGGTGCCCACAATTTCGTGGTGTCGCGTTTTCCTCAGCTCAGCGCAGGCGAGCCAGCCGCCTGGCGAGGGTGTCTGCAATCGCGGTCAAGGCCTCCAGTGCCCTCCCGCTCTCGCCCACCTGGAGGTCAACCGCCAATTCGTCGTTCAGCGAGCTGTGGATCCGGCGGACTTGGTCCTTCATCCGGCCGCCCTCCTCCGTCAGCCTGAGAATGGTCAGGCGGCGATCGTCAGGCGTCTTCTCGCGCATGACGAACCCTTTCGCGGCGAGTTTGTCCGCCATTTTCGAAAGTGTCGATGGGCGAATGGCGAGCTTCTCTGCCAGCTTACTGCTTCTTTGGGTCTTCTCCCGGCTGAGTTCGAGTAGCAGCTGATCCTGCCCGACCTCCAACCCGATGTCCTGAAGCTTGAGGTCGAGGAGCGCGCGGACGTGCTTGGAAATCGGCACGAGGAGCGAAACGAGCTGGAGGTCAGCGACATCGGGAAGCGCGATCCAGGCACCGGCAGCAGACATTCCCATCAACCCTCGGATTCGACTTTCGAACGGGCGACAGGCTAGCAGCCGCGCCGCCTTCGGTTAACCTCCGTCGTAGGCTGTCGGCCCGCAGGTGCGTCCCAGCCGAACCGCGGCGCTTGCGCTCCCCGCGACCTCCGGCGATCCTCGACAGGTGCGGGACGCTCCTGATCCCGCTCGAACGGGGATCGGGAAGGATGGAACCACGGGATGAGGAGGCGCTGGTCGCCATGCTGCTCGCCGACGGCATCCGCAGGGATCCCGCTCGCGGCGTGCGCATCCTCAAGGACCGCGAGCTTCGGCTCGAGGCGGCTGTGCGCGTGCGGGAGAACGCCTCGAAGCCCCGCTTTGTGGCCTGTGAGGGTTGGATGCATCCATTCTCCGACGAAGCGGCCGAGGTGGAGATCCGCTGGGCATTCGACAGGCGGACCTGGAAGCTTGCGGCGGCGCAGGTCGAGGCGCCCGACGGCCGGATCTGGCGGGAGTGCACGCCCGAGGAGATGCGCGACCTCGAGGAGAGCCTCGTCCTCGGAAATTCCGAGATCCTGGTTGATCCCTCCGATTGGGAGGAGTGCTTCGAGTCCGAGCGTTCGCCGAACTGGATGTCGGACGGCTCGGGTCAGGAGAGGGCATTCCTCACCGGGTCGGCGGCACGTGGGGAGGCTGGGTAGAGCGCACGCCAAGGTCACCGACGCGGCAGCGCGCCGCCCGCGACATCCATGGGTGCTGCTCGGCGAGGCATCCTGATCGACTTGGATTCAACACCCTCCATGGGTCACCGCGCCGATCAGCATCGAAGGTGCGCGCCGATCCACACCTCGGGCATGCCCGACCGCACCGGGGTTGGTCATCCGCGACGGCGGCCCCATGCCGAATGCGCTCCGAATGCGGGCAGCTGCCCCGGGCTTCGCGCGGCCTCGGGGCAGCCGTCCGGCTGCCGGCGAACGCCGCAAGCGACCGACCGAAATCCCTTCGCCCGACCGGGACGATGTCGCGGCCCGCAGCCGGGCGGAGACGACATGGAGCGGCCCGCAAGGGAGGAGAGCGCTCGGCAACCGGCCGTGCCCTGCGGCATCCCCGCTGGTCGGGAGGCGCGGGGTGGAGGCTCACGACGCCGCGGCCCGCGTCTCCCGTGACACCGAAGATATCTCAGGCTGCCTGCTTCCTCGATGCCTTCCCCGACTAGGGGCCGGTCCCTTCGCGGGGAAAAGCAGCGCCTCCAGGCGCTCCGGCTCGACCGGAGGGCCGATCAGGTAGCCCTGAGCCTGTGACCACCCGTTGACCCTGAGCCAATCGAGCTGCTCGGGCGTCTCCACGCCCTCGGCCGTCGTCGTCATCGAGAGCGCCCGTCCCATCTCGCCCGCAGCGCGGATGATAGCCTCCGCCTGCGGCGAGCGCCCGATGTCGCTCACGAAGGAGCGGTCGAGCTTGAGCTTGTCGAAGGGAAACAGGCGCAGGTACGACAGCGAGGAGAACCCCGTGCCGAAATCGTCGAGCGCGATCCGCACGCCCATCTCCCTCAGGCTCCTCAGCATCCGCATGTTGTGCTCGCTGTCCTGGAGGAGCACGGACTCGGTGATCTCGAGTTCGAGGCGCCGCGGGTCGATGCCGGTGCGCGCGAGGGCTCCGGCCACCTTCAACGGGAGACTGTCGCCCCGAAATTGAACGGTGGACACGTTTACGGCGACGCAGATCTCCCGCGGCCATCCCGCCGCCTGCCGGCAGGCCCTCTCCAGGACCCAATCGCCGATCTCCGAGATGAGGCCCGTCTCCTCGGCCAGCGGGACGAATTCCCCGGGCGACACCGCTCCCCTCGTCGGATGCCGCCATCGCAGCAGGGCCTCCGCCCCGCGGAGCTGGCCGGATCCGAGGTCCAGGAGCGGCTGGTAGGCGAGCTCGAGTTCGCCGCGTTCCAGCGCGAGCGCGAGATCGCGCTTCATGGATTGCCGGGCGTTCACCCGCTCGAGCATCTCATCCTCGAACAGGCAGGCGACGCCGCCGCCCGCAGCCTTCGCCCGGTAGAGCGCCACGTCGGCGGCCCTGAAGAGGTCCTCCGCTGTGTCGATGCCGGATCGGGCGACCGCAACGCCCGCGCTTGCCCCGAGCCGGATCACGTGACCGTCGATGTGGAAGAGCCCCATCAAGCTGGCGACGAGGCGGCGTGCCAGTGCGACCGCCGGCTCGCCGGCTTCCCGCGGCATGACCAAGGCGAACTCGTCGCCTCCAAGACGGGCCAGGAAGACCCCCTCGCCCGCGGCCCCGCGCAGGCGCGCCGCCACCTGCCGGAGCAATGCGTCCCCGATCGGATGCCCCAGGCTGTCGTTGACCTCCTTGAAGAGGTCCAGGTCCAGCAAAAGAACGGCGGCCCCGCCTGCTGCCCCTCCACGGAATGCCCGTTCGAGTGCCTTGTTGAAGCTCGCTCGGTTCGCCAGCCCCGTCAGGGAGTCGTGATGCGCGAGATGGGCGATCTCCTCGCGGGCGCGCCGAGCCTCGGTCACGTCGCGGAAGAAGATGGAGACGCCTTTGCTCCCGTCCGGGAACGCGTGAACCTCCAGCCAGATCCCCGCCCGTCGGGCGAACATCTCGAACTGGGTCGCGCCACCGCCGTCGAGCACCTGCCGGAAGCGCTCGCCGATGTCGCTCTCGAGGTACTCGGGATAGGCGTCCCAGAGGCACCCGCCGACATCGAGGGAACTCGTCAGGCGGACGAAGGTCCTGGCGTGGCGGTTCATGTACGAGACGCGGAACTCGCGGTCGAGGACGATCACGTTGTCGGTGGTGCTCTCCAGGACCTCGGCGAGCTGCCCGCGCGCGGCCTCCACCTCGCCCCGCATCCGCTCGCGCTCGGTGACGTCGCGGGAGATGGCGAGGACGTGGGTGATCGCGCCGTCGTCCGCGCGCACCGGGTCCACCGTGACGTCCCACCAGGCCTCGCGGCCGGAGCGGCCCGGAAAGCGGGCGGAGAATCGCCGGCTCGCGCCCGCGAGAGCGCCGGCGACTGCCTCCCGGACCATGTCCCGGTGGCTTCCCGGCCAGCCGTCCGCCCAGGAGCGGTCGGAGATCCCGCTTGCCGCCTCCGGGCCCAAGAGCAGCGCGGCGGCCCTGTTCATGGAGCGCACCCGTCCGTCGAGATCGAGGACGACGACGAAATCGGGACTGCTGTCCAGGACGCTTCGGCTGAACGCCTCGCTTTGGCGGAGCGCCTCCTCGGCGGTCCTGCGCTCGTGGATGTCCTCGACCGTTCCGTACCACCGCATCACGGAGCCGTCCGCCGCCAGGCGCGGCGCCGCATAGGCCCGGAACCAACGGTAGGCGCCCGACCGAAGCCGTAGGCGGTACTCCGTGTCCAGGGGTGACCTTGCCCCGACCGCGGCTGACCACCGCTCCCTCGTGGCCGCGAGGTCCTCAGGATGGAGCGCGTCGCTCCACCCATGGCCCAGCGTGCGCTCGACCGTCATCCCGGTAAGCTCGATCCAGCGCGGCCCCGCCTCCAGGATCCGGCCGTTGGCGTCCGCAGTCCAAGGTATCTGCGGGCTCAGCTCGACGGCGTGGCGATGGTTGTCCTCGCTCTCCCGGAGCGCCGCCTCGGCTACCCTGCGCTCGTGGATGTCCTCCACGGTTCCGTACCACCGGATCACTCGGCCGTCGGCGGCAAGGCGCGGGGCGGCGTATGACCGGATCCAACGCCAGTCGCCGGACGGGGTACACACGCGGCTCTCGCAGTCGTACGGCTGGAGCGTCTCCAGGGAGCTTTTCCAAAGGTCGCGGGCCCGCTCGACGTCGTCCGGGTGCAGGGCGGCGCCCCACCCGTCGCCGAGGGTCCGCTCCAGCGTCAGTCCGGTAAGCGCCTCCCAGCGCGGTCCCGCCTCCGTGATGCGCCCGCCGGCATCGGCAATCCATGGGATCTGCGGGCTCAGCTCGACGGCGTGACGGTGATGGTCCTCGCTTTCCCGGAGCGCCGCCTCGGCGACCTTGGCTGCCGAGATGTCGGTGAGGATGCCGACCATCCGCGGCGGGCGCCCGCCCGTGCTGCCCATCGGACCGCCCCGGCTCGACAGGTGCCGCGTGCCGCCGTTGCCGTCGATGATGCGGATCTCCAGCGAAAAGGGCCGGACCTGCGCGACCGCGGCCAACGCCTCGTCCAGGATGTGGTGGTCGTCGGGATGGACCACTCGACGGAAGAGCTGCGCCGGGTCGCCACCGCCTGCCGGATCGGCTCCGATCAGGCGGTAGAGGCTGTCGGACCAAGTGATCGACCCTGTCGAGATATCCACCTCCCAGCTCCCCGAGGCGCTCACGGTCTCGGCGTGCAACAGGAGGATGTTCTGCTTGAGAAGGTCTTCGTCCTGCCGTGCCTTCTCATGGCGCACGCGGGCGAGTTCGTCGCGCCGCGCCATCGCGTCGAGGTCGGCACGGTGCCGACGCAGCTCGTCCGTCGCCGCCTCGGCGAGGCTGGCCAAAATCGACGCCTCGCGGGACGAGAACTCGCGAGGCACGGTGTCCACGACGCAGAGGGACCCGAGCCGCAAACCGGGTTCAAGCAGGAGGGGAGCTCCCGCGTAGAATCGGATCCCGGGGCCGCCGACGACCAGGGGATTGCCCGCGAAGCGCTCGTCGTCGAGGGTGTCGGGAACGACCAAGACCTCATCCGCCCTGATGGCGTGATCGCAGAGGGCATCGGCTCGGCGCGTCTCGCAGAGATCGGTTCCGCAGCGCGCCTTCAGCCACTGCGTCCTGCCGTCGAGCACGGAGATGTAGGCGATGGGCATGCCGAAGATGTCGCGGGCGAGGCCACAGATCCGATCGAGCGATGGCGAGGCCGGCATGTCGACCGCGCCGAGCGCGTCCAGCGCGGCAAGGCGGTCCAACTCGGAGACAGTGCGTGAGCTCGGTCGCTGCATGAGATCCAATCCCGATATGCTCCAGGGTTAGATCAACCGGCGCTAAGGTTACGTTACGCCCGCACGGCAAGCCAATCATGGTCGAGGAGCGACCTTGTCGCGGGGCGCCCGGGAGACCGGCGCCCCGCGATTTCATGGGGCTCGACGCGGACGGAGAAGGCGATATCCGATCTCCCATCCGTCGGGAACGTTCCCGCTCTCGCTCCTCCTACGAGCGACCCACGTCACGGAAAGGCACCCGGCAGCGGCACCCGACCGGGGACGCGACCGCATCCGTTCACTCCAACCTCGCGACGCGATCCGACGGGCCTGTCCACCCGTGGCCGCGGGTCTTCGAAGCCGGATCGACGGCACCACGCTCGCGGATCAATGGAACCCACGGCGCATGGGGTCCGTCGCCCGGGCAAGTCGCAGCGTCGGCGCACCCGTCCACGGAACACGGCGCGGGCTGCGGCATTCCGTGGACGGGCGGCGCTCATCACCTTGCGTCGAAAGCCGCGGAGGATTGACGATGTCGTCGAGCGCCAGTGAAAGGAACCCACCGGTTCTGGTCGTCGAGGACGAGGCACTCGTCCGCATGGTCATGGTCGACGAACTCGAGGAGGCGGGTTTTCGCGTCATCGAGGCCGACAATGCCGACGACGGCTTGGCGGAGCTCGAGCGCCACCAAGACATCATGGCCCTCCTCACCGACATCGAGCTGCCGGGGTCGATCGATGGCGTCAAACTGGCCCGGATCACGAATGAGAGGTACCCGGACGCGGCGGTGATCGTCATGTCCGGGCGGATCCGCCCGGGACGCCAGGAACTGCCGAGGCATGCCCGGTTTTTCGGAAAGCCCTATCGCCATGCCGAGGTCATAGAGGCCCTGCACGAACTCATGGGGCGCACCTGAACGGGCTTGACGTGCTCCCCGGCTCGCTCTAGCGCCCCCGCGCCGCGACGATCGGGTCGGTCAAGGACGCGGCTGCCGGACGTCGTGTGCGTTTCGGCCCGGCCGGATGCGTCCGGCCTCCCGAAACGATCGGCGGCCGTGACGACCTCCTGGCGGCTGGGGCAAGGTGACCGACGAGGTCAGCGGCAGCCTCGTCGCACGGCACACAGGCGGGAGGCCGGCCACGTTCCGGGGAGAGCACGGGATCAGGCGTCCAGGACCTCCCGAATCTTCACCGCGAGCTGGTCGATGCCGAACGGCTTGGCGAGGAAGTTGGTGCCCGGGTCGAGGACGCCGTTGTGCACGACGGCGTTGCGCGTGTACCCGGTCGTGTAGAGCACCTTGAGGTCCGATCGCAGCGCGGCCGCCTGATCGACGAGTTGGCGTCCAGTCATGCCGGGCATGACGATGTCGGTGAAGAGCAGGGTGATGTCCTGCCCGCGCTCCACCATGGCCTCGGGACCGCTCCCCGCGTGGAGCACGGTGTAGCCGAGTTCGCGAAGCGTCTCGACGGTAAAGTTGCGCACGCGCTCCTCGTCCTCCACCACCAGCACGATCTCCGAGGGCACGCCGCCCCTCGCGACCGCAGGTGCGCGGCGCACCGCCGTCGGCGCGTCGCCCCGGAAGCGCGGAAGGTAGAGCTTGAACGTCGTGCCGTGGCCGACCTCGGAGTACCTCCATTGGAGCCGTGCGCCTGAGAAGCCGGTCGCTCCTTCGCAGGAGCTGGCCACCGAGTGCGAGAAGGCGCTCGAGGCTTGGCGCGGCGTTCGATCGGACCCCGTCAACGAGAACACGCGTGCGGCCTTCGAGGCCCTGGAGGCCGCCGAGCGGTGCTCGTACCAACCCACGGGCGACGACGCGGCCTTCGCCACCGAGGGATGACGCCACCTTCGACGACGCTGCAGCATGCGTCCCAGTCGGCGAGCCGCCCTCCCCCGATCGTGGCCGACCTCATGTGGCCGGGCGCGATGATGTGGCTGCGCATCGGCAACCCTGGTCCGAAGAAGAGATCTCCGGATAGCTCCGGTTAATCCCAGCGTGGTGTCATTCCTCCACAGCAGCAAGGCATTCGCGTCGTGATGCGGTGCAAACAAAAACACATGCGTTGCTGCGGCGCACGGAGGATGTTCGATGTTGTTGCAGGAAACGACGGATCCCATCGTCGGCATGTTCGGCCGCAGGATCGCCGACCGGATCGCGAGGGCCACGGACATCCGTCCTGTCGCCGAGTTCATGCAGATCGCCCTCCTCGTGGATGTGCATGGCTTGGCACCGGACACGACGGTTGGCGAGTTGCGGACCATGGCTGAGCGGCGCCGGCACGCCTGAGGGTCGACACGGCCATCGAACGCCGGCCGGCAACGCGACACGGATCGCGATCCGCCCTGCCATGGCTTCGTGCCACCGATGGGGTTCGCGCGAGGGAGCTAGCGCGAGGCAGCTTTCCGCCTTTGTCGCTCCGATCAAGCGGTGCCGTCCTTCCGCAGCCCCTCGAAGCCTGCTTCCGGATCTGCGGGAACCCTGCCGATTGCCGTCGTGGATGCCGGTTCGCTCGTGAGGGCGAGCCGCAGCGGATCGCGCCGGCGATCGGATCCCCCGCCTTGCGGGTCACGCCGGACGGAACCGGCTCATTCCGGGGCCGCGGACGTGATCCTCATGACCGGGGGCAAGCTCACGGACGCCGACTGGCAGTCCACCCGAGGCCGTGCGCGATCTCGTAAACCTGCGACCTTGTCAGGCCTGTTGCGGAGACCGCACCGAACAGGTCGCAGACCGCCCCTCCGTCGAGTTGTCTCGGCAGGACATGGATGCCCTTGGCGAGCAGGTACGACACGGCCTCGCCGAAGAGCGGGGACATGCCGGTCGAGTGCGTGGGATTGATCATGGTCCTCTCCCCTCGCCCGCTCTATGCCGCCGCGAACCGGCGCCCGCCAGATGGTGAAATCACGTACCGAGCCGGATGCGGGGCAGGTGGCGGCATAGGGCGGCCCCTTCGATCGCGCAGGGCACCGCGCCGTCGGGAAAGCGTGCGTCCGACGGAGCGGATCCGAGCCACGGCGCCGCATAAGATCGTTTGCGCCCTCCCGTTCGGCTTCGGGGGATCCCCTTCCTGCGGGACGGCGTGGCGGCTAGGCGATCGGTGTACCTGCCGCGAGCAAGCCGAGCGCCTCCGCCCGATCGTTCGCCCGGCCGCGATCGAGGACAGTGCGCTCGAGCCTGTCGATCGTCTCGAGAAGGCGGACGCGCGCCGGCCGCGCCTCGGCCTCGCTTTCGCCGTGACGGAGCCGGCGCTCGAGGTCCATTGCGGCCGAGCGTACGTCGTCCAATGCCGCCCGGATCGCCGCATCGTCCCCGACGAGGTGGAGGATCCGCGTCTCGAAAGCACCCGCGGTGCCGCGATCGACGTACTCGCCGTCGACCCTCCCCGTGTAACGGCGCGCGTTGTAGCGGGCGGCATCCGCCGCCCCGCCAAGGCGCACCCGCAACTTGGCCCCGGCATCCGCTCCGCCCATGTCGGCTCCTCCCCGTCGGGAACGATGGCGCCGGCACCGCCGGGCCTCACCCGCACCGACCGCGACCGCGCCGCCGAGCCATCTGTCCTCGATCCGGGAGGACGCTCCCAA
Organism: Antarcticirhabdus aurantiaca; assembly: GCF_009765365.1. Taxonomy (GTDB): domain Bacteria; phylum Pseudomonadota; class Alphaproteobacteria; order Rhizobiales; family Rhizobiaceae; genus Antarcticirhabdus; species Antarcticirhabdus aurantiaca. The sequence continues at coordinate 21,813 of NZ_VTOM01000016.1, forward strand.
GGACCGGCGCGCACACCCTCGATCGAACCGCAAGATGGTGGCGGGCTCACCGGGGACCCGCGGCACCGGCTCATTTACCGCACCTTAGACGGAAGGCGTTAGGAACGCGTTCCGACGGATTCCGGACTTGGCGTCGGGAAAGAGGATCACGCAGAACCATGCGGGCGCTCATTCTCATCTGGATGGTGCCCGCAGCCTTCGCGCTTGCCGCGGCGGTGCTTTGGACGCTCCACCGGAAGGGTCTCGCCTCCGCTCACTGGGCGGCCGCGTTCCTGGTGCTCGGCCTCGCCTACGGGACGATGCAACTCACCCCGGCCGCCTGGTCGAGCAGGAAGCCGCTGGTGGAGGACTCGCTGTTCCTGATCGGCGCCGCGTTGATGACGGAGGCCATGGCAAGCCGCGCCTCACGGCCGGCCAATCGCGTCGCGGTCGCGGCCGTGGCCGTGGCCGTGGCCGTGGCCGCGATCACGGGTGCCGCTTATGCATTGGCAATCCTGGGCAGCGTTCCCGTCGAGACGGCCGTCGTGCAAGGTGGATGCGCCCTCATCCTCCTTTGCGGCGTCCTCGCCATGCGGCACCGCCGCCGCCCGGCGGACAGGGTCCTTCTGGTCGCCTTCGGCCTCCTGTCCACGCTTTTGGGCGCCCAAAGCCTGGCATATGCGTTCTCGGCGACGCCGAGGGGCGTGGCGGGAGCGTGGTCGGCGTCGGCATGGGGGTTCACGTTCATGGTGACCGGGGGCTTGATCGCGGTCTTGCTGACCTTCTCGGTCTGCCTCGCACTGGCCTTGGACGTCGTGGACCGCCTGTCCGAGGCCGCGAATACGGATCCCCTGACCGGCGCGCTGAACCGGCGCGGCCTGGGCGAGAGCGCCCCCGCTTGTCGATGGCCTCCCATGGCGGCCCCGGGGCCGTGGCGATCGTCGACATCGACCATTTCAAGAGGATCAACGACACTTGCGGTCACGATGCCGGCGACCGCGTGATCGTCATCCTCGGAGCGCTGCTGAGGGGGACCGTTCCCGCGCGCGGATGCGTCGGGCGGCTGGGGGGCGAGGAGTTCGCCGTGCTCCTCCCGGGCTCGTCGGCGGAGGCTGCTCGCGCCCTGGCGGAAACGGTCCGCCACCGCTTCACCGAGCTGGCGAGCCTCTCGCTCGGATCGGACTTGCGTCCGACGGTCAGCTTCGGGATCACCGAAGTGGCGGCGGGCGAGCCCATCGCAAGCGCTCTCGCCAGGGCCGACACCCTCCTCTACGTCGCCAAGAGGGAAGGCCGCGACAGGATCGTCTGCGATCCGGACGCGCGGGCGGAAGGGTCGGACGTCCCTCCTCGGAGCAGCCGCGGTCAGCCGCTCGCGCCTCCTTGAATTCGCACGTCCGCGACCGACGGGGACCGGCGGCTCCCAAGCGCCCACTCAGTCGGTGGGAACCGAGAGGTCGATGGTAACGCCGCTCACGCCGGGGATGGCCTCCGCGACGGTCCTGACGGCCTCCAGTTCGACGCTCGAGCCCACGCATCCGCGGATCCGGACCTCGCCGCCCTCGACCTCGATCGCGAGGTTCGAGGGATCCACTCCCGCATCGTCGCGCAACCGGGTGACGATCGCGCGTCGCAGGGCCCCGTCGCCTGCCGCCACGGGCTCCGGCTTGGCAATCGCAACAGCCCGGAGGAGATCGGCGCGACTGACGATGCCGACGATCCGCCCGTCCCTTGTCACGGGCACCCGCTTGATGCGGCGACGATGGAGCGTCGCTGCGACCTCCGCCAGCGTGTCATCCGGAGCCACCGTCACCGCCGGCGAACTCATGACGTCGGAAACCTTCCAGCCGTGGCTCCTGACGTAGGCTCTCGCGCGCTCCTCCGGGGATGTCGGGTCGTCCGCGGTCGCCAGGGTCCCGATGCCGAGCTCGACCCGCCTGAGGAGGTCCCCCTCGGTGACGATGCCGACGAGGCTGCCGTCGTCGTCGATGACGGGCAACCCGCTGATCGAGCGATCGAGCATCAGTCGGGCGGCCTGCTTGACGCCGTTCAGGGGAGAGACGGTGATCACCGGGACCGTCATCAGATCCTTCGCCCTCATGAATTTCCATGACCTCCTTGTTCGCGTTGAGCCTCATGCGTCGTACGCGCTCCGCTCTTTCTCGCGGCATGCGCCGGAAGCAGCGGCGCGGGCAAGGCGGTGCGCGGGACGCCCGAGGGCACGAGCCGCGCGCCTCCCTTCGTCTGGCCCGCAAGTCGCGCCGCACGGTCACGCGCTCGACATACCGCACCATAGCGCTTTCGGGTGCCGTTGCCCTTGTCCTGGATCAATGCAGGCATCCCGTGTCCGGGCCACGGTGCCGGCTCGAACCCGACAGCAGACCGGAACGCGGAGCGCCATGACGTCCAAAGCCATACGGAGGGTGAAGCCGGGGAACCGCAACCGCGCTTGTCCGACGACACGCGCGGTCGCCCTTGCCCCCACCCCGACCACCCGGGAGGCGATCTGCGCCGGCGGGAAGCTCGGGAGACCGCACCTCCGCATGTGGGCCTCAACGAGCAGCGGACGGCACGACCTTCCCGTTCGCGCGGGCCGAGCACGGCGGGCGGGAAGGGCATGAACGCCGAACTCGGCTTCCTGGGCGGCCTCTTGACCGGCGCGGCGGGCAGTCCCCACTGCATCGGTCTCTGCGGCGGCATCGCCGCGTCGCTCGCAGTGGCGGGCGGGCGCAAGCTTCCTCCGCGGGTTGCGGCCGGACGGGTGCTGGCGGTCCAGCTCGGCCGCCTCGCCGCCTACGTCGCCCTTGGCAGTGTGGTGGGAGCCGGAGGCGGCGCGATGGGCCTCGTTCTCGGCGGGGCAGGAGCACAGCATGCGTTGCGCGTCCTTGCCGCCGTGAGCCTAGTCCTGATGGGCCTGTCGATGCTCGGAGTCCTTCGTCTCCCCGGTCGCCGGGTTCGGACATCGGCGCAAGGGGCTCGTTCCTGCTGTGCGGCGCGTCCCCGGAACGGGAGCGTGCTCCCGTTCGTGGCGGGTCTTGGCTGGGGGCTTGCGCCGTGCGGGATGGTCTATGCCGCGCTCCTCACCGCAATGCTGTCTGGGTCCTTCGCCGGCGGCGCGATCTTCATGGCGGGCTTCGGCTTGGCGACGATCCCCCCGGTTCTCGTCGCCGGCTTCGGGACCGCGGTGCTTCTCTCGCGCTGGCGCGGCACCGTCCGCAACCTCAAGAACCCGCTCGGATGGTCGGTTGCCATCGTCGGGGTGATCAGCATGGCGGACCCGGCCAAGCAAATCGGTGAGCTGTGCCTGGGAAGCGGAGGCTGATGCGCGATGGTTGCCGGCTGCCATCGCCTATCGCCCGGCAGTGCGCCCGAGTGGTGTGAGGTCGCCAGGACGGCACCAGCCAGACGTTGATTTCGCGATACGGACGGCCGAACGTGCGTACGATCCGCCCCGGCTTTCGGGAAGCGTGAGGCAGTCGACCGCCGCATGTGGCTGCGGCTGTTTCGCCCGTTCCATGCCGCTGCGCCCGGCGGCAGAAAGAGCACCCGAAGTCCCTCGATGGCGCCGAGACGATGAACTCGCGCCTTGCGACCATGGTTCGGCGCGGGGCTTCGACGTCGATATGCGTAGCGATCCGTTGCAAGGTCCGGTGGCCCATGGGGCGGCACAGCGGCACTCGAGGGCAGGTCCTCAGCGGATGGTTGCGAGCACCGCCTTTGCCTCCGGCAGCGCTTGAGGTCGAACGGGGCCTCCCTCGGGGGACGGATTGAGGATGATCAGGCGCCAGAAGAGGTTACCCGATCTCCACAACGTGTAGGTGGCGGGCCAATCGCTCTTTATCGTGAGGGCCTCGCGCTGGACCACGGACCTTCCCCAAAGTATGTCGCTTTGCCAGCGCCCCCTCATCGTGACCTGCGAACTGGCGTTGAGTTCCAACGCGCCCGCATAATCGGTCATGGACATGCCCGATGCGGGCTCGGCGCCGAGATAGAGGAGGACACTCTCGTCCCCCGGCGCGAAGGTGCTGAGGTCAGTCCCGTCCGGCGCCTTCATCTCCTGCGAGATCCATCCCGCCGGCAGGTGGACCGAGTCGCCGGTCACCGGGTTGGTCCAGTTCGTCGGCGGGGCACCCGCGGCGTCGCCATGGTCGGGATGATCGACCACGCGGCTGAAGGCAAGGACGCCGAACACGACCACGATCGACAGGAATGTCGCCGCTGCCTGCCGCAGGGCACCGATCGGGTGCGCGATGACGGTCGCGCTGCCGATGTCGTAGCGCGCCGGCTGGCGATCCTTCACCTCTCGGAAGTTGTTGAGGAGCGGGATCAGCGAGATGACGGGCAGCCCCATCGCCAGGCCGTAGAACCAGACCTTGAACTCGCGGACGGTGTTCCAGGAGAAACCGGGCGGATCGCCGCCATCGGTTCGAACGACCTCGAGGGCGAACATCCTCTTGCCGAGCGAGGTGCCGAAGATGCCGACGATCAGGGCATTCAAGAAGGCGCCCGCCGCGACGGAGGCGATGCCGATGCCTGCCTCCGGAGCCTCCAGAAGGCGGTCTTGGACATCGGGCATGGCGAAGGCAACGAAAGCGCCCGCCACGACGGCGAGATAGGTCAGGTCGAACTGTCGCGCGAGATAGCGAGACCACGGGCCGGCCGGATCGTGGCCCGCCAGGGCCGCAACGGATGCGGGCGCCTCGTCCTCGATCGGGCCGTCGCCCGCCACGGGAACGATGCGCGGCGGCTCCGCCGACAACGGCTCCGGAACTTGGGCGGGTGCCTGAAGGACAGGCGGCATGGCCGAAGGAAGGTACGGCTCGTCATGCGGCGCCTTTGTCGCCCCGCTGTCGGTGACGGAAGCGCGCGAGCGACAGAGCGGGAGCGGAGGCGGCAAGCGTCCCAAAACGGCGGCAAACTGCGCCACCTCCCCCAGCGGCTCCCAGTCGCCCATACCCTCGCGCCAGACCAGCGTGTCACGACCGATTTGCCGGGAGGCGACAAGCTTCTCGAGCTCATCCTGAGCATGGGGCCCGCTCGGTTCCTCATCCTTGGCGTAGTACCATTCCATGCCCGCCCCCCGGCACCGCGGCCGACATGCCCGAAGATCGAGTGCTTCAGATGCCTCTCAGCGGCACGCCGCTCGGAGAGGCCGATCCGTCCTGCTGGATCCAGACCCCAACTTCCCTCAACATGACGATCAGTTCCCCGCCCAAGTGTCGGAGGATCAGCACGCTGAGGATCAGGTTCACTGCCGCGATCATCGCTGGGGTCAGCCAATCGATGAAGCGGAAGCCGGGCGTGCGCATCGCCTCTCGCCCTATCAGGAAGAGCGCTGCCAGCGGCGGGCCGAGGAGGATGGGCACACATGCAAGGACAAGAACGATGCGCTCGAACGGGACCGTGCGCATCGTCCGGCGTGCGGCGGCCTCGACGGCGCCCGACACCGAGGCGCTGCCGTGGAGCCTGGGCGGCGTGGAACGCACCATGTCAGAGCACCACGCCCGCTGCCGCGAGACGCTGCTCGTAGCGGCGGTTCATCTTCTTCGCCGTTCCATAGGCATCGAACCAGGACCATATCATGATGATCCAGCCGAGAAAGAAGAACCATAGGAACACGGTGCCGACGAACATCAGGACACCCTTGCCGACCTGCCCGTTGTAGCACTGGCCGAGCCCCGTGATCAGGAACGACAGAACGAAGGCGAGGCCCGCCGACTTGGCCTTCGCCTCGCCGTCCAGAAGGATCACCTGCGGACGCGGCGCATCGATGTGGTTGGTGACCTGCACCACGGTCGAGCCCCGTTCGGCCGTGACATGCCCGGCCGATTGGGCTGGCTGCACGGTTGGGATCGCGGGCGGGAATATCGTGGAGAGCGCCGCGTCATCGCCGGCCTTGATCCATTCGGAGGTACCCACGCGCACGACGTCGCAGTTGCGATCGAGGCGCCCGTCGAGCATCAGTTCCTTCATCCGGTGCCCCGTATAGGGCCCGTAACTCTGGCCGTTCGAGAGCATGTACCACTCGGCGTCGAGTGGATGCGGCGGCGGACCGCCGATCGGACGCAGGTCCCGCTGGGGCATGGCGGTGACGGTCGTCCCGTTCGGGACGTCATTGTCTGTCATGGAGAACTCCAAGGCGCAGAACTCGCGCCGGGCGGGAATGTGGCCATATTCGCCTTATTTCGGCCATCGTTGTCAATCTGGGGACGCCATCGATCCCGGTCTCGGCTGCCTTATCGTTAAAGCACTGAAACTTGCAGATTTTCGCGTTCGGCAGCATCCGCCTGCCCCGGCCATTCCAAGAGGCTGCGGCGCGATGACGATCCAGACGCGGGTCGGAGAGCTTCGGCACCCAGGGTTTCAGTGCCGGGTGGATGCGCGGATGCCCCGCGTCCCTCATGGAAACTGGCCATGTCCGGCTTCATCGGCATCGGCAGCGGACCTCGCTGGACGTCAGTTTCCTTCGATCACCGAAGCAGTGATCGCCGCCGGGGATGCAAGCCGTTGGCGGCGGTCACGGCGTTCGTGGCCGGATCGACATCGTGGGTCTTTTCCCCGGAGGATCGAACGCGAGGCCTCCACTCCGTGGTACGGTACCGCGCTTCGGCGACGGTCGGCATGCACACTTGTCGGGGAAGTTGAAGTCAGGTGCGTCGACGCGCACCGTCCCCGTCGCGGACGGATGCTCGGCGGCCAGCATAGCGCGCGCGTCATCCTTGGGACGATCGTCGACAGTCTTGCGGGCGCAAGCAAGGAATGGGGAGCCCCCGCAATTGCGTTGGGTGCCGTCACAGGGTTAGGGGACGGTAAGGGCCCGCCGGACGGCGTCAGTCACCCGCCAAGCTGCGGCATCTCGATCCTTGAAGCACGACAACGCGATGATTATCGTTCCGAGCCAGAGTCTTAGCCAGCGTCCCAAACCATCCACACCCCGATGAGCTCCTTCGACCGCGTAAAGAACATGCTCGCCGTTTTCGACGTTTTCGACGCCCTCATGCGGGACCTGATGGCCGAGGTCGAGAACCAGTTGGCGGAGACGGACGGCCAAGCCTCGAAGGGTCCGGAACAGCCCGCGGCCGCCGAGGCGCGGACGGAGCGTCTCCGAGGCGCGTCGAAGAGGCTGCATTAGGAGCGCCACAAGGAAGCTCGGACACCCGGGCAGGCTTCACGCCCGACACCCGGGCGCGATCCCGGCTCCCGCGGCGCCGGACGAGGACCTCCTGCCTTCTACGAATCGGCCGGGACGCGGCTACGGGGCTTGCGGGCCTTCATGTGCCCACGGACGAAGCGTGCCGCTTGGGCATAGGTGCACGTCTGCCGAAGCTCGAAGCCGAGCTCGGCAAGGTACTCCCCCACAGGCTGGCTCAAGAACCGGCCGTCGGTCCGGAGCTTGCCGGTGAGGGCGTAGAGCTTGATGTGCGCTTCGTAACTCATGACCCGATCGCGGAGGCAGAGCTCGACGAGCTCACCGAACCGGAGCCCGTCAGCGCCGAAGGGCTCAAGCGGCGCCCGGACCTTCTGCGTCGCCGCAGAGGGGGCAAGGATCCGGGTCATGCGCGGACGAGCCTCTCGAGTTCCGGAGCCGCCTCGCGACACGACGTCTTGGAGCTGACCGATGTCCGGATCAGCGTCAGGATCCCCTTGCTCCCGGTGCTTTCCCGGGACGGCCGGGGCAGTTCGCCGAATATCCTCCGTTCGGCGTCGGGGAGGTCGCGGCGCCCATCCCCGATGGTCTCCAACCAAGTGAGGAACTTCCGGCCATGCTTGGTCTTGGCTTCGGTCACGAGGGCCTCCCGCCTGGTGGTTGCCTATGGCTTGCTGGGGAAAGGCTTCCTCTCCCTCGAGGGCGATCGACGCACCGCAACCCTCGGATGCAAGACGGAGGGTGCCTCAAGGAGAGCGTCCTTGACAAGGCCCCCTGTATGCCGACCGGCAGGGAGGTGCCTCTTGCATGGGCGACAAGCCCGGCAGGTCGAGGAAGGATGAGTTCGGCACGGTCCACGCCGGCCTCAAGGATCCAGTGGCTCGACCTGCCCCACACGACGGGGTTGTCGGCAAAGGCCCGGCGAGGACCGCGACCACGACGCCGGCCGGGAACGTCCCCGCCCAATCCGATGGCGGGTCCGCTGCCTGTCGGACGCCATGCACTCCCCTTGTGGAGCGGCATCGGGCTTCCGCTCCGATAGGTGGGCCCACCCATAGCGTGGGCCGGGATCGGGCGGAGCAACGCGAAGCGCACATCAACAGCGGCAATCGAGGTCTCCCGGCTTCGGGGCCAGGGGCGGCCCGCTTCGGGTCGTGGTTTCTCCGTTGCGCGGCTCACTCCTTGAGCTTTGGTCTGCCACGTGCCCGGCCGACGTCCCGGCTCGGGCGCGGGACGCGCGTCGAACGCGCTTGTGTCGGCCATCGATCGACATCGGGGTCACGACGGCCGAACCGCGCAGCCACCACCGCGCGGCGCCGGGGACGGATCGGCGGAAGCCTTTGATCCGGATCAAGGCGCTTGGCTCCGCGACCCCCTATGCACCGCACGACAATAGCCAACGATCCCAGGAGCCAAGGTTGTCGACGCAATTCCGCATCTCCCTGCTCATCTACGGGATGGTGAACGCCGTCCTCTTCGGCGCCGGAGCGATCACCGTTCTGTCGATCCCTTCCCTCCAGGAGCAGTGGAAGGTCCTGATCCCGATCGTCGTGGTGGCGAGCTTCGTCCTTGCCGCGCCGATCGCCTGGGCCATCGCGCCCCGCCTTCGCGCCCGCTACTGGCGCGAGAAGGGCCGGCGGTGAGCCCATGCCCCCGAGCGACACCTTCCGCCTGTCCGGGGAGCCGGCGCCGCCGCTTCCCCGCCACTGCACCTCATGCCTTTCCTACGAGCGGGGCGCCTGCGGCGTACTGACCCCGGACCAGCTGCGCCGCCTGGCGGCGACGGCGCTTCGCAGGCGCTTCCCGCCCGGCTCGCAGATCCTCCCGCCGACCCGTGCCGAGGACCTGTGCGCCAGCCTCGTCTCGGGCGTCGCCAAGCTGTCGTGCCACCTCGAGGGCGGACGCCAGCAGATCGTCGCCCTGGCGACCGCGCCGAGCATCGTGGCGGCGCCCTTCGCGGACCGCGACGACACGCGGGCGGTCGCGGCCACGGAGGTGGACGTCTGCCTGCTTCGGCGTTCGACGCTCGAGGACCTCGCGCGAGAGAACCATGCCCTCGAGCACGAACTGCACGAAAGCTCCCTCGCCGACCTGCGCGACGCGCGCGAGCTCCTCGTGACCCTGGGACGCAAGTCGGCCCGGGAGCGGGTCGCCTGGTTCCTCCTTTTCATGCGGCAGCGGCACTGCCGAACGGAAGAACCCGCGCCTGAGGGGAGTGTGATCGAGCTGCCGCTCTCGCGCGGCGACATCGCCGACTTCCTGGGGCTGACCATCGAGACGGTCAGCCGTCAGTTCTCCCAGCTCAAGAACGAGGGCGCCATCACCGTTCCCGACGGGAGGCGCTTCTCAGTCCGAGACCTCCGCCAGTTGGAGGCGGCCGCCGGGCGGGCGTGAGGCCGACGCGCCCGCTCCTGCCGGGAACCCTCCGCCCAACAGAAATCCGGCGGCTTTGATCCCGGTCAATGCTTGCACGCCGGCGCTCGGGTAAGCCCGAGCCCGGGCATCCCAGCCATGCCCCCGAACGAACCAGGACGTGCGATGGAACTCGTGAATCCCTTCGTGCTGCTGCCGATCGCGGCGGCGGCGTTCTTCGCCGCGGGCTACGCGCACGACGCGCAGTTCGCGGCTCACATGGGCCTCATCTCGCTCCTGGCCCTCGGCCTGTCCGTATGGCGGGTGGCCACGATGGATCCCGCCCGCCCTGTCCCGGCGCTGGCCGCCAGCCCGGCGCAGACACGGCCGGGCATGCCGTACTACATGGACGGACCGATCCGTTACGGCACGGTCGCCACCGTGTTCTGGGGCATCGTCGGCTTCCTCGTCGGCGTCCTCATCGCCGCCCAGCTCGCCTGGCCCGACCTCAACCTCGAGCCCTACCTCAACTTCAGCCGGCTCCGGCCGCTGCACACGTCGGGCGTCATCTTCGCCTTCGGCGGCAACGCGCTGATCGCGACGTCCTTCTACATCGTCCAGCGCACCACGGCTGCCCGGCTCTTCGGCGGCAACCTCGCCTGGTTCGTGTTCTGGGGCTACCAGCTCTTCATCGTGCTCGCCGCGACCGGCTACCTGATGGGCGTCACCCAGTCGAAAGAATACGCCGAGCCCGAGTGGTACATCGACATCTGGCTGACGATCGTCTGGGTCGCCTACCTCGTCGTCTTCCTCGGCACGCTCGTCCGCCGGAAGGAACCCCACATCTACGTGGCGAACTGGTTCTTCCTCGCCTTTATCGTCACGATCGCGCTCCTCCACGTCGTCAACAACCTCGCGGTGCCCGTCTCCTTCCTCGGCTCGAAGTCCTATCCCGCCTTCTCCGGCGTCCAGGACGCGCTGGTGCAATGGTGGTACGGGCACAACGCGGTCGGCTTCTTCCTGACCGCCGGCTTCCTGGGCATGATGTACTACTTCATCCCGAAGCAGGTGAACCGCCCGGTCTATTCCTACCGCCTGTCGATCGTGCACTTCTGGTCGCTGATCTTCATGTACATCTGGGCGGGCCCGCACCACCTGCACTACACCGCCCTGCCCGACTGGGCGCAGACGTTGGGCATGGTCTTCTCGGTGATGCTGTGGATGCCCTCCTGGGGCGGCATGATCAACGGCCTGATGACGCTGTCGGGAGCTTGGGACAAGCTGCGCACAGACCCGGTCCTGCGCATGCTGGTGATCGCCGTCGCCTTCTACGGCATGGCCACCTTCGAGGGGCCGATGATGTCGATCAAGGCGGTGAACTCGCTCTCGCACTACACCGACTGGACCATCGGCCACGTCCACTCCGGCGCGCTCGGTTGGAACGGCATGATCACCTTCGGCGCGATCTACTATCTCGTGCCGCGGCTCTGGAACACGAACGGGCTCTACTCGCTGCGCCTCGTCAACTGGCACTTCTGGCTGGCGACGATCGGCATCGTGCTCTACGCCGCCTCGATGTGGGTCGCCGGCATCACGCAGGGGCTGATGTGGCGGGAGTACGACGCCGAGGGCTACCTCGTCTGGTCCTTCGCCGAGACCGTCGCCGCGATGAACCCCTTCTACGTCATCCGGATGCTCGGCGGCCTCCTCTACCTCGTCGGCGGCCTGCTGATGGCCTTCAACGTCTGGCGGACCATCCGCTCGGCCGCTCCCGCCGCCCATCCCGTCGGCGTCGTCCAGCCGGCCGAGTGAACCCTCGGGGCGGGCCCCGCGCCCGTCCCTCCTTCGCCCGATCCCGACCGCCTTCTCCTCCCAAGGGCAGCATCCATGCTCGATCCCCTGTCGAAGTTCATCTTCCGCCACCACCACAAGGTCGAGCGGAACGTCACCGTCCTCCTCGTCCTGTCCTTCCTGGTCGTCACGATTGGCGGCATCGTCGAGATCGTCCCGCTCTTCTACGTCCACAACACGATCGAGAAGGTCGAGGGCGTGCGGCCCTACTCGCCGCTGGAGCTGGCGGGTCGCAACGTCTACGTCCGCGAGGGCTGCTACACCTGCCACTCGCAGCAGATCCGGCCGATGCGCGACGAGGTCGAGCGCTACGGCCACTACTCGCTCGCCGCCGAGTCCATGTACGACCACCCCTTCCAGTGGGGCTCGAAGCGTACCGGGCCGGACCTCGCCCGCGTCGGCAACCGCTATTCCGACGAGTGGCACGTCCGCCATCTGGCCGATCCGCGCTCGGTGGTCCCGGAGTCGATCATGCCGCGTTACGACCATCTGGCCGAGACCGACCTGAGGACCGACGACATCGCCGACCACCTCCAGGTGAACGCGACCCTCGGCGTGCCCTACACCCCCGAGATGGTCGCCGAGGCCCGGGCGGACCTCCTCGCCCAGGGACGCAACGGGACGGACACCGCGGGCCTCGAGACCCGCTACCCCAAGGTCCAGGCCCGGGACTTCGACGGCAACCCGCAGCGCCTGACCGAGATGGACGCCCTCGTCGCCTACCTGCAGGGGCTCGGCACCTCGGTCGACTTCACGCGCTACGAGCCCCTCGCCCACGAAAACCTGCGGTAGGCGGCGATGAACCTCTACGAGACCCTCCGCCACTTCGCCGACAGCTGGGGATTGCTCGCCCTCGCTCTCGTCTTCCTCGCCATCGTCCTGTGGGCCTTCCGGCCCGGTTCCAAGCGCGCCTACCGCGACCAGGCCGACATCCCCTTCAAGTACGACCCGGAGGACAGGAACCGTGAGTAACATCGGCGCCGACGAGGGCTTCCCGCGCGTTCCCGAATCCGAACCCCACCGCGGCGAGATCGATCAGCCCACGGGCACGGCGACGACCGGCCACGAATGGGACGGCATCAAGGAGCTGAACACGCCGATGCCGCGCTGGTGGCTCTGGGTGTTCTACGCCACGCACGTATGGGCCTTGGTCTACATCGTCCTGTTCCCGGCGATCCCTCTCCTGAAGGACTCGACCACCGGCCTTCTCGGCTGGCACTCGCGCTCCGAGGTCGCCGAGGAGATCGACACCGCCGCGGTGGCGCGAGCCGACCAGTTCGAGCGCATCCGCAACCTCCCCATCGAGCAGGTGGCGGACGACGAGACGCTCCGCAATCTCGCGGTGCGCGGCGGCGAGTCGGCCTTCAAGGTCAACTGCGTCCAGTGCCACGGCGCGGACGCGGCCGGGGGCATCGGCTTCGCCAACCTCAACGACGACGACTGGATCTGGGGCGGTTCGCTGGAGGCGATCGAGCAGACCATCGCCCATGGCGTGCGCCATGCGGGCGACGACGAGACGCGCCTGTCGGAGATGCCCGCCTTCGGCCGCGACGGCATGCTCGACCGCGAGCAGATCGCGGCCGTCACCCGCCACGTCCTGTCGCTGTCGGGCGCGGGGCCGGCCGACCCGGCGGGCGCGACGGTCTTCGCCGACAACTGCGCCGCCTGCCACGGGGCGAGCGGCGAGGGCAACCGCGACGTCGGCGCCCCGCGCCTGTCCGACGCCGTCTGGCTCTATTCGAGCGACCCGGCGGCGATCCGCGCGCAGATCCACAATCCCAAGCACGGCGCGATGCCGTCCTGGAGCCAGCGGCTCGATCCCGCCACGGTCAAGCAGCTCGCCATCTATGTCCATTCGCTCGGCGGCGGCGAGGAAGAAGGCTCGCGCGAGGCCAGCGCCGGGGCGATCGATTGACCCGGATCAAGGCGCGGCGAACCCGGCGGACGTAGGGAAGCCCCGAACGAAGTCACGAGGAACGCCGCGCCGATGGCAACCCTGATCGACACCATCCGGAACGACCCCCGGAGCCCGCGCCGGGGCCTCCAGGGCGTCGGCGCCGAACCCGTGCGGAGCGCCGAGCCCGTCAACGACCGCGAGCTGCGCTCGGACTACGAGGCGCGCCGGCACATCTTCCCGTCCCGGGTGCACGGCGCCTTCCGGCGGATCAAATGGACGTTGGTCGCGCTCCTTCTCGGCATCTACTGGGGAACGCCGTGGATCCGCTGGGACCGTGGGCCCGCGGCACCCGACCAGGCCGTCCTCCTCGACCTCGCGCGGCGCCGCTTCTACTTCTTCGGCATCGAGATCTGGCCGCAGGAATTCTACTACGTCGCCGGCCTCCTGATCATGGCGGCCCTCGGCCTGTTCCTCGTCACCTCGGTGGCGGGCCGCGCCTGGTGCGGCTATGCCTGCCCCCAAACCGTCTGGACGGACCTCTTCATCGCCGTCGAGCGGCTCGTGGAGGGCGACCGCAACGCGCGGGCGAAGCTCGACGCCTCGCCCTGGACCCTCACCAAGATCCGCAAGCGCCTGACGCTCTGGAGCCTCTGGCTCGTGATCGCCGCGGCCACGGGCGGCGCATGGGTGTTCTACTTCGCCGACGCGCCCACCCTTCTCGTCGACCTCGTGTCCGGCACTGCGGCGCCGGTCGCATACACGACGGTCGCGCTCCTTGCCGCCACCACCTTCTGGCTTGCCGGCTTCATGCGCGAGCAGGTCTGCACCTACATGTGCCCCTGGCCGCGCATCCAGGGCGCGATGCTCGACGAGCACTCGCTGATCGTCACCTACAACGACTGGCGGGGCGAGCCGCGCTCGCGCCATGCCAAGAAGGCGATCGCGGCGGGCCGGGACGTCGGCGACTGCGTCGACTGCAACGCCTGCGTCGCCGCATGCCCCATGGGCATCGACATCCGCAACGGCCAGCAGCTCGAATGCATCACCTGCGCCCTGTGCATCGACGCCTGCAACCGCATCATGGAGAAGGTCGGCAAGCCGCGGGGCCTCGTGTCCTACTCGACGCTCGCCGATTACGAGCGTCACGCGCAAACCGCCGCGACCCTCGGGCGCGACACGGCCCGTGCCGAGCAGAGGGGGCCCTCGATCTCGAAGGTCCTCCGGCCGCGCACCATCCTCTACTTCGGACTCTGGGCCACCATCGGCGTCGCGATGCTGGTCGCGCTCGCCGCCAGGGGCGAGATCGGCATGACGGTGCTCCATGACCGCGCGCCGCTCTTCACGACCCTGTCGGACGGCAGCGTGCGCAACGGCTACGAGCTGAAGCTCGTCAACAAGGCCGGGGAGCCGCGCAGCCTGGCGCTGGCGATCCAGGGGCTGCCCGACGCGACGATGTGGACGGCGGAGAACGGCGAGCGCACCCGCTCCGCGGTCGTCGACGTGCCGCCCGACTCGGTGCGGGACCTGCGCGTCTTCGTCCTGCGCCCGGCCGCAAACGCCGCCCCCGCCGACTTCGCCTTCGTCCTCACCGACCCGCGCTCGAACGAGACCGTCGTCGAGGATGCACGCTTCGAGGCCAAGGAGGTCACGCGCAAATGAACCCGTCGAAAGCTTCCGGTCCGGCGGCGAGGCGCGGCTTCGTCTTCACCGGCCGGCACATGGTCGGCGTCGTCGCCCTGTTCTTCGGGACGATCATCGGCGTCAACGTGGTCATGGCCTACAAGGCGATCTCGACCTTTCCGGGCCTCAACGCGAAGAACAGCTACGTCGCGAGCCAGACCTACAACCTCCTCCTCGACGAGGCGGCCGAGCAGGAAGCGCGTGGCTGGACCTCGACGGTGACCCTCCGCGGCGGCCGCCTCGAATTCCGGTTGCGCGACGCGGCCGGCCGCCCGGTGCCGGGCCTCGACGTCCGGGCCCTCGCCGGCCGGCCCGCCAGCGCCGCCTCCGACCGGCTCCTGCGCCTGGCGCCGGCGGGCGACGGCTTCGAGGCCGGGGAAGTCCTCGAGCGCGGCCGCTGGCTCGTCGAGATCGAGGCGCGGCAGGGCCCGAGCCTCGCCTGGCGCGAAACGCGCGCGCTCTCCACCGACTGAGGAAAGCCCCGATGTCCGCACTCGTCGACGCGGCCGCGCCGCTCCCCTCGCCCGTTCCGAGCCCGGCGCCCCCGCGCCGGGAGCCGCTCGACCCCGCCTTCCTGCGCCTCGCGCCGGACGGAACCCGCCACGTCGAGTTCATGGTCGAGGACATGCACTGCGCCGGCTGCCTCGCCCGCGTCGAGCGGGCGGCGGCGAGCGTGCCCGGCGTCTCCCACGCGCGCGCGAACCTCACGACCAAGCGGCTCAGCGTCGCGATCGACCCCGCCGGCGCCCCGGAGGCCGTGCTCGACGCGCTGGAGGCGGCCGGCCGCACCGCCCGGCCCTTCGACCCCGCCGCGCTCGCCGCGCAGAACTCGGGCGCGGAGAAGGAGCTGATCCGCTGCATGGCCGTCGCGGGCTTCGCCTCGGCCAACGTCATGCTGCTCTCGGTCTCGGTCTGGTCCGGTGCGGACGGCGCGACGCGCGACCTCTTCCACTGGCTTTCCGCGGCCATCGCCGTCCCGGCGGTCATCTATGCCGGCCGCCCCTTCTTCCGTTCGGCCGGCCGGGCGCTCCGGCACTTCACGACCAACATGGACGTGCCGATCGCGATCGGCGTCGTGGTGGCGACGCTGCTCAGCCTCTACGAGACCGTCACCTCCGGCCCGCACGCCTGGTTCGACGGCTCCGTCTCGCTGCTCTTCTTCCTGCTCGTCGGGCGGGTGCTCGACGAGCGGATGCGCGGCGTCGCCAGGTCGAGCGCGGCGCGGCTCCTGTCGCTCGCACCCGACAACGCCGCCCTCCTCCTCGCCGACGGGCGCATGCAGCGCCTCCCGACCGCCTCGCTGCGGGTCGGGGACCGGGTCCGCATACTGCCCGGCGAGCGCGTGCCGGTCGACGGCACGGTGCTGGCGGGATCGAGCGACGTCGACCGCTCCCTCCTCACGGGCGAGTCCCTGCCCGAGGCGGTTGCGGCCGGCGGTTCCGTCCATGCCGGCTCGATGAACCTGACGGGCCTTCTGGAGGTCCGCGTCGACGCGCCGTCCGGCGAAACGCTGCTCGCCGGCGTCGTGCGCCTCATGGAGGCCGTGGAGCGGCCGAACGGGCGCTTCGTTCGCTTGGCGGACCGCGCCGCCCGGCTCTACGCGCCCGTCGTCCACGCCGCCGCGCTCATCACCCTCCTCGGCTGGCTCGCGCTGGGCTCCGGCATCCACGCCGCGGTGACGGCGGCGGTGGCCGTCCTCATCATCACCTGCCCCTGCGCGCTCGGCCTCGCCGTGCCCGCCGTCCAGGTGACGGCCGCCGGGCGCCTCCTGTCGCGCGGCATCATCCTGAAGGACGGGGCGGGCCTGGAGAAGCTGAGCGAGGTCGACACGGTGGTCTTCGACAAGACGGGCACGCTGACGCGCGGGCGCCCGCGACTGGCGCAGGCGCCGGACACGGCGGACGAGACGGTTTGGCAGGTAGCGGCAGGCCTTGCCGGAGCGAGCCGCCATCCGCTCTCGCTCGCCATCGCCGAGGCGGCGCGGAGCCGGGGCATCGTCCCCATCCCCCTCGACGATCGCGCGGAACTTGCGGGCCATGGCGTTTCGGCGAGCTTGGCGGGCGTTCCCGTGCGCCTCGGCCGCCCGGAATGGGTGAGCGGCGAGGCAGCCGGCCGCTCGGCGGGCACGCAGGTCTGGCTGAGGATCGGCGAGGGTCCGGCTCACCGCTTCGGCTTCGCCGACGAGCTGCGGCCGGACGCCGCCGAGACTGTCCGGGGCCTGCGCGCGCTCGGCCTTGACGCCCATCTCCTCTCGGGCGACGCCCTTCCGGCCGTCGCCGCCGTCGCGGAGGAGGTCCGGATCGGCTCCGCCACGGCCGAATGCCTGCCCGGCGCCAAGGTCGAGGCGCTGCGCGACCTCACGCTCGCGGGACGCCGCGTCCTGATGGTCGGCGACGGCATCAACGACGCGCCGGCGCTCGCCGCCGCGCACGTCTCGATGTCGCCGGCGGGCGCCGCCGACATCGCCCAGGCCGCCGCCGACCTCGTCTTCACGGGCGAGCGGCTGGGCCCGGTCCTCGAGGCGATCGCCGCGGCGCGGGCCACCCGCCGCAAGATCCTCCAGAACTTCGTTCTCGCCATCGGCTACAACGTCGTCGCGGTGCCGATCGCCGTCCTCGGCCTGGCGACGCCGCTCATCGCCGCCGTCTCCATGTCGGCCTCGTCGATCCTGGTGGTGGCGAACTCCCTCGCCCTGTCCTGGCGCGCGCTCCGCCCTGCGGACGGAACGGGGCCGACGTCGCGCGGAGACCGGCCGTGAACGCCCTCCTCTACCTCATCCCCGTGGCGCTCGGATTCGGCCTTGCGGGCCTTGCCGCGTTCCTCTGGACGCTCCGGTCCGGCCAGTACGAGGACCTGGAGGGAGCGGGCGCGCGGATCCTCCTCGACGATGAGCCGGAGGCGGTGACAAGGGAAGGCGACGGGCGCCATGTTTGAGCTGCTCAAGATCGCCCACCTCATCATGATGGCGATGGCTTCCGGCTCGACCCTTTCCTCCTACGTCGTCCTTCGCGCCAGCGTCGGACGGGAGGACGAGGCGGGACTTGCCCTCGCGCGGCGGACGCTCGCCGAACTCACGACGTTCGCGGTGGGGTTCGTCTGGATCAGCGGCGCCGCGCTGTTGTGGAGCCGCGCGCACGCTCCCGAGCCTGCGGTCAGCGCCTGGTTCTACGCCAAGCTGGCCTTCGTCGCGCTCTTCACCCTGGCCCACGCCGCCCAACGCTTGTCGGGACGGCGCCTGCGAGGCGGACCCGATCGCGTTCCCGCGCGGCGGGGGACGGAGCGCTGGGCGTCGGTGGCCTGGCTGATGTCGCTGCTGGCGATCTGCCTGGCGGTCGTCTCCTTCGAATGATGCATGCTGCCGGCCGGCCGGACCAAGTTCCGGGACATCCGCGGCCGAGCGGATCCGCGCACGACGGGCTCCGCGCACTGATTGTTGCGTGGGAGTCGCTCGGCATGATCGGCAAGCCCATCATGGAGGCGGAGAGCCTCCGGGCGCCCCAAGTTGCCACGGTGCGGAAGAGTTAGCCGTGCACGACCTGAAGCGCTTGCATCCAAATGATTTTTGGCCTTTGGCTGGCCTTGTCTGATCGAGGCGGCGGGGACAATCTGTGCGGCTGAAGAGTGTCGGTGATGCGCGTTATCGCATGATCGTGGAGAGCGCCACGACCTTCGCTTTCGTCGTGACGGATCTCGAAGGGAACATCTCCGAATGGAGCCCGGGCGCCGAGGCGATCCTCGGGTGGAACGCGGAGGAGGTGCTCGGCCAAGCCGTGGATCTCATCTTCACGCCGGAGGATGTGGCTGCCGGCGTTCCCCTGATCGAGATGGACAAGGCCCTTCGGGAGGGACGGGCGGCGGACGAGCGCTGGCACCTCAGGAAGGACGGCTCGCGGTTCTGGGCGTCCGGCGAGATCATGCCCCTCAAGGACGACGCGTCCGTGCCGGTCGGCTTCGTGAAGATCCTGCGCGATCGCACCTCAGAGCACTTGGCCGGCGAGCGCCTGCGCCTTGCGGAGGCTCGTCTTCGCCAAGCCCAGGAAGCGGCTGGCGTCGGCGTCTTCACCATCGACGTCGTCGACGACGTGATCACCGCGTCGCCCGAGTTCTCGCGCCTCTACGGACTGGAGCACCGGGAGCGCCGCCCGGCCGCTGACTTCGAGCGCCTCGTCCTGGCCGAGGATCAGGGCCTCGTCTCGCATGGCTCGACCCGCCGCTCGGCCCTGGCTCCGACGGACGTGGAGTACCGCGTTCGCAATCCGCGGACGGGCGAGCTGCGCTGGATCGCGCGCAAGGGCGAGTTCGAGCGCGACGTCGACGGGCGACCGATCCGCTTCGTCGGCGTGTCCCGCGACATCACCGACCAGGTGCTGGCCCGCCGGGAACTCGAGGACGAGCGCGAACTCCTGGCAGCCATGTTCGAGCAGGCGCCGACCTTCATGGCGCTCCTGGGCGGCCCCGGGCACCGCTTCGAGAAGGTGAACCCCGGCTATACCAAGCTTGTCGGTGGCCGCGACGTCGTCGGGAAGACCGTCGCCGAGGCGCTTCCCGAGGTGGTGGGCCAAGGCTTCGTGGACATCCTCGATGAGGTCTATCGCAGCGGCACCGCGCATCAGGCGCTCGGCCAGCCGGTCGAACTGCGGACGGGTGCGGACGGACATGTCGAGGAGCGGCACCTCGACTTCGTGTACCAGCCGATTCGCAGCTCCGCCGGCGACGTGACGGGCATCTTCGTCGAGGGTGCCGACGTAACCGGGCGCGTCGAGGCGGAGGCTCGGCTTGCTGCTGCCGAGCGGCGCTATCGCACGCTGTTCAACTCCATCGACGAGGGCTTCTGCGTCGTCGAGATGATCTTCGACGGCGGGCGGGCGGTGGACTACCGCTTCGTCGAGCACAACGCGGCCTTCGAGCGGCATACCGGGCTCGCCGGAGCCGAGGGTCGGACGGCACGGGAGATGGTGCCGGACCTCGAGGAGTTCTGGTACGAAACCTACGGGCGGGTGGCGGCGACGGGCGAGGCCGTCCGCTTCCGCCACCGGGCCGAGCCGATGGATGGCCGCTGGTTCGAGGTCTACGCCTTTCGGCTCGACGATCCCGCGCCCAACCAGGTCGGGATCCTGTTCTGCGACGTCACGGACCGGGTGGCCGCCGAGAGCCAGCGCCAGCTCCTCAACCGCGAGCTCTCGCACCGCCTGAAGAACACGCTCGCGACCGTTCAGTCAATCGCGACGCAGACGCTGCGCTCGGCGCCGGACATGGCAAGCGCCCGGACCGCGCTGACGGCGCGCATCCAGGCCCTGGCGAACGCCCACGACCTCCTGCTCCGCGGATCTCGGGATGCCGGTTCGGTCGAGGAGATCGTGCGCGGCGCCGTCTCCGTCCTGGACGGCGAGGGTCGGATCACGTTGTCCGGGCCGGAGGTGACGATCGGGCCGACGGCGGCGCTGGCCCTCTCGCTCACCTGCCACGAGCTGGCGACGAACGCGGGCAAGTACGGTGCCCTGTCCGCTCCCGGGGGATCGGTGTCGATCAGCTGGAGGGTCGACGCGCACGGCGCGGCCCCACCGCTGTTCGTGTTCGAGTGGTCGGAGCGCGGCGGGCCGCCGGTGACCCCGCCGGAACGCAAGGGTTTCGGCACGCGGCTGATCGAGATCGGGCTCGCGGGTTCCACGGGCCGGCCTGTCGAGATCTCGTATGCGCCCGAAGGGGTTTCCTGCCGGATCGTCGCGCCGCTGGACAGGCTCACCGCCGAGAACGCCGGCGAGGCTTGAGACCGGCGAAAGGGAGCCGACGCGCCGCCCCGACGGCTCAGCGGTTCGACCGAGGGTTTCGGTCCTCGTCCTGAGGATCCATGAAGCCGGCGCGCACCATCAGAAGCATCCGCGTCAGCTCGTTCCTTTCCGCCTCGTCGAGGCGCCGTACGGAGAGTTGGTGCACTCGCAGCGCGACCGGCGCGATCCTCCGGAAGACGCGGTCCGAGGCGGCGGTCACCTCCAGGCGACGCGCCCGACGGTCCTCCGGATCGATCGTGCGCTCCACGGGGCCACGCGCCTCCAACTGCGTGACGAAGTCCGATGCGGTCATCGGCTGTACGCCCATCCGGCCGGCCAACCCGCGCATGGTGAGGCGCGGAATCCCCGCGATCTGGACCAGGGTCCGCAACTCGCCGGCCTTCAACGCCACGTTCTCGGCTTCGAGCCCTCGCTCGAGGGACGGCCAACAGAAACGCGCCACACCACTCAAAACAAAGCCCAGGCCGCTTGCGGACAGAATGCCGTCCACTCGACAATCTCTACAATTTACTGGCTAACCGAAACTTCACTATACTAATCAGCTTGCGAATGGCGCAAAAGGCGAAACCGCCATTGGTCGCAAAAAACTTTGTCTCTTGGTTTACGCGCCGGCTCCGCCGAGGTCTTTCACTCACCCGAACGCCGTCGCGCCTCAACCGCCCGTCCCGCTTGCCGCCACCGGACGTGCCGAGTGCCGGTCCTGCCGGGGCCTTGTTCGTCCGGGTGGCGCGAGGCACGCGCATCGCGATGGATGGCTCACGGCAGCTCATGCGTTGCGCGGCCATACCGATGGTCCTGGTCCCCGCTACAGCCGCCGCTCCGGTCGTCCACCCTGCCGTCGATACAACCGATGCGGGCGGCGGGCGTTTCCCCAAAGGTCGGGATGGTACGATCACCGCGCCGCCCGGGAGGAGGAGGCCGCCGGCAGCCGGGACCGCACGCGTGAGACGTCTCCGCCTTGTCTCAAGGTTCGCGCGTCGCGCCGTGCCGATGCTGTTCGTTGCCGTCATGGACGTGCTCGGCTGATGCGCTGCCGCCGCTTCATCGATCCTTATCGATCTGACCCTACAGTCGTGCCGAAGTCACAGAAGGCATCGGTTGTCACGAAGACAAACACGGAGGAGGCTCGATGCCGTCCCGTGCGTGACGTACGGACCTTCGATGAGCCCGGCGTCCGGCGGAGGCGGCAAGAATGATCAGCCACGCTGACCGCACCTCCCATGGCCAAACACGCTTCGCGGTCGCGCTCGACTGCGCCGAGTTGGGGGTGTGGGACGCCGACCTCGTCAACAACGCCTGCTACTACTCGCCGAGCTGGAAGCGCATGCTCGGCTACGGCGACGACGAGCTGCGCGACCATCCGGACCTTTGGCTCGACTTCATCCATCCCGACGACCGGGAGCGGGCGCTCGCCAGCGGCGACAGCCATCTCGAAGGCGAGGCGGAAAGCGTCGAATGCGAGTTCCGCCTTCGCCACCGGAGCGGGCGGTGGATCTGGGTCCTCGACCGCGGCAAGGTCGTCGAGCGCAACGCGGCGGGGCGGCCGACGCGCATGATTGGCGTCCAGACCGACATCACGGCGCAGAAGGAAGCCGCCGCCCGGCTGGCGCTCCTCAACCAGCGCATCGAGCTCGCCCTCGACGCCAGCGGCATCGGCCTTTGGAGCTACGAGACCGAGACCGGCCGGACCTCGTGGGACGCCCGGATGCGCGAGATCTACGGGCTCGGGCCGGGACCTGAGGAGGTTCCGCAAGGCACCTGGCACGCCCGCCTGCACCCGGACGACGCCGCCGCCGCCGAAGCGGCGGCGAGCGCCCTTCTCGCCGAGGGCACGCCGGTGCGCATGACCTACCGCATCCTGCGGCCGGACGGGGCGGTGCGGCACATCTTCGCCCTGTCGCGGCTCGTGCACCCGCCCCACCAGCCGCCGCTCGTCGTCGGCAGCATCTGGGACGTGTCCGAGCAGGTCGAGGTGTCGGACAAGCTCGCGGCGGAGAAGGAGCGGCTGCGCGTCATCCTGCGCTCGATCGGCGACGCGGTGATCGCCACCGATGCCGAGGACGCGATCACCTTCGCCAATCCGGCGGCCGAGCGGCTGCTCCTGGCCGAGCAGGCCGACCTCCTCGGCCGCAGGACGGCGGACGTCCTGCCGCTGCGGCAGGAGCGGACGGGCGTCCTGCTGCCCCCGTCGGCCCCCCTCGCCTGCGCCGAGCGGCGCACGACGGAGCGGGATGAGCCGGCCCTCTTCGAGCGCCGCGACGGCGAGCGGCGCGTCATGCGCGACACGGCCTCGCCGCTCTACGACGCGGCCGGCGCGGTGGTGGGAACGGTTCTGATCGTCCAGGACGTCACGCGCGAGCAGGCGCGCCAGCGCGAGCTGGCCCACCTGGCACGCCATGACGGGCTCACCGACCTTCTCAACCGCTCCTCCTTCGACAAGGCTCTCGCCCGCGCGGTCGAGGATCCGGCGAAGCGCGCGGGCCTCGCCCTCCTTTACGTCGACCTCGACCGCTTCAAGATGGTCAACGACACGGCCGGCCATGCCGCCGGCGACGCCCTCCTGAAGCTCGTGGCCAAGGCCATGGCGGCCGTGCTGCCGGCCGGCGCGAAGATCGCGCGGCTGGGCGGCGACGAGTTCGCCGTTCTGATGGAGGCGTCCGGGCCCGATGCGGCCTATCGCGCCGGCGGCGACGTCGTGAAGGCCGTCGGCTCGCAGCAGCTGTCCTGGGGCGGCCGGGTCCACGGCGTGGGCGCGAGCGTCGGCATCGTCCTGCTCGCGGACGCCGGCCCCGACCCGCTGACCGCGCTCTCCCTGGCCGACGCGGCCTGCTACGCCTCGAAGTCGCGCGGCCGCAACAAGGTCTCGCTCCACGATCCGGCAGGCGGCGCGGCCGCCGGCGGCTTCGCCGAGGTGCGGGCCGCCTCCGAGCTTCTGCAGGCCCTCAAGGAGAACCGGCTCCGGCTCTTCGGGCAGGAGATCCGCGACCTGTCCGATCCCGCGCGGCGCTCGCGCCGCATCGAGGTCCTGGCGCGGCTCGCCGGGGTCGACGGATCGCTGATCATGCCGGGAACCTTCATCCCGGCCGCCGAGCGCTTCGACCTCATGGGCGTCCTCGACCGCCGCGTCATCCGCCAGTCGCTCGATATCCTCGCCGGCCTCCGGCCGGCGTCCGAGGCGCCGGTGCTCTCGATCAACCTGTCTGCCATGTCGCTGAGCGACCCGGAGCTCTGGTCCTTCGTGGAGGCGCAGCTGGGCGAAACCGGCCAGCCGGCCGAACGGCTCTGCTTCGAGATCACCGAAACGGCGGCGGTCAACAACTTCGCCGCCGCCGAGCGCTTCGTGCGCGATGCGCGCCGGGCGGGCTGCCGGGTCAGCCTGGACGACTTCGGCGCCGGCCTGTCCTCCTTCGGCTATCTGCGCCGCTTTCCGGTGGACGGCATCAAGATCGACGGCGCCTTCGTTCAGGACGTCGCGAGGAACGGGCTCGACCAGGCGATCTGCGCGGCGGTCGGCACGATCGCGCGCGAGCTCGGCGTCGAGGTCGTGGCGGAGCGCGTACCGGATGCGGAAGGGGTCGAGCTCCTGCGCGCACGCGGGATCGGCTTCGGACAGAGGCTTTACCTGCACCGGCCGGAGCCCCTCGCCTGGCTCCTGGACAGGGTTGGCGCCGCGGCCAGGCGCCTTGGGTGAGGACGCCTCTGCGGGCGTGATCCAAGCGGCCGGCCGGCAGGTATGCATATGCCCCGAACCCCAGACCGCCCTCTCGGCGGACGCCGGCGCCGAGCCCGCCGATGCGACCGGAACAAGGCGCCCTCGGTCCGCCGGCGTGAATCCAGGCCGTGGCGGAAGCCATCGGGATAACTCACCGATCGGGGTTAGGCCCACAGCGCGGACCCGACATGGTGAGCGCCGCGATCGGCGGCGAAGCTGCGAACCGCAACCCGACGGCGCGGCCGCCCTCCCCGGCGGCACGCCCGAGCACGGGCGCCCAGGGCGCTCGACCGCAAGGGGACGCGCCTTCAACGCGCACGTCCGGGGAACGGACGGCCTGCTGCGGGTTTTGAGGCAGCAAGGGCAAAGGGGGACATGCCGCCTTGCTGAAGTCGAGGTGCCGTCGATGCAAGAGAGTTCTCCGATTCCGGAACTGCGCCACCGTCAGCTCCAGCAACTGATCACCGGTCTCGACGATGGCGTCGTTCTGGTCGGCTTCGACAGGGTCATTCTCTGGGCAAACGAGCGGGCGCTCGCGCTGCACGGGGTCAAGCACCTCGACGAACTGGGCTCCACCATCGAGGAATACAGGAAGCGTTTCCAGCTCACCTACCGCAACAAGCAGCCCGTACATCGCGAGGACTTCCCGATCGAGAGGGCGATGAAGGGCGAGACGCCCCGCGCCGTCACCATCGAGGTCTCCCCGGTTCACCAACCCGACAATCCATGGACCCACACGATCCGCTGCTTCGTCATCTACGACGAGGCCGGGGATCCGGAGTACATGGTGCTCGTCATCGACGACGAGACGGGGCGCTTCGAGGCCGAGGACCGCTTCGAGAGCGCCTTCAACGCCAATCCCGCACCGGCCCTCATCTGCCGGCTGTCGGACCTGCGTTACGTCAGGGTGAACCGCGGCTTCCTGGAGATGACGGGCTTCTCCCGCGACGATGTCGTCGGGCGCTCCGCGGTCGAGCTTGACGTGTTCGCGGGCAGCGCGGACCGGGACGCCGCCGTCCGGAACCTGCACGAGGGTCGGACCGTCCCGCAGACCGAGGCGGACCTCCGCGTCGCGAACGGTGCCGGCAAGCGGGTCATCGTCGCAGGTCAGCCCATCGAGATATCCGACGAGCGCTGCATGCTCTTCACCTTCGCCGACCTCGAGCCGCGACGTCGGGCCGAGAGGGCCCTGGAAGCCAGCGAGGAGCGCTTCGCCAAGGCGTTCGGGCTCTCGCCCGTCGCCTCGTGGATCTGGGACGCGGCCGACTTCCGGTTCATCGAGGCCAACACGGCGCTCGTCCGGCTGACAGGATACGCCAAGGAGCAGATAGTCGGCCGGACGCCACTCGACCTGCGCCTCTGGGCCGATCCCCTGGAACAAAGGAAGCTCGGCGCGCTGCTGGAAGGGGAAGGATCCATATCCGGTGCGGACATACGAATCCGGGTGCGTGACGGCTCGCCGGTGGACTGCCTGCTGAGCGCCGAGACGATCGACCTCGATGGCCGCAAGTGCGTGCTCTGCGTCATGCAGGACATCACGGAGAGGAAGCGCTCGGAGGCCGAGCTCATGACGGCCATTGAGACGGTGATGTCGGAGACGTCCTGGTTCAGCCGCACCATCGTCGAGAAGCTGGCTGCCTTGCGCTCGGCCACCCAGCATGCCCCCTCTGCAGCCGGAACCGAATGCCTCACCGAGAAGGAACTCGGGGTCCTCAAGCTGGTTTGCGAGGGACTCAGCGACGCGGAGATAGCGGAACGGCTGCGCCTGTCGCGACATACGGTACGCAACCATCTCTCGTCCGTGTTCCGGAAGATTGGGGTCAAGCGCAGGGGAGCCGCAATGGTCTGGGCGCGCGAGCGGGGTGTCGCTGGCTCAGCTGCCCAGTGATGAAGTCGTACGACCAAATTCATATCGAAATCAGCTAGGCGTTTGGTTCTTTTCCGCCAACTCGATGCGCATTCCTAAACCGTCCCGATCAGCGAGAACGTGTGCCCCGAGCCCGTTCCGAAAGCTAGGCGAGGTTGCACCGCATGACCGACTTGAACAGGCCCCACATCCACGATGACGG
This sequence comes from Antarcticirhabdus aurantiaca, assembly GCF_009765365.1. Classification (GTDB taxonomy): domain Bacteria; phylum Pseudomonadota; class Alphaproteobacteria; order Rhizobiales; family Rhizobiaceae; genus Antarcticirhabdus; species Antarcticirhabdus aurantiaca. The sequence goes on from NZ_VTOM01000016.1 coordinate 48,286, forward strand.
CTCCTTCAACCGCCCCGGGCACGCAGCCACGGCCGCGGAAGACGCGCACACGATCCTCATCAACAAAGTGTCTTGGGGCGCCATCTTCTCCGGCGTCGCCGTCGCCCTCGTCGTGCAGGTGCTGCTGACGATGCTCGGCGTCGGCATCGGGATCGCGACGCTGGATCCGGCCACCGGCGACAACCCGGCTGCCTCGACCTTCTCGATCACCGCCGGCATCTGGTACGTGTTGTCCGGCATCATCGCCTCGTTCATCGGCGGCTACATCGCCGCGCGCTTGTCGGGCAAGACGGTCGCCACCACGGGCGCCCTGCACGGCCTCACCACCTGGGCGGTCACGACCCTTCTCGTTCTTTACTTCCTCACCAGCACCGTCGGATCGCTGATCGGCGGCGCCTTCAGCGGCGTGACGAGCGCGATCGGCGGTCTTGGTCAGACGGTTGCCCAGACGGCGGCTCCCGCGCTCGCCAACTCCAACCCGCTCGATGCTTTCGAGGGTCAGGTCCGCGCTGCCGGAGCGGATCCTGAAGCCTTGCAAGCGCGTGCCGTGAACGCTCTGCGGGCGTTGGCTACGAGCGACGAGCAGGGCGCCGAACAGGCTCGCCAACAGGCCGCCCAGGCCCTCTCGGAAGCTCGGGGCATCCCGCTCGATCAGGCCCAGCAGCAGGTTCAGCAGATCGAAGCGCAGTACCGCCAGACGGTGGATCAGGCCCGTGAGGCTGCGACCCAGGCCGCCGATACGGCCGCCTCGGTTGCCTCGACGGGCGCTATCCTGGCCTTCATCGCCCTTGTTCTGGGCGCTGTTGCCGGCTGGCTCGGGGGGCGCTCCGGCGTCGTTCATCCGGTCTATGCCGATCGCCTGATCCCCAGCCGACGGGTTGTTGAGGCTCGCGATGTGCGCGGCACGGGCGGCAGCCTCTGAGAGCTGGATCCGGAAGGAGCAGCGCCATGACGAAGAAGGACGGCAACGTCAGGCTCGCAGACGATGCAAGCACACAAGCCGCGCTTCTCCTCGCCGAGGAACAGGTGAGGTTCGGCAAGCGCGAGGTCGTCACAGACCGGGTGCGGGTCCGCACCGTCACCCGCGAAGCCGAAGAGCTGGTTGCTCAGGATCTGGCCGGCGAGACCGTTGAGGTCACGAGAGTGCCGATCGGGCACGAGATCGATGCAGTTCCCTCCATCCGGGAAGACGGTGATCTCACGATCATCCCCATCGTCGAGGAGATCCTCGTCGTCGAGAAGCGCCTCGTCCTGAAGGAAGAGGTGCATATCCGCCGGACGCGCTCGGTGGAGCACGTCCAAACCTCCGTCATCTTGCGCAAACAGGAGGCCGTCATCGAGCGGCTGGGTGCAGGTGACGAAACCAAAAAGGAGAAAACCTCATGAGCCGGACGATCACCGCCTACTTCGACAGCCGCACGGAAGCTCAGAATGCCTACGATCAGCTCCTGGCCGCAGGCATTACACCGAGCGAAATCAGCATCCATGACTCCAGCAGCACTGCCGCGAGCACGAGCGGATCGACAGGAACGGGCGAGGACAAGGGGTTCTGGGCCTCCCTCGGCGACGTCTTCATGCCCGATGAAGATCGCTACTCCTACTCCGAAGGCTTGCGCCGGGGTGGCTCGGTTCTGACCGTCAGGGCTGACAACGCCGACTTCAACGTGGTGTCGGACATCCTTGAGAATGCCGGTGCCGCCGATCTCGACACGAAGGAAGCGCAGTGGCGCTCTGAGGGCTGGAGCGGCTACGACGCAGGCACGGCAAGCACCAGCACGACTGCTACGAGCGCGACCGGCACGGCCGGCACCGCTTACACGGACCTCGGCACCACCTCGACCTCGACCTCGACTGGGTATGGCGCGGCAGGAACGTCTGCGAGCAGCACCGGCTACGCCGCCCCTGAAGGCGTGGAGGCGCGCTCCGACTACATCCCCGTAGCGGAAGAGCAGGTTCGGGTTGGCAAGCGCGAGGTCGATCATGGGCGGGTGCGCATCCGCTCCTACGTCGTGGAAACGCCGGTCGAGGAGAGCGTCGCGCTGCGCAACGAGACGGTTCGCGTCGAGCGCAACCCGGTCAATCGCGCCGCGACGGACGCCGACCACTTGTTCCGCGAGCAGGTGATCGAGGCAGAGGCACGCGGCGAGGAGGCGGTGGTCTCCAAGGAAGCGCGCGTCGTCGAGGAAGTGCGCCTCGACAAGGATGTCGAGGTCCGTGACGAGACGATCCGCGACAGCGTGCGCCGGACTGAAGTCGAGATCGAGGACGAGCGTACCGGTCGCACTTTGGGCGGCACGACCGTGAGCGAGGACGAACTCGCCCGCCGCCGCGGTGGAAGCGGCACCGGCTACTGAACCAGGAACCACGACTCGGCCGGTGGGCTTGCTCCACCGGCCGTGCGAAGGGCGCAAAGGAGGTAAGTCATGGGACTTCTGGATCAGGTCATCGGCAACGTGCTGGGCCAGCAGCAGGGCTACCAGCAGGGTAGCACCGGCGGGTTGGGTGGAGGCTTCGGCGGCGCGAGCGGCGGAGGCATGTCGCCGCTCGTCATGGCCCTGATGGCTCTGCTCGCCTCGAGGTCAGGCAGTGGGATGGGAGGCGGTCTCGGCGGCTTGCTCGGTGGCATCACCGGAGGCGCGAGCGCAGGCGGAATGGGCGGTGCCGGCATGGGGGCTGGAGGCATGGGAGGGCTCGGCGGGCTCATCGACATGTTCCAGAGGAGCGGCCATGGCGACGTGGCGAACTCTTGGATTGGCTCTGGTCCGAACCGGCAGATCGCCCCGCACCAGCTCGGTGAGGCGCTCGGGCCGGACACTGTTCATGCGCTGTCGCAGCAGACCGGAATGGGACGCGACGATCTTCTCTCCCAACTTTCCCAGGTGCTGCCGGGCGTTGTCGATGGAATGACGCCGCATGGACGCATGCCGACGGAGGACGAGTCATCGAGGTGGTAGGAGGCGGCTGTGCCTCCGGAGCCATGTCGTATTATTGGTGGATGCTCCACCATAAACAACCGAGACCGGAAGAGGTTGGGGTCAATCTAACTGGAGGGTGGCGGCGGTGATCCCTGCCGAGCATAGTTCTGCGAACTGTGAGGGGGAGGGCGGAGTGAGCGATACTGACATCATAGCAGCTCTCTTCTCCGCCGCTCTCATCATCTTTGTTATCCTGCTCGCAATCTTCTTCGTTCATGCGTAATGTAGTTGTCAGGGTTGGGTGCGGTCGCTCTTCAAGCGACAGCCGTCTGGAGCTTCGAGTGGGCTCCTAATCTCGACTTTGGCCAATCCGATGGTGTGGCGAGCGGAGCAGTGTGACGAAGCGGGCATGACGGATAGGCTTGGAGTGTCCCGACCAAGAGACGTCCGATGCCCGATCTGCCCACCTGCTTCGCCGGCCTCATCCTGGCGTTCAAGCCGCTGTTCGTCCACCGCTCGTGGCGGCATGCGCAAATCCTGATGATCGGCGCGATCCTGACGCCGGGCCAGCGCACGGTGACGAGCGTCCTGCGCATCATGGGCCGGGCGCAGGATCGGCGGTTCGTGAACGTCCACCGCATCCTCAATCGCGCCGCCTGGTGCCCTCGCACCGGCGGGCGCATTTTGCTCGGGCTGCTGATTGCCGCCTTCGTGCCGCGCGGTCCCGTGGTGCTCGGGATCGACGACACGATCGAGCGCCGTCGCGGCAGGCGCATCGCGGCCAAGGGCATCTACCGCGATCCGGTGCGCTCGTCCGACAGCCATTTCGTCAAAGCGAGCGGCCTGCGCTGGATGAGCCTGATGCTGCTCGCGCCGATCCCCTGGGCAGGGCGCATCTGGGCGCTGCCCTTCCTCACGGCCCTGGTGCCGTCCGAACGCGCCTGCCGCGAGCGGGGTCGTCGGCACAAGCCGCTTCTCGACATCGGGCGCCAACTCGCCCTTCAGGCCCGGCGCTGGCTGCCGGGGCGTGACCTCGTGCTGGTGGGCGACGGCGGCTTCTGCGCCCTCAATTTCCTCGACGCCATGCGTCGTGGCCGCATCACGGCCGTCACTCGCCTTCGGCTTGACGCAGCCCTCTACGAGCCCGCCCCGCCGCGGCCGCCGGGCACGATCGGACGTCCGCGCACCAAGGGTGCGCGACTGCCCACGCTCGCCGCGACCCTCGCGGCCGAAGATACCCTCTGGCATCGGCTCACCGTGCCGGGCTGGTATGGGCCAAACCCGTGCAGCATCGAGGTCGTCTCCGGCACCGCAGTGTGGCGGCACGGCGGCCTGCCCGTCGTGCCGATCCGCTGGGTGCTCGTACGCGATCCTCAGAACCGCTTCCCGCCGCAGTCCTTGCTGTGTACCGACCTCGCCTGCGACGCCTCCCAGATCCTGTCGTGGTTCGTGCGGCGGTGGAGCGTCGAGGTCACCTTCCAGGAAGCGCGCGCCCATCTGGGCGTCGAGACCCAGCGCCAGTGGTCGGACACCGCGATCGCCCGCACCACGCCTTGCCTGCTCGCCCTGTTCTCGATCGTCACGCTCCTGGCCGCCCGGCTCCCGGCCCGCCAACGGCGATCGTTCGCCACGGCCGCATGGTATCACAAGCCGCGCCCGACCTTCGCCGACGCCCTCGCCGCCGTGCGCTGGGCGACCTGGCGCGAGAGGACTTTGGCGACATCGCCGCGCAGACAACCCCGTACGAAACCCCGCTTCCGACTGCCAAGCCCCTGGGCCTACGCCCTCTGTCACGCCGCATGAATGGCCAAAGTCGAGTCAAGGGCACATGACGCAAGGATGCCTCGCAAAATCACGACGTCGCGACGGTTACACATGGAATTCGACCAGCACGCCGCTTGCTGCATTCTTTTTCTGTTTCGTATCCACATGCCCACGGACAGACGGAAACAGATGTCACTCGCCCATCCCGACGTATCGCCGCTCGCGAGGCAGCTCCTGGCGCGGCTCGGCCGCTGCGGCCCTGCCGAGGACGATGTTGGCGAGCAACTTGCCGAAATGGGACCTTCCGAGATGGAGGCCGTCGCGGAATTGATCGATCGACGCCTCTGCGTCGTCATCGTCGGATGGAAGGAACTGTTTTGGGTCCGCCTGACGGACAAGGGACGTGCCGCAATCGATCGACGCTCCGAAGCAACAACTCAGGCCTGAGTAACTGAATGGCGTGCTTGACCGGCTTGCAGGGACCTAGCGTAAGGGGGCCAACCGGGCAGCCAGCACGTCGGCCAGCCTGTCGATGGACTGCCCTGTCGCGGCGAGACTTCCCTCCCTCGCCAAGGCGTCGGAGAGATCGCCTTCCAGTTCCGCCCAGATGTTCCGGACACGCGCCAGCGCCTCCTTGCCCGAGGGCGTCAGCGCCACGCATGTTCGACGTGCATCCCCAGCATCCCGAACTCTGACAAGAAGCCCATGGTCCGCCAGCTTGTCGACCATCTTCGACGCTGTCGACGGCCGGATGTTGAGCCTCGCGGCAAGTTGCCCGACCGGAACGGGCGCTCCCGGTCCCAGCGCATCGAGAAGCTGGTCCTGGCCCGCCATCACGCCGAGGGCGGAGAGCTTTATCTGCATCAACTGTCGGCAGGAGCGGCTCACGGCGATGAGCGCCGGCAGCAAGGCGGGCGCCTCGTCACTTTCCGCGACCGAAAAGGGCTGAACAAGGTCGGACATCCATGGCTCCGCTTCGAGGATCTCGACCAAAATCCTACCCGGCAGGCACCGATGGCGTCGGTCGGGGAGCCGATGGAATTCCAACGGTTGGCAACGGTCTACCTCCTCACGGTTGCGGCATGATCCCGAGTCAATCAGCCGCTTCATCCTTGTTCTTGCTGCCCCAGCCGCGACCGCGGGCACAAGCCGCGTCCGGGATACACCCGCTTGCGGTAACCAGGGCTCCGCAAAGGCGCCGCTCGCGGAGCCGGCCCCGTGCCCATCCGATAGGATGTGGGCACCATAATCATGCCAAACCGCGGCGAGGAGTTCACGCGAACAGGTGGTCGCGTGCCATGTCGCCCATCGATCGGAGCAGCCCTCCTCGGCGACAAGACTGCGGTTTGCCGAAACCAAGCCACCGCAAACGAGGTGACCCAAGTCGACTGCCACGTCCCCTTGCCTTTTCACGCCGTCGACATCGGGGCACCCTTCCGGCAGGAATGGGGCCGAACGGGCCCGATCCGGTTGCGTCACGGTTAACGCGGGGCGCTCCACCGCACGACCGGTGACCGCAATCGATGATCGGCCAGCCTTCTCTCGTCCTCGATCGCCCGGTCAATCACTTCGGTCCCTTCCTGAAGGTTAACGAGGTGCTGGAGGTTGGTGGAGTCGGATGCGATGCGGACCGCACATTGGCGTCGTTGCTCCACCTAGCGGTGCGCTCGTTCGTCACCGGCACGTTGGCGCATGGTCGGAGACACATCTTCGCGGGACGATGCTCAGCTTGAACCGCGGGGCACAGACCTGATGGACGCGAGCGCGTCGCGTCCGTCAGGTCGCGCTCGGCCTGATCAGGACGCAGGTGCATGGAGGTCTGCCCCCACCTAAACCGTCGGAGACAGGCTCGTGACAGCAATGGCGCGGCGTATGTTGCGACTCCTTGCGAACTGGATAATTGTGCATGAGTTCGAGTGTCCATCGGCAAGTCGGATGCCACAGGGTCAAGGTCACGACATGTTGCCTGCGAGCGAACGGCAAGAACATGGTGCCCGAGAGTCACGAGCGGACGCCCTGGGGTTGGATGCCGCCCCGGCGAGGGCTGTGGGCATGGCGGCCCTGGTGAGTTCCCTCGACTGGTCCGCGACGCCGCTCGGTCCGATGGAGGCTTGGCCGGAGCGGCTCAAGCTCATGGTGGAGCAGGTGCTCGCCTGCCCGGTGGTGTCGGCGCTCGTGTGCGGTCCCGAGCGGATCCTGATCTACAACGACGCGGCCGCCCGCAACTATGGCAACCGCCATCCCGGTGCCCTGGGTAAGCCCCTGCCCGAGACCTTCCCGGAAGGCTGGGCGAGCGTCGGCCCGCTCTACGAGCGCGCCTTTGCCGGCGAGAGCGTGCACGTTCCCGCGCAAGGGCTCGACGTCGACGGCGGCGGCAGGACCTCGACCTTCGACGCCGTGCTCACGCCCGTGCACGACGGGGACGGCCGCATCGCATACGTCCACATGAACGGACGGGCGGTCCTTGAGCGTGACGGCAGGCGGGCGGAGACGCTCGAGATCCTCGTAACGGAACTTCGACACCGCGCACGCAACTCTTACACCCTGATCCAGTCGATCGCGAACGAGACCGCCCGGGAGTCGGGCGCGGCCGACGGGTTCCTGGCGAGCTTTTCCGAACGCTTGGCGAGCCTCGCCCGGGTTCAGGACTTGCTGAGCTTGCGCGACGACGAGAGCGTCAGCGTCCGCGACTTGGTGGAGCGCGAGCTCGAGGCGCTGGGTAGCGCCCGGGGCGAAGACCGGGTGGAGGTCGACGGGCCGTACGTCCCGCTGCGAAGGGGAGCGGTCGAGGCCCTTGCTCTCGTGGTCCATGAATTGGCGACCAACGCGAGGAAGTACGGTGCACTCGCGGACGGGGACGGGCGCCTGTCGGTGCGTTGGTCGGTTGCCGATCCCGACGGGAGGGAGCGCCTCCTTCGCATCGAGTGGACCGAGGGCGGCGGGAACGAGCGCGACCGTCGGGGCAGCGGGATGCGTGCGCCCGACGGAGGCGGCTACGGGCGCAAGCTGATTGAGCGGGCCCTCCCATCCATGCTCGGCGCCAGCACTCTCTACGAGATCGGCACCGGTGGCGTTCGCTGCGTCATGGAAATCCCCATCGCCGCAACGGAAGCGGAAAATGGCGAGGAAAGGCCCGGCGCCGGCCCTGTCACGAACGAAGCTTCGGCCCAATCCGTTTGATCCCGCCAGTTGGAACCTCCTGGCCATCCCGTTGGCATGGGAGGATCGCACGGAATGCGATCGTCAATCGAAGAGCGGCGAACGACCACGCCTCGGATGGAAGCACCCAGCCCACCGGAACGGAGTCTGACTGAAATCCCGCCCCAGCCGGGGGGTGCCAGAGCCGCCGTCCCGGTCCAAGGTCCGGCGGAAGCTGCACGCGGCCCCATCGCTCGAATGTCCGGGCACGGGTCGTGTCCCCGGCCTATCCCGTGAAAGCTGTTCGTCCGCTCGGACCTCGGCCGCACGCCTCGAGCCGGAGAGCCGCCTCGAGCCGCGCGCGGTCGGCCGGCGTGAAGCGGGCACGCGCCTCGGGGAGCAACACCTCCAGGTCGAGCGCGTGGTGCCGCCTCAGGGCGACGAAGAGGGACCGAAGCTGGTAGGCGAGCGTGTCCGAGCCGACGCCGCCTTTCGCCTCTGAGAACCGAAGCAACGCATCCGCCAACTCGGTTGCGGCGTCGACGTCCTCGAGATGCTCGCAGCGCATGCGCTCGAGGGTCGCCTTGAAGGGCGAGCCCTGCGGCAGACGGCCGGCAAGCGGTGTCAGGAGGCATCGCTCCTCAACTGAATGCAGGAGGGCGAGGGTCGACGGGAGCTCGCGCGCGAGCACGCGGCACTCCTCCGGACTCGATCTTGGCAGCGCATCCGCGATCGCCTCCAGCCGGTCGGCAAGCCGGGTCTGCGCGACCATGAGATCGGCGATGGCTTCCAATTCCTCGAATCCTTCGCGAAGGTCCATGGCTTTTCTCCGCTCGGGCAGCAGCGCCCCGGGCGCTCGCCATACCCCGGGGAACGGCAGCGACGCCTTGACCACGGTCAAGCGTCGGGTACTCGGCGGGGGCGTTCCCCGCGAGCATCCCTCGCGTCCGGGTTTCAGCCGCCGGCGGCTTGGTCGAGGCGCGTCTGTGACAGGATGCGCAACGATGCCGCGTTGGCGAAGTCGACGATCTTCGCCTTGCGAAGCTCCGTCATCTTGCGGGAGACCGTCTCGATGGTCAGCCCCAGGAAGTCCGCCATCTCGCCCCGGCTCAGCGGCAGGGGGATCTCGCCCGGTTCTCCCGGGGATCCCACCGGTCTCGCGTGCCGCACGACCATATTGATGTAGGTCGCCACCCGCTCGAGCGCCGTCTTGCGCGCGAGCGTCACGAGGAGGTCCCGCGTCTCGTCGAGCTGGCTCAGCGCCTGCGAGAGCACGCGGCGCTCGAAGGCCTGGTTCGCGGTTAGGACGCCCTCGAAGGCCGAGCGCGGGATCGTGCAGACGCGCACGGGACCGGCGGCAGTCGCCTCGATGGCGTCGTCCCCCGCGATGGGACGGCCAACGAGGGTCGGCGCGAACTGAAGGCCGACGATCTGCTGGCGCCCGTCGGGCAGGCGCTTGGCCAGGCTGACGACGCCGGACAGGATGTTGGAGACGCTCTCGGACTCTCCGGCAGCGCGCCCGACATGCTCGCCGGGCCGGATCACCCGGCGATCCGACACGCGCGAGAGCGAGACGAGCTGGTCGCCGGCCAACGCGCCGCACACGCCGCGCGCCCGCGCCTCGCAGCCGACGCAGGCGATTGGCTCGCCGCAGATGCCGGACCTTTCGATCGACCGAAGTGCCTGCATGGTTTCGTTGTCCAGGGTCGTGGGCGGTCTGCCGCCCGATCAAGGCAGGCGCGTCGATGCGGAGATTACGGAGGGTCCGGGGCGCCTGCGGTTCCCTTTACCATCCCGGCCGGGACGGGAACAAGCGGGGAGACATGCAAGCGCCCGTCCGCAGCGATGCATCGAGCGCCGGCATCGGCATTGGTGTTGGCATTGGAAATGCACGCCGAACTGATCCGGATGGACCCAGGAAAGGGGCCTCGGAGATCGAGTGCGTGGATCGTGGCCCGCTTGGCGTTCGAGCGCCGGAGCGTCGGCATCGTCGAACGCTTTCCGGAAGCCTTTGTCCCCGCGCCCGGGGAACCGGCCACAACTCCCGGGCAGCCACGAACGCTAACCGGAGCTCTTACGGCGAAGCTTCGCTGCATCATCCCGCGGGTGCTTTCCACGCGAGATCGTGCCCCTCCCTCGCCCGGAGCCGGCCGGAGCGCTAGGACGAGCCCGACACGACCGAGGTGCAGCCATGCCGTCCCCCACTCCCCATGCCGATTCCATCCTGTCAGACATCCTGATCTTCCTGTCGGCCGCGGTGATCGTCGTTCCGCTCTTCCGCGGCATGCGCACCAGTCCCGTCATCGGCTATCTGCTCGCCGGGGTCGTCCTCGGTCCCAACGCACTCACACTGATCGGCAACGCGGAGGGCGCCCATCGCCTCGCCGAGTTCGGCATCGTCTTCATGCTCTTCGCCATTGGGCTGGAGATGACGATGGAGCGCCTGAAAACCATGGCGCGTTACATATTCGGCCTTGGCCTCGCGCAGGTCGCCGTAACGGGGACGCTGCTGGGCGGCGTGGCGATGCTGGCCGGCGCAGCGATGCCGACGGCGGCGGTTCTCGGAGGCGCGCTGGCCCTGTCTTCGACGGCCTTCGTCCTGCAGATCCTATCCGAGCGGGGCGAGCTGGCGAGCCGCACCGGGCGCGTGATCCTGTCGGTGCTGCTTCTCCAGGATCTCGCCTCCGTTCCCGGTCTCGCGCTCGTCGCGGCCCTGGGCTCGCCGCCCGAGGAACTCGCTCCGGCGCTCCTCGCCGCCGGGACGAAGGCCATCGCGGCGATGCTGGTCATATTGGCCGCGGGTCGCCTGCTGCTCCGGCCTCTCCTGCGCATGGTCGCCGGCGCGCGCAGCCCCGAGCTCTTCGCCGCGGCCACGCTGCTCGTCGTCCTCGGCACGGCCTTCGCGACATCACAGGCCGGGCTGCCAATGGCGCTCGGCGCCTTCCTGTCGGGTCTGATGCTGGCGGGCACCGAGTACCGCCATCAAGTGGAGGCCGACATCCGGCCCGTGCGCGGGATCCTTCTCGGCCTCTTCTTCATGTCGGTCGGCATGCTGATCGACCCCGCTTTCGTTCTCGCCCGGCTGCCGGAGATCCTAGGCCTCGCTGCCGGGCTGATCGCTGTGAAGGCGCTCGTCCTCGCGCTGCTGGCAAGGCTTTCGGGCCTTGCCCTGCCGCAGGCCGCCCATGTCGGCCTGCACCTGGCGCAGGGCGGCGAATTCGCCTTTGTGCTACTCGCCATCGCCACCCAGCAAGGTGTCGTGACCTTCGAGGGCAGCCAGCTTCTCATCGCCGTCGTCGCCTTCAGCATGGCGGCGACGCCCCTCCTCGCATCGGCGGGCCGGCGCGCGGCGCACGCCCTCGAGCGCCGCGCGCAAGGGCACCGGCCGATCGCCGCCGCGATCGACCCGGCCGGCGGGATCGTCCTCGTCGCCGGCTTCGGGCGCGTGGGCCGTACGGTGGCGGCAATGCTGGACGCGCGGGGCGAGGCGTGGGTCGGCCTCGACCATGACGCGGCCATGGTCGCGCGCGCACGCCGCGAAGGGCAGCCGGTGGTCTATGGCGACGCTTCGCGGGAAGCCGTTCTTCATGCCCTCGGCAGCGGCCGTTTCTCAGCCGCCATCCTGACCATGGACGATCCGTCCGGCTCGCTCTCGATCGTCTCGACCCTGCGGCGCGAGCGACCGGACCTCGTCATCGTGGCGCGCGCGCACGATGCTGCCCACAGGGCCGCGCTTCTTCGCGCGGGAGCCAATGAGGCGGTCGTCGAACTCCTGGAGGCTTCGATCATCCTCGGCAGCGCCCTCCTGCACCGAACCGGCGCATCCGGCGACGAGGTCCGGTTGATCGCCGCTCGCCTGCGCGAGAGCGCCACCGATCTGGCCTGACGCTCCCGCTCCGCCGCCGCGCCGGTCGGCTCGGAGCGTCAGTGCGCGAGCAGCAGCGGGACGGGGCAGCGGTCGAGAAGGGCGGTCGTGACACCGCCGAGCACGGCCTGCTGAAGCCTGGAATGGGCGTAGGCGCCCATGACGATCATGTCGGATCCTGCCTCACCGGCGTGATCGCGCAGCGTTTCGGCGACGTCGCGATGCGGCGCGGTGAGGATGGTCTGCTGCGTCACCACGCCGTGATGGTCGAGATAGGTCGCCAGTCTCTCGCCCGGAGCGATGTCGGACACGTCCTTCTCGCCCCGCACGGTGACGATCTCGACCCGTTCGGCCGTCCGCAAGATGGGCAGCGCCTCGCGCACCGCCCGCGCGGCCGGAACGCTTCCGTCCCAAGCCACCAGGACGTTGCGCGGCATGCCCGGCGCCGGCGCTGCCGGCACCCGGATCAGCGGCCGTCCCGTGCGGAATAGGAAGGCCTCCACGACTTCCCGCTCCTCGCGCAGGGCGCTCGCTCCGGCATCCATGACGATGACGTCCTGGAGCTGGGCGCGAAGCGCCGCGCGCCCGAGAAGCGCGAGGAAGTCGAGGGAGATCAGCTGCTTCTCCACCGAGATGCCGGCATCCGAGATCGCGTCGGCTGCGAGTCTCAGACTCGCCTCGGCGCCCTCCTCCAGCCGCTTGGTCTCGGCCGTCAGGAGCTGGCGTGGCATGTCGGTCAGGAGGCTGTAGGGCACCCAGGCCGCCAGCGGCAGGAGGAAGTCGACGCTGACGAAGCCGGAGAAGCGCTGCGCCATGTCGATCGCGAACTTCGTGGCGGGGCTCGGCGAACCTCGGGCCTCGACTTCCGGCAGGAGCGGGAGGAGGATGTTCTTGTAACCGTGCGACATGATGTTGTCTCTCACTCTTGGTCCGAGATGCCGATCTCCGGTGGATCGGGATCTGTTCGAAGCACGCTCCGCTCGGCTGATGATCTTGCCGTTCCCGGGTCTCAGCGGATGACGAGCACCGGAACGGGGCTGGTGACCAGGACCTCCGAGGCCGCGCTCCCCAGGATCAGGCGTTGCAGTCCGCGGCGGCCGTTGGAGGCGACGACGATGAGGTCGCAGCCTTCCCTCCGTGCCGTGTCGACGATGCCCGAGGCGGGTTCCGCGTCGGCCACGTGGACGATTCCCGCCTCGAGATCCGCCTCGGCCGCCAAGCGCCGGGCCTCGGTCAGCACCTGCTCGGCAGCCTGCTTGTTGACCTGCCTGAACCGGGCGATGTCCTCTGCCGCCACTCCCCACCCCGCCTCTGTCCCGGCTGCCAGAAACGGGAACGGCTCCGTCACCGTGACGAGGGTGAGCCGCGCCCCGAGTGCCTTGGCCAGGCGGACGGCGTGCGTCACGCCTCGGGACGCGAGGTCCGATCCGTCCGTTGCTGCGAGGATATGGGCGTACATGGTCGCTCTCCTGATGACCGTGCGGTGCCGGCTCTCCTTTGGGAACGCTCGATCGAACCAAGGGGACCATCACCGCGCGAGGTGCGGTTCCGGGCGGTCAGGCCCGGGATCGTGTTGCGTGCGGCCGAGTCGGATCCTTCGGGTGGAAGCCCACGTCGAAGCGTTCGGGAAAACGATGACCGTTTCGCCTTGCTGCCTTTTCGGCGACGAGAGCACCGGTTGCCGCCTGCTGACGGGGGATCCATAAGCCCCGGCCGCGCGGAGCGCCTTGATCGGGATCAAGGGCAGGGCGCTTTGTCGTCCGGTCGAACGTCCGAGCAAGAAGCGGCTCGTCCATGCACCAGCGGTGACCGCGAGGGCGAAGTCGCACCGGGTCCGTTTCCGCCTCTTGGGCGCGGGCCCGAGCGCGATGTTTTCCGTGGGAGCCGGGTTCATGTGTGCCGGCGCCGCTTCGCGTTCGCCCGCGCCCGGTGGGTGAGGGACGCGCGGGATCCACGCCTTGCGAACCTGCATCGGCGGGGCGGAGCGGCCCCTTCACGGTGACCGCCGCTCCCAGGCCGGGTACCGGCGGTCACCGTGCCTCCGCGATGGCCTTCCCGATTCATCTCAAGGAGCGCGGCATCCTTCGCCGCATCGACCTGTCCCCGGAGCGGCTGGATCTGGCGGGCGCCCACGCCGCATCGAGGAGGTTCAACGGATGCGACGCAGACGCGCCCACAAGGCCTCGTGCACTCGATCCATGGACCGGATTGCATGGCGTCGCTCCTCGCGGGAGAAGCTCTCAAAGACGGTTCCAACCTTCGCCTCACCTCTCGAATGCGCTCTTGCGCGTCCATGCCGGCGGGAGTGATGGAGACCATCGTCCGGCAGCCCTCGGCCGGATCGGGCTCGCGGACGGCAAGCCCGGCCACCAGCATGCGGTCGAGCATCTTGGACACCGTCGAGGGGCGAACGTTGAGCACGTCGGTCAGGATCGAGACCGACACCGAACCTCCCGGGTAGAGTGCGAGAAGCAACCTGTCCCGTCCCGGATGAAGGCCGAATTCGGCGAGTTGCAGCCCCATGTAGGCGCGCGCGGTCTTGCCGATCGCGAGGATCCTCGGGACGAGATCGAGGTTGTTGGGGGCATCAGCAAGGGGACATCCGTATGGTCGGGATTGCCTCCGTCATGTCGCATCGTCGACGCAGACGCGAACTAGCGCGGATGGGCGTTTGAACAGCCCCGCCCATAAACTTGCGGCATGCTGGCGCGGCGCGATTGTCGCCTCCCGTTCAGGCTGCACGTCCCCACTCCGTACGCAGCTTCATGAATTGAGGTCTTCCGGCCGCCTCGCAACATCGGACCGGGAAGACGACCACCTTCGTGCCAACTCCCTGCCGAGGGCCAACTCCGAGGTGGCGGAACGGCAAGCGTGGCTCGGTCATCGGCACACCGGTTGTCAAGGATCATGCCGATTAGGCGGATGGCGAATCATGCCAGGATCCATGCACCTGCGCATCGATCGGATGTCGAACGAGAGCGGAGGCAATGCTCGGGGCGTTTGATCCGGCGCAAGGCGCTCCTTGGCGACTGCCGCTACTCGGCTCCTGAGCCACAATCTCAGGAGCCGACATGTCGCAGTCGAACGATCATGCCCGAAGCTTGGACATCCGTCCCCTCACCGGTACCGAGCGCCACGTCGCCGTGTTCCGAAATTTCGACATCCTCCCTCCGGGCGGGCACTTCGAGCTCGTGAGCGATCGCGAACCCGTTGACCTCCTCCGTCGCTTCGAAACCTTCCAGGGAGGCTGCTTCACGTGGGAGTGCCGCATGCGCCGGCGCGACGAGTGGCTCGTCACGATCGGCCGACGGAGGGCACCGGCGAACGCGGTGCGGAACGGCTGCGGCGAACGCAACGGTCGCGGCTGGCAATGAGCTGCCTGTTGATCGGTTACTCGTGGCGACCAGCTTGAGGTCGGCACGTTCAACAGGTTACCGCGCCGATCGGCGGCGAAGCCGCTTCTCGTTTCACGCTATGGCCCGGGCAGTGGCGTAAGGGTCATCTTCCAAACGGGCGCCTCGGCCAACTCGATGGCCCCGCCCCTCTCGAGGCCGGAAAGCATCGCACCCTCGAAAGCACGTGAGAGTTCGGAGGCATAATCACGACCTGCAGTCCGGCGTCTGCCAATCGCGGAACATGTGCTCGTAGGTGGTTCTGACGATCGCGGAGCTCGTGCGCCTCGATGAAAGGCAGGGTGGTGCTATCGGGCGTTGCGACAGCCCGCTTGCGGAGGGCGAGGTTCTGGCTAAGCCTCCCGAACGATGGCTGGGAGGGTGTCAGCCGCCGAGTGCAGAGGTTTCATGCGAGCTCTCGCCGAGTGGCATGGGCCTGAACAAGAGTCCCGCCTTGAGGCTCTCGGCGATGCGCTCGGCCTTCCGAACGATCGCCGCACTACGCTGGTCGCCTAGTTCGCGCGCCGCAACCTCGCGGAAGACGGACAGCCAACGCTCGAAGTGGAACGGGGCGAGGGTGTCGCGAAGGGGAAGATGGGCGCCGAACGGGTTGCCCTTATAGGTGCCGGTCCCGAGCATGACCGAGCACCAGAAGTCGCCGAGACGGCCGGTGTGTGCCGCCCAGTCCGTCACCTGCCGAGCGAAGATCGGCGCAAGGAGATCGTCGGCTCGAACCTGTTCGTAGAAGGCGACGACGAGGCGGCGCAACTCAGCTTCGCTGAGCGGTTGCGGGTCAGGGCAGGAGGTGAGCGGGGTCATGGGAGGAGGCTCGCTGAAAGATGCCTAAGCCTTGCATCTATAACGGCGGCGTAGCACGCTGCCGAAAAGATGCAAACGCCTTGTATGTTTTCGGCGAAGCGAAGGACCTCTATTCGTGCGGCTGACCCTCTACACAGACTATTCGATCCGCGTGCTGGTGTTTCTGACCGCCCGAACCGAGCGCCTGTCCTCGATTTCGGAGATCTCTCAGACCTATGGCATCTCGAAGAACCACCTCATGAAGGTGGTGCACGATCTCGGCCGGGCGGGCCTCGTCACGACGGTGCGGGGGCGATCGGGCGGCATCAAGCTGGCGCGTCCAGCGAGCGAGATCACGGTCGGCGAGGTGGTGCGCTTGACGGAGGACGGCTTCGATCTCGTCGATTGCAGTTCCGGCTCCTGCATCATCGCACGGGCGTGCGGCATCCGAGGCATTCTCAAGGAAGCGACGAGAGCCTTTCTCGCCGTGCTCGACGGCTACACCTTCGGCGACCTGCCCAAGAGCGAACTCGACATCCTGGACGTGCTCGCAGCCTTTCCGGATGCCCGTGCCAAACCGGGCGCGGATGTCGCCGCGCTCGAGCCGGCAGCAGGCTGACCGCCTTGCCAACGTGCCAAACCGTGCTGAACCGCCAACCTGGCCGTACTCGGGCGGAATGCGGGATCGTTGGCTGAGCCGCCCAGCTGCCGTTGCCCTGTGCGCGGCGCCACGACTGCCGCATCGCGGCGATCACCTGAGGCTGCGGCCGGTTCCTCCGCCGATGGGTGCGGAGCGTCCCGGGACTGGCGAAGCTCGACCGCGTCGGCGATCGCGGTGCCGAACCCTCGATCCCGCAGCATTTGATCCCGCTCAATGACCCGCGACGGCGGCTGCGGGACAAGGCGTGCATGAACGCACCCTTCGCTCTTCCGCACGCACTTCGCGACCTCGCCCGTCGCTCGGTTCCACGCTACACCTCCTATCCGACCGCGCCGCACTTCACGTCCGCGGTGACGGCGGAGGTCCATGCCGAGTGGCTGCGGCGTGTGGCTCGAGCTGGCTCTCCCGTATCCCTCTACCTGCACATTCCTTTCTGTCGGACGATCTGCAACTACTGCGGCTGCACCACCAAGGCTTCGTTGCGCGACGAGCCGATCAGGGCCTACGCCGCGGTGCTGCACCACGAGATCGCCCTTCTCGCCGCGCACCTGGGGCGTGCCGAGGTGTCCCGCATCCATTGGGGCGGCGGCACGCCGAACATCCTGCCGCCGGACTGCTTCGAGGCGATCGTCCGCGACCTCGGCGACCGCTTCGCGTTTCGTCCGGACATGGAGCACGCAGTCGAGCTCGATCCGCGTCATGTGACGCCCGAAGGCGCGCGGGCTCTGGCAAGCCTCGGCGTCAACCGCGCAAGCCTCGGGGTCCAGACCCTCGATCCGGCCGTCCAGGCCGCGATAGGGCGCGTGCAACCGCTTCCTACGGTCCGGGCCGCTTTCGAGTCCCTGCGCTCGGCCGGCATAGAGGCGATCAACGCGGACCTCATGTACGGTCTGCCGTTCCAGGACGACGACAGCGTCGCGGCCACGGCGGAACTCATGCTGTCCTTGGCGCCCAGCCGCTTTGCCATCTTCGGCTACGCGCACGTCCCATGGATGAAGACCCACCAGAGGCTCGTCGACGAGGCTGCCCTTCCGGGGCCGGAGGAGCGTCTCTCCCAAGCGGCAGTAGCGAGGCGGATCCTGGAGGGCGGAGGCTACGTGGAGATCGGCATGGACCACTTCGCGCATCCGGATGACCCGCTTTCCGTCGCCCAGGCCGGGGGGCGGCTGCGGCGCAACTTCCAAGGATACACCGACGACGACGCGGAGACCCTCGTCGGCATCGGCGCATCCTCGATCAGCCGAATGCCCTGGGGTTATGCGCAGAACGCCGCCGACGTTCCCGGATGGCGCCGGGCGATCGAGGAAGGACGTTTCGCGATCGCCCGGGGGAAGGCTTTCGATGGTCAGGATGCCATGCGCGCCGACGCGATCGAGGCCGTGCTGTGCCGCTTCGAGGTTGACCTTGCCGCGGTCGCGGCTCGGCATTCGGCTCCCGTATCGGTCTTCGACGAAGATGTCCGCCGGTTGCGGCACTTCGTCAACGCGGGCTGGGTCGACGTCGACGGCAGTCGGGTGTCGATCCGCGTGCACCGTCACGAGATCGCGCGCCTCGTCGCTTCGGAGTTCGATGCCTACCTCGGCCACGGCGGGAAACACTCCGTCGCGGTTTGAGGGATCATCGGGCATCCGGGCAAGTCAGGCTCGCGCAGGCAGGCAGGCCCGGCACATACGCTATTCCGTTGAGGGCGGCCTGCCTCCGTCACGGCGGCGATCGGCTCGCCGGCCGGCGCTTCGCCGGTCTTCGGCGCAACCATGCCCTTGCCGTCCTCCCACAGGCCACGCGCCTTCAGGTCGTCCACGACTTCCTTCGGCATGTAGGTCTCGTCGTGCTTGGCGAGCACCGTATCGGCGAGAAAGACGCGGTCGGGCCCGAGCGTCCCTTCCGCGATGATCCCCTGCCCCTCACGAAACAGGTCGGGCAGCAAGCCGGCATAGACCACGGGCACCGTTTCCACCGAGTCCGTCACGCGGAAGCGCACCTTGGAATCGGCGCCGCGCTCCACCGAGCCTTGCTCGACGAGTCCGCCGAGGCGGATGCGCTGGGTAGGCGCCGGCGTGTTGGATACGATGTCGGTCGGCGAGTTGAAGAACGCGATGCTCGTCGACAGGCTCTGGAGCACGAGCCCGACCGCCACCGCGACGACGCCGACCATGCCGCCGATCCCCGCCAGCCGCTTCTGCTTGCGCGTCATTGAACCGTGGTTCCCCCGTCCTCGCCGATGCCCAGCCCCTGCCAGAAGCTCGCGATCCCCCGCCGTTCTGCGGAGCCTGCCGGGGAGACCCCGGAGATGGGTCCTTCTCCGTATGAGGCGGAAGCCTCCAGCCGACAACCGAGCAAGCCGATGGCGCCGACCACCTTCGCCAGGGACGGCGACAGAGCCCGGCTGGTGTCCATGACCACGCCGAGGGCAGTGATCGCCATGTCGGAAGGAGTGGGCGTCAGCGGCACGACGCGGGAAGCGTCGACGCGGCAGGTATGGACGAGGAGAGACATTACGAACCAGGGACGCGTTGGAGGGACTGAGTATGCGCGCCTGGCGAGAGACGTGCGAGGATGATCCAATCCGAGACGGATCGACGGCGCCTTGATCGAGATCATCGACCCAGCGGTTTGCCGTCCGTTGTTGGCCGCCCGTGGGGTGGTGTACGCCGATCAAGGCTTTCGGCCTGGGGCGGCGATTTGCTCCGCCAAACCTTCCCTGGTCCACGTATCCGGCAGGCAATCGACCACGCCTGAGACGGCGTTCGCGGCGAATGGACGTAGCCGACGCAACGCTGGAGCTGGCGCTGATGGGTTTCCGCTCCCGGCGGGCAAGGTGAACGACAGGCAGCGGTTTTCCCGGGGGATCGATTCTGCTCTTGTGGCGTGGGGTTTTCGAAGGGGCGATTCGTGGGAAGCAAGGCGCGCGGCTCGCTGGGCCTGCCGACGTCGTTGACGTCGCGCCTCTTCCTGTTCGCCCTCCTGGCGCTGCTGCCCGTCTTCGGCGTTCTCTGGATGCTCGAGCAACAGCTGCAGGCGGGCCGGGAAGCGGAGATCCGCGATCTTGCCCGGCGGCGGACGGCGCAGGCGAACACACAGATCGAGCGCGTGATCGAGGGGCAGAGGACGCTGCTTCTCGCGGTCTCCTCGTCGCCCACCGTCATGGAGCTCGATGCCGGTCGGTGCGCACGCTACCTTTCGTCGCTCGTCGAGGCCCTGCCCCATCTCCAGGGCATTGCCGTTCTCGGCCTCGACGGTCGCCCACGCTGCGGCGACGATCCCGTCCGCCCCACGCCCAACTATGCCGATCGCCCCTATTTCAGGGCGGCGATCGACACCGGACGGTTCGTCGTAGGCCGCTACACCGTCGGCCGCGCCGATCCTTCGGCCAGGATCCTGCCGTTCGCCGCCCCGGTGCGGGAAGAGGACGGGCGCATCGTCGCCGTGGTGGCGGCGGGGCTTCGCCTGTCGCACCTCCAGTCGATCGTCCAGGCCTTCAGCCTGCCCCCGAATGGATCGCTGACGATCGCAGACTCCGAGGGCACGATCCTCGCCCGCACCCCGCTGCCGGAGCGGTTCGTCGGGACCCGCATACCCGACGAGTTCGTCGACCGGTGGGTCAAGGCCACGGCTGCCGGCGTGGAGGAGGTGCAAAGCCAGGACGGCACCTGGCGCATCGTTGCCTACAGCCCTGCCGCGCTTCCTCCAGAAGGCATCTACGTCTCGAGCGGCTATGCCCTGGCCGAGGTCCAGGCCATGGCCGGCGAGGGCTGGCGGTGGAACCTCGCCCTGCTGACCGCCGGCCTGGTCGGCGCTGCGCTCACCTCGTTGGCGGCGGGCGCCGCCCTGATCCAGCGTCCGGTCCGGAAGCTCGTCGAACTCGCGCAGGCATGGTCGGGCGGAACGCCTCCAGCAACCCGCCGGCCGATCCCGACGCGGGAGTTCGAGACCGTGACGGCCTCCCTCGACGCGATGGGGCAGGCGATCGAGAAGCGGTCGCTGGCGGCCGCGCGCCAGCAGGAGCTCCTGGTCGCGGAACTCCATCACCGCGTCAAGAACCTCCTGGCGATGGTGCAGGCCATAGGGACGCAGACAGCGGCGGGCACGTCCACCCCGGCCGAGTTCCGGTCCGTCTTCTCGCAGCGCATCCAGGCGCTGGCGCGCACCAACGAGCTTCTGACGGCGCGGAACTGGGAGGGCGTCGAGTTGCGCTCCCTTCTGCGCGCCGAGGTCGAAGCGATGCCGCGACCTGAGGACGTCGAGCTGTCGGGCCCGGCTATCGTCCTACCGTCCTCGCTGGGCATGCCGCTCACCCTGATCGCCCACGAACTTGCAACCAACGCGGTCAAGTACGGTTGCCAGGCAGGGCCCGGCGGACGGCTCGACATCTCCTGGCAACTGGAGGTGCGTGAGGACGGCGGAAGGATGCTGGATCTCCGATGGCGGGAGCACGGCACCGCCCCCCTCGAAGAGGCACCCGGTCCACCCCGCGACGGCGGCGGCTTCGGCTCGAGGCTGATCGCGCGGCTGGTCGAGTCCCTCGGCACCGGGACGACAACTCTGGCGCCGGACGGCCTCGTCTTCACCCTGCGCATCGACTTTGAGTCCGCTGGGACCGGGAACGATCCGGATCCGCCCGCGGGTTGACGAATGGCGGCAGCCGCCTAGTTCAGTCCGACTGTTCTCGGAGAACGACGAACCACGGGACAAGAGGGGGTCCGCGTAACGGCGGAGGCTCTCGCGTGTGGGCAGTGTGACGGACGATCGGAGGTCGGCAGAAATTGGAGTCGCGAAGCCGAGAGGTGGTGCTCGTCGTGGACGACGAGCCTTTGGTTCGCATGTACGCCGCGGACATGTTCGAGGACCTGGGCGTGGAGGTTCTGGAGGCGCGCGACGGCGTCGAGGCGCTCGAGATTCTGGAGAGAAGGCCGGACGTGTCGCTCCTGTTCAGTGATTGCCGCATGCCCCGGATGACGGGCCCCGAACTCGCCGAGGAGGCATCCAAACGGTGGCCCTCCCTGCGCATCGTGCTCGCGTCCGGGTACACGGATGTAAGGCCGACGCGCTGGCCGTTGATCGCCAAGCCCTACGACGCCGCCATCCTCGCCGGGATCGCGCAAGGGCAACCTCCCTGCCATGCGACGATGATGGCTGCCGCGCCGCGAGGGTAGCCCATCAGGCTCCGTACCCCCGGCAGGCGCATGGCCCCAAAACGAGGTCGGTGCTCCCCCATACCGTTCCGCCTCCGCAGACCGACGTGTTCCTGCCTTCACGAATGCCGACCCCGGAGGACCCGGGAAGCCGCCGGACGGCGCCCGCTTCTCCGAAGAGCATCTCCCAAGTCATTGCCGGCGCTGCCGCTTTGCCTTAGATGCGCCTGACTTGGAAACCGGGGTCGACAGCTTGCAGAACGAACCCATCGAAGCCGCTTGGGACGAGGACGAGCGGGTGGCGGCGCTGGACCGCTACCGCATCCTCGACACGCCCCCGGAGACGGAGTTCGACGACATCGCCCGGATCGCGGCGGACGTTTGCGGGACGCCCATCGCCGTCGTCAACCTGGTCTCCCGGGACCGGCAGTTCTTCAAGGCCGAGGTTGGCCTCGGGGTGCGCGAAACGCCCCTGGACACCTCGTTCTGCCGACATGCCCTGCTGGAGCGTGACTTCCTGGTCGTGCCGGATGCCAGGAAGGATCCCCGCCTCCAGCACAATCCCTTGGTCACGGGCGAGGCGGGACTGCGCTTCTACGCGGGTGCGCTCCTCAAGACCGAGGAGGGCCTGCCGCTTGGCACGGTCTGCGTCCTGGACTACGAACCCCGCCATCTCACCGAGAGGCAGCTCGGCACGCTGCGGGCACTCGCCCGGCAGGCCATGAGCCAGATGCGCCTGCGCCTCGCGCTTGCCGAGCGGGAGGAGAACGCGGGGATGTCGCGCCGCCACGCCGCGCAGCTCCAGGCCCTGGCGCAAGCCTCCCTCGAGGTCGGCGCGGCACCGACGATGGAGGCCAAGCTCGAGGCCATCACCGGAATCGCCCGGCGGATCGTCGGCGCCCACCAGTCCGTCGTCAGCATGACGCGGGGTCCCGACTGGAGCCAGGCCATCAACGCCGTCTCCATGTCCGAGCGCTACGACCGCTGGCGCGACTACGGCAGGATGCCGGACGGGTCGGGCATCTACGCGTGGGCGTGCGAGGTGAACGAGCCCATACGGATGACGCAGGCCGAGCTGGAGGCGCACCCTCGCTGGCGCGGCTTCGGGGGCCATGCGCCGGACCACCCGCCGATGCGGGGCTGGCTGGCCGCGCCGATGATCGCCCGGGACGGACGGAACCTCGGCCTGATACAGCTCTCCGACAAGGAGGGCGGAGGCGAGTTCGACGCCTCCGACGAGGCCATCCTCCTGCAGTTGGCGCAGCTCGCCTCGACGGCAATCGAGGAGG
Source organism: Antarcticirhabdus aurantiaca (assembly GCF_009765365.1). Taxonomy (GTDB): domain Bacteria; phylum Pseudomonadota; class Alphaproteobacteria; order Rhizobiales; family Rhizobiaceae; genus Antarcticirhabdus; species Antarcticirhabdus aurantiaca. The sequence goes on from NZ_VTOM01000016.1 coordinate 71,240, forward strand.
CGCGCACGGAGGCGAGGCTCAGGGAGACGACGCGGCGCCTCGACGCGGTGCTGAACAACGCGTCCGTCTCCATCTTCCTGATGGATGAGCGCCAGCACTGCGTCTACATGAACGCGGCGGCCGAGCGGCTGACGGGCTACTCGCTGGACGAGGTGCAGGGCCGCCCGCTCCACGACGTCATCCACCACACCCACCCGGACGGACGGCCGTTCCCGATCGAGGATTGCGCCATCGACCGCGCCTTCCCCGAGAACAACAACACGAGGGGCGAGGAGGTGTTCGTCCACCGGGACGGCAGCTTCTATCCGGTCGCCTTCACCGCCAGCCCCATCCGGGACGAGGCGGCCAAGACGGTCGGCACCATCATCGAGGTCAGGGACATCCGGGACGAGAAGGCGGCGCGCGAGGCGCTCGCCCGGCACGGGGAGGAACTGGAGACGCTGGTGGCGGAACGGACGGAGGAGCTCGAGCGCACGCACGAGGCACTCCGCCAGAGCCAGAAGATGGAAGCGGTCGGCCAGCTGACGGGCGGCGTCGCCCACGACTTCAACAACCTCCTCCAGATCGTGATCGGCAACCTGGACCTCATCCAGCGCAACCTCCCGGAGGAGGCGGCGCGCCTGCGCCGTGCCGCGGGCAACGCCATGACGGGCGCAAAGCGCGCGGCAACCCTGACCCAGCGGCTGCTCGCCTTTTCCCGGCGGCAGCCGCTCGAGCCGAGACCCATCAGCGTCAACCGCCTCGTCACGAACATGTCGGACCTCCTCGACCGCACCCTCGGCGAGACCATCGAGATCGAGACGATCCTCTCGGGCAGCCTGTGGCAGGTGGAGGCCGATCCCAACCAGCTCGAGGCGGCCATCCTCAATCTCGCGGTCAACGCCCGGGATGCCATGCCGGGAGGCGGCAAGCTGACGATAGAGACGGCCAACACCTATCTCGACCACGGCTATGTCGCCCACAATGCCGAGGTCCAGCCGGGCCAGTACGTCGTGATCTGCGTGTCCGACACGGGAACCGGCATGGACAAGCAGACCATGTCGAAGGTGTTCGAGCCCTTCTTCACGACCAAGGAGGTGGGCAAGGGCACCGGGCTCGGCCTGTCCCAGGTGTATGGCTTCGTCAAGCAGTCCGGCGGCAACGTGAAGATCTACTCCGAGGTGGACGAGGGCACCACGGTCAAGATTTACCTGCCGCGTCGCGTCGGGTCGGCTGCCGAGGAACAGGCCGGGGGCGAGGGAGTGGCTCCCGAGGGGAACCGACTCGAGACGATCCTGGTGCTCGAGGACGACGACGACGTGCGCGCCTACTCGGCGGAGGTGCTGCGCGAACTCGGATACCGGGTCCTCGAGGCGGGCGAGGGAGCGTCCGCGCTGCGGCTCCTCGATCGCGAGGACGGAAAGGTGGACCTCCTCTTCTCGGACGTGGTGCTTCCAGGCGGCATGAGCGGCGCCGTCGTCGCCGAGGAGGCAAGGAAGCGCCAGCCGAAACTGAAAGTCCTCTTCACGACGGGATATGCGCGGAACGCCATCGTCCACCAGGGACGCCTCGACCACGGCGTCGAACTCCTGACGAAGCCGTTCACCTTCACGGCGCTCGCCACCCGTGTGAGGGACATCCTCGACAGGCGGGACTGAGCCCTGTTCGAGGCGCGCCCTGTTCGCGGCGCGGGGGCGTGTCCCAGCATTCGATCTGCCGGAATTGGTCGAGCGGTCGCGCGGATGCGGACGTGGGCCCCGCACCCGACCCAAGCCCTTCGGTGGACGTGGCCGCTGGATGGCTTCACATCGCGTCTGCCGTCCTGCTGGCCCGGGGGATGCATCCGCGTCGTCCCCTTCCGATCGATCGGACACGCCACGACACCGCATGGCGATCAACCGCCATGCGGGATCTCGAGACAGGGGAGATGATCGGCAGCGGGGAGGCTGCCCGGCAGCTGGACATGTCGGCCACTCCGATGCGCCGCCCGATCGCCGCGGCGCCGGCCGCCGCGCGTTCAGGCCGCCGCGGCCCCGATTTCCTGACGCAGCCACGCTTCGAGGGAGGCGGCGGGCATCGGCCTGGCCATCAGGTATCCTTGCCCTTCCTCGCAACCCCATGTCCTGAGGAGCTCGAAAGCGTCCCTCGTCTCGATGCCCTCGGCCACGACGCGGTAGCCAAGGTCGTGCGCCATGTCGATGACGGAGCGAACGAGGGTTCGGTCACGCTCGGAACTCTCCAGGTCGCCGATAAACGCGCGGTCGACCTTCAGCACCGAGGCGGACAGAGTCTGGAGATAGGACAGGTTGCTGTAGCCGCTGCCGAAGTCGTCGATCGCGATCGCAACCCCAGCCGAGCGGATCGCCTCGAGCTGCCTCGCCGCGCGAGTCGGGTTCCGCGCCACTGCGCTTTCGGTGAACTCCAGCTCCAGCATCTCTGGGCGCACGCCGGACCGCTGCACGAGCGCAAGGATCCGCGCCGCGAAATCCGGCTCGTCGAGGTTCAGGGCCGACACGTTGGCCGACATCCGAAGGTCGAGACCCTGAGCCTGCCAAGCGGCGATCTGCGCAAGGGCGGCGGAGACCACCCACTCCGTCATCGGCTTGGCGAGCGCCGTCTGCTCCACGGCCGGGATGAACTCGACCGGCGGAATCGGCCCGAGGAGCGGGTGCGTCCAGCGCATCAGGGCCTCGGCACCGAGGCACCTACCCGTGGTGAGCTCGATCCGCGGTTGGTAGTCGAGACGGAGCTGATCGCCGCTCTCGAGCGCCGTCCTGAAGTCGTTGAGGAGCATGAAGCTGCGGGCGTGCCGCAGTTCGTGGGCCGGGCAGTACTCGGCACGGGCGGTGTCGGACAGGGAGGCGTCCTCCACCGCGTTCAGCATGCGCCGCAGGACGTCCCGGGGCGCCAGATCGCCGAGCACGAACTCGCACGAGCCGAGGGCCGGCGTCGGCAGGACGGGGATGCCGTCGCACTCCAGCGGCTCGCGCAGAAGCTCGATGATCCTGTCCACCATGATTGGCACTTCCAGGCCGGTTTCCGGCGTGAGGAGGACCGCGAGGCGTGTCGGACCGACATGGTAGAGCTTCGACGAGTTCCCGAAGGCGGGCCGCAGCCGGGCCGACGCGCCGCGGATCAGGGACTCGGTGAAGCTGCCGCCGAGCACCCGCTGCCCTTGGCCGTACTGCTGCTGGGACACAAGCTCGACCATCAGGCCCGATGCCGCCGCTCCCTTGTGACGACGCGCAAGGTCCTCGACGTCCTCGAACATCTGGTGCTGGTTCGGCAGCCCCGTGGCGGCGTCCGTGCGGCCGATGGTGTTGCTGAGCTCGATCTGGCTCATGACCATGCCCGCCAGGTCGCGCAACACCTGACGTCCCTCGTCGTCGAGTTCGCGCACCCTCTCGTCGACGACGCACAGCGTTCCAAGGCCATGGCCTTGCCGGGTGAAAAGCGGAGCGCCCGCATAGAAGCGGATGCCGGCCTGCGCGAGGGGGCTGCCCACGAACCTCGGGTCGGCCGTGAGGTCGGGAACCACGAAGATCTCGTCGTTCCCGATCGCGTAGCTGCAAGGTGCCTGCTCGCGCGGGATCTCCGTGATGTCGACGCCGACCTTCGACTTGAACCATTGGCGGTCGCGGTCGGTGAGCGAGATGGTCGAAACCGGGGCGTCGAGGAGCTTGCTTGCCAGCCGCGTCAGGCGGTCGAAGCTGTCGCTGGGCGAGGTGTCGAGCAGGTTCAGGTCCCGCAGCGCGTTGAGGCGCGCCTCCTCGTTCTGGATGGCGTCGACGATGTAGGGGAGCATGGCAAGTCTCACAGTTGACGATGCCAGCTTCGGCAGGGATGCTTAAGGACTCCCGGTTCCGGATGAGCCGATCGATGAGCATCGTGAACGCATCCTTGCGTGTGGGTCGGCGACGCATGCTGACCGTCCTGAGGCCGATAGCCTCCACAGGTTGCGGCGCCGGCCGGCATCGAAACGGCGAGCTGTTCCACAAGTTGGCACCTGCCGTCGATCCACAGCCCTCCCCTCGGGCGACTTGAGCGGCCTGCATGGACCGATCCTCCAAAGCATCAAGAGGATCAATCTCGAGCACCCGCGCAACCGGGGGATACAAGGGCAAGTCAGGTGCTCGGCAAGCACATTCCTGGATCCGTAAACAAATCCAAGGGAACAGTACTGTTTCGAAGATGTCGTGGGGGGCATAAGGGCTCGGCGCCCGGATGAAGGAAGAGAATTTTAGGGAGGCGCGCCGATACTGACCCGGCAACCGATCGGATCGCGCAAGACATGCAAGCTCTCACAACGCGCCGCCAAGCCTTGACGCTCCTCGCATCGGGTCTTCTCATGCCGTTCGCCAGCGGTCGCTCCGCAGCCGCTGCCTCCCTCCCCTCGCCTCTCGGCAAGCCGATCCTGCGGGTTGGAGGTGGGGTCAAGATCGTGAACGACGGCTGCGATGCCGTCTTCGACATGGACATGCTGGACGCGCTCGGCACGCGCAGCTTCGCCACCGCCACGCCGTGGACCGACGGGGCACCTTTCTGGGAAGGTGTGCCCCTCTCCGTCCTCATGGAGCATCTCGGCGCCGAGGGCACGGCGATCCGCGCCACCGCCCTCAACGACTACGTCACCGAACTGCCGATGGACGGACTGGCCGAGGACGGGGCCATACTTGCCATGCGCCGCAACGGGCGACCGATGCCGGTCGCCGACAAGGGGCCGATCTTCATCATGTACCCGTTCGACCAGCGCGAGGAGCTGAAGCGGCAGGAGGTCTTCTCCCGCTGTGCCTGGCAGCTCGCGCGGCTCGACGTCCTCTGATCGCGCGACCCATGTCCCGCATGCCCGGCAGGTTCCGCTTCCGAAGCGGTTGGGAGATCCCGCTCGTCGCGGCGACGTCGGCCATGGCCCTGGCCGCCGTCGGCATGCTGTTCGTTGGCGCCCACCAGGTCGGCCGGATCTCACAGTCGGCCGAGAACAACGTCGTCTACCAGGTGATGGCGACGGCACCGGAGCTGACGCGCCTCCAAGCGACGATCGCCGCGCGCTTCATGCCCGACCCCAAGGTGACCGACGACGACGTCGGACTGCGCCTCGACATCGTCCTCAATCGTTTGGACGTGCTGACGGCGAACGACGCCCGCAAACTACGGCGGAACGATCCCGAAGCGTCGAAGCTCGTCGAGGAAATGGTGGGGGCGGTACGCTCCGTCGCTCCCACGATCCGGAACCTGCGCACCGAGTTCGACGCAACAAGAACCTTGGAGGTTCTCGAGCCACTAAACGCCAGGGCGGCGCGGCTGGCCTCCCTGACGACCGCGATGGCGTCGCGCAGGATCGCGGATGGCGAATGGCGCCTGGCGTGGATCTTCCGGACGGTCTCGGCTCAGGTCGTCGGCCTGACGCTCTCGGGCCTCGCCCTCGTCCTCCTCCTGCGCCGCATGCGGCAGCAGGCCAGAACCGCCGCGGAAATCGACGCCCTGACCGGCCTCGCCAGCCGCGGCTCGTTCAACGCAGCCATCGAACTGGCCGCGCACCGCAGTCGGGCGCCCGGTTCCATGGCGGTCCTCATGCTGGACCTCGACCTCTTCAAGCACGTCAACGACACCTTGGGACACGCCGCGGGCGACGCGTTGCTGCGCGAGGCCGCGGACCGCCTGCGCCCGGTCCTCAAGGATGCCGCATCGATCTCGCGTCTTGGCGGTGACGAGTTCGCGGCGCTGTTTGTGGGAGAGCGTGCGAGGGAGGCGGCAAGCCGGGGTGCGCAGCGCGTCCTGGAGTGCTTCGCCCGGCCGTTCATGCCGGCGGACGTGCCCGTCACGATCTCGACGAGCATCGGCCTTTGCGTGCTCGAGTCCGGGGACGAGGGGGCGGCCGACCTCCTCAAGGGCGCGGACCTCGCCCTCTACGCCGCAAAGGAGGGACAGCGCGGCACCTTGCAGGTCTGCGATACATCGCTCAAGCGGGCCTACGCCGCGCGCCGCAGCCTTGCCAAGGATCTCGAACACGCCGTCGCGCGCGACGAGCTGCGTCTCGCGTTTCAGCCGATCGTATGTCTCGCAACCCGGCGCACCGCGGGTTTCGAGGCACTCCTTCGCTGGCAGCATCCCTGCCGCGGATCCGTTTCGCCCGCCGAGTTCATCCCCATCGCCGAGGACAGCGGCCTCATCCTGCCGATCGGACAATGGGTAATCCGGGAGGCTTGCCGCACGGCCGCCAACTGGCCCGGGGACGTGAGGATCACCGTCAACATCTCGGCCCGCCAGTTCTCCGATTCCGGCTTGGTCGATTGCATCACCGCGGCCCTGGCCGACAGCGGGACCGAGGCGGAGCGCCTGACGCTGGAGATCACCGAGTCCACGTTGATCCGGGACGACGGGGGCGTCCTCGGCGCGCTCGAAACGCTCCGCGGAATGGGGATCCGTGTCGCGCTCGACGATTTCGGGACGGGATACGCCTCGCTGAGCTACCTGACGCGCTTTCCCTTCGACGTCATCAAGATCGACCGGAGCTTCGTGCAGGGCTCGAGCGGCGGGGCAAACCACCAGGTGGTCGTCCAATCGATCTGCGACCTGGCGGGCAAGCTCGGCGTCGGCACTGTGGCCGAGGGCATCGAGACCGAGGAGCATGCGCGGCTCGCGCGCGAGGCGGGATGCGACCTCGGACAGGGCTACCTGTTCGACCGCCCGCTTTCGGCCGTCGACTGCGCCGCGCGTCTGGCGGCGGAGCGGCTCGGCGACGTTCTCGCGCTACGCCTTGCCGAGGGCGGCACCGGGGGCAATCCGGGAACGGCGCGGCAAGCTGCCCTGACGGTGCCCTGAAGGCCATCCCTGCGGCCGGGAACGGCCCTGCCCCGCTCATCGCGGCTTTGACCTGTTGCGGGGCCGGGCGCAGGACGTGCCATGGGAACGTCGAGGCATGAGGTGCTTCAAGACATCGACGAGCAGCCGACTTTCCGAGGCCGAAGCATCGAGGTGGCGACCGTGTTCGGGCGCCTGGATGTGTTCCACCGCCGCCCCCAGAGGCCCGGCGCAATAAGCGTAGGTGGGTGCACGAGCGGTGGGATCAGCATCGGAGCCCTCTAGGTTATACGGACCGGCCCTTGTGGCCGTCGACGATCCTGCTGCCCCGGGAATGCGCGTGAATGAACTGGTCGAGGTTGGGACATGGGTCCGGCTCAGACGGGACCCTTGTGGCTTCGGCTCGATCGGGATCATCGTCCGCCGGGAAGCAACCTACGTCATCGTCCAAACGGACGGAACGCCGCCCAGCGGCTTGGCCGCCACGCGGCAGGACTTCCTGATCCTGGAGGATCAGGCGCCACCGCACGACTTCTTCCCCATGCGCAAGAAGCTGCCCTATGGCGCCTTCATCCTCGCCGACGGTTCGCAAGTTCTGCTCAACCGAGACTACGAGCCCCTGGTTCATCGCAGGCCTGGCGAGGCGGATCGGCCTTGGCCGAGAGACAAGCCGATCGACTATGTTCGGGAAGTGCGTTTCTACACGCCCTCGAACGGACCATGGCGCAGCGGCGAGGCCTACATGGAGTGCCTCATGATCCTGCATGGTATCTGATCGTACCTTGTCTCCACGCGCCAAGCCGCGCGTCCGGGCATCAGGACCGCATGTGGGTTCTCCCGATCCGTCGGCCGGAAAAGGGTTTGGCCAGGGCGGCCATGACGATGGTCAAGCGGCCGCTCCGAACTGATGGATCAGGTCACTCGCCCCGGAGGCCTTGAGCCGACCGGATGGCAGTTGCCTCCCCATCGCTGCTCGCCGGCGTGCAGATGCCCCTTTAAGGAGTCAGGGTACAGCCGGAGGCATCGCTCCTGCTCTTGATGCTCCTCGCCGCGATCTACTTCGTCGGCTTCAACGCGGCGCTGGGCGGCACGCCCGGCAAGCTGATGCTTGGGCCTGCGCGTCGTCGACGCCGGAACGGGCGACATGATCGGCGCCGACCGCGCCCTTGTCCGCTGGCTCATGTCGATTGTCTCCGAGATCGTGCTTCTCATCGGCGTGATCTGGGCACTTTTCGATCGACAGAACTGCATCGGCCATGCCCTGCGTCCCCATCTGATGTCGCGCAAGTTGGCGGAGCGTCTCGGAGTTCCCGGCAAGCAAGAGGGAAGGCTTGGGATCGGTGCCGCCGCTGGTTCCGGCACATCCGACTTGGTCGACTACCTCGCGGGCAACCCGCATCGCACGCTGGAGCAGGAGGAGATCGACCCGACGTTGCCGGTCTGAGCGAGAACAGGGTCCGGCATGACCGCCGTTCCGATCTCAACCGTGCCCGTCGGCTTCGACCGGCCTCTTCAGGGCGCCGCGTGCATCGCCGAACCCCCTCATCCACTCGCCCCGCAACTCGCGTTGGTCATGCAGGTAAGGACAATCGCGTGCCGAACTGTCGAGGTCGGAGCCGAGGAAACTTCCCTTCGCATATGCCACGGCTGGTGTATCTGGGGACTTTGGGGATTTCATGGGGCTCCACAACCATTGCCCGGCGTCAGGGACGGCTTGTCGTGAGTTGGGGACCGGCATCCCGGAGGCGCCCAGATCCCGGATGCGCCGCATGCTCACCGCCTGCCGCCAAGCACCCGCAGGAGCGCTTCCAAATGCTGGCGGATCTCGGGATCCGCGATGTGTGCAAACGCGTCGTCGCGAGCCTTCGCATCGTCGCCGGGGCGTGGCGTGCCTGCGTTTGCCCGGACTGGAAGGTCCCTGAAGAACTCCGCCACGTCGACGTCCAGAAGCTGGGCCACCCGGTAGAGGCTCGATGCACTGATCCGGTTTTCTCCTGATTCGTACTTGCGGACCTGCTGGTAGGTGGTGCCGACTCCCCTGCCCACCGCTGACAGAGACAGCCCCTTCTTCTTGCGCATTTCGGACAGTCGCGCCCCTATCGAGACATCCAAAGGGTTTATTGCCATGGCATGCCTCCGGGTGTTGATGCGCGTCAAGCATCGGCTGTGGCGACGACGAGGGAGCCCATACTTCTAGGCGGTGTGGACGGATTTGACCAAGATGAAGCCGGCGGCGAGAGAGACGATGGAGGCGAAGTTCCGCTTTGTTTTCTCGCAGCGCAGGGCGACGCGCTTGAAGCGCTTGAGCTTGCCGACGGTCTGCTCGATGCGAGCGCGACCCCTGTAAAGCGCCTTGGCGAAGAAACCCGGTTTCGCTTTCTCGTTGGCCTTGTGCGGGATGACAGGGATGATGCCGCGCTTGCGAGCCGCCGCCCGGTTGGCCTTGCTGGCATAGCCCTTGTCGCCGATAGCAGCCCGAGGATCGGTGTCGGGGCCAAGGCCAAGAAGGATCGGGAAGTGCGGTGCGTCGCCTTTCTCCCCGCCGGTCAGGTCGAAAGCGATGGGATGCCCGTCGAAGTCGGTCTTCAGATGGATCTTGGTGGAGAAGCCGCCGCGCGATCGGCCGAGCGCGTGCCTCGTCTGCCCCCCTTTGCGCCTGCCGCCGAGACGTGGGCTCGAACAACGGTCGAGTCGAACATCTGCACCAGATGCGCCGAGGATGAGAGTGAGGCGAGATGATCGAAGAAGATCTCAAACACGCCCGCCTTGCTCAATCGATCGAAGCGCTTCCAGACGCTGTTCCACTTGCCAAAGCGCTCCGGCAGCGCTCGCCAGGTGATGTTGTGGGTGGAGAAGTAGTGCAGCGCTTCGAGGAACAGCCGGTCGTTGCGACCCTTGTCGCCCCGGCGCGGCAACGAGGCACGAAGCACCTCCAGCGCAACCGCCATGTCCCGCTCGGTCATCGTCGTAGACATCGCCGACCTCCAATCAGTCGGCCACCTATGAATCAGATCGGATGCCGAACCGGAATCCCTGCGCGATCAACAGGACGTAATCCGTCCACACCGCCTAGGTAGAAGCCATTTGGCGCGCAATCGCTCATAATGACGTAAGGTTAACCCGAAGAAGGCGCGATCGTCGCTCGACCTGTCGGGGTTCTTGGGAGCGCTCGAAAGATGGCCGGCGACTTGCCATCCCCCTCGTCACCCGCGGCCTCGCGCGGGACATCCAGGCGACGATGAAGACGACGAGAAGCTGTTGAGCCTAGCGGAGCCGTTGACTTGGAAGCCGATCCCGTTACGCCGCCTCGCGCCGATGTCGTTCGCCTGCTGCCGAGCCACGTCTCCTCCGAGAACCCAATGCATCTTGTCCAAATCCTTCTTCCAACCGCCGACAACGATGGTCTGCCGTTCCTGACGGAACGGTTCGAGACGCTTCGAAGCGAGCTGACGGATCGTTTCGGCGGCGTGACCGTATTCGCTCAAGGCCCCGCGGAAGGCTTCTGGAAAGGTGACGACGGCACTGACCGCGACCAGATCGTCATATTCGAGGTGATGGCGGAGGAAGTCGACGGAGGGTGGTGGTCCGCCCTTCGCGAGCGCCTCGAGCGCGAGTTCCGGCAGGACGAAATCGTCATCCGGGTCCAGGTGATCCTACGCCTCTAGCCACTCCACCGAACCTGCGGGCCGCGGCCGACATCGTGCGTGGTCCCTCGCCGCAACCGAGTCGGGAGGTGGTGCGGCGAACCGTATGGCAAAATGGCTTCCGCAAGCAACGTGCGACGCAGATCGATGGTCTGTGGGCTGAACTGCTGGAGACCGTCGCAAGCCTGGCAATCCGCCCTCCGGCAGGCGGCAGCCATGTTGACGCAACGTTGGGGAAACAAGCACCCACCGATGCAGCAACCGCCTGAAATCTTGGTGACACCGGGATCGGTTAGAGAAGGCACTCGTGGAAGAGGCCCGGCTCCGGGCAGCGCCCGGTATTCCAAAGCTTGAGATGCGCCCATCCGAGTCGCCGATCCCATGAATAAGATGAACGCAGCCCATGGAAGTTGACAACGTCGTCTTCTCGGCCACCGAGCCTCGGCCGTTTGAAGGGAGCCGGACCTTCCCGGCGACTTGACGTTCAGTTGCAAGATCGTCGCACGATCGCATCGGCGCGTCGATGAACCATGCTGGCGACTTCTTGCCAACAACATCGTCGGCACGCCTGTCTGAAAGGAGCTCACCGATGTTCCCGGTGTCGATCAACGCATTCAAGAAGCGGCAGCGCGCCCGCGCTGGCCAACTCGCCCTAAGCGAACTCAGCGACTACCTGCTTCGCGACATCGGCCTGACGCGAAACGACGTCCGGCACCGCCTCGCCAGCAGGCAGACGATCGAGTGACTTCGCGGTGCCAGCTCTCACCTCGGATCGCTCCGCCTGCTCCCCTAAACGCAGCTACGCGAGGTCACGACATGAGCACGCAAATCAGTGAACTGCATCTTCCTGTCTCTGGATCGCTCCTGACCGACGGCGGTCTGGAAACCACGCTGGTGTTTCATCGCGGCATCGAGCTGCCACACTTCGCGGCCTTCGTGCTCCTCGCCTCACCAGAGGGCCGCCGGGAGCTCGAGGGCTACTATGAACCCTACCTTGCTCTGGCCCGCCGCCACCGCGTCGGCTTCGTTCTGGACACGCCGACTTGGCGGGCCAACACCGATTGGGGTGAGAAACTCGGTTACAGCCCTGCCGCGCTCAGAACAGTGAATCAGGACGCCGTCACCTTCGTCAAAGACCTGAGCTCGCGCTGGCAGACGCCGCTCAGCCCCTGCGCAATCAACGGGGTGATCGGACCCCGAGGCGACGGTTACAAGGCCGGCGATGTGGACGCAGACGCAGCCGAAGACTACCACGCGCCTCAGGTCGAGGCCTTCGCGGCCTCTGCGGTCGATCTGATCTCAGCCATCACCATGAACACGGTCGGTGAAGCCATCGGAATTGCCCGCGCTGCCAAAGCACAAGCGGTACCCTGCGTTGTGTCCTTCACAGTCGAGACAGATGGACGGCTCGTCGGAGGCGAGAGCCTGCGCGAGGCAGTCGAGCACGTCGACGAGGCAACCGACGGCTCTCCCGCTTACTACATGGTGAACTGTGCGCATCCGAGCCACTTCGACGGCTCACTGGCGGAGGGTGCAGGGTGGACCAAACGGCTCGGAGGCATACGCGCCAATGCTTCGACGAAGAGCCATGCCGAACTTGACGAGGCCGAAACGCTCGACATCGGCGATCCCCTGGATCTGGGCCGCCGCTACGCGAGGCTGCGCGGCCGCTTTCCCAATCTTCGGGTTCTCGGCGGCTGCTGCGGGACGGACCATCGCCACTTGGCTGCGATCTGCGAAGCCTGTCTGCCGGTTCCCGAATGAGGGAGGCGGATCGCTCCCAAACATAATCCGGTTCAAATCCGGCGAGGGCCGGGCTTACAAGCCACGTTCGAGGTGAGCGGCAGTGTGGGCGAAGTTTGCCTTGGACAGCCACGGCATGCCGGGCGGCGTCGGCGGATGCCGGGCGAGGACGTGAATGAGTGTGCCGAATGGCACGCTGAGGGCGCCGACTGTCGATCACTGTCCGCGCCCTCTGGCTTATTCCTCCGCCTCGGTACATGTGGTCGACGAACGCTCCACTCTTTCGGGAGTGGATGACGAACACGAGCCCTCGCTTCCAAAGGGAGGGGCCGCGCGGCATCCCCTCCAGCCTTGTCAGGATCCCAGGGAAGCAGCAACCGTACGGAGCTGCCGTACGATGTCGAGCGCGACACTGGGCGCCACGACGCGTCGGCAGGTTCCCTGCGTGAAGGCGACCCCCGGGACCCGCGCGGGAGATCGCGATCTTGAAGAGCGTCACCGCCGAAACAGGCTCCGCCCTCTCCGACGCACCCGCGGCCACCTCGATGGCGTCGGCAAGCCGGCGGGATTCCGCTGCGTTCAGGAAGCCGCCCCGGATCGTTCCCTCTCTCTTCGCGGCGATGCTGAACAAGACGTGGCCACCGTCGACCGCCAGGGACACGCCATCGGCGCGGTCATCGATGGTGCCGTTCCCGACGTAGCCGAGGATCAACTCACCGATCAGGTCGGCCGGCGACCTGCCGAGTCGTTCGGCAATTTGGGGGAGCATGGCTTCGCGTTCCGGCGGAAGTGCGATGGCCACTTGGCTTCAAGCCATCCTAGAGCAACGCGTGACCGACAAAGGCGAACGCCAGCCCCATGACGGCGCTCGTGACCAGGACGATGAAGAGAGGGGAATCGTCAATCATGACACCACCATGGCACGATTGCTGGAGCCGTGCCACAAACATGAATATGTCAGTCATATTCTGGCGGGTGACACAGCGCCCTTGGAGTTCGATGGCAAGGTGCCCCAGCATTCCCAAAACCATCGTCAGGGAGGAGCGAGCGCGACTTACTGGATGGGTGCAGGCAGGATACGAGCTTGGCGACCGCAAGCCAGCACCGCTCTGATGTCGGCTCACTTCCACCATGGCGGGCGCCACCTGCGCAAACGATGTTCCGATGGCCCGTCGCGGATCGTTGACTCCGGCATCCTCCCTGCCCTAGCTTGGCGTCATGGTTGAAGCTCGATCCCAGCTCCGCATCCCGATGCGCAAGGCGCGCATCTCGGGTGGGCGTGCGTCGACCGCCTCCCGCATATCCGCTCGCTGATTTCGACATCCCATTCCGGATGCCGGACGAGAGGTCGCCTCCGTCCGCAGGAGCGTGCCCGATGTGCCATTCACGTCTCTATTGTCGGCCCAAGGGCCCGCCACCCTCAGAGGCCTGCGTCCGGCGCACTGAGACAAGCGGTGCGGCTGTTCGCTCAAGCGCCCCCGATTCCCGCATGGACGCCGCCGACCATCGCCGACGCGCACACGAGGGTACGCCCGGCTTGTTCGGGAGGCCGAAGGTCGCGAAGATCGGGAACGGTCCCGAAGCATGCCATCCACTCCCCTCACCGACGGGGCACGCGTGCCGGGCACATCGTCGCCCACCACACTGGCGTTCCCGTCACATAGGCCTCTCCCGCTGACCCGATCCGCCGATCGTCAGTCCCGTGCCGCTTGAGCGGCCAGAGCGAGAGCCTCACCCATGCCGGTACTCCTCACCGCCGCGGTGCGGTCGGACGAGCTCGACATCGAGATCGAGCGCGCCGCCGAACTCCTGCGTGACCTGAAACACCTGCGCGAGCATGTCCGCCCGTCGATGGAGACGCTCCACCAAGCGCCCGTTCTCCACGGCTGGTCACCCGCCTTCCGTCCCGTCGCCTGCCTCCATGGCCGACCGTCCGGGCATCCGCGGCTCTCCGGCCGCCAGGACGCGCTTACCTCCCCGCTGTACGTCCTGTCGCTCGAGCTCGGCTTCGCACGAACGGAGAGCCGCTTCTGGCGCCTCGGCACGCCGGCGGTGGAGGCGAGCGATGCTTGACGATCTCTCCCTCCCGTCACACAGCCCCTCCCCGTCAACCGCGAGGCTGCTCACACCCGCTGCCCGCCTCGCCAACGAGATCCTGCGCCTCACGCTTGTCGACGGCGGCATGGAGCGCGTGCTCCGGGGCGCGGCCGGCATTGTCGTGATCCACGGGGTGAGGCCTGAGGACGGCTCGATCCTGCACGACGCCGCTGAGTACCTGGTCTCGGACGACCCGGCCGGCCCTCCGAACATCCACGCTCTCGCGCGCGACTGGACCGAGCCCAAGCGGCTGCGCGAGGACCATCTCGATCGCCTGATCCTCGAGATCTCCCGCACCTCCAGGCCAGTCATCGTCCTGTGTTCCCGACGCTCCGTCATCCCTCCGGTGCTCGCCATCCTCGCGGACGCCGTCCTGCCCCTTGCGGATCGCGTGACGCTCGTCGCCGATGTTGCGGAGGAGGTCGGCGGCTTCCGGCCGGACGGCAAGCTCCTCAAGAACCTGACGTCCCTTCCGCTCGAGGTCACCAACCTGATCCTGCGGCCGGGCGTGGACCGCCAGCGGATGGAGCTGCTGGCGAGAGGGCTGCGCCGACACGGTTTCGACACCCACCCGTCGCGCCAGCGGCGCTCGCACGAGGGCGAATCGGGGAAGAAGGTGGCGCCTGCGGCCGCTCCCCCGCCACCGTCAGTCCGGCCGGAGCGGCTGGAGGACCTGCCCGGCATGGGCGAGGCGCAGCGCTGGGGCCTCGCCCTCGCGCGCGACATCGAGGCGTTCCGAGCCGCGGAACTCCCTTGGCAGGACATCGAGAGCGGCGCCCTCCTTCATGGCCCCCCCGGAACGGGCAAGACGATGTTCGCGGCCGCTTTCGCAGGATCCTGCGGGCTTCCGCTCCACGCCCACTCCGTCGCGGCCTGGCAGGCGCGCGGGCATCTCGGCGACATGCTGAAGGCGATGCGGGCGGCCTTCGACGAGGCCCGGAAAGCCGCACCGTGCGTCCTCTTCGTGGACGAGCTCGACTCGGTCGGCAGCCGCGACGAGCCGCTCGGCGAGCACGCCTCCTACCAGAGGCAGGTGGTCAACTGCCTCCTGGAGTGCCTTGACGGTTCCGTGGGGCGCGAGGGCATCGTGGTTGTCGGCGCCACGAACAACCCGTCGGCGATCGACCCGGCGATCAGAAGGCCGGGACGCCTGGGGCGGCAGATCGAGATCGGCCTTCCCGACCTGCGGGGACGCGTCGGCATCCTCCGGCACCACCTGCGCGGCGACTTGGCCGACATGGACCTTGAATGCATCGCCGAGGAGATCGGCGAGGCATCCGGGGCGACGCTCGCCCAGGTCGTGCGCGAGGCGCGGAGCCTGGCCCGTCGTGAGCGCAGGTCGTTGCGGGCGGACGACCTCCGGACCGCGAGCCCTCCGGGGATCACTCTGTCGGATGCGGCCTTCAGGCGTCTGTGCGTGCACGAGGCGGGCCATGTCGTCGTGGGTCTCGAGCTCGCCGAGAGCTCCGGTCTCGTCCCGGTCAGCGCAACCGTGCGCCGGACCGTCAGGAACGGCAGGGAACCACGCACCGACTTCCGATGCGTCGAGGGGCACGACCGCACGAGGCGGAGTTTGGATGCCAACATCGTCGTCCTGCTCGCCGGCCTCGCGGCCGAGGAGGTCCTGCTCGGCTCGCGCGGAAGCGGCTCGGGCGGGACGGCGGACGCCGACCTGGTGCGGGCGACGCAGCTCGCGGCCTCGGCGGAGCGTTCACTCGGCCTTGGCTCGGAGTTGGTCTCGGTGTCCTGGACCGATACGACCGGCCCCGCCGAACTGATCATGGGCGACCCCTGCCTACGCCTTCGGGTCGAAGCTATGCTGGCTGGGTGCCTCAGGGACGCGAGGCTGATCGTCGAACGGCGGCGGGATGAGGTGGAGGCGCTCGCCCGGCGTCTGGCGGAGAGCCAGTCCATCGATCTGGCATGAGGTCCGCCAGCGGACCTTCCAAGACGTTGCGGGGTCTCGTTCGGCTTTCCGGAAGCGGATGTTCGCTTTCGGACGTCGTCCGTTCACCTGTCCTCACACAGGTCACGCACGCGCTGTCGGCGACGATCCGGTGCCGCTTGCGCCGTGCCGATCAGCAGGTAAAGCTCTGCTCAGCGCCGTGCTGAGGAGTGAGGGTGCAGATCATCGATTACTTCTGTTCAACGATGAAAGCCACGCCTTTCAAAACGTCGCAGGACAGAAGCCCAACCTTTGCCGAGGCGGCAAGTGAGGGTTGCACGGCAGCAATCAGGATTGTCGCAGCCAGCAGCAGATTTCGGTTGTTCATGCCCATCCCCATTTTAGAAACTGCTTATCCCCCTCGCTCAGCCACCTACCGTATGTAGTGACGGCCGACGACGATTATGCGTAGTCTCCAACGCCTTTTGGTGATGCACCGAGGGGGAGGCGATTGACAATTTTTGCCAATCCGTCATCTCTTGGGTCCATGGAGGTCCGACATGGCAACGATGAACGTGAGCTTACCCACCCCGATGGTGGAGTTCGTAGAGGACATGGTGGCCAGCGGCGGTTACAGTTCGTCCAGCGAGGTGGTGCGCGAGGCCCTGCGTCTACTCCGCCACGAGCGGGCCATCGAACAGGAGAAAGCTGCCATCCTGCGGCGTGAGGTCGGCATCGGCCTCGAGCAGGCCCGCGCGGAGCGCTTTTCCGACCGAACCGTGTCCGAGATCGCGGAAGGGGTGATGCAAAGGGCGACGCGGCGTTGAGGCTACGACTCACCGAGGCAGCCGACCGAGACATCGAGCGCATCCTCGAGGATACGTTGGAGTTTTTCGGCCCGAACCAGTTGAAGGCCTATTCAGCATTGATCGAGCAGGCGCTCGGGCGGGTCGGGACAGATCCAAGGGGGCTCGTCACGTCGGAGCGCGAGGACATCGGCCCCGGCGTGCGCTCCCTACGGTTGGCCGACGTGGCGAGGCGCAGGGGTGCGGCATCCCACAGCCTCTACTTCCTGCCCCGGGCCGACGATGCGGACGCTGTCACGGTCGTCTTGCGCGTGCTCCACGATCGGATGGAACCCCGGCAGCGTGTCGCCTTGGCCATCCTCGACCGGGCACCCAACGCTCCTCCCGACGAAGGCGACGAGCCGCTCGACGCGCAGGGAGCGTCCCCGGGTCTCCGCTAGTCCCGCAGGGCCACGCCCGATCCGGGGAGAAGGTGTCGCCAGAGGCCCGCGACGACCTCCTCCCTGCTGGCGCGGGGCGGATGTCGGTAGCGGGCGGTCGAGCGCTCCTCGCCCGCCCGCCGCGTCGGCAATGCCGGGCGCGTCGGCTTGCCCCTGACGTAGCGCACGTCGGTGCGCGGACCGATCTCGTCGAGCGCGTCGAGGAGGTCCATGCCCTCCTGCCGCGCCAGCGCCTTGGCCATCGACAGGCGGTCCGGCGACACCATGGCGAGGATCTGAGCCCGGTGCGCCCGCCGCCATTCCGAGGTGTCGCCGACGATGTCGCGGTAGGTGGTCCGCGGCAGCGACTGCCCGACGCCGAGGAGGCGGTCCATGGCCGACTGGAACGAGCGCCTGCGGTTCCAGCGGAAGACGAACTCGTTGAGGTAGGCGTTCATGTGCTTCTCGCGGAAGCCGTGGAAGGTGCCGAGCGCCCAGCGCTTCTGGTTCGAGAAGACGCGGTGGACGCGCTCGAAGGTCACGTGCGCGGGCAGCGCGTTGCGGCCGCTGAGGTTGCGCGGCACGTGGCGGCGCGCCGGGATGTGGATCGGCGCACAGCTTCGACGCCGATAGGGGCAGTAACCTGTTGAGCGGATTGACCTCGACCTGGTCGGCGCGCATCTCCGATCAACAACAACGATCTTAGAGAGCGACGGAACCTTGATCGTCTCACAAAGACGTCCGCGGGTCGCAAGCGCCTTAAGACTTCTCGATGACACGCAGAAAGCAGTATGCCGCCTTGCCTTATCGGGAGGAGGAGGGAAAACTGAACGTCCTGTTGATCACCTCGCGCGAGACCGGACGATGAGTCATTCCGAAGGGCAGGCCGACGAAGAACCGCAACCCGCACAGGGCGGCCGCGATCGAGGCCTACGAGGAAGCGGGTGTGATCGGCACGGCTGACAAGCGGCCGCTCGGCGCTTACGACTACGAGAAGCGTCTTGAGAGTGGCGCAACCATTCCTTGCAACACCACTGTTTTTCCGCTGCCCGTTGAGCGGCTGGAGGATAGGTGGCCCGAAGCCGGCCAGCGTGAACGCCTATGGTTCGAGCCTGAGAAAGCGGCCGGCGTCGTGAATGAGCCCAATCTGGCGTTGATCCTGCGCTCGTTGCGAGCATAGGAGCAACGGAGCCCATCAGTGGAAAGGCGGCTTGAGCCGCCTTCATGATGTCCCTCAGGGTACCCAGTCCTCGACACCCGGCCGCTGTGTGTCGTCAAGCCTTCGGAGGAACAAGCACCTCTCGGTCCCGTTGTCCTCGCATCCCCTACGAGACCAAGCATCCTGAGTGGGCTTGCGGGACAATCGGCAAGACAAGGGAGGCCACAATGGCCGATGAAAGGCGCTATGGCGGCTATGGCCGCGACTGGAACGGCCGCCGGGACGATGAGTACCGCAGTTCGGATCGCTCCAGCCGATCAGGCTATGGAGGCGAAGGCCGCTCAGGTGGGTACTACGGCGATCAGGATCGTGATCGCTCCAACCAATATGGGCGCGGTGGCCAGAGTGGCTACGGCGAAGACGATTATGGATTTGGCCGCAGCCGGTCCGGCGACTCTGGCAGATTGAGCGGCTATGAAGCCTGGGATCGGGATTATGGAAGCGAACGCTACGGCGGCGGTTCCGAAGGTCGCGGTTCCGACTACGACGCCTCGCGGAGCAGCTACCCTTCAGACTATTCACGCGGCTACGGACAAGGCAGCTACAGCGGCGTGGATTTCGACCGCTCGCGCTCGGGCTCCTACCGTGCAAGCTCCTATGGCGAGCGCTCAGGTTCTTATGACCGCGACTATGGCGCTCGCACTTCGAGAATGGGTCAATCGCCCGATTACGGCTATGGCCGCGACCGTGACTACTCGGAACGTGGCCGCGGCGAGCGCGGCTTCATGGATCGCATGGGCGACGAGATCTCGTCCTGGTTCGGCGACGAGGATGCCGCCCGGCGGCGCGAGCAGGACCAACGCCATTCCGGCAAGGGTCCGCGCAGCTACACCCGCTCGGACGATCGCATCAAGGATGACGTCAACGACCGCCTGACCGACGACCACTACGTCGATGCTTCTGACATCGAGGTCAGCGTCAAGGATCGCGAGGTCACGCTGAACGGTTACGTCTCAAGCCGGGACGAGAAGCGTCGGGCAGAAGATTGCGCCGAGCGCGTGTCCGGCGTCACCCATGTCCAGAACAACCTACGCGTCCAATCCAGCGCCGGCTCGACCATATCGGGAACGGGAACAGCTATGGGCATGGGGGCTGGGACCAGCACAGGCAGGACCAGCGGCAGTTCTCTGTCCGAGACCGGTTCCGCGACGGGAACAAGTTCGGCTTTGGGCACCACCAAGTCAGGCACCAGCTCGTAGGTCGCCACAGACATATAGCACATCAGGACGCCTCCCGCTTCTCGCTGGAGGCGTTTTGCCCGCTGCGCATTCCCGCAGCTCTCACTCGCTGAAAGCTTTCAACAGATACTGCAAGGGACGAGTACGATGGGCCTCTTCACCAAAGACATCGAGACGCTGAACGACGCATTCGTTCACGTGCTCCAGACAACCTACTACGCTGAAAGGCAGATCACCGAGGCGTTGCCGACGATGATCGACAATGCAACTTCTCCCGAGCTCAAGCAGGGCTTCCAGACGCATTTGCGGGAAACCGAGAACCAGATCAAGCGACTGGAGCAGGTATTCCGTATGCATGGTGCCGAGCCTGAGGAGGCGACCTGCCCGGCGATAGACGGCATCATCAAAGCCGGCAACTCCATGGCCGGCAACATCGCCGATAAGCAAGTACTCGACGCCGCGCTCACCAACGCCGCACAAATGGTCGAGCACTACGAGATCGCGCAGTATGGCACTCTGATCGCGTGGGCGCGAGAACTGGGCCGTGAAGACTGCGCCAGCGTCTTGGCGGAAACGCTCTCTGAGGAGAAGGCGACAGACGCCAAGCTCACTCAGCTCGCGGAGAGCCGGGTGAATCGCAAGGCGGCGTAAGCCAGTCTGGGATACCGTACCGGCTTTCGGGACAGCGGTCGAGAGCTGCTGCCCCGCCGTGGGGGTCAGTTCCTCATGTCGTTGAGGGGCCAGTTTACCGTGTCGTCGGACATGGAGCGCTGCACCGCATGACAGCGTGATCCAGTAAGCTGACCGTCCGCTCCGTGGCGGCCCCTATGAGGTGGTGAAGGACGCCGTTCGGACCCGCGGCGGAGCCCCCCGAATGTCCAAGCCTTTGTCTGCCTGTTGATCGGCGATTCGTGACGACCAGCTTGAGGTCAGTGCGCTCAACAGTTTACCGCGCCGATCGGCGTCGAAGCTACGCACCGATCCACAGATGGCTGACCTTTGGCGCGAGCAGGATGGCCCCAAGCCGATCCTGCCCCGCCTTCATTCGGACAATTGGCAATCGCGCAAGCGGGGTTGCTCGAGCGGCTCCATCGTCCCGCGAGCGCAACCGCTGTTCCCGCTTGTCCGGGGTCGCTGGCCGGGTCACCCTGGATGCATGAACGTCCAGGTCCGCACCTTCCACGACCGCCTCGACGACCATCCCGCCCCGGGGCGCGATGGCGGCCGACTTCGGCAGGGCGCAGCGCTGGCTCCACGCCCAGTCGCGCAGGGGCCGGACGAGGACGGGCGACCCTGCCAAGGACCACGGGCGCGGCTACGGCGCCCACGGCATGATCGCCAAGCAGTGGGAACACTGCTGGCGCGACCTCGTGGGCAAGGCCCCGAGTGGATCGGCCGAGGCCACGCGTGGGCGCAGTGGAGGAAGGTCGCAATCGGCAGGAGGCCCGTCCTGACAGGACGCACCGGGCCGGGAGTACGTCCCGTCCGACCCGTCGTGAGCGCGGGGGGCGCGAATCCCTCGTCCGCACGGCGAGGCGGAGCCCAGCGCCCCGTCCGGTGGGGGCGCCGCGATGCGCCTCGGGCGGACCCCGGCCATGGCCTCGAGCCCCGGCCGGACCGCCGCTCGGAGACCCCCGCGGTGCTGGGGGCGCAAGGGAGCGCTCAGATCCTTGAGCAACCCCGTTTGCGCGATAGCCGGACAATGACGTTGCCGGGATGGTCTACAGTGCCTACGAACGCGCGGCTTCCGCGCCGATTGGCGCGACCACCTGTTGCGCGGGCTGAGCTCGCAACGGTCGTCTCGCACCCTCAATGAACGCTCTTGCGCGACTGCGCAGTCATGAAAGCTGGCTGACGTCGCGAAGTCGAGCTCCCAAGGTCAGCCTGGCTCCTTGCAGAGTTCGCGCAATCACTTGCAACGGCCCCGCAAATCCTTGAATTCACGGCTGCCGGGGTCAGCGATGCGGGTGGGTCGGCAGGGTGCCGTTG
The DNA here is from genome assembly GCF_009765365.1 of Antarcticirhabdus aurantiaca. Classification (GTDB taxonomy): domain Bacteria; phylum Pseudomonadota; class Alphaproteobacteria; order Rhizobiales; family Rhizobiaceae; genus Antarcticirhabdus; species Antarcticirhabdus aurantiaca. The sequence continues at coordinate 93,000 of NZ_VTOM01000016.1, forward strand.
ACGCCCGCCGGATGGCGTCATCCCACACCCGGGGCCGGGACGCCGTCCCTGTACCGCCTGAACCGCTCGTGTTGAAGGCGGGCGAGGATCCGCCAGAGCGGGAGCGGCATCGGCTCGGCGAGAGACCTCAGGCGATTGACGTCGAACTCCCATTGCAGGAGACGCCTGCGCCTCTCGTCCTCCTCCAGCTCGGTGTTCTCCACGAAGGTGCGGTTCATCTTCGCGCGCTCCAGCCGGAGCCGCAGGCCGGCCCGGACCCGCCGCCCGAGGCCGACGAGCAGCGCGTCCGCCTCCGCCAGGAACGCCTCGGCGATTCGCAGGCGTGTCGCCAGGTTGTCGCCGTTGCTCAGGAGCCGGAGCATGGTGGCCTCGAGGACGATCTGGGCCGAGCGCTCCCTGCTGAAGCGGAACAGGTTCCGCGAAAGTCCGTCCAGGGTCCGTCGGGCCTGCTGGCTGAAGACGCTCGGTTCGTTGCCGGCACGGCACCGCTTGGCCGCAGAGCGACGTCCCTCAAGCTTCAGGGCGACGCGCACGATCTGTCGGGCGGCGTTGCCGGACGCGAGGTAATGGATTCCGAGCGGATCCATCGAGAAGGTGGCGAGCCGCAGTTGCTCGGACAGGACGAGCCGGGCGAACGACGAGCAGAAGAGTTCGTCGATGCGCTCCTCCAGCGTGTCCTCCGGACCCGACAGGAACGCCCTCATGATCGGCAGCCTGCCCTCGCCCGATGAACCGACGTCCGCCGGGCGGTTGAGCTTGCCGGCCGCCCCCGCAAGGTCCGCGACGGTCGCCCCGAGCTCGCCGAGGCGGGCATAGACGTCGCTGATCTCGTGGAGGACCGCCGCCGCGCTTCGGCCGTCCCCGAGGCGAGCCGCGACCTCGCCGATCTCGGGGGGCATCGCGAAGGCGTTGGGGGGCAGTCTCGGCGTGGCGGTCCCGAGTCTCGGGTCCGGCGGCCTCAGCACGGCCAGGTACCTGCGGGCCTGCCGCTCCAGCGCCTCGTCCAGCGCCGCCTTGAGCCCCTCGCCGTCGCCGCACGCCGTGAGCGCGCGCGAGATGCGGCTCTCGACGGCCGCGGCATCGATGCTCTCGCCGCTCAGGAGCCTGATCTCGAACAGCCGCTTGAAGGCCCCGTGCGGGATCTCCGGTCCGAGGGAGGCCCGGGCTGACGAGGTTCCGACATCCGGCGCGGACAGGAGGGTCCCCTCGGCCGTCGGCACCTCGCCGACCGCGAGGTAGCTCTGCGCGAGGGCGGCCCGGTGGTCCGCGGGAATGTCGGCGAAGCCCCTTCCGAGCCGCCCCATCCACTCGACCAGCCCCGCGCCCATGGGCGGAGCCGGGTCCGGCCGGATGGCCTTCGGCCAGAGCTGCCAGGGTTCGTCGAAGTAGGTGAGGATGTCCCCCTTCAACTCGTCGAGGCCGTAAAGCCGCGACAGGTTCCACGCTGGGGGGTTCTCGATCAATCTCCGATAGCAGAAGGCGTAGAGATACAGCCAGAACTGCGAGGGCCTCGAGGAGGTCACCAACGACCGGGTGCCGAACTCGAGGTCGTCGTCGACCGACATCGCGCCGGACGCGTCGATGGACACGGGGATGCTCTGGAGGCCGCTGTAGATCACCGAGAGCATGCGCCGCCACGGCCGGATCGACTGGAGGCCCGTGTTGTCGAGGTGTCGGAGGGAGATCGTCTGCTGGGTCAGCGCGTCCTCGGCGAGGAGGCGGTGGACGGCGTGGAAGTCCCGCCGGGAAAGCCGCCTTGCGGCCGCGTCGCGCGCGAGGAGCTTCGTCTCCGGGAACAGGTAGTCGACCGACCGGGCGGACGTGTCGTCGCCGTCCGTGGCCGACAGGCCGTACTCGAGCGGGTGGGACGATCCACCCTTCGGGGAGGTCCCGTCGAGGCCCTCGAAGGCGTCGTTGCGCACCAGCCCGAGGATGGGAAGGGCGTGCCCGCACAGGCGGTCGATCTCCGCCGCCAGCTCCCCCCGCCCCTCGCTCGCGGCCATCTCCGGCAGCACCGTCCACGGGACGGTGCGCCCGGCCCGCGCGAGGCGGCGCAGCGTGCCTGGCCGCAAGCCGTCCGGGGTCATCGACACGACGAGTGCGATCTCCAGCCAGAGGGGCGAACGCTCGGCAAGGATCGCGAGGAAGGCCTCGACCGCTTTGTCGACAATGACGAGGCGGCGCCCGCTGAAGCGCCGGACGAGCTCGTCTACGCGCGCGGGGAACCTGTCGGGATCGAGTTCCAGCGCGACGCTCAGGACCGCCTCGACGAGGTTGATGGCGTCCGTGCCGTCCGACTTGAAACCGTCGGCTTGCGAGACGCGCCGCAGGGCGTGCCCGATGGTGTCGCCGTCCCTTCCGTCGCCCGTCGGCGGGTGCACCCGGTTCCTGTCGACCGCGCCCGACCACTCCGCCCCGTCGAGGATGGGCAGGCGGAACGTCTGGGGCGAGACGGCTCCCGGCACCCGGGCCAACCGCTTGAGGCGGACCTCGTCGAGGCGCTCGTTGGACGTCACCACGATCCGGTTGTCGCGGAACGTCGCCAGGTCCAGGGTCGGGTCCCCGCCCATCGGCGGCTCGAGAAGGCGCGCCCAGAGCGAGTCGAGGTAGTCGTCGGCGATCCTGCGTTCCAGCAGCGTCATCCGGTCGTCGACGTGGTGACCGTCGAAGACGAGGATCGCGGGCCGCTCGGCGAGGGAGAGCCGGATGCGATGGACCACGTCAAACAGGCCATCGGCATCCGACATCGGCGCGCCGCCCCCGGCATCCCCGCTGTCCCGCCCCTCTGCGAAGGCGCGCAGGCGGCCCAGCACCTGCGAGATGTTGAGGATCTCGAACCCGCCCGAAGCGGTCCGCGTCCGCGTCGGCAGGAGGAGGGTCCTCCTCTCCTCCCGCGCCAGGTCGCCGACCCACCGCGCGCAGGCGGAGAGCCCGAACCAGAGGCCCTTGCCGTGGATGTTGACGAAGGTCGGCTTCCCGGCCCCCTTCGCGAGCGCGCCCTCCACCCATGCGGCGAAACCCGCGCGATCGGGTGCCGACATGAGGAAGTCCCCACCGCCCCTTCCACCGCTCCCCGCGCCCGCCGCCTCCACGGTCGGCGGATCCTGCGACCCGTCGACGGCCCCGGCATCCCCGCGCAACCAGGCGACATAGGCGTCGATCGCGTCTGGTCCGACGAACGGGCGCCCGAACATGGCCCGCTCGGTCTCCTGATCCAACGAGGGAAGCCCGCGGCGCCTCGCCACGAGGGTCGAGATGCCGCGCTCGAACCTCCGGAGCTTGAAGCCGCCGACGCGATGATGGGCGATCTGGACGATCTTCTGGATGTTGCCCCCGTGCGTCGGCATCCGCCGCTGCCTGCGCTCGTCCGGCTCGAGCTTGCGGGCCTCCCTCGCCACGTCGCCAAAGAAGGTGCCGCGCTGCTCGCCGACGAGGGCCTCGATGCAGAGGAGGCGCGGGATGATCCCGAGATCGCCTCCCGTGGCCATCAGCAGCCCCAGGGGTTTGCGGCAGACGATCCGCGCGCCACCCGCCTCCACCTCGAGCGGCTTCTCCCCGAGGCTCTCGGGAAAGCCCCTGCGCGCGAGCTCGGCCCACAGGAGACGCACGTCATCGAGATCGGCCATGGCGGCACCCGGCGAGGTGGAGACGTCGCACCTTACCCTACGTCCGGTCCGCGGCAAGCGCGTCGGTACGATCGGTACGGATTTCCCGCCGGAGCCGCCCGGTCGCGGAAAGCGGACGCGCGAAAGGTACGGACAGTACGTTGAGATCGCCGCGCCGCCGGCCGGGACGCGAAGGTACCCGCCGAACCGACGAATCTTAACGGATTACCGACGATATCGGACGACGCGGCCCCGCGGTCCGCCGATGATGCGGCCATCGAAGACCAAGGAGGTCGAGATGGCGAAAAGGGTAGACGATACGACTGCTCACATCTGGGGGCATTCCCCCGAGGATCTGAGGAACGCGTCCTTCGGCGAGCGCTCGAAGGCGAGACTGTTCACCGGCACGCTCCTCCTGGGAGGGGCCTTCCACGCAACCGTCACGGCCTTCTGCTTGCAGGGGCTCGGCCTGTCGCTCGCTGCGTCGGTCGCCACCGGTACCCTGAGCAGCCTGCTCTGGATGAGCACCGACCTGACGATCGTCCGCGTGGAGCGGGAGCACAGGGCGGCCAAGGAGCACTGGGAGGTCGCGGGCGGCGCGCCTCCGACACCGCCGGGACCGGCGAGATACGTCAGGTACGCGGCGGCCTTCGTCTACATGGCGGGCATCGGGGTCGGCGGCACCATCCAGTTCATGGACGGCAGCATCGACCAGCGCCGCGCCGAGATGCAGGAGGCCATCGACGAGCCGTACAGGACCGCTGCGGAGCGCGAGTTCGGCAAGATACGCGCGTCCGCCGAGGCGGCCGAGACCTCCGCCGTCGCGGAACTCGGGTCCTTCGACGCCGGGGAGGCGGAAGCCGCCTCGGCCCATGGGTCCGCCATGGAGGCGCACCTGGGCGAGGCCCGGCGCCTGACCGCGGCGAGGTCCGCCCTTGAGCAGCAATGGGACGCCGTCAGCGCGGACGTGGCGAGGCATCGGGCGCTGGCGGCCTGCGAGGTGGAGGGCGTCTCCGCCAACCCGCTCTGCGAGGGCGCCACGGGGGCCGCCGGTCCCGGCGGCAACTTCAGGCTCGCGACGCTGGCGGCCGAGGCGGGCGAGGCCCGCCTCCGGGAGATCGACGGGCGGATCGCGGAGACGAAGGCGGCTCTGACCTCCCTCGCCCCTCCGGTGGCGCCGGAACCGGATCACGCTCGGCGGGACCGGCTCGTCGCGGACGTGAGGGCGGCCGCCGCCGCCAAGGCGGAGACGATCGAGGGCGGGAACGCCTTCGTTGAGGCCGCCGTCGCCGGAAACCCCGGCCGGCGCGTCCTCACCGACAACCTGTTCACGAGGATCTCGATCCTCGGCGACCTCTTCGCCGAGTCCTGGGCCTTCAAGCTGTACGCGTTCCTCCTGGAGGCCGGCATCGTCGCCGTGGAGCTCACCGTCCTCATGGTGGGCGGGATCGGCAGGCCGGGTCTGCTGGACCTCGCGGCCGAGCACCGGCGGCGGGCCGGGCTGCTGCGGCTGGCCAAGGATTCACTCGGCCTCGCCGCCGACATCGCGGCCGAGCGCAACAACGTCGTCTTCATGGACAAGTTCCGCCGCGAGACCGAGGCGGACGGCTTCACGATCTTCGGGCGCGGCGACGGGGATGGTCCCCCTGCCGCAGAGTGAGAAGGAGAAGGCAGATGAACAACGACCGACTCGGCGGCGGCGGGCGTGGGACGCTCGTCACCGTCCGCGGGCAGGGAAGCCATGACCTCGCCCGTGCCCCCGTCGCCAGGCGCGACTCGGGCCTCGGCTACTTCGAGAACAGGCGGAACAACCGCCAGCGGGCGCTGGACCACGCCGAGATCGTGCGCGAGGTCGACCGCCGCAAGTGGGAGCAGGCCGCGGACGTGGAGCTCCTGGACGGCGAGGCCCGGGCGGAGGAAGCCAAGCTCCTCATCGTGGGGCGCGTCTTCGAGGCGACAGGCGAGGCGTCCGAGCAGATCCGCGCGCTCGGTGGCGACACCAAGCGGAGGATCGTCGAGGCGACGGGCGACTCCGTCGTCGCGCTGGGCGAGGCGGGAACCAGGATCGACGCCAAGATCTCGTCGTCGGACATGCATCCCGCCGTGAAGGGCTTCGCCCAGAACGCCATGGCCGGGATGATGGCCGCGGCTGCCGAGGGGATCGTCGCCAGCGGGTACGAGGCGATCAGGAACGTCGACCGCAAGGTCGACAGCATCAACTCCTCGCGCTTCGCGCCGAAGGACTGAGACGTGCGGGGCGGACGATGTGCCGCCCCGCATTCCCGCTGCCGGAAACGGCCCGGCAGTCCCACCGGAACGAAGGATCCGAACCATGACCGGACCAGCGGATACCCTGCCAAGCCCTCCCACCGCACCACACATCGCGGGCGCTCTCTCCCGCCGCGTAGCGGTCATGGCGCGCGCGATCGCCCAGATGCTCCGCGTTGCGGGCGCCATGCTCCTGTTCTGGGCCGGAGGTCCGGCCGCGGCGGGTCCGTCGGTGACGGTGACGGCGAACGGCCGCCACCCGTCGCAGCTCCAGTGGGACGGCGTGCGCGTCTACTGGCTGCCCTTCGACGTCAGCACGATCTCGGCCGCCGACCTCGTGGCCTGCGCCGTGCAGGACCGGGTGGCGTGCTCCGGAGTGCCCTGCCCCGACGCCGATCGATGCGAGTTCGAGCTCCCGTCCGTGGACGCGTCGCGGCCGTTCGCCCTCATCGTTTATGACTGGGACGGGCTGCTCGAGGACGAGGTCTCGGCCGCCGCCCGCGGCCTCTCGGTCGGTTCCGACGCAGTGGCCTCTCTCAAGGGCCTCGTCGCCGACCCGGCCTGGGGCGCGCGCGCCGACGGCGCCGCCGACGCGGCCTCGGGCCTTCTCGCGGCGGCCTCGGACGCGCTCGGCGAGGCGAACGGGCGGCGCCTCGAGTTCATGGACGCGGCCATCCTCGTCCCCTCGCCCGACATGGCGGACCAGCCCGCCCTCGCCGCGCTCGTCCGCGAGCACGTGGGGGCCGCCGCCCGCCTCGACGGCTCGGTCCTCGGCGTGCGCCGCCTCCGGGGCCCGATCGCAACCCTCACCTACGCCGACTGCGTGTGGCCGAGCCCGGCCTGCGCCCTCGCCTACGCCGACATCGAGTTCAAGGAGAAGGAGAAGGACCATGAAGCGGACTAGACGCGAATTCCTCGTCGGCGCGGCCATCCTCGGAGCGGCGGCCCTGTTCGGGTTCGGCGGGGACGCCCGGGCGGCGCCCCGGGGCGGGAGTGGCCCCAAGGTCATCACTCCCCCGACCGTGAGGACGGCGAGGAGCTCGGCGGTGCGGGCCTCGGCCGCCGCGGGGGGACACCTCCACAAGCACGTCGGCGCCTCGCCCGCGTACCTCGCCTCCCGCACGCAGTCGATGGACATGAGGTTCTCCTTCGAGGCCGCGGCGAGGCGGGGGCGGAAGGGACGGAAGGCGGCCGAGGCGCTCTCCCAGTTCAGGGCGCGGCCCTCCCGGATCAGCTCGTTCCGCAACGGCCCGACAATGGACCGGATCTACGAGCAGGCGATGCGCCGCGAGAGGGCGCAGGTCGCGGCCTGGGCACGGACCGCGAAGCCGGGCGACAGCTATAGGCTCGGGTTCTCGTCCGCAAAGCCCGTCGGCACGGTCTACACGACGATGCCGGGATCCGGCACGGGCCGCCACGCGCCTGCTTCGCGGGGCGAGTTCATCCTCCGCAAGGGCGGCTCCGCGGGTGTCTACCCGCACACGGCCAAGCTCTTCGTCGGACGCGAGGCCCCGACGCGCCGGGCGGGCGCCGCGACCGACCGCAAGGCGGCAAGGTGAGGGAGAGGCGAGATGGAAATCGGACGCGAACTGCTCGAGCGCCTTTCCGGCGAGGTGTTCCACGAGACGGCGGACCTCGACGGCGACCTCGGTCCCACGCTCGACGCCTTCCTCGACACCCTCGACCCGACGGAGCGACGCGCCCTGCGAGACGAGCTCGTTTCGCTGGCGGGGGCGGGCGAGGAGGAGCGGCGGGAGCGCCTCGACGAGATCGGCTTCGCCTGGGAGTTCGACGACGGGGCGGGCTTCCTCTCGACCCTCGCGCAGGTCCTCGACGACGAGTGAGGCCAAGGGGGCGGGTTCCGACCCGTCTCCACGACCGCCCCTCAGCGGATCGCCGCAGGCCAGCGGCGGTCCGGCCAACGGCAGCTTTCCGCACGAACGGGCACGACGAAGGGAGAACGCATGATGCCGCCCCTCAAGCCGCCGCTCCGCGGGATCGGCGAACCGCCCCCCTGGCCCGCGCCGCCACTCTATCCCGGCGACTGGCTCGACCTGCCCGACGATGTGGTGGCGCGGACGGGGAGCCTCCTGGAGCGCTTCGCGGACGCGCGGGCCTTCCCGAACCTGACGGGACGCTTCCTGCGCATGCGGGCCCTGCGCCTGCCCTTCTATCCCGGCTGGACGCTCCTGGAGATCCTGGGCCGGCCGCTCGGCAAGCGCCTCGGCGTGGCCCGCGTCCTCCTTGGAAGCGAGAGGCCCCTGCTCCTCAACGGATCGGCGGGCATCCTCCACATGGTCAACTCCAAACATCTCGAGGGCCTCGACGACCCGGCGACGGTCCGGCACTACCTGCGCTTCTTCTGTAGCTGCGTCCACGGCGAGGAAGGGGGCGGCACCCGCTTCCAGGTCGTCGAGGGCATGGACGAGATCCCGCCGGAGATGGTGCGTCCCGGCAAGGTCGAGACCGTGTCCGCTGCGGTCCGCCCGATCGAGGAGGTCGACGGCCCGTCCGCCCTCCTCGCGACGCTCGTCTACGGAGGGAGCCTCTTCCGCTCGCTCATGAGGATCGACTCCTCGGGAATGGTGGTGATGGAGGACGACGAGCCGATCGCGGAGGACGTGTTCCGCCTGCGCGAGTGCTTCGACGGACCCTGGCAGATGCACCCCCACGAGATCGTGCCCCACCAACCCAAACCGGAGACGGAGTGATCGCCATGGCAGACGGAACGAACGGGCCGGGGACGCGCCGGGGCGTGATCGTGGGGCGAGAGGCCGCCGGGAGGCCGTCCATCGGCTTCGCGACCCGGCCGCGGCCGGAGGGTCCCGGCACGGCGGTCGGGGCGCCGCTCGACGGGCACGCCATCGCGATCGCCCCGACGGGCGCCGGCAAGCTGCTCTCCCTCGTCGTCCCCTGGACGCTCGGCTGGCCCGACGAGGGATCGGTCCTCGTGGTCGACCCGAAGGGCGAGGCGGCGGCGGTGACGGCGCGCGCCCGGGCACGGCGCGGCTCCGCCGTCCACGTCGTCGACCCGTTCCGCGTCAGCGGCCTGCGCCCATCGCCGTGCAACCCACTCCGGTTCATCGATCCCGACAGCGAGGACCTCCTCGACGACGCGAGAGCCGTGGCGGAGATGATGCTTCCTGAGCGTCACGACGTGCGGGACGCGTTCTGGCGCAGCCGGGCGCTTTGGTTCGTGACGACGGCGATCGTCCACGTCATGAGGGAGCGCAAGCCGCCGGAGCGGACCCTCGTGTCGGTTCGGGACGTCGTGTTCGGGTGGGCGCGGTCCATGAGGCGCGGCGAGCAGTTGCCGGGGGCGGCGGCGACGGCCCTGAAGCTTGAGGGCGACGATCCCGAGGTGAGGCGCGCCGCGGAGACGATGGAGCTCGGGTCGCCGGAGACGGTCGGCGGGATCCTCCACTACGCGCTCGAGGCGGTCGGCTTCATCCGCGGGGAGCCCGTGGAGCGCAGCCTCGAGTGCGGGGGCGTGGACTTCGAGTCCTTCGCGAGGGGCGATCCGACGACCTGCTTCCTCGTCCTGCCGCCCCACCTCCTGAAAACCCACGCGCCGCTGCTGCGCCTGTGGTCGTGGGCGTTCCTTTCGTCGGTCCAGCGGCGGACCCGCCCGCCCGCGGGCAGGACGCTGTTCGTCGTCGACGAGGCCGCCCAGCTCGGTCACTACGGCCCCCTCCTCACGGCGGTCACGTTGCTTCGCGGCTACGGCCTGTCCACCCTCTCGCTCTGGCAGGACGGGGCGCAGCTCCGCTCCGCCTATCCCGACGATTGGAGGACGATGGTCAACAACTGCCGGACGCTCGCCTGCTTCGGGGCGCGGACCGATGCGGGCTGGCGCGACGCGCTCGACACGCTGGGGATGGCGGGGTGCACCCGGTCGGAGGCGGAGGGACGGATCCTCGTGCTCTCGGACGGGCGGGAGCGGCTGCTCGACCGCATCGACTACCGGACGGATCCGCTCTTCGAGGGCGAGTTCGACCCGAACCCGTTCCACGAGGCCGACGCGGGACCGATCGTCAGGCCGCGGACGAAGCGGCGCAAGCCGCGACGCCCGGCGGCCCGCCCCGGAGGCACGAGGAGACGCGTCGACCCCGACCTCGCCCGCGAGTACGATGCCGTCAAGGCGCAGGTGATGGCGCTCTGGGAGCCGGAAGCCGTGTTCTGAATGTTGACCGCAGTCGCGCTGCACAACCGATCAGAATGCAAAGCTGTCGGGGATCTGAATGACGAACTCGAGGCACGATGTTGATCGACAGAGCCTATTGACACGCTTGCAGCCAACTCGCTCCACAGGTCATCGCGCTGATCGACGTCGAAACTGCGGCCCCATGCCAATCGCACAGCCAAAGGAAACATGACGGTTGCACCAAACGACTTTCGCCGGGACAAACCCAAGATATGGGTCGGGATGAACACGTTGAATCAAAGCCGCCCCTCCGCGAGGAATGAGCAGCTGTCACAAGCTTTGATCGACCCCGATAAGATCGCCTTCCTTGCGCTGGCTTCGATCGAAGGTGTAGGCGCGGAAAGCCTCGCCTCCATTGCAGGCAGCGGGCAGACGTTTGAGTCGGTCTTGTCTGTCGAAATCCAGCATGAAGCGATCGAGCTTTTGCGGCGGCACGGCGCTCGGATCGACAGCGCCTCTTGGGCTGATTGGCGGAGCGTACGGGCTCGAGCCATTGCAAGAGCTCGCCACTGGGCTGATGGTTTTGCCCGAGACGGCACACACGTCGTGTTCCGGCATGAAGATGCGTTTCCGAAACGCCTGCTGGATCTGTCCAGTCCTCCGTACTGGCTGTTCGTCAGGGGTAGCCTATCGGCTCTGTCGGTACCGTCGATTTCCGTCGTCGGCACGCGAAACCCGAGCGAGGACGGCCGATGGCTGACGAAGTACGTTGGTGCAAGCCTGTCGATCTGGAACGCGGCAACCGTGAGCGGCTTGGCGGTCGGCGTTGACCAACTCGCCCACGAAGCTTCCATCCGCGCTGGCGTTCCGACTGTTGCCGTCCTCGGATCAGGAATTCTCTCGGACCATGCCCCGGGCGCAGGAGATCTACGCGGACGCATCATCGAAGGCGGGGGCGCGATCGCGACGGAGTACCTGCCTGATGAAGGCCACAGTGCGAAGAACCTCGTTCGCCGAAACCGACTTCAGGCGGCGCTCGGAAGGGTTCTCATACCAACCGAGTGGAATTCAAGGATTGGAACCGCCCATACGGTAAGGTTCGCCACCCAGCTCCGAAGGCCGATAGCGCTCCTTCGACTGCCGGACTGGGATGAAGGCCGCGTAACGCCGACGATGGGTTGCGGCCTGGAGACCGGACGCATGTTTACGATCCCCGGAGAGGATGAGGCATTCCGCAGCTTCGTTCGAGACGCACTTGCCGGGCCTTTGGGATCGGCTTGAAGCTTCGACGCCGATCAGCGCGGTATCCTGTCAGCCGGGTTGACCCGAGGCGGCTTGGCCCCGCTCGACGATCAATCGTCAGAGCGAGCCGTGCATCTGCGTTGCACCGCCGATTCCCTGAAACGAAGAGCTTCGCCGCCGAGCGTCATGGAATCCAGCCTGCCTTGGACGGCCTGCCCTGTCATTTCACTTCGTAGACCCTCACGACATCGCTCTCGACGTCTTCGCGATCGAATATGAACGCATCAGGATCGGTGATGTAGCCGAGCTCCGCTTCGCTCGCGTCCTCAGCCTCCACTTCCCAGATCTCCCGGACGATCACGCGCAGCTCGACTCGGTACTTCTTCATTGCCCTCGGCATGGAAGCGGCCTCCTGACATCGACAAGTGGGAACTCGCACTCGATCCGATGCGCCCGGCATCTCGCCGTCCATGCATCGGGATGGTCAGCTTTCTTGGATGGCCCCTGTTGCACCCCGGCATCGGCACGCTCGACAGGTCACCATGCCGATCGGCAACTTGCGCATCCTGGCGGCGGCGCACGGGCTTGACCCCATCCTGTTCCCGAGGAGATCGTTCCGGAAGCGCGATTCAAGCCAGCCTGCGTTCACGCGCCATGCGGGCTCCCAAGCGACCTCCTGGTGATGCCGCACGTGGACAAGGCGGCTCGCAACCGTCGCCGCGCGAGCGCACCGCAGCGGTGAGATCCTCGAGGCCGCAAGCTGCGGAAGTGCCCCGCTAGGCCTCCGTCGCCGCGGATGGACTTCCCATGGCGACAGGTTTCGAACTGCCGGATACCCCGACGAGGATCGTCCCGTCGCCGGCATCGAGAAAGATGGCTCCCGCCATCTCGAGCGCGGTCCTGATGCGGGCGACGCTCGACGCCCGCGGGACGTGGCCGCTTCCCTCGAACTCGTTGAGCAGGTTCCTGCCGCACTCGGCCAGGCGGCACAGCTCCGTCTGCGAGAGCCCGAGCATCGCGCGGGCGCCGCGGCAGGCGATCCCGTCGATGCGTCCGGCGGGGCGCAGCATTCCCGGAAAGGGCGAGGAGCGCTCGCGAACGTCGGCATCCACGCGGGACGACCCGGCCCCGAACGTGGACAGGATGCCGTCTTTCGTCAAAGGCCCGCATCCGGTGTCCACCGGGCGTGGCGCCGGGCGCCGACGCTTCCGGCGAACGTCGACCAGTTGTGCCTCGTAGGATTCATCGCTCCAAGCGTTCCGTCGGCTTGCGGCGCCACTGCCCGTGTCCGCCGGACCTTCACGAGTCCGCCCCAGCCCCGTAGGCCGCGGCAGGGCCATAGTGCCCCAAGCACGGCGCGGCGTCGACCCGGCACGGTCGCAAGGCGGGCCGCGACGCCCGGCCGCTGGTCGAATCCTTCGTCCAATCCTTTCCCGCTGACCGCGCGGCCCGCGGCGGCGGTCCTTCCGCCCTCCCGTCCACCTGGCCCGAACGGAGCGTGGGTTGACCCCGCCTCCCCGTACGGCAACGCGAGCGCCCGAAGGGGCGGTCGTCCCGCGTCGGCGGAGCCGACGCGCACCGGGAATGCCGACGATCGAGGCGATGCCGGCTTCCTAAGCCATTCCGGTGCGCAGGGAGGGTGCGGTCGCGCTGTCGGGATCGCCGGGGCTCTCCTCGACCCCGCCGTATCCGCCGATCGGGAGGTCGGGGTCGATGTCCGCGTCGGCGTCGAACCGAAGCAGCCAGCAGCCGCTGCCGCCCGCCGCCGTCGCGGCGGCGAGGAACGGCTCCGAGAAGCCGAAGCGGCGCAGCCGCGCCAGGGTCTCGTCCCGGACGTCCTCGGACGCCAGCGACGCGGTCGAGACGATCCACCCGTGTTCGTACGGGATGACCGTCACGGGATGGTCGGCCCCGTCCAGGATCGCCGCATCCCCGTCGGTGAGGTGGCCGGTCGAGATGTCCTTGAAGCTCAGAATGGTCATGCGCGCTCCCCCGTCTGCCACCTCAGGGTCGCCCAGGGGAATGTGGCCCGCAAGCGGCGCCGCACGGAAGCGAACGGGCCACGGGACTTCGACTCCGCCAATCGAAGGCCATCCCGCATTGACCGTTGGCGCACCGCCTCCGCTTCGGTGCAAGCGGCCTTCGATCTCACCGCCCCCCCACGCGACCGCGCGCGGCAACGCGCGCCGTCCGCGCCCGATCCGGGATGCGGCAATGGCCGGACCCGCAGCCCCGCCGCACAAGCCGCAGGACCCGGCCGGAGCGCCGAATGCGCGGAGATCGACCACGCATCGTGAACAGCCCTTTCTCTCCGAAGCCGACCGCGGATCGGCCCGGGGTCAGCCGAACAGGGCTCTTGCGACCTCGGCCGTGACGACCGGCTTCTGGAGGAGCGGAACGCTCTGGTAGTCGGTTGGAACCGTCCACCGGTCGTAGCCCGTCGCGAAGACGCAGGGCACGCCCCGCCTGCGCAGGACGTCGACCAGAGGAAAGACCCTCTCTCCCAGAAGGTTGATGTCGAGCACGGCGCCATCGATGGCCTGCCCGTTGAGGACGACATCGAAGGCAAGCGTCAACGAGGACACGGGCCCCACCACCTCGGCGCCGAAGTCCTCGAAGTCGCGGACCGTCTCCTCGGCCACGAAGAAGTCGTCCTCGACAACCAGGACGCGCTTGTTCCTCAAGCTGGGCGGCTGGGGCCGGAAGGCGTTCCGGGGCTCCTGGTCCATGCTGTCATGGGTCATGATCGGTCCATCCGCCGCAGGTTGTCCGCGCTCAAACAGGCACGGTGGGCAAGTCATGGCAATCATTTGATGATGGCTGGACAGATGATGGCCCGCAAAGCTTCGCCGGCTGATACAAGCCGACCTAACATGTTGTCGCTCATGCATTTCCTCCGGAACGCGCAACTCGCGTCCGCCATTGCTCCGACGCGCGGGTGACCTCCCGACCCACGCTCATCGGTAGACCGAAATGCATGATGGTTGGTCCAGCCCGCCGTCGCGTCTCTCCCGCGACGGCGGGTCCTTGCCGCAATGCGGCGTCCGGCGAAGCGAAGCGCGCCGCAGCCTGCCATCGCCGCCGACCCCGGAACCATCGGCGTCAACGACAAGACGAAGCCGGCCTGCTACTTCATCCGAATGGATCGGCGCTCCATCCTGCAACGCCTTGCACAGGCCCACCAACACATCGCCTTGGCCGACCGCCTCGTCATGCGGCAACGCGATCTCGTGGAGAGATTGGAGCGTGCAGGTCACGACGCTGCCGAGGCACTTAGAATGCTCGCGAACCTCGAGGACCTTCAGCGCCTTCACCTCGCAGACCGCATCCGCCTCGAGCGGGAACTCGCCAACCTCGATGAAGGGCGACATCCACGCACATAGATGCGTTCAGGCGGTTCCGTCCGGCATCTTCCCGATGGTTGGCGGCGAGGCGGCGGCCCGCCTCCAGGAGGACGGCCTCGATGAGCCGGGACAGGATGTCCTCGTCGAGCTCCCGCGCGAGGTCGAGGGCGGCGATGAGGTGGTTGACCATGTCGATGCGCGCGTGGCCCTGTGGCTTCGCGGGTCGTGCCTCGAAGAGAGCGTCGGCATAGTACCGCGTTACCTCTCCCTGGCCATGGAAGGCGCGGCCGAGCCCAGACACGGGCTGCGGTTCCGGATGGCCGTCGACGATCCTGTAGGTGGGGGCGAAGGTCGTTCCGTTCTCGTACGCCTCCCGCAGGCTGGCCGCGAAAGGCTCCGGATCCTCTGGGTGGATCTTGGCGGCGAAGCGCGAAAGCGCTGTCCTGGCGTGCCCCTCCTCGGGTGCCACGCCGAAGGCCGCGCAGACCCTCTCGTCGGCATGCACGACCTGCGAAGTCGGGTCGAGGCGCCAGAAGCCGAGCAGGTTGTGCCCCGATCCCCCGCCGACCTTTCGCGCCGGCGCCATCGACCGCCCTCCACCAACGTTCGTTGACCCACGCGCCGCGTCCGCGAGCGCTGCCCGGCGACAGATGATCTTGCCGGAAGGGCCGCGGGTCCAATGCCGCCCGGGTGTTCGCCGGAGCCGCCGACCCATGTTGCCCGCGGCGCGATGAATGGTTCCGGCAACGTGGTGGGCACCGGGAGCAAGGTGCCGCATCCGCCCGAGCCCGCACCCCGGACTTGCTCCGATTGAACGGCTGGGTTCGGCCTGCCCGCTCCTGTCAGCCGTCTCCGAACAGGGAGCGCGCCAACCACGCGGCTTCTTGGGGCTTCTGGTGGTAGGGCACGTGACGGAAGGCGGCAGGGATGAGCTGTTCCTCATAGCTGGTGGAGAAGACGAAGGGCACGCCCAGCCGTTGCAGTTCCTCCGCCGACGGAAAGACCGCCCCGTCCGGCAGGTTGATGTCGAGCGTCGCCCCATCTACGGCATCGTCGGCGGCGAGGAGGGCGAGCGCCTGCGCCATGGACGGGACGGGTCCCAGGACCACCGCGCCCAGGTCCTGAAACTCACAGGCCATGTCGAAGGCGATGAAGTAGTCGTCCTCGACGATCAGGATGCGCTTTCCCGATAGGTTCATGGGCCTGGGCTGACGCGACGGATGCTGAGCGGCCATGCGGCTCCCCTTCATGAAGGCTCCGAATGGACCACGATTAACGGCATCGAGCCAGGTGGGGCAAAGACTTACATGGTGAGTGCCTGACATACGTCCGGCAAAGGGTCAGCCACATGAGGCTCGGCGCCTCCTTCCACGAAGCGGCCGCGGAGCAGTTCGCAGACGGAAGGATCGGCCGGCGAGCTGCCGGCATGGCTGGGTAGGCTCCTGGCTGCCTGAGCTGAACACCTGGCTCTGAGTTGCGACCCGTCGGGGGGTGGGGGCGCGGCAACATCGCCGTGGGCAGAGGCCCGACGCCGATGAGGGTCGCGATAGGTGCGTTCGTTGCCGCGTCGTCGGTCGTGGCTGAAGTGTCGAGGGCTGCTTGGCAGGGGCGCTTTCCGTGGTTTGCACGAGGCGCGTCTTTAGCCCGGACTGCCGACGACAGGAGCCCGCCGGCAGCAGCCCGGTGGGTCGGGTTGT
The DNA here is from genome assembly GCF_009765365.1 of Antarcticirhabdus aurantiaca. Taxonomy (GTDB): domain Bacteria; phylum Pseudomonadota; class Alphaproteobacteria; order Rhizobiales; family Rhizobiaceae; genus Antarcticirhabdus; species Antarcticirhabdus aurantiaca. Next base: position 109,300 of record NZ_VTOM01000016.1, read on the forward strand.
CGAACCGGAGGGTTGGCACGGCTTGATGGGCCCCGACGACAAGCCGGGGCGTGCCGCTCGTGCACCCGATGGCTGTCCCGCTCCGGAACGCCTGGCTCAGCCGTCCTTGCTCGGGCCTGTTGCCTACGCAGCTCATTGCCGCGGCGCAGGGCGGTTCTCCGATCGAGGACGTTAGCGGAAAGGGCGAAAGGGAGCCCGATGCCTAACTGGGCAGGGCGTCTCCCTTGTCATCTCTTCGGGAGCAAGCCCTTGGCTATGCTCGTCTTGACCGTGCGGAGCCGATCGGCCACCTCGCCCGCGATCCGCGCCTCCACCCTGTCGACTGCCTTGGCGTGGAAGCGCCTCAGAACGGCGCCGATCGGCTTCGTGGTGAAATGGAGGTGATTGTTGATCTCCAGGTATGCCACATGGTCGGCATACTGGATCAGGTAGAGGAGCTCGTTGCTATCCCTGCTGCCCAGGTGGAGGTGCATGATCCCGTCCTCCTCCAGAAGCTCGTCATGCGTGACGCCGATACCCTTTCGGTAAGCCCATCGGGGAAGTTCGTGCCCGCTTTCGATGCAATCCTGGATCACGTCGAAGAACGGCAGCAGGTCAGGACGCTGGGCCATGCCGATCGTGTCGCGCCAACTGTCAGCGATATAGACGAGCTTCGGTCTCCGCTGGATGCGCGGCAGCTTCAAACGCATGAGGAAGGTCGGGGATCAGCGGCCGAAGAGACGCTTGTGCAGTTCGGTGCGGTCCATCCCGGTCGCCAGCCACGCCTTGCCCTCGTCGACCTCGTCGGCCACGCGAACCAACCTCTTCCTCGTGGTCTCCGTGTCCGCTGCCGCACGGGGCATGGCGACGGAAGACCTCTTGCCACCTACCGACGTAGCTCCATCGCCGACGCTCACACGACGTTGAGCCGGCGCAGGAATTCCTCGCTCCAATGTCAGGGTAGGCATCATCAATCTCCAGGACAGGCTCATGTCTAGCCCGCGACCGTTTCCAAATCAACAACTCCTGGACCCTGCCGCGGTTGCCGGCGTGGACGTGCCCAGTCGAGGTAAGATGCGGACCCGACCCCATCTGAAGAACGGGTGGGGCCGCCGAAGCGACGTTGTCGCACGAGCGAACTGCGACGCGGTCCTGAAACCCACCATGGGCATCGCTTGATCCGACATGGATGATCGTACGATAAGTCCGAGCCGGCGGCATGGTCGAACGTGCCAACAGGCATGACCTGCTCACCGCATCAAATGGATGCCTCCCGCAAGGGTCGCAAGAACCGCATGTCGTCAGACAGTCTTGCCTCGACCTGAAGGAACTGCGCGGTGAGGTGCGAAGCGGGCAGCAACTGCCGGCAAGTTCGATAGGCTTGAGGATGCACAAGCCGAGGCTTGGAACTCCGTCTTTCCTTCCCCGACCATCGCGCCACCGCCCCGTTCTTCGGACGCCGCGACTTCGCGGCGATGTCCAGCCTTGCCTGGATGGCGGATTGGGTGGCCGCCCAAAGCAAGCGCGCGCTCAGACCCTGCACAAGGTGACGGCAGCATTCGGCACCGCGCGTGTGAGCCCCTCCCCACGCTCTCGGCTCTCCTCAAGCCGAGAGCGGCATCAGCCTGGCTTTGTTGGCCTCGATCACGTCGCGCGTCATCATCCGCAAGACCACCATGCGGGCAAGCTTCTGGAGCGTCGTGCGCTCGTGCTCGGACAGGTCAGGGCGCGGCACCCTGTCGATGATGCACAGCGTCCCGACCGGCTGACCGCCGATGCCGATCAGGGGCGCACCTGCATAGAAGCGGATGTGCGGCGCGCCCGTGACAAGTGGGTTTGTCGCAAAGCGCGGGTCCCGCCTCGCATCGGAAACAACGAGAACCTCGTCCCTGCGGGTGATCGCGTGGGCGCAGAAGGACACGTCCCGGCTTGTCTCGCAGACATCGAGGCCGACGCGTGCCTTGAAGATCTGCTTGTCGCGGCCGACAAGCGAGACCAGCGCGATCGGAGCCTCGAAGAGGTGGGCAGCGAGGTCCACGATGATGTCGAAGGCACGATCGGGCGGCGTGTTGATGACGGCCATGGCTGCCAGGGCGGAGAGGCGGGCTTCCTCGTCGTGAGGAACAGGATAGGAAGGGCAGTTGCTCATCGGTCTCGCATCCGTTCAGTCCGGCTGATGACGTGCCAGAAGCTCAACGGTTGCCGCTCGCACCGGCTTTCCTCGTGGCATCGGCTAACGGATGGTGTTCAGCGCCCGGACGATGTGAAGTGCCTTCGCCAAGGTTGAGCGCCCCTTCCACGATCCAGCTACGGATGGTGATCGGTCGCAGCACAAGATTATTCCCGACGATCCGCTGGCTCTGACGTGATCAAGCAGCCCCATGCATGCTTGACGAGCCAGAAGCATCTTCCACGAGGCGCACGCCAGAGTGCTGGCAGGGGGTTCGTGATCGGTGGGAGGAACTCACGGCCTACGGATGAGGTGCATGATGAATAGGATCCTACCAGGCAGCGAACTGAACTTCCTGTTGGGCGACGCGGCGCGGCTGTGGCGGCAAGCCGTCGAGCGCGCCCTCTCCGACGCCGACCTGGGCCTCACGGGCAGCGAAGTTCGCACCCTGACCTACGTGGCGCGCTTCGAAGGCACTCGGCAGCGCGACCTTGCAGGCCTCATGGGGATCGAGCCGATGACCTTGTCCGCCATGCTGGAGGTGCTGGAGAAGCGAGGCCTCGTCGATCGCCGGATTGATCCCCGGGATCGTCGCGCCCGCTGCATCCACCTGACGGCCGAGGCTACAGCCGTGTTCGAGCGCATCGCCCCGGCGTCCCGCCTTGTGCAGGACCATGCCTTGGACGGATTTTCCATGGAGCAGCGGCGAGCGTTCGAGAGCGCGTTGAGGGTCGTCCGCGGCAATCTCATGCGTCACGTCTGCTCGGCTGGCAGGATCGGTTCGGCGGCCGGAAATCGCCCTGAGGCTGCTTGAGGAACCGAGATCGTCGGCACGAAGCGGCTGTCCACGATGACGCCGCAACGTTCCCTATCGTGAGGCCGCTCACCACACCGACCTGAAATGACGCGCGGTGCTTGAGGGTCGTGGCGCCATGGCATGTTGGGCAGCCGGATCAACCACACCGGGATAGGTTCCCTCCTCGCCGCCCGTCCGCCGTTGTACCGAGGGGTGGCCCTACCGGCCGCACCTATCCCCAATCCGTCATCGATCAAGCACGCGGATCGGCGTCAATTGTCAGCGCCGATGCTCGCCTCGGGTCATGCCTACCGCCCCGAGCCCGTTGAGGAGGCTCCCGCGCCAACCGGCCGGGCTCGATTCGATCCGGGAGATCCCGGCCATCAACCGTTTGCCCGGCAAGGGGCGCCCACACGGTGCTCGGTGTCGGCCGCAACGCCGGATGTGATGTCGGACTGACAACCCCGCTGAACGACATGTCGCGAATCGTACTTGACTCAAGCGACGACAAAATGTTTGCTTTCGTCAATGGCATTCACCTGAAGCCCACAGGAACTGCGCCGGGCGGCAACGCACCTCCCGGCGAACGATGACCGATTGTGCCTCGTAGGATTCATCGCTCCATGCGTCCCGTCTTCCCGCGGCGCTCCGGCCGGCCGCTGTCCCGATCCAGGATCCATACCCCCGGCGTTCCAGCACGCGCCGTCCCGACGATATCCCGGGACTGACCCGGCCTCGCCCGGGTGCGCCGTCGGCACTCGGCCGTCGGTCCCTGCCGCCCGCCGGATTCCATCCTCCCTTTCCCCTCCACCCTCCCGGAACGCGCGGCCTCCCGCCGCCGTCGCCCGCGCTTGCCCTCCGACACCGCCAGACAGGAGCATGCGATGCCCAGACACCCCGCAGACCCGCGACCAGTCCTCCCACCAAAGCGCACCGACAGGAGGCGGCCGTGCCGCGGCGGCCGCGACGCCGCACGCAGGCCCGTCGGTCCGCTTCGCTCGTCCGTTCGGCTCGCGGACCTCGAGGCGACGCTCGCCGCGCGGCTCCTCGCCCTCATGAAACGGGAGGCCGGAGTGACCGGCGTCAACGAATATCCGGAGGCGTTCGAGTGGGTCGACGGGCGGGACGGGCGAGACCACCTGCACCTGCCGCTCGCCCTCGTGTCGCGCGTGAACGGCGACCTGGCCTTCGTGGACGCGATGCCGCGCATCCTCCTTCGCCGGGATCCCGAGCTCGGGGGCACGCGGCGCAGGATCGAGCTCGAGTGCATGGCCCGCGGCGCGTCGTACGAGATCTGGACCGAGGACGAGATCCTCGAGGACCGATCCGCCGTGCAGGTCCTGCGGGTTGCGGGCACGGCGGAACGGGCGTCGCACGCAAGCGCCCTCCGGTCGCTCCAGGCGCCGATGGCCGGCGACGTGCCGATCCTGACGGCGATGGCGGGGCGGCTTCTCGTCGACGACCTGCGGGCGGTCGGCGCGGGCTGGGTGGGGCGCTCGAGGCTGACCGGCATCCCCATGGCGCTCCTCTGCGACATGGAGGTCGATCCCGAAACGCGCATGTTCGTCTGGCGGCCGCGTTCGCCGGCCGGCGCCGGACAGCGGGCCGCCGGCAACCATCCGGGCGGGGAGGCTTCCGCCAGCGCCCGGGACGATGCCCCGTGAGCCGGCCGCCGCTATACCTGCTCGACACCAACGTCGTCTCCGAGTTGGGCAAGCCCCGTCCCGACCCGCTGGTGCTCGCCTGGATCGAGTCCGCGCCGGCGGGCTCGCTCGCCATCTCCTGGAATACCGTCTTCGAGCTCCAGTTCGGCGTCGAGATGGCCCGCCTCGCCAAGTCGCCCCGCGCGGAGGCTTACGAACGCGCCCTCGTCGACCTCCTCGCGGACACCCGGTTCCGGATCCTCTGCCCCACCCCCCAGGCGGCCCGCATGAGGGCCCGCATGCACGCGGCGCCCGACCTTTGGGCACTTGTCGCGGGACCGGCCTCCCCGAAGCGCTCGCCGCGAGGCGAGGACATCGCCATCGCCGCCACCGCCATCTCGGCCGGTGCCGTTGTCGCGACCCGCAACGTCCGCGACTTCGTGGCCATCGCGCGGCTCTTCGACCTGCCGGGCGTCCTCGATCCGGCGAGCGGCGAGTGGGCGGTCGGGCACGCGCCGGGCGGCTCCGACTCCCTGCCGGTCGCCGCCCGGACCGCTCGCCGGCGCTCGCGCCTCGGCAAGGGCGACCCTCGGGCGGCGGGCTGTTTCCGTCCGGGTGCCGGGCAGGCCTGGAGGCGGCCGGACGGGATACCGCGCTTTTCGGTCGGCGCCTGAAGGATCCGGCAACCATCCGGCTGGAATTTGGCACCCTTGAAACGTCCTCGAGCGGACGAAGGTCAGGGATCCGTAAAATTGCTTCCCCCAGGGCAACCGTGCCGCAAGATTTCGCCGGCACAAGCGCAATTCCTGGCAAGGTGCTGCCGCAATCGATCGGACCGATCGGTTTCGGAGGCTCCGGAGGGATCGGAAACGGTCGCCTCCCCGGGTCCGCGGTCGGCTCCGGCCACGCGGGAACATCGGGCGGAAGGCATGGTGCCCCGCCCCCTCGGACAGCCCGGCGGGCGTCCCAGGACAAGGGAGGCAGACCACATGACGCATCGTTCCGGCTCCGCCTCCCCGACGCTCCCCTCTCCCCTTCAGGACCGCCCGGTCCGCTTCCCCCTGTCGTCCATATCGGCCTGAGGCCGGGCTGACGCCCGCCTCCGGCACGACACGCCCCGCCTAGTGGTTCCGGATCTGCCGATCCGGAACCGTACGGATCCACGGCACGGACGCATGACGCAAGACGACGTTCACCCCCATGCACCTCGGTGCCGGCGGGCGATGTCGGGAAGCCTCCAACAGGGACAGGGGGAGACCATGATCGATTTCATCCAAGGCATCGACGTCGACGACGCGATCGAGCTGAACGGCGGCAGGCACGTCGTCCTGCGCCGCCTCGACGACGCGCTCGTTGTCCGCGGCGAGGACGGCGCGGAGCGGACGCTGAGCTTTGCCGCCCTCGAGCGCAACGAGGATGGCACTCCCGCGCAACTGGTCGTGTACCCGTTCCGCGACAGGGAAGCCGAAGAGGCCCTCTGGAAGGCCATCCTGGACACCTTCCGCGAACTCGAGTCCACGGGTTGCGCCAATCGTTCCGATGCCTCGATCGCAAGGACGATCCCCCGCTTGATGGACGCGCAGCTCCAGGCGGCTCGCCGGATGCGCGCCGAGGGCGGCAGGACCAGGAAGATCAGGTTCATCGCGATCTCCACCAACGAGCTGCTGAATCGCTTGGCCGCGCGCGAGCGCCGCCCGTTCCTCATCGCCATCCCCGGCGGGCGGGACGACAGCGCCTAACCGCACGGAAGCGGCTCCTGCCTTCAGCCCACCCAACCAGCGTTCGCCTTCGGCACGGTCGGATCCAGCGGCCGTGAAGGGTACGGCTGCGGCTCGAGCCGGCCTCATCGGCCTCGCGGCGCATCGCTCCCCCCACCGACACCTACCGCATCAAACGGACAACGACGTCCACACGCACAAGGAGATCGACATGTTCGACATCAAGCAGGGCCGCATCTACGGCATCGACGGCGACGACTACCGCCTGGACGGAAAGACGGGCGACGGCTTCCTCATGCGGAGCGTCGACTGCCCCGGCGTGACCCAGCACTTCACCGAGGCGGAACTCGCCGAGATCATGGAACGGGGCATGCTCTCGGTCAGGATGGCGCCCGTCCTCGACCGCAAGGATGGAACCGTCGGCAGCGTCTGCGAGGGGACCGCGCGGCGGCGTCTCTGCCGAGCCTTCCTGGCTCTCCGGGACGCCGGGGAGGCGAGCCTGTCCGAGCGCTCCATGGAGGACGCGATCGCGACGATCATCGGGGGTGACACCTACCTCGCCGGGCGTTTCGAGGGTGCGATGCGCGGGCACGGACCCGGAACGGGACGCATCCGGGTGACGCCCGCCAAGCTCCGTCGCTGGCTGCGCCGCTACGCGGACGGGCAGCCGACGCGGCCTGTCCGGTCGCCGGCTCTCGTCACGGGAGGCGAACGGAATGCGGCTTGGGAGGCCCTTGCCTCCCGGGCGGCGGATATCGGGCGCTCGCCGGACCATATCCATCCCTCGCTGCTGAGCCTGGCGCGCCGCCACGGGACCGAACGCGCCCTTCGCGTGTGGTCCATGTGCGTCTCGCCCGACGCCCGGCTCGACGGCGTCGGCATCGGCGGGGCCGGGCGCACGGAAGCCGGGCGCATCGGCGGCCACCCCGCGGACGAGGTGGCCTGAAGATGCCCACGGCGAGCGAGTTCCGCCCCGACGTGACGCATGCCGAACGGGGCCGTTTTCGAAACCACAAAGAAGGAGGGAAGCACATGAAGCGGTTGCGCATCGCGATCGACGACCTCGTGGGCATGGCAGGTGCCGAGCACCGCGTCGCGCGGCAGCTGCCCGAGGGTTTGCTGTTGCGCGACGTTGAGGACCCCGCGCGTCTGACGTTCCTGGCCTCGGCGGACGTCGAGCGGGCCTGGCGCGAGGGAGCGCTCGTCGTCCGCCCGGCCGCCGCGGCTCCCGGCAGCCGTCAGGAGGAACGGGCACGTTTCCGCCGGGCCCTGTGCGAGGAGTTCCTTGTGCTCAAGGCGGAGCGGCCGGCCGGGCGATCCGCCGCCGCGGTCGACGAGGCGCTGCGGGACGCCTGGACGCGGATTCTCCAGCGCCTTTCGCGGAGTGTCGGGGCCTCCGAGAGGATCTGGATCTGGCCGCGGCCCTGCCGGCGCACCTTCCTGCGGTGGCTCGCCTCCTATGACGGCACGCTCGGATCCCTCATGGACGGGCGCGCCCGCGTCGGCAAGCCGCGGTTCCCGAGGGTCGACGCGACCGCCCTTGCGCTCGCGAGGGAGGTCGCTGCCTTCCGCCTCACGCGGGGGATGCCGGTCGCGGCCGCATACAGGATCCTGCGTTACGAAGCCCACCGGCATACGGCGGCGGGCGCCCCGATGACCGTGCCCTCGTTCTCGACCTTCCGCGCCATCGTCCACGACGTGGAGCTCCGCCTTCTGCCGTCGGGCAGCGGCGGCAGCATCCGTCCCCCCGCACCCGCCGTAACGACCATCTGACCCCGCGGGCGACCGCTCACGGGCAACCTCGAACCATGGAGACGATCATGACGAACGACGACAACGGCACCCTCCACATTATCACCGGTCCGAACTCCAGCCGGGAGGGCACCGTCCAAACCGCCGAAAGGAGCCTGCACATAGCGGGCTGAACGAAGCCTATGCCGAGGTGTCCTGGCAGCCCCCGCTGCCGAGCCTCTCGACTCGGAAGATCAACTACCGCTCGCAGGTCTCCAAGCGGATCGTCGACGTCGACCACGTGACCAACCGCGTGATCGTCAGCGAGAGCGGCCTCGAGGCCGGCTTCACCGACATCCTGCGCGCCACCTGCTCCTACCTGCACCTTCAGGAGCAGCCCGCCCCCGTCACCTACATCGGTCCCGACGGGCGCGACGTCACCCATACCTTCGACGCCTTCATGACGATGCCGGACGGCTTGCGGATCGCCTTCGACGTCAAGCCCCGCGAGTTCGTGGAGTCCAGCGGTCTCAGGCTGCAACACGAGCTGATCGAGGCGCAGGTCGGGTCCGCGTTCGCCGACCGTTACCTGATCAGGACCGAGGACCACATCCACCCCGACGACGTCCTCGACGCGCGGACTATCCTGCGCGCTAGGCGTCTGCCCGACGCGGCGGCCGACGCCGCCGTGGCCCATCTCGCCTCCGGTCTCAGCGGATGGATGCGGATTCGCGAGCTCGTCGAGCTGACGGGGCTCCGAGCCGCCGCCTTCAACGCGATCGCGCGCCTGGTCGGCGCCCGCGGCCTCGCCGTCCGGGACGGCGAACGAATCCTTCCCGCGAGCTTCGTCTCGCGGCCGGACACACAGCACTGACAGGAGAGGAAGCCATGATCCCCATCGAGAGCATGCAAGCGTTCAACGTGCCCCAGCCCATGAAGTTCGACTTCGGGCACGACACGCTGGTCACCATCAGCAACCCGGACCCGCTCCCCTACGTCCAGGTCGACTGGACCAAGGACTACCTGACCCTATGCCGCCACGACGACAGCCGCATCAAGCAGGTCTTCCCGCACGCGTTGCTCAAAAGCCTCCGCGATGAGGGCAAGCTGCTCGTCGAGCAGCGCAAGCTCGACGAGGGCCGGCAGAAGATCGCCGTGCTGAACCGCGACGTCGCCGGCACGGTCGACGTGCCGGGCCACGTGATCGACAAGGCCGTGTTCCACCACCGCCTCGTGCTCGCCATCGAGGCGATGCGCAAGGCCGGCGAGGCGAGCCTCTCCGACGCCAGCCTCGCCGCCGCGATCCCGAAGGCCTTCGGCGCAGTCGTCGCCGATTTGGCCTCTGTCGCGTCCAAGGGCTGGAAGCCGCCCGAGAAGGTGCCTTCACCCGGCACGCTCCGGCGCTTGCGGCGCGCCTTCGCCGCTCTCGGGGACGAACCCCTCGCCGTGCGCGACCGGCGTAGCGTCTGCTCCGGCAACAGGAAGCCGAGGATCGAGGACCCGATCGTCCTGGCGATCCTCGGCAAGTGGACGAAGGCCTATCTCGACCGCAGGCGGCCGACGGTCGCCGGCCTGCACCGCCTGATGCAGGGCGAGTTCCTGGACCTCAATGCCCAGCGGAAGTCCGAGGGCCTGCCGCCCCTGACCTGCCCGTCCAGGAGCACGCTCGAGAGGGCGATCAACAGGCTCGCCAAGTTCGACGTCGTCCTCGCCCGCGAGGGCAAGTCGGCCGCAAGGCGCAAGTTCAAGATCGCTGCCAGGCACGAGTTCTCCCTCGCCCCCGGCGAACTGGTGTTCTTCGACAACTGGAGCATCCAGCTCTCGAAAATTCCCCTGCCGAAGGCGTTCTGGGACGTAATCCCCGAGGAGGAGCGCAAGAGGATGAAACGCATCCGGCTCAACCTCTGCCTCGCCCTGTGCCGCGCCACCCGGGTGATCCTCGCGGCGTCCCTCTCCGTAGGTCCGAACACCGCCACCTCCCTGCGCACCCTCGAGATGGCGTGCAAGGACAAGGACGCGATCGCCAGGGCGGCCGGATGCCGCTCGTCCTGGAACCACGCCCTGACCATCGGGACGATCGGCGTCGACTGCGGTCCCGAGTTCGCCAACGCCGCCTTCGTCGCCGCGGCCGTCGACCTCGGGACCAGGATCGAGCTCGGCATCGCCGGCGAGCCCGATGCCCGCGCCGAGATGGAGCGTGCCTTCAAGACGCTCGATTCCCAGCTCCTCCAGAACTTCTCGGGCCGGACCTTCTCCAACGTCACCGACAAGGGCGAGTACGAGGCCGACAAGCTCGCGAGCGCGACCCGCGAGCTCTTCTCCAAGTCCCTGGTCCGCTGGATCGTCGACGTTTACCACAACCAGCCGCACCGCGGCCTCGGCGGCGAGACGCCGAACGACGCCTGGATCCGGTGCTGCGACACCTACGGTATCGTGCCGCCCCCGAACGTCCACCAGATGCGCGCGGTCTTCGGGTTCGCGAGCACGCGCCGCATCCAGGCCGCGGGCGTGCCGTTCCTCGGCAACTACTACCGCGGCACGGCGCTGGGCGACATCCATCGGCGCATCGGGCAGGGCGACATCCTGATCCGCGCCTGCCTCGACGACCTCGGCGCCATCGCGATCAAGGAGATCGGCCCCGACACTCCCTGGCACACGCTCCCGTGCGAGAGAAAGGAGTTCAGGGGCATGACGGCCGCACGGTGGATCGAGACCGCGAAGGCCCTGCGCCGCAAGCACGCGGACGCCGCCAAGCTGCGCGAGCCGATCGTCCTCGAGGCGCTCCAGCACCTGCGCGAGGCGGGCCTGGAGGCCGAGAGAGAGGCCGGGCTCCTGCCCTCGATGCTGACCGACGACGACATCGCGGAAGCCGAGGCGACGGTCTTCGCCAACTTCGAAATCGTCCCGGCTAAGCGGCGCGGGCAGACGCTCGAGGGCGTGTACGGGCCGGCCCCGGACGAACCGGCCGGGTCCGACGCCGGGAAGGCCGTGCCCGACCCCGCCGACGCCGCGAAGCCGGCGGACGCCGCGTCCGAACCGCGGCGGCGCCCCCGCCGGGGCCTCACCTCCGACTTCCTGAAGAAGGACTGACCATGGCCAAGCCGAGGAACGACGGCGGGAAGCCCGCCAAGCGCCCGGACCTCCTGGCGCGCATTGCCGCCAACCAGTCGGAGGGCCGGCGCGCCGTCGCCGCCGTCCTGAGGAACGTGCGCTCGATCTACCTGAAGACGGACAACGACGACACGCTCGCGGCCGAGATCGAGTTCATCCTGGACTCGATCTCCCTGGAACTCGGGCAGGGCGCGGAGGTCCGTCCGGCCGCGGCGGCGAACAGGGGCGGCCGGATCCTGATCGTGACCGGCGAGGCGGGGGCGGGCAAGTCGCGTGCCCTCGCCAGCACCTTCCTCGGCAGGCCCGAGTTCGAGGGTTTCGGCATCGAGGGTGAGCCCTGCCCGCTGCTCTCGATCGTCGCGCCCTCCCCCTTCACACTGAAGGCGCTGGGGAACGAGGCGGTGCGCAAGATGGGCTACCGCGGGCGGCGGGAGATTCGCGAGGGTGAGGTCTGGCCGATGGCGCGGCTCATGATGCGCGAGCTCGGCATCCGCGTGCTCCACATCGACGAGGCCCAGCACGGCGACCAACTCGCCGACCCCAACGCCGTCCGGAACGTCGAGAACACCCTCAAGCGCGTGCTCCAGGACGTCGATTGGCCGATCTGGCTGATCCTGTCGGGCCTGCCGGAGCTCGCAAAGTTTTGCCAGCACGACCGCTCGGTCAACCGGCGCATCCGCCACGTCAAATTCGAGTCGCTGCGCTTTCCCGACCACGTCAACGCGGTGCGCGGGACAGTCGCGACCATCATGGAAGGGTGCCCGGGCCTCGCGCTCGGCGGGCTCCTCACGGACGAGTTCGTCGGGCGCCTGCTGCACGCCTCGCTCAACCAGTTCGGCATCCTCGTGGAGTTCGTCCAGGACGCCATCGGCGAATGCCTCGTCGACGGCAAGACCGCCCTCGTGGTCGACCACTTCGCCGACGTCTACACGTCGCGCACCGGGCAGGTGGAGGAACGGCTCAATCCCTTCAAGGCGGGGGATTGGCACACGATCGACGTGGCCGCCGCCCTGTACGACGAGCCGCCCGGGCAGCCCGGCCAGTCGGCGACGCGCAGGCAGTTGAAGCCCCCGCACCGCACGGGAGGCAACGGGTGATCGCCCCCCATCCCCTCCCCGCGGCCCTCGCCCTCGTCCCCGGCGGGCGAGAGACGCCGTCCGACTACGCCTCCCGGCTCGCCTTCAAGGTGGGCCGGGACGGCGCGCGCAGGCTCTGCAAGGATTTCGGCATCTCCTGGCACGCCCTCCTGCGCGGCGACGCCCAGGCGGTGCGGGACGTCGCCCGCCTCGGCTCCGCCGATCCGGAGGCCCTGCTGCCGCTTGCCTTCCGCCGGATCGAGGGCGAGCGCCTGGTCCATCGGGGCATGGTTCTCCAGAAGGGCATGGTCGCGGGACGGCGCCTCAGGTTCTGCCCGGCCTGTCTCGAGAGCGACGTCTCATCCGGGCGGGGTCGCCCCGAGGCGAGAGCCTGGCGCCGCAGCGAGTGGCTCCTCGCCGACGTCGCCTCCTGTTCCGAGCACGGGGTCGAGCTCAACGAGCTCGGCTCCCTGCCTGTGAAGGTGGCGGAGGACTTTTCGCGCGCTGTCGCAGCCGCACTGCCGCTACTATCCGAGGCGGTTCGCTCCGCCATCCCATGTCCCGCGTCGGGGTTCGAGCGTCACGTCCTGCGCCGGCTCTCCGGCATCGACCCGACCGATCCGGGGGAGGCCTGGCTCCACGGTGTGCCGCTCTTCGCCGCGATCCGCTTCTGCGAGGTCGTCGGAGCGGTGGCGCTGGAGGGTATCGGGGCACCGGAGCGCAAGTTGCGGGACAAAGGCACCCGGAGGCGGCAGGCGGCCGGGTACGAGATCGCGGCCGGCGGTCCGCAGGCGTTTCGCGACTTCCTGTCACGGCTCCAGCGGGCGCAAGGGCGCGGTACGGCGAAGCCGGGCCCACAGGCCGTGTTCGGCCGCCTTTACCTCTGGCTCAACCACGCGCCGCGTGACCCCGCCTACGACGCGTTTCGGGAGGTCCTGCGCGAGCATTGCATGGACACCATGGCCCTCGGACCCGGCGACCGGATCGCCCCGTTCGGCAGTCCGGTGCCAACCCGCAGGCTTCACTCGATTCGGTCGGCGGCCATGGAGTACGGCATCAACCAGGTCACCCTGCGGCGGATCCTCTTCACCACCGGCGTCGCCTCCCCGGCTCAGTCCGACCTGACCGACGACCAGGTCACCTTCGACGCGGACGCCAACAAGGACTTCCTCCGCGATCTGACCTCCTCCCTTACCCTGGAGGAAGCCGCCGCGCGCGTGGACGCATCGCCGGGTCAGTTGTTGGCGCTCGTCGACGCGGGCCTGGTTCCCACCTGGATCGGAAGCCACGTCGAGGGATCGAACCGCCACCGCTTCAGGCCGTCGGACCTGGACGGTTTTCTTGGCGCGCTCCGGGTCCGTATCGATGCTTCATCCCCTGCGGACCGGCCGCTGGCAGGCATCGAGACCGCCGCCCGCCGCGCATGTCGGCCGCCGGCCTGCGTCGCGGCGCTCGTTCTGTCGGGTGGGTTGACGCGATTGGGGAACTCCGGGCAGCGGGTCGGCTACCGCTCCGTGCTCGTGGACCCCGGGGAGGTCCGCACGGCGCTCGTACCCGAGGAGGAGGGAGATCTCTCCCTCGCGGCGGTGAGGAACGCCACCGGCATCGCGCGTCACGTCCTGGCGGCCCTGGTGCGCTCCGGGATCCTCGTCGGCCGCAGCGCCCGCCATCCCGTGAACGGCACCACCCGTTTCCTCGTGCCGCCGGCGGATCTCGAACGGTTCCGCGCGACCTATGTCCCGCTGGCATCCTTGGCCGCCGGGTGCGAGGTGACCCCGCAGCTGCTCAAGAGGAGGCTGGACGCCTCCGGAGTCGAGCCGGCGCTCGACCCGGCGGTCGCGAAGGCGGTGATCTATCGACGCGTCGACATTCCGGATCTCGCTTCTCTGGACCTCCGGCCGTGGCCGAGCGGCAAGAGGCGCTCCGCACCCCGGCGCGTCTGACGCGGTGTCCGGCAACTTCCTGACTTGCTTCCGTATCCAACGTGTTGATCGGCGCCACCCTTCGACCGCGCCTGCATCAGGTTGTTCGATAGGCCATTACGCCGATCACCTTCGATCCCTGGCACCCATCCATGTTCAGGCGAACAAAACGGCGGCTGCGATGAGGCCGATGACCACCGCCACGGACGCGATCACCAGGATTGCCCCGGCTACGCCCCGATTCCCAGGCTCTTGATCGAAGGCCACGTGGTTCTCCGGCTCCGCTTCTCCATAGGGCCCATGAAGCCGGTTGGCCGCAGCGGGTCAACAGGAGACCCGCAAAAGCGCGCGACGTGGGAAGAGTCGCCAGAGAGGACCTCGCCGATCGCCGGCTGCGCTCTTGGTGGCGCTGTGACTGTAGTTCGACGAACAGCTTCAACGCCGATCGAGGCGGCAACCTGTTGAGCGAATTCGCCGCGAACTGGTTGGCGCCTATTGCCGATCAGCACCCATGGGCACCTCAAGGGCATCCGTCGGCTGACGCACGCATTGCCGGACGTTGTCATGTTCGATGGCTGCGACGGGCCGCGTGAGCATGAAATCCCCCAAACGGATCACAGGGACACTCATGGTCATGGCGGGCCTATTCGGCGTTCAGAGCCATAAGGCAAGGGAGACGCATTCCTTGCAGACGAATGCGGCATCGATCGACAGGTTAAAGTCCGTTCTCAAGCAAGGGGCGGCGTACGGAGGGCAACGGCCGATGGAGCCGAACCTTGGCTCGGCTTCCCGCCGACTGCCGGCGCGGGACCGGGAGGTGGTCGCGCGTCCATCGGCGAGCAATGCGGACCGGGAGCGTCCTTGCCGATGAGCGTCCGCCGCAGCGGGGGCATGCCGACAGTGCCGCATGCCCGGTGGCGGGGCCTCCTCCGGCGGCTCGAACGAACTCGGGTCCGTCAATGGCCTCGCCAGACCAAAGCCCGCGGCGGGATAGGTCCTGCCCTCCACGACTCACGACGAGGCCGGGCACCGGTCGACCGTGATGCGCCATTCATGGAGACCATAGTCGAAGACCGTCGCCTCGACGTCCCGAAGGCCCGCGTGCGGCCTGGGCAGCAGGGTCACGACCTTCGACGCGGCCAAGGGTATGAGGTAGCCCTCGACCCTGTAGGAGATCCCGCCGGCACTCATGGTCAGGCGGCAGCGACGGGTCACCGAATCCGGCTTCGGCCGCGACCGGTCCACATGCTTCAAGCCATCGCCCTGATCGCCGCCGCCCAACCCGGAAGGGTATGGCCCTCCAGCAGCCGGATCCGCGCGGCGCTGCCGTCCAGCAAGGTGTCGTTCCAGCCATCGAGCCACACGGCCTGCTCCTCGAGCGCCTGGGGGATTCGCAGGTGGAACTCGTCGCCGTGGACGTGCCCGTCGGGCTCGGTCCGCAGCCCGGGAAGCGCGGCGCCGGGGATGCGCACGGCCTTCGCATGCGCGAACCCCGTGCGGGCGATGATCCGGCGCGGTGCATCGTTGCCCTTGAGCACATGGGCGACGATGCGGGGCGGACGCCGCCACGCCAGCGGGTTCTCGTTTACCAGGAAGTGGCAGAGCGGCAAGCGCATCAGGACGTCGCCTATGCCCTTGCCGCGCGCTTCTGGCGAGACCATGAGGCCGCCGATCTCGACCTCGCTCTCGTCGTCCGAGACGCACGCATACGAGAGGCCGAGCACCACCTCCTCGTCGGTGACCGCGCACCAGACGTTCCGGTCGAGGGCAAGGGCGGAAAAGGCTTCCTGGGTCCTGGGATAGATCGCGTCGTTGGCGGCAGCGAAGTCGGTGTGCCAGGTGTGGGCATGGCCGACCTGGTCCGAGTTCACGATGCAGAAGTTCACGGGCAAGGCTGCGGTCCCCACGGTCGCCCCGATGGGGCGGACCGCGGACGTAACCCAGGACTCTCCCGGGATCAACGGCTTCCGTGGTTTGCGGAAGCCGAATCCTCAGTCGCGGAGCAGCTTCAGCTTGCCGCGCGCGGACCTGGCCAGCGCGTCGAAGATGGCCTTGCGCGCGAGCGGATGCGGCGAGGAGACGCCGCGGGTCCAACGGCCCACGGTGGGACGGGAGACGTTCAGGATTCGGGCCAGATCGGCATCGTCGAGCTCCAGCAGTTGCTGCGAGGCCCTGACGAGGCCCGCGAAGTCCAGGTCGGCATCGCTCGCGGCCGCGGCCTCGAGCATCGACACGAGTTCCCCGATCGCCTGCGCCATCTGGGCGCGCACGTTCTTCACGAGCTCGAGAAAATCGGAGAAATCGAGAACGACCTGTGATTCCGCACTAATGCGGTTCGGGATGTTCGTCATTTTCGGCTCCTCTGCCGCCGTATGATGGGCATGGCGGCCTATGATCTATATGCACGCGGCGACGCGGCATGCAAGGGGCGTCACCCCCCGAAATCTTGCGTTCCGCGCAGTGGCTTACGACCGCCGGGCACGATCAGCCACCGTGCGAGATGCACAGATCGCTCCAATATAGACCGTCACGCCGGCCCTTTGGGCGTGCCCGCCCGTGCCGATTGACTTCAGAGGCGCGGTCGACGGATCGGACCGCTGCCGACCGGCTGGAACGCTCCTGGTGTTGATCGGCTTCGCCCTTCGACCCCGCCGATCTCGGGTCGTTCAACAAGTTATCACGCCGATCGGCGTCGAACCTCGGCGCCGATCCACAGCGTTGCGAGCTGCCTCTCTTGAGGTCAGCTCGCTCAATAGGTTGCCTCGCCGATCAGCGTGGAGTCTGCGCGATGATCCACAGATTGTTGCTCAACACCCCGACCCGCGTGGCGGTCAGTCGTCCACCATGCCCTGGATCCGGTTCGACAGGACGGTCATGTCGAACGGCTTCGTGACCACCTGCATGCCGGGGTCGAGATGCCCGTGGCTGAGCACGGCGTTCTCGGCGTAGCCCGTCACGAACAGCACCTTCAGGTCGGGGCGCAACTCCCTTGCCGCATCGGCCACCTGTCGGCCGTTCATGCCGTTGGGAAGGCCGACGTCGGTGACGAGGAGGTCGATGGCGGTGTCCGAGCGCAGGACCTTCAGCGCCTGCGGACCGTCGCCCGCCTCGATCGCCGTGAAGCCGAGGTCCTCGACGGCGTCCACCACCAGCATGCGCACCAGCGGCTCGTCGTCCACGACGAGGACCGTCTTGCCTCGGGAATCGACCCGCGGGAGAGCCGGAACGACCTCGGGCTCGACGACCTCCTCCTCGTGATGGCGAGGAAGGTAGACGCAGACCATCGTCCCGCTGCCGACCTCGGAGTAGATGCGAACCTGCCCACCGGACTGGCGGGCGAACCCGTAGATCATCGAAAGGCCGAGCCCCGTGCCGACGCCGATCGGCTTGGTGGTGAAGAAGGGATCGAACGCGCGCTCGATGACGTCCGGGGACATGCCCGTTCCGTTGTCCGAAACGCACATGGAAAGGTACTGGCCCGGCGGCAGGTCGCGCTCGCGGGCGGCACGATCGTCAAGCCAGCGGTTCCCCGTCTCGATGGTGATCCGTCCACCGTCCGGCATGGCGTCCCGCGCGTTGATGCAAAGGTTCAGGAGCGCGTTCTCGAGTTGGTTCGGATCGACCAACGCCGACCATAGGCCCGCCTTCGCCACCGTCTCCACAGTGATCTGCGGACCGACCGTCCGGCGGATCAGGTCCTCCATCCCCGCGACGAGGCGGTTCACGTCGGTAGGCTTCGGCTCCAGCGTCTGGCGCCGCGAGAAGGCGAGGAGGCGATGGGTCAGTGCCGCGGCTCGCTTGGCAGCCCCTTGAGCCCCCACCATGTAGCGGTCGAGGTCACTGACACGGCCCTGCTGCACCCGGGTCTGCATCATGTCGAGCGAACCGGAAATGCCCGCAAGCAGGTTGTTGAAGTCGTGCGCGAGGCCGCCCGTGAGCTGGCCGACGGCTTCCATCTTCTGGCTCTGGCGCAGCGCCTCCTGGGCCCGCTCCAGCTCCTCGGCGGCTTCCTTGACGGCGGTGACGTCGCGCCCGGTCGCGTAGGTGACCTCCCCCGCGGGCGCCGCCACCCAGGAGATCCAACGCATGGATCCGTCCTTGTGGCGGTAGCGGTTCTCGATCTTGATCCGCCCCCCGGTTGCCGTCGTCTCGTATGCGTCGACAGTCTTCGAGTGATCGTCGGGGAGGACGAACTCGTTGACGTGGTGGCCTTCGAGTTCGTCGGGCGCATAGCCGAGCAGGGCCGTCCATGCCGGGTTCACGCGGAGGAAGACGCCGGTGAAGTCGATGACGACCATGAGATCGGGCGAGGTGTCCCACATCCGGTCGCGCTCCGCCGTGCGCTCGGCCACAAGTTGCTCCAGCTCCGCGCTTTGCCGTTCCTTGGCATCGCGGGCCTCGACGATCTCCTGGATGTCGACGCAGGTGCCGATCCAACGCAGGATGGGGCCGTCCTTGGTCTCGCGCGCGGGAACTGACCGACCGATGAACCAGCGGTAGACGCCGTCCTCGCGACGGAAACGGTACTCGATCTCGAACGGGCCTTCGGTCCGGCGAGCCTCTTCCCAGGCCGCGATGGAGCGCTCGCGGTCGTCCGGGTGGAGGACGTCGCTCCAGCCGAAGTGCACGAGTGCGTCGGCCGGGTACCCGGTGAACGCCTCGAAGAACGGGTTGACGTAGTCGCAGCGTCCGTGGGCGTCGGTGGTGAACAGGATGACGGGAAGCGCTTCGGCAAAGGCGCGGAAGCGCGCCTCGCTCGCCCGAAGCGCGGTTTGGCTGCGGCGTTGCTCGGTGAGGTCCAGCATCGCGCCGATCATGCGCGTTGCCCGACCCGTTGCGTCACGGATCACATGGCCGCGGTCGAGCACGTCGGCATAGGTGCCGTCGGCTCGCTCGAAGCGGTACTCCTCGGTCCAGTTCTCGGCCGTGCCGTCGATGGCAGCGTGGATGCTGTGGTCCACCTTCGCCCGGTCGTCGGGATGGATGTGCTCGATCCACCACTCGCCCGTCGGCGCCACGTCGGCGGGCGCATGTCCGTAAGCGGTCTCCAGCGCCTCGTTCCAGAGCACGTGGTTGGTGGCGAAGTGCCAGTCCCAGATCGCGTCATTGGTGGCACGCACCGCAAGGCGGAGCCGCTCCGCTGTTTCCCGAGCTGCCGCATCGGCCGCCTTCTGATCGGACACGTCCCGGAAGAACCCGGCCAACCCTTCCTCGACGGGGTAGGCACGCATCTCCAGCCAGGCCTCTCGTCCATCCGGCCAGCGATACCTGTGCTCCAGCGTCACGGGCACCTGTTCGGTCATGGCCCGCTTGTAAAGGCGACCGAGTTCGCTGGCCTCGCTGCCTGGAAAAGCATCCCAGTGCGTGCGACCGAGGACTGCCTCGCGTGGCCGGCCTTCGATCCGCTCGGCCTCGGCGTTGAAGTCGAGGATGCGGAACTGGCGGTCAAGGAGGAAGAACCCCTCGGCCATGCCGTCGAGCACGCCTTTGGCCCGCGCCTCGCTTTCGCGAAGGCGGCGTTCGGCCAGCACTTGCCCCGTGATCTCGTTGCAGGGGCAGAAGAACCCCGCCACCGTCCCGGCCTCGTCGCGCACGGGCGTGTAGGAAAAGCTGAAGTGGGTCTCCTCGGCATAGCCGCGCCGATGCATGATGAGGGTGATGTCGTCCATGTGGACGGGCTCGCCCGCGTATGCCTGCTCGACGATGGGCACGAGATCTGCGCGGATCTCCTGCCACACGTCGAGGAAGTCGCGCCCGAGCGCGGCAGGGTGCTTGGACGCGAGGATCTCCGCATAGGCGTCGTTGTAGAGGAGGGTGCGCTCCTCTCCCCAGGCGAGGAACATGGCTTGATTGGAAGCGAGCATCACGCCGACGAGGGTCTTGAGCGCTGGCGGCCAGTTCGGTGGGACCCCGAGGCTCGTGCCGTCCCACGGATGGTCGCGCAGCATCCGGCCCAACTCGCCCCCGCCGGAAAGAAAGCCCGGGACATCGGAAGCGGCACTGGTCGAGTTCAGATCCATGATGGAGGGGCATTCCCTTGTCGCGTCATCGGCACTGGCCTTGGCATCGAGGTCGGTCTTCGCTCCCTCATACCCATGGTCACCTGCGCTGACGAGAACTCTCGAGTGGCTTCGACAGGATCGTGAAGCTCGCTTTCCTACCGAATTAGTCGACGTCGATCCCGAATCCACAACGCGTTCGTTCGCGAGATGTCGCGGTCGGGTGGACGGGATGCACATCCGCCCCGTCGCCATATGGGTCCATGCGGTCACGTTCGCTTCCACCGCATCGCACCGATGGTTCGTCGGCAGGCCCGGGCACCCAAGGTGACGCCGGGCATGTCGGCTGCCTCGTGCTTGGTTAGCCTCAGGAGCGGACCGGGCATTTTTCGAAGCGGTCCACGACGTCCTGGAGGAGCAGCACCTGCATTTGATGGCCGGAGCCTTCCACAAGGCTACATGCGACCAGCGGCAGCTACTCCAAGGCACGCTCCACGTCGTCCAGCGCGCGGGGATCAGCGCTTTCGGGCACGTCGATCCTGACGACGTTGTTCTTCCCGTCCAGGAGGAATGCCTGTCCCAGAGCGTTCTTCGACTTCGCCCTCGCGGCTGAGGAGAAAGACCTCATGAACGCCCATTCCTTCGCGCCGCCGTTCCGAGCCTTCTCGTCTACGGTGAAGGTGCCCTCCCCCGTACCGATGCTGAGGATGCGGACGCTCTCGCCGGGCACATCGCAGCTTCGAGGCAGATCGGCACGGCAACCCGTTGGGTAAGTTGACCTTGTAGCGTCAGGTGTGCATCGCCGACCGACCTCCAAACCTCCCGATGCACCGATCCGGATTGTCTCCCTCCTTGCAGTTGCCCTACGTGCGCCCCGATGGGTTGACGCTCAGCCCGCCGGAACGGCGCAGGTGTTGACGGCTCCCGCCAATCATCGGCATCCATGTCATTGCTTCGGCACCTTTCCGTCGAGATCCACACTCAGCAACCGCTCGAAGGCCACCGGCTCGAGCTTGCCCGGAGACCGGAACGGGTCAGAGAAAGCGTAGATGAAGAAGAGCACCACCCCGGAGTAGATCCCGAAGGTCGTCAGGAGCAGGAGGTGGCCGCGGGTCGGGCGATAGACTTGGAAGGGCACCGACAGGAGGGCGAGGCCCGCAATCGCCGGCGCCCAGAACACGCCGCTGAAGCGCCCGAACACGCCGGCCTCCCGCGTCTCCCGCAGCTTGGCGACATCGGTGAGCCGCCTCGTGTTCCCGCTGATCAGTCGACGGGTCGCGACGACAGGCTGAGGACGATCCTGGCAGGCCGACAGACCGGGTTCGACACATGGCAACTCAAAGGGTTGATGAGCCGCCCATTTGCACCCCGCTTCGGTGGTCCGATCCCCGGTCGGCGTGTCCGGCTTGCCGCGGTGCCCGCCTTGCCGCTTTGCGCTCCTGCCGTTCCATTTTAACGCGGGGCCATGATTTCATACCGCCGCGCGTTTGGAACGACCTATTCGGCCTCGGCCGCGCGGCGGCAGCCCGCGCGGCGCTTGAGCGTCTTCCGGCACCGCATGAACCGGCCCGAAGGGTCGGTTCATAGGCGGGTCGGTATCAAGCCCTTGCGGCAGCAGGCCATCCGTCCGGACGGGCTGATCGGCGAAGCGTCTCTGTGCGCTTGGTTCCGACATCCATCGACAGGCTTCCGCGCCGATCGGCATCGAAGATGCGCCGATTCATGAGTGACCATCGGACGCGCGGCGGGGCTCCCTTCCGAAGCGTCCGCCCCATCCTTCTCTGCCCTTGGCGAACCGGCACGACCCGATGATGCCACGCCGACCTTCACGACCGCGCATCCCCGGTTGGTCAAGCAGCTCATCGGGCACCCGCGACGCTGAGCGCGACTGCCTTCTCGCCATTCCACAGAGTCGGCATCAACGGCCTGGCGTACGGCGTCACGATCGAGGACCACCCGGGCCTCGAGTACCGGAGCCGCGGTGCCTGCGGCCATGGATAAGCTGAACCGGGAACTCTACTCGAGGTCGGTCATGCGTGGGCGAGCGGCCCTTGGTCTCAATACTGACCGAGAACGTGATGGTGGCGACCCGACGAAATTCTCGAGGACGGGATGCGGGGTCGTTGCGACGTTGCGATGTCGGCGTACAAGGCGACTCGGGCAGCGTGATCGACATGGGACGCGGGCGAGGTGTTGCAATGCATAACGAAGCGAGGCCTTCGATCGGCCGCAGGTTCGTGGAACCGCGCCAGCAGAGGCAATGGGACGAGTTCTTCAAGAGGTTGGCGCCCCACTCCAAGGTCATCCGCTCGATCGTGGAGGATGCTTTCGAGATGGAAGGGAAACTGGGGTTTGGCCGCATGTTGCCGACCGATCTTGAGTCCGCAAGGGTTGCAGCCGCGCTGCATCAAGACGACACGTTCAAGAACCTCAAAGCTGATGGGATATATCTAACAGCGGATGGAAACTCGGCAGTCCACGTCGAATACCAGTCCACATACAATTCGGGGATGTTCATACGCTTTGTGATGTACAGGGAGGCCTTCATCGAAAAACGGCGCACGCACAAGATCGAGAAGACCCCCTACTGTGTGCTTCTATACTCCGGCAGTGAACACTCGATATGGAAGAACGAGCACCACGGCAAGAAACTACATCAATACGTCGATTTCGTATTCATCATCTTGGAGGCAATGGAACCGGACGCTTTCGACAATGACGATCTCGAGGGACGGATCATCGGACTTTCGCGACCACTAGCAACCGATGTTCAGAAGTTCGTCGCGGTGATGAAAGAGCTGGATGGCTTGTCGGATGCGCGGAGCAAAGGCGTCATGGAGCAGGATAGGCTTGAGTCGCTGAAAACCGCTTTGGTCCTCGCTGGGGTAAATAAACCGGAAATCCGGCCGTGGGTTCTTGGGAGAATGAGAATGGACGAGCAACTTCGCTTGGGACTGGAGGAGATCCTGCCGGAACTCCACCGCTTGTAAATCGCCGACGCGAGGCACCGGGCAAACCTGCATATGCGGGCCGCTGACGAAGCCATACGTGCAGCGGCAGAGAAAGAGAGAGCGGCAACCGAGGCGATCCGGCACGCGAACGAACTGGAACACGTCATGGCTGAATGGATCCGGTCCGTCGTGGAACATCTTGCTCGATCGATGCCCAATTCGGCAGACTGGCACAGACGACTTGGTGATGCGGCGGATGAGGATCTGCCCGATCTTCTGGAGGAAATGGGTCAAGCTCTCGGAAGGGATGGTCTCGACCTCGTATGATCTTGGGCTGCGTAGACATTGGAAGAGGGGTGTAGATCGGCAAGGGATGTGGATCGGCGGCGAATGCCCGCGCCGATCAGCGAGCTGGCCTGCTGAACGGCCCGATCTCAGGTTGATGCTGAGCACTGCCGACCGACATCTGGAGCGCGCCCGGCGAACCCCTGCGGACGTTGAGGGGACACGACGAGCGTGTCCGCAGCGTCGCCTTCGACGCGACCGGACGACGCCTGTTCAGCGGCGGCGGCGCCTCGGTCGTCCGCGCCTGGGACGTAGTGGAAGGGCGCTGCGTCGACGAACTCCTCGGTCACAGCAGCGGCATCTGGTCGTCTCGGCCAGTCCGGACGACTCGATGGCGGCGGCCCGGGGGCGAGGACGGAAGCGTCCGTGTTTGGGACCTTCCATCAGGAGCCTCGACGCAGGGTTGGCCAGAGCGACCTTACGAGGGCACCGGGATCGCGGGCGTGAAGGGCATGTTGCCGACCGAGGTGTCGACCTGGATCTCCCTGGGAGCGGATGCCTCGTCCGCCTCCAGGGCGGGGCAGCGGAAGCGGAAGTCGCCTCTTCCGACGAGCAGGGGCCGTCGCCCTGCGTCCCGACTGTCGATCGGCGACGCATGTCGACCGACTTACGGTCGACGTCTTCAGCAGCCTGCCATGCCGATCGGCGTCAGAACTTCACGCCATCCACAGGTGTCATCGCGATGCGATCGCGCTGCTCGCTGTCGATCGACGACGGGTGGCGGCCAGATCGGGACGGGCGCCCTCGCAAAAGTGCCGAGCTGATCGGCAACGACGCCATGCGGTGGCCCCCGGGTTGGATGTGAGGATCCGCCGCGGGTCGTCTCCGGCGAGGTCGAGACCGACGATACGTCGAACCCGACAAGTTTAGACGACCGATAGAGCCTATCTCAACAAACCCGCGATAGGGCGGCAAGGAGGGAGATCGATCGCGTTTGGCTGGATCTGCGTCCAACGGGAATCCTGGTCATGAAGCGACGGCGGAGCGCGGCACGCAAGTGTCGTGCGTATCCGGCGAAACGCTTGTGGGACGGGGCGCCTCCTTCGACCTACGGGACGACCGAGCCCGCGCTTCTCCCCGGAGGTGGTTGAACCACGCACTTGGAAAGTCGCCGCTGACGATGCCGCGCGGCGAGCACGAGGCTCCCCCGACTTCCTGTCCCGGCTGGCATTCAGGAACGGACGCGACAGCCTGAGACGCCTCTGCGGCGATTTCCGGCTTAGTATTCGAGCGATCCTCGCCGGCGATCCCGCCGCGCTGGCTGCCGTGGCCGAGCTGGGTGACTGCGACCCCGGCGCTCTCCGCAACGATGCATTCGTACTACGGCCCGACGGCCGGCACGATTATCGTGGCGAGACGTTGACGCACCACTTCCTCCAGCGCGGCCGCATGCGCGTATGTCCGGCTTGCATGGATGACGACCTGGCGAGATGGTCGTTCCGGCGGGAGGCGCGTGCCCACCGCCGTTCGGAATGGTGCGTGGCGGGCGTGCGCACCTGCGAGCGCCACGGTCTCTCGCTGGTGGAAATCAGCAGGCCCAGGAGTCCGCACCCGCACGATGCCTCGCACGCGATGGCATCGATTCTCGGTGACCTCTCGTCCGTGCACCGCCGGACGGTCCGCCGCCCCGCATCGGCATTCGAACGCTGTTTGGTCGGCAGGCTGCGGAACCGTAGCGCGGGAACCTGGCTGGATGCATTCCCGCTCTATGCGGCGTGGCAGGTGTGCCTGAGGCTGGGGGTGACGGACCTTCGCGACGCCCGCACCGGATACGGCAAACTTTCGGAGGACGCCCTGTGGGAGTGCGAGGCCGCAGGCTTCGCGGTTGCCGCGGACGGCGAGGACGGGGTGCGGCGGCTGCTCGACCGGTTGCAGTCGTCCTTCCGCGAGCAGCGTCGCAAGAGACGCGAGAGAACGATCCTGGGGCCGCTCTTCAAATGGCTCGACACATCGAACGGAGATGCCGCCTACGAACCGCTGAGGAACCTGATCCGCCGCCACTCGGTCGATACCCTGCCTGTTGGCTCCGGCGAACGGCTGCTGGGCGTCGAGGTCGACGTCCGGAGGGTTCATTCCGTCCAGACGGCGCATGTCGGATCCGGCGCGGAGCGTGCCCGCCTCCATGCGCTCCTGCGGGCGGTCGGTCTCGTCGGTCCGGGATCCGACGGCCTGACACCGGGCAACGTGACCTTCGACGCCGTAGCGGCCGCGCCCTTCCTGGCGGATCTCAAGGATTCGATGTGCCTCCGGGAGGCCGTGCCCTATCTCCGCGTCCCGGTGAACTCGAGGCAAGATTTGATCGCCTCGGGCTTGCTGGTTCCCTGGATCGCCCCGTCTCCGGAACTGCGCGACCACGTGTTTCGCCGGCGCGACCTCGATGCCTTCGCGGCCGCGCTTGCGGCATCGGCCAAGCGACGCTTCCGTGATGATCCGTCCCTCGTGGACCTGCCGACGGCCGCCAAGCACGTGCTGCGTCCGTCCGCCGCCATTGCCCGGCTCCTGATCGAGGGAAGGCTGGGCCGCGTCGGGATCAGGTCGGGAGCGCGCGGGTACATGGCTGTGTTGGTCGATCCCGCGGAAGTGAGACCGCTGCTTCACCGCAAGGATCCGGAAGTGCTGTCCCGGCAGGAAATCGCGAAGCGCCTCGGGATGACGGTGAAGACGGTCAGCGCGCTGTGGCGCCTCGGGGCGATCGCGACGGAGAGCCGCCCCCATCCCGTTGTCGGCAGGGCGCAGAAGGTCGTGCGCCCCGAGGAGGTTGAGCGGTTCCTGGCCGAGTACGTGAAGCTCGGCGACGTGGCGCGTTCGATCGGCAGCAACGTTGCAAGCACGAGGGCCCGCCTCGCGGCGGACGGCGTACTTCCCTGCTTCGACCCGGATGTCCTCGGCCTCTACCTCTACAGACGCAGGGACGTGGCCGCTGTGTAGCCTCGCGCCTGACGCCGCTCGGCCGGGATTGTTGATCGCCGACCTCGCCGACAGCAAGTCGCCCATCAAGCTTGCACGCCGATCGGCGCTGAAGCCGGGCGCGGATGCGAGGGACCGCGTAGGGGCGTTCGCTCGGGGCTGCGGACCCGAGGTCCGTTCCGCCGTCGCGGCTGCCGCGGAGGTACACCGCCGATGGGCGAACCGCTTCGCTTCCACGGGAGGCCTGCGGCCATATGGGCGCCTCCGGACGTCCCGGACCCAAACAGAAGAAGCACCGGACGGACCGGAAATAACCGGATTCCATTTTCCCAAACGGACCCTATGGACAAGCCGCAGACCGTCCGGTAGTGAACAGAAGAAACAGGCGGAAACCCCGATGCCCAGCTTGAACGAACAGATCGAGGAGGTGCGCGGGTTACTGGACGGGCTTTCCAGCGATCTGGACGCCGAAATTCGGGACATCCAAGCGGAGGCGCAGGGTAGGATTTTGGCGGCGGTGGCCGCGTCGAGAGCGAAGCAGGCTTCGATGATGGTGAGGCTGGCCAATCTGTCTGCGGCCGCGAACATGATCGGGATCGGCGGAGAGGTTGTCGATGTGCCGCTCGCGGCCGTGAGTCACCCAACGGATGGCCCGCGCAAGTCGCCGACGGACATCATCCTCCGCGCGCTGCTGTCGAGTGGCGAGCCCGTCTTGTCAACGACGCTCGACAACCTCGTGACGGCCGCCGGGTGGACGAAGTCGGCGGCTGAGAAGACGAAGACGAGGCTGCGGGAAACCGGAGCTGTTGTCCGCGAGGACAGACATTATTCGATCACAAAAATCGGCAGGGAAAGAATCGGAGGACAATCGCCTCCCAAGGAATGAGGGTGACGCCGCTTGCACTGGCGCCACCCTCGATGCGGACGTAGCTCAACGGTAGAGCTTGAAGGCTTCCCACCCTCAGGTTGCGGGTTCGAATCCCGTCGTCCGCTCACGGCAGAGAACCCTTGGCGTCAGCTAAGCGGAGCCGCCATGCGGCGTCAAGGGTTCTTTCGCGTGGAGACTCTCGGTTCGCGGCCGAGCGTTCGTCGGCGTGCGGCCTCGACGCCGATCGGCGCTCCGGCCCTTCGCCCGGATTGATCTCAGGCTGATTGATCGGCGCTGAAGCTCCGTGCCGATCCACACTCATGGGCGCCGAAGCGGGACGACGGTGCCTCCAAGTCGCCGATCGACGGACGGCTCGCTCTTGGACGGCTCCGCCGATGATCGGAGTGGGTCAATCCGTCGGATGCTGGAATCCGCTCGTGAGCCGGGGCCGACCCGGCGTTGCCCATATCTTGCAGGAGCGCTGCTTCGCCCGATGGGCCTCCGAGGCATCGGCGCCCACCTCTATTTGTCGGCTAATTTTTGTTGTCAGGGGTCCGCACGAAAACTCCGTCTGAGGGTTGCGGGCTCCGCCAGACCGGGGAACCATCTGTCGACGCATTGTGCGGTAGAGGGTGACTGAGGACATGAACAGGAACGCAGACGAAGTCGAACTCGCGATCGAGGCGCTTCGGCAGGCTGACCGGGACATGGTGGCGTTCGAACTGGACGAGGGCGACGGTGAGGACACCTTTCTCGGCGAGGGGTCCACGTACGAGCGGATCAAGATCCGTGTCGACGAAGCCATCGCTGCGATCAAGGGCGGAGGGCTGACTTCGGAAACAGCCGCCAAGGGTACTTTGGCGCTGCTCGAGTCAGTCCTCCTCACGACGTACGAATGCCACATGGGCATGATCGAGGCGGCAATCCGGATGACGGAAGCAGCAGAACGCCGGACGAACGGCTAGGCCGTGTCCCGGCTGTCGAACGAAGAGTTGCCGAGCCGAGGTCGAAGGGCATGCCAACTCGGGGCTCCAAGCCAGCAGCCGCACCGTTCGCACAGGCACATTGAATGCACGCCCCTC
The DNA here is from genome assembly GCF_009765365.1 of Antarcticirhabdus aurantiaca. GTDB lineage: Bacteria > Pseudomonadota > Alphaproteobacteria > Rhizobiales > Rhizobiaceae > Antarcticirhabdus > Antarcticirhabdus aurantiaca. Next base: position 137,598 of record NZ_VTOM01000016.1, read on the forward strand.
CACTTGCGCTCTGCTTGGCGGATCAATGCGCCGATCACCGCCATGAGCACGGAGGACGGTCCTACGCTCGGTACGGGACTTGGCCGCGGACGGGTCCCATCCAGGACTGTGGATCGGCGCGCAAGTTCGACACCAGCAGGCGCGGCAACCTGTTCAACTCGCGATGACCAGATGGTCAGCGCCGATCGTCAACGAATGCCCAGTCAATAAGCGACGCGGTCGCGAGACTGCTGGTACTTGCCATGCTCGACGCCGAAGCGCTCGACGAGCGCCCAGTCTCCCGCGCCGTATTCTCCCGCAGGCATGCGGTACGCGGTGAGGATGCCGTAGCCATAGGCACTGTTGGGGGCGGGCGTCACCCAGACCTTTCCGCCGTGCAGGTCGGACAGGTCGCCTGCGACGCGCCAGAGCTCGTCGCCGATGCTGTAGCTTCCGTCCACCGGCACGTGGATCTGGGAGGCGATCATCCCACCGCCCAGCGTGAAGACGACTTCCGGGTTCTCGTCGGAGCGCAGGCTGGCGGTGACGGCCGCGTGGATCTCCCAATCCCTGATGGTGTCCGCGATCTTCAACGCCTCCCGCAGGGCACCCGTCTTGATGCGGACGTCAATGTGACCTGCCGCGGCCGCGGCATTCACGGCGTCCCGGAGTTCGGCCGCCGTCTCGATCTTCTCCAACATGATGTCCCCTTGCGATCGTGGACGGCCGACACGGGCCGCTCTCGAATGCTGGGAGCAATCAGACGGCAGCGCAAGCGCCGGGTCGAAGGCGACAGGCTTGGAAGAGAGAGGTGACCATCTCCGCCGTTCCAAGGCGATGAGAGGAAGCCGCTCGATATCTTCGGCGATCTGCTCGGCTCACCTCCAAACCCAAGCCGACTTCCGACAGCGTCGCCAAGCGACTGTTGGAGCTTCGTCCGCGTCGGTGAAAGGTCGTCAACCGCGTCAATCCCGAGGGCTCATGCGTCGCAAGCGATCGACGCGAGCGGCGACCCTGGCTAGCAGACGGCAACCTCCGCCGAGCCGGCATCCCGACAGCGGGCAACGCGCCGGCCGGACCCGTCGATTTGCAGCTCTCGCTTCCCATCCTGCTCCCTTGGCACGACCTCCTCGGCATCGCCGTCTTGCGGCGTCGGGAGCACTCGCGGGCGCCTCCACATCGTCGGGATCTGCTTCTTCGCGCTCATCACCGCGACGGGCGGCGACACGCTCCGGGGCTTTCTGATCGGCGCACCCGTGTTCTGGATGGTGGACCCACTGCCCATCCTGCGGCGGGAATGTTCGTCTGGGTAGACGTTGGCTTTCGCTGCCTTCCGACGCTGCCCCCCCCTGTCTGTTGAAAATGTGAGAATGTGATCGTGCGGAAGGGAGCCCGTCCCCCCCCCCGAGGGTCAGGAGCCCGTGCGGGAGCAAGGGTCCCTTCCGCGTCTGCTTGACCCTGAACAGTTGCTTGGGACCGCAGATCCCGCACGACATGGACAGGAGCTTTCACCATGCCACAGCCCGTTGTCGGCTGCGATCTTTCACGCGGCTTCATCGATCTCTGCCGTCTGCCCTCGGCCAAGGTCGAGCGCATCGCCAACACGCCGGAGGCCATCTCGGCCTTCCTCGACACGCTCGATCGCGACGTCCTCGTCGTGTTCGAAGCCACCAGCGGCTGCGACGGCGACCTCATCGCCGCCTTGGCCAAACGCAGCCACCCCTTCTCGCGCGTCAAGCCCCGTCAGGCGCGCGAGTTCGCCAGAGCCACCGGCGTTCTCGCCAAGACCGACCGCGTCGACGCTCGCGTCCTGGCACAGATGGGCTCCTCCCTCAGCCTGCCAACTACCGTCCCGCTCAGCCGGGCCCGTGCTGAACTCTCCGACTTTCTCCGGCGGCGCAGGCAGTTGGTCGACATGCGGAAGGCCGAGAAGCTGCATCGACACAGCGCCGGGCAGGACGAGATCGCCACGGCCATCGACGCCATGATCGAACTGCTCGCCCGGCAGATCGGCGATCTCGACCGACGCATCGCGGACCTGATCCATGCGGACCAGACTCTCGCCGAGCAGGCGCGCCTCCTTGCCGCCGTGCCCGGCATAGGTCCAACCGTGCTGGCTACCCTCCTGGGCGAGCTACCCGAGCTCGGCACGCTCTGCCGACGCCGCATCGCCTCACTCGCCGGTCTCGCCCCGCACGCGAGGGAGAGCGGTACCTGGCGCGGGGCACGGCGCATCTGGGGTGGACGACGGAAGGTGCGCGAGGTCCTCTACATCGCGGCACTCAGCGCTTCACGCCGCGTGCCCGTCCTCGTCGCCCTCAAAGACCGCCTGCGCCTCAAGGGCAAGCCACCCAAAACGATCCTGATCGCCGTCGCCCGTCAGCTCCTCGTCATCCTCAATGCCATGCTGCGATCCAAAACACCGATCGCGCTCGCTTGAGCGAACACAGTTGCCCCCCCCGACAGACGGCAAGCGCCGCGCGTCGGCTAGACGAGCCGTCGGAAGAGGATGACCAGGTCGCCGAGGATGCCGAGGGCGACGATGGGGGCATAAGGCAGGAAGACGAACGGAAGGCGGGAGATCGGCAGCAGGTTCGCCTGGTGTTTGTAGTGGCGGTGGTAGACCTCGCCGAACGCGGAGAAGACCTGGAATGGCGGCAGTTCGTCGGATCCCTCGCCCCGAAACCAGCCCTCGATCAGCTTGATCCGGTCCGTGAAGCAGTACTGGAAGCTTTTCCAAAGCGCTTCCAGATACCACAGCGCCGCGGCTAGAACGGCCGTCGCCGTCAGGATGAAAAGGCTGTGCTCCTTGAACCCGAACGCGAGCCCGGCTCCAAGAAGCGGTGTCGCCAACGCCTTCAACGAAAGCGCTCTCTGGTCATAGGCCTCGTACTGCCCTTGGATGAGCAGGTATTCCGCCCTCAAATTATCGTTTGTTCGCACCGTGCGCCCCCGTCCCGCGTCGGGGGATCGTACCTCCATCCATCGGGGCGGCAAGGCGTCGAGAACTGCTCGAGCGAGGGCACGAAGGCGTTTCCCCGACAGAGGGCAGCCGATGAAACGTGCCAGCGGAAGCGCGGCTCGATCCTCTCGCGGATGCGCGCCGGAACGCACGCGGGAGACGGCTGAGCAGGGCCTCGCGACAAGGTGCACTCAGGCGCCAAACAGGAATCTCGGCCAACAGGCACGTCCAATCCCGGAGGCAAGGCCGCAATCAGGGCCGCACCTGCGCTCTGACCGCGACCGCCGACCTGATCGACAGGCTGACCGTGACCTCCTCGCAGATCGGGAGATCGGCCCCCGTCTTGATGGAAATCGCGACCGCGAACGGCACGCGTCGGCAGTCGCGGTCCAGCTAATGCAATGCGCGCGAGCGCGTGCAGCAGGTATTCAGGGATTCGGTCCATAACGCTCCGCATGACCAAGGAACCCGCCGCGAGGAACGACCACCCGGCAAGCACGTACGGAGAGCCCGCTCCGGCGATCGGCCCCCTTCCCTTGAAGCTGGAACGGGGCAATCGAGAGGTGCCGGCCGACTACCTGTCTCGCCTGTCGTTCAGGAACGGACGCGATGGCCTGCGACGGATCTGCAAGGATTTCGGCATCGACCTGCTGTCCCTCCTCCGGGGTGAGGCTGACGCGATCCAGGCGGTCGCGAACCTCAGCGGGATCGACCAGTCGATCCTGTGCGCCGCCGCGCCGCGCGACCTCGGGGAAAGGTCGAAGGTCTCCTTCCGCGAACAGGTTTTCCATCAACCGATGACGAACGATCGCCGGGTCAGGTTCTGCGCTGCCTGCCTGCGGGAGGACGTCGGATCCGGGAGCGGCCGCGTCGAATGCCGTCCGTGGCGCCGCGGCGAGTGGATGGTCCGCGACCTCGCCACTTGCCCGGTCCACTCGCTCGCGCTCGTGGATCTCGAGGGAAGGCTCGTCGACTTCACCCAGGCCATGGTCGGCGTCATCCCGCGCCTCGGGGATCTCGAGCGCTCGGCCGGGTCTCGCCCGCTCACGGGACTGGAACAATACATCCTCGGCAGGCTCTCGGGATCCCCGTCGGACGGCAGAAGCGGGGCGTGGCTGGACGAGATGCCCCTCTATGCCGCCATCCGCTTCTGCGAGGTGCTCGGCACGGTTGCCCTCGAGGGGATCCACGCGAAGGGCAAGCGGGGACACGACCTCACCCTGCGGCCACGGCTGGCAGCGGGATTCGAGATCGCGTCGGCCGGGCGCGGCGAGTTCCGACGCTTCCTGGAAGACCTCCAGCGCGGTCGGCGGAGGATCAAGTCGAGATACGGCCCGTCGGCGTTTTTCGGCCCCATCTACGAGTCCTTCGCGAGCCACCCGCGCGATCCCGCCTACGATCCCGTCCGGCACGAGATCCGCGATCATTGGCTCGAGACGAACGCCGTCGGTCCGGAGGACTCGGATCTTCCGTTCGGCTGGCCCGTGGCGACGCGCCGGCTTCACTCCGTGATCTCCGCGTCCAATGCGTTCGGTGTCCACCCCTCCCCGCTCAGGAATGCCCTTTTCGCCAGCGGGATCGTCGGGCCTGACCAGCGCGACCTCACTAACGACGCCGTGACATTCGATGCTTCCGCTCACGAGTCCTTCATCCGCGACCTGTCCTCGTCCCTTACGCGGACGGCGGCCGCCTCATACCTCGGGATGCCCGATGGGGCGTTTCTGTCGCTCCTCGAGGCGGGACTGGTCGTCCCTTGGCTCGGTGGTACCGGCGAGTCGGTCAAGGACCGCTTCAGAACGGCGGACCTCGACGCCTTCGTCGCCTCGCTGCTCGCGAGCGTCGACGCCTCCCGCAAGGACGACGGAAGCCTCGTCGACATCGCGGCCGCCGCCAAGAGGGTCAAGCGCCGCCCGGCCGCCATCGTGGAACTGCTACTGTCCCGCAAGCTCGAACACGTCGGACATCGGGCCGGCTTGGCCGGATACGGGTCCGTCCTCGTCAATGTGGGTGAGATCCTGGACGTGTTGGGCGCACCGGACGGCACGGGTCTGACGGCGGCCGATGCCAGCGCTGTGACGGGTATTGCGCCCAAGGTGCTCCGGCTGCTGGCGCGGGAGGGACATGTCCGTTCGTGGATGGGTTGGAACCCAGTCACTCGGGCTAAGCCACTCCTGTTAGATCGAGACGACCTGACCCGGTTCTGCGATGAATACGTGGTGCTGTCGGAGCTTGCCTCGGAATGGGGCACCTCCTGGGCGATGGTGAAGATCCACCTCGCGATGGCGGGCACGGAACCTGCTGCCTTCTCCGACACGGTCGGGGCTATTTTCTACGCGAGGAGCGACCTGCCGGATACACGGGAGTTCAACCTGACGGCCTGGCCGCGCTCGGGGCCCGGGCACAGCCCGGCTGGCGACCGAGAAGGCTGAGACCGAAGGCGCCGCCGGACACAGCCCCGCCTGTCGCGCAGCGACCGGTCCGCCGCAAGCCGATCAAGCCCCGTCGATCGTGCGCAATTTCCGAGTCTGACGATCTCGAAATTGGGGCATCGATCGAATCCAGGGCAGCGCCGTTCCGGATCTTGATCGGGGTGAGTCATCTATTCACGCGAAATGGGTTGAGTCAGGATGACGCGCGTTTCGCAGAAACCCTGCAATGCAGGGCCTTCGTGAAGTCAGCGAGTCAGATGCAGTGACGCCCCAAGGGTGCCCTAACGCGTCGTTGGGACTGAGCTCCTAGAAGCACAATCTGACTCAATCTATGCTTGGCCGCGATTCATCCCCCTGAAAGCAGCCTACCTTGTCGCGTTCGAGGAAAGGCGCGCCGAACGGAGGTCCCAGCCGTCGGCACCTCGGCACCCAAATGCCGATCGGAGCCATCGCATGTTGAAGCTTGCACAGCCCCACCGAGCATGCCCTCGTGTAAACGAAGGAGTGCGAGATGAGCATTGAGAGACTGAGTCTCAGGCATAGGGTGAAGAGCGGCAGCCTCGGCCCCGCCACGGAAGCGCTGTCGCGCGAGGAGCTCGACCGGCTGGTCGATGACGTGGTCAGCGACCTCACGGTGCTGAAGCTCAAGGTGACGCCGGACAACATCCGCGACTACGTGGAGAACAACGTCCGCATCAACGTGGACATCGGCCGGTACCTCGCGCCGAGTGCTTCCGACCTCGAGGACGCGTTGGGCCAGTCGCGCTTGGAGGCCAAGTGCGCCGAGCATGTCGGCGCCGACGCGGATGAAGAGGACGCGCCTAAGTTCGGCCGTTGACGCTGGCCGGCGAAACGGGCCGATCCGGTGAACCGGGCGGCGCGTCGTCCGCACGCCTGCGCAACGCACCGAGCGTCCCCGATGCCCGAAGCGGGCGCTCGAGCCGACGTGCCTGCGTCCGCCTCGCCGGGACGGGTTGCGGCAAAGGAAGCCCCAAGGCGACCACAGCAATTCGGAACACATCAAGCACCGCGTCGGGCACCCTGCCAAGGTGCCGACGCCACGACTGCGCCCTTCGGCTCAGCATTGACCTCATCGGACTGAGGCACATCCCTCGGGGACGCCACGCGTCCCCTGCCCCGCTACTCCATCGAGCGCGACACCGGGTCGACCGTTCCCAACACCGAAGTCGCGGGCGTCCGGAAGGCGGTTCAGCTTGCGCCGTCGGCACCTTGCGACCACGCCGTGAGGCCGCGCTCTCGAGTATCGCCCGGGCACCGGCTTCGAGGTGTCCGACGACGCTTTCCGGTAGGCCCACCCCCCTTCGCCGCAGACAGCGTGTGGATCGGCATTGAGGTTCGAAGCCAATCGGCGTGCTAAGCCACTAATCAGATTGAGGTTGCTAGGGTCATCATCACCGCCGATCCACAGGGTGGCACGCTAAGCTTCGGGGCCCGCACCCTTCGCATCAGCTACCAGGGCGGCGACGGCAACGACGTTACCCTCACCGACACGACCGGGCTCCTGGTCCGGCCCGAGGCCTTCGGCACGATCGTCACCAGCCCCGACAGCGCGGCGGGCCAGATCTTCGGCCTCTACGAGGCGCTCCTGAACCGGGCGCCGGACGCGCTGGGCCTCAGCGACTTTGCCGCCGCGATCGAGGCGGGGGCGAGCCTGACGCAGGTCGCAGGCGCGATCCTCACCTCGCCCGAATACGGGTCGAAGCCGGCGCCGACGAGCCCCGCCGCCTTTGTCGGGAGCCTCTACGCCAATCTTCTGAACCGCGCCCCCGACCCGGCCGGCCTGGAGCACTGGACGAGCCAGATCGCGGGCGGGGCGAGCCAAGCATCCGTGGCGGTCGCGATCGCGACCTCGGCGGAGGCGAAGGCCCTGCTTTCGCCGAGCTTTGCAAAGGGCGTGTTCGTGGCGGATGCGAGCGAGGCGGGAGTGGCGCGCCTTTACCACGTCCTCCTCGACCGCGCGCCCGATGCCGGCGGCTTGCAGACCTTCGCGGCCCTCGTCGAGGCGGGCGGCGGCGGGCTCGCCGGCGAGGCGGCGCGGCTCTTGCAGGTCGCCGCCTCGATACTGGCCTCGCCCGAATACGCGAGCAAGCATGCGGGCGAGAGCGCGGCGGCGTTCGTGGCCGATCTCTACGCCGACGCGCTCGGCCGAGCGCCGGATGCGGGCGGGCAGGCCTTCTACCTCGATGCCCTGTCGCAGGGCGCTTCGCGCGCCGAGATCGCGCTCGCCTTCGCCCAGAGCCCCGAGGCGCGGGTGCACCTCGTCGGCCAGGTGGAACTCGAACAGTACCTCGCCGCCTGATCCCCTCACATCGCCGCCTCGAGCGTGAGGGGCGACATCGTCGCGTGACCAGGACCTCGGATTGGAGGCACGATCGTCGCCCTCGTGCCCTCTTCTTGCGCCTTCGCTGCCAAGCGGATTGAAAGCTTGCCATCCCCGCCGAGCCGGCTGGCGGAGACGTCGCGGTGAATCTGCTTCCGACCCTGGCTGTGTCAAAACCCTGCTCATGCTATCTTCTTCAGGGTGGTCTGGAGGATGGCATGGGACGCTTCGTTGTCGGCGCCGATCGCGATCAGGCGACGCTGTTCCCGCCCTGCCTCGAGGA
>NZ_VTOM01000017.1 GCF_009765365.1 Antarcticirhabdus aurantiaca
CCCGCAGGGCCATCATCGGGTCGGTCATCGGTGGTCTCTCGGTTCGGGGTTGGCTGTCGCAACCCGATCCTAACCGGCAACCGCCGATGACCGCCTCTCAGCTACACCACCACCTGGGACACGACCCTCGACCGGGCTAAACGCGAAGGCCCCGGGTCGACGATCGCTCCTGACGCCTAGAGATGATTGGGAACAAAAGTTCGATGGCGCGCTCGTCGCGAAGGTGCTCGCCGGGCAGCAAAGCGCCAGGAGAGGCGCGGCCATGTTTCTCTCCTGGCTCCACGACAGTCGATCCGGTTCGAGGGCCGGCAAGGTGCGCGCGGCGTTCGCCCATGACGATCCGGTTCCGCTGTTCGGCGACGTGGGCCACGAGATCGCGTTCGTAGAGACGTTCAAGGAGTGGCGCGACGCGGTCCTAGCCGCGCCTGGTCCGATGAAAAGGTCGAGCCGCCTCCAAACGATCGGCAACGCGAAGAAGCTTTTTCAAGACATTGCCGAAGCCGGACATCGAGGCATTCCGCGCAACTTCAGGGCGTCATGGATACGCCTGCCCGCACTTGGCGAGGAGGCAGACTCTCCAAGCCTTGGCGAGGCTCCCTGGCCGGAATTGGCGGACCTAAAGGGAGCTGCCCGAGAGGAACATGCGCTCAGCCTCGTGCGGGCGGACTTCCTCGATGAATTCCTGCTCCAGGAGAGTTTCTTCCACTTCGGCCAATCGGTGCTGCGCGGAGACACGCCTCATGGAACCGACCCTGAAGCGCGAGGCGTGATCCGCAACGTCCTCCTCGGCTATCTCCGCGTGATCGGCGATGGCCCACAGGTCGGCGACAGGGCTACGCGTATCATACCGCAGGCGCACCCCATCCGGTCGCGGGACCTCTGGCTTCGCGCCGGTGGCCCGGATCCGCACGCGCTTACGAGCGGCAATCGCATGTACCACATGGCTTGCCTGGCGGCGGTGGGACCGAGCGCGTCGATGGCGGACGCCGTCATGGGTGTCCTGCTGTGCGACACTGGATGGAACGTGCAGCCGACACTCGACCTGAGCAGGAGCTGCTTTGTCTTCGTGTCGGAGGATGGCGCCCAACTCGCGTCTTCGGCGTTCTTGAGCAGCTTCAAGAACCGGGCCGGCAAGCTCGTGCTGTCCTATCTGGAGCGGACAGCCCTTACCGATCCAAGCTGGCGGGCAACCGCACTCCCGTTTTGGAACGAGACGGTGGAGGAACTGGATCCACAGGGCGGACTCGATGGTCACGCATTCCTCGGCGAACGCGGCGAGGACAGCGTCCTAGGCGGCCTTGATGTACTGAGGCGCTACATGGCCATGACCGAGATCCTCAGGAGCCGGTGCCCGGCAGTCAGCGGATGCGAGGCCATGTGGCTGGCACTCACCGACAGGTGGCGGGTGCGGTCGTACGGGTGCGACGGGAATGGCACGAAGCCGCGCCCCATGGGTTATCCTCGAGCGAGGGTTCTGTCGCGCAAGGGCTTCACGCGCCGCGCGATCAGGAAAAGCGTACTGCTCATCCGGCAGCGCGAGTCATCCTCGATGTCCGCTGCGGCGTCCTATGCGGGGCATCAAGGCAAGTCGACGATCATGCCTCATTACATGAACACGCTGCCGATGAACGCCGAGTTGGACGCGAGCGTGCGAACCTATCAAGACTCTTTCCAAGCCGTTCTCGTGCGGGCCCACGACCAGGATGCCGTTTCGATGCGCCTGGGCATGACGCCCCGCGAACTCCAGGAACTCCGAGAAACGGCGGAACGCTCGGGGGTGGCTCTCATCCTCGGCTTCTGCGACGACGACCCTGAGGCCGAGGATGCGCCCGGGCTCCACTTCCGGCCGGAGCCCGAGGCACTCGGAGAATTGTACCTGTGTCATCTGGCGCTTCGGCGCATGCAGACATTCTACCTGAACCGCCTGCGGTTCCGACAGCGCTTTCTACCGCTGCTAGGCCTAATCAAGGCCTTGGGTCGGATGGTTTTCGAGAAGCACCTCGGACCAGCCTACTGGAGCGCCGCCCGCGCCGTCGCTTCCAAGCTGCGCGCGGGCGAAGTCGCCATCCCGGCGTTCGAGGACTGACGATGCAGGTCATCGACGCGAGCGCGGGAGAGCCTGCGCTCTCCGCATATGGGGACCTTTGGTACGTGGTCGCAACGAGGCCTTCCAGGGCCTCGAAGGTGAAGTTCGAACGGCCCTTCACCGATCTTTCCCATAATGTATGGTACATCCAGACCGAAGACCCTGAGAAGGTTGTCGACGCGATAAAAGAGGTGCACTTCGAGCACGTCGTTGCCGAAGGCGGATCTCGACTATGCGATCCACGCTTTTCCCGTGATCTCGTCACCGCGAAGATTCTCGTCGTCGAAAGCCTTCGCGGCCACTACATGCGCCCTGTCTCCGCAGACGTGGTGCTTGATCGATTACTTCATTTCACCTGGAACGTAAGGTGGCGGAACGCCCTTGGCATTACTAGAATGTCTTACATCAACGCAGCATTGTTCGACCAACATTGCGAGTTGATTGAGAACGAGGGCGTTCAAGGCTTGGTACCCATCGCCGACCGCATTTCGCGCATGGAAGCCGAGGTGCGCCAGGGCACGGCGGCATGGCCAACCTATCGTATCCATCAAAAAACGTTCTTGGATATGACGGCAGTCGCTGACGAACTGGGCATGCCGGTTGCCATGCTCAGGCGGACGCGCCCGCGATCCCTTCTGATGGCTGCCATATCCCGGACTTCCGCCCAATCGCCCCCGATCGCGGGTGACAATGATGATGGCGGCGGCAATGAGCCCGGCGAATTGTCGGCGGAGAAACTTACCTACACGTCGGCGTTGCGACGCCTGCACGTATGGAAGGCATTGTACGAACTTTCCACTTTTGGTCTGCTTCATCATGACCCACTCGGTTTCGACCCCTTCGCGGAGGTCGACATGAGCGCACGGGCCAGGCAGATCGGGACGACCGACGAGGCGAGGACGGACAACATCGAACCCGAGCAGTGGCTTGCCTTGATGGATGGCGCGGCTCGCTGGGTCTTGGACTACGGAGAGCCTCTTCTAAAAATAATCGAGGAGTCAAAGGAACTCAATACATCCATCCTCGGAGGCACAAGCAAGGGACGTTCGCGTAGTCGGGTAGTCGAATTTAAGGGCCGCGTCCAGCATGTAATCGACAAGTACTGGAGATCGTCGAAATCAACCCTCCCGCCGCTCGCACCAGTTTGGCGGCGCAGCAACACCTGGATGGAGGAGGATGAGAGGATTCCGTTAGATCTGGCTCTCACACTTCTAGTGACGGCTTGCTTTATCCTGATTGGCGGTCTCTCCGCACGACGCAAATCGGAGATGCGGAGTCTTCAGGTCGACTGCACCTGGCAGGATGCATTTGGCAACTGGTGGTTGTCATGCTACATTTTGAAGACGCTTCGCGATATCGACAAGATCCCGGTACCCGCATCGGTCGCAGCGGCGGTGCGGCTGATGGAGACGATCAGCGCGCCGACACGCCGGGAGACCGGCAAGCGGTGGATCTTCAAGGTCAGCCGCCCCGCCAAGTTGCCCGGAAGCGTTAACAGGACCAATCTGGAACTTGATTTCTCGGAGTCGATCAACGTCTTCGCCAGGATTATCGGCGTCCCCTCCCTTCCCAACGGAACAACCTTCCATTTCGCCATTCATCAGTTGCGCCGAGCGTTTGGTATATACTACTATCACGGTAACCGATTTGGCAATCTCGATGCATTAAGCCGCTTTCTGCGTCACTTCGACCCTGAAATGACAAGGAAGTACATCACCGGAGTCATGCAAGGAGCATTCTTGAGCATGGCGGAGGCCATCAAGGCTCGGCTGAAATCTCGAGCCAACGCCCTGAACAAGGCAAAGCTTCCCGATCACGCAACGACGGAAAAGCAAATCGATAAGGCGCTGCGCGAACTTTCGCAGCGCGCGCAGGCTTTCGAGGAAGTCCGGCAGGATGCATACGTCACGCGCACCTTGGATGTCTTCGATGGGGCAGAGTCGCCCATCGGCCTCGGTGCGGCTCGGCTTTATGACGACTTGGAACGGATGGCCACCCATGCACGGACCCGCATCACCATAGGTGGTAGGTCGAACGCGCCTCCTGACGAGGTGCGCGCTTCCTTGGCTGCCGATTTGAAGCGTGTAGCGCGGACCCGACACCGCGAGCCCGTTCCCGGGGGCCATGCTCATTGCGCCTTCGAACCCGGCAATTCCGAACATATCGCGGATGCTCGATGCCTACGTGAGAAGTGCGCCAGGTTGGGCAGCATCTCGGATGACAGTCCCGACTACGCCTTCGCCACCGTCGACAACTGCACCACGTGCGTTCACGGCATCCTTTTCTCGGAGAACCAACGCGTTCTGAACGAGAGAACGGCAAGGCTCGCCGTCGTGGCAGCGACTGGATCCTCGCAGGAAGTAAGTCGCGCCGCGGACCTGAAGTTCAAGTCTATCAAGGCCGGCGTGGCGGCGGCACGACTTGCGGTGTCCGGCAAGGGGCGGCTCGATGGCTGACAAGGAGCGCGACCCGTCCAAGTCGCCGAGGCGCCGACGCGAAGCCACTTTCGAAGCCCTCAAGATGAAGGTGCTGCTTCTCGAGGACTGGGCGAAGAACGGCCTCCCGTACCAAGCGACCTATCCCAGGGATCAGAAGGCGCTGCGCGAATGGACGGGCCCCAATGGGACCTTCGCGACCTGGAAGGACCCCACGATCGAGCGCTCGGGAGAAGGGGGCAAGTACCCAGATTGGGGTAAGCGATTTCTGAAGGCGGTCGACGATCTCGGCAAGCGCGGGAGCGAGCGCGACGCCGAACTGCGTCAGGCGGAAGCCGACCGGGACCGCTATGCCGCAGAGAACCGAGCCCTCCGCATTCAGAATGCCGACCTGATTGGTCAAGTCGATGCACTCGAGCGCGCCAACCGCTTCTTGAAAGGATTGGCCTCCGCGCGAGAAGCCTCGCGATCATGATCCCAAGCCCCACCCACGGGGTGTCGGAGTCGAGCCGCAAGCCACATTGCCCTTCCCCATGAACCTCGCTGGAGACTTGGATGACACGGCTGGAGCACGAGATCGAATTCGCCCCACCGGGGTTTCGCTGGAACGGACAGGACGCGGAGGGCCTGCCGCTGATTGCCGATGTGGATGGAACGATATGCGTGCCCCTCCTGCGGTTCTTCGGCTGGTCGCGACGCTACAAGCGCGTAAAGATCTCCTCGATGAAGCCCGAAGCCTACGTTCTTCGCGAGTGGTGGCATCACCTACACTCCATCGGACGCATGTGGAACGACGTCGACGACAGGGTACTGAACGAGTGGAGAGAGCTTCAAAAAACCGAGTTGAACGAGAAGGGTCGACGGGTTCGCAACGATCGGTCCGTGGCTCGGAAGATGGAGATCGTATTCACCTTCTATGATCGAGCGATGGCTGCCACCATAGGTGAGTTCGACCTGGTCAGCACGAATGGCCCGATAACTTGCAGTGAGCCACTCAACATATCCGAAAAGCTGGCGAGGAAGTTCGGGCTCCGAACAGCGCGCACTTGGGCCTCAGCCGACAAGGCCAGTTATTCGACCAAGAAGCGTGCAACCCCGGACGACTCCGCAGTGTCGGTGATCCTCGCGCATCTACGCAGTTCTGCCGCTGACGTCGGCTTGTGCGAGCGAAATTGGTGCATCGGCCGTGCCATGAGCGACTGTGGATTGCGTGCAATGGAGGTAGCGGGGCTCACCATTCAAGCACTTGAGGAGGGTTTGGCAAAAAAGGGGATTGTGGTCTCCCAACACACCAGAGCATTAGGCAACCGCCCCGTTCGCCTAGATGAGCTAGACGAGACAGACGAGCGCAGAACCCACATCATCAATGCACTACGACTACTCAAAAGAAAGCACCATGAAAACATACATATCCCCATAAAAGGGAAGGGCGACAATGAGCGAGAGGCACCTTTTCCAATCGATTACGTAATGGATTTACTTGAAAATTACATCTGGTCCAGCAGGCAAGATTTGATAAGGGCAAAGAGCCAATTGCCACCCGATGCGGTGTTTCTGTCTGACAGCACAGCGACCGCCCTTGGCAAGGGGGCAATCGGAAATCTAATGAAGAAGGCATTCAAGGCCAAGAACATCTCTGGTAGTGGGCAGCGCCTGCGAGCATACTTTGGCCATAGCATCGCATCGCGTTATTGGAGCGAGTTCTACGCAGGCAACGGCTTCCGCTGGGACCAGACAGTCGAAAACATGACCCTGGACATGGTTGCGGAAGCGCTTGGGCATAAGTCAGTCAGTACCACGGTCAGATTCTACGTCGAGACCGCGATGGTAAGCTTTTTCAAACTGCCGGGTAAAAGCGCTCTTCCAGAGCTTCGAGAAATCTCAAAATTGTTCGCAAGGCATCACAGATCCCTTGACAGACGGCATTACCGCAAGATCGCAGGGATCGTTGAGCGAATGGCAGCGCAGACACCCGGCTTCGAGGACGTCCTTGATGCCCTTCTGGCCGACCCAGACTATGCGATGCAGGACGCGTCCAGAGCAGTGGCCGCGGCCTTGCAGCCGATGGCCTCACCTCAACACTCGCTTCAGCTTGTGCCCAAAAACGCCTAGATGCGAAAAGGTGACCACGACCGGCTACGGCGACATCACGCTGCCCGGCCCCTGGGGCAAGCTGACGGCCATCGTGATCATGATTATCGGGATCACGCTGTTCGTGCGCTTGGCGCAGGCGATCTTCCGGCCGGAGAAGGTGTTCTTCACCTGTCCGAAATGCGCCCTGACCCGGCACGACCCGGACGCCGTCCACTGCAAGCACTGCGGCGAGGTGCTGGCGATCCCCGACGAGGGCGCCTGATCAGCTCTTCAGGCGCCAGCCCGTGCGGAAGATCGCGACCACCGCGGCAAGGCAGAGGCCGAGAAAGACGAAGGTCATGACGAGGCTCACCGTCACCGACACGTCGGCCTGCCCGAAGAAGCTCCAGCGAAAGCCCGAGATGAGGTAGACGACCGGGTTGAGGAGCGACACGTCCTGCCAGAACTCGGGCAGCATGCGGATGGAGTAGAAGGCGCCGCCCAGGAAGGCGAGCGGCGTGACGATCAGGAGCGGCACGAGCTGCAGCTTCTCGAAGCCGTCCGCCCAGATGCCGATCACGAAGCCGAACATCGAGAAGGTGACGGCGGTGAGGACCAGGAACAGCAGCATCACGAGCGGGTGCTGGATGCGAAGATCGACGAAGAGCGCGGCGGTCAGGAGAATGATCGCGCCGAGGATCACCGATTTCGTCGCCGCCGCCCCGACATAGCCCGCGACGATCTCGAAGGGCGAGACGGGCGCGGAGAGGATCTCGTAGATCGTGCCGGAAAAGCGCGGGAAGTAGATGCCGAAGGAGGCGTTCGACAGACTCTGCTGGAGGAGCGAGAGCATCACGAGGCCCGGCACGATGAAGGCGCCGTAGGACACGCCCTCGACCTCGGGGATGCGCGAGCCGATCGCCGCGCCGAACACGACGAAATAGAGCGAGGTCGAGATGACGGGCGAGACGATGCTCTGGAGGATCGTGCGGCGCCAGCGGTTCATCTCGAAGACGTAGATCGCCCAGATGGCGGACAGGTTCACGAGCGGGCCTCCTTCGGCGCGGCGCCATTGTCGGACACGAGGCCGACGAAGATTTCCTCCAGGCTCGACTGGCGGGTCTCGAGGTCGCGGATGCGGATGTTCTCGCGCGACAGGTCGGCGATGAGCGTCGCGATGCCGGTGCGCGGAGCGTTGGTGTCGTAGGTGTGGACGATCGTGGTTCCGTCCGCCCCCAGGTGGAGGCCGCGGTCATCGAGCGCCGGCGGCAGCGCGGACAAAGGCGCGTCGAGCGTCAGGATCAGCTCCTTGTGGCCGAGCTTCTCCATCAGGCGGCTCTTCTCCTCGACGAGAAGAAGCTGCCCGCGGGCGATGACGCCGACGCGGTCGGCCATCTCCTCGGCCTCCTCGATGTAGTGGGTGGTGAGGATGATGGTGGTGCCGTTCTCGCGCAGGCGCCGCACCACCTCCCACATGTCGCGCCGCAGCGTCACGTCGACGCCGGCCGTCGGCTCGTCGAGGAAGAGGAGCTCGGGCTCGTGCGCGAGCGCCTTGGCGATGAGGACGCGCCGCTTCATGCCGCCCGACAGCGTCATGATCTTGGAGTCCTTCTTCTCCCACAGAGACAGGTCGCGAAGCGTGCGCTCGACGACGGCGTCGTTTCGCGGCTTTCCGAAGAGGCCGCGGGTGAAGGACACCGTGTCCCAGACGGTCTCGAAGGCGTCGGTGGTCAGTTCCTGCGGCACGAGGCCGATCATCGCCCGGGCGGCCTTGTAGTCGCGCCGGTTGTCGTGGCCGCCGACGGTGATGGTGCCGCCGGTGAAGGACACGATGCCGCAAACGGCCGAGATCAGCGTCGTCTTGCCCGCCCCGTTGGGGCCGAGCAGGGCGAAGATCTCGCCGCGGCGGATGGACAGGTCGACGCCCTTCAGCGCCTCGAAGCCGTTCTTGTAGGTCTTCGACACGCCCGACAGGACGAGGATGGGATCAGACATGGGAATCGCCTTCCGCGAGAGCGCGGCGGAACATAGGCAGGACGACATAGGAAGGGAACGGCCGGGGTCGGTGGAAAAACCGTTTCAAATTCCGCGCGGGATGGCATAACCGGGCGACGGGGGATCCGGGCGGTGCGGTGTGGGGCCGGGCCGCGGTCACGGGGGGAGGCTCATGGGTGCGCTTCTGGCGTTCAGCCGCGGCGTCGACCGGCTCAATGCCGGCTTCGCGGCGGTGGCCGACTATCTCGTTCTCTTCGCCGTCCTGATCTCGGCCGGCAACGCGCTCCTGCGCTATACGCTGAACATCTCGTCGAACGGCGCGCTGGAGATCCAGTGGTACATGTTCGCCGGCATGGTGCTGCTCGGGGCGAGCTATACGTTGAAGATGAACGAGCACGTGCGCGTCGACCTGATCTACTCGCAGCTCTCGACGCGCGGCCGGCTGATCCTCGACATCGCCGGCTTCCTGATCCTGTTCCTGCCGGTGATCGGCTACCTCTTCACGCTGACCCTGCCCTTCTTCCTCATGTCCTTCCGCTCGGGCGAAGGCTCGATGAACGCGGGCGGGCTGATCCTCTGGCCGGCCAAGGCGACGCTGCCGCTCGGCTTCGGGCTCCTGTTCCTGCAAGGGCTGTCGGAGGTGATCAAGCGGGTGGCGGCGCTGAAAGGGCTGATCGTCCTCGAAACCAAGTACGAGAAGCCGCTGCAGTAAGCGGCCGCGCCAGATCATCGACTCGGGGGACACGCGCTTTCATGTTCGAATACGGACCGATGCCGCCGCTGATGTTCGGCGCGATGATCCTCTTCCTCCTGATCGGCTTTCCCGTCGCGTTCTCGCTGGCGGCGGTCGGGCTGCTCTTCGGCGTACTCGGCGTCCTCAACGACCACTTCAACCCATCGCTGCTCGCCGCCCTCCCTTTCCGCTTCTACGGCATCATCTCGAACGACCTGCTGCTGGCCATCCCCTTCTTCACCTTCATGGGGGCGGTGCTGGAGCGCTGCGGCCTCGCCGAGGACCTTCTCGAAGGCTCGGGCCAGCTCTTCGGCAAGGTGCCGGGGGGCCTCGCCTACGCCGTCGTCATCGTCGGCGCGGTGCTGGGCGCCATCACCGGCACGGTCGCGGCCTCGGTGATCGCGATGGGCGTCGTGTCGCTGCCGGTGATGATGCGCTACGGCTACGACAAGCGGATCGCCACGGGCGTCATCGCCGCGTCCGGCACGATCACGCAGGTCATCCCGCCCTCGCTGGTCCTCATCATCCTCGCCGACCAGCTCGGCCGCTCGGTCGGCGACATGTATGCCGGCGCCATCGGCCCCTCGCTCCTCCAGATCGCGCTGTTCCTTCTTTTCATCCTCGGCGTCTCGATCGTCGCGCCGCATAAAGTTCCGCCCCTGCCGCCGGAAGCCCGCACCAAGAGCGGCCGCGCGCTGCTCTGGCAGGTCGCCAAGGGCATGGTGCCCTCTCTGGCGCTGATCTTCCTCGTTCTCGGCACGATGTTCATGGGGCTCGCGACGCCGACGGAAGCCGGCGCCATGGGCTCGGTCGGCGCGATCCTGCTCGCAGCCGGCCACCGCCGCCTGTCCTGGCCGCTGATCCGCCAGGCCATGGCGATGACCATGCGCCTCACCGCCATGGTGGTCTTCATCCTCATCGGCTCCACCGTCTTCTCCCTGGTCTTCCAGGGCATGGACGGTGGTCACTGGATCGAATACCTCCTGTCGCACATTCCCGGCGGCGTCGTCGGCTTCCTGATCTTCGTCAACATCTTCATCTTCTTCATCGCCTTCTTTCTCGACTTCTTCGAGATCGCCTTCATCATCGTGCCGCTGCTGGCACCCGTCGCCGATTCGCTCGGCATCGATCTCGTCTGGTTCGGCGTCCTCCTCTGCGTGAACATGCAGACGGCGTTCATGCACCCGCCCTTCGGCTTCGCGCTCTTCTACCTGCGCGGCATCGCGCCGCCGACAATCAAGAGCTCGGACATCTACCTCGGCGCGATCCCCTGGCTCGGGCTTCAGCTGGTGCTCGTCGCCATCCTGATCCTCTGGCCGCAATCGGTGACCTACTTCCTGAAGGAGGAAGTCGTGGTCGATCCCTCGACCATCCAGCTCAACGTGCCGATGCCGGGCGACGCGGGCGCGAACCCGTTCTCGACGGGCGGCGGCGCTGCGCCGAGCTTCGGCAGCGGCGCGGCCGCGCCGAGCTTCGGGGTGGCACCGGCACCGAGCTTCGGGGGCGCTACGCCGGCGCCCGCGCCGGCTCCCGGCGGCGCCGCGCCGGCGGGCGCGGGTCAGGGCAACGCGCTGCCGGCCCCGAGCTTCGGTGGAACGCCCGCGCCGAGCTTCGGTGCGACGCCGGCTCCCAGCTTCGGCGGCGCGGCGCCCGCGCCTGCTCCGCTGGAACGGTCAGCGCCGCCCGTGCCGGCGCCTGGCGCGAACGCTCTGCCCGCGCCGAGCTTCGGCTCAGCGCCGGCCCCGAGCTTCGGTGCGCCGGCACAAGCCGAACAGTAGGAGCAAACAACAGCTTCGCAGGACGAGGCGCATCCCCTCGCCCGCTTGCGGGAGAGGGTGCCGAGCGCAGCGAGGCGGGTGAGGGTGTCGGCCGCGCAAGCGGCCAAGCAAAGAACCGTCGACGTCGCGCTCCTGAGGAGCCACCCTCATCCCCCTGCCGGGACCTTCTCCCGCCGGCGGGAGAAGGGAGCAGCTTTGGGGTGACGGCTTGTCGCCCTACCCGCCGCCCTGCCCGGTCGCCGGGGTCACCGGCTCGTCGGCCGGGCCCGCCACGCCCGTTTCCACATCCGCTGGCGCCGCCGAGGAGTTCGCGATCGGGCGGCCCGCATCGTCGAACAGGGGAACGCCGTAGGAAGCGAGGATGCGCTGGAGTTCGGGCTCGTTGGCGGCGATGAAGCGGTTGAGCGTGCGCTTCCATTCCTGATCGGAGGCCCGCACGCCCATGGTGATGCGGAACACCGTCGCGGGCAGCGTCGGCTGCTTGGCGATGGGCGCGATCTGGAAGTTCCCGCCTGCCTTCCTGGCGTAGTAGCCGCCGATCGGGCCCCACATCACGGCAGCATCCGTTTCGCCCTTCATCATGTCGGCGATCATGTCCTCGCCGACATTGGTGAGGCGCGTGTCGACCATGAGCTGATAGGGCTTCGCCCGCCCGATCAGGCCGGCCTTGGCGAGGTAGGTGGCGGCTGGCGTTCCCGCGACGACCCCGACGCGCTTGCCCTTCAGGCGCTCGTCGTCAAGCGAGGTGACGCCCGCCAGATCCCCGTCGGCGGGCACGATCAGGACGTAGGCGGTCGTGTAATAGGCATTGGTGTTCTGGACGAGCTCGTCGCCTTGCGGATAGCTCATGATGACGTCGCAGTCGTAGGCGCCGAGCGTCATGCGCACGAAGCCGGTGGCCTGCGGGAAGTAGGTGTAGGCGACGCGCGCGCGGCCGAGCTTCTCGGCGAGGAGCTTGGCCACCGCCTGCTCGAAGCCTTCTTCCTTCTCGTTGGAAAAGGGCATGTTGTCCGGGTCGGCGCAGACGCGCAGGACGTTCTGGTCGACGAGCTCGATCTCGCTGCCGAACTCGCGGTCTTGCGCCGCGGCCGGGACGGCAAGCGCCGCGGCCAGGGCGAGAGCCCCGGCCGCGGCGGAGAAGCGGGTGTACGGGCCGGCGCGCATGGCGCGGATCCCCCTTACTGGCCGAGGCACGCGTATTCGGCGTCCTGGGCTTCCTTGTTCTTGACGTGGGGCTTGGGCTCGCCGCGGCCGATGGCCCCGTCGGCGCGGCCGCGCAGGTAGACGTAGATCGCGTCGAGCGAGCACATGACGTTGGGATCCTCGCCCCAGGCCGGCATGATCGAGTTCACCGG
Organism: Antarcticirhabdus aurantiaca; assembly: GCF_009765365.1. Classification (GTDB taxonomy): domain Bacteria; phylum Pseudomonadota; class Alphaproteobacteria; order Rhizobiales; family Rhizobiaceae; genus Antarcticirhabdus; species Antarcticirhabdus aurantiaca. The sequence goes on from NZ_VTOM01000017.1 coordinate 12,456, forward strand.
GTGCCACTTGTTCTGCTGGCCGGACACGATGATGCCGGCGAAGTCGAAGTAGTTGATGCGCTGGAGCGATTCGGTGAGGTTCGGCGCGAAGGACGAGCCCGCGCCGTCCGGGCCGTGGCACTGGAGGCAGTTGGCGCCGAACTTCTTGTAGCCGCGCCAGGCGAACCAGTCCGCCCCTTCCGCCGAGATGTTGTAGGTCGGGTTGCCCGCGGCGTCGACGAACATGCCGTTGGCGCCGGTCGGCTGGCCGGCATTGCCGCTGGCGGCCGAATCGGCGGACGGATGCGCGTCGAGCTGCATGCCGCCCGTCGGCGGCGCCTCGGCAGCGGCCTGCTGCGTTTCCTCGGGAGCGGCGGGAGCCGTGGCTGCGGCGGCGGCTCCGCCGGCCGCGGGGGCCGGCGCGGCCTGCGCGGCCTGGGCAGGCGCGGGCGGTGCAGGCTGGGGCGCCGCGGGAGCCGGCGCGGGCGTGGCGCCCGGCGCGGTCTGCCCGGCGGGCACCACCGTCACGCCCGCGGCGGGCGCGCCTTGCGCGAGGGCGAGGCCTGCGGTGGACAGAAGCACAGCACCGGCGCAGGCAAGGATCGTCTTCGGCATGAAAACCTCTCGGAGGCGAAGGGGTTCGGGCGCGGGCGCGTCCTCGAGCGGCGCACCGCCTCGTTCAGGCGGGCGGCAACGCCCTGGCCTCGGGCCCCGCATCCTCGGACAAAACGGGTCCCGGCCGGGGCGCGGCCGGGACCCTTTCGCGGGCGTTCCGCGGCTTCAGTTCGCCGCGGGAGCCGCGGGAGCTGCGGCCGGCGCGGCGTTCGACGCCGTCTGGTCGGGCACGGTGAAGACGGTGAGCTGTCCGCCGAGCGCGGTGTACTTCGAGAGCGAAGCGTAGCCGCCGACGGCGCCCAGGCCCGCATTCGGATCGGTCAGGCCGGCGGCGAGACCGATGCCCGCCCAGCCGCCGATGCCCGAGAGCACCGCGACGTACTGCTGGCCGCCATGCTCGTAGGTCATCACGTTGCCGATGATGCCGGACGGGGTCTTGAACTTGTAGAGCTCCTCGCCCGTCTGCGAGTCCACCGCCTTCAGGTAGCCTTCGAGCGTGCCGTAGAAGACGATGTCGCCGGCGGTGGCGAGCGCTCCGGACCAGACCGAGAACTGCTCGGGCAGCGACCAGACGATCTCGCCCTTGCCCGCGTCCCAGGCGATGAAGTTGCCCATGCCGCCGTGGCTGTTGGGGGCCGGGAACATCGACAGCGTCGCGCCGACATAGGGCTGGCCGGCGGTGTAGGCGACGCGGAACGGCTCGTAGTCCATGCAGACGTGGTTGGTCGGCACGTAGAAGAGGCCGGTCTTGGGCGAGAAGGATGCGGGCTGCTGGTCCTTCGTGCCGAGCGCGGCCGGGCAGATGCCCGTCGTGTTGACGTCCTCGCCGTTGAACTCGGTCGAATACTGATCGACCACCTGCGGCCGGCCGTACTGGTCCGAGTTCGGATCCATGACGACTTCGGTCGCCCAGTTGACGGCCGGGTCGTACTTCTTGGCCACCAGAAGCTCGCCCGTCTCGCGGTCGAGCGTGTAGGCGAAGCCGTTGCGATCGAAGTGGACGAGAGCCTTCCTCTGCTGGCCGCCGACGTCGATGTCGGCGAGGATCATCTCGTTGACGCCGTCGAAGTCCCACTCGTCGTGCGGGGTCATCTGGTAGACCCACTTGGCCACGCCCGTGTCCGCGTCGCGGGCCATGATGGTCATGGACCACTTGTTGTCGCCGGGGCGCTGGGCCGGGTTCCAGGTCGAGGGGTTGCCGGTGCCGTAGTAGATGAGGTTCAGCGCCGGGTCATAGGCGTACCAGCCCCAGGTGGTGCCGCCGCCGATCTGCCACTGATCGCCTTCCCAGGTCTTGATCGAGGAATCCGGACCGACCGGCTTGCCGAGCGACATCGTCTTTTCCGGATCGAACAGCATCTCGGCGTCCGGGCCCGTTGAATAGGCGCGCCAGGCCTGCTTGCCGTCGGCGAGATTGTAGGCCGTCACCGAGCCGCGCACGCCGAACTCGCCGCCGGAAATGCCGATCAGCACCTTGTCCTTGAACACCATCGGCGCGGCGGTGCCGGTCTCGCCCTTGGAGGCGTCGCCGTTCTTCACCGACCAGATCTGCTCGCCGGTGTCGGCGTTGAGCGCGACGACGGTGGTGTCGGCCTGATGGAGGATGATCGTGCCGGGCTGACCATTCGCGCCGGGAGCGTAGGCGACGCCGCGGTTGACGGTGTCGCAGCACATCACCGGGATGACGTTCGGGTCCTGCTGCGGCTCGTACTTCCACTTGATCGCGCCATCCTCGTTCAGGTCGAGCGCGTAGACCATGTTGGGGAACGGCGTGTGCACGTACATCGTGTCGCCGACGACGAGGGGACTGCCCTCGTGGCCGCGCAGGACGCCCGTCGAGAAGGACCAGGCCGGCTGCAGGTCGCCGACATTGTTCTTGTTGATCGCGGCCAGCGTCGAATAGCGCTGGTTGGCGTAGTTGCCGGTGGGCTGCACCCACTGCTTGGCATCACCTTCGAGCTGGATCAGGCCCTCGTTCGCCGAGGCGACCGAGCCGAGCCCGACCATGAGGCAGGACGCCAGCATGGCCTTCGTCATCATCTTCAGCATAGCGTTCCTCCCATAGGTCCATTCGGTCGACCGCCCCGTCGCGTCCACGCGCGGCGGGGTGCAGTCCATGGCGATCCTGGGGAAGGTTTCCGGCAGCGTGTCACGACCACCATAGGGGTCTTGGTGGGCACCGTTGAGAGACGCCCTACCGTAGCCTTCGAGCATCGTCGGTGCTCCCAACACCGACGACCTTGAAGCCGGAAACCATGGGAGGATGCTAGAGCGGGAAATTTTCCCGCGCAAGCGCCATTTGGAAGATTCGTTATGTGCAACGCACAATGCGCGCGCGGTCGCACGGCAGAGCGCTGTTGAGGGTCAAGCATTTCCCGCGAAACGCCGCGGGCCGAAACACCCGGAGCTTGCACCAAAGTCGGAACATGCGAGTGCTGTCCTTGCCGATACGTCAACCGGACACAGATTAGACCGGAAAGCGTCGCCGCCAGGTCTCGACAGGACTGGGCGCAGCATGGTTTCGCGCGACTTCATTCGAAGCAGAGCACCTCCGCTTCGGCCTGCGCGCGGCGCAGGTCCCCGATCGCCGCCTTCGATTCGGCTCCGGTGCGGAACAAGACGCCCTTCTCGCCGGTCACCTGCCCCATCGACAAGAAGGTCGAGGCCTCGACGTAGCGCTCGTAGGGCACGAGCGAGGCCACGACGTCGAAGGAACAGGCGCAGCGTTCCAGCGCGTCGCGGGTCCGGCCGCCGGCCTGCATGCAGCCGAAGACGTAGTCCGCGCTGGCCGCCGTGGGGTAGTCGGCGCCCGGGCGGCTCGCGGGCGCCGCGGAGGGCGCCGCGAGGGCCGACGCGCCCGCCGCGAGAAGCGCGCCCGCGGCAAGGCCGGCCTTGATGCGATAGGATCGAGTCATGGATTTCCTCCCGTTGCGGCGGGCCGGGGCGCGACGAAGCGGCCGAAGGCCCGCGGGCCGTCGCCCGTGTCGAGCGAGCCGACGATCTCCAGCGTGTCGGCGTCGATCTTCACGAGCATGTTGTCGAACCAGTGGGCGACGAAAACGAAGCGCCCGTCCGAGGACACGTCGATGCCCTCGGGATACTCGCCGGTTTCCAGCGTCGCGAGGCGCGCGCGGGTCTCGGCGTCCAGGACGGAAACGGTGCCGCCATACTGATCGGTGACGAAGATCCGCCCCCGCGTCTCGGCCGCGCCGTAGGGGTGCGAGCCGACGGGAAGGTCGGCGAGGCGGCGCCAGGTTCCGACCTCGACGACGCTCACGCTGTTCGCGCCGACATTGGCGACGTAGAGGCGCCGCCCGTCCGGCGAGAAGGACAGGCCGAAGGGGCGCGCGCCGACGGGAATGCGGGCGATCACCGCCCCGTTTTCCGCGTCGAAGACGGAGACCTGATCCGAATCGCGGTCGGCCGTGACGACGAGCCGGCCGTCCGCCGAAACGGCGACGCCCGAGGGCGAATCGCCGGTCTCCCAGCGCGTGACGATCGCGCCGCGCTCGGGATCCACCACGAGAAGGTGGCGGGCGTACCAGTCGGCGACGAAGACCGGAGCGCCGGATGGATGCACCGCGACGCCGAGCGGCCCCCCTTCGAGCGGCACGCGGCGCAGGAGAGCGCCGCTCCGGCCGTCGATGACGCTCAGCGCCTTCGCCTCCGGGCTCGTCACGTAGACCCGCGCGCCGTCCGGCGTCGCGGCGACGCCCGCGGGCTTGCCGGGGATCGGAACGCTGCCCAGCACCGTCATCGCGTCGAGGTCGACAATCGAGAGCGATTCGCCCTCCTGCTCGGTGACGAAGCCGACGTCGCCGGCTCCGGCCGGGGCTGCGACCAGGACGAGGGCGGCGAGGAGAAGGGCGGCGGGAAGCCTCCCTCCTCCGGCCCTTCCGCGCTCGGCGAGCATGGGCCGAACTGCCCGGCGCTTCAGGCGCCGGCCTCCACGACCGTCTTCAGGTTGGCGAGCCCCTCCTTCATGAAGGCGGACACGCCCGCGACGGCTGCTTCGTCGTTCAGCTCCGGCGGCGGGTCGTTGTTGGGATAGCCGCGATAAAAGGCCGCGCGCCACTCGACGATCGACGTGCCGGGCGCCGCGCCGGGCTTCACCGTCACGGTGGACGAGTAGTTGGTGGCCGGCAGCAGCTCGACGTTCACCTGGCCGATAAAGGTCGAGAAGCTCATCTTCGCCGGATCGTACTTCGAAAGCTCCTCCTCCATCAGGCCGCCGGACGAGAAGCCGAGGACGCGCTTGGAGCCCGGCGCGCTGCCGGAGGGAGCGTCGGTCATGGCGATCCGCGGATGCCAGGACATGTCGCCGAACGTGCCGAGCTTGGCCCAGACCGCTTCGGGCGGGGCGGCGATCTCGATGGTTTCGGTGTGCTTCTGCCGGGTCGGACCGTGGGCGAACGCCAGCGACGGCAGAAGAAGAAGCGCCACGAGGGCGCCTAGGAAACGGGCAACCAAACTTCAGTTCCTCCACGGGGTAGCCGCCGGACCAATCGGTGCCCACCGGAGGCGACGCGGGGAGCCTACAGGGCCGACGCCGGGAAAAAAAGCCGGGCCGGATCGAGCCGCCCCGAAAGTACGGGACGCCGGATCATAACCCGAAGATATACTGCGACAGGATGCCGCCGACCGTGGCGTTACATGGCCCGCGAAGAAGATCGTCGCGATCTGGAGGCGATTAATACGTTTACCAGACTATCATCCTTGTTGCGTAGCCTGCTGCGCCATGAGCTTCATCGTGGCCCTCGCGGCGTCCCATTCGGTCGGCTTCGTTCTTCTGGCGGCCTGCGTCTGCACGCTGATGGCGATTCTCGTCGTGACCTTCGGCGAGCACGCGCGCGGCATGCGCGGCCGGCGTCGGATTGGCTGGCTCGCGGCCATCGCGGTGATCGCGGGCTTTGGCGTCTGGACGACGCACTTCGTCGCGATCATCGGCTACCGCCCCGACATCGTGTGGAGCTTCGACCTTCGGCTGACGCTGGCATCGGCGCTGCTCAGCATCCTCCTCGCCGGCGGCCCGCTTGCACTGGCTGCGATCATGCGCCGGCGCGCGGCGAGCATGGCCTGCGGGGCGACGGCCGGCCTCGGCATCGGCGCGATGCACTTCACCGGCATGGCGGCCCTCGAAGGCTGCGTCGCTTCGCATTCCGCCCCGACCATCGCGCTTTCCCTGAGCTTCGGCATGGTCTTCGCCGCCCTCGCCTTCGCGATGCGACCGGTCGGCTTGCGCCTGCCCGTCGCGGCCGGCATGCTGGTGCTCGCGGTCTGCTTCCTGCACTTCACGGCCGTCGCGGGGGTCGACCTCCAGTTCCTGCGGAGCGCTCGCGACGGCGGCGATTCGCTGCCTTCGCACGTCATGGCCGTGGCCGTAGCGGCGGTCGCCATGATGATCATCGTCGTCGCCCTCCTCACGGCCGTCCACCAGAGCCGGCTCGACGCGAGCGACGCCCGGCAGGCGCGCGCGCTCGCCGAGCAGGCCGATCTCCTCTCGAACGCCCTCCACAACATGTCGAACGGCCTCGTCATGCTGGGGGCGGACGAGCGTGTCGTCCTGCACAACCAGCGCGCCGTCGAGCTGCTGAACCTCGCGCCGGGCGAGATCGCGCCGGGCCTCCACCTCACCGTCTTTCTCGGCAACGTCGCCGCCCGCCACGGCTGGAGCGCGGACAAGACGATGCGGGCGATCGCCAACCACAGGCGCTGGATGGCGCAGACCGGCTCGATCCGCGTCGAGGAGACCTTCGAGAGCGGCAGCGTCGTCAGCGTGTCGTGCCGTCCCCTGAACGGCGGCGCCATCCTGACCTTCGACGACGTCACGCGCGAGCACCAGACGCAGAGCCGGATGGCCCACATGGCCCATCACGACGAACTGACGGGCCTGCCCAACCGACGCGCCTTTCGCGGCCGGCTGGAAGCGGCGGTGGCCGCGGGACGCGACATCGCCCTTCTCGTGATCGACCTCGACCGCTTCAAGGAGATCAACGATACGCTGGGCCATGCCGCGGGCGACAAGGTGCTGGTGCGCACCGCCGATCGGCTTCGGGCCGCCTGCGGGCCGGGCGACTTCCTGGCGCGTCTGGGAGGCGACGAGCTGGCGGTGATCCACGAGCGCGAGGGTAATTCCCGCGCGAACGCGGCAGCCGAACTCGCCGCCCGGCTGATCCACGCCGTCGCGCCCTCCGACGGGACGGACGAAGCGGGCCTGCACGTCGGCTGCTCGGTGGGCATGGCCGAAACGGCGGACATGGCGGGCGTATCGACGGAAATGAACGGCGCCGAGCTGATCATGCGTCAGGCCGACCTCGCGCTCTACCGGGCGAAGGAATCCGGTCGCGGCCGGGTCCAGCGCTTCGAGCAGAGCATGATGGAGGCAGCCGCCCGGCGCAGGCGCCTGGAAACGGACATGGCCCGGGCGCTGGCGGAGAACGAGCTCTCCCTCGCCTTCCAGCCGCTCTTCGACATCGAGGCGATGCGCGTCGCAAGTTTCGAGGCGCTGGTGCGATGGAAGCACCCCGAGCGCGGCTGGATCTCCCCGGCCGAGTTCATCCCGGAGGCCGAGCGCACCGGCCAGATCCTGGCGATCGGGGAGTTCGTGCTGCGCGAGGCCTGCCGCCGGGCGGCCGACTGGCCGACGGAGATCGGCGTGGCGATCAACGTCTCGCCGGTGCAGATCCGAACGCCCGGCTTCCCGCTCCTCGTCGCCTCGGCGCTGTCGGCCAACCGGCTGATGCCCTCGCGCCTCGAGATCGAGCTGACGGAAACGGCGATGGTGGAGGACGGGACGATGATCGCGACGAGCCTGTCCGCGCTGCGCGCACTCGGCGTCGGCGTGTCGATGGACGATTTTGGAACGGGCTATTCGTCGCTCGCGCACCTGCGCAACTTCGAGCTCGACCGTATCAAGATCGACCGCTCCTTCGTGGACGCGGCACCGAGCGATCCGGGATGCCTCGCCGTGCTGCGCGCCGTGACGCAGCTCGGCCGCGAGCTCGGCGTGAAGACGCTGGGCGAAGGCGTCGAAACGCCCGAGCAACTCGCCATCCTGCGCGACCTCGGCTGCGACGGGGCGCAGGGCTTCCTGCTCGGACGCCCCCTGCCCGCCGAAGAGGTGGCGGACTTCATCGCCCTGAGCGGCTGGACGGTGGGCGGCTCGAAGCAGCCCGGTGCCCACGTCGCCAAGCGCGGCCGGATTGCGTGATACCGTCGCGCGTTCGAGACGATCCGTTCGGGTACATACCGCGCAGCGGCAGTCCGCGCGGCGTTCGAGCGTTCTCCGGCACCGCGTAACCTGGCCCGGTGGGGCCGTTCATCGGTGGGCCGGGAGAAGACCTCGGCCTCAGGATGCCTTGCGGATCGAGGCGGTGGCCGGGATCTCGATGTCGACTTCGAGGGTCGAGACGATCTCGCCCTTCTCCATCTTCACCTGGACCCGGTCGCTGTCGACCGACACGTGCTTGGCGATCACGGCGAGGATCTCCTCGCGCAGGACCCCGACGAGGTCGGAATGGCCGACGGCGGCGCGCTCGTGGGCGAGCAGCACCTGCAGGCGCTCCCGCGCGACCGGCGCGGTGTTGCGCCGGTTGAAGTTGAGGAATTGGAAGAGGCTCATGCGGCCCTCCGGCCGAACAGCTTGCCGAAGAGTCCCCGCTTCTCGCCGGGAACGGTGATCGGGATCGACTCGCCGGCCAGGCGCCGCGCCGCGTCGCGATAGGCCGAGGACGGCGCGCTCTCGACGAGGGTGACGGGCGTGCCGAGGTTGGAGGCGCGCAGGACGTCGGGGCTTTCCGGGATGATGCCGAGGAGCGGGATCGAGAGGATCTCGAGGACGTCCTCGACCTTCAGCATGTCGCCGCGCTCGGCGCGGATCGGGTCGTAGCGGGTGAGAAGCAGGTGCTTCTCGATGCGCTGGCCCTTCTCGGCGCGCTCGGTCTTGGCGTCGAGGAGGCCGATGATGCGGTCGCTGTCGCGCACCGACGAGACTTCCGGGTTGGTCACGACCACCGCGATGTCGGCGTGGCGCATGGCCAGCGTCGCGCCGCGCTCGATGCCGGCGGGGCTGTCGCAGACCACCCAGTCGAAGTGCTGCTTGAGCTCGGCCATGACGGTGGCCACGCCCTCGGCCGTCAGGTTGTCCTTGTCGCGGGTCTGCGAGGCCGGCAGCAGGAACAGGGTGTCCAGCCGCTTGTCGCGGATCAGCGCCTGGGCGAGCTTGGCGTCGCCCTGGACCACGTTGATCAGGTCGTAGACCACGCGCCGCTCGGCGCCCATCACCAGATCCAGATTGCGAAGGCCGACGTCGAAGTCGACGACCGCCACCTTCTCGCCGCGCTGAGCCAGCGCCGCGCCGAGGGCAGCCGTCGACGTCGTCTTGCCGACGCCGCCCTTGCCGGACGTCACCACGATTACCTTTGCCATCGCCGAACTCTCTTTCCTTTCGTCCAATCGTTCTTTCGAAGCCGATCAGCTCAACCGAGCGCCTGCGCCTTGATGGCGTCGCCCTCAAGCCAGACCTGCACGGCCTGGCCGCGCAGTCGGGCGTCCATGTCGTCGACCATCTTGTAGAGGCCGTCGATCGCCACGAGCTCGGCTTCGAGCTTGCGGCAGAAGATGCGGGCGTCGGCATTGCCGACCGACCCCGCCAGCGCCCGGCCGCGCAGCGCGCCGTAGACGTGGATCGAGCCGCCGGCGACGATCTCGGCGCCGCTCGACACGGAGCCAAGCACGGTGACGTCGCCTTCGGGGAAGATGATCGTCTGGCCCGAGCGCACCGGCTCCTCCAGGATCAGCGAGGGAACGGTGCGCGGCTGGGCCAGGGCCGCCGGCAGGGCGGCGACGACCGGCTCGTCGCTGGCCGGGGCACCGCCCTCGGCGGGAGCGGCGGCGGGCGCCGCCTCGCCGGCCTCGGGCGCGGCGATGTCGCCGGCCGGGCGGCCGCCGCGCATTGCGGGCGGCATGCCGGGGGCGAGCTGCGAGGGAAGCGCGCCTTCGATGCCCATGATCCGCACGCCGCGGCTGGACAGCTCGTCGACGAGGGTCTTCAGCTCGGCCTTGCCGACCTCGATGTTCTCGACGTCGAGAACGATCGGCCGGCCCAGAAAGAAGCCGGTGGAGCGCCGCGCGAGGTCGTCGAGGCCGTCGAGCCAGCGGTCGAAGGGCTGTTCCGGAGACAACACGAGCGCCAGGAAGGAGCGGCCTTTCAACCGGATGGGCTTGGGAGCGAGGGTCGGGTCGGTCATTGGTTCAGAGGGTCCTGCCGGCCCGTCGATAGCGGGCGGTTAAGAGAGGGTTAAGCCCGGTAACTTGCGCGGGGCGTGCGGTTGGGCGGCGATGTTTACCATTGCCCAGCCTGTGGCGCGGCCGCGCCGCGCCTTGCGGCGGCGGCGCGAGGCGCTACCCTCCCGGCCGGGATTGCGATGGAGGGTGGTCGTCATGCGCCGAGGTTTCCTGTCATGCGCGCTTGTTGCCGCGCTTCTGGCCGGCGCGCCGCTCTCGTGGGCGCAGGATCAGGCGAGCGACGCCGTCGCGCCGGAGGCCCGCTCCGACGCTCCGGCCCCCTCCCCGGCGCTGCCGCCGGCCGCCGCGCCCGTGCGCGCCGAGCGGCAGATGGTGACGGCCGCCCATCCGCTGGCGGCCGAGGCGGGTCTGGCGATTCTGCGGGCCGGCGGTAGCGCGATCGACGCCACCGTCGCGGTGCAGCTCGTGCTCGGCCTCGTTGAGCCGCAGTCCTCCGGCATCGGCGGCGGCGCCTTTCTCGTCTACTTCGACGCGGCCGGCGGCCGGCTGACGACCTTCGACGGGCGCGAAACCGCGCCGCGCGCAGCCACGCCGAAGCTCTTCCTCGACGAGGCCGGCGAGCCGCTGGAGTTCTACGACGCCGTGGTCGGCGGGCGCTCTGTCGGCACGCCGGGAACGGTGAAGCTCCTCGCGGAGACCCACGCGCGCTACGGCAAGCTGCCCTGGGCCGACGTCGTCGCGCCGGCGATCGAACTTGCGGAAGCCGGCTTCGCCGTGTCGCCGCGGCTCGCCCGGCTGATCGCGGAGGACGGCGACCGGCTGAAGAGGTTCGAGACGACCCGCGCTTATTTCTTCGACAACGAAGGTCGCCCGCTCGCGGCCGGCCATCGCCTGAAGAACCCCCAATATGCCGCGACGCTTCGGCGGATCGCGGAACGGGGGGCTGCCGGCTTCTACGAGGGACCGGTCGCCGAGGACATCGTCCGGACCGTCACGCAGGCGCCGAACAATCCGGGCCTCCTGTCTCTGGAGGATCTCCGGGCCTATCGCATCGCCGAGCGCGAGCCGGTCTGCACCGATTATCGCGGCCACGAGGTCTGCGGCATGGGCCCGCCCTCCTCCGGCGCGCTGACCGTCGGGCAGATCCTGGAGCTGATCGAGCCCTTCGACGTGAAGGCGATGGCCCCGCTCGCCCCCGAGACCTGGCGGCTGATCGGCGACGCCTCGCGCCTCGCCTTCGCCGACCGCGGTCGCTACATGGCCGACATCGACTTCGTGCCGATGCCGCTGAAGGGCCTCCTCGACGAGAGCTACATGGCCGAGCGCGCCAAGCTCCTCGGCGGGCCGCGAGCCCTGCCCGACGACGCGGTGACGCCGGGCGAGCCGCCCTGGGACCACGCGATGCGGCTCGGCGACGACGCGGCGATCGAGCTGCCCTCGACCACCCACTTCAACGTGGTGGACGCGAGCGGCAACGTCGTCTCGATGACGACCACGATCGAGAACGGTTTCGGCTCACGGCTGATGACCGGCGGCTTCCTTCTCAACAACGAACTGACCGACTTCTCCTTCGAGACGCACGAGAACGGCTATCCCGTCGCCAACCGCGTCGAGCCGGGCAAGCGCCCGCGCTCGTCCATGGCGCCGACCATCGTGATGCGCGAGGGGCGGCCGGTGCTGGCCATCGGCTCGCCGGGCGGCAGCCGCATCATCGGCTTCGTGGCGCAGTCGCTGATCGCCTGGATCGACTGGGGCATGGACCCGCAGGCCGCCATCTCCATGCCCCGCTTCGGAAACCGTTTCGGCGCCTTCGACGTCGAGGCCGGCACGCCCGGCGAAGCCGCCGCCGAGGGCCTGCGGTCGCTCGGCTACGAGACGGTCGAGGCGATCGCCCCCGATTCGGGCCTCCACGCCATCGCCATCACCCCGAACGGCCTCCTCGGCGGCGCCGACCCGCGGCGCGAGGGCGTGGCGGTGGGGGATTGAGCCGTCAGCTCCGCGGCTCGATGCGATAGGGCCGGATCAGCACCTCCGCGGGAATCTTCCACTCGGTGCTGAGCCGATAGGCCATGTCCATCGACAAAGGCCGGCGATGGCGCAGCACCTCGGAGGCGCGCGATCGCGAACCGAGAAGCGCGGCGAGGTCCGATTGGGTGAAGCCGTGGCGCTCCATCGTTTCCCGGATCGCCTCCACAGGATCGGGCGCCTCGATCGGCCAATGCCTGGCCTCGTAGGCCGCGATCAGATCGGACAGGACGTCGAAGCGCTCGGCCTCCGGCGTGCCTCGGACAGGCTCCCGCTCGAAATATGCGGCCACCTCGGAAAGGGCCCAGTCGTAATCGGCCTCGGTGCGCAGGGCGCGAAGGTCCATCTGCATCAGATCGTCTCCGGGTCGATGCGGTCGTATTCCTTATGCGTGCCGACGAACTTCACGAGCACCCGCGCATACTCATAGGAGACGTGAACGACCAGCCGGTACTTGTTGCCGCCGATGTCGAAGATCGCTCTGTTGTCCGCGACGAAGTCGACCGTGGTCCCGAACTCCGCCTTCACGTCGTTCGGCGTTCTCCACTGCGCCCTCTCGGCGGCCGCGTGCCACGTCTGCAAGGGCGTGCGGGCTCGCGGTTCACGCTCCCAGAACAGCCTGAGCGTCCGCTTGGCGATGACCTGCATGCACGAGGCCTATCATGTTCCCAAATCGGGAACAAGCCTCACACCAACACCTCGCGGCGGTCGTAGACGCCCTGGCCGAAGACGCGGCGGTAGCGCTCGACTTCCGCGGCCGAACCGGTCGCCTTGGCGGAATTGTCGGACAGCTTGACGGCGGGACGGCCGTTGGCGCTCGACACCTTGCAGACCAGCGAGATCGGATCGAGGCCGGGATTGGGCGTCGGCGTCATGCCACGGAAGTCGTTGGTGAGGTTGGTGCCCCAGCCGAAGCTCATGCGCACCCGGCCGTGGAAGTGGTGGTAGGTCTTCTCGATCGAGTCGATGTCGAGCCCGTCGGAGAAGACGAGCAGCTTGTCGCGCGGATCCTGCCCCATCTTCTGCCACCAGGCGATGATCTCCTCGCCCCCCTCGATGGGCGGCGCGGAGTCGGGACGGAAGCCGGTCCAGTCGGCGAGCCATTGCGGCGCCCCGCGCAGGAAGGCCGCCGTGCCGAAGGTGTCGGGAAGCACCACGAGGAGATTGCCGCCGTAGTAGCTCTGCCATTCCGCCAGCACGCGGTAGGGCGCGGCGAGAAGCTCCTCGTCCGAGCGCGCGAGCGCGGCGCGCACCATCGGCAGCTCGTGCGCGTTGGTGCCGATCGCCTCGACGTCGGTCTCCATGGCCAGAAGCACGTTGGAGGAGCCGATGAAGGCCTCGCCCAGCCCCTCCTTCAGCGCCTCCACGCACCAGCGCTGCCACAGGAACGAGTGTCGGCGGCGCGTGCCGAAGTCGGAGATGCGAAGATCGGGCAGCTTCTGCAGCCGCTGCACCTTCTCCCACATCTTGGCCTTGGCGCGGGCATAGGTGACGTCGAGCTCGAAGCGCTTCATGTCGCGCATGGCCGCGCGCGAGCGCAGCTCGTTGATGATGGCGAGAGCCGGGATCTCCCACATCATCGTGTCGGTCCAGCGCCCTTCGAAGCGCAGCTCGAACTGACCGTCGACGCGCCGGAGCTCGTAGGGCGGCAGGCGGAAGCGGGCGAGCCATTCGAGGAAGTCGGGGCGGAAGATCTGGCGCGTGCCGTAGAAGGTGTTGCCGGCCAGCCAGATCATCTCGCGATGGCTGATCGAGAGCGACCGGGCGTGGTCGAGCTGGGCGCGCAGCTCGTCCTCGTCGATGATGTCGGCGAGACGCACGGAGGCCGTGCGGTTGGTCAGGCTGAAGGTCGCGTCGACGTCCGGATGGAGCCCGCGGATCATCTGCAGCATCAGGAGCTTGTAGAAGTCCGTGTCGAGAAGGCTCCGGACGATCGGATCGAGCTTGAACGTGTGGTTCCAGACCCGCGTGGCGATGTCGGTGGCGACCATCGCGCCCTCTCTGTGCCGGTTCGCGCCCGGCGCGAAGAGGCCGGGCTTGTCGACCCTCTAGAGCATCACCGGCGGCAAAGCGAAAGGCCCTTCGCGCCCAGGATCCGGCCGATCATGGGCCGCTCAGCCTTCGATCCGCTTCACGAGGCGCCGCAGCGCGCCCATCGACTGCTGGACGTTGGCGCATTGATGGATGGCGTGGCCGAGCCGCTCGCGGTCGAGGTCGGCGCCCTCGTCGAGGGCGCGAAGAAAAGCGAAGACCTCCTCGAGGCGCTTGTCCATGCCGTCCACGGCTTCAACCAGCATCTGCGCTCGGCTCATGAGCTTCCCACACCACCCTCGATCGATTCGCCGCCTGAGGCGACAGGACAAAGGAAGGGCGCGCGGGCGCGGGGGCAACCACCGCGCCGATGGAATCGGCGTGACCGGCTATCGGCTCGGGCCGTGCGAATGGCTTTGGGCGCCCCCGCGATGAGGGCGAGGTCGGGCTCGATCCAAAATTGTCGGCGCCGCGATTAGCGCCCGCTCTGCAGGCCGCCCGGCCGAGGCGCGAGGTCGCCGAAGCGGCGGTCGTCGTCGTCCGTGTCGATGCCCACGGTGTCGTCGTCGGCAACGCCGATCGTGCCGTCGTCGCCGTCCACGGGATCGGGGTCGCCATCGTCCTCCGCGGCTTCGGCCTCGGCCTCCTCGGCCGCTTCGATGTCGGCGCCGTGCGCTTCCTCGGTGGTGCCGCCGGGCAGCGGGGCGCGTGCCGTCTCGTCGATCTCGGTCATGCCGGGTCTCCTCGTTGTGCCGTCTCGATGCGGAAGGCCGCAGGCGCGAGCCGGTTCCCCATCGGAGCTGCGGGAGGGCGACGGCCGGCTAAGGATCATCAACGATACCGCGCGAAACCTCCGCCGCGGGACGACGTTTCAGAGGCATTTCGAGGGCCGCGCAATCCGGTCGAAACGATGCGCGGCTAATCCTCGACACCATCAGAACAGCGCCGCGATCCAAGCGGCCGGGGCACGAAACGGGGAACCTATATGACGATCGAAACCATGGTCTCGGTGTTCATCAACACGACGGCTCTCGCTGCCCTCGCGGCCGTCGGAAGCTTCGCCTACGTCTTCCTGATTCCGTGAGGCCAAGGAAGGCCAGGGCGCTCAGCGCCCTGCAACGAGACCCATGAAAAAAGGCTGGCGGCCTTCCGAGTTTCCTGCGGAAGGCCGCCAGCCTTTCATTCGTCGGATCGCCGGATCGCGAAGTGGCCTTCGCTCTAATTCTCGCGGCCGAAGCCGCGGCGCACGTAGCCGGCCGAGACGACCCGGCTCATCTGGCCTTCGAGGAGGTGCTGACCGCGCACCAGACCGAGAATGGCCTTGCGCACGTCGCCGCCCGCCGCGGCGATCACCTCGTCGACGAGATCGTCGAGATTGTCCTGCCCGTTCGTCTTCGCCGCCGCCTGGATCATGGGTCGTCTCCTCGTCTCGCGGGTGAGCGTCGTCACCCGTAGCGCGGAAGATGGACGCCTCGTTCCGGAAGGGCGACGCCGAATCAGCGATGATTCACAGGAAAGAACGATGACGGCGCAAAATCGCCGCCATCGCGGGAACCGGAGCGCGTCACGGGTAGAGGCGGCGCGTCGTCCAGCCCGCGCCCTCCGCGTCCCGCTCGAAGACGATGCGGTCGTGCAGCCGGAAGGCGCCGTCCTGCCAGAACTCGATGCGCGCCGGCACGATCCGGAAGCCCGACCAATGCGGCGGGCGCGGAACCGCCTCGTCCCCGAAGCGCGCCTCGATCTCGGCCACCCGCGCTTCTAGGACCGCGCGGGATGCGAGCGGGCGGGACTGCTGCGAAGCCCAGGCGCCGATGCGGCTGCCGCGCGGGCGCGAATCGAAATAGGCGTCGGCCTCCGCCTCGCTCACCTGCTCCACCGCCCCCCTCACCCGCACCTGCCGCCGCTGCGTCTTCCAGTGGAAACAGAGCGCGGCGCGTGGATTGGCGAGGAGCTGGCGCCCCTTGTCGCTCTCGAAGTTCGTGTAGAAGGCGAAGCCCCGCTCGTCGACGCCGCGCATCAGGACCATGCGCGCATCGGGCATGCCGTCCGAATCGACGCTCGCCAGCGTCATGGCGGAGGGATCGTTCGGCTCGCTCGCCTCCGCATCCGCCAGCCAGCGGCGGAACAGGGCGATGGGATCGCGTCCCGCCGTTTCTTCATCGAGGGTTAAGGGTGGAGAAGCCATGATGGGATCCCAATTCGGTGCTGTGTCGCAAACGGCGCGTTGAACCCGCGCCGAACCATATGGTGGCCATGCCGTTCAACAAGAGCTTTCGCGTCGATCGCGTCCTGTTTGCCGCACCGGTCACGGCGATGCTGGCGCTCGGCGGCTGCGTCGTCTCGGGTCCGAGCCTCGACACGGTGGTCGACCGCGAAACGGTAACCGGGTCGATCGCCCCGCCGCCCGCCGAGCCGGCGCTCGACGCCATGCTGCCGACGATGACCGCGCCCGATCAGATCTCGGACCAGCGCATGGTGCGCAACGCCGTGTCGGCCGCCGACCTCTCGCGCGCCGGTGAGCCGGTGGCCTGGGCCAACTCCGAGACCGGGGCGAGCGGCACGATCACCGCCATCAACGAAACGCGGGAGGGCAGCCGCACCTGCCGCGCCTTCACCACCACGCGCCAGCGCTTCGACGGCATCGCCCTTTATTCGGGCGAGGCCTGCACGCGCGGCGCCGGCGAATGGGTGCTCGTCAGCTTCGCCGAGAATGGCTGAGCGGTTCGGCTCAGCGGTCCAGAACGGCGAAATAGCGCGCCCCGTCCTCCGTCAGCAGATCGCGCGCCTCGGCCAGCGGAACGACGAGAAGGTCGTCCTGGCAAGCCTGGAGGGCATGCGGCAGGCCATCCAGGGTGAAGACGAGGCTGTCCTGGCGGAAAAACACGGCAAGGTTCGTGCCGATGAAATCGTCCAGCGAGCAGCCGCCTTCCATGTCGGCGTCGAAACGCTTGCGCTTCGTGCGCACGAAGTCGGCGAGCGCGGCGTCCGGCCCCCAGGTCAGCATGTCCGGATCGACGCCGAACGCCTTCGGGTCGACCGGGTTCCCGTCGGCGTCGGTGGCCGTCCAGCCGCGCAGCAGGGTTTCCGGCTCGACGCGCGCACCGGTCGAGACGTCGGCGACGGTGTGGATCGTGTAGTTGTCGAAGTGAGCGCCGCCGCAGTAGAAGCTGCCGCTCTCGGTGAAGCCCATCAACCGCTCGGACAGGTGGTCGACGACGACGCTGCCGGCCTCGGGCGGCTCGAAGCCGTTGCTTCCCTCGCCCATCTGGCCGCTCCAGCCCATGCCGAGATAGGCTCGGGAGAGGCACGAAAAGGACGAGAACGAGCTCGATAAACGCTCGGCGGCGAGGAAGGCGTCGATCGGGGCGACGTCGGCGCGCCCGATCGACAAAACGGTCGGAAAGGCGAGGCCGATGCGCGGGTCCCGGTCGAAGCGGTAGACGCCCTCGCCCAGGCGCTCCTCGGCGCCGGCTTCCAGGGGCGCTTCCATCTTGAGGACGTCGAAGGGCAGACGCTCGAAGCTCGGCTCGTCGCTGCCGGTCTCGGTGAACAGCGCCGATTGCGGATCGAGCGCGTCGAAAGGGGCGTAATCGGTCTCTTCCACGCTGCGCGCGCCCCGGCGCTCCAGGGCGACGGGCAGCGACTGGGTGGAGCCCGCCTTGGTCCAGCTGCCCGACAAGCGCGTCCCGTCGCTCTCGCTTCGCAGCTGCCAGGTCGCTCCGACGGGGTAAACGCCGTCCTCGCGCGCCAGACCGTCCGGGCCGGCGCAGAGCGCCGGGGTGCACGGCGCTTCCTCCGTCAGGGTCAGGCCGCCGTCGCCCCCGCCGTGGAGCGGAATGTCGATGCCTTTGGAAATATAAGCGTAGCGCCCGATCGATACGGCGCCGCCCTCGTCCGGCCGCACGAGTTCGACCACCACCGGTAGCGTTCCAAGCGTGCCCGAATAGGTCACGGCTTCGGCGGCGAGCGCGGGGACGGCCGTCCCCACAACAAGGGCGGCGAGGCCGCTCGTCACGATCGGGCGCATGCGGGGGGTGTTCCGTGTTCGGATGGGTTCCGCGGGTCGATTAGCAGGGAACGGCGCGCCGCGCGAGCGGCGCGCCTCAACCGCTGATCAAGGGCGCGCCTCTTAACAGGGCCGTGATGGGCCGCCATATAGAGGTGTCGAAAGGCCGGGCTCTCCGCACCGGCCGCCAGCCAGTCTCCGCCTCCTCCGGAGGCCGACCTTCCCGAAGGAACGACACCCGACGATGCGCGACCCCTATTCCGTTCTGGGCGTTGCCAAGAACGCGAGCGAGAAGGACATCAAGTCGGCCTTCCGCAAGCTTGCCAAGAAGTACCATCCGGACACCAACGCGGACGATCCGACCGCGCAGGCGCGCTTTGCCGAGATCAGCCAGGCCTACGAGATCCTCGGCGACAAGGACAAGCGCGGCCAGTTCGACCGCGGCGAGATCGACGCGGAGGGCAAGCCGAAGTTCGCGGGCTTCTCCGGCTTCGGCGGCGGGAGCGGCGGGGCCAGCGCCAATCCGTTCGGCGGACGGGCGGGCGCCGGGGGCTTCGACTTCCGGTCGGCCGGCGGGGGCGGCCCGCAGGGCTTCGAGTTCCGCTCGGGCGGAGGCGGCGGCGAAGGCGTCTTCTCCGACATCTTCGAGCAGGCCTTCGGGGGCTTCGGCGGCGCGCGGCGCGGCAGCGCCGGAGGCGGCGCGCGCGTCCCGACCAAGGGCGAGGATCTGCGCGCCACGCTCAAGGTCCGCCTCGAGGACACGGTGGGCGAGGAGAAGGTCGAGGCGATCTTTCCCTCCGGCAAGCGCCTCGCCATCCGCCTGCCGGACGGCGTGGAGAACGGGCAGGTCATCCGCTTGAAGGGCCAGGGCCAGCCCTCGGTCTCCGGCGGCGAGCCGGGCGACGCGCTGGTGACGATCGAGTTCGCCGAGCATCCGCGCTTCCGGGTCGAGGGGCGCGACCTCGTCGGCACCGTGCGCGTGCCGCTCGCCGACGCGGTGCTGGGCGGCAAGGTCTTCGTGGCGACGCTGGGTGGGCGCGTGGCGATGAACATCAAGCCCTGGACCGATTTCGGGCGCACGCTGCGCCTGAAGGGCAAGGGCCTGTCCACCAAAGGCGGCGGCCACGGCGACCTGCGCGTCACCGTCGAGATCGCCCTGCCCGAGGGGGGAGATCCGGAGCTGACGGCGCTGATGAAGGCGCGGCGGGAGGCGTCCGGCGGGGAAGACTGATCCCGCCGCGACGGGCCGGCGCTCCGCTCCGCGCTTGAAGCGTGGCGCGTGGCTGTGCCATACCCGCCGCGGACGCACCCCTTCCAGCCAGGCTTCACGTCTCGTGCCGGCCCGGGTGCCCGAGGGACGGCATACGCGAAGGTTTCCCCGATGACCCAATCCACCGGCCTGATGAACGGCAAGCGCGGGCTCGTGATGGGTGTCGCCAACAACCGCTCGATCGCCTACGGCATCGCCAAGGCGCTGGCGCGCGAGGGCGCCGAGATCGCCCTCACCTACCAGGGCGATGCGCTCAAGAAGCGCGTCGAGCCGCTCGCGGCCGAACTCGGCGCGGTGCTCGCCGGCCACTGCGACGTGGCGGACGCGGCGACGATCGACGCGGTCTTCGCGGGGCTCGAGCAGCGCTGGGGCAAGATCGACTTCCTCGTCCACGCCATCGGCTTCTCCGACAAGGACGAGCTGACCGGGCGCTACGTCGACACGAGCGAAGGCAACTTCACCAAGACCATGCTGATCTCGGTCTACTCGCTGACGGCGGTCGCCCAGCGCGCCGAGAAGCTGATGACCGAGGGCGGCTCGATCCTGACGCTGACCTATTACGGCGCCGAGAAGGTGATGCCGCACTACAACGTCATGGGCGTCGCCAAGGCGGCCCTGGAGGCGTCGGTGCGCTACCTCGCGGTCGACCTCGGCAACAAGGCGATCCGCGTCAACGCGATCTCGGCCGGCCCCATCAAGACGCTGGCCGCCTCCGGCATCGGCGACTTCCGCTACATCCTGAAGTGGAACGAGTACAATTCGCCCTTGAAGCGCACGGTCACGATCGACGAGGTCGGCAACTCCGCCCTCTACTTCCTGTCGGATTATTCGAGCGCGGTGACGGGCGAGGTCCACCACGTCGATTCGGGCTACCACACGATCGGCATGAAGGCCGTCGACGCGCCCGACATTTCCGTCGTCAAGGACGCCTGAGGCGCTTCTTCGTCCACCTCATGACGCATCAGCTCTATCTCTGCCGCCACGGCGAGACCGCCTGGAACGCCGAGCGGCGCTTCCAGGGACAGGTCGACATCCCGCTCGACGCGCTCGGCCGCATACAGGCCAAGCGCAACGGGCGCTATCTCCGCAACGTCCTGGGCAACAGCGTCTCCGAGTTCGGCTTCCTGTCCTCGCCGCTCGGCCGCTCGGTCGAGACGATGCGCATCATCCGCTACGAGCTGGGGCTCGAGCCCGACGACTTCGCGCGCGACGACCGCTTGAAGGAGGTGCATTTCGGCGACTGGCAGGGCTCGACCCTGACCGAGCTGGAAGCGCGCTTGCCCGGCGTTTCGGCGCAGCGCTCGGCCGACAAGTGGAACTTCCTGCCCCCGGGACCCGGCGCCGAGACCCTGGCGGATCTCGAACGCCGCGTCGCGCCGGTGTTCGAAGGGTTCGATCGGCCGATGATCGTCACCGCACATGGCGGCGTGACGCGGGCTTATCTCCGGCGCTTCGCCGGCTGGAGCGAGCGGGAGGCCGCCCGGATCGACGTGCCGCAGGACCGGATCCTCGCGATCACCGGCGAGGGCCGTGTCGACTGGGTCTGAGGTCGAAGCGCACCGGCCGAGGGTCTCGCCGGCGCGCCATCCGAAGGGTCGGCCGCTGTCAGCCGACGAGACGCAGCGCCGGCACCACGGGCGTCGTCGGATCGAGCAGGACCAGCACCTGCATGCCCGGCTTCACCGCCTCGTAGTCGAAGGCGTGCGGCAGCTCGAAGGTCGATCCGTCGTCGAGGACCAGGAGCGAGCGCTCCTCGTCGATCTCCGACACCGTGCCGCTCGCTTCCTCCGCCTTGGCGGGGATGTTCATCGAGACAGACAGGAAGGAGCACGCGAAGAAGGCGATGATCTTTCTGGTCATGGTGACTGCTACCCTCGTTTTTTCATGGCTTGCCTCGTCCCGCGCTCCGCGTCCCGTCCCCCGGAGCGCGCGGCGCGGCGCAGCCGGTTCCGTCCGCTTCGGAACCGCTTGCCGGCAAAATTTCGTTCTCGATTGTGTCAAATGTCGTACCTCAGCGCGGCGCGACAACGACCTTTCTATCTATTTGACGCTCATGGTGAAGCTGCCGTAAACGCGGCGGCCTCGCTTCTCGATTTTCACGCCGGTGGTCGCCCCATGTCACACAACAGCTTCGGCCATCTGTTTCGGGTCACCACCTGGGGGGAAAGCCATGGGCCGGCGATCGGTTGCGTGGTGGACGGCCTGCCGCCCGGCCTTTCCTTCACGCAGGGCGACATCCAGGACCTCCTCGACAAGCGCCGTCCGGGCCAGTCGCGCTTCACGACGCAGCGCCGCGAGCCGGACGAGGTGAAGGTGCTCTCCGGCGTGGTGGAAGGACCGAACCTCGGCGAGCTGATCTCGACGGGAACGCCGATCGCGCTGGAGATCCAGAACGTCGACCAGCGCTCCAAGGACTACGCCAACATCGCGCAGTCCTACCGGCCGGGCCACGCCGACATCGCCTACGACATGAAGTACGGCCTGCGCGACCATCGCGGCGGCGGGCGCTCCTCCGCGCGCGAAACGGCCTGCCGCGTGGCGGCGGGGGCGCTGGCGCGGCTCGTCGTGCCGGGCGTCACCATCCGCGGCGCGCTCGTCCAGATCGGCGCCGACCGCATCGACCGGGCGAACTGGGACTGGGACGAAGTTTCGAACAATCCGTTCTTCTGCCCGGACCGAGAGGCCGCGGCGCGCTGGGAAGGTCTCCTCGACGGCGTGCGCAAGAGCGGGTCCTCGGTCGGTGCGGTGATCGAGATCGTCGCGGAGAACGTGCCCGCTGGCCTCGGCGCGCCCCTCTACGGCAAGCTCGACGCCGACATCGCGGCGAACCTGATGTCGATCAACGCGGTCAAGGGCGTCGAGATCGGCGAGGGCTTCGCCGCGGCCGAGCTGTCGGGCGAGGACAATGCCGACGAGATCCGCAACGGGCCGGACGGCAAGCCCGTCTTCCTGTCGAACCATGCCGGCGGCATTCTCGGCGGCATCTCGACGGGCCAGCCGATCGTCGCGCGCTTCGCGGTCAAGCCGACCTCCTCGATCCTCACTCCCCGCCGCTCGATCGACGCGAACGGCCAGGAGGTCGATGTGATGACCAAGGGGCGGCACGACCCCTGCGTCGGCATCCGAGCGGTGCCGATCGGCGAGGCGATGATCGCCTGCGCGCTCGCCGACCACGCCTTGCGCCACCGCGGCCAGACCGGCCGCTGACGCGAATTGCCGGGAACCGCCCCGGCACTATCTCCGACGCTTCCGGGCAAGGCCGGGTCATCGACGCGCGAGGACGCTCTTCCCCGTGAACAACACCCGGCTCTTCTTCCATCCGATCTTTGCCGAGCACCTGACCGGCCCCGGCCACCCCGAGCGGCCGGACCGCATTCGGGCCGTCGAGGCGGCGCTGGAGGACGAGGCCTTCCAGAACCTCGACCGGGCCGAGTGCCCCGAAGCGCCGCTCGAGGCGATCTATCGCTGCCATCCGGAAGACTTCGTCCGCAAGCTCGCCAAGGCGGTGCCGGTGGAAGGCTTGGCGCGCATCGACGGCGACACGCTGATGAGCCCGAAGAGCTTCGCCGCGGCCCTCCACGGCGTCGGCGGCGCGGTGCAGGCGGTGGACGACGTGGTCTCCGGCAGCGCGCGCAACGCCTTCGTCGCCGCCCGCCCGCCCGGCCACCACGCCGAGCGCGGCACGGCCATGGGCTTCTGCCTGTTCAACCAGGCGGCGATCGCGGCCCGGCACGCGCAAGTCCGGCACGGGCTGGAGCGGGTCGCCATCGTCGATTGGGACGTCCATCACGGCAACGGCACGCAGGACATCTTCTTCGACGACGCGACTGTCCTCTACGCCTCCACCCACCAGATGCCGCTCTATCCCGGTACGGGCGCCGCGAGCGAGCGCGGCACGCACGACACCATGGTCAACGCGCCCCTGTCGGCCGGCGACGGCAGCGACACCTTCCGCGAGGCCTTCGAGGTGCGGATCCTGCCCGCCCTTCACGCCTTTCAGCCGGACCTCGTGATCGTCTCGGCCGGCTTCGACGCCCATCACCGGGACCCGCTCGGGAGCCTTCGCCTGACCGAGGCCGACTTCGACTGGGCGACGGGCAAGCTCCTCGACGTCGCCGAGCGCCATGCGGGCGGGCGGCTTGTGAGCCTTCTCGAAGGAGGCTACGACCTTCAGGGCCTCGGCTCCTCCGTCGCCGCTCACGTCAAGCGGCTGATGACCGGCTGAACCTCGAAAGCGTTGTCCCATGTCCGATCTCAACGAGCCCGTCCTTCCGCCGGACGATTCCGACGTCAAGCGCATGAGCTTCGAGGAGGCGCTCGCCGAGCTGGAGCGAATCGTCTCGCAGCTGGAGCGCGGCGACGTGCCGCTCGACCGCTCGATCCGCATCTACGAGCGCGGCGAGAAGCTGAAGAGCCATTGCGACCGGCTGCTCACGGCCGCCGAGGACAAGGTCGAGAAGATCAAGCTGAACCGCGCCGGCAAGCCGACCGGCACCGAGCCGCTCGACTCCGCCTGACGGCGCCCGATCGCGGGCCGCGACGGCGCAGTCGCCGACGCGGCAACGTCGCACGCCTTGATCGAGCGGATTTCGAACCGATCTAACAACGAATTGTCTGTTTCCAGCCCCCGCACCTCGGAGGTTTCCTTCTCTTGTCCCAACCGTCGAAAACGCCGCTGCTCGACCAGATCTCGTCGCCGGCCGACCTGCGCCGTTTTCCCCCGAAGGACCTTCGCCAGATCGCCGACGAGCTGCGCACCGATCTCGTCGACGCGGTGTCGACGACGGGCGGGCACCTCGGCGCGGGGCTCGGCGTCGTCGAGCTGACGGTGGCGCTGCACTACGTCTTCGATACGCCCGAGGACCGGCTGATCTGGGATGTCGGCCATCAGGCTTATCCGCACAAGATCCTGACCGGGCGCCGCGCGGCGATGCGCACCGTTCGCCAAGAGAACGGGCTGTCCGGCTTCGCCAAGCGCACCGAAAGCGAATACGACCCCTTCGGCGCGGGCCATTCCTCGACCTCGATCTCGGCCGGCCTCGGCATGGCGGTGGCGCGCGACCTCGATCGCGGCACCCGCAACGTCGTCGCCGTGATCGGCGACGGGGCGATGTCGGCGGGCATGGCCTACGAGGCGATGAACAATGCCGGCGCGCTCGATGCCCGGCTCGTCGTCATCCTCAACGACAACGACATGTCGATCGCCCCGCCGACCGGCGCGATGAGCGCCTATCTGGCGCGTCTCGTCTCCGGCAAGGCCTACCGCTCGCTTCGCGACCGGGCGAAGACCGTGTCGAAGCTCCTGCCCGAGTTCATGCGCGAGGGCGCGCGGAAGACCGAGGAGTTCACCCGCGGCTTCTTCACCGGGGGGACCATGTTCGAGGAGCTCGGCTTCTACTATGTCGGGCCGATCGACGGGCACGACCTCGACCACCTCCTGCCGGTTCTCAAGAACGTCCGCGACGCCAAGCAGGGCCCGATCCTCGTCCACGTCGTGACCAAGAAGGGCAAGGGCTACGCGCCGGCCGAAAACTCGGCCGACAAGTATCACGGCGTCTCGACCTTCGACGTCATCACGGGCGCGCAGGCGAAGGCCAAGAACACGGCGCCGAGCTACACCAGCGTCTTTGCCAAATCCCTCGTCCGCGAGGCGGAGAGCGACGACAAAATCGTCGCGATCAACGCCGCCATGCCCAACGGCACCGGGCTCGACCTCTTCGGCGAGGCCTTTCCCAAGCGCACCTTCGACGTCGGCATCGCCGAGCAGCATGCCGTGACCTTCGCCGCGGGTCTCGCCGCCGAGGGCTACAAGCCCTTCGTCGCGATCTACTCGACCTTCCTGCAGCGCGCCTACGACCAGATCGTCCACGACGTCGCGATCCAGCACCTGCCCGTGCGCTTCGCCATCGACCGCGCCGGCTTCGTCGGCGCCGACGGCGCGACCCATGCGGGGTCCTTCGACACCTCCTTCCTCGTGCCGCTGCCGGGCATGGTCGTGATGGCGCCGAGCGACGAGGCGGAGCTGCGGCACATGGTGGCCACCGCCGTCGCCTATGACGAGGGGCCGATCTCCTTCCGCTACCCCCGCGGCAACGGCGTCGGCGTCGAGCTGCCCGACCGCGGCACGGTGCTCGACATCGGCAAGGGGCGGATCGTCAAGCAGGGCACGAAGGTCGCGATCCTCTCCTTCGGCACGCGCCTCGCCGACAGCCTCGCCGCGGCCGAGGAGCTCGACACCTTCGGCCTGTCGACCACCGTCGCCGACGCGCGCTTCGCCAAGCCCCTCGATGCCGACCTCGTGTCGCGCCTCGCCCGCGAGCACGAGGTGCTGCTCCTCGTCGAGGAGGGGGCGAGCGGCGGCTTCGCGCATCATGTGCTCGGCCACCTCGCCGCGAACGGCCTTCTCGACGAAGGCTTGAAGGTGCGCCCCGTGCTGATGCCCGATCGCTTCGCGGAGCACGCGGCCCCGGACGTGATGATCGCGAAGGCCGGCCTCGACAAGGCCGGTATCGTGGAGGCGGCCATGAAGGCGCTCGGCGCCTCCGCCCGCCAAGCCTTGAAAGCCTGATCGCCGATATGCCCCAGACCATGCCGCACCGCCCGCCGCGCGTGGATCGCGTCCGCCTCGACGCGCTGATGATCGAGCGGGGCCTCGCCGAAAGCCGCTCGCGCGCCGCAGACGCCGTGAAGCGCGGCCACGTCGTCGTGGAGGGCGAGACGGCCTCCAAGGCCTCGATGATGGTCCTGCCGGACGCGGCAATCGAGGTTTCCGACCCCGCCAGCCCTTACGTCTCGCGCGCCGCGCTGAAGCTCCTCGCCGGCCTCGACGCCTTCGCCATCGACCCGGCGGGCAGGCTCTGCCTCGACGTCGGGGCGTCCACCGGCGGCTTCACGCAGGTGCTTCTCGAGCGCGGCGCGACCCACGTCGTCGCGGTCGACGTCGGACAGGGGCAGATGCACGACACGATCCGGGCGGACGGTCGCGTCACCGAGATCGACGGGCTGAACGCCCGCGACATGACGCTCGAGGACATCGGCGGCGAGGCTCCAAGCCTCGTCGTCGCCGACGTGTCCTTCATCTCGCTGACCCTTGCCCTGCCGCCGGCGCTCGACATGGCGCTTCCCGGCGCCGAGGCCGTCCTCCTCGTCAAGCCGCAGTTCGAGGCGGGGCGCGAGGCCGTCGGCAAAGGCGGCATGCTGCGCGATCCCGACAGCGCGCCGGCGGTCGCCGAGCGGCTGCGCGATTGGCTCGACGGCCTGCCCGGCTGGCGTGCGCTCGGGCTCGTCCCCTCCCCCATCCGCGGCGGCGACGGCAATGTCGAATACGTGCTGGGCGGCAGGAAGGACCGATGAGCGTCGCGATTTCCAGGGATGCGCGGGCGCTGCTGATCGAGCGGCTCGCCGCCAAGGGCGACGGCGTGGGTCACGGGGCCGACGGGAGCCTGCGCTTCGTGCCCTTCACGCTGCCGGGCGAGCGGGTGACGGCGGGCGGCGACGGCCCGCGCCTCCATCTCCTGTCCGTGGACGTGCCTTCGCCGCACCGCGTCGCGCCGCCCTGCCCGCATTTCGGCGTTTGCGGCGGATGCGATCTCCAGCACGCCGACGCCGAGACCTACCGCGCCTTCAAGCGCGACCTCGTCGCATCCGCGCTCGCCCGCGAGGGCGTCGAGGCCGAGGTGGCGCCGCTGATCCCCTGTGCCCCCGCGACGCGCCGGCGCGCCGTCTTCGCCGCGCAGAAGCGGCCGGACGGGCGCCCGACCTTCGGCTTCTTCGAGGCCGAAACCCACCGCGTCGTCGACATCGAGACCTGCAAGGTCGTAACCCCCGCCATCGAGCGGCGCATCCCGGCGCTTCGGCGCATCGCCGCCACGGCGATCGGGCGCAAGGCGCCGCTCAAGATCACGGTGATCGACACGCAGGTCGGGCTGGACGTATCGCTGGCCGACGCGGCCAAGCTCACCGAGGACGCCCGGCGCCGCGTCGTTTCCATGGCGCTCGCCGAGGATTTTGCCCGCATCACCGTCGACGGCGAGGTCCTGGCCGAGTCGCGGCCACCGAGCGTCAGCTTCGGCGCGGTCGCGGTGCGCCCGCCGCCCGGCGCCTTTCTCCAGGCCGTGCGCTCGGCCGAGGAAGCGATGGCCGATCTCGTCGCGGCGCACCTTGCCGGCGCCAAGCGCGTCGCCGACCTGTTCTGCGGCGCCGGCACCTTCGCGCTGCGGCTCGCCGCGAACTCGGCCGTCCACGGCGTCGAGAACGACGCGCCGGCGCTCGCCGCGCTGGAGGCGGCGGTTCGCGGCGCGCGCGGCGCGCGGCTGAAGCCCGTCACGGTGGAGCGGCGCGACCTGTTCCGCCGGCCGATGCAGCCCAAGGACCTGAAGCCCTTCGACGGGCTCGTCTTCGACCCGCCGCGCGCGGGCGCCGAAGCGCAGGCGCGCGAGCTGGCGGCGTCGAGCGTCAAGCGCGTCGCGGCCGTGTCCTGCAACCCGGCGACGCTCGCCCGCGACCTCGCGATCCTGACGGCCGGCGGCTACCGCGTCCTGTCCGTCACGCCGGTCGACCAGTTCCTCTGGTCGCATCACGTCGAGGCCGTCGCGCTCCTGGAGCGCTGAGGCGCGTCGCGAGAGCCTTGCGCGCTTTTGCCGCCTGCCTCTAAACCAGCTGTCGCGAAGGGCCTCAGCGCCCCGGCTTGACGGCTGGACGACATTTCCATGGCACGAACCCGCGACGACGAAGCTTCCCGCCTCGACGAGGCCGCGCGCGCCGGCTGGCTCTACTACGTCGCCGGCAAGACACAGGACGAGATCGCCCAGGCGCTCGGGCTGTCGCGCCAGAGCGTCCAGCGCCTCGTATCGCTCTCCACCTCGGCCGGCCTCGTGCGGGTGCGCATCGACCATCCGATCGCCGCCTGCCTCGACCTCGCCGCCCGGCTGAAGGACCGATTCGGCCTGCGCTTCGCCGAGGTGACGCCGAGCGACCCGGCCTCGGCCTCGACGACGCTCGGCATCGCCGACGCCTGCGCGGCCGACCTCGAGCGGCGCTTGTCGCAGCCGGACCCGATCATCCTCGCCATCGGCACCGGGCGCACCCTCAAGGCGGCCGTCGAGCACCTGCCGCCCATGCAGTGCCGCCAGCACCGCATCGTCTCGCTCACCGGCAATGTCGGGCTCGACGGTGCGGCCTCGATCTACAACGTCGTCTTCTCCATGGCCGACCGGGTCGGCGCCCCGCACTATCCGATGCCGCTGCCCGTTGTCGCGACTTCGCCGGAGGAGCGGGCCTTCCTTCACGAGCAGAAGATGATTCGCGCGACCCTGTCGCTTGCCGCGAGCGCCGACGTCGCCTTCGTCGGCATCGGCCAGCTCGGTACCGGCGCGCCGCTCGTCTCGGACGGATTCATCTCCGAGGCCGAGCTCGAGGCCGTCCGGCGGGCGGGTGCCGTCGGCGAGATCTGCGGCTGGCTCTTCGACGCGGCGGGGCGCATCGTCGACTGCGCCTTCAACCGCCGCGTCGCCGGCGCGCCGCTGCCGGACATCGCCACCTGCGAGGTGGTCGCCGTCGCCATGGGACCGGCGAAGCAGGCGGGCCTGCACGCCGCCCTCGGCACGCTCGTCAACGGCGTCATCACCGACGAGGCGACCGCGATCGCGCTGCTCGCCGATTAAGCAGCGTGCTGGATTGAAGGGCTCGGCGAAGCCGAATTGCTGCGCTGCCGCACGGCTTTTTCGTTGACACTCCGATCAAGTCGTCCGAACAATTGCCCCGGCTTTGGTCATTTGCTCATCGACCTTCGGGAGGCCTCATGTATCTCAACCGCCTAATCGCGGGCGCGGCGTCGCTGCTCGCCCTGACCGTATCGGCCGGCGCCCAGACGACTCTGACGATCGGAACGGTCAACAACAGCGACATGATCCGCATGCAGGGTCTGACGGACGAGTTCACCAAGGCTCATCCGGACATCACCGTGAACTGGGTGACGCTGGAAGAGAACGTTCTTCGCCAGCGCGTCACCACCGACATCGCCACGAATGGCGGCCAGTTCGACATCATGACCATCGGCACCTACGAGGTCCCGATCTGGTCGAAGCAGGGCTGGCTGGCGCCGCTCGACAATCTCGGGCAGGCCTACGACGTCGACGACATTCTGCCGCCGATCCGCAACGCCCTGTCGACGGACGGCCAGCTCTTCGCCGCCCCCTTCTACGCCGAGAGCGTGATGACGCTCTACCGCACCGACCTTCTGGAGAAGGCCGGGCTGACCATGCCCGAGAAGCCGACCTGGACCTTCATCTCGGAAGCCGCGGAGAAGATGACCGACAAGGATGCCGGCGTGTACGGCATCTGCCTGCGCGGCAAGCCGGGCTGGGGCGAGAACATGGCCTTCCTCGGCAACATGGCGCGCGAGTTCGGAGCGAACTACTTCGACGCGTCCTGGCAGCCGCAGTTCGAGAGCGACGGCTGGAAGCAGGCCGTCACCCTCTACGTCGACCTGATGACGAAGTACGGTCCTCCGGGCGCCGCCTCCAACGGCTTCAACGAGAACCTGTCGCTGTTCGGCCAGGGCAAGTGCGGCATGTGGATGGATGCCACCGTCGCGGCCTCCTTCGTCACCGACCCCAAGCAGAGCCAGGTGCCGGACAAGGTCGGCTTCGCGCCCGCCCCTTGCGGCATCGACAACTGCCCGAACGAGGGGGCGAACTGGCTCTGGGCCTGGTCGCTCGCCATCCCGCAGTCCTCGCAGAAGAAGGAAGCCGCGCAGACCTTCATCGCCTGGGCGACCTCGAAGGACTACCTGGACCTCGTGGCCTCCAAGGAAGGCTGGGCGAACGTGCCTCCGGGCACCCGCACCTCGCTCTACGAGAACCCGGAATACACGAAGGCCGCGCCCTTCGCCGAGGCGACGCTCGCGGCGATCAACAAGGCCGACCCCTCGGCCGGCGAGAACAAGCCCTATGTCGGCCTGCAGTTCGCCGCGATCCCCGAGTTCCAGGGTCTCGGCACCGCCGTCGGCCAGGTGATGGCGGCCGCTCTCTCCGGTCAGCAGAGCGTCGATCAGGCGCTGGCCGCCGCGCAGGCCCAGGCGACGCGCGAGATGACCCGCGCGGGCTACATCAAGTAAGACCGGCCTCGGCCGCCCGGCGCCGCCTCCGATAGGACGGCGGCGCCACCGCCTTCCCCCTTTCCCGCAGGCGGGCGAGGGGGAAGCGCCTTTTAGGCTCCGCTCCGGCGGCTCCCGCCCCTCCCCTCCCTTCCCGGATGCGTTTCATGGCGACACTCCATACGAAGTCGGCGGCGCGCGCGATGATGGCTCCGGCGGTCATCGCGCTCTTCGTGTGGATGATCGTGCCGCTGGCGCTGACGCTCTGGTTCTCGACGCTGCGCTACAGCTTCTACGGGATCGACACGCCCTTCGTGGGCTTCGAGAACTACACCTACTTCCTCACCGATCCACGCTTCCTCAGCGCCTTCCAGAACACGCTGATCCTGGTTCTCGGCGTCCTGTTCGTCACGGTCGTCGGCGGCACGCTGATCGCGCTTCTCCTCGATCAGGCCTTCTTTGGCCAGTCGGCCGTGCGCCTCCTCGTTCTCGCGCCCTTCTTCGTCATGCCGACGGTCGCCGCGCTGGTGTGGAAGAACATGATGATGAACCCGGTCTACGGGGTCATCAGCCAGGTGCTCGCCGCCCTCGGCCTGCCACCCGTCGACTGGCTGAACAATTATCCGCTCCTGTCCATCATCATCATCGTCGCCTGGCAGTGGCTGCCCTTCGCGACGCTGATCCTCCTCACCTCGCTGCAATCGCTGTCCGAGGACCAGAAGGAAGCGGCCGAGATGGACGGAGCCGGGCCGCTGTCGATCTTCTTCTACATCACGCTGCCGCACATGAAGCGCGCGATCACCGTCGTGATCCTGATCCAGACCATCTTCATCCTGTCGATCTACGCCGAGATCTTCGTCACCACCGGCGGCGGCACGTCCTCCTCCAACCTCACCTTCTTCAT
The DNA here is from genome assembly GCF_009765365.1 of Antarcticirhabdus aurantiaca. GTDB lineage: Bacteria > Pseudomonadota > Alphaproteobacteria > Rhizobiales > Rhizobiaceae > Antarcticirhabdus > Antarcticirhabdus aurantiaca. The sequence goes on from NZ_VTOM01000017.1 coordinate 43,627, forward strand.
CGCGACGCTGATCCAGCTCGACGGCGACGTCGGCACGGCCTCGGCGGGCGGCATCGTCGCCGTCATCCTCGCCAACATCGTCTCGATCTTCCTCGTGCGCCTCGTCGGCAAGAACCTGGAGGCCTGACACGCATGGCCCGCGGCATCTCTCCCACCCGCAAGATCGGCATGACGGTGCTCGCCTGGGCCGTCGGCTTCCTGATCTTCTTCCCGATCCTCTGGACGGTGCTGACCTCGTTCAAGACCGAGCTCGACGCCATCGCCATCCCGCCGAAGTTCCTCGTCTTCGACTGGACCACCGAGAACTACGCGGCGATCCAGGAACAGCGGAACTACTTCTCCTTCCTGATGAACTCGATCTACCTGTCGCTCGGATCGACCGCGCTCGGGCTCCTGATCGCCATCCCCGCCGCCTGGGCCATGGCCTTCTCGCCGACCAAGCGCACGAAGGACGTCCTTCTCTGGATGCTGTCGACGAAGATGATGCCGGCGGTCGGCGCGCTCGTGCCGATCACCATCCTGTTCCGCAACTTCGGCCTTCTCGACTCGCGCATCGGCCTCATCGTCATCCTGTGCCTGATCAACCTGCCGATCATCGTCTGGATGCTCTACACCTACTTCAAGGAGATCCCCGGCGAGATCCTGGAGGCCGCGCGCATGGACGGCGCCTCGCTGGTCAAGGAGATCACGCAGGTTCTCACGCCCATGGCGCTGCCGGGCATCGCCTCGACCATCCTCCTCAACGTCATCCTCGCCTGGAACGAGGCCTTCTGGACGCTCCTGCTGACGACCACGAACGCGGCGCCCCTGTCGGCCTTCATCGCCTCCTTCTCCTCCCCGCAGGGCAACTTCTACGCCAAGCTCTCCGCCGCCTCGACGCTCGCCATCGCGCCGATCCTCATCATCGGCTGGTTCTCGCAGAAGCAGCTCGTGCGCGGCCTCACCTTCGGCGCGGTGAAATGACGACGCACGCCAGACAAGGATCGCCCCGATGAGCGCCATCACTCTCCGCAACGTGTCGAAGCGCTTCGGCGACGTCGTGATCATCCCCGGCCTCGACCTCGACATCCGCGACGGCGAGTTCGTGGTCTTCGTCGGCCCGTCCGGCTGCGGCAAGTCCACGCTTTTGCGCCTCATCGCGGGCCTGGAGGACGTCTCCGGCGGTGCGATCTCGATCGACGGGCGCGACGTCACCGAAACGCCGCCCGCGCGCCGGGGTCTCGCCATGGTGTTCCAGTCCTACGCGCTCTATCCTCACATGAGCGTCGGCGCCAACATCGCATTTCCCCTGAAGATGGCGGGCATGGACAAGGCGCAGATCGAGAAGAAGGTGCAAGGCGCGGCCGCGACGCTGAACCTCACCGACTACCTGCACAGGAAACCGCGCGAGCTCTCCGGCGGCCAGCGCCAGCGCGTGGCGATCGGGCGCGCCATCGTGCGCGAGCCCAACGGCTTCCTGTTCGACGAGCCGCTCTCCAACCTCGACGCGGCGCTGCGCGTCAACATGCGCCTGGAGATCTCCGAGCTGCATCAGCAGCTGAAGACGACGATGATCTACGTCACCCACGACCAGGTCGAGGCCATGACCATGGCCGACAAGATCGTGGTCCTGAACCGCGGCCGCGTCGAGCAGGTCGGCTCGCCGCTCGAGCTCTACGAGCACCCCGACAACCTCTTCGTCGCCGGCTTCATCGGCTCGCCGAAGATGAACCTCGTCACCGGCCCCTTTGCCGAGCGCAACGGCGCGCGGACGGTCGGCATCCGCCCCGAGCACCTCCTGATCGACCGCTCCGGCGGGGAGCTGACCGGCACGGCCGGCGTGTCCGAGCACCTCGGCTCCGACACCTTCATCCACATCCGGCTCGACGACGGGCAAAGCCTCACCGCCCGCGCGCCCGGCGAGTTCCGGCTGAACCACGGCGAGCGCGTCGGGCTCACTCCGGAGGCCGGCCGGCTCCACCGCTTCGACGAGAAGGGCGCCGCCATCCGCTGACATCACGGCCCGCCCGCGTCGCGGGAACCCCGCCCCATTTCCAGACCCTCGCAAATCTTCTAGGTCCTTGAAGCGAGGACCTTGGAGGGGCGGGGATGGACAGTCTTTTTCTGGGGGTCGACGTCGGCACCGGCAGTGCCCGCGCCGGCCTCTTCGACGCGCGCGGGGCGCTTCTCGGCGCGGCGCGGCGTCCCATCCGGCTCTGGCACGAGGACGGCTCGATCGTCGAGCAGTCCTCCGCCGACATCTGGGCTGCGGTCTGCGACAGCGTGCGCGAGGCGCTCCGGCTGGCCGGCGTGGCGGGCCGGGACGTGAAGGGCGTCGGCTTCGACGCCACCTGCTCGCTCGTCGTCCTCGACGCGCAAGGCCGCTCGCTTCCCGTCGGACCGTCCGAGGATCCGCAGCGCGACGTCGTGGTCTGGATGGATCACCGCGCCATCGACCAGGCCCGCCGCATCAACGCCACCGGCCATCCGGTCCTGCGCTACGTGGGGGGCGCGGTCTCGCCCGAGATGGAGACCCCGAAGCTCCTGTGGCTGAAGGAGAACCGGCCGGCGGTCTTCGCGAAGGCAGGCCACTTCTTCGACCTCGCCGACTACCTGTCCTGGCGCGCCACCGGCAGCCTCCAGCGCTCGGTCTGCACGCTCACCTGCAAGTGGACCTATCTCGCCCATGCCGGCGGGTGGGACGCCGGGTTCCTGCGCGAGATCAGCCTCGGCGAGCTCGCCGCCGACGGTTTCGCCCGCATCGGCGCGGACGTGGTCGATATCGGCACGCCGCTCGGCCGCGGCCTGACGCGCGAAGCCGCGCAGGCGCTCGGCCTCGAGCCGGGCACGCCCATCGGCGCCTCGCTGATCGACGCCCATGCCGGCGCGGTCGGAACGCTCGGAAGCCGGCGGCTGGCCGGGGAGCCGTCCGATCCAGCGAACGAGCTGGCGCTGATCCTCGGCACCTCGTCCTGCGCCATGGCTGTGACGCGCGAGCCGGCCTTCGTGGACGGCGTCTGGGGGCCCTACTTCCGCGCGCTCCTGCCGGGAACCTGGATGCTGGAGGGCGGCCAGTCCGCCTATGGCGCGGCGCTCGATCACCTCGTGTCGCTGCACCCGGCGGCGACCGCCGCGCGCGAGGAAGCCGAGCGGCGCGGCCTGTCGCTCCTCGACCATCTGGAAGCCCGCGCGGTGGCGATGGCCGGCTCGGCGGACGAGGCGGCACGGCTCGCGCGCGACATCCACATCGTGCCCGAATTCCTCGGCAACCGCTCGCCCGAGGCCGATCCGGCGGCACGGGCGGCGCTCGCCGGCCTGACGCTGGAGGCGGGGGGCGACCATCTCGTCCGCCTCTTCGTCGCTGGGCTCTGCGGCCTGTCCTACGGCACGCGCCAGATCGTCGAGGCGATGCGGGAGAAGGGCGTCGGGCTCGGCGCCATCGTCGCCTCGGGCGGTGCCTCGCGTTCGCCCCTCCTGCGCCGCATCTTGTCCGACGCGACGGGCCTTGCGGTCGCGCTTCCGCAAACGCGCGAGCCGGTGCTTCTGGGCAGCGCCATGGTCGGATCGGTCGCGGCCGGCGCTTATCCGGATCTGTCGGCCGCGGCCGACGCCATGTGCCGGATCGGCGAGGAAACGCGGCCGAGCGCGGCGATGACCGCGTTTCACGGCGCCAAGTTCGAGGCCTTCGAGGCGCTGCAGCGCGCCGAGCGGGAGACCCGGAGGATCATGGCGCGCCTGGGCTGAAAGCTGAGCCGAGGTCGTTGAGATCGTTTGACATTCCGGGCGGAGAGGAGAAAGGAAGAGGTGCGGGCGCAGCGCGCCGCCTCTCGTTCCCTCCGCCCTCCCCCGACGCCTGACATCAAGCGGCCGACATTTCCCGTGGATTCACGACAGAACCTCGCGCCCGGCATCGTCCTGACGCTCCTCGCCGGCGTGCTCTTCGCCGGCATGGACGCGCTGGGCAAGCATCTCACCGGGCTCGTTCCCGTGCTCCAGGTCGTCTGGGGGCGCTACTTCTTCCAGACCCTCTTCGTCAGCGGCTATCTCGCCACGACCTCCGGCACATCCTTCCTGAAGCCACGGCGACCCGTCCTCCAGGTGCTGCGGGGCTTCGCGATCCTGGCCGCGACCATCTGCATGTACGAGGCGCTGGCCTTTGTGCCGCTGGCGGACGCGACGGCCGTCCTGTTCTTCACCCCGATCCTCGTCACGCTCTTTTCCGTCGCCTTTCTCAGCGAGCGGATCGGCATTCACCGCATCGCCGCCGTCCTGGCGGGTTTCGGAGGCATGCTCCTGATCCTGAGACCCGGCTTCTCGGACATCCATCCCGCGCTGTTCCTGGTGCTGATCGCCGCGATCTTCAACGCGACCTACCTCCTCCTGACGCGGCGGCTCTCCGGAACGGAGGACGCAGCCGCCACGCAGTTCAACACGACGGCGGTGGGCGCGGTGGTGATGACGCTGGTGGTGCTGCCGAGCTGGGAGACGCCGTCCGCGACGGGCTTCGCGCTGCTGGCGGCGGCAGGCGGGGCCGGCTCGCTCGGGCACTTCATCCTGGTCAAGGCTTTCGCCAGCGCGCCCGCCTCGCTGCTGTCGCCGTTTCTCTACAGCCAGGTCATCGCCGCCGGTCTCCTCAGCGTCCTTCTGTTCGGCGACGCCTTGCGGGAAACGACACTGATCGGTACCGCCATCCTGATCCTGAGCGGCCTCTATATCTGGAAGCGCGAGAACCGCCGCATCCTTGCAGCTCGCGCGGCCTCGGCGCCGCACCTTGAAACAACGGAGGAAACGCGATGAGCTTCACTGGCATCGTCGGAGAGGTCGTGGCGCTGGTCGGCGCCGCCGCGGTGAGGCTGCGCCACGGGCGCCAGGGCGAGCTTGCCCAGGCCGTCGGCGCCCAGCCCAGCATCCCGCCCGCCAAGCCGCAAGGCGCGATCCCGACGCTGAAGATGCCGACCGCCCGCGGATGGCACGCCGGCGAGGCGCCGGTGGCTGCCCCCGGCCTCAAGGTCAACGCCTTCGCCCGCGGCCTGGAGCACCCCCGCTGGATCCACGTCCTGCCGAACGGCGACGTCCTGGTGGCCGAAGCGCTGAGCGTTCCCGGCGGCATCAAGAACGCCTTCGACCTCGCGATGAGCGCGACCATGAAGCGCGCCGCCGCCGCGGGCGTTTCCGCCAACCGCGTGACGCTCCTGCGCGACGGGGACGGCGACGGCACGGCCGAGACGCGCTACGCGCTCGTCGAAAACCTCAATCAGCCCTTCGGCATGGCTCTCGTCGGCGACGAGCTCTTCGTCGGCAACACCGACGGCGTCGTCGCCTTCCCCTTCGCCGTCGGCCAGACGAAGATCTCGGCGCAGCCGCGCCGCGTCTCGACCTACAAGCCGGGCGGCCACTGGACGCGCTCACTCCTCCTCTCGCCGGACGGCACCAAGCTCTATGTCGGCGTCGGCTCGCTGACCAACATCGGCGACAGCGGCATGGAAGCGGAGGAAGGCCGCGCGCTGATCGACGAGATCGATCTCGCGACCGGCACGAACCGCACCTTCGCCAGCGGCCTGCGCAACCCGGTCGGCCTCGCCTTCGAGCCGACCACCGGCGCATTGTGGACCGTCGTCAATGAGCGCGACGGCCTCGGCGACGAGACGCCGCCGGACTATCTCACCTCCGTCCAGGAGGGCGGCTTCTACGGCTGGCCCTTCTGCTACTGGGGGCAGACGGTGGACGACCGCGTGCCGCAGGATCCCGCCCTCGTCGCCCGCGCCATCCGGCCGGACTACGCGCTCGGCGGCCACACGGCCTCGCTCGGCCTCTGCTGGATGCCGGGCGGCACGCTGCCGGGCTTCTCCGAGGACGGCATGGTGATCGGCCAGCACGGCTCCTGGAACCGCTCGAAGCTGTCGGGCTACCGCGTGATCTTCGTACCCTTCGCCAGCGGCAAGCCGAGCGGCGCGCCGCCGCGCGATATCCTGTCGGGCTTCCTCGGCGAGGACGAGAAGTTCTCCTACGGCCGCCCGGTCGGCGTGACGCTCGGCCCCGACGGCTCGCTGCTCGTCGCCGACGACGTCGGCAACGTGGTGTGGCGCGTGACGGGCGCCTGAAACGGAGCAACCCTAAGAGGCCAATACTGTCCCTTTACTCGCAGGACGTTCCGACCAGTTAACGGACGGAGGGTCCTGCGGGCGACAAGGGGTGAGACATGCGGCGTCGAACGGTTCTTCAGGGCTTCGCGGCCGCTGCGGCGATTACGGCACTGCCGCGGCTCGGCTTCGCGCAGATCCCGCCGGGCGTTCTCGCCGTTGGCCAGATCGCCGAGCCGCAGTCGCTCGACCCGCATGTCGCGACCGCCACCAACGACTTCCGCATCGCCGTCAATCTCTATGACGGCCTCGTGCGCTTCCGCTCCGGCACGCTGGAGGTCGAGCCGGCGCTCGCGACGGAGTGGACGATCGCGCCGGACGGCCTCCTCTACCGCTTCACCTTGCGCGACGGCGTGACCTTCCACGACGGCTCGCCCTTCGATGCCGCATCCGTCGTGTTCAACTTCGACCGGATGCTGAAGGACGACCACCCCTTCCACGACACCGGCCCCTTTCCCCTCTCCTTTTTCTTCTCGACCGTGGAGAGCGTGACGGCGGTCGACCCGCGCACCGTCGAGTTCCGTCTGAAGGAGCCTTTCGCGCCTTTCCTGTCGAACCTCGCCTATCCCACGGGGCTCATCGTCTCACCGGCCGGGGTCGAGGCCAAGGCCAAGGACTTCGGCCGCGCGCCGTCCGGCACCGGCCCCTTCCGCTTCGGCGAATGGCAGGCGAACCAGCGCGTGGTGATCGCTCGCAACGAGGGCTATTGGGACGGCGCGCCGGCGCTGGAAGCGGTGATCTTCCGGCCGGTCGCGGACGCCAACACCCGCACCGCCGAGATGCTGTCGGGCGGCCTCGACCTCATGGTGGAGGTGCCGGCCGACAGCATCGCGCTCTTCCGCGACGATCCGAGCTTCGTCCTCCAGGAGGCGCCGGGGCCGCACGTCTGGTTCCTGATCCTCAACACGCGCGAAGGGCCTTTCGCCGACAAGCGCGTGCGCCAGGCGGTGAACTACGCGGTGAACAAGGCGGCGATCGTCGACAGCCTCCTCCAGGGCACGGCGAGCGTCGCGGATGGACCGATCCCCCGCGCCTTCGGCTTCGCCAATGACGGCTCGACCGAGCCCTATCCTCACGATCCCGAGCGCGCCAAGGCGCTCCTGGCCGAGGCCGGCGTCACGCAGGCCACGCTGCGCTTCCTCGTGCCTCAGGGCGGCTCGGGCATGCTGGAGCCCGTCGCCATGGCCACCGCCATCCAGGCCGACCTCGCAGCGGTCGGGCTGACGGCGGCGATCGAGACCTTCGAGTGGAACACCTATCTCTCGACCGTCAATCCGGGCCTCGCCGGCAAGGGCGACATGGCCGCCATGGCCTGGATGACCAACGATCCCGACACCCTGCCCTTCCTGACGCTGCGCGCCGACGCGCTGCCGGAGAACGGCGGCTTCAACTCCGGCTACTACACCAACCCGGACGTCGACGCGCTTCTGGACAAAGCCCGCCGCAGCACCGACCAGGCCGAGCGCGGCCGGCTCTACGAGGAGGTCCAGCGCCTCGTCCACGACGACGCGCCCTGGCTCTTCGTCGCCAACTGGAAGCAGACCACCGCCTCGACCGCCGCGGTGCAGGGCTTCAAGCCGGAGCCTTCCTTCCTCCTGCCGCTCAAGGGCGTCTCCAAGGCCTGACGCCGCTCGCCGCCCGCTCCGCCATCCCGAAGGGAGACCTGACGCCCGGCATGACCGCCTTCGTCGCCAAGCGGCTGCTCGCCGCAATACCCGTGCTCTTCGGCCTGTCCGTGATCGTCTTCCTGATGATCGCGCTGATCCCCGGCGACGCGGCGACGGCCATCCTCGGCTCCTTCGCGACTCCCGAGAACGTCGCCCGGCTGAACGCCGACCTCGGCCTCGACCGCTCGCTCCCCGAGCAGTACGGCCTTTGGATCTCCGGGGTCCTCAAGGGCGATCTCGGCCAGTCCTTCACGCTCAACCGGCCGGTGCTGGACGAGGTCGGCCAGCGCTTCGGCGCGACGCTGATCCTGGCGGGCGCAGCCCTCGTCCTGTCGTCCGTGATCGGGCTCCTCGCCGGCATCGTGTCGGCGGCGCGCCAGTTCGGCTGGGCCGACCGGGCGATCACGCTCGCCGTTCTCGTCGGCATCTCAGTTCCCTCCTTCTGGCTCGGCCTGATCCTCATCCTCGCCTTCGCCGTCGCCTGGCCGGTCTTTCCGCCGAGCGGGATGGTCGCGATCTACGGCGGCGGCGGGCCGCTCGACGTCGCGCACCACCTCGTGCTGCCGGCCGTGACGCTGGCGGTGGTGGCGAGCGGCGTCATCGCGCGGCTCACGCGCACCGCCATGCTGGAGGTGCTGCGCCAGGACTTCGTGCGCACCGCCCGCGCCAAGGGCCTCAGCGAACGCCGGGTCCTCTTCGGCCACGCCTTCCGCGCCGCGCTCGTCTCGGTGATCCCGGTGATCGGCATCCAGGCCGGCTTCGTGCTCGGCGGCGCCGTCTACGTCGAGACGGTGTTCCAGTGGCCGGGCATCGGCGCCATGCTGGTCGAGGCGATCGCCAAGCGCGACGTGCTGCTCGTGCAAGGGGGCGTCCTCGTGGTGGCGGCCTCCTACGTCCTCTTCAACCTCGCCGCCGACCTCGCCCAGGCGCTTCTCGATCCGAGGCTCGCATGAGCGCCGTCGTCGACGCGCCTCCGGTCGCGCCCGCCGTGGACAGCCGTGCCGCCCGGCGCCCCTCCTCGCTGGCGCTCCTCCTCCACAACAGGCCGGCCGCGCTCGGGCTCGTTCTCCTGATCCTGGTCGCCCTCGTCGCGCTTCTCGCGCCGGTCCTGCCGCTGCCCGACCCGAACGCCACCGCACCGGCGGACCGGCTGAAGCCCTTGTTCTCGCCCGGCCACCTCCTCGGCACCGATCCGCTCGGCCGCGACGTCCTTTCCCGCCTCATCTGGGGCACGCGCGTCTCGCTGAGCGTCGGCATCGCCGCCTCGCTCATCGCGGCCGTGGTCGGCTCGGCGATCGGCCTTGCCGCCGGCTATTGCGGGCGCTTCGTCGATTCGGCGCTGATGCGCGGCGTCGACACGCTGATGGCCTTTCCCTACATCCTCCTCGCGCTCGCCATCGTCGCGATCCTCGGCCCCGGCCTCGTCAACGCCCTCTACGCCATCGCGCTCGTCAACATCCCCTTCTTCGCCCGCAACATCCGCGGCGTGACGATGGGCCTCGCGCGCCGCGACTTCGTCGACGCGGCCCGGCTGTCGGGGAAGAGCGAGCTCAACATCGTCCTCACCGAGATCCTGCCCAATGTGCTTCCGGTGATCGTCGTGACGCTCTCGACGACCGTCGGCTGGATGATCCTGGAAACGGCGGGCCTGTCCTTCCTCGGCCTCGGCGCGCAGCCGCCGCAGGCCGACCTCGGCTCAATGCTCGGCGAAGGGCGGCGCCTTCTGTTCACCGCGCCGATGGTCTCGCTGGTGCCGGGCGCGATGATCTTCCTCATCGTCGTATCGATCAACCTCCTCGGCGACGGCATCCGCGACGTCCTCGACCCGCGCCTGCGCTCGGGCGCCCTGGCCCGCCCCTCGGCGCGCACGGCCGTCGATCCCGGCCGCGCGCGGCCGTCGAGGGCCCCGGCGCCCGGCGCCGTCCTCGACGTGGCGGGCCTCCGGGCGGAGTTCCGCACGGGGTCCGAGACCTTTCATGCCGTCGGCGGCGTGGATCTCGTCCTCGCGCCCGGCGAATGCCTCGGCCTCGTCGGCGAATCGGGCTCGGGCAAGTCGGTGACGGCGCTGAGCCTCGCCGGGCTCGTGCCCTCGCCGCCCGCTCACATCACCGGAGGCAGCGTAGGCTTTGGTGGTGAAGACCTCCTCGACGCGCCGTTGTCGAAGCTGCAGGCGCTGCGCGGCGACGCGATCGCTTACGTCTTCCAGGATCCGCTCTCGACGCTCCACCCCATGATGCGCGTCGGCGATCAGGTGATGGAGGCGGTGCGGGCGCATCGCAAGGTGTCGCGCGAGGCAGCCGAAGCGCGCTGCCGCGAGCTGTTCGAGACGGTGCGCATTCCCAACCCGGAGGCGCGCATGCGCGCTTTTCCGCACGAATTGTCGGGGGGCCTTCGCCAGCGCGTCGCCATCGCCATGGCGCTCGCCAACGATCCCGTGCTCCTCGTCGCGGACGAGCCGACGACGGCGCTCGACGTGACCGTCCAGGCGGAGGTGCTGCGCCTTCTCGACCGGCTGCGGCGCGAGCGCGGCATGGCCGTCCTCTTCATCACCCACGACTTCGGGGTGGTCTCGCAGCTCTGCGATCGCATCGCGGTGATGTATGCCGGCCGCATCGTCGAGACCGGCCCGGTGAAGGCGGTGCTCGACGCGCCGCGCCACCCCTATACGCGCAAGCTGATCGACTGCGTGCCGGTGGTCGGGCGACCGGAGCGCGAGCTCGCCGCGATCCCCGGCCGGGTGCCGGCGCTGAACCGCCTGCCGCCCGGCTGCGCCTTCGCCGAGCGCTGCGAGCGAGTGCGCGACGACTGCCGCCGGGGCGAGATCCCGCTCGCGTCCGTAGCCGCCGACCGCGCCGTCCGCTGCCTCCATCCGCTCGCACCGGGAGCAGCGGCATGAGCGCGGTTCTCCAGGCCCGGGCCCTTGCCAAGCGCTTCGGCGGCGGCCGCTCGCTGCCCTTCGCACCGCCCCGGCGCGCGATCCACGCTCTGCGCGGCGTCGATCTCGACCTCGTCGCCAGCGAAACGCTCGGCATCGTCGGCGAGTCGGGCTGCGGCAAGTCGACCCTCGCCCGCCTCCTCGCCGGTCTCGACAGCCCGAGCGAGGGCTCGGTCCGCGCGGCAGACGGAGGAGACGGGCGGGGCGGCGCCGTGCAGTACGTGTTCCAGGACCCGGCGGCTTCGCTCAACCCGCGCCTGACCGTCGGCCGGGCGATCGAGGCGCCGCTGCGCCACCGGCTCGGGCTTCCGGCGGGGGAGCGGCAGCGCCGCCTGCCCGAGCTGATGGACGCCGTGGGGCTCGGGCCGGACGCGCTGGAGCGCTATCCGCACGAGTTCTCCGGCGGGCAGGCGCAGCGCATCGCCATCGCCCGCGCGCTCGCCGCCGAGCCGCGAACGCTGGTGCTCGACGAGCCGGTCTCGGCGCTCGACGTGTCGATCCAGGCGCAAGTCCTGAAGCTGCTGCGCGGGCTTCAGGACGAGCGCGGCCTCGCCTACGTCTTCATCACCCACGACCTGTCGGTGGTGGAGGCGATCGCCGACCGGATCGCGGTGATGTATTTCGGCCGGGTGGTCGAGGAGTCGCCGGCGCGTGCCATCTTCGCCGCTCCGCGCCACCCCTATACCCGCCTTCTCCTGGACTCCGCGCCCGTGCCGGGCCGGCGCCTGGCGGGTTCCCGAGCCGATGCGGGCGAGCTGCCGGACCCGGCGAACCCGCCGCCCGGCTGCGCCTTCGCCTCGCGCTGTCCCCGCGTGCAGGCCGACTGCCGCGAGCGGCAGCCGGACCTTGATGCGGCCGGCGGCGGCGCCCACCGCGCCGCCTGCTTCCACCCGTTGGCCTGAGGTCTCAGGCCGGCTGGGGCTCGATGGCGACCGATCCGCCGGCGCGCGCGCTCTGGAGGGCGGCGAGCCCGGTGAGCACGGACATGGCGCCGGCGCGCGAGCCGGCGCGCTGCTTCAGGCGGTCGTTGGAGCCCGGCTTGAAGATCATGTCGCGCATGCGGTTGTCGCCGCCGTAATGACCGCCCGGCTCGTGCGGCACCCAGATCCGCTCGACGCCGCCGCCGAAGCTCTTGACGAGAAGGATCTCGTCGGCCGGCGGCTCGCTCCAGGGCTGGCGCTCGTATTGCCGCATCTCGATGCGGCCGCGCCGGCCGTTGAAGGCGATGTGGTGCCCCTCGATCGGCATGTAAGTGTTCAGGGAATAGGAGACCTGGACGCCGCTGGCATAGCGGATCGAGGCCGTCATCGTGTCGGGGATGTCGATGTCCTCGCGGAACACGCAGGCGTCGCGGAAGTAGCCGTCGACGGCGGACGGCTCCTCGTAGAGCGCGTCGAGGAACGGGTCGGCCGCAAGGTCCATGTAGTAGTCGCATTCGGACTTGTGCGGGCAGGTCTTGCAGCGGGGCCCGCGGAAGGGGCCGTTGCGGCCGTAATGAAGGAGCTGGCCGAAGCCCTTCACCTCGACGGGGTCGGATTCGAGATACCAGTTGAGGAGGTCGAAGTGGTGGGTCGCCTTGTGAACGAAGAGCGAGCCCGAATGCTTGGTGAAGGCGTGCCAGCGGCGGAAGTAGTCGGCGCCATGGGCGTTGTCCAAGTACCAGTGGAAGTCGACGGAGGTGACCTCACCGATCGCGCCGTCCTGGATCAGCTCCTTCATGCGCGCGGCGGTCGGCGCGAAGCGGTAGTTGAAGGACACGTCGACGCGGCGCCCGGTGCGCTTCTCCGCCTCGCGGATGCGCTCGATCTTCTCGAAGCTCGTCGTCATCGGCTTCTCGCTGATGACGTCGGCGCCCGCTTCCATCGCCTTGACGATGATGTCGTCGTGGGTGTCGTCGGGCGTGCAGACGATCACGAGGGCGGGCTTCAGCTCGGCCATCATCGCGTCGAAGTCGGCGTAGAGCGGGGCGTTCGAGCCGATCATCGCCCGCGCGCGCTCCGCCCGCATCAGGTTCAGGTCGCAGATGCCGACGAGCTCGACGTGGCTCGACCAGCCCGCGAGAAGCTCGCGCCCCCACATCGTCGTGCCGCGATTGCCCGTGCCGACGAGGACGTAGCGGGTGCGGGTCGTTTGCGATGCCATTTTCATTCCTCCCGGCCGCGCCTCTTCCCGCGCGGCCACCTGTCGAAGTCTCAGCACACCGTCCGATAACGCTCGACGATCGTGTCGAGCACCTCGCCGGCGGGCCGCGCGCCCCAGCGGTGCGAGAAGATCTCGACCTCCTGGGGGCCGTGAAAACCGGCGGCCTCGATGAGGCCGCGGAAGCGCTTCAGATCGATCACGCCGTCGCCCATCATGCCGCGATCGTTGAGGATGTCGGTGGTCGGCACCAGCCAGTCGCAGATGTGGTGGGCGTAGATCTGGCCGGCGCGGCCGGCGCGGGCGATCTGCGCCTCGAGCTCGGGGTCCCACCAGACGTGGTAGACGTCGATGGCGACGCCGGCGCCCTCGCCGAGCGCGTCGCAAAGGTCGAGCGACTGCTTGAGCGTGTTGAAGCAGGCGCGATCGCCCGCGTAGGACGGGTGCAGCGGCTCGACCGCGAGCTTGACCCCGGCCGAGCGGGCGTAAGGCAGGAGCTCGGCCATGCCGTCGGCGACCATGGCGCGGGCGCCGGGCAGATCGCGCGAGCCCTTGGGCAGGCCGCCCACCACCATCACCAGGCAGTCCGCGCCGAGCGCCGCGGCCTCGTCGACGGCGCGGCGGTTGTCGTCCAGCGCGGCGCGGCGGCCGGCCTCGTCGGGCGCGGGAAAGAAGCCGCCGCGGCAGTAGCCGGTGACCCGAAGACCGTTGTCGCGCACGATGCGCGCGGCCTCGTCGAGCCCCGCTCCGGCGACGTGCTCGCGCCAGGGGGAGATCGCGCGGATGCCCCGCGACAGGCAGGCATCGACGATCTCGCCGAAGGAGCCGGCCTGACGGACGGTCGCGAAGTTGATGGAGAGGCCGGAGAGGTCCGTGCTCATGCCGCGATGTCCTTTTCCGACAAGCTTGCGAAGGCGGCCTCGGCCGCCGGGGCCGCGACGCCGAGGCCGGGGCTCGCCAGAACCGAGCCGAGCGCGATGCGGCCCGCCTCGACGCGCAGCCGGAGGTTGGCGCCATGCGGCCGATAAAGGTCGGGATGGACGTCGAGGAAGGCGCCGGCCTCCCGCGCATCCGCCCCGGCCATGCCGTCGACGTAGTGGTGGCCGTTGCGCTCGACGTGGCCGAGCGAGAGGAGGCTCGCCAGCGCGAGGTCCTGCTGGACGGCGATGCCGGCCTGGGTGGTCAGGTCCTCGGCCGACATGAAGAAGCACTCGCTTCCGGCTTGCGCGTTCCACTGTGCGACACGCGCGGCGTTGAGGACGGCGCGGTAGAAGCCCTTGCAGGACTTGGAAGAGATGCCGGTGTAGCCGCAGGCGCGCGCTTCCAGGAAGGCGTTCGGCGTGCCGTCGGATTCGTCGATCTCGACGGGCACGCGCACGGCGAGGCGCGCGACCGGCTCGGAGAGCGCCTTGGCTCGATTGATCGGCTGCTCGACGAAGAGGATCGAAGACCGGAGGCGCTTGAGGGCCGGCTCGGCCTCGATGCGGTCCCAGAGGTCGAGGACATGGGCCTCGTCGTCGAACTGCTCGTTGCCGTCGAGGGTCGCGCGGTAGCGGTCAAAGCGGTCGAGAACGCCGGCGACGGCTTTGAGCCGCTCGACGTCGGCTTCCGGACGGCCGGAGAGCTTGATCTTGAAGTGCGAGATGCCGAGCGCCTCGATCTCCTCCGTCAGGCTCTCAGGCAGTCCGTCGCCGAGGCGGGTGCCCACCTCCTCCGGCCGCAGCGCGTCGGCGTAGCCGACAGTGTGGCGGAGATGGAGACTCGGCTGTGGGCGGAGGCCGGCGAGGAAGGCAGGCAGGTCGAAGCCCGCGAGGTCCCGCGTCGTCGAGGCGTCGATGCCCGGACGGTTGGCGCGAATGGCGTCCGTGACCGGCAGGTCGTCGAGCCGGCAAAGGGCGTCGAGGATGGCACGGTCGACGAGGGCGAGACCGAAGGAGGCGATGAGGCCGTTGAGCCCTTCCGCGCCGGCCGCGCGGTGGTGAGCCGGCTCAAGAGCGGCGTGGAGGCCGAAGGCGCTGGCAGGCGCGGCCTCCAGCGCGAGGCCGGCGGCGATCTGCAGCGAGCGGCGCAGCTGCGCCTCGTTGTCTTCGTTGGACAGCTCCGGGTTCTTGTCGAACCACTTCGGCACCATCAGCTCGGCGGCGTAGCCCTCCGCCTGCCGACCGGCACCGTCCTCGACGCGCAGGCGCAGGAAGGCCTGGCGCGCGCGCGTCACCGTCGCCGCGCCGAAGCGGAAGGGCAAGCGCATCGCGACGGGCCGCTCGAAGAGCCCGGCCTCGACGACGCGAAGGGTGGGCGCGTCCGTCAATGGACGCCCCGGACGCTCAGGAACTGCGCCATGCGCCGCGCCGCCTCGTCGGGATCGGCGAGGACGCCGGCGCGGTCGGCGAGGCGGAAGAGCTTGGCGAGGTGCAGCGTCGAGCGGGCGCTTTCCTGGCCGCCCACCATGGTGAAGTGGTCCTGGAGCCCGTTCAGCCAGGCCAGGAAGACGACGCCGGTCTTGTAGAAGCGGGTCGGCGCCCGGAAGATGTGGCGCGACAGGGCGACGGTCGGCTCCAGCGTCGCGTGGAACCCGTCGAGGCGGCCGTTTTTCAGGTCCGCCAGCGCCTGCGAGGCGGCTGGGGCGATGGCGTCGAAGATGCCGAGAAGCGCGTCGGAATGGCCGTGCTCGTCGCCGGCGATGAGTTCGGCATAGTTGAAGTCGTCGCCGGTATACATGCGGACGCCCGCCGGAAGCCGCCGGCGCATGGCGATCTCCTTCTCCTTCGACAGGAGCGAGACCTTGATGCCGTCGATCCTGGCGGCGTTCGCCTCGATCATCGCCAAGCACGTGTCCATCGCTTCGAGATGGTCGCTCGACCCCCAATAGCCTTCGAGGGCGGGATCGAACATCTCGCCGAGCCAGTGGATGATCACCGGGCGCTCGGTCTTGGAGAGGACGTGGTCGTAGACTTCGAGGTAGTCCTCGGGGTCCCTGGCGTGGGCGGCGAGCGCGCGGCTCGCCATGAGGATGACCTGCCCGCCCTCCCCTTCCACGAAGGCCACTTGTTCGTCATAGGCGTTGGCGATGTCGCGCAGCGACTGGCCGGGGCCGGGCGCGAGATGGTCGGTGCCGGCGCCGCAGGCGATGAGGCCGTCGCCCTCGCCGCGCGAGCGGGCCTCCTTCAGCGAGCGGCGGATCAGCTCCTGCGCGTCCTCGTAAGCGAGGCCCATGCCGCGCTGGGCCGTGTCCATGGCTTCGGCGACGCCGAGGCCGAGGTCCCAGAGCCGATGGCGGAAGCGCAGCGTCGCGTCCCAGTCGATGGCGGGCGCGACCCAGGGATCGCTCTCGGCGAGCGGGTCGGAGACGACGTGCGCCGCGGCATAGGCGATGCGGTCGAAGTCGGAGGCCCGGCGGCGGGCGAGCGGCACGGGGGTGCCGGTCAGTCGGTATGTCTCGGTGCGGCGGTTCGGGGTCGGCAGGACGATCTCGGTCATGGGGGTCGCGCGCCTCCTCAGCCGATCGCCGGCACGTCGAGCCAGCGGCGCTCGCGCCAGGACTTCAGGCCGAGTTCGGCGAGCTGCACGCCCTTCACGCCCTCCATCAGCCCGTAGGGCCAGGGGCCGCCCTCAACGAGGTGGCGGACATACATTTCCCACTGCGCCTTGAAGCCGTTGTCGTAGGTCACGTTGTCCGGCACCTCGTCCCAGGTCCGGTAGAAGTCGATGGTCTGGGACTGGTCGGGGTTCCAGACGGGCTTCGGCGTGTTCACCCGGTGCTGCGTCCAGCACTTGGTGAGGCCGGCGACGGCCGAGCCGAGGGTCCCGTCGACCTGGAAGGTGACGAGGTCGTCGCGGCGCACGCGCACGGCCCAGGACGAGTTGATCTGCGCGATCACGCCGCCTTCCAGTTCGAAGGTGGCATAGGCCGCGTCGTCCGCGTCGGCCTCGTAGCGCCGGCCGTGCTCGTCGACGCGGGACGGGATGTGCGTGGCGCCGAGGCACGAGACGGCCTTCACCTCGCCGAAGAGGTCGTCGAGGACGTAGCGCCAGTGGCACAGCATATCGAGGATGATGCCGCCGCCGTCCTTCAGGCGGTAGTTCCAGGACGGGCGCTGGGCCGGCTGCCAGTCGCCCTCGAAGACCCAGTAGCCGAACTCGCCGCGCACCGAGAGGATCTGGCCGAAGAAGCCGCTGTCGCGCAGCATTGCGAGCTTGCGAAGCCCCGGCAGGAAGAGCTTGTCCTGGACGACGCCGTGGCGCACGCCGGCGCTTTCGGCGAGGCGCGCGACCTCCAGCGCCTCCTCCATCGTGTCGGCGATGGGCTTCTCGCAGTAGACGTCCTTGCCGGCGCGGATGGCTTTCGCGAGCAGTTGCCCACGCATCTGCGTCGTGCCGGCGTCGAAGAACAGCGTGTCGTCGGGGTTCTTCAGGGCCGCGTCGAGATCGTCGGTCCAGCGCTCGATGCCGTGGCGCTTGGCGATCTCGCCGACCTTCTCGATGTTGCGGCCGACGAGGATCGGGTCGAGCATGACCTTCTCGCCGGTCGAAAGCGTGACGCCGCCCTGCGCCCGGATGGCCACCACCGAGCGCACGAGGTGCTGGTTGTAGCCCATGCGCCCGGTGATCCCGTGCATGATCACGCCGATCCGCTTCA
This sequence comes from Antarcticirhabdus aurantiaca, assembly GCF_009765365.1. Classification (GTDB taxonomy): domain Bacteria; phylum Pseudomonadota; class Alphaproteobacteria; order Rhizobiales; family Rhizobiaceae; genus Antarcticirhabdus; species Antarcticirhabdus aurantiaca. The sequence continues at coordinate 61,123 of NZ_VTOM01000017.1, forward strand.
TCGCGATGCCTCCGCTTGAGAACCGGTCCGACGCCACTCCCATGCTGCGCCGCACGCGCCTTTGCTGCAGGCGCTAGTAACCGTTTGGTTATTTGTGGAGAGGAATCGCCGTGCTTGTCAACCGGGTAATTGCCGGCGCCTCACGCGCGGCAGGCGGCGATCACGGTCGCGGCGATATGATCGCCCCAGCGCTCCAGCTCGGTCGGCGACTGGAGGTCGCGGCGGAAGATGGTCGAGAGCGTGTAGCGGTTGGACAGGTAGAAATAGCCGAGCGAGGCGATGGTGAGGTACACCGTCACCGGATCGAGACCGGCCCGGAACACGCCGCCGTCCGTGCCGCGCCGCAGCACGTCGGCCAGTTCGCCCTGGAAGTTCGAGTGCATCTCGGGGATGTCCTCGGCCTGGCGCAGGTACCTCGCCTTGTTGAGGTTCTCGGTCGCGAGGAGGCTGAGGAACTCCGGGTGATCGAGGTAATAGTGCCAGGTGAAGAGGGCGAGCTCGCGCAACCCCTCCTCCGGGTCGCGACGCGTGAGGTTCAGCCGCCGCTCGGCATGGCGGATCTGCCGGTAGGCGTCGGACAGGACGGCGAGGTAGAGCGCGTCCTTGTCGCCCCAGTAGTGGTAGATCATCCGCTTGTTGGTGCCGGCGCGCCGGGCGACGACGTCGATGCGCGCCCCCGCCAACCCCTTCTCCGCGAATTCGCGCTTGGCGGCCTCGAAGATCGCGGCCTTCGTGCGCTCGGGGTTGCGCGTCGACCCAGCCGTACGGCGCGCCGCCGCCTTGCGAACCGGCGCCTTCGCCGTCTCCACCGCGGCCTCTCCGACACCGTCCGCAACCTCAGACCGAGCGTCCTCCATTCCCTGCACCTCTGCTTGACAACCACTTCGATCAGTGGTCCGTTGTAACCAAACAGTTATAAGTCGGCAACAAGCCGGCGCGCGATTATCCGGTGGGAGAGCCGGGCGCGGCGGTTTTGATCGGGAGGACACCGCATGACCCCATCCATGAATCGCCGCAGCATCCTCAAAGCCGGCGCGGCCGCCTTGTCGCTGGCCGCTCTCGGGGCGCCCGGCTTGGCGCTCGCCCAGGAGCAGCGCCTGCGCTTCCTGTGGTGGGGCAGCCAGGAGCGGGCCGACCGCACCAACCGCGCCCTCGAGGCCTACAAGGCCGCCGCGCCCCAGACGCAGATCGTCGGCGAGTTCGCCGGCTGGTCCGACTACTGGCCGCGGCTCGCGACGCAGGTCGCCGGCCGCAACGCCCCCGACCTCATCCAGATGGATTACCGCTACATCTTCGAATATGCGCGGCGCGGCGCGCTGCTGCCGCTCGACGAGTATCTGGGCCAAACCCTCAAGATCGAGGATTTCGGCGCGGCCAACATCGATTCCGGCCGTGTCGACGGCAAGCTCTACGGCATCAATCTCGGCGTGAACTCCTCTTCCATCGCCTTCGACGCGGCGGCCTGGGAGGGCACGGGCGCGACGCCGCCGACGCCCGAGACGACCTGGGAGGAATTCGCGGAAGCAGCGACGACGTTCGGCGAGAACAAGCCCAAGCCCGGCTACTACGCCTCCGCCGATGCGGGCGGCGTCGAGCCGGCCTTCGAGCTCTGGCTGCGCCAGAACGGCAAGGCGCTCTACACGCCCGAAGGCGGCCTCGGCTACGAGCCGGCGGACGCGGCGAAATGGTTCGCGCTCTGGGCCGACATGCGCGAGCGCGGCGCCTGCGTGCCGCCCGACATCCAGGCGCTCGACCAGCTCAACATCGAGACGAACGCGCTCACCACCGGCAAGGCGGCCACCGCCTTCATGCATTCCAACCAGTTCGTCGGCTACCAGGCGCTGAACAAGGCCAAGCTCACCCTCGGCCCCTACCCCAAGGGCGCGAAGGACGGCCCGTCGGGCCACTATCTCAAGCCCTCCATGCTGCTCTCGCTCTCGGCCGCGACCGGCGGGGCGGACGCCGCGGTCGCCTTCGCCAACTTCCTCGTCGCCGACATCGCGGGCGCCAAGGCCATCGGCATCGAGCGCGGCGTTCCCGCCTCCCAGGCCATCCGCGAGGCGCTGACGCCGGAGCTGAACGAGGTCGACACGGCGATGGTCGACTACATCGCGCTGATCACGCCGGGCGTCGGCCCGCTGCCGGCCGCCCCGCCGTCGGGCGCGGGCGAGATCCAGTTCGTCCAGAAGCGCGTCAACGAGGAAGTGGGCTTCGGCCAGATCACGCCCGAACAGGCGGGCGAGACCCTCCATTCGGAAGCGAGCGCCATCCTCCAGCGGGGTTGATCCCATGACGATGCAGTCCGTGGCGACGGACCTCGGCGGCGCGAACGCGCCCGCCGGGGCCGTCCCCGGCGCCGCGCGCCGAGCCTGGGCGCGAAACGGCCCGGCCTATCTCTTCCTTCTGCCCTGGCTCATCGGCTTTTTCGGGCTGACGCTCGGGCCGGCCCTCGCCTCGCTCTACCTGTCCTTCACCAATTACGACCTGATCCGCTCGCCGGACTGGGTCGGCGCGGCCAACTACGTGCGCATCGCCACCGCCGACCCGAAGTTCGCGGCGGCGATGAAGGTGACCTTCCTCTACGTGGTCCTGTCGGTGCCGCTGAAGCTCGCCTTCGCGCTGCTCGTCGCCATGGCCTTCAACCGCGGGCTCAAGGGCCTGCCGGTCTACCGGGCGATCTTCTACCTGCCATCGCTCCTCGGCGCCTCCGTCGCCATCGCGGTCCTCTGGCGCCAGCTCTTCGCCTCCGACGGCCTCGTCAACATGGTCCTCTGGCAGCTCTTCGGCATCGAGGGGCCGAGCTGGATCTCGAACCCGAACTATTCGCTCTATACCCTCGTGATCCTGTCGGTCTGGCAGTTCGGCTCGCCGATGATCATCTTCCTGGCAGGTCTCAGGCAGATCCCGACCGACATGTACGAGGCGGCGGAGATCGACGGGGCGTCGAAGGCCCGGCAGTTCTGGAAGATCACGCTGCCGCTGCTCACCCCGGTCATCTTCTTCAACGCCGTCATCCAGACCATCGACGCCTTCAAGGCCTTCACGCCGGCCTTCATCATCTCGGAGGGCACGGGCGGGCCGATCAACTCGACGCTGTTCTACACCCTCTACCTCTACCAGGAGGCCTTCGGCTTCTTCCGCATGGGCTACGCCTCGGCGCTGGCCTGGATCCTCGTCGTGATCATCGCCGCCTTCACCGCCTTCTCCTTCCTGTCGGCGAAATACTGGGTGCACTACGATGACTGACGTGGCCGCCGCCCTCGGGAGCGCTTCGGCGAGCGCTCCGCCGATGCGCACGGGCCGCTCGCCCGCCCGCTCGGCGCTGATCCACCTGATCCTGATCCTGGCCTCCTTCGCCATGCTCTATCCCATCCTCTGGATGGTCTCGGGCTCGGTGCGTCCGCAGGACGAGCTGTTCGGCACGGCCTCGCTCTGGCCATCCAGCGTCGACCTCAGTGCCTATGTCAGGGGATGGACGGGGCTCCAGGTCTCGTTCGGGCAGTTCTTCTGGAACTCGCTCGTGATCTCGGTGCTCGCCACCATCGGCAACGTGGTGGGCTGCTCGCTCGCGGCCTTCGCCTTCGCCAGGCTCAAGTTCGGCGGACGGAACTTCTGGTTCGCGCTGATGCTGGGCACCTTGATGCTGCCCTATCACGTCGTGCTCATTCCCCAGTACATCCTCTTCCTCGAGCTCGGCTGGGTGAACACGCCCCTGCCCCTCATCGTGCCGAAGTACCTCGCGACGGACGCCTTCTTCATCTTCCTGATGGTGCAGTTCTTCCGCGGCATTCCGCGCGAGCTGGACGAGGCGGCGGTCATGGACGGCTGCTCGCCCTGGCGGATCTACTGGAAGATCATGCTGCCGCTCTCGCTGCCCGTTCTGGCGACGGCCGCGATCTTCTCCTTCATCTGGACCTGGGACGACTTCTTCGGGCCGCTGATCTACCTCAACGACATCAACACCTACACGGTGCAGCTCGGCCTGCGCTCCTTCGTCGACAGTTCCGGCGCATCGGACTGGAGCGCGCTCTTCGCGATGTCGAACCTCTCGCTCGTTCCGATCTTCATCTTCTTCATCTTCTTCCAGCGCCTCCTCATCGAGGGCATCGCCACCACCGGCATGAAGCGCTGAGGGCATCACCATGACAGCACTTCGCTTCGCGGCCGTCGGCCTCAATCACAACCACATCTACGGGCAGGTCGACTGCCTCCTGCGGGAAGGCGCCGAGCTCGTCGGCTTCGTCTCGCCCGAGGACGACCTCGCGGCCGAATTCGCCGCGAAGTACCCGCAGGCTCCGCGCCTCGACGACCGGCGCCGGGTGCTGGAGGACGACAGCATCGAGCTGATCGTCAGCGCCGCGGTCCCCGCCGACCGCGCGGGCATCGCGGTGGAGGCGATGCGCGCCGGCAAGGACGTGATGCTGGACAAGCCGGGCATGACGACCTTCGCCCAGCTCGACGAGCTGCGGCGCGTCCAGGCCGAGACGGGCCGCATCCTCTCGATCCTCTACTCGGAGCACTTCGAGAACCGCGCGACGGTGCGCGCCGGCGAACTGGTGAAGAGCGGCGCCATCGGCCGCGTCGTCTCCACCGCCGGCTTCGGGCCGCATCGGATGCGGAAGGAGCAGCGCCCCGGCTGGTTCTTCGAGCGCGAGCGCTACGGCGGCATTCTCGTCGACATCGCCTCGCACCAGTGCGAGCAGTTCCTGTTCTTCACCGGCGAAACGAAGGCCGAGGTCCTCTCCGCCCGCGTCTTCAACCGCGCTCATCCGGACAGGCCCGGCCTCCAGGACACCGGCGACATCCACCTCGCCACCGCCGAGGCCACGGGCTTCGTGCGCGTCGACTGGTTCACGCCGGACGGCCTGCCGGTCTGGGGCGACGGGCGGCTGTTCATCACCGGCACCGAAGGCATGATCGAGCTGCGCAAATATGTCGACATCGCCGGACGGCCGGGCACCGACCACCTCTTCCTGACCGATGCCAAGGGCGTGCGGCACTTCGACTGCTCGGACGGCGACCTGCCCTACGCGCGCCAGCTCATCGCCGACATCCGGAACCGGACGCAGACCGCCATGCCGCAGGACCGCTGTTTCGCAGCCATGGAGCTGGCGCTCACCGCGCAGGCGCTTGCCGAAGGGGCCCACGCATGAGCCGCCGCTTCACCGTCGCCGTCGTCGGTTGCGGCATCGGCCGCTCGCACATCGAGGAGGGCTATGCCCGCCACCCCGACAAGTTCGAGGTGCTGGCGGTCTGCGACCTCGACGAGGCCCGCATGGGCACCGTCGCCGACGAGTTCGGCGTACCACGCCGCACGACGAGCTTCGCCGACGTCCTCGCCATGCCCGACATCGACATCGTCGACGTCTGCACGCCGCCCGCGACGCATCGGCCGATGATCCTGGAGGCGCTCGCGGCGGCCAAGCACGTCGTCTGCGAGAAGCCGCTGGTCGGCTCGCTCGCCCAGGTCGACGAGATCATCGAGGCGGAAGCCCAGGCCCGCGGCCGGCTGATGCCGATCTTCCAGTATCGCTACGGCGACGGAGCGATGCAGGCGAAAGCCATCATCGAGGCGGGGATCGCCGGCAAGCCCTATGCCGGCTCGGTCGAGACCTTCTGGAAGCGCACCGCCGCCTATTACGACAATCCCTGGCGCGGGCGCTGGCGGACGGAGCTCGGCGGCGTCCTGATGACCCACGCGATCCACATCCACGACCTCGCGATGTTCCTGATGGGTCCGGTCGACAACGTCTTCGCGCGCATCGCGACGCGGGTGAACGACATCGAGGTCGAGGACTGCGTATCCTCCTCCTGGGCGATGAAGAACGGCGCGCTGATGTCCTCGACGGCCACCCTCGGCAGCCAGGACGAGATCAGCCGCCTGCGCCTGCACTTCGAGAACGTCACCTTCGAGAGCAACCACGCCGCCTATTCGCCGGGCGACGGGCCTTGGGTGGTGATCCCACGGGACGACGAGGTGAAGGCGCGGATCGACGCCCGTCTCGCGGACTGGACGCCGGTCGGGCGCCGCTTCGACGGACAGATGGCGGCCTTTTACGCCGCGCTCGTATCCGGCGATGCGCCGCCGGTGACGAGCCGCGACAGCCGCGCCTCGCTGGAGCTGGTGACGGCGGTCTACCACTCGGCCTGGACCGGCACCGACGTGCGCTTACCGGTCGACGCCACCCATCCGAAATACGAGAGCTGGCTGCCGTAGTCCGACTGACGAAGCGCATCCAAGCGGGAGGAGAACCCATGGCCACCAGCATCCAGCTCGACAGGATCGTCAAGGCCTACGGCCAGCACAAGGTGATCCACGGCATCGACCTCACCATCGATCCCGGCGAGTTCGCCGTCTTCGTCGGCCCCTCCGGCTGCGGAAAGTCGACGCTGCTTCGCATGATCGCGGGGCTGGAGGAGATTTCCGGCGGGGAGCTTCGCATCGACGGGCAGCGCATGAACGAGGTGCCGGCCTCCAAGCGCGGCATCGCCATGGTGTTCCAGTCCTACGCGCTCTACCCCCACATGAGCGTCTACAAGAACCTCGCCTTCGGCCTTGAGACCGCCGGCATGAAACGCGACGAGGTGCGCCGGCGCGTGGAAAGCGCCGCCGACAAGCTGCAGATCGGGCCGCTCCTCCAGCGCAAGCCCAAGGCCCTGTCCGGCGGCCAGCGCCAGCGCGTCGCCATCGGCCGGGCGATTGTGCGCGAGCCGAAGATCTTCCTCTTCGACGAGCCCCTGTCGAACCTCGACGCGGAACTGCGCGTCCAGATGCGCGTCGAGATCGCCCGGCTCCACCAGAGCCTCGGCAACACGATGATCTACGTCACCCACGACCAGGTCGAGGCGATGACCATGGCCGACAAGATCGTCGTCCTGAAGGAAGGCCGGATCATGCAGGCCGGCCGGCCGCTCGACCTCTACAACGACCCGGCCAACCAGTTCGTCGCGGGCTTCATCGGATCCCCGAAGATGAACTTCCTGAAGGCCCGTCTCGCGGAGGGCGACGCGTCCCGCCGCACGATCGAGATCGCCGGCCGGCCGATCGTCCTGGAGCGCCCGATCGAGGCGCGGGCCGGCGAGCCCCTGACCTTCGGCGTTCGGCCGGAGCACCTGGCGCCCGGCGAGGCGCGCGCCGGCCTCGGCAACGGCGCCGTGCAGCTCGTCGAGCACCTCGGCGGCTCGACGGTCATCTACACCGAGACCCCCGACGGCCAGCCGACGACGCTCCTCATCGGCGGGCAGAACGCGGTGCGCGCGGGCGAGCAGATCCCGCTCGGCTTCGATCCGGCCAAGGCCCACGTCTTCGGGGAGGACGGACGGCGGGTGTGACGCGGCGTAGGCCAGCGGCCCGGCTCGGCCGAGGGGCTTCGAGCAAATGGGCGGAACCGTTTCTACCCCGCATTCACTCTCCCGCCCAACATCATTCCGCCGCCTAACGACAGGGCAACCCTGACCGGCGCATGCTCCGGATCGACCGACCGGAGACCCCACCCATGACGATCCGCCTCGCCGAGGTGCAGGACGGCGACGCGCCGCAGGACGAGGTTCGGCTTGCCGAGCTTCTCGGCGCCCTGTCCTTCGCGCTCGACCTCACCGAGGGCCAGCCGATCGGCCACTGCGTGCGGGCGACGTGGATCGGGATCGAGACGGGCCGCGAGCTCGGCCTCCCACCGATGCAGCTCTGGGAGCTGTACTACACGGTGATGCTCAAGGATCTCGGCTGTTCCTCGAACGCCGCGCGGATCTGCGAGCTCTACCTGTCCGACGACATCGGCATCAAGCGCGGCTTCAAGACGGTGGGCGACAGCCTGCCCAAGGTTCTCGGCTTCGTCCTGTCGCATACCGGCCGGCGCTCCCCGCTCGCCGATCGGCTGCGGGCGGTCCTCAACATCGTGCAGAACGGCGGCGCAATCGTCGACGACCTGATCCAGACCCGCTGCCATCGCGGCGCGGAGATCGCGGCCTCGCTGCGCTTTCCCGCCACCGTCAGCCAGGGGATCTACGCGCTCGACGAGCACTGGAACGGCGCGGGGCGGCCGGACCGGCTGGAGGGCGCCGCCATTCCCATCTACGCGCGGATCGCGCTCCTGGCGCAGGTCGCGGAGGTCTTTCACGCCGCCGCGGGACCGGAGGCGGCCCTGGCCGAGATCGCCAAGCGCACCGGCACCTGGTTCGATCCCCACGTCGCCGCAGCCTTCGAGCGCGCGGCCGCCCGGCCCGGCTTCTGGGACACGCTCGCCTCGCCCGACGTCGCCGCCACGGTGATGGCGATGGAGCCCGGGCGCAGCCTCATCCGCGTCGACGAGGACTATCTCGACGACATCGCCCGCGCCTTCGCGAAAGTCATCGACTCCAAGAGCCCCTTCACGTCAGGCCATTCGGAGCGCGTCGCGGTCTATGCCGACATGGTGGCCGGCGAGATGGGCTGGGATCCCGAGCGCCGCCGCTGGCTGCGGCGCGCCGCCCTCCTCCACGACATCGGCAAGCTCGGCGTTTCCAACGCCATCCTCGACAAGAACGGCAAGCTCGACGACGAGGAATGGCGGGAGATGCGCGGCCACGCGGCGCTGTCCGAAAGCATCCTCGCCCGCGTGCCGGTGTTCCGCGAGATGGCGCGCATCGGCGGCGGCCACCACGAGCGGCTCGACGGCAAGGGCTATCCACGCGGGCTGAAGGAGGCCGAGATCGAGACGGAAACGCGTATCGTCTCGGTCGCCGACGTCTTCGACGCGCTGACCGCCGACCGGCCGTACCGCGCGGCCATGTCGATCGAGGCCGCGCTCGACATCATGCGCCGCGACGTCGGCCTCGCCTTCGATCCCGGCTGCCTCGCGGCCCTGGAGCGCGCCGTCCTGCGCATCGAGGGCGACCTGCGCCGCGCGGCCTGAGCGGCGCGGTTCAGCGCGGCGGCGTCCAGGGCTGCGGCGGGCCGCCCCTCGCGAGACGATAAAAGCCGCCGGCCTCGACGGCCTGCCAGGGGCCGGCCTCGCCGTCCGGCCACAGGACGCGGATCTCGGCGCCCTTGTCCGCGCCGAGGCCGAAATGGCGCCAGCCGATCCGCCCGCCGGCGTGTCCGCCACCGACGGTGAGCTCGCGCCGCGACACCGACCCGTCGGCGCGGCGCAGCTCGATCCAGGCGCCAATGGCGTCGCGGTTCGGGCCGGGCTCTTCGGGCCGCACCGCGACGAAGCCGCCGGGCGCGTCGGACGCGTTGCGCCACAGCTCGGCCGGCGCGTTGCGGTTGACGACGAGGAGGTCGAGCCGGCCGTCGAGGTTCAAATCCTCGACCACGGCGCCCCGCGCGGCCCGCATCGAAGCGACGCCCGCTCGGTCGCCCGCTTCCTCGAAGGTGCCGTCCTCGCGCTGCAGAAGGAGGTTGTTGGGATCGTTCGCGGCGAAATCCGGCATCTCCGACACGTTGCCCTTGGCGACGAAGAGGTCGAGCCGGCCGTCATTGTTCACGTCGGCGAAGTCGGCGTGCCAGGCGGTGCTCGGCCGCACGTCCCCGCCCGTATAAGGGCGGTGGGCGGTGACGCCGCGCGCCAGCGCCACGTCGGCATAGGTCGGCGCGGCGTGCGGACTCGCCGGCATTTTAAGCGCCTGCAGCTTGTTGTCCGCCATGCTGGTCAGGAAGTATTCGGGGAAGCGGTCGCCGTCGAGGTCGGCCGAGGCGATGCCCATGCCCCAGACCTTCAGAACCTTCCACCCTTCCGCCTCCGCGTAGAGGCGCGGAGCCTCGCCGGGCGCGAGGCGCCAGAGCTGCTCCTGGCCGCCCTTGTAGTATTCGCGATCGTTGGACACGCGCAGCGCCGGACTGCCGGAGCGGTTCCAGTCGGTGAACAGCATCGACAGGGCGCAGAAGCTCGGCGCGAGCTCCAGCGGCGGCCCATAGCGAGCCCGCTCGCCGGCCTCAGGGCGGAACAGCCGGTTCGGCGTGCAGGAGCCCCAGGGAAACATCTCCTCCCGCCGGTCGACATAGGTGCCGAAGGCGAGCGTCGGCAGCGCCGCGCCCCGCTCCCAGGTAGCGGCGAAGGCGGTGGTCCAGGCGTCGAAGGCCTGGAGGCCGAAGCTGTCGTTCGCGGGCTCGAAGCGGCAGTCGCCGCGCCCGCGCATGAGGAGGCTCGTGCCGACCCGCAGGAGCGCGAGGTCGAGCTGGCCGTCGCCGTCGACGTCGAGCGGATAGGCGCCGGTGACCGCGTCGCGTTCGAGCCCGCTCGCCGGATCGCGCTCGAAGCGGAGGGGTCCCGCCCGGTCGCTGCGGTTGCGATAGAAATGCGCCGGCTCTTCGCCGCCGGCGAGGAACAGCTCGGGAAAGCCGTCCGCGTCGCAGTCGAAGGCGACGGCCCCGCCGCCCACCATGTATTCCCAGCCGCCGGCATAGGTGCTGTCGATCCCGGCGGCGGCCATTTCCTCCACGAAGCGCGGCACGACCGGTGCGGGCGCGGCCTCATCCCCGAGCGCCGGACCGGCCGCGAGAAGAAGCGCGATGAGGACCCGCAGCCTCACGGCGCCCTCGTTTTCAAGGCGACGGCGTAGGCGCCGACGCAGCGGCCTTGGTCGAGGCCGCGCTCGATCGCCGCGCGGAAGTGGATGCCGCCGTAGAGGCGCGATAGGCCGGCTTCCTCCGCCGCAGCCCAGAAGCTCGGAAAACGGCGCGCCGGCAGCCCGTCATCGGCATGGGTCGCGTCCTCGAAGGCGCGCGCTTCGCCGAAGAGGGCCGTCAGGACGACCGCCGCGGCAGCCGACTGCGTGGAATGGCCGCTCGGATATTCGGGAAAGGGGGGCGTGACGAGGATCGGCTCGAAGGCAGGGTCGATGCTGCGGCGGATATAGGTGACGGGACGCACGAGGTCGTGGACGTATTTCTCGTGCCAGCAGCCGATGAACGCGTCGGCGAGCGCGACCCCGAGCCGGGCGAGCGTTTCGGCCCGCGTCTCGAGGTCGGCGCCGTCCTCGTCCAGGACGGCGAGCGCGATCGAGATCCAGTGGCCCGGCGGTGTGGGCGAGAGCATCGGATCGTCGGACCAGAAGCGGGCGATCGCCCGCTGCTCCGGCGTCAGGTCGCGCACCGCGTTTCGCACCTCCTCGGCCTGACGGCGGAACTCGGACCCGTCCGCCTCGCTGTAGGCGGGCGGCGGCGGCAGCGGGCAGCTCGCCCCGTCCGGCATGGCGAAGGGCCGGTTCTTCCCCCAGTCCGGCAGGAGCGGCGCCTGCTGCTGGGCGATGGTGCTCGTCGGGCGCCAGGTGCCCGGCTCGGCGCCCGGCGCATAGGACACCGGGAAGCCCATGTTCTCGACGAGCGCGCCGCCGTCCCCGGCCGACCAGGCGAGGACGTGGGCGGCGATGGCCCGGCCATGCGCGGCGCTGCGCACGGCCACGGCCGGGTCGAGCCCGGCCGCGATGCGCTCGCCGACCCGCGTCTTCATGGCGGCGATGGCGCGCTGGCCGGTCGGTCCCGTATTGCCGAAGAAGCTCGCCGCCGCTTCCGACAGGGCGGCGTGGAGAACCAGAGCCTCGTCATAGGCCGCGCCCGCCTCCCGCGCCGGCGCAGGACCGAGGCCGTTGAGCTGGCCGGCGAGCGGAACGAGCGCGTCGGAGCCGCCCGCGGCGGCCTCGTAGGCGGTGACGCCGAGATAGGCGAAGGCGCGGCTCGCGACCGGCGGCGAATAGGTCGGGGTGTGGCGCACGAGTTCCAGCACCAGCCGGTACCAGTCGCGCAGGACCGCCTGCGGCTCGGGCCGCGTCGAGGATGCGGCGGCGGACGACGCGCCGAGAACCGCCAGCGCCAGGATCAGCCAAGCCGCGCGCCAGCCCGCGGCCCGGCGCCGCGCTTCGTTCCCGCCCATCTCGTCCCGCTCCCCGATGCCCCTCCCGGCGCGGCGATCCAAACACGAGGCTCCCGGTCTCGGCAAGGCCGCGGCATGCTCCTGGCACGTCAGCCTTTTTGGCCGTTTTTTTGCGCCGCAACGTCGCGGAGGCGCAACGCACGCGAATATTTTCGCCGCCCCACGTGCGGCAAATCAGGTCCGCACAAGCTCCCCAAGGCAAACAGCCCGGTCCAATCGACTGAATTTCCTTATCAATTTGTTTTGACGAGTTGGCTGCGCGAGAGCCCTCCGACGCTCTCGACGCCACCCTCACCCTTCGTCACTCTATCTCACATCGGCCGCGATGCTCCCCGAGCCTCGCGGGTCGCGATCGCGCCGGAGCCGCGTCGAAGGTCCGCGAAGGACCGGCGGAGGCGTCCGAGGGACCGGCCGTCCGGCGCGCAGATTGGAGTGGAAGCGTGATGCCCAGCTCGTCGTTGTTCGATTCCTACTCGCAAGCCTACGAGGCCCGCCGCGAAACGGTGATGAGCCTGTCCGACTATCTCGATCTCTGCCGCGAGGACCCGCTGACCTATGCCGGGCCGCACGAGCGCCTGCTCGCCGCCATCGGCGAGCCGGAGATGGTCGACACGGCCCGCGACTCGCGCCTCGGCCGAATCTTCTCCAACCGCACGATCCGCGTGTACCCCGCCTTTGCCGAGTTCTACGGCATGGAGGAAACGGTGGAGCGCATCGTCGCCTTCCTGCGCCAGGCGGCGCAGGGGCTGGAGGAGCGCAAGCAGATCCTCTACCTCCTCGGCCCCGTCGGCGGCGGCAAGTCCTCGCTCGCCGAGCGCATCAAGGCGCTCATCGAGGCCCAGCCGATCTACGTCCTCAAGGCCGGCTCGGAGATCAGCCCGATCTTCGAGAGCCCGCTCGGCCTCTTCGATCCCGAGACCATGGGTCCGGCGCTGGAAAAGGACTACGGCATCCCGCGCCGGCGCCTCACCGGCCTCATGAGCCCCTGGTGCGTGAAGCGGCTCGACGAGTTCGGCGGCGACATCCGCAAGTTCCGCGTCGCCAAGCTCAACCCCTCGCGCCTGCGCCAGGTGGGCGTCGCAAAGACCGAGCCCGGCGACGAGAACAACCAGGACATCTCCTCGCTCGTCGGCAAGGTGGACATCCGGCGTCTGGAGATGCACGCCCAGAACGATCCCGACGCCTACAGCTATTCCGGCGGCCTCAATCGGGCGAACCAGGGCGTCCTCGAATTCGTCGAGATGTTCAAGGCGCCGATCAAGATGTTGCACCCGCTGCTGACGGCGACCCAAGAGGGATCATACGTCGGCTCGGAGAACATCGGCGCGATCCCCTTCACCGGCATGATCATGGCCCACTCGAACGAGTCCGAGTGGCGCTCTTTCAAGAACAACAAGAACAACGAAGCCTTCATCGACCGCATCTACGTCATCAAGGTGCCGTACTGCCTGCGCGTCGACGAGGAGACGCACATCTACGAGAAGCTGGTGCGCAGCTCGGAGCTGGCCCAGGCGCCCTGCGCGCCCGAGACGCTGGAGATGCTGGCGCGCTTCGCGGTGCTCTCGCGCCTGAAGCCGCACGAGAACTCCAACCTCTACGCCAAGATGCGCGTCTACAACGGCGAGAGCATGAAGGAGGTCGACCCCAAGGCCCGTACGCTCCAGGAATATCGGGACGCGGCCGGCGTCGACGAGGGCATGAGCGGCATCTCCACCCGCTTCGCCTTCAAGACGCTGTCGGCGACCTTCAACCACGACACGGAAGAAGTGGCGGCCGATCCCGTGCACCTCATGTACGTGCTGGAGCAGGCGATCCGGCGCGAGCAGTTCCCCGAGGAAACCGAGCGGGACTATCTGGAGTTCATCAAGGCGGAGCTCGCGCCCCGCTACGCCGAGTTCATCGGCAACGAGATCCAGAAGGCCTATCTCGAATCCTACCACGACTACGGGCAGAACCTCTTCGACCGCTACGTCTCCTATGCCGACGCCTGGATCGAGGACCAGGACTACAAGGACCCCGACACCGGCCAGCTCCTCGACCGCGAGCTCCTCAACCAGGAACTCTCCAAGATCGAGAAGCCGGCGGGCATCGCCAACCCCAAGGACTTCCGCAACGAGGTGGTGAAGTTCTCGCTTCGCTCGCGCGCCTCCAACGGCGGGCGCAACCCGTCCTGGACGAGCTACGAGAAGATCCGCGACGTGGTGGAACGGCGGATGTTCAGCCAGGTGGAGGACCTCCTGCCCGTGATCTCCTTCGGCTCCAAGAAGGACTCGGAGAGCGAGAAGAAGCATGGCGAGTTCGTCGACCGCATGACCCGTCGCGGATTCACCCCGAGACAGGTGCGGCGACTCGTGGAATGGTACATGCGGGTGAGGCAGTCGGGCTAAGCGTAAGGCGTTTCCCATGCACATCATCGATCGGCGGCTCGATCCCGGCGGCAAGAGCCTCGCCAACCGCCAGCGCTTCATCCGCCGGGCGCGGGGCCTCCTGCGCCAGGCGGTGCGGGACGCGGCCTCGAGCCGCGCCATCCGCGAGGTCGGGGACGGCGGCGCCGTCTCCATCCCCGCCGGCGACGTCCACGAGCCGAGCTTCCACGCCGGCTCGGGCGCCGGCACCCGCGACCACGTCCTGCCCGGCAACAAGACCTATTCGGCCGGCGACCGCATCCAGCGGCCGCCGGGCGGCCAGGGCGGCGGCGGATCGGACGGCTCGCCCGACGGCGAGGGCGAGGATTCGTTCGCCTTCGTCCTGTCGCGCGAGGAGTTCCTCGACCTCTTCCTGGAGGACCTGGAGCTGCCCAACATGGCCAAGCGCCAGATCATGGGCGAGGACAAGGAGCGGCGCGTGCCGGCGGGCTTCCGCACGACCGGCTCGCCGGCCGCGCTCTCGGTCTCGCGAACCCTCCGCCGATCGCTGTCGCGGCGCATCGCGCTCAAGCGCCCCTCGCCGGCCGAGCTCGACGCGCTGCGGCGCGAGCTGGAGATCCTGGAGCGCTCCGGCAACGACGTGGCCGCCGCCGAGGCGCTGCGCGAGCGGATCGGCCGCCTGGAGAAGCGCCTCCTCGTCGTGCCCTTCATCGATCCCGTGGACCTGCGCTTCCGCCGGCTCGACAGCGTGCCCGAGCCCGTCGCGCGGGCCGCCATGTTCTGCCTGATGGACGTGTCCGGCTCGATGGACGAGCACATGAAGGACTTGGCCAAGCGCTTCTTCAGCCTGCTCTACCTGTTCCTCACCAAGCGCTACAAGCGCGTCGAGATCGTCTTCATCCGCCACACCCACGAGGCCAAGGAGGTGGACGAGGAGACCTTCTTCAAGAGCCGCGAGAGCGGCGGCACGGTGGTCTCCTCGGCGCTGAAGGAGATGGCGCGCATCGCCGCCCAGCGCTTCCCCGCCGACCAGTGGAACATCTACGCGGCGCAGGCCTCGGACGGCGACAACATGTCGAGCGACAACGCCCTGTCGATCGAGCTCCTGCGCGACACCATCCTGCCGATGTCGCAGTACTACGCCTATCTCGAGGTCGGCCGCGGCACGAGCGACGGGATCGGCTGGGTGCGCCAGGAGACCGGCCTCTGGCGCGCCTACGAGCGCCTCATCGCGCCGAATCTCCCGATGTCGATGCGCAAGGTGGGCGACCGGCGCGACATCTATCCCGTCTTCCGCGAGCTCTTCGAGAAGAAGGCGACGACGAAAGGGAAAAGCTGATGTCCCTCTCCCGCCGGCGTTCCGTGCCTCCACCGCCCGGCCTCCTCTTCGAGGGGGCGGACTGGGACTTCGACATGCTGTCGCGCATCTACGCGGCGGTGGAGGAGGTCGGGCTCGAAGAGCTGGGCCTCGACATCTACCCCAACCAGATCGAGGTCATTACCTCCGAGCAGATGCTCGACGCCTACGCCTCGACCGGCATGCCGCTGTTCTACAAGCACTGGTCCTTCGGCAAGCAGTTCCTGCGCAACGAGACGCTCTACCGCAAGGGCTGGCAGAGCCTCGCCTACGAGATCGTCATCAATTCCAGCCCCTGCATCGTCTACATCATGGAGCAGAACACCGCGACGATGCAGACGCTGGTGCTCGCCCACGCCGCCTTCGGGCACAACCACTTCTTCAAGAACAACTACGTCTTCCGGCAATGGACCGACGCGGAAGGCATCCACGACTATCTCGCCTTCGCCAAGTCCTACATCAGTGCTTGCGAAGAGCGCTACGGCACCGACAACGTCGAGCGCTTCATCGACGCCGCCCACGCGCTGATGAGCCACGGCATCCACCGCTCGCCCCGCCGCCAGCCGATGGACCTGGCGTCCGAGCAGCGGCGCGAGCGCGAACGGCGCGAACACGGCGAGCGCTTGTTCAACGACCTCTGGCGGACCGTGCCCGAGGGCAAGAAGCGCGCCGGCGCGAA
The DNA here is from genome assembly GCF_009765365.1 of Antarcticirhabdus aurantiaca. Lineage (GTDB taxonomy): Bacteria > Pseudomonadota > Alphaproteobacteria > Rhizobiales > Rhizobiaceae > Antarcticirhabdus > Antarcticirhabdus aurantiaca. Next base: position 77,374 of record NZ_VTOM01000017.1, read on the forward strand.
ACCCGAGGAGGAGCGCCGCCGCGCGCTTCTCGGGCTTCCCGAGGAGAACGTCCTTTACTTCCTGGAAAAGGTCGCGCCCCGCCTCCAGCCCTGGCAGCGCGAGATCCTGCGCATCGTGCGCCTCATCGCGCAGTACTTCTATCCCCAGCGTCAGACCAAGGTGATGAACGAGGGCTGCGCGACCTACACCCACCACCGCATCATGACGCGCCTCCACGAGACGGGCCGCATCAACGAGGGCGCCTTCCTCGAATTCCTGCACTCCCACACCAACGTCGTGATGCAGCCGCACTTCGACGACCGGCGCTACGGCGGCATCAACCCCTATGCGCTGGGCTTCGCGATGATGGAGGACATCGAGCGCATCTGCCTGGCGCCGACGGACGAGGACCGGCACTGGTTCCCCGACATCGCGGGACGCGGCGACCACATGGCCGTCCTTCGCGACGCTTGGGCGAACTACCGCGACGAGAGCTTCGTCTCGCAGTTCCTCTCGCCCCACCTCATCCGCAAGCTCCGCCTCTTCCGGCTCGTCGACGACGCTCGGGCCGACGAGGTCGTGGTCTCGGCGATCCACGACGAGCGCGGCTATCGCGACATCCGCCGGGCGCTCGGGCGGCACTACGACGTGTCGCGCCAGGACCCGAACATCCAGGTGGTGGACGTGGATCTGGCCGGCGACCGGCAGCTCCTCCTGCGCCACGAAATGGTGGACGGCATCCGCCTGGAGCCGGGCGATGCGAGCCGCGTCCTCCAGCACCTCGCCGACCTCTGGGGCTACGGCGTACGCCTCGTCGAGGTCGAGGGCGACGCCATCCGCGCCACCCACGACGCCCAGCCGCGCCGCCCGTTCATGTGAGGCGTCGCGCGAGCGACGCCTTTGCCAGGGAGCGGATGCGGGACTAGGAAGGACGCCGTACCTTCCTGGAACCGGGATCGCCCATGCCCTCGCCCACAAACGCCTTCAAGGCCGCGCTTCGCAGCGGTCGCCCGCAGATCGGCCTCTGGCTCAACATGGCGGACCCTTACGCCGCCTCGCTCGCCGGCCATGCCGGCTTCGACTGGCTGGTGATCGACGGCGAGCACGGGCCCAACGACCTGCGCTCGATCCTCGCGCAGCTGCAGGCGCTGGAGGCCAGTCCTTCGGCGACGGTCGTCCGTCCGCCCATGGGCGAGCCCTGGATGATCAAGCAGCTCCTGGATATCGGCGCGCAGACGCTGCTGGTGCCCATGGTCGACACGCCCGAACAGGCCGAGGCGCTGGTCAAGGCCGTGCGCTACCCCCCGCGCGGCGTGCGCGGCATGGGTGCGGTGGTCGCCCGCGCCTCTCGCTTCGGCACCATCCCCGACTACGCGTCGAACGCCGACGAGGAGATCTGCCTTCTCGTCCAGGCCGAGTCGCGCGCGGCGCTGGAGAACCTGTCGGCCATCGCCGCGGTGGAGGGAATCGACGGCGTCTTCATCGGCCCGGCGGACCTCGCGGCCGACATGGGTTATGCCGGCCGCTTTGACGAGCCCGAGGTGCAGGCCGCGATCGAGCAGGCGATCGCGACGATCGTCGCCACGGGCAAGCCGGCCGGCATCCTCACCTTCAACGAGACTTTGAACAAGCGCTACATCGAACTCGGCGCGCGCTTCGTCGCCGTCGGAGCGGACTTGGCCGAATACACCAGGGCCCTGGCGACGCTGCGGGGCCGCTACGGCGGCGCGGAACCGGTCCCCGCCCCGTCCGGTTACTAGGCGGCTGCCGGGCCCGCGTCGCGCTTGACGCCGGAAACGTGTCGGCGAGGGGGAGACGAGGGGACATGATGCAGACGCGGTCGATGGGGGCGCTCGGCGCCCTCCTGCTGATACTTGGCGCGACGATGTCGGCGAGCGGCCAGGAGCCGGCGGCCGGCGCCGTGCCGGTCCCCTCGCAGAAGCCGGACGAGGCACCCGCGACGCCGCCGAAGCCCGCCGAGGCGCCGGCCACTGCCAGCGGCGAGGACCAGGCTCCCGAGGCAGCGGTCCCGGCGGACGAAGCGGACGCACCGGGCACGCCCCCTCCGCCGCCGCCGGCCGAAACCGTTCCCGTGCCGGAGGCGGCCCCGCCGCACGGCGCGGCTCCTTCTCCTGCTCCTGCCCCCGTCCCAACGGCACCCGAGCCCGCACTGCCGCCGGCCGCCGGCAGTCCGGATGCTTCCGCGCCGCCGCAGCCGGCGCCCGCCTATGTTTCTCCGGAGAAAGCGCGCACCGAGCCCGAGCCGGACGCGCCGGAAGCCAGCCCCGCGACCGTGACGCCGGCCGAAAGCGCCGAGGCCGCGGCGGCGATCGAGGACGCCACGGCCTGCGAGGCCGAGCTGACGAAGCGCGGCGCCGAGTTCGAGGTCGGACCGAGCCTCTCCGAGGGCGCCTGCGGGGTCCTGCGACCGGTGGAGCTGAAGCGGTTCTCCTCCGGCGTGGCGGTCCTCGGCCAGACAAAGATGCTCTGCCGCGCGGCGCTCGCCCTCGACGTCTGGGTGGGCGAGGCCGTCGTGCCGGCCGCCAAGGCCGAACTCGGCGGGGCGAGCGTGGAAGCGGTCGGGGGCGGCAGCACCTATGTCTGCCGCGACCGCGCCAGCGAGAACGGCATCTCCGAGCACGGGCGCGGCAGCGCCGTCGACGTCGCAGCCGTGGCGCTGAAGGGTGGCCGCCGCATCGTCGTCGAGCCCAAGGCGCCGGGGACGGACGAGGACCGGTTCCTTGCCGAGATCCGCCGGGCCGCCTGCGGCCCCTTCAAAACCGTGCTCGGTCCCGGCACGGATGCCGATCACGCCGATCACCTTCACCTCGACATCGCCGCCCGCAACAACGGCTCCCTCTACTGCCGCTAGGGCGCGGGCTCCCGAAGAGGTTGCAGCCGGAAACCCGCCCAGGTTCAGACGACGTTCATGCGCAGCCGGCTACCCATCGGCTTCCGAACATCGCAGAAAGACCTCCCATGCGTCGCAATCGTCCGCCGCTCCGCTCCGCCCTTGCCGCATCGATCCTTCTCGCGAGCGGGGTTGCCGCGTCCGCCACCATGATCGCCGTCGAGCCTCCGCGCGAGGACGACCGCTTCGAGCAGGCCTACGTCACCGCGAACGCCAATGTCCGCGCCGGCCCCGGCACAAACCACCGGGTGGTGAACCGCCTCACGCGGGGCGACTTCGTCAATGTCGGCGAATGCCGCGGCACCTGGTGCTACGTCGACGTTCACGGCGGCAATGGCTGGCTGTCCGGCCGCCTGATCGGCCGCGGGCAGAACCCTTATCACAGCCTCGGCCCGGTGGATCCCAGGGTCATCCCGCCGCAGGAGCCGGGCACCTGGCGTCGCTGAGGCGCATGAGGGAAACCGCGGCGCCGATCAGGCCGGCCGCGGCTCCCCGTCCGAAATGGCCCGCGCCGCGAGGCGAAGCTGGTCGAGAACGTCCTCCTGCCCCGGCGCCTCCGGCGAGTCGAGGCGGGGGGTGAAGGGGCAGGTCAGGACGGCATGCACCGAGCCGAGCGGGTTGACGATCGGCACGGTCAGGTTCGTGACGCCAACCGTCTGGCGGCTCGGCACGACGGCGTGGCCGGCCTCGCGGATCGCCTGGAGCTCGCCCTCGAAATCGGGGCCGGGCTCGCCGGCCTCTCCGCTCGCCTGGAGGAGCAGAGCCCGCTCCTCGGGGCGGGCATAAGCCAGCATCACATGACCGGACCCCGTTCCCAGGCACCGGATGCGGGCGCCGACGCGGATCGAGACGTTCCAGTAATCGGGACTGTCGAACTGGGCGACGACGGTCAGCAGGCTGCGGTCCTGGACGACGAGGTGGCAGGCCTGGGCCGTGGCATGGGCGAAGCGGCGCATCGCGGGCTCGGCCTGCGCGAGCAGGCGCTTCAACGGGCGGTGCCGGACGCCGAGCTCGAAGAGCTTCAGGGTCAGGTGATAGCGGTCGTCGGCCGTCCGGCGGATGTAATCGCGCCGCACCAAGCGGTCGAGCATCCGGTAGATCTCGTTCGGGCTGCGCTGCAGCGTCTTGGCGATCTCGGCTTGGCTCAGATCCTCGTCCGTCGACGCGAGAAGCTCGAGGATGTCGAGGCCCTTGTCGAGCGCCGGCGCGCGGTAGCGATCCTCGGCCTCGCTCACCTGTCCACCCCCTCGCGCGCTCGACATTCACATGAGAATACTTCATTCATATGCGAGTGCAAGCGAGGCCCTGCACGGAAGGATGAGCGGCATGTCGAGCGATACGAGGCGTGGAACCAGCAGCACCGGGAGCACCATGTCGGCGCTCCGGGTTGAGGAGCCGGGACGGATCGTCCTGACGCAGGTCGCACGCCCCGAGGAGGCGCCGCCGGGCTGGGTGCTCGTCGACGTCGCGGCAGCGGGGATCTGCGGAACCGACTACCACATCTTCGAGGGCAAGCACCCCTTTCTCGCTTATCCCCGCGTGATCGGCCACGAGCTGTCGGGCCGCATCGCGGCGGACGCCGAGGGCTTTCGGGCGGGCACGCTCGTCACGATCAACCCCTACATCGCCTGCGGGCGCTGCCGGGCATGCCGGCGCGGCAAGCCGAACTGCTGCGTGGCGATCGAGGTGCTCGGCGTCCATCGCGACGGCGGCATCACCGGCCGCATCGCGGTTCCCGCCGGCAACCTCTACGCGGCGGACGGACTGACGCCGGCCGAAGCCGCGATGGTCGAGTTCCTGGCGATCGGCGCCCATGCGGTGCGGCGCTCGAGAACCGGGCCCGGCGAGCGCGCGCTCGTCGTCGGCGCCGGACCGATTGGCCTCGGCACGGCGCTCTTCGCCCGCGAGGCGGGGGCCGAGGTCCACCTTCTCGACCTGTCGCCCCAGCGCCTCGCCATGGCGCGCGAGCGCTTCGGCTTCGAATCGTCCTTCCAGCCCTCTGCGAAGGGCGCGGCCGCGATGGCTGCCACCGGCGGCGAGGGCTTCGACGTCGTCTTCGACGCCACGGGCAACGCCGCCTCGATCGAGAACTGCTTCCCGCTCGTCGCCCACGGCGGCAGCCTCGTTCTCGTCAGCGTGGTGAAGGGCGACATCCGCTTCTCGGACGCGGAATTCCATAAGCGCGAAATGTCGATCATCGGCAGCCGCAACGCCACGGCCGAAGACTTCGACACCGTGCGCCGGGCCTTCGCCGAGAAGCGGATCGACGCCGCGCGGCTCCACACCGACACCGCATCGCTCGACGAGGCGGCCGAGCGGCTTCCGGCCTGGGCGGCCGACCGCGACGGCGTTATCAAGGCGATCGTCGAAATCTCGACCTGAGGGAGCGGGATCGACAGGGCCGGGAGGGGCACGAAATGAGCGACATCTCGAAGGACGACGAAGCCGGGGCGCGCCGCATCGTCTTTCTCGGCGAGTGCATGGTGGAGCTCTTCCACCGGCCGGGCGACGAGGCCGGCACGCTGCGCCGAACCGTCGGCGGCGACACCCTGAACGCGGCGATCTATTGCCGGCGGGCGCTCGGCGACACGGGCGCGGCGACCGTCGCCTACGCGACGCGCATCGGCGGCGACGCCTTCGGGCTGGAAATCCCGGGCTTCATCGCGGCGGAAGGCGTCGAGGCGAACCTCGCCACCGTCGCCGCCGGTGAAAAGACCGGCCTCTACGCCATCAGCCGCGACGCGGCGGGCGAGCGCTCCTTTTCCTATTGGCGCTCTGCGTCGGCCGCCCGGCGCCTCCTCGCCGAGCCGAACGAGGCCGAACGGCTCGAAGCGGCGATCGAAGCGTCGGAGGCCTTGTTCTTCTCGGGCATCACCCTCGCGATCCTCGAGCCGGCTGCCCGGACCCGGCTTCTCGCGCTCGCGCGGCGAATGCGCGACGCCGGCCGCCTCGTCGGCTTCGACAACAACTACCGACCCAAGCTCTGGGAGTCGGAGGACACGGCGCGCGAGGCGATCGCCGCCGGGCACGCCGCGGCGTCCCTCACCCTTCCGAGCTTCGACGACGAGGTCCTCCTGTTCGGCGACGCGACGCCCGAAGCGACGGCCCGGCGCCTTCTCGGCCTCGGCGCCGGCGGGGTGATCGTCAAGGCGGGCGCCGAAGCGGCGATCGTCGCGAGCACCGATGGCCTTCGAACCGTTCCGGGCGAGCGCGCGGCGCGCGTCGTCGACACGACAGCCGCCGGCGACAGCTTCGACGGCGCGGCACTTGCCGCGCGCCTGTGCGGCGGGACCCTGGAACAGGCGGCACGTGCCGGCCACCGGATGGCGTCGCGCGTCATCGGCGAATACGGCGCAATCGTGCCGCGAGACGCGACGACCTGGGCCGAGGGGCCGCTCGCGTCCCGCTGAACGCTGCGCGTCGGGGTTTCAGCGGGCGACGAACCGGTTCTCGTTCGGCCGCTGGTTCTGGTTCGCCTGCTTGAACTCGATCTCGTGGGAGGCAGCGGCCCAGAACTCGTGCTCGCGCCCGTTCGGCCGGCCGGCCCTTTCCCACAGAAGATAGGCCAGTTCCCTGACCCGTTCGGAGCTGTCGTCGATCGGCATCCCGCACTCCTCCACTCTCGACAGCTTCGAAGACCATGCCGTCGCACTGCAGCACAGGGAACAATTCCCCGTTGCGCTTGCGCGGACCATGCCGCATTCAAGCTGTTCTTGACCTCGATGCCCGCTCGGCCCTTGGCTGGCTCCAATAAATCCACTGGCCAAGCGGATGAGGTTGGAAAACGTTAGAAGGGGTCAAGCGGTTGCAGGACGAACATTTTCGCAATCGACTTGCGAAGCGGGTTGGTCGAAACCGAATCAGACGTTGGGCAGAACGCCGCGTCGACCGAGACGACGGCGCGCGACATGAAGGGCCATGATGATAACGCTGACCTCCAACGACTTCGCCGGACGGCGCATCCTCATCGTCGAGGACGAGTTTTTCTTCGCGGAGGAGACGGCTCACGCCGTGCGTCAAGCAGGGGGCGTGGTTCTGGGGCCGGTGGCGAGCGTGGAGGAGGCCCTGGCGCTGATCGACGCCGGGCAACAGGTGGACGGCGCCGTGCTCGACATCAAGCTCGGCGACCAGGCCTCGTTTCCGGTGGCCCGAACCTTGCGCGAGCGCGGCATCCCGTTGATCTTCGTGACCGGCTACGATGATTGGTTCATCCCGCAGGAGCACGAGGACGTTCCGCTCTACAGCAAGCCGATGGACGCGGACAACGTGGTCCGCGTTCTCTTCGAGGCGACCCGCCGCGACCGCGACGGGTCTTGAGGCTCAGCGCAGCCGGGACAGGCGCTTGGTGAGGATCGAGTCGAGGCTGCCGAGATTGTCGACGATGTCGACCGACTGATCCCCGAGTGCTTCCACCAGATCGTCCTCGAGACGCTTCCAGACGGCGCGCACGCTTTCCTGGACCTTCACGCCGTCCGGCGTCAGGCGGACCAGCGTCTTACGACGGTCGTCCTGATCGCCCTGGCGCAGCGTCCAGCCCTTCTTGCCCACCTGATCGAGCATCTTGGACACGGTGGACGGCCGCACCGACAGCTCCGTCGCGATGTCGAGGACGCTCTTGGCATGCTCGGCGTCCAGAACGCCGAGGAGCTGGTCCTGGCCGACGAGCACGTCGATCGGGGCGAGCTTCAAGGCCATGAGCTGGCGCACGGACTTGGCGATCGAGACAAGTCCGGGCACCAGCCGCTGAGTGGAAGTTCCCGGCTCCGCGCGCAGTTCCTCGCGCAGCTGTGAGGATGGGTTCGGCATAGCAACCTCATCTTTTCAATCGGTTGGACGGGTGCCTCGGGGCGGTTCGGAATCGCTTCCATGGGCCTCAGCGACACATTGTCAGCAACACATATCGTTCACAATCAAGCGAGGAGCGCAAGCCCCGGTTTTCATAATCAGAACCTGCAATCACAGACTGCAACTGCAGGCGCAGCTAAGTACCACCATCCGACAAGGGTCGCGACATGTCGGAATGCGATCATCGATGAAGGTAGCCGGCTGGGCGCGCGACCCTCCGACCTCTATGTTGCAGCGCCTCGAGAAGGACAGCGGAACGGGTCGATGACGAAGAATGCTCAGAAGGTGGGTCCGAAGTACCCTCAGGTCGTCGTTCTGTTCGGCGCGACGGGGGACCTGTCGAAGCGCAAGCTCCTGCCGGGCCTGTTTCACCTCGTCAGTGCTGGCTTCATTCCGGGCTGCCGGATCATCGGCGTGTCGCTCGACGACATCGACGCGGACGCCTTCAGGGCCGTGGCGCGCGACGCCCTGAACCAGTTCCTGTCGCGGCGGATGAGCGAGGAGGACTGGTCCGCCTTCGCGCAGATCCTCGACTACGTGCCGCTCTCGGCGGGCGCGGGCGCCCTGAAGGAAGCGGTCCGGCGGGCCGAAGCGTCGCTCGCCGGCGAGACGCGCCTGATGCATTATCTGTCGGTTCCGCCCGCGGCGGCCCTTCCCGCCGTCCGCATGCTCGCCGAGGCGGGGCTCACCGAGCACTGCCGCATCATCATGGAGAAGCCCTTCGGCACCGACCTCGCCAGCGCGACGGTGCTCAATGCCCGGCTTCACGAGGTGTTCGACGAGGAGCAGATCTTCCGCATCGACCACTTCCTCGGCAAGGAGGCGGCGCAGAACATCCTCGCCTTCCGCTTCGCCAACGGCCTGTTCGAGCCGATCTGGAACCGCAACTTCATCGATCACGTGCAGATCGACGTGCCGGAGACCCTCGGCCTCGGCAAGCGCTCGGGCTTCTACGAGGCGACCGGGGCCTATCGCGACATGGTGGTGACCCACCTCTTCCAGATCCTCGGCTTCATGGCGATGGAGCCGCCGACCTCGCTGGAGCCGGCGCCGATCAGCGAGGAGAAGAACAAGGTCTTCCGCTCCATGCTCCCGATCGATCCGAAGGACGTGGTGCGCGGCCAATATGCCGGCTATCGCGAAGAGGAGGGCGTCGATCCGATCTCCGAGACGGAAACCTTCATCGCGCTGAAATGCCAGATCGACAACTGGCGCTGGGCGGGCGTGCCGTTCTATCTCCGGACAGGCAAGCGCCTCGCCGAAGGCCAGCGCATCATTTCCATCGCCTTTCGCGAGCCGCCGAAGTCGATGTTCCCCGCCGGTTCGGGGGTCGGCGCGCAGGGGCCGGACCACCTGACCTTCGATCTCGCGGACGCCTCGAAGATGTCGCTCTCCTTCTACGGCAAGCGACCGGGGCCGGGCATGCGGCTCGACAAGCTGTCGATGCAGTTCGCCATGCGCGACACGGATATGCTGGGGGAGGTGCTGGAAGCCTACGAGCGCCTGATCCTCGACGCCATGCGCGGCGACCGCACTCTGTTCACGACGGCCGAGGGCATCGAGCGGCTTTGGCAGGTGTCGGTGCCGCTGATCGAGAACCCGCCGCCGGTGCGGCTCTACGCGCCGGGCTCCTGGGGACCGAAGTCGATCCACCAGTTGATTGCGCCCCATGCATGGCGCCTGCCCTTCGAGCGCGCCTGGCGCGACCCGAACCTGATGGACGGCTAAAGGCGGGCGCGACGAAAGCGCCGGGGCGGGATCGTTCCGACGCGGGCGACGTTCGCCACGGACACGATGTCATGACGAGGGAGCCGACTCATGTCCGCAGCGCAGACCGCCGCTACCGCCTCGATGTCCGACAAGGCGCGCTCGATCTTCGCCTTCGCCGCCTACTACGCCCTTCTATCGGGCGATCCGGTGCGCGAGGTGGTGCTCGATGACGGGCAGGGCCACCATGCCGACGCGGACGGCGTGAAGGAACTTCAATCGGCCGGCCTGATCGAGCCGCAGGGCGCGAAGGCCCGCCTGACCGACGAGGGGCAAGCCGTCCTCGGCAAGGTCATCGCCGCGATCCGCGGCGTCGACGCCTGAAAACCGGAGCGACGGAGAAACGCCTCGTCAATCGTGGAAGCGGACTCATGCGAGCCGCGACGATTCGAGACTGAGTTAGATGGGTTACGGGCGGATCAGGCCACCCGCAGCCCCGAGCATCAACGGCGCCGGGAGCGAGGCTCCCAAGGCGCCGCCTTCAGCGATCAGCGGCCGAACTTGACGTCGTCGAAAGCATCGGCCGGAAGATTGAGATTGCGCAGCGCGCGGGCGCTGGGCTTGCGGCCGGCTTCCACCGCGGCGGCGCATTCGCGCGCACCCGACATCATGTCGAGGAAGCTGCGGAAGCGGTTCTGCGTGCGCGCGGTCATTGTTTTCTCATCCTTTGCGTGCGTCTGCAGCCTGTCTTGCTGCAATGCAAACATAGGTGCTGCGGCGGCCCGCCGTTAGGGTCGGCGGATCAAGGCAGCCATGCAGGATCGGGACGCTTCGCGCCCAGGTGGTTTCAACCCTTCCTCAAGACGTTCGTGCAGCATCCATGCCCGTTAGATTGATAAAGGGCGGCGGACCATCGTCCGCCGCCCTCTCGAGTTCGACCTTTTCGAAGCCTGCCTCCGGGCGTCAGTAGACGCGCTTCTTCGGCTGGATGTACTCGATCTGGTTCGACAGGGTGTAGGTGTGCACCGGGCGATCGTCGAGCGAGACCGTCTTGGCGGCCGTGTCGCAGAAGGACAGGGTGTGCTTCATCCAGTTGGCGTCGTCGCGCTCGGGGAAGTCCTCGCGGGCATGGGCGCCGCGCGACTCGGTGCGAGCCCGGGCCGAGTCCATGGTGACGACCGCTTGGGCTATCAGGTTGTCGTACTCCAAAGTCTCGACGAGGTCGGTGTTCCAGATCAGCGAACGGTCCTTGACCGCGACGTCCTCGGAGCCCTGCCAGATCTCGTGGATCTTGTGGTGGCCTTCCTCCAGCACCTCGCCGGTGCGAAACACGGCGCAGTTCGACTGCATGGTGCGCTGCATGCGGTCGCGCAGCATCGCGGTCGGCGTGCCGCCAGAAGCATGGCGGAAGCGGTCGAGGCGCGAGAGCGCGAAGTCGCCCGCGCCCGCCGGCAGGTCCGGCTGGTCCTCGCCGGCCGTCACCGTGTCGGCGCAGCGCAGCGCCGCGGCTCGGCCGAAGACGACGAGGTCGATCAGCGAGTTGGACCCCAGGCGATTGGCGCCGTGGACGGAGACGCAGGCCGCCTCGCCCACCGCCATCAGGCCGGGGACGACCGTGTCGGCGTCGCCGTTCCGCTTGGTCAGCACTTCGCCGTGATAGTTCGTCGGGATGCCGCCCATGTTGTAGTGGACGGTCGGCAGGACCGGGATCGGCTCCTTGGTCACGTCGACGCCCGCGAAGATCTTCGCGCTTTCCGAGATGCCCGGCAGGCGCTCGTGGAGGATCGCGGGATCGAGGTGGTCGAGGTGCAGGAAAATGTGGTCCTTGTTCTTGCCGACGCCCCGGCCGTCGCGGATCTCCATGGTCATGGAGCGCGAAACGACGTCGCGGGAGGCCAGATCCTTGGCGGAAGGGGCGTAGCGCTCCATGAAGCGCTCGCCTTCGGAGTTGGTGAGGTACCCGCCCTCGCCCCGCGCGCCCTCCGTGATGAGGCAGCCCGCGCCGTAGATGCCGGTCGGGTGGAACTGCACGAACTCCATGTCCTGCAGCGGCAGGCCGGCGCGCAGCACCATGGCGTTGCCGTCGCCCGTGCAGGTGTGGGCGGAGGTCGCGGAGAAGTAGGCGCGCCCGTAGCCGCCGGTCGCCAGGATCGTCTTCTTGGAGCGGAAGCGGTGGATCGTGCCGTCGTCCATGTTGAGGGCGACGACGCCGCGGCAGGCGCCTTCCTCGTCCATGATCAGGTCGATCGCGAAGTACTCGATGAAGAACTCCGAGGCGTAGCGCAGAGACTGGCCGTAGAGCGTGTGGAGGATCGCGTGGCCTGTACGGTCGGCGGCGGCGCAGGTGCGCTGGGCTGCCGGGCCGTTGCCGTAATCGGTGGTCATTCCGCCGAAGGGCCGCTGGTAGATGCGCCCGTCCTCGGTGCGCGAGAAGGGCACGCCGAAATGCTCGAGCTCGTAGACGGCCGCGGGCGCGTTGCGCACCAGGTACTCGATGGCGTCCTGGTCGCCGAGCCAGTCCGACCCCTTCACGGTGTCGTACATGTGCCAGCGCCAGTCGTCCTTGCCCATGTTGCCGAGCGAGGCGGCGACGCCCCCTTGCGCGGCGACCGTGTGGGAGCGCGTCGGAAAGACCTTGGTGATGCAGGCGGTCTTGAGGCCGGCCTGGGCCGCGCCGAGCGTGGCGCGAAGACCGGCGCCGCCCGCCCCCACGACCACCACGTCGAACGTGTGGTCGACCATCGGATAGGCCTGCCCCTTGATGCCGGGGGCGGCGGAGCGGTGCGGCTGGCCGGCGGGGGCGGAAGCGTTCATGTCGGCCATGGGCTCAGGCTCCGAAGCTCAGCTTGGCGATCGCGAAGAGGCTGGCGGCGGCGATCAGCACGGCGAAGAAGGTGTTGATGATGCGCAGCGGGAGCTTCCAGGTCGAGTGGACGTAGTCCTCGATCACGATCTCCATGCCCAGACGCATGTGGATGGAGAAGGACACCGGGACAAGCGCGACAAGGAGTCCGATGATCGGGTTGCGGAAGGCCTCGCGCACGACGGCGTAGGGCTCGTCGTGCATGGCGACGAGGAAGACCACGAAGAACAGGATCAGCGCGATGTTGGACAGGGCGGTCATGCGCTGGAGCCAGAAGTGCTCCGTGCCGCTGCCGGAAACGCCCAGGCCGCGGACGCGGCGCAGCGGCGTGCGCATCTTGAAGGGATCGGCGCTCATCGGGGCTTCCTCAAACGATCCAGACGATCAGCCACAGGAGAAGGGTGGAGGCGAGCGAGGCGACGAGCGTTGCCTGCGCCGCGAGGGTCGACTGCTCGCGGGTGATCGCGTGGCCCATGTCCCAGACGAAGTGGCGAAGACCGCCGAACATGTGGTGCAGCAGCACCCAGGAATACACGAACAGGAACAGGCGCCCGATGATCGAGCCGAAGAAGGCCGAGGCGTAGGAGAAGGCTTCCGGCCCGCTCGCCGCGGCGAGCAGCCACCAGACGAAGAACACCGTGCCGAGATAAAGGCCGACGCCGGTGACCCGGTGGACGATCGACATCGCCATGGTCGGCTTGAACCGGTAGATCGACAGGTGCGGCGACAGGGGCCGCGCGGATTTCGTATCGGACATCGGAGCGAGACACGTCCCTGGTGCGAGATGCGGAAGACGCATGGGCGGCTTCGAACGCCCGGCATCCCTCGAACGGCTCTAAAAGACGGAAGGCGCGAGCGAAAGCAAGGGCCGAAGATGCCGCGCGGCGGCCTTGTTCCCGCCTAAACCGATTAAGCCGGCAGGCGCCCTCGCCCGCCCCGCTCAGCCTTGCGCCGCGGGGTCGCGGTTGACGAAGCGGATCACGAAGCTCGACCAGTCGGCGGGCTCGGCGACGCGCTCGTAGAGGTGGCGATTCTGCCCAGGGTTGCGGGGAGCGTGCAGCACGATCTTCGACCAGCCGCGCCCATCCGCTTCCTCGGCCAGAAGGTCGATCATCGCCTTGGCGATTCCCTTCCGGCGATGGGCGTGGTCGACGTAGATGTGGTCGGCAAGGCCCGCGCGCATGCCCGTCCAAAGATCCGGCACGTCGTAGAAGACGAGGAAGCCGACGAGCGCGCCGTCGAGCCGGGCGCCGAGCACCTCGGCGGTTCGATCCTGGAGGAGCTGCTCGGCGTAGAAGTTGTCGGGCGCGCCCGGCGCGCCGCGGAACAGGGACTGGCTGTAGGCGGAGATCAGCGGCGCGAGATCGCGCGCGTCGCTGAGGCGCAACTTTCGGATCTCGATGTCGGGCGTCGGCGTCTCCATGCCCGCTCCTGTCGCGCGCCGCGCCCCTCCTCGTCAAGCCGGCGCGGCCGAGCGCTCGCGGTGAATTGACGGCGGGATTTTCGTACATACAATAATGGCATGCGGATCAGCTTCGACCCGGCCAAGCGCGACACGACCCTGGCCGAGCGCGGGCTGGACTTCCGCGACGCGCCGACGGTGTTCGCGGGGCGGACCCTGACCCTGCTGGACGAGCGCTTTGATTACGGCGAGGAGCGCTTCCAGACCTACGGCTTCATCGCCGACCGCGTCGTGATGCTGGTTTGGACACCGCGGGACGAAGGCCGGCACATCATCTCCATGAGGCACTGCCATGAGCGCGAAGCCAGACGTGTCCGCGACCGAATGGGTTGACCCGGACGACGCGCCGGAATGGACGGACGAGATGTTCGACCGCGCGGACCTTCACGAGAACGGCGTCCTGATCCGGCGGGGGCGGCCACCGGCGGAGGCGCCCAAGGAGCGGATCACCATCCGGCTCGACCCGGACGTCGCCGCCGCCTTTCGCGCCACCGGCAAGGGCTGGCAGACGCGGCTGAACGCGGCGCTGCGCGACTGGCTGTCGCGGCAAGAGCAGCGGTGAAAGGGGCTCAGGCCGCAGACAGACGGGCGCCGGGGGCGCTCGCAAACGCGGACAAACCGTCGGCGATCACGCGGTTGCGGCCCGCCAGCTTGGCCGCGTAGAGGCGCGCGTCGGCGCGGGCGAGCGCGTCGTGGAGCGAGTGGTCGCCCGGCTCAACCGCCGCGACGCCGAAGCTCGCCGTGAGGGCGGCGGTGATGCCGGCCGCCGCTAGGTCGAGGAGCGAGAAGGACAGCCGCGCGCGCTCGGCGAGAACCACGGCCTCGCCGGGGCTCGCCTCCGGCAGGTAGAGGACGAACTCCTCGCCGCCGAAGCGCGCGGCGAGCGCGCCTGCCGGCAGGTCGCGCTTGAGCATGGCCGCGATGATCGCGATGACGCGGTCGCCCGCGGCATGGCCGAAGGCATCGTTGACGCGCTTGAAGTGGTCGATGTCGCAGGTGACGACCGTGCCGCGCACGGCGGTGCCCGGGCCGAAGGCGGGCGAGCGCATCTCGAAGCCGCGGCGATTGAGAAGGCCGGAAAGCGGGTCTCGCTCGGCGGCTTCGCGGTGGTCCTCGATCACGTCGGAAGCGGTGGCGGCAAGCGCGGCGAGGGCGAGGAACAGCGCCAGGATCGAGCCGCTCGCTTGCATGGCGAAGGCGTAGGTCGATGTTGCGAAGCCTTCGAGATCGCCGCCGGCGAGGCCCGCGAAGAGGCTGTTGCGCAGGATGTTGTCGGCCATGGCGAGGCCCGTGACCGTCAGAATGGCCCAGTCGATCCGGCGCCGGGCGCGAACAAGCCCTCGGGCGAAGGGGCCGAGGAGGAGAAGAGTGCAGGCGATATCGCCGATCATCAGTTCGGCGCGCAGGTCTCCCCGCACCGCGACGGCATACGCGATGGCGGCGAAGGCGAGGAGAGACAGGACGATGTCCGACCGCCACCGCGGTGACAGGCCGAAGCGCGAGCGCAGGGCCGAGGCGTAGACGACGAAGGCGAAGAGAAACAAGGCGTCGGCAAGAAGCGCCTGCGCCACGACCGGCAGGGCGCCGAGCACGTAGGGGATGGCGAAGGCCGCGCCCGAGGCGAGATAGCCGATGCCCCAGGCTGCAGCGCCCCGTCCGCCATGGCGGGCGACGATCAGGAAGACGACGCCGAAGGTCGCCATCATGATCGGCAGAAGAAAAGCGAAATTGTCGCCCGAGCTCATCGGCGGCCCCGCAAGAGGAGGCGAGCCGGGGCGCTAGGGCACCTCGGCTTCGCGGCAAGTCCAACCTAGCGAAGAAGCCCTGAAGGAATTTCTAAACGAGGCTGCTTGGAGCGGGCTCGGCACCCGCTCCGGTCGCGATTGTCCGGCTCAGCGCCACTCGCGCACGTCGACGAAGCGGCCGGCGATGGCCGCCGCCGCCGCCATGGCGGGCGAGACGAGGTGGGTGCGGCCCTTGAAGCCCTGCCGGCCCTCGAAGTTGCGGTTCGAGGTCGAAGCGCAGCGCTCGTAAGGGGAGAGGCGGTCCTCGTTCATGCCGAGGCACATGGAGCAGCCGGGCTCGCGCCAATCGAAGCCGGCCGCCTTGAAGATCGCGTCGAGCCCCTCCGCCTCGGCCTGGAGCTTCACGAGGCCCGAGCCCGGCACGATCATGGCAGACACCGTCTCGGCCACCTTCCGCCCTTCCACGACCTGGGCGACGGCGCGCAGGTCCTCGATGCGGCCGTTGGTGCAGGAGCCGATGAAGACCCGGTCGATGCCGATGTCGGTCATCCTGGTGCCCGGCGTCAGGCCCATGTAGTCGAGCGCGCGCTTCTTCGATTCGCGTTTGGTCTCGTCGGAAATCGCGTCCGGGTCCGGCACGACGCCGTCGATCGAGACGACGTCCTCGGGGCTGGACCCCCAGGAAACGATCGGGGGCAGGTTCGCCGCGTCCAGGCGCACGATCCGGTCGAAGTGCGCGCCCTCGTCCGTCTTCAGCGTGCGCCAATAGGCCAGCGCCTTGTCCAAGGCCTCGCCCTTGGGCGCGCGCGGCTTGTCCTTGATGTAGGCGAAGGTGGTCTCGTCGGGCGCGATGAGGCCGGCGCGGGCACCGCCCTCGATCGACATGTTGCAGATCGTCATGCGCCCTTCCATGGAGAGCGCGCGGATCGCCTCGCCGGCATATTCGATGACGTAGCCGGTGCCGCCCGCCGTGCCGATCTCGCCGATCACCGCGAGGATGATGTCTTTGGCGGTGACGCCCGGCGGCAGCGTGCCGGACACGTCGACCAGCATGTTCTTCGCCTTCTGCTGGATCAGCGTCTGCGTGGCGAGGACGTGCTCGACCTCCGAGGTGCCGATGCCGTGGGCGAGCGCGCCGAAGGCGCCGTGGGTCGAGGTGTGGCTGTCGCCGCAGACGATCGTCGTGCCCGGCAGGGTGAAGCCCTGCTCGGGGCCGATGATGTGGACGATGCCCTGCCGCTTGTCGCTGGCCGAGTAGTACTCGATGCCGAACTCGGCGGCGTTCATCGCCAGGGTCTCGACCTGGATGCGGCTCTCCTCGTTGCGGATGCCGAGCGCGCGATCGGCTGAGGTCGGCACGTTGTGGTCGACGACGGCGAGCGTCTTCTCGGGATGCGCCACGCGCCGGCCGGCGGCGCGCAGCCCTTCGAAGGCCTGCGGGCTCGTGACCTCGTGGACGAGGTGGCGGTCGATATAGAGCAGCGAGCCGCCGCCCTCCCCCGTCTCGATCAGGTGGTCGTCCCAGATCTTGTCGTAGAGGGTGCGCGGCTTGGAAGAAGCATCGGACATCGTCGTGTCTCGGGTGGCATGCGGCCCGCTCGGCGGGCGCGAAGAAGAACGGGAAGCGATGAGCGTCCGGCCAAGCGGACGGGCCGGCCGGCCCTAAAGGCCGAGGCTTGCCAGGAAGCGGCCGAAGAAGCGGCCCGGCAGGCGCGCATGGTCGGCCACCGGGGAGAACCCGAGGGTGGTCGGCAGCTTGGCGCGGGTCGGGCGGCTGACGGGCATGGCCGCTTCCATATCAAACGCCTGGAACTCTTTCAATCTGGCCGCCCGGCCGCGCGCCCGCGCCGCGGCTGGAAAGCCGCCTCTCCAGCCGGCGGAGCGCCAGGGACAGCGAGACGGTCATCAGGAGGTAGAAGTAGGCAAGCACCGTGTAGGTCTCGAAGAAGCGGAAGTTGCCGGCGGCGGTGACCTTGGCGATCTGGGTGATGTCGGCGACGCCGAGGACGGAAACGAGCGAGGAGTCCTTCACCATCGCGACGAACTCGTTGCCGAGCGCCGGCATGACCGTCCGGATCGCCTGGGGCAGGACGACGAGGCGCATCACCGGCCAGCGCCGCAGGCCCAGCGCCTCCGCCGCCTCCACCTGGCCGCGCCCGACAGCCTCGATGCCGGCGCGCACGATCTCGGCGATGAAGGCGGAATAGGCGATCACGAGCGCGATCACCGCGCGGGCGAGGAGCGACACGTCGCGCACCAGGATCTCGCGCGCCCAGCCCGCCGAGACGAGCGGCGAGAGGAGAAGGTTCGCGCCCTCGACGAGGAGGGGCGCGCCGACGAAGGCGATCCAGAACAGGAGGACGAGCACCGGCACGCCGCGCACCACCTCGACATAGACCCGCGCGGCGTTCGACAGGACGCGGCTGCGCGATCGGCCGGCGAGCGCGACGAGGAGGCCGAGGAGCACGGCGCCGACATAGGCGCCGAGCGCGACGAGGATCGTGACGAGGAGCCCGCGCGACAGGGTCGTCGCGATCTGGCGGAGGCTGGCGTCGGCGAGAATGAGACCGGCGCCGGCGAGGCCCCCGATGATGAGGACGAGCCCCCAGGGAGGCACGATGGCCGGGCGCCGGCCGGCAGGCGGCGGGGCGGAGGGCGCCCCGGAGGGCAGCGTCACTGGCCGAGCTTGGTGTCGGCGAACCACGTCTGGGTCAGGCGGTCGAGCGTGCCGTCGGCCTTGAGGCTGGCGATGGCGGCGTCGACAGGCGCGACGAGATCGGAGCCCTTGGGGAAGATGAAGCCGAAGTCCTCGGCGCCCAGCGGCCCGCCGACGAGCTTCAGCGCGCCGTTCGAGGCGTCCACGTAGCCCTTGCCGGCGGTGCCGTCGGTCAGGACGAGGTCGACGTCGCCGGTGCGAAGCGCCTGGACGCTGGCGCCGAAGGTTTCGAAGAGCTTGATGCGCGGGTTCTGCTCGTTGCCGTCGAGCACCTCGTAGACCGCGGTGTAGAAGGGCGTCGTGCCGGCTTGCGCGCCGATCAGGCCGCTCTCCAGCGCCTTGAAGGCGGCGGCGTCAGTGAAGCGGTCTTCGTCGCCGCGCACCAGCATGAACTGCTCGGAGCGCATATAGGGGACGGAGAAGTCGACCTTCTCCTTGCGGTCGTCGCGGATGGTGATGCCGGTCATGCCGATGTCGTACTGGCCGCCCGAGACGGCCTCGATCATCGCGTCCCAGGAGGTGTTGGCGTAGGTCACCTTCATGTTGAGCCGCTCGGCGATCGCGGCCATGGCGTCGTATTCCCAGCCCACCGCCTTGCCGCTCGACGGGTCGACATATTGCAGCGGCGGATAGGCGTTCTCCGTCACCACCGTCACCTCGCGCCCGCCGAGATCGGGCAGCGCCTGCTGCGCGGTTGCCGGGCCGGCGAGAAGAGCGACAGCGAAAAGGGCGGCGGACAGGAAGCGGGGCATCGGCATCGCGGGCGAGAACTCCGTGTTTGGCCGGCAACGTTGTCACGCAAGGGGGCGGCTGTCACGCCCGGGTCCGCCGGTTTTGCACGATCGTTTCGCGGTGCACGCGCCGCCTCGACATCTGCCGGAAATCAAACCGACCTAGAACCCTTCTCGACGATCGCGCCGCCGCGCTTCCTCTTCATCGGACCCGCTCCCATGCGCCATGCCCGCTCCGCCCTTGCCGCCGCCGTTCTTTCGGCCGCGACCTTCGCCTTCCTCGCCGTGGTGCCCGCCCCGGCCGAGGGCGTCGACGCGCCCTCCGTCGAATGGGGCCGGCACGTCGCGATCATGGCGGGCTGCCACGACTGTCACACCGCCGGTTATGCCGAGAGCGAAGGCCGGATCGACCCGGCCGCGGCGCTGACCGGCTCGCCGGTGGGCTTCCAGGGGCCCTGGGGCACGACCTACCCGTCGAACCTTCGCTTGTTCGCGGCGGAGTACGACGAGGACCAGTTCGTCGACCGGATGCGCCAGCTCCGCTCCCGCCCGCCGATGCCCTGGTTCAACCTCGCCGCGTTCGATGAGCGGGACCTGCGCTCGCTGCACCGCTACATCCTCTCGCTCGGCGAGCCGGGCCGCCCGGCTCCGGCCTATGTTCCGCCGAACGAGGATCCGACGAGCCCCTACGTCGTCTTCGCCCCGCCGATCATGCCGGCAAGCCGCCCCGCCAATTGAGGGGGCCTCAGGGCTTCGTCGCGCCGAGCGAGAAGGCGAGCGGCAGCCGGGGCGCGCCCTCCGGCAGGCGCCACAAATCGACGCCCTCCTCGACGAGGTGGGGAAAAGCCCGCCAGGCGAGGCGATCGTGCTCGCGCAGGAAGTCGAGCCGCAGCCCCGCGCCGAGCACCGCGCCGACGACCGCCGAGAGCGGGTGGGGCCATTCGTAGTTGCGCGTGTTCGACAGGTGCCGGTCGTCGCCCGTGTAGGTGACGGCATCGTCGAAGACGAGAGGATCGCCCGCCGGGCGGCGCCAGTCGAAGACGACAGCGAGGCGCCCGTCCACGAGGTCGAGCTGGTTCATCGTCGGGTGGCCTTCGAGGAGATAGAGCCGCCCGCCGGGACGCAGCACCGCCGACACCACACGCGCCCAGGCCTCGATGTCCGGCAGCCAGTTGATCGCGCCCCAGGTGACGAAGGCGAGGTCGTAGGTGTCGCCGAGCGCCTGCGGCGCGTCGTAGAGCGAGGCTTCCACGAAGCGCGCCGTCGTGCCGGCCCGCGCCGCGAAGTCCCGCGCCGCCGCGATGGCCTTGGCCGAGAAGTCGAGCCCGGTCACCGAGCGCGCGCCCAGATGCTTCAGCGACAGCGTGTCGAGGCCGATGTGGCACTGGAGGTGGACGACGTCGAGGCCGTCGAGCGCGCCGACCTCCTCCGCCTCGATGGCGTGGAGGCTGGAGCCGCCGGCGAGCACGGTCGCGATGCGGTAGGAGCCGGTCGTGTCGGTGGCGTGAAGCTCGGCGCGCTCGTCCCAGTTCAGGCGATTGGCGGCGAAGAACTCGTCGGCGGACATGGATCGGCGCTCCCTAACCTTCAAAGGTCCAAACGCGAAAAAAGCGGCCGAAGCCGCTTTTCCCATCGATCTCGATTCGGAAGCGCCGGAGCCGATTACTCGGCGGCGCCTTCCTTGGCGGCCTGCTTCTCGGCCTGCGCCTTGGCGCGGCCCTCGGCGGCGACCTGGCGGGCGTCGTCGTTCAGCTTGCGGGCGCGGGCGTTGGTGCTCTCGACGATGCGGGCCGACTTGCCGCGGCGATCGCGCAGGTAATAAAGCTTGGCGCGGCGCACGCGGCCGCGGCGCACGACCTCGACCGAGTCGACCAGCGGCGAGTACATCGGGAAGACGCGCTCGACGCCCTCGCCGTAGGAGATCTTGCGAACGGTGAAGTTCTCCTGGATGCCGCCGCCGGAGCGGGCGATGCAGACGCCTTCATAGGCCTGCACGCGCGTGCGGGTGCCTTCCGTGACCTTCACGTTGACGCGCAGCGTGTCGCCCGGGGAGAATTCCGGGATGGTGCGCTGCTGTTCGATGCGGGCGGCCTCTTCGGCCTCAAGCTGGGCGATGATGTTCATGGTGCACAACCTCAATTCGTTTCGCGCCGGTGTGTTTCCAAAAGGTCGGCGCGGGCGGGCCCGCGCAAACCCCTCGAAGCGACCGGACGGCCGCGGGATGCGGTCTGGTTCTTCTGAGGAAATCGGGTGTCGCCTTACACGCATCGGGCGCTTCTGTCGAGACCGCGGCGCAACAGATGCGCCGGGCGCGTTGGCGAAGCCGACGGATCGTGCTCAAAGACCGACATGATCGAGACCGAACGCCTGCTTCTGCGCGCACCTATCCCCGAGGACTTCGAGCCGATCGCTGCCATGTCGGCGGACGCCGCCGTGTCGCGCTTCGTCGGCGGCAGGCCGGCGACGCGGGAGGAGAGCTGGCATCGGCTCCTGCGCCATGCCGGGCACTGGACGCTTTTCGGCTACGGGCTGTTCTCGGTGGTCGAGAAGGCGACGGGAAACTTCGCCGGCTATGCCGGTCTCGCCTTCTTCGAGCGCGGCTTCGGCCCGCGCTTCGACGGCGACCCGGAGGCCGCCTGGGCCTTCGCACCGGCCGCGCAGAACAAAGGGTTCGCGACGGAAGCGGCGCACGCGGCCCACGCGGCGCTCGACGCACGGCTCGGGCCCCGCCGCACGGTCTGCATCATCGATCCGGAGAACGCCGCCTCCCTCAACGTCGCCGCCAAGCTCGGCTACGTCCGGTTCGGAGAGGTCTTCTATCGCGACAAGACGGTGTGGATGCTGGAACGTGTCCCGGCGGCCTTGCGGACGGCCCCCGCCGCGCCATAAGCGTCTCGTCCCACCGCCGATGTCTTCTTCCCTCCCGGATCCGCCATGACGCTCGCCATCGCCCTCCTTCTGTTCGCGTCGGGCTTCCTGTCCGGCGCGGTGAACGCCGTCGCGGGGGGCGGCACCTTTCTGACCTTCGGCGCCCTGACGGTCGCGGGGCTGCCGCCGATCACCGCCAACGCCACCTCCTCCGTCGCGCAGATCCCCGGCTACATCACCTCGGCCCTGTCCTATTGGAGCGACGTGCGGCGCATCTGGCGCGGCATTCTCCTCCTCGCCCTCGCCTCGGCCCTCGGCTCGATCCTCGGCGCCATGCTGCTCCTCGCGCTCGACAATGAGGACTTCGCCGCACTCGTGCCCTGGCTCCTCCTCGGGGCGACGGCCATGTTCGCGGCCGGCCCCTGGCTGAAGCCGCGCCGGCCCCACGCGAGCGACGCGGCGACGGGGCGCGGCATCGCCGGCCCGCTCGTCCAGTTCGTCACCTCGATCTATGGCGGCTTCTTCGGCGCGGGCATGGGCATCATGATGCTCGCGACCCTTGGCCTGACGGAGAGCGGCGAGTACCACCGGCTGAACGCGATCAAGAACGCGCTCTCCATCGTCATCGCCTTCGTGGCGATCGGCATCTTCGTCAGCGGCGGCGTGGTCGCCTGGATCCACGCGCTCGTCATGGTGCCGGCGGTGGCGCTCGGCGGCTATGCCGGCGTCTGGGCGGCGCGGCGCGTGCCGACGATCGCCGTGCGCAGCTTCGTCGTGACGGTCGGCCTGGCGCTCGCGGCCTACTACTTCGTCAAGGGCTGACGGTTCGGGAAAACGCGAAGGCCCCGCGTCCTCGGCGAAAAGGACGCGGGGCCTGGAAATTCAGTCGTCGCCCGCGCGGGGCGGCGAGGATGCGCGGGGCGATCCGGCCTCAGAGGGCCTTGATGTTGTCCGCGGCCATTTTGCCGGTGCGGCGGTCGGCGATGAGATCGAAGGAGACCTTCTGGCCTTCCTCGAGACCCGTCAGGCCCGAGCGCTGAACGGCGCTGATGTGAACGAAGGCGTCCTTGCCGCCATCGCTGGGCTCGATGAAGCCGAAGCCCTTGGTTGCGTCAAACCACTTCACGGTTCCCGTCGACATGGGATACCCTTTTCTACCGAGTGTCATCGACGACCAAGAGCGGTCGTCGCGGATCATCGACCGCTTAATGAAAGATAAACGGGCAACATGCCGGCAAAATCGGCAATGGGCCACAAGTATCCAGCTGCGCGTCGACGCATACTATATGCCTTCGACCCGAGCGGCCGGCAAGCCCCGGCGGAGTTGTTCGGAAAAACATTCTAGGGCGTCCGAATCAATCCTTTAGAGAGATTCCACAGTTCTGCCAAAGATCGGGGCGACGTTGCTGGGTCAACCGCTCCGCTTCTGTCCGGCGCCAGCGCGCGACTACGCCGTGATCGCCCGATTGCAGCACCGGCGGGATCGCCCGGCCCTCCCATTCCGTCGGCCGCGTATAGTGCGGATGCTCCAGGAGCCCGTCCTCGAAGCTTTCCGTCTCGCCCGACTGGGCGTTGCCCATGACGCCCGGAAGCAGCCGAACCACCGCGTCGAGGAGGACGAGCGCCGCCATCTCGCCGCCGGACAGGATGTAGTCGCCGATCGAGACCTCCTCGAGCCCCCGCCCCTCGATCACCCGCTCGTCGACCCCCTCGAAGCGTCCGCACAGGATCAGGGCGCCCGGCCCTTGGGCGAGCGCGCGCACGCGCTTCTGCGTCAAGGGCGTCCCCCGCGGGCTCATCAGGAGGCGCGGACGCGGATCGCCCGCCGGCGCGGCGGCGTCGATCGCGGATCCCAGGACGTCGGCGCGCATGACCATGCCCGCGCCACCGCCCGCCGGCGTATCGTCCACCGTGCGGTGCCGGCCGAGCCCGTGCTCGCGGATGTTCAGCGCCTCCAGGCTCCAGTCGCCCCGCGCCAGCGCCCGGCCCGCCAGCGAGGTGCCGAGGGGACCGGGAAACATCTCGGGATAGAGCGTGAGGACGCTGGCGCGAAAGCTCACGGCGCCCCCGGCCCCGCGGCGCCGTCCTCCCCCTCCTCCGGCTCGGCGTCGACGAGGCCGGCGGCGACCGGCTCGACGCGCATGAGGCCGGCCTCGGCGTCGATCTCGGGAACCGCGGCCTCGGAGAAGGGGATCATGACGCTCGTGCCGCTCTTCGGCTGGATCTCGATCACGTCGCCCGCGCCGAAGTCGTGGACGGCGACGACCGTGCCGACGGCCTCGCCGGCGATCGTCTCGACGGCGAGGCCGACGAGGTCCTCGACGTAGAACTCGTCGCTTTCCTCGGGTGCCGGCAGGACGTCGCGCTCGACGAAGAGCTCGGTGCCGTTCAGCGCCTCGGCGGCGTTGCGGTCGGCGATCTCCTTGAAGCGCACGACCACGACGTTCTTCTGCCGCCGCGCCGAGGCGACCGTGAAGCGCCGCCCGTCGGTCGCGCTCAAGGGACCGTAGGCGCCGAGATCCTCCGGATCGTCCGTGAAGGACTGGACGCGGACCTCTCCCTTGATCCCGTGCGCGCCGCCGACGATTCCGAGAAGGACGGGGTTCTGAAGCTTCATTCTGGCCTTGCCGCGGTTTCGGGCGGTTGCCCGGGTCCCGGCCATTTGCCCCGAACCGCCGCAGCTTTCAACGCCTGCGGTCGATCCCGGCGGCGTTGTAGAAGGCGCGCTTCTCCTCGTACATGCGCTCGTCGGCCCGGCGCACGGCGTCCTCCAGCCGCTCGCCAGGCTTGGACGTGGCCGCGCCGAAGGAGAAGGACAGGCGCTCGCCGCCGTAGAACTGGTTGTTCATCTCGACGTAGTGCTGCAGCGCCCCGATCATCGCGGCGCCGTCTTCGGCCTCGCTCCCCGGCATCAGGACGGCGAACTCGTCGCCGCCGATCCGGGCCGCGTGGTTCGGGCGCCGGACGCCCTCGGTGAAGACCTCGCCCGCGCGCCGCAGCAACGCGTCGCCCGCCGCATGGCCCATCGAATCGTTGGCGCTCTTCAAACCGTTGAGGTCGGCGATGATCACGGTCACCGGCTGGACGCGCTTGCGCTCCAGGCGGTTCATCTCGTCGACGAAGAAGGAGCGGTTGTAGAGGCGCGTCAGCGTGTCGTGCTTGCCGAGATATTCGAGATAGGCCTCGGCCTTCTTGCGCGCCGTGATGTCGGTCAGCGCCACCTGGACGAGGTCCCAATGCGCCTCGTGGCCGGGCAGCACCGAGAACTGCATGTGGACGTGCAGCTCCTCGCCGTCGAGCGCGTAGTTCACCACCTCGCGCACGTGGAACAGCTTGTCGTTCCAGAGGTCGACGAGCTGCTCGCGGAAGAAGCCTTCCATCGAACCGCGGAAGACGTCGTCGAGTCGGTGCAGGAGCGTGCGCTTGTCGCGCGCCCGGAAGAGCTCCAGCGTGTGGCGATTGACGTCGAGGACGCGGATCTCGCTCATGCAGCGGCGCACGAACTCGGGATGAACGTCCGTGAAGGTGCGAAAATCGGTGACCCCGCCGGCGCGCACTTCGGCGAGGAGGTCCTTGACCGCCGAGAAGTCCTCGACCCAGAGCGACACCG
This sequence comes from Antarcticirhabdus aurantiaca, assembly GCF_009765365.1. Taxonomy (GTDB): domain Bacteria; phylum Pseudomonadota; class Alphaproteobacteria; order Rhizobiales; family Rhizobiaceae; genus Antarcticirhabdus; species Antarcticirhabdus aurantiaca. The sequence goes on from NZ_VTOM01000017.1 coordinate 102,812, forward strand.
GCGAGTGCTCGAAGAGCCCCTGCGCGTAGGCATCGCTTTCCAGCGCGCGCCGGCGCGCGGCCTCGCGTGCGGTCACGTCCTCCGTCGAGATCAGCATCAGCCGCAGGTCGCGCTCGTGTCCCGGCAGCGCCCGCCCCTTGACCTGGACGTCGAGGCGCCGCCCGTCGAGGGCGTAGTTGGCCGCGAGCGAGCAGAACTCGCAGCCGCCCTCGAAGAGCTGGACGAGTTCGTCGACGTGCGAGCGCAGCATGTCGCCGCGGAACACGGCGGACAGGTTGTCGACGAGGTGGTCGAGGTCGCGCGCGGCCAGAAGCGCCAGCGCGCGGTCGTTGACCGCGAGGATCCGGATGGCGCGCGAGGAGGCCTCGGCGCGCAGGGGATCGGCATCGAGAAAGGCGCGGACGTCGGACACGCCGGCCTCGCGCCAGTCCTCCAGGAGGGCGCGGACCCCGCTCCAGTCCTCCAGCCAGAGCGGCACGGGCGCTTCGCGGAAGGCGGCCTCGGAGGCGACCCTCGGCGCGTCGGCGGCGCCGGCCGCGTGGAGCGCGGCGCTCCCCTCGGCGAGGGCGACGTTCGGAAGGGCATCGCGGCGCGGGATGGACACGGAGGAGCTCGCTCGTCGTCTCAGGTCGTCGGAACCATGGGAAGACGTAGCCAGCGGACGGTCAAGCGCGGGTTAACGAGCCGTTGCCGGATTACCTCGAAAACATCAGCCGCGAAACGAAAAACCCCGCCGGAGGGGCGGGGTTCTCTCGGAATCGTCGGTCGGGATCAAGCGCCGGCTGCCCGGCGCCCGGCCTCACTCCGAAGCGGCAGCGGCCTTCTCGGCGGCGGCCTTGGCGTCTTCTTCCTTCTGGCGGCGCTCGGCGGCGCGCTCCTGGGCCTTCTTGCCCGGCTCGGCCTTTGTCGGGTTCGAGCGCGCGTCGCGCTTGGCAAGGCCGGCCTGGTCGAGGAAGCGCAGGACGCGGTCGGTCGGCTGGGCGCCCTGGCCGAGCCAGTGCTTGATGCGCTCCTCGTTCAGCGACACGCGGGTCGCGTCCTTCGGCAGCATCGGGTTCCAGGAGCCGAGCTGCTCGATGAAGCGGCCGTCGCGGGGCGAGCGGGCGTCGGCGACGACGATGTGGTAGTAGGGGCGCTTCTTCGAGCCGGCACGGGCAAGGCGCATCTTCAGGGACATGAGGGTCTTCCTTCGGTCTGGCGGCGTCTTGGGACCTTGAGGCCCGACGCCGGTTCTTGTGGTTCTGGTCTGGTTCTTGGTCTTCGCTCGCCGGGCTCCCGCGGGGAGCCTCAGCGCTTCTTTCCGCCGGGCAGGCCCGGCAATCCGGGGAAGCCGCCGGGCGCGCCGGGACCTCCGAGCCCCGGGGGCAGGCCGGGCGGCAGGCCGCCGGGCGCGTTCTGGCCCAGCGCCTTGGCCATGGCTTCGAGCTGCTTGGGGTCCATCTTGGACAGGTCCGGCATGCCGCCCATGCCGCCCATTCCCTTGGCGAGGCCGCCGAGGCCGCCGGGCATGCCGCCCCCACCGCCGCCGGTGAGCGCGCCCATCAGCTTGCCCATCATGCCGGCGCCCTTGCCCTTGCCGACGGCCTTCATCATGTCCGCCATCTGGCGGTGCATCTTGAGGAGCTTGTTGATGTCGGCGGCATCCGTGCCCGAGCCGGCCGCGATACGCTTCTTGCGCGAATGCTTGAGGAGGTCGGGATTCGCCCGCTCGTCGCGCGTCATCGAGGAGATGATGGCGAGCTGGCGCTTGAGGAGCTTGTCGTCGAGGCCGGCGGCCGCGACCTGATCCTTCATGCGCGCCATGCCCGGCAGCATGCCCATCAGGCCGCCCATGCCGCCCATGCGCTGCATTTGCTGGAGCTGCTCGGCGAGGTCGTTCAGGTCAAACTTCCCCGACTGCATCTTCTTGGCCATCGCCGCGGCCTTTTCCGCGTCGATGGTCTCGGCGGCGCGCTCGACGAGGGAGACGATGTCGCCCATGCCGAGGATGCGGTCGGCGATGCGGCCAGGATGGAAGTCCTCGAGCGCATCCATCTTCTCGCCGACGCCGATCAGCTTGATCGGCTTGCCGGTGACGGCGCGCATGGAGAGCGCGGCACCCCCGCGCCCGTCGCCATCGACGCGGGTCAGCACGATGCCGGTGACGCCGACGCGACTATCGAAGGAGCGGGCGAGGTTCACCGCATCCTGGCCGGTGAGGCTGTCGGCGACGAGCAGAATCTCGTGCGGGCGGGAGGCGACCTTGATGTCGGCCATCTCCACCATCAACGGCTCGTCGATGTGGGTGCGTCCGGCCGTGTCGAGGATGAGGACGTCGTAGCCACCGAGGCGTGCGGCCTGGGCAGCCCGGTTGGCGATCTCGACCGGACCCTGCCCCGCGATGATCGGCAGCGTCGCGACGCCCGTCTGCTCGCCGAGGATGCGCAGCTGATCCTGCGCGGCCGGGCGCCGCGTGTCGAGCGAGGCCATCAGCACCTTCTTGCGCTGACGCTCGGTGAGGCGCTTGGCGATCTTGGCCGACGTCGTCGTCTTGCCCGAACCCTGGAGGCCGACCATCATGATGGTGACGGGCGCGGGCGCGTTGAGGTCGATCGGAACCTGATCCGAGCCGAGCATGGAGACGAGCTCGTCGTGGACGAGCTTGACCACCATCTGGCCGGGCTTGATGGACTTCAGGATCTCGGCGCCGACGGCCTTGGCGCGCACGGCCTCGGTGAAGTCGCGCACGACCTCCAACGAGACGTCGGCTTCCAGGAGCGCGCGGCGCACCTCGCGCAGCGCCGCACCGACATCCTTGTCGGACAAAGCGCCGCGGCCGGTGAGGCCGTTCAGGATGGACCCGAGGCGGTCCTGGAGGGAATCGAACATCGAACGGTCCTTGACTATTCCCACGTCGCGGGAAGGGTTGCCGCCCCCGACGTGGTGCCGCGCGTCCCGAAGCGCAAACCCATCCGCCAAGCGGAACGGCACCCGCGGGCGACACTCGCCGGCGGATGTTGGCCTCCATGCGGCTCGGGATTTCCGAGGGACATGGTCGGCGGGTCACGGGTTCGAAGACGCGTGGATCAGGCGGGGCTAAAGCACGGGTCGGGCGGGAAAGTCAAATTCGGGACCGCCCGCCCCCTCTAGCGCGGCCGCGCGCCCTCCCGCGCGAAGGCCTCGATGAAGGCGGGGAACTCCTCCATCGGGGGCCAACGCTCGAAGCTGTGGGGCGCCGGGGTGAGCGCCCAGGGCAGGGCTTCGGCGGTTTGGGTCTCCACGAAGGGGACCACCCAGGTGGCGTCGTCGAGGAGGGTCGCGCGGATGTTGACGAAGTCGCCGAGACCGTCGGGCCGCGTGAAGACCCAGCTCTTGCAGTGGTCGCAGAAGAAATGCCGGTGGGCGCCGTGGAGGCCGCCGATCACCGGCTCTCCCGACGTCACCGAAAAGCCGGCCTCGGGAACGGCGACCGAGAGCGAGAAGGCGCTGCCGGTCATCTGCTGGCAGCCGCGGCAGTGGCAGGCCATGGTCAGGAGCGGCGGCGCCTCGACGCGGAAGCGCAAGCGTCCGCAGCGACACCCGCCCGCCCAGGGCAGCGTCCAGTCCTCGGCCATGTCCCCTCCCCGCCCGTCGATCGCGCACGAGCCATGGTGCGTCCGACCCGCGCGGGACGCAACGCCGATGCCGACTTTTCCTAACGTCCCGTGAAGAAGCTGGCGCCTCGGCACGGCAAGGCAGCCATGCGAGTTTTGCGCTCCTCATCGCGAGGTCCGGCGCATATATTCCGAGCGTCAGAAAAAAGAACCCGACGAGATGAGGGCGGCCCGATCGGGGCGCCCGAAAGGATAGATCCCATGAACATCGCACGCTCCTTCCAGTCCTGGCGCCGCTACCGCGAGACGGTTGGCGAGCTGAACCGGCTGACCCAGCGCGAGCTCGCCGACCTCGGCATGAGCCGCGCCGACATCCCGGCCATCGCCCGCCGCGCGGCGCGCTGAGACCCCTCATTCCGCGGGCGCTCATCCTCCCAAGGGCGCCCCGCGACGGCCCGCGGCATCCTCCTCCCGCCGAAGGCCACATCACGACGCCCGCCGGTCCTCCCCCGGCGGGCGTCGTCGTTTTCGGGCGCCGGTCGCGTCAGGCGGCGGCCCAGAGGAGGCCGCGGCTTCATGTTCGCGGCTGTCTCTCGACGTCGCTAGGCCGTAGCTGCAAAGGCGCTTCGCCAAGCTCTTCCCTCTCCCATTGTCTCTCAGTGTCCGCTATCATCCCCACTTTGAAGTGGGATGGAGAGTGGGGATGGCGCCCCGGACCCTGCACAAGCTGAGCGACACCACGGTACGGTCGGACAAGCTGAAGCCTGGCCGGCACTCCGATGGCGGCGGGCTCTATCTCGCCGTCTCTCCCACCTCCACGAAGTCCTGGGTGTTCATGTGGGTGCGCGACGGTAAGCGCCGGGAGATGGGGCTTGGTCCCTACCCGACGATTGGCTTGGCAAAGGCCCGGAAGCTTGCAGCCGATTGCCGGGATGCCGTTGCTCATGGACGTGACCCGATCAGTGAGCGTGACCGGCAGGAGGAGCCGACCTTCGGTGAGGCGGCCGAAGCCGTATATGCCTCCATGAATGCCTCGTGGCGAAGCGAGCGGCAGCGTGAGCAATGGCGTCGGTTTATGAGTGTCGAGACAGCACCCATCCGCGATAAGCGGGTCTCGGCGATTAGCACCGATGATGTGCTGAAGGTGCTTACCCCATTGTGGCAGGCAAAGCCCGAGACCGCCTCACGCATGCGGGTGCGCCTGGAAGCGGTCCTGAATTACGCAAAAGCCAAAGGCTGGCGTTCGGGCGAGAACCCGGCCATGTGGCGCGGGCATCTAAAGAACATACTGCCGGCCCGGAGCCGGATCGGCCAGCGGCACCATGCGGCAATACCCTACGACAAGATCCCGGCCTTGATGCCCCGCCTTCGCAAGGACAGCAGCATAGGCGCTAGACTTCTAGAGCTCACAATCCTGACGGCGGCGCGGTCGGGGGAGGCTCGCCTCTCTACATGGCCGGAGATCGACCTAGAGCGCGAAATTTGGGTCATACCTGCCTCGCGCATGAAGTCCGGCCGAGAACATCGTGTCCCTTTGCCTCGTCGAGCAGTCGAACTATTGCGCGAACTGCACGAGCTGCGCACCAGCGAGTTCGTCTTCCCAGGCCTGAGACCGGCCAAGCCCGTATCCGACACTGTAATGCAGCGCTTGCTGAAGAGGCTCGGCGAAGATGTGACCGTTCATGGCTTCCGCTCTGCCTTCCGCGACTGGTGCGGCGAGGAGACGAGCTTCCCGCGCGAAGTTGCGGAGCAGGCGCTCGCTCATGCAGTCGGCGACGCCGTGGAGCGGGCCTATCGCCGCGGCGATGCGCTGGAGAAGCGCCGCGCCCTCATGGAAGCATGGTCCACCTACCTGTCTCAACCGGCGGGCAGTAACGTCGCAACGCTTCGGAGGCGGCTCGCCGCGGAACGGACGTAGAACATATACTCAGATGGCGCGGGGCCGGCCGGCCAGCCGTCGCATTCCTTCACCGCCGGAATGCTTGCCCCGCGTCGCCACTCAGGCGGTCGGCGGTGCAGTTTTGAAGTTCCCGTACAGCTACGAGGCTATGGGCCAAATACTGGAAATTGTTCGCGGGGCCGGAGGGACCGTTTCCAACGATTATTTCCCGCAGTTGGACGAAGGTGGCGGTCGAGAAGCTTTTCGGCGCGCCAGGATAAAGCGGATGGCGCTTTGGCGTTACCTATCCATTCTATTCACGTTGCGCGACCGTCACGACGATCTACGCAACGAGACGGCGACGCAAGATCGATGCGAGAGCTTGCGACGAACTGCGAAGCTCTCATCCCGGCTAGCTGAAATGCTTGAAAGCGACGCTCACTTGAGAGCGGCCTTGATGCGCCAGCTTGACGAAGACGAGAACGCCGATCCTTTGGCTGAGTTCATCCGCCTTCTTCCGAGAATAAACAAAGCCGCCACTGATGAGGCAGATCGAATAGAAGGCAGCAATACGCATCTAAACGCTTTGATGCCGCCGATTAAGCCTCCCCCAAAAAGCAACTCTCGCTACGCTGCGACGAAGGATGCCGAGTTCTTTCGTGGGCTTCGGAGTGCATTTAAGAAGTTCTTCGACCAGGAGCCGACGATTTTGCAGGATGCAGATGATGCCGGCGAGCCCTATGGTCCGTTCGTCGCGTTCGTCATGGCGGTGAAGAGAGCCGCAGGGGAGCCGATCACGGCAAGTGCGGTGAAGCAGGCGGATTACCGTTCGTCTGAAAGGAAAAGGGACAGCCTCAAGAAAACTGACGATCCTGTCCCTTAGTCGGGACCTATCGTTTCGGCCAACCTCCTCTGCGTCGCCAAGACACGGCGAGACACAGAGGAAGATCATGAACGCCACCCCCTTCAACCGAGGCGCCCTTAGCGTAGACGAGTTCTGCGCCTGGGCTTCGATCGGCCGTGCGAAATTCTACCGTGAGGTATCGGCCGGCCGTCTCTCCGTCCGCAAGATTGGTCGCAAGACCGTGGTCCTCATGACCGACGCGCAGGAGTGGCTTGCCGCCCTCCCCGTCCTCGGCAGCGCGGAGGCCGCGTAAGCACCATGCCCATGCACAGTGAAGCCGGCGGCGCTGCGGGGCGCCACCGGGCTTCGGAAGTCGTTCTGTCCAGGAACGTCTCTGAAGTAATCCACCACCCCGAATTTGTCCAGCAAACCACGTTCATCTCGTCGCGATTTGCTGTCAGTGAAAACGTCGCGCGCGTCCTCGCCGAGGCGCACTTTGGCGGCCTTCATTCGAGGGCGAGCCGATGAAACAGCTCGCACCCATCGCCACCAAGCTGGGGAAGCTCATCCCCATGCTGTCGTCCGACAAGGACGGAGAAGTTGTCGCTGCCGCGAGGGCGATCGGGCGCGCGTTGAATGGTGCCGGTCTCGACTATCACGTCCTCGCCGCCGCCGTGACGACGCCGCCCGTGCCGGTCTACCCGACGTTCAAGCCGGCCGCCCCGGCGCGCCCTTACCCAAAATCCGCTGCGGGGTCTCACGACCCCGCACGGCTCCAGCATCTTGCCCATGCACTCTTCTGCGAGAGCCTGATCCACCGACTGCGGGCGAACGAAGCCGACTTCATCACCTCCATGATCGAGCGGCTGAGCGCCGGCCGATCGGCCACCGAGAAGCAGGCCGCCTGGCTCGACGCGATCTATCGCCGCCTTACCGGACGGGGGCGCTGATGTTCGGCCGTATCGACTTCGATGCGGTGAACGACGCCGCCTTGTCCTCCCTGCCGGCCTTACTCAGCCGGTGGCTGCCGGACGGCCGACGCTTCGGCCACGAGTGGGTGGCTCGCAACCCGACACGAGCCGACCGCCGGGCCGGCTCCTTCCGCATCAACCTGAACACCGGCCGCTGGTCGGACTTCGCGACCGGCGATGCCGGCGGAGATCCGGTGAGCCTGGCCGCCTACCTCCACAATCTGTCCCAAGCCGATGCCGCCCGCCGTCTGGCCGAGATGCTGGGCATCGAGGAGACCACCCGATGAACGCCGCCGATCCTTTCTCCCCCCTTCGTGCCGACGAGAAGAGCGCCAGCCGCGGTGGCGCCGACAGCGTCAATCCGTGGGTGCCGATCCTGCCTGTGCCGAGCGACGCCCCAGAGCTGACGAAGGGCGTCCTCAGCGCCTTCGCGCCGGCCGGCTACAGCTTCACCAACGGCTGGCGCTATCGCGACGAGCGCGGCAGGCTTCTCGGCTGCGTGGTACGCTTCGACCGCCCGGCCAACGGCATGCCTGCCGACAAGCAGGTGTTGCCTCTCACCTTCTGCGAAGGGCCCAACAGCCGGCGTGAATGGCGCCTGAAAGGCTTCCCCGAGAAGCGCCCCCTTTACCACCTCGATGCTCTCGCGGAGCACCCTGAGGCTCCCGTGCTCGTGGTAGAGGGCGAGAAGGCGGCAGACGCCGCCGTGAAGCTCTTCCCCTCGCACGTCGTTGTTACGAGCCCCGGCGGATCGAAGGTCGCTCATAAGGCTGACTGGACGCCGATCGCCGGCCGCTCCGTCACTGTATGGCCCGACAACGACGTACCGGGCACCGAGTACGCGAAGGCAGTCGTCGCTGCCTGCGAAGCGGCCGGGGCTCGCGAAGTCCGCATCGCCGAGCTGCCGACGAGCCTGCCGGAGAAGTGGGACCTCGCCGATCCCTTGCCGGACGGCGTGAGCATGGAGATGCTGCGCCAGATCCTGGAAGGCGCACCCTGCGCGTCCTCGTGGCCGGCTCCGATGCCGATCACGACGAACCTGCCGCCCGTCGTGCCCTTCTCCGGCGACCTCCTACCGGGTGCCCTCCAGGGCTACGTCATGGACGTTGCTGAGCGCCAGCAGTCGGCGCCCGACTTCGCTGCCGTCGCCACCCTTTGCGGCCTCGCTGCCATCGTCGGCAATAAGGTCCGCATCCGCCCCAAGCAGAACGACGACTGGACGGTGGTGCCGAACCTCTGGGGCGCGATCGTCGGCCGCCCGTCGGCGATGAAGAGCCCGGCCATGCAGTCGGCTCTGGCGCCGCTCTACAGCCTCCAGGACGAGTTGCGGAAGGAGTGGCAGGCAGAGTGCCGCGACATCGCCGCGGACAGCGCGCTCGCCAACCTCGACGCTAAGGAGGCCAAGAAGCAGGCGGCCAAGGCGCTGAAGGGCGGCGACCGCGACGAGGCCCGACGCCTCATCATGGATACCACAGGCGATGACCCCGAACTGCCTCCGTGCCCACGCCTGATCGTCAACGACGCCACCGTGGAGAAGCTGGGCGAGCTGTTGAACGAGAACCCCAACGGCTTGCTCCTCGTGCGCGACGAGCTGCCCGGCTTCCTGTCGCGGCTGGAGAGCGAGGACCACCAGAGCGACCGCGCCTTCTATCTGGAGAGCTTCAACGGCGACGGCTCCTTCACCTACGATCGTATTCAGCGCGGCACGGTGCACATCGAGAACTGCACCATGTCGATCATCGGCGGCGTGCAGCCGAGCCGCATCGCGCCGATCGTGCGCGGTGCCGTGTCGGGCGCCAGCAATGACGGGCTGATCCAGCGCCTTCAGCTGGCCGTCTGGCCCGACGACCGCCCGGACTGGAAGTGGGTCGACCGCCGGCCGAACGCCATGGACCGCGGCATGTTCGAAGCGGCCTTCCGCCGCCTCCACGACATGGAGCGAAAGGAGGATGGTGAGCCGCTGGTGCTGCGCTTCTCGCCCGAGGCGCAGACCATGTTCCGCGAGTGGATGGAGGAGATCCAGGCCGAGGCGCGGGGCGGCAAGCTGTCCTCGACGCTGGAGAGCCACATCCTGAAGATGCCGAAGACGGTGGCGAGCCTCGCCCTCATCTTCGAGCTGATCGACAGCCAGGACGTGCCGCAGAGTGTCGGCCAGGAAGCCACAGCCCGCGCGCTTGATTGGGCCGATTATCTCCGCAGCCACGCCGGCCGGCTCTACGCCGCCGGGCAGACGATGGTGGAGGAAGGGGCGCGCCTCATCGCCGAGCGTCGTGGTCAGCTTCCTGATCCGTTCACAGCCCGCGACGTGCATAAGAAGGACTGGAGCGGCCTCACAGATCGAGACGCAGTTGCCTCCGCCATCGAGATCCTGATCGGCACCCACCATTGCCGCGAGGTGGCGGCCAAGGCGGACACGAACGTCCGGGGTCGACCGACCACCTCCTACACCTGGAACCCAGCGCTCAAGGTGGAGGGCTGATCCATGGGGCGGTGGCTGGCGAAGCTGCGATACGCAGAAAAAAACACGGAAACGGCCCTACAGGGCACCGACAAAACCCCCAAAAACCCCAACGCGCCATTTTTGGGGGTTTTGGGGGCTCCCGATCCTAGCGTTTCTGCAATTTTCTCTGAAGCTCACGACGACCTCGCGATGGAGGCCGAGGAGCGCGCCGCAACTCTCGAATACGATGCCGGGCTTCCTCGCATGGAGGCGGAGCGGCTGGCGGTCGGTCGGCCGCCCACGCCCGGCATCACTGTTCGCTCGCCGGCCGTCGAGCTGCCGCCGGCCGAATACGATCGGCACCTGGACGCGCTGATCGCAGCGGCCGGCGCTGGCACGCCGGAAGGGTCGCGGCTCGCCTACGCCAAGTGCAAGGGCTGGGTCGTGCCGCGCGGCGACGAGACCGTGTTCACGAGGGGACGCTGATGAGTTCGCATCCTCGACTTCTCGTGCCCCCGGAGGAAGGGGCAACTCTGAAGGCGGCGGCACGCCGGTTCAAGCTGTCGGTCGACACGATCCGCCGCCTCTATCGCGCCCACGGCATCGGTCGGCAGTCGAGCCCACGCGCACCGATCATCGTATCGCTGCCGGCGCTGATGATGATCCAGCACGCCGATGTCGAAGCGTTGATGCTTCTGCGCGAAGGGAGACGTGACCATCCGGCCGTACAACGTTACCTCCAAATCATCGGAGCGCATATCACTTGATGAGACCACGTGCCGCCGCAACCTCTAAAAGCGACTATTCAATCCAGACAGAAAGTGCTCGGCGATAGCATCACCGTCGCTGCCGGCCTCCACCATCTGCTCCGCCATGGCCTTCAATTTATCGATGTCGGCTAGCTTTGAAACGTTATCGCGGTCAACGGTGAATAAACGCCGTCTAACCATGTCGCCGGACGAATGAGATGTGCCTTCGCCGGCAAAGTTCTTCATCAGCCAAGCGCCGAAGCCGGACTCATCAAGGTTGCCCGCGATCCAGTCTTTGACTGAATTACCCCCACCGAAGTTCGACCATGCCCAGATCATAGGAAACGCGTCGGGAAAGCGCATTAGAGTGCCCTCAAACGCTTCCCGTTCAATGCGTGAAACTAGTTTCCGCTCCAGCTCGATTACCGCATCTAGTGACAAGCTTGGTTCGCGTTCTGTCTGCGCTTCTTTGGTGCCAATGCGCCCATGCTCGTCGCTCATCCGGCTCACAATGTAGGTGGCGAATACGAGCGACGGCCCTTCGATTGCCTCAGCAAGCAATGATGCGTGGACTTGTGGTGATAGCTTCGCGAGTATGGGGCTAATAGCGAACCCAACGGCCCATCGCACTGGGAGATCCTCGGGTGTCCGCGACCCATCAATTGGATTGAAAAACAGATCAGCCGCAGCGAGTAGTGCGCGAGCCGTCTTTTCGGCCTCGTTTAGAGGAACATCGTCCGCTTGAGCGATCAATGTGTTGAGGAGCACGCTTCCTCTAGTGCCGCCGGCACGACGGAGGTGGTCAACGTATCGTTGCACCACTTTACGAGTGCCCTCCGGATTGTCGAAGCTCGCCTTCAGCTCGTCAATCTCTTGTACCGAAATCACGCCATCTCCCAACCCCAGATTGAAGTATACCTGAAACCGGTTTCTAGATGAGACCCGTCGCTCGCGCTCGGCCTTCTGCCAGTCTTCCCCATGCCATGTATTTGCAAAAATGGCATCGAGGCGCGGGAAAATATAAGGCAACGCTCGCTTGAGACGGCTATGGCGGCTCTCATGAACCAGCGAGAGAAGCTCCTGTCCGAAGGCATCACGGCTCTCACGACGGCCATACTGATGCTCTACTCCAGTCAGATCATCCGGACGGTCGCGTATGAAGGTGTAGAGCCCTGGCTCGAATAGGCGCAAGGTCTCGATCGCAACAAAATCGGCAACGTCGACCTCGCCGCTTACAGCCGGCCACGCCATAGCGATCGCATTTGCAAGCCTTCCTACGTCCCGAGGGGTGCGGAGGTATGGTGCAATCACGCCATGGAAGATGTTGCCCCAACGCACGAAATCTACATTCGGCTGATCATCAACAATCGCGCTCAAGCGCTGGGTAAATAACCTATTCAGATCCGTCTGCGCGACAGGCGGCAAGTCGAAAGACGCCTGTACGATCTTTTCAAGCCACTCGGGGGCATTAGGATCTGACGGACGTTCTAAGGCACGGATTGCTATTTCACGGTCGAAAACGAGCAGGTAGGTGACACGCGGCAAATCTGCGACTGACTTAACTAGTCGGAAAATTTGACGAACCTCATCGGCTACGAGGCGGTCGACATCATCGATGATAACAACGATGTTGCGCGTTTCACAGCGTAGCGCCTCAGCGAGATCATTCCGGACTTCCTCAAGGCTGCGCTCATCCGGAATTTCTTCGCCTGCCGCTTTGATCGCTTCGGCAATTGGTTGAGCCAGTGCGCCAGCAGGCGTCCACGAAAGCGCCGCTGAGAGAATATCAGTTGCCCCAGTTACCTTCTTTGCGATCAGTCGCAAGCCATCGCGAACGCCCGCCGACAATTTCTTTCCAATTGTGGCGTTCACTTCGCTAAAGAATGCCCGCGTCAAATCCTTTTGCTCCGAGAACCACCAAGGATTGAAGCGCACAATGATCGTTCGATCGTTCTCGTCGAATTTGGCTTCGCGTCTTGTAAGTGCGTCAACTACCATGTTGACTGCTGATGTCTTGCCGCTGCCCCATTTTCCATGGACTGCAATCACCAGACCATCTTCTCCGGCGCGGGAGGCGAGGCCGGCGGCGATAGCTTCAGCGAAATCGCGATAACCTAGCTGGTCTTCCTCAAGCTTGGTCCGCGGTCGATCGGCTGTAACCTCGCTCGTCTGACCGGAGGCATTTTGCGACACTCTGCTCATGAAGGACGACTGCTCCAGCTTCTCTAATCGACCGCGGCATATCATACCAACTCGCGGCAACAACCATCAGCGTATGTCTCCGGCCTGTAAGGGAGCGGCAAGCGCCAATGGGTGCCCAGCCATGCCCATCCGCGCCTAATCCCCATCCTCGTGCGCGCGTGCTCCACTGCCTCCATCAACGGAGGCATTCATGGCTTCAGCTCAGCTCTTCCTGAACGGCGCCCGCGTCACGCGTGAGTTCCGCGACGCGCTCTTCGATCAGGCCAACCGCGCCGGCATCACCCCTAACGAGTTCGTCATCACCGCTGCCGCCGAGAAGCTGAAGCGCTCGGGCGCCGAGTTCCCCGGCATCTTTCATCGCGGCGATCTCGACATGGTCGGCATCGGCGCGGCCAGCGGTGCGAGGGCTGCCTGATGGCCGCCACTGCCGGAGCGCCCGGCTTCATCTTCGGCGGCAACACGGGCCTGTCCCACGCGGACCTCAAACGCCGCCGCGACGTGCTGGACGCGCTGATCGCTCGCCAGTCCGGCCAAGCGCCGCAGACCGTCGGCGAGGGCCTGAACGCTCTAGGGCAAGGCATCCTCAACGGCATCGAGGGGCGCATGCTCCGCCAGGAGGAGGAAAAGGCCGCCGGGGTCCAGGCGGGCCTCTGGAACGATCTCGCGACCGCTTCCGCATACACCCCAGCCGCGTCGAGCTACGGCACGTCGGCATCCTCGACGCCAGCCGGTTCCACCTCGACCAGCTCGGCCCCGATTGTGCCGACTGGCGACATCGAGACGAGCTTCCTCGGCGAGGTCGGAACGACGCTGAAGAACCCCTATGGCCTCGCCGCAGTCGCCGCGACGGGCCGCGCCGAGAGCGGCTACGACCCCAAGAACGCCTTCGGCTCGTGGTCTGACCCGAGCGAGAGCGGGCAGGCCGGCACCGCGGGCGGCGTCATGTCCTGGCGAGCTGAACGCCTCGACGCGCTGCGCAAGTTCGCTGGCGACAACGGCGACGACCCGAACCGTCCAAGCCCGCAGACACAGGCGCGGTTCTTCCTCCAGGAGGACCCGGCGCTCGTCGAGCGGCTGAACTCGGCCAAGAGTGTCGAGGAAGCGCAGAGTGCCATCAATGGCGCTTGGAAGTTCGCCGGGTACGATCGCCCCGGGGGTGAAGCCGATCGGCGCCTCGGCCTTGCTCGCGGCTACCTCTCGTCCTTCCAGGGCGGCGGCGATCGGCAGGGCGCGCAGGTCGCGAGCCTCGACCCGTCTGCGGGCATGGGCGCGACGGCTCCGGCGGCGGGTAATTTCGATTGGAGCCCCTACGCCACGGCCGGAGCGACGCGCGAGGACAGCTTCTCCGGCATGACGCCCGAGTTCCGCGGCGGCCTTCAGGCGCTCGTCCAGAACGCCCCGCCGGAACTCGGTCTTCAGATCGGCTCCGGCTACCGCTCGGTGGAGCGCCAGCAGGAGCTATGGGACGCTTCCGACAAGACGGGGCGCACCGTCGCCCGTCCTGGCCATTCGCAGCACAACCATGGCAACGCTGCGGACCTCTACGCAGGCGGGCAGCGCCTCGACAAGGCGAGCCCCGCAGCGCGCCAGTGGGTGCATGAGAACGCCGCTCGGTTCGGCCTATCGTTCCCGATGGATTACGAGCCATGGCACGTCGAGCTTGCCGGTGCCCGTGGGGGCAAAACTCAGGGTGCCCATAGTTCTGCCTCGGCCCCCGTTCAGGTCGCCAGCCTCGACCCCTCTGCCGGCATGGCGCAGACGAACCCACGGGCGAACGCCTCCGTCTCGACGGGTCAGATGACGGAGAGCACGACCATGCCGGCGGCTCGGTCTTCACGCGAGGCCCTGGAGCGTGCCACGGCACAAGTAGACGCCCTTGAGGCGGGATACGGCGCCATGGCCTACGCGCCTCAGCCCGCACGGCACGGCATCGAACTCGGCACCGGCATCGTGGATGTGCCGAACCCGGTTCAGGCGCGTGGCCCGACGCCCGTTCGCACGGTCGCCGCGACCCCTGTCGACGCGCAGCAGTACGACCTGCCGCCGATCCCGACCGCAGCCGACCGCAGCGCACTCGCCCCTGCCGATCCGTGGGCGGGCCTGCGTGAGGTGTCGCCCGACGCTGCCACCGGCCGCCAGCGGGTCGCGGAAGCCGTGCTCGCGAACGGCGGCACCATGACGGACGCGAGGAGCAACGCCTCGCCGGCCGTGCAGCAGGTGGCGCAGGCATACTCCGAGGCTCAGCAGCGCCAGAGCCAGCCCCAGCAGGATCCGCGCATCGCCGCCGCCACGCGGGTGCTGTCGAACCCGGCAGCACGGCCTGAGCAGCGGGAGCTTGCCGCGCGCATCCTTCAGGAGGCCAGCAAGCCCGTCCAGTACGACTACCACACAGCGCCGGACGGTTCGGTGCTCCGCTTCGATCCTCGCGGTGGTGCGCCTCAGGTCATGTATCAGGGGCAGCAGAAGCCGATCCAGATCAACGACCGCTTGGTGGACCCCGCCACGGGTCGCGTCATCGCCGACTACTCCGACCCTCAGAAGCCGCAGGAGACCTTCCAGACGCTCGGCCACGACGAGGCGCAGCAGCTCGGCCTGCCTCCAGGTGTCTACCAGCAGTCCTCGGACGGCGGGATCTCCAAGGTAGCCGACGCGCCCAAGCCTGGTGAAGCCGAGTGGCAGGAGCTTCCGAACGGGGACTACGGCTTCTTCGACCCTGTCACGCGCCAGTTCCAAAAGCTCGGTAGCGCGCCGAAGGGCGGCGAAGGCGGTGTCATCACCCTGCCGGACGGAACGCGCGTCGTCACCGGGGGCGCAGCCCTGACGGAGGGTCAGTCCAAGGACACGGTGTTCTCCACCCGAGCCAAGGGCGCGCTACCGATCCTGGACAAGCATGCCGCCGCGCTCACCGATCGCGTCGATCGGGCAGCGGAGTGGGCGCCTCTCGGGCTCGGGCGTGAATACCTCCAGAGCACGGACTTCCAGCTCGCCCAACAGGCCGGCGACGAGTTCTTGCAGGCGATCCTTCGCAAGGACACGGGCGCCGCCATCACAGAGCAGGAACAGATGCTCTACGGGCGCACCTATCTGCCGCAGCCTGGAGACGGTCCCGAGCTTCAGAAGCAGAAGCAGGAGGCTCGTCAGCGCGCCTTGAGAGCCATCGAGGCGGGCATGCCGCCGGCCGCCATGGTGGCGCAGGAACTGGCGCTGCGGGAGGAGGCTGCGCCGCCGGCCGGGGACGCCCCTGCCGCCGCTGCCGCCACGCCTGCGGCCATCTCGCTTCCGGACGATGTGACGGAGGAGGACATCCAACACACCATGCAGGTCCACGGGCTGACCCGGGACGAAGTGCTGAAGAGGCTGACCGATGCCCCGTGATCTCCTGGCGCCCAAGGCGGCGCCCCGCGCTCCCCGCGACCTCTTCGCCGCTCCTGCGGCATCCACCGCGGCTCCGTCCGGCTACCAGCAGCCGACCCCGCCGCCGGGCATGGAGTACGATCCTGCCACCGGCCGCATGATCGACACGGCGCAGTGGGATCTCGTCCTGGAGCGCCAACGGCCCGGCTTGCTCGAACGGGTGCCCGGCGCCGCCGCTCGCACGGGACGCGTCGCCGACGACTTCGTGCGCGGCGCGGCGGATCTCGCTAGCTTCGGTTTCGCCGACGAGATCGCGGCCGGCGCGGGCGCGGCGGTTGGGAACGGCACCTACGAGCGGAACCTGGTCGCCGAGCGCCAGCGCGACGCTGAGGGTGGTGCCGCACGCCTTGCCGGCCAGATCGGCGGCGCCGTTCTCATGCCGGGCATGGCTGCGCGTTCCGTGACGGGCGCTGCGGCGCAGGGAATGGGCCAGGGTGCGCTTTACGGGTATGGTTCGGGCGAGGGAAGCGCCGCCAACCGGGCGGTCAATGCTGGTGTCGGAGCTATCTCCGGCGCGGCCGTGGGCGGCGCCGTGCGAGGCGTGACCAACGCCATCGGCAACAGGATCGCCCGCGCCAGCATCCCGAACAACGAGGCGCTGCGCGAGGCCGCCGACCGCGCCTATCAGGTCGCCGACGAGGCAGGGATCGTCTACCGGCCCGACGCCATGATGCGGCTCGGCCTGAACGTACAGCGCGACCTCGTTGAGGCGGGATACCACCCGAGCCTCCAGCCCCGGATCGCGACCGTCCTCGACGAGGTCGACCGTCTCGGCCAGGGCAACGTCACGCTGAAGGGTGTCGACGTGCTCCGCCGCATGGCGAGCGCCGCCGGATCGAGCATCGACCGATCGGAGCGGGCGCTGGCGACCCGCATCATCGGCCGCATCGACGACATGGTGGATAGGACCAGCGCAGACGACGTGGTGATGGGCGATGTCGCGCGCGGGACCGTCGCTCTGCGGGACGCCCGGGACTACTGGAGCCGCCTGCGGAAGTCGGAGACGCTGGACGAGGCGGTGACGAAGGGCGAGCGCCGGGCGGCCTCCACGGGCACGGGCGGCAACGTCGACAACGCCGTCCGGCAGAACGTGCGCGGCATCCTAGAGCGTCCCGCAACATCTCGTGGCCTCACCGATGCCGAGCGGGCGGCCGGCGAGCGCGTCGTCCGCGGCACGAAGACCCAGAACGCCGCGCGCCTGGTCGGCAAGCTCTCGCCAGAGGGCAACGGCTTGATGCTCGCGCTCGGGGTCGGCGGCAGCCTCGCCCAACCCGGCTTCGGCGTGCCGGCGATGGTCGCGGGTGCGGTGGCGAAGCGGTTCGCCGATCGCGCCACCCCGGCCAACGTCCAGCGCATGAGCGAAACCATTCGGTCGGGCGGCCTGACCTCGCGGGAGATCGTCGCCCGGGCGCTGATGGGTGAAGGACCGCCTGAGGTCGTGCAGTCGGTTCAGGAACTCATGCAGCGGGACGCGCTGGTCCGCGCCTTGGGTGCTCGGGCAGCAAGCATTGGGGCCGATCGGGCGATGG
Source organism: Antarcticirhabdus aurantiaca (assembly GCF_009765365.1). Taxonomy (GTDB): domain Bacteria; phylum Pseudomonadota; class Alphaproteobacteria; order Rhizobiales; family Rhizobiaceae; genus Antarcticirhabdus; species Antarcticirhabdus aurantiaca. Next base: position 120,412 of record NZ_VTOM01000017.1, read on the forward strand.
ATGCGGTGAGGCGCTAGGTGCCGCCCATGGCGATGTAGAACGAGACACCAAGGAAGCCGAAAACGCCAAGGAAGCCCCACAGGTAGACGCTTAGGTGCTCCTTCGCCTGCTCGCGTCGGCTGACCTGGACGCAGCACCAAACGAACGTGACCGTCAGGAGGTTGGCGCCGAGGACGGCGGCGAGGATGGTCCAGAAGAGAGTTTGCGAGGTCATAGGCTCAGGATCGGCCGGCGCAGGGATCAACGTCTCGGACTTTCGTCGTTCCGCCTGCCCGTGTCGACCCGACCTCAGGATTTGTTGTGAAAGGCAGTCAACATGACCAACGCTTCCGCTCCCTTCGTTCCCACCGCCGCCGATGTCGGCCGTGAGCTGGGCCGTTACGTTGAAGCGCCGTATGGCGGCACCTTCGATCCCGACATCTGCCGAGCCTTCGTGTTCGGCATGTTGCAAGCGCCGAGCCTGTCGCCTGCCGACGCGCTGGCGCTCGTCTCGTGGGCGTCGGTGCTCCTGCCGCACGCCATCGCGCAGATGCCCGACGACGAGGAGCCGACCGGCGGCCCGAAAGCCAACGTCTCGCAGGCTGCGGCTATGATGGCGCGCGCCGTCGCAGCCCTTGAGACCTCGACCGGCATCGCTGGCGAGGCCTTCATCGGCACGTTCAGCACCCGCAACTGAGGAGTAGACACGATGAGCACACTTCGTACCCGCCTGCGGCAGATCGAAAAGCGAGTGGAGGCCGAGAGCCGCGAGGGCCGGCTGATCGTGCTTCAGGACGGCGAGCCCGGCGACGACGCCATGGTTGCCTTTCTCAGCGCCCAGGGCATGGCCAGGACAAAGGCGGACCAAGTCGTTCATTTCCGCACGATCTATGAGAACCGTGACGGCAGCGACCAGCCTTGCGGCCCTATGCACCTCCTCGGCGTCACACCTCTTGCGAGCCGGTTCTGATGGCTGCCCTCGCGAGCCAGTTGGCGAAGCTGGAAAGGCGCTTCACCGCCGTCCAGCGCCCTCGTGGGCGCGTGTTCGAGTGCATCGTGCGGCGGGGCCACGAAGAGCCCGACCGTGCCGCTGCTTATGCCGCCCTCGGCTTCATGCCCGATGCTGATGACGTGGAGATCATGCGCGTGGTCGTCACGCCGGCCGGGCAGACGCCTTCCAGCATCGTGCCGCGGGCGCAGCTCTGGCCATACTGACTGAATAGAGGATCATCCGATGTCACAGCATGGAGGCGCGAGGGCCGGGGCGGGCCGAAAGCCGGGAGCTGCCACACGGCGCACATCCGACTTGGTGGCGAGCCTGATGGAGACCGGCAAGTCCCCTGTCGAGTATCTGGTCGACCTCTACCGCGACGAGAACGCGGACGCCAAGGATAGGGCATGGGCCGCCAACGCGGCGGCGCCGTACATGCACCCGCGCATAGCGCCGGCCGCATCGAAGGTGGTGCTGGATCTGCCGGACACCTCGACGCCCGCGGGAGTGAAGGAGGCGATCGGCGCAGTGATCAAGGCTGTTGCGGCAGGGGAGATCGCCCCCGCCGAGGGCCAGCATCTGGTGTCGATCATCGAGGCGCAGCGCAAGGCCATCGAGACGACGGACCTTGCCAGCCGCATGGAGGCGCTGGTTGAGGCGTTGGAGGCCAAGGAGGCGTCATCCGGGCGGCGGTGAGTTGATAGAAATCATACTCAGTCAAGGGGAGGTCATCCGCGCATAGCCGTGGCGGTGCTGTTCGTGGTGGGGATGATGTCGGCTGCTTGGTTGGCAACCGTTAGCTCTCCGTGACACGTGCCTAACCGCCACCTAAGCTGCTGGCGCGGGTCATGACGGCCCGAACCTCATGCCCCGCCGCGAGGCCCGTCACTCCTTCCGCGGAAGTGGCGGGCTTCGTCATTTCGGGCCGGCCGTCACAATCCGCTTATGATCGTTGACCCTATAGCCCGTCGCCGCGGCTCATCCGCAGCTTCGTCACGATCTAACTCCGCGTTCCAACCGCAGCACCACCATCGATGCTCCGTGGCCTCTCGTGGATAGGGATTGTCACTTCGCTGAAGATCCTGCCGATAGGCTTCTATACCCTCATGAACGACCATGCTCTGGTCGAGGCTTTCTACCATCAAGGCGCCCTCCATTCGCGTCAGATACGGATGTGGCCGTCGATCGGACGCATGTCGGGTCGCATCAGCACCACGCTCGCCCAGCAAAATCTCCGATGGGAGGCTTTGACGTCATGTCTGCTTGATCTGCCGTAGGGTGATCACCTACCGTTCAGGTGTAGTTCGATATGAGTCGCGCTCTACGCTGTGAGAAATGAGGGGGATCGGATGAGACATATAGCTTTGGGAGCAGTTCTTCTGCTCGCTTTGGCAGGTTGCACATCAACGGGGTCGAGCGGCTCTGACGCGGCTTCCGCTCCAGCTGCAGCAAGCGAGGATCGCTCGGCATTCGTTGGCAACTGGTCCGGCAGCCTGACGAGCGGCGATCCGATCACCGTCTCGGTGCCTGCTTCTGGCAATCCGAGCTACAGCTACAACGGCGACAGGGTTCCCGTGCGCTCGGCTCGCTTGTCCGGTGGGTCACTGGTGCTGACCGTTGGTTCCGGTGGCGGCACGGTCACGCTGACCCCGCAAGGTAAGCAGCTCGGCCTCGCTTATCGCTTCCGCGGCAACAGCGCTTCTGGCGTGCTCTCGCGCGCCTGATCTGGGTCCAAGCAGATTTGGCCCCGTCGCATCATCCCCGATGCGGCGGGGTTTTGTCGTCAGTCAGGTTCAGGCAAGTGCGCCATAGCAGCTTGTCACTGCGGGTGCCCTTTTGGGAATTCGCCACCCGCAAGCAGCCCGCTTCCTTCGCACGGGGAAGCGGGCTTTTCCGTTTTAGCCCTCCCGATGCGGGAGCAGGACCAGCCGCTCGACCATCCGGCCTCAGTATCCTGCCTTTCGCTGCGCCAGATGCGCGTTGGCCGCCCGCTGCGCCTGATCCGACGAGATCGCCATGCGCCTGTCACGGTCAGGTGCCTCCACCTTGAAGTCGGCCGTCTCGCCAAGTCGCACACAGATGAGTTCGAGCAGCCAGCGGACACAGCGCGCGGCAGCAGGACGATGTTGGGTCGATCGCCCCGCCGCCGACCAGAGAGCTCACAGCATAGCGGCTAGGGAGATGTCCCCTCGCAAATTTCGTTCTTGAAGCGGGCATAGGCGGTCAGTAGCTCGTCCTTGGAGGCCACATTGCTCTCCAGGATCATCGGGTCGCACTCGCCGGCTTGGCTGGACGAGCACTGCAGGCCATTGAACTTGACCGTGCGCAGAACCCCGTCTGGATCCTCGGTGACCTCAAGCGCCGACACCTGCGAGTAGTCGAGGGTCAGAGTGTCGCTGTCTCGGCCATCAGCTGCGAACTCCATCGTGTAGATGCATGGCGCGATCTGCGTCACCGTGATCTGACCTTTCGTGCCCGACAGATCCGTCTCGAACACCGCAGGCGAGGCGCTCGTCCGCGTGGCGGTGTACTTCATCCCGCCGCCTTCGCTGACAAAGCCGTCCTTTATGCCGCTGACGAAGAGGGCGACGTTCTCTTCCGCTGTTTGGGACCATGCCGGGCTTGCGCCCGCAACGAAGAGCAAAGTGCAGGCAGCCACAGTTCTCATGAGACCTCCGGGAGCGTCAGGGCTGCATGGAGGTTCATCGGCGATTGATCGTCTACCTTCGAATGACCCTTGCGCGCTCTTGCGCTTACGCCATAGCCGAGAACAGGGCGTTTCTCGTAGGAGAGGTCGGCTACGGACATTTGTCTAATCGCCGCCAGCACGTCGCGTCCGGCAGGCGTCAGACGCGCTCGCTTAGGCCAGTCTTCCTTGCCGTGCCACTCCGCCCAGCCGCGCAGCATCATGCGCCGGACGACATCGATCATCGGGCCGGGCAGATCGTTGAAGGCGCGGCCTACGTCGCCCGTCTGGTCCATGAAGCGCAAAGCTGCGATCGGCTACGACGTTGGATAGACGTCAGATGCCCCACAACGTAGGTTTCGCACAGTCGGCTTGCGAAGCTGACGGAGTTGCCCGAGGGCCGCATGGAAGAGGCTGCATTCTCAACGCTGATCGAGCGTTGCTACGACACTGCCTTCGATGCAGGTGGCTGGCCGGACTTGCTGCAGGACATGGCGACCGCCTTTGACTGCGTCGGCGTCAACGTCGTTCAGATGGGTGGCGGCGAGCCCCTCGTGGCGTACTCGCCCAGCATCGCCCATGCTGCCTCAGCCTACGCATCGGAGTGGGTCGGGCGCGACCCATGGCTCGCGTACATGCTGCGCCATCGACCCGGCGCCGGCTTCTATGTCGACACCGACTACATCGCTGCCGACGTTCGAGCTCGCGACCCCTTCTATCAGGACTTCCGTCGCTCACTGGGCATGTCGAGCACCTTGTCCCTGATCCTGCGGCCCTATGAGGGCATGCAGCTCGGGCTGGGAGCCTCGCGCACCAGGCATTCCGAGTTCGTGCCACAGCAGGAGCGAGAGCGCTTCGCCGCGCTCGGGCGGCACCTGGCACGTGCCGCCACCCTTAGCTTCCGTCTCAATGCTGCCGAAACGCTCAACAGGAGCCTCGTCGATCAGCTGGCACGCTTCGACTGCGCCGTGGCAGTCGTCAGCAAGGGCGGTAAGCTCCTGCGCAGCAACAGCTTGCTGTACGGCCTTGAGGCCGATGGCCTGATGATCCGCCGCGGGCGCCTCGTGTCAGGACAGCCTGCTCTCCAGACGCGGCTCGATTGCTACATCACACAGGCGTTGGCGAGCCCGACGCAAGCGTCGCCCCCTGAGGTGCTCGCTCTTCCAAGACCCGGGAGCGCTCTGCCGCTGTTGGTGCGAGCTGTCTTCCTCGGCGTTCAAGTTGCTGATCAGCGCCTCGGTTTGGCTGAGCCGGCCGTGGTCCTCTTGGTTCTGAAACCGGATATGTCGGGATACCCATCGCTCGATCAGGTGCTGGTCGCTCTTGGCCTCACGCGCGGGCAGGCGCGCTTCGCCCTTGCGGTCGGTGCTGGGCACTCGCTGAAGGAGGCGGCGGAGCTGTTCAAGGTCAGTGACGAAACAGCGCGTAGCATGCTCAAGCAGGTCTACGCGCGCCTCGGCATCAACCGCCAGAGCCAGCTCGCGCGCCTCATCGCGAAGGTCTCCCCACTTCACCGGTGATCAGCACAGGTGCCAGGTTCGCGCTGGCGTCAGCTTGCGCAAGGGAAGGGCTTGCGAGACATCGCGGTCTGCGGCTCGTGGTGCTCCGAGATGATGAGCACGGCCGGTCCGACGGGGAAAGATAGCTGGACGCCCGCGAACGGGCGCCCAGCCACAGGCAACTGATCAGGAAGGGACGGGACCGACCAGCCGCTTCTCGAGATGAGATGCGGCTTGAATAGGCGTTGTGATCTGAACCGCGGATGAAGCGCGCGTTCATCCGCCGACGGCGCTCAGCACGGCCCTGTAGGCGGGTGCAGAACTTCCCGGAACGCCATGCTGCCCTGCCAGCTTTCACGCGCTCGACCTGTTTGAAGGATCTAACATGTCAGTGCATTCAATTGATGAGCTCGAGGCAGAGGCCACCAGCATGCGTGGCCGGCAGCTGACCGCAGAGGAGAAGGCTGCGATTTCAGAGGAGCTGCTAGGCGGTCGCCTCAGACCCGATATGGGCAAGCGGCCGCTCAAGAACGTGCTCCGGCGCGCCATCGACAGCGTCCGTCCGGGCAAGACGCGTCACTCCAACTAGCGGCCGAGCGGATCCGGATGGAGCGGGGTCAACCAGGGGCAATGAGATATTGCCCTTGGCTGAGCTTCTGTTTCGCTTCGCTGCCGATCGCTCAGACGAGCATGATCAGCACAGCCGGCACCATGAAGACCACCATCGCGGCCAGGACACCGAGCGCAGGAGACCGCTTGATCGTGTCCATTGGATTACTCCTCAGCGGGTTGCATCAGGAGCAGGGTGGTTGGTTAGGCTTAACGGGTGGTTACCCGGGTGGCCGGTTTCGCGAACCGGGACCGGCCTAGAGGGCGGACGCCCTTACTTGCACGTCTCGGCAGTGCCGCCATTCGCAATGCATTTCTCACGAGCCTTCCTGGCGCGGCTGTTCACGTTCTGCCGCGCAAGCTGGAACGAGCCGTCATCGAGCAGGACGCGCTCAGAAGCCGGGCTGGGATGGCGCTGATCGAGAGCGCCAGCCGGAGCGGTAGCGGCAAGCGCCACCGTGAGAACGATCGACAGCATTGGGGTCCTTCATTACGCGCGGCGATTGGCGCACGTTTGAGGGGCCGCATCAAGATCGTCACCGCGATCTACGTTGTCCACGAGCTGATCAGGCCGCCTTCTTCGCCCGCCCGCGCTTGGCCTTCGGCGCAACCGCCGGGGCTTCCTCGACGATCGGCTCAGGCGCAGCCTCGATCGGCGCTTCGACAGCGCGCTTGCGGCCGAGCCCCAGGCTCTTGGCAAGCGCCGACCGGGCAGCGGCGTAGTTCGGCGCCACCATCGGGTAGTCGGACGGCAGGCCCCACTTGCGGCGGTAATCGTCAGGCGTCATGCCGTAGCTGGCTTGCAGGTGGCGCCGCAGCGACTTGTACTTTTTCCCATCCTCAAGGCTGATCAGGTAGTCCGGCGTGATCGACTTCTTGACCGGCACGGCCGGCGTCAGCTCGGCGGGCTCGGGCGCCGCGGCAGTCTGGCCAACGCCCTGCCCTGCCAGGACGGCTCGCACATTGGCGATCAGCGCAGGCAGCTCCGCCGCTGGGATCTGGTTGTTGCTGACATAGGCGGTGATGATGTCGGTCGCCGCGTCGAGATGCTGGTCGATGATGTCACTCAAGGAAGTTCCGATCGTTCTGGAGTGCTCGGGAAAACAGATGCCGCGGATCATCAATCCACGATGTCTGTAGATATCACAGCGATCGACCTTCCGGGCTCGCCCGTCAAGCCAGGCCGATCGAAATAAACGGCCCACGGCAAGGATAGATCAAGCGGGCCAGCGCTCCGGCGCAGATGACGGCCCGGCGGATCGCTTCGCTGGCCCGCTCAGTGCTTTACACTATCAGCGCTTCTCGATCGGCTGCTTTACAATCTGGGTGGCTTGTGAGTAGCTATAGAGGCTGATTTCGGTGTGCTGCTTCTCGCCGTGCCGGATCAGGCCGAGAACGTTGCGGCGGAGGCTGTCCGGCATGTGGTTGCATTAGCTCCACAGGAGGCGGGCAGCTGAGCGCTGCATCATCACCTCGTCAAATGGATCGAGCACCGCGCGCGGCGGCCTGACGCGCGATCGGAAAAGCCAGCAGGATCGCGGCCGCCAGACAGATCCGAGACCACCGCGTAGCTTCCTCGACCCGCACCTCGATCCGCAACGCGTCGTTCTGCTCCCGCCAAAGCTCCTTCATCGCCACGTCCATGCGGTTGAGCGCCGATACCTCGCCGACGCCGGCATAGCGTTGCACGAGGGAGGAGAGATAGAACCGATCCGTGTCGACACCGTCGCCAAAGCTGCCCTCCCGCTGAGCGAGTCTCAAGATACGGGCCACCTCTTCGCGGACCGCGGGTGGCGCGAGCCTCGCGGGCTCAGCCCATGCAGGCCGATCAGCATCGCCCCGGATCTCTCCGCGAAGCAGGCGATCCGCCTGGTATGCCGCAAGGTCGAGCTGGGAGGCGGAATGATCGACCGGGCGGGGATCGCGCTGCGTCGCTATCAATCCAGTGGCCAGCACGGCGGCGATCGCGACCATTATAGCCGCGTGGGCTGTGGTCATGGCCGACCCCGTTACTGGCGCCATTGCGGATTTGCCGGCCAAGCGAGCCGCGACGAAGCTGCCAGCCGCGCTGCTGCCCGCGACAGTCAGGACGAGCCAAACGGCAGTTGCCAGGATGGACGGAGGTTCGACGCGCTGGCCCGGCACCGGCGGCATCAGGTTCATGGCCTGTCCCGCGTTCCAGAACGCCAGCAGGATTGCCACCGTAACAAGCGTGCAGACGAGCAGCGCCGGAGCGTGTTGCCTCCTATCGTTGCTCGGTTGGCTGGTAGGTGATCCTGACACCATGGACGTCGGGCTCCTTCGAGAAGATCCGCAAGGCGGAGGCATACCGCACGACAAGCGCGCCTGAGGAAAGCCATTGCGCTTCTACGGCGGAACTAGACCGCGCTTTGGTGCCTGCATGTCCGGCATCGCCATCGCTCCGGAAGGCATTGCCGACGTATTCGGGGATCTCGCCTGGATCGACAACGGACACCTGGGCGGACGAGCCTGTCGTCGCGCCGCAGTCGCGCTCGAACACGACGGCCTCGCTTCGGCCGTCGGGCGAGGCGGCGCGCGAGATCTCGGTGTTGCCGCACGTGTCGGAGCATCCGGCGAGCGCGAGGGTCGCCGCTCCCGCCGCGAGGAGCCTAGTCGCGGTCACGGGTCCTTCCGGAGACGCACGCCGGCACCCTCGCCGTTCTCGGGGATCAGGATGACGCCGGCCTTCTCCAGGGCGTCGACCATCGCTCGTAGATTGTTTGGAACCGGCGTCCGCTTGCCGCTCTCGAAGTCGCGCACCGTCGAGAGGCTGACCCCAGCCGCCTCGGCGAGGTTCGTCTGAGACCATTCTAGAAGGCCGCGAGCTGCGCGCGACTGGCCAGGAAAGATCATGAAGGGCGGAACCTCGTCAACAAAAAGGTCTGACGTCATATAAAATTGTTGACGTGGATGACCGGCAAGCGCATATTGTGGATGTCACCATAAATGACCGACACAGGACGCGCAATGCTCAACCGCTCCGCCATCCTCCGCAACGCCTGGAAAGCCTACCGCGCCTCCGTCTACGCTCGCGGCCCCTTCGACCGTATCGCGTTCGGCCGGGCTCTCACGATGGCATGGAACCGCGCCAAGCGCGCAGCCGCCGTCGAGGCCGAGCGCGCCCGTCGCGCCGCCGAGGAGGAAGCCGAGATCGCCGCCCGCGGTGACGAGGCCGACGATTACGAGTTCTCGCCTCTGGAGCAGGCCATCCGCGCCACGTCCTACCTGCCGGCGCACATGAGCGCCGCCGCCGCCGAAGCCCGCATCCGCTCCGCCTACGCCGCCCGCGGCATCCACGCCTGACGCCCACCGCATGCGCCGACCCGGCCGCGTGAGGCGCGCCGGCACCTGATCCTTCCATCACTACCGGAGAACACCCCATGTCGAACCACACGGTTCCGGCTGCCGCCGAAGGCGTGCCCGCGATCAACGCCCGCCGCTCCATCCTCGTCAGCCCGTCCAACGCCGCACTCGCCGCGCTGATCGCCGATCCTGTTCTCGCTGCCATCCCGACGTGGATGCAGTTGAAGATCGAGGCGCACCGTGAGGCCAACGCCGCGCTCAACCGCGCCCGCCGCGAACTGGAGGCGCTGGAGGACGCCTCCACCGTCATCGACCGGGACAACCCGCCCTGGTGGCTCCTGGAGGCCGAGCAGGCGGTCGACCACGCCGCAGACTGGGAGAAGGCCGCGCTCAAGGCGTTGCTCGCCGAGCGACCCCGGAACCTCAAGGACGCGCAGGACCGTGCCTGCTACCTCGTGTCGGCCCGCATCTTCGGCGGGCAGGGCTCGATGATCGCGACGCTCCTCTCGTCCATGACCGGCGGGGAGGCGTGACCATGTCGAAGGACATCACCCGCCGCACCGTCCTGATGGGAGCCTCCTCGGCAGCGCTCGTTGGCCTGACCGCCAGCGCTAGCGCCATGCTCGCCGCAGTCCCGTCCTGGATGGAGCTGCGCATCGAGGCGCACCGCGAGACGTACCGCGCTCTTGAGCGCGCCTCCGAGTTGCACGGCATCCACGACGAGGCTTTGAAGGGCTCGCCGTCTCGGTTTTCCGATCCGGAGTTGAAGGCCGCGTGGGACGTGGTCTGCCTCGCCTGCGAGTGCAACGACGTAGCCTTCCGCGCCCTCCTGTCGGAGCGCCCCCGCAACATGGAGGAGAGCGAGCTGCGCGCCCGCTACCTCGCCGAGGAGTGCGAAGACGGGATCGACAGCCACCCGGACTTCCCCGGCCTGTTCCTCGGCTCCATGACCGGGCGGGAGGGCTGACCGATGGCGAACATCACCCGCCGCCTGTTCCTCGGTCGCGCCGCCGTTGCCGCGCCTGTCGCCATGATCCCCGCCGTTGCCACCTCGGCCGAGGCCGGGGCTCAAGCCGAGACCTTGTCCGCCACCCCGATCAGGGACGACGGGAAAATCTTCCGCCTTGCGAAGGAGTATCGGCGCGCTCGGAAGGCTTACGAGCACCTGAAAGAGGCCGCCGCTGAAGCGCAGCGCCGTTTCGAGGCAGGCAAGCCCCGGCAGCCGTTCAGCGAGCCCTACACGGCCGCAGAATGCGCGGAGCGGGACGCCTTGTCCGTCGCCGACCTCTTGGAAGGCCGCTGGGGGCCGCTGCTCACCGCGCATCGAAAGCGGTCCGAAGCGTGGAAGGCGCAGGCCACAAAAGCCTGGAAAGCGGAGGTCGAAGCGTTTCGCCGGTCCAGCGGGTACGAGGAAGCACAGGACGCCAGCAGCCGCGCCTATCGTGTCATGAGTGACATCGCGGAGAAGCTCTACGCGACACGTGCCCAGACCGTGAACGGCATGCTGGTAAAGGCCTGCATCCAGGCCAAGGACGACTACGACGCCTGGCTGTTCGAGCGTGAGATCATCAAGGATCTGCGCACCCTCAAGCGAGCCGGCGCCGTCGTGGCGACCAAGGCGCAGGGGGCGTGATCATGAACCGCCTCGACCCCAAGCAGCTCGCCGCCGTCCTCCGCGTCTGCGAGCACGACCCCGACATGGTGCCCGTCGTCGTCGCTGGCGCGATCTATGCCTGGAACGGCACCTCTGACCACTGCCCGGCCCCAAAGGCGGGGATCAGCGTCAGAGACTTCGTTCTCAACATGGAGGCCATCGGCGCGACGTTCGAACTCGTCGCCTACACGGACGCGGTGTTCCTGCTCACGTCCGCTACCATCCCTTCTAGGAACCCGCTGTGGCGCCAGCGCGAGCGGGAACTGTGTGACGCCTTCCGGCCGGCGGCGGAGGGCAGGACGAGGGAGGTCATCGGCTTCCTCGTCGGCCGCGGCGACCCCCCTCGCGAGATCGCGCATCCGGCCCCGAAGGCGAAGCCGCAGGAGGGCGCAGCGTGATCCCGCCCGTCCCCTACGCCATACGCCTGCCGCTGGCGCTGGTCGTCATCAGCTCCGCGGTCGTGCTGCGCGCCTCGGCCAACGCCGTGTCCGACGTGCTTGGCGCCCTGGCCCGCTGGATCGTCCCCGAACACGAGGCACGGACCCGATGAGCGTCGTTCTCCGCCTACACCACGGAGGCGGGAGGGTCAGCCTCCCCCTCAAGCGCCGCGCCCATGTTCGGGACCGGATCGCGGCCGAGATAGAGCGCCTGGTCGGCATGCTGGACGCCATCGACGGCGACACCGATGCGGAACCATCGCTCGGCTGGCCAGATGGCGAACTGCGTCAGATTGGCGGAGTTTCGGCAACCGACGATCGCGAGGACGATGCCGGCGACGATCGGGAGCCCGACGAGGACTGCGAGCCGATCCTTGGATGGAGCGAGGGGGAGGACCAGGGCTACGAGAGCGCCGGCCGGTTCGGCGAGACGTGGGTTCATGACGAAGACGAGAGAAGGGCCTGAGCGATGAGCGAGCGCAGAACCTACGAGGACGAGGAAGCCTTTCGGGGCGCGTCCTTCGCTATGCCGACAAGCACGGCCACGACGATCATGTGGCCGAGGTCGTCGCGTTTATATGACCGCAGACAATTTATCGATTATTTACTGCTTCGAACAATATTGGTGCGCCTCAGTGTACGCGTAACTACCTAAAGTGAGCATTTCGCGCGAATGTGCCCTTGCGTCTTTTGAGACTAAAGGCTGTTTGTTGTGAAGCGCTTTTTCGTAGACAAGAGAGGCAATTTCGCCATTATGGCGGCAATGGTGATGACCGGGCTCATTGTGAGCCTAGGCGGCGCCGTCGACATGGCCCGAGCGTACAACGGGCGGGTCAACCTCCAGAAGTCTATGGATGCCGCAGCGCTCGCGATCGCGAGCAGTGCCGAGACTGATCCAGCTAAGCTCGTGGACATGGCGACCAATTTCGTCATGGCCAACGTCAGCGTAAATGTCATCAAGAATGTCGAGGTCACGCGGGCGACGATCGATGAGAGCAACCGGGTCGTCGTTGAAGCGTCCGGAAGCGTTGATGCGACGTTTCTGACGCTGATCAACTACCCGACGCTTGGCTTCGATCTTGTATCCGAAACAGAGCGGCCGAACGAAGTAGAGCTTGAGGTCGCCCTTGTTCTGGACAACACGTTCTCCATGAACGACGCGGATGCCAGCGGCACACGCAAGATTGACGCACTGAAGACCGCGGCCAAGCTCCTTGTTAAGATGCTGATGCCCGAAGACGACAAGCTCGTGAGCATCGGCATCGTGCCATACGCGAACAACGTGAATGTCGGGAAGGGCTTCGCCGGCGCATCCTGGCTGACCGATACCAGCAATGACGTTCAAACCTCGACGAAGACGTGCAAGGAGATCACCCAGGAGAGTTACTGCGCCACACGCGCTCCCAGCTACCAGTGCGCCAAGAACTATGACGGCGTGATTGTCATGGAGACATGCAGCGGCGCATGCCTTGAGACAAAGATACGCTACTTCGATCCGCCGAAGGTGTCGTGCTCGGGTGGTGGCACCACGACATACAAGTTCGAGGGGTGCGTCGGATCTCGGCGCACGGGAACGACGCACCTGCATGATGGCTCGCCATCGGAACTCTACCCGGCGTTCCGGACGACGAGCACCACATCGGATCACAACAGATCCTGCCTCAAGCCGATCGTCGCCCTGGGCAAGAAGCGAGCCCCGCTGGAGAAGGCGATCGACGACCTGATCATCAACATCAGCTCTTACCGTCCGCAGACATACATCCCGGCAGGTTTGATCTGGGGGCAAAATCTCCTGTCGCCGAGCCAGCCCTTCCAAGCGAACGACTACCCCGCACCCGATGATAAGACGCTCCGGAAGATCATGGTCCTTATGACTGACGGTGAGAATACGCTCCGCCTGGCGTCTAACCGTGACGGAACGCACACGGCGCCCAGCGGCAACGCAGGTCAGATCTCGACACAGTTGACGAAGACCAATCAAGACACAGCCACACTCTGCGCTTACTCGAAATCAAAGGGCATCGAGATCTTCACGGTCGCGCTGATGGTGGATGATGCGACAGCGAAAAGCTTGTTGGAGGCGTGCGCCACCGACAAGGAGCACTATTTCGATGCAAGCGATGCCACTGGGCTGGTGGACGCCTTCCGCTCGATCGCAGGATCGATCAACGCCGTTCGCCTCGCGAAGTAGGCGGAGTTACCCACAGTGGTCTTGGCCAGCGTGTAGAGGCACTGCAAACATCCGCTCAGCGCCTGCCGGTCCTTCCGTGGTAGGCGTTCTTTGTTTCCGCCTGCAATTGTCTATGTACGACAGCAACCAACAGGCTGGCGAGGCTTTCGCATCTGCCGTAACGCTTCATTCACCATCCGCGCCTATCCTTACGATAAGCTCGACAGGCCGATCCGTCTCACTAGGCCTGGACAGCTCCGGAGGCGCGCAGCGGGGATCAGACGACACTCCTCGCTGCCGCTTGCCACCACATGGCGCCGGCCATCTGTCATCCCGTTGACGATCTTACCGGCTCAATCCACCATCACGAGATCCCGCCCGTCGACCTGATCGCGGACGAGGTGGGCACTATCGGATTTTCCGACAGTGAGACGCGGCCACGCATGGCATTGGGTATCGGACGCCGAGCGAGATCAGGGGCGCGCCGAACCTCCATCATCCCCTTGGAGGCACCATGCCGATCTCTGAAAGCGCAGTTCGCTCCCATCTCCGTCAAAAGGGTTATGCCCTGTCCAAGAGCAGGGAATGGATCGCTTTAGGATAGTGGATGTTCGGCTCTCGATCGGGCCTGGTCCCATCCATCCATCCAATCGGCCCACTTCGCGTCGCCCACGGCATGAGGATTGGTACTCCGCCGCGCCCCAGCCGCGAACGCGTCCCCACCTCCGGCGGCAGGTTCCATTGATGCAGTGTCAGATGAACCCGGAACACGCATGTCTGGCACTTCAGCAGCCATGAAGGCGTCGTACACTCCGGGTGCTGCCGCAACCGCCTCTGTCGGCAATCGAGCTCGCACTAGTGAATTGAACCGCGGGTAAGTAGGCATGGTTCGGACCTCCAAGGACCGTTGAAGAATTTGCTCCTCATCGATTGCAAGCGATGACGAAGATGAGCAGCCATCTTATGGAAGGGCTTTTAATCGCAGTCATTCCGCTTGAGGGACATGAATTTCAATAGTGTCTTCAGAGTTGGTGGAGCGAGGCTGTCGCCGGCTTCTGGCAAGCCGTTGAAGCACGACGAGATCGTCTCCGAAGGCGATGCAGGCTCGGCCGAGATCGAAGCCGAACTGCGCGAGGAGCAACCGAGCCAGGACCATATTGGAGACAAGGCCGATGACGGAGCCGACCTCGTTAACGTGGGCAAGTTCAACGACGAAACCATCCTCGACGATGGACGAGACCCTACGGAGCCCGATGGCGGCGAGAAGCGGACGAAAGATGCTGATCGCTCGGTGGCCGACGTGTTTGGGATCGATCCGAAGCATCTTCACCGGCCGGGCTGACGCCTCTTCCCGCCCGGCTTGGACGTCGTGATCCCAGGCTTAGATGAGCGTGCCGAGCAGGCGCATCAGCTCGCGGCGCTCGGGTGATCCGCTGTCGGTGGACAGGAATTGCCCGATGTCCATGCGGCTCTCGAAGCCGCCAGACGGTCCGTTCGCTCGGTGCAGCACGAACATCTGACCGCTTTCCGGGTCTCGCTCCAAGCGCCACTCGTCGCCGTTGGAGCTGCGATACAGGTGCCGCACGGTGTGGTTCTGATTGGCCGGCAAGGCGCCCGCCTGCTCACGGGTCACAGCGTCCCTATCCAGCATGGCGAGGATCGTCTGGACGGATTGCGTGACCCGCACGGAGGATGAGGCGCCCGCAGTGTTGGCGCCAAGAGAGTGGATCTCCGTTCCGCCGTCGCGGTCTTCATCCAGGCGCCAGACATTGGCCATGTTGACCACGATGCTGGATCCGGCGGGATGCGTGGTGAGACGGAGCCAAGCGCTGGCCGTCATCGAGCGTCGCCCGCCTGGACGCACCGCTGGCGAGGTGCCGAGCACCGGTCGCGCTCCTTGTCGAGTTTCAACATGCCAAAGTCTCCTCACATTGATGGATGCTCGATCGACATCCTGGGCATTCATGAGGCAGGCCGCTTGATCACTGAAGCCTTCGATCTTCGTTGCGCTGGCCGGTCGGTGATGCTCGGCTGTCTCGCTGCCTGCCTCCAGGCATGCCGAAAATCGACGACAACCGGCTACTGACGTCGCTTCAGGGGCACAATGCCGCCCTCGTCGTTGTCCGGGATCGTGCCTGCCTCGGTGTCAGTCAAGGCGTTCGCCTGAGCTTCCGGATGGTAGTCCGGGTCGGGTGAGCCGGGAGCCCCAACAAGCGTGTCAGACACTCTCGGCGTCAGACCATCCTTTGGAACCCGAAGCTTCTCGGCGGCCGAGTTGCGCGAGAAAACGTGTTCTGTTGGCTTGGTCATGATCTTCCTTCTTCGATGTCGTGCCCGCTGACATCAGCGATTGCAGGAGCAACGTTGTCGACCGGGGTCAGACGTTCGATGTTCGCTTGAACGATCGTTCGATAGTCCCCGACCACACTGTCGAACGACTTGCCCGACATCATCGAACTGATGGCATCGGCGAAGGCGTCGATCTTCTCGCGGACCATGAGCACTGCCTCGTCGGCAGCCGCGGCGCCGCCAAATCCAAGACGGTGAAGCCGCATTTAAGCGGCGTGCTGAGCCTCCGTCGCGAGTAGCATCAGGTTGATGGCCAGGGAGATTGGGGCGTTCATGTCAGCTTTTCCCCTCGTCGCTCAGGGGGGAGGCTTCGGCTAGTGCGCGCCATGTGGCTTCCGCATCGCTGTGCTTCTTCTGAACGTTAATGAGCAGGGCATCCGCCGCAGCCGTTCGACATTCTTGCGCACGATCGAGATAGAAGCGGGCGAGAGAGGGCTTCATGACGTCCTCCAATCCGGCAAGACCGGCAGGCAGATCGCATTCGTCTGATCCTCCATATCCATGCGGATCCGCCGCATTCGCTTCTCGGCAGCGGTCGTGACGATGCTCCTCATCTCAAGGCCTTGCAGCCCAGAAAACAGCTCGGTGACAGCGCGCAAGTGCGTGGATCGTGTGCGGGAGGTGATCATGGGAGACCTCAATCAGCGGGAGGATTTTGGCGAGGCGGGTGGTCGCGAGATAGCTTCAGAAAGCCTTGCCCACCATCCAGCTATGCACGGCAGCGTCGGCTTGATCCTTCGGCAGGCCCGTTCGATCACGAACCATCGTCGCAAGCTGGCGTTCGTTGTGAATGGTCGTCATGTCGAAGGGGGTCAGGAACGGCCAGCGCTGCCGGGCGTCCACTATGTAGCTGCGCTTGCGCGCGACGGTTTCGCCGCTCTCGCCACCTTGATATCCAAACATGAAATTGGGCTCCGCAGGGTGGAAGAGCCAGAGGCGGGGGTTGGCGATCGTATCGCGCGCCCGTATTTCTTCGACACCCTCTCCGATGACATAGTCTTATTTTTGGAGATGACCAACGGATTGGACGATTATCGGCCCTCTCGATTGAAGTCGCAGGCATGAACAGTCTGCATGTAAGTCTCTTTATTTGCGAGCAATTCAGCCGAGGCGAGCAGAACCACCCACGATGCGTTTAGCGGCTTGTCGCTGACACATCCCCACCAAGCCAAGTCTTGTTTTGAAAGGGGCTTGCCAAAAGCCGTCGCGCTGAGCTTCATCTTCCCTTCCACGGGACGTTCCCGCAGGGATCGCCACCCATGCCGATCCGCCGCCAGCACCGCTTCTTCTACCCAATCGACTGGCGGGAGTTGTCGGCCGTCGTCCGGTTCGAGCACACCTCCGAGAATTCCTTCGTTTAGGCCGGCGGGGTTTTGGGGGTTTTGTCGGTTCGTCGTCGGGGCGTTTGCGCGATTTTTTTCTCAGCCTATGAGACAGGTGATGCCAAGCGAGGATGCAAGGGATAGAAATGGGAACGGAAGTGGGGACAAGCCCCACTCCTAGTCGATTTCCCTTTCCACGTCAGTGACTTATACTTCTACGCGGCGGCCCAGAGGAGGCCGCGGCGCAGGATCTCGCGCATCTGCGGCACCTCGAACTCCGAGGCGACGTGGCCGAGCGAGGAATAGAAGACCCGTCCCCGTCCGTAGCGGCGCTTCCAGACCACCGGCATGACCGTGCCGTCGATCCATTCGGCGTGCTCGCCGTTGAAGCGGGTCGTCGCCAGCACCTCGTTCGAGGGGTCGACATGCATGTAGTACTGCTCGGAGCGGTAGGCGAAGCTGTCGATCCCGGCCATGACCGGATCGTCGGGCCGCGTCACGTCGACCGTGTAGTCGATGATGTTGCCGGGATGGGCCACCCACTGGCCGCCGACCATGAACTGGTATTCCGGCTGGTCGCGGAAGGCGTCGCCCATGCCGCCGTGATAGCCGCCGAGGCCGACGCCGCCCTTCACCGCGGCGAGGAGGTTGGACAGTTCCTCCTTCTCGATCTTCGCCATGGTGATGATCGGCACGATCAGGCTGAGCTCGCGGATGGACGGGTCGGCGAAGGCTTCGGTGGTGTTCTCCTTGAACACCTTGAACCCCTCGCCTTCCAGCATCGCACCGACGACCTCGGCGCATTCCTTCGGCTCGTGCCCGCTCCAGCCGCCCCAGACGATCAGCGCTTCCTTCATCGGTCGTTCTCCTCCTGTTGTCGTCAAAGCCGATCCAGCGGCGCGTCGGCCTCAAGCGGCAGCGGGCGTTCGGGCCGCGTCTCGATGTCGACGAAGCGGCCGCTCTCGTTGGAGCGCCCGAAGGCCTCCATGACCTCAAGGACGTGCAGCGCCAGCTCGCCGCTCGCCCGGTGCGGCCGGTCCTGCCGGATCGCCGCGGCCATGTCGGCGAGGCCCAGCGAACGGTAGTTGCCGTCGGCATAGGGGCGATCGACCGGCACCGGCGTCCATTCGCCGCCCTTCTTCAGGAAGGACACCTCGCCGCCGAAATGGTTGGGATCGGGGACGATCAGCGAGCCCTCGGTACCGTAGATCTCCAGCGGCAGGTGGCGGTGGCCGGCGACGTCGAAGCTCATCGCGATGGTGACGACGGCGCCGCTGCGGAACTGCAGCGCGCCGGCGACGTGGGTCGCGACCTCGACGTCGATCGTCTCGCCGTGCCTGGGCTGCGAGGTGATCGTGCGCTGTCGGCGCGGCTCGGGCGACAGGCCGGCGACGCGGGCGACGGGCCCGAGAAGATTGACGAGGTCGGTGATGTAATAGGGGCCCATGTCGAGCATCGGGCCGCCGCCGATCGTGTAGTAGAAGGCGGGATCGGGGTGCCAGCGCTCGTGGCCGGGGCACATGAAGAAGGCCGTGCCGCCGACCGGCTGGCCGAGATGCCCCTCGTCGACGAAGGCGCGGGCCGCCTGATGGGCGCCGCCGAGGAAGGTGTCGGGCGCCGAACCCAGGCGCAGGCCGCGCCGTGCCGCGTCTTCGGTGAGGCGCGTGGCGTCGCGGAAGTCGATGCCGAGCGGCTTTTCCGAATAAGCGTGCTTGCCCGCGGCGAGAATCTGAAGGCCGACCTCGACGTGGGCGGCGGGAATGGTGAGGTTGAGGACGATCTCGATCGCGGGGTCGGCGAGCAGCGCCTCGATCGACACCGCGGGGATGCCGAACTCGGCCGAGCGCGCCTCGGCCGCCTCGTGCCGCCGGTCGGCGAGCGCGCGGATGTCGAGGACGGGAAAGCTCTTCGCCGCCTTGAGATAGGCCGCGCTGATGTTGCCGCAGCCGATGATGCCGATGCCGACGGGCTTCATGTCGGGATCCTCCCAGATCGCGTGGATTTCGTGCGGGTCAGGTCGGCCGGACCGGACCGGTGGTGTTCCAGGGCGAGCCGTAGAGCTCGCAAAGGGCGATGGCCGCCGCGCCCTGGCCGAGGCGCGCCGCGTCGCGCGGCGGATCGACGACGATCGAGACCGAGCGGGCGAGCGGCTCGGCGACTGCCTCCTCGAAGCCGCGATGGATCGCCTCGACGAGGCAGTCGCCGAGATGCAGGAGCGAGCCCGAGAGAACGATGCGCGGCGGCGCGAAGAGCGTGACGACGTTGGCGACGGCGATGCCGATCGCCCGACCCGCGCGCTCCACGACGCCCCGCACGGCCACGGCCTCGGCGCCGCCCGCCCCGACGCGGGCGAGCCGGTCGACGGCGTGGCGAAGGCCGAGCCCCGCGCTCGTCGCGTCGCGCAGCATCGGGTCGGCCTCGAAGCCGGCGAGCACCGCGTTTTCCGAGGCGAGGTCGACGAGGCGCAGGAGGCTTCCGTCGGGTCGCGTGCCGAGCACCATCGAGCCGATGTCGTGGCTGAGCCCGTGAACGCCGCGGAAGAGCTGGCCGCCGTGCAGGATGCCGAGGCCGATCGCCTGTTCCAGCGAGACCACCGCGAAGTCGGCGATGTCGCGGCAGGAGCCGAACCAGTGCTCGGCGAGCGCCAGCGCGTTGGCGTCGCTCTCGACGATGGTCGGAACTCCGAGGCGGCTCGACAAGGCCTCGCCGAACGTCGTGTCGCGCGCCGAGAAGATCGGGCTGACGCGCACGAGGCCGGTGCCGTATTCCACCATGCCGGGGAGCGAGGCGCAGACGCTGTCGATCTTCTCCAGCGTCAGTCCGGCCTCGACGACAGCGCGGCGCACCGCATCCTCGGCAAGGTCGGCGACCACCGGCACGGGCTGGCGGCGCACCCGCACCGGCAGCTCCAGGCTCGCCAGGACGTCGCCGCGAAAATTGGTGACGGCGACCAGGATGCCGTGCGGCCCGACGCGCAGGCCGACGACGCGGGCGGCTTCCGGGTTGAGCTGGAGCATGACGCGGGGGCGCCCACGCGTCGGCTCGTGGATGCCGCCGACGGAGACGGGCTCGATGATCCCGTCCTCGATGAGGGCGCCGGTGATGGCGGACACGGTGGTGGAGGAAAGATCGGCCCGCGAGCAGATCTCGACGCGGGAGATCGGCCCGTGGCGGCGCACCAGATCCAGGATGTGGAACCGGTTGATCTCGCGCATCAGTTCGGGATCGCCCGTCTTCATGCCTCAGCCACGTCCCCCATTCGCCGGAGAATTTCCCCGGATGGCGGAAATAAGTCGCGACGAGACCGCGCTGTCAATGGCCGAACAGCTTGGACGTGGCAGAACGGGCGGCACTTTGACGTCGCACCACTCCGTCCGCTTGACAGAGCCGGCAAACTCGGCCGTATTAATTCCGCAAGGCTGCAAAAATAGCCTGCAAGGGAGGATACCATGCCGATCAAGATCCGAGGCCGCCTCGCCCGCGGCATCGCCGCCGCATGCCTCGTGGCCGCCGGGCTGACCGGCTTTTCGGGGGCCGCCGCCGCGCAGACCACCGTGCGCCTCATGCACGTGGAAGCCAATCCGAATTACGTCGCGGTCTGGCGGAAACTCGCCGACGACTACCAGACCCAGCATCCGGGCGTGACGATCGACCTGCAGTTCCTGGAGAACGAGGCGTTCAAGGCCAAGCTGCCGACGCTCCTCCAGAGCAACGATGCGCCGGACCTCTTCTACAGCTGGTCGGGCGGCGTGCTGAAGGCGCAGGCCGAGGCCGGGGCGGTTCAGGACCTCACCGAGCGCATGCAGGCCGACGACGGCGCCTGGGCCAAGAGCTTCTCGCCCGCCGCTCTCGCCGGCTCGACCATCAACGACAAGACGCTGTGCGTGCCGCTGAAGATGAGCATGACCGGCTTCTTCTACAACAAGGCCCTGTTCGAGAAGGCCGGCGTCGACGGCACGGAGATCAGGACCTGGGACGACCTGATGGCCGCGGTGGAGAAGCTGAAGGCCGCCGGCATCGTGCCGATCGCGGGCGGCGGCGGCGACAAGTGGCCGCTGCACTTCTACTGGTCCTACCTGGCGCTGCGCCTCGGCGGCGAGCCGGCCTTCACCGCGGCCAAGGCGGGCGAGGACGGCGGCTTCACCGCACCGCCCTTCGTCGAAGCCTTCGCCAAGCTGAAGGAACTCGGCGAGGCCGAGCCCTTCCAGCCCGGCTATCTCGGCACGCGCTGGCAGGACACGCTCGCCCTCTTCGGCGACGGGCGCGCGGCCATGCTCCTCACCTTCGACGATTCGGCCAACCGCCAGGCGGCGGCGGCCGCCGACGGCAAGGGCATCCCGCGCGAGGGCCTCGGCACCTTCCCCTTCCCCGCCGTGTCCGGCGGCGCCTCGCAAGGGTCCGAGACCTTCGGCGGCGTCAACTGCTGGGCCGTCTCGCGCAACGCTTCCGACGAGGCGATCGCCTTCGTCCGCTGGTTCAGCGGCCCCGAAGCGCAGCGGGTGATGGCCGAGAACGGCATGCTGATCCCGGCCGCGGCCGGCGCGGATGCCGGCATCAAGGACCCGATCGTGAAGGGCTTCGCCGAGGAGCTGGGCCGGTCGAGCTACCACCAGATCTTCCTCGACCAGGACCTCGGCCCCTCCGTCGGGCGCGTCGTCAACGACATGACGATGGAGGTCGTCTCCGGCCAGCTCGAGCCGGACGAGGCCGCGCAGGAGATCCAGGACGCCTTCGAGCTGGAATAGGCCGGCACGCGTTCGAACCTCGGGGCGGCGGTTCTCCCTGCGCCGCCCCGTTTCCTTCCCGACCCGAGAAGCCGGAGACGACATGTCCGACGCGGCCGGAATCATCGAGCGCCCCTCCCCAGTGGCGAGCCGAGGCCGTGCGCCGAGCCGCCGGCGCGCCGGGGCCGTCGGCGGCCACCACCGCAACATCGGCGGGGTCTGGCCGGTCCTCGTCCTGTTCCTGCCGCCGGCCCTCGTCCTCTTCACGCTCTTCGTCATCCTGCCGATGGGCGAGGCCGCCTGGTACAGCCTCTTCGACTGGAGCGGCTACGGCGCGCCCGAGGACTTCGTCGGCCTCAAGAACTTCGAGACGCTCTGGCGCAACGGCGCCTTCCGCACGGCGCTGACGAACAACGGCCTCATCATCCTCGTCTCGCTCGCCCTGCAGCTGCCGCTGGCGCTGTGGCTCGCGACCCTCGTCTCGCACCGCATTCCGGGCACCACGGCCTTCCGCCTCGTCTTCTTCCTGCCCTACGTCCTCGCGGACGTCGCGGCCGGCCTGATCTGGCGCTTCATCTACGACGGCGACTACGGCCTCGTCGCCTCGCTGGCGAGCCTCGTCGGCATCGCGACGCCTTACGTCCTCGCCGACCGCGACTACGCGATCTACGCCGTCCTCGCAGTGGTCGTGTGGAAGTACTTCGGCTTCCACATGATGCTGTTCATCGCCGGGCTGCAGTCGATCGACAAGTCGCTCTACGAGGCGGCCGACCTCGACGGCGCGACGCCCTGGCAGAAATTCAGGACGATTACGCTGCCGCTCCTGTCGCCGACGATCCGCTTGTCCGTCTTCTTCTCGGTGATCGGCTCGCTGCAGCTCTTCGACATGATCATGCCGCTCACCGGCGGCGGGCCGTCGAACTCGACCCAGACCATGGTGACCTTCCTCTACACCTACGGCGTCACCCGTATGAAGGTCGGCTTCGGCAGCGCCATCGGCGTCGTGCTCTTCCTGATCTGCGTCACCCTCGCCTTCAGCTACCGACGGATCTTCATGCGCCATGACTGACACGACGCTCAGCCTCAAGACCGGGCCCGCCAGGGGCCGGCGCCGCCGCCCCGGCTTCGTCGCCATGCTCTATCTCTACGGCAGCCTCTTCATCGTCGCGGCGATCGTCCTCGTGCCGCTGCTGACGACGGCGCTCGGCGGCTTCAAGACGCTCGGGGACCTGCGCGTGAACCCCTTCGGCCTGCCGGGCGAATGGCAGTGGTCGAACTACTGGGACATCCTGTCGGGCGCCCGCTACTGGCAGATGCTCGGCAACTCGCTCCTGATCGCCTCGATGACGGTGGTGCTGACCGTCGCGGTCGCGGCCATGGCGGCCTTCGCGCTCGCCCATGTCCGCTTCTTCGGCTCGGCCTTCCTGATGAACTACTTCCTCGTCGGGCTCATGTTCCCGATTGCGACGGCCATCCTGCCGCTGTTCATCCGCATCCGCGACCTCGGCCTCCTCGACACCTATCTGGGCGTCGTCCTGCCGCAGGTCGCCTTCGGGCTCGGCATGGCGATCCTTCTGTTCCGCAACTTCTTCCGCAACGTGCCCAAGGAGCTGTTCGAGGCCGCCCTCGTCGACGGCAGCGGCTACATCCGCTTCTTCTGGTTCGTGACGCTCCCGCTGTCGCGGCCGATCCTGGCGACCGTCGCCATCGTCGCCTTCGTCAACAGCTGGAACAACTACATCATGCCGCTGATCATGCTGAACAGCCAGGACAAGTATCCCTGGCCGCTCGGCATCATGATCTACCAGGGCGAGTTCTCCACCGACTGGCAGCTCGTCCTCGCCTTCATCACCCTCACCATCCTGCCGACGGTGATCGTCTTCTTCGCAGCGCAAAAGCACATCGTGGCGGGCCTCACGGCCGGCGCCGTCAAGGGCTGAAAGGACCGCCTCCCATGGCCTCGATCGCGCTCCACGACGTGCGCAAGTTCTTCGGGCACCACCCCGTGCTCCACGGCATCTCGCTCGACATCCGGGACGGCGAGTTCGTCATCCTGGTCGGTCCCTCGGGCTGCGGGAAGTCGACGCTGCTGCGTATGCTGGCGGGACTGGAGGACGTGTCGGAGGGCGAGATCTCGATCGGCGGGCGCGTCGTCAACGACATGGCGCCCAAGGAGCGGGACATCGCCATGGTGTTCCAGAACTACGCGCTCTATCCCCACATGACGGTCGCCGAGAACATGGCCTTCTCGCTGCGCCTCGCAGGCGCCCCCAAGGCGCAGAAGGACGCGGCGGTGGCTCGCGCCGCCGAGATCCTCGGCCTCGCCCACCTCCTCGACCGCTATCCGCGCGAGCTTTCCGGCGGTCAGCGCCAGCGCGTCGCCATGGGCCGCGCGATCGTGCGCGATCCGGCCGTCTTCCTGTTCGACGAGCCCTTGTCGAACCTCGACGCCAAGCTGCGCGTCGCCATGCGCACCGAGATCAAGGCGCTGCATCAGCGACTGAAGACCACCATGGTCTACGTCACCCACGACCAGATCGAGGCGATGACCATGGCCGACCGGATCGTCGTCATGAACGGCGGACGCGTCGAGCAGGTCGGGCGGCCCTTGGACCTTTACGACAAGCCGGCAAACCTCTTCGTCGCCGCCTTCATCGGCTCGCCGGCGATGAACCTCCTCCACGGCGAGGCGGTCGCGGGGCCGAACGGGGTGGCCTTCCGCGCCAAGGGCGGCGGCGTCCTGCCGCTGCCGGCCGGCCGCGGCATCCAGCCCGGCACGCCGCTCGTCTACGGCGTGCGGCCCGAGCATATCGAACTGGCGGCGAGTGCTGCGTGCGACGCCGAAGCCCAGATCGCGGTGGTCGAGCCGACCGGCTCGGAAACGCAGGTCTTCATGACGCTTGGGCCCGACAGCCTCGTCGGCGTCTTCCGCGAGCGCGTCGCCGACGAGCCGGGCTCACGCCTGCGGCTGCGGATCGATCCGGCGCGCATCCACCTCTTCGAACCCGCGAGCGGCGCGCGCATCGACGCGGCCGCCGCTTCCACACCTCCAATCCGAGAGGCCGAACCGGCATGAAGACGATCAAGGGACCTGGGATTTTTCTGGCGCAGTTTGCGGGGGATGAGGCGCCGTTCAACTCGTTCGAGGCGATCTGCGCCTGGGCGGCTTCGCTCGGCTATCGCGGCGTGCAGAT
>NZ_VTOM01000018.1 GCF_009765365.1 Antarcticirhabdus aurantiaca
CCTTCTGCCCGACCCGGGCCTCGTCCTGGAACCAGAGCGCGATGCGCTTGTCCGGGTGAGCCGCGCGCGCCGCCCTCAGGGCTTGGGCGAGCCCCCTTTTTTGAAGCGCTCCTGCGCCTTCTCGTCCTTGCGCGGATGGGAAGGGCGAGCCTTCTGGCGCGAGAAGCCGTTGGCGCGCAGGATGCGCGACAGGCTGGCGGGATGCAGCCGCTTGCCAAAGCGTGCCTCGATCAGCTCGCAAAGGGTCGGCAGCGTCCAGGACGACAGCCCGTCCTGATCCGGATCGGGACCGCGGAAGATCGCGGCGGCTAGGCTGGCCTGTTCGCCCTCGCTGAGCCTTGGCTTCGGATGCCCCTTAGGTCGATCGCGAAGGCCAGCGGGTCCTTCGGCGTTGTAGCGCACGACCCAGTCCCGAAGGGTCTGCCGGTCCATGCCAGCCGCTTCCGCCGCCTGCGCCCGGCTCATCCCCGACAGCGCGTTCGCCAGAGCGTGGAGGCGCGAGGCCACGCGCCCGTTCGTTTCGCGCCGCGCCAATCGCCTCAGTTCGGCCACCGAACGATCGGTCCTGATCTCCAACGCCATCCCGAGCCTCCTTTCGAAACTCAGGAAAGCACCTTCACCCTTCGACGCCAAATCACGCCCGAGTCAGTTCATCCGCTCGGCGGTATAATTTCCAACGGAGTAACTGAAGATAGGATACGACGCTCACTTCCTACGCCGGGAAATGCTGCTGCGATAGCCATGTACAAGGACATCGCTGATCGAGGCCCGCTGCATCATATGATCGGGGCCGGATGCGTGGAAAAATTCTACAGCGAAATATGTCCGAGTATATTTACTGCATACACTGAGTTGTACGGGTTCCGACCATCAGACGTACGGACATACGAGTTGCATGGCCCTATGGATCAGGAGCATGCGCGACGGGCATTACAAGTTGCTGGAAGTTCCGTTCCGAGTGAGATGGAGGTAGAGATCGGAGTTGCCGTTCGGGACGCATTTGTTGCGACGAGCTTGCATTATGATGGCATGCTTCAGGCAGCGACAGGTGAGATCAAGTATTGGGATGGAAAATGAAAGGATATATTTATAAACTCTATAGCGGGGCGGATATCTCGTTGGGCTGGAAGTTCAATGATCCGATATTCGGGGATGTTTCTACCTTAGGTGCCTGCGTGCCAAATATTAGAGAGCATGTTGAGGTGGGTGATTGGGTCTTCGCACTGAGCGGACGCGTTCCAGACAAGGTCCCTTACATAGTTGGTGGCTTCAAAGTTGACGAGAAAATTGATGCTCTGGAGGCGCATGCTCGTTTCCCCGATTACAGATTGGTACAAGATGAGAATGGCCATATAGCTGGAAATATAATTGTGAATGCGGATGGCGAGCACCATCCTTTGGATGATCATTCAAACTTCGAGCGCCGGCGATCTAATTACTTGGTCGGTCGAGAAAGTGTATATGCTCGAAACGCTGAGCAAGCGGAAAAAATGCGATCTCGAACACACAACATAATCGAGAATGTCTTCGAAAAAAAGGCGAATAGGGCTTTTGATATCGTTGGACGGTGGAGACGAGTGGATGCGGCTCAAATTCAGACGATGATTCGTGAAATGAAAAGAGCATTGGGGTAGTAGTGTCGGCTCTCGCGACATATTTGGCGTTGCGCAATATCAGCGTTGACAAGCTCGCTGAGAAGTCGGGCTTGTCAATGCAGCGGTGTGCTGAGCTGGAGGGAGGTGGCGACCCGACTATCACGGAGGTAGTGGCAATAGCACGAGGATTGCAAATCGCTCCTCGTGACTTGATTGTTGCACCTGATGCGGCTGCATCCGATCAAACCCGTCTGCGCTGTAATTTCAATTACTCTAACGAGCTTCTAGCGGTCAGTGAATACGGCTACATTTTCGAAAGAATGCGCATATTAGCACAGCACTCGATTTTGATCAGCGGCGCTCCGAAGTTCTCTAATCTTCCGAAGCGGCGAGATGCGGCGGAAGCGCTCGCTACGATAGTCCGCAGGCAGTTTCTTGCTGTGGAAGATGCCCAGCCGCTGCTTAATCTCGATTGTATACTCTACGATACGCTCGGCGTTGGCCTCATAGTGGGCTCATTCAGAAGCATAGATGGTCTCTCATTTAGAAATGAAGGCAAGGCGCTAGTCTTTCTGTCGCTGCGCAATAACATGCGTATGCTTTTTACCTTAGCGCATGAGCTTGCTCATTTGCTTTCAGATCTCACGGGTGAAGTAAGTGAAGTTTGGTTGGATCAGGATGTTCTAAGAGCGACTCGATCCAATACAAAGGAAGAGCGTTTTGCGAATGAGTTTGCCGCTGCTCTGCTGATTCCGAGAATTGGAGTAGTTCACGAAATTAGGGATTACAGAACAGAGAACCCAGGGGCTCCAGAGAGTTTAACAGCTCCTGAAATACTCAGGATTGCTCGAAAATTTGGAGTTAGCTTTTACGTCGCTGGACGCCGTCTAGAATCGTTGGAGCTATTGCCGAAAGGCGGGGCTGCGAAATTAAACGAATACATCAAGCAGAAATTTGGCTCCCCGGAAAAGTATGCGACACATCTAGGTCTTGGGAGTAGGCCGGATAAGTCATGGCTTTTAGTTCCAAATAAGATGATCAATGATATGAAGCCGTATATCGAGAGAGGTCTTTGTTCATCTGAGGAGGCGGCTTACGCATTGGGTTTGAGAGTTGAGGCTTTATTGGGCGAGCATGCTGGGCGATATCATCATTGATTCCTGTGCATTGATCAATATCGGGAATGCATCGGTCTGCGACCGCATCTTTGCAAGCGGTGCATATAGGCTGCACATCCAGGGATTGGTGAGATTGGAGTCGTTATCTTTCGAGCCTCAAATCGCAGAACTTCTCCAGCGGAATCTCCTACAAGAGTTCGATGGTTCGTTGATAACGGCGAGCCAAGTTGCCGCCATATCTCAGAAATATAGGATAGGAGTTGGTGAGGCTGAGTGCATCCTTATTGCACGGCAAGCCTCATTCGGAATTCTTATCGACGATAAGAAGGCTCGCAAAGCTGCGTCGAAGGAGGGTGTTACAGGAGAGATCACAGGAACGCTTGGTCTTCTTTGTAAGTGTATCGATTGTGGAGCATTGACTGCCGCGGAGGCGATTTCCTGTTTGAAGGAAATGAGAGACGCAGGCGGATTTCTTCCTCAGTTCGATTTTTCGTCAAGAAAGATCATCGCTTAGCACCATCCCTAACGCCCCGGCCGTCCCGTCTTCGAAGGCCGCCGCTTCCGCTTCGACGTCTCCGCCGGGTCCTCGTATGAGCCCAGCCCGACCTTCTCGCGCCTGACCGGCTTGGCGTCGTCGGCGCCGCTCGGCTTTTCGGTGCGGCGGACGGTCATTTCGTCGAGGGTGTTCTTGCGGAAGAGGGAGGGGCGGTCGGGCGTCGGCGTGTCGGTGCCGGGGCCCATGTCGTCGAGCGAGGGGCGCTGGAAGTAGGAGGGGGCGTCGTCGGACTCGCCGCGCAGGCGCGAGGCGATGGGCTCGCCGCCGGGGCCGAAGACGGGATTGCGGTGGTTGGCGGCCGGGGCGTCCGCGCCCGGCGCCGGGGCGGGGGGCACGAAGGCCGGGCCGCGCGGGGCGAGGGGCTCGCCGCGGGGGCCGAAGCGGCTGTTGGCCTGGGCGGGCTTCTTGCCGCGGCCGCGGCCCTTGGCGGCGGGGGCGCCGGAGGGATAGGCCGAGGGGCCGTCCTCCATGAAGGCCTCGACGTCGAGGTCGCGGGCGAGGGGATCGGCGGCGGCGGCGAGCTCGGTCGCCTGGAGGCGGCGGATCTCGTCGCGCAGGCGCGCGGCCTTCTCGAAGTCGAGATCGGCGGCGGCGTCCCGCATCTGCTTTTCCATGTGCTCCAGGTGCGCCTTGAGGTTGGCGCCGACCATGGCGCCTTCCGCCGCGAGCGGCCCGGCATCGACCCGGACGTGGTCCTTCTCGTAGTAGGAATCGAGGATGTCGGCGATCTTGGCCTTCACGCTCTGCGGCGTGATGCCGTTCGCCTGGTTGTAAGCCTCCTGCTTCTCGCGGCGCCGGTTGGTCTCGGCGATGGCCCGCTCCATCGAGCCGGTGGTGTGGTCGGCATAGAGGATGACGCGGCCGTCGACGTTGCGCGCGGCGCGGCCGATGGTCTGGATGAGCGAGGTTTCCGAACGGAGGAAGCCTTCCTTGTCGGCGTCGAGGATGGCGACGAGGCCGCATTCCGGGATGTCCAGGCCCTCGCGCAGGAGGTTGATGCCGACGAGCACGTCGAAGGCGCCGAGGCGGAGATCCCGGATGATCTCGATGCGCTCCAGCGTGTCGATGTCGGAGTGCATGTAGCGCACGCGCACGCCCTGCTCGTGGAGATACTCCGTGAGGTCCTCGGCCATGCGCTTGGTGAGAACGGTGGCGAGGACGCGGTAGCCCTTGGCGACGGTCTCGCGGATCTCGCCGAGGAGGTCGTCGACCTGGGCTCTGGCGGGGCGGATCTCGACGGGCGGGTCGGTGAGGCCGGTCGGGCGGATGACCTGCTCGGCGAAGACGCCGCCGGCCTCGTTCATCTCCCAGGGGCCGGGGGTGGCCGAGACCGCGACGGTCTGCGGGCGCATGGCGTTCCACTCCTCGAAGCGAAGCGGGCGGTTGTCCATGCAGGAGGGCAGGCGGAAGCCGTATTCGGCGAGCGTCGCCTTGCGGCGGAAGTCGCCGCGATACATGGCGCCGATCTGCGGCACGGTGACGTGGCTCTCGTCGATGAAGACGAGGGCGTTGTCGGGCAGGTATTCGAAGAGGGTGGGCGGCGGGTGGCCGGGCTGGCGGCCGGTGAGGTAGCGCGAATAGTTCTCGATGCCGTTGCAGGAGCCGGTGGCCTCGATCATCTCGACGTCGAAGCCGACGCGCTGCTCCAGCCTCTGCGCCTCCAGGAGGCGGCCGGCGCGGGTCAGCTCGTCGAGGCGCTGGCGCAGCTCCGCCTTGATGGACTTGACCGCCTGCTGGAGCGTCGGGCGGGGCGTGACGTAGTGCGAGTTGGCGTAGATCTTTACCGACTTCAGGTCGTCGGTCTTCTTGCCGGTGAGCGGGTCGAACTCCTGGATCGCCTCGATCTCGTCGCCGAAGAGCGAGATGCGCCAGGCGCGGTCCTCCAGGTGGGCGGGGAAGATCTCGATCGTGTCGCCCCGGACGCGGAAGGAGCCGCGCGTGAAGTCCATGTCGCGGCGCTTGTACTGCTGGGCGACGAGGTCGGCGAGGAGCTGGCGCTGGTCGAGCCGGTCGCCGACGGCCATCTTGAAGGTCATGGCGGTATAGGTCTCGACCGAGCCGATACCGTAGATGCAGGACACCGAGGCGACGATGATGCAGTCGTCGCGCTCGAGGAGGGCGCGCGTGGCGGCGTGGCGCATGCGGTCGATCTGCTCGTTGATCGAGGACTCCTTCTCGATGAAGGTGTCCGAGCGCGGCACGTAGGCCTCGGGCTGGTAGTAGTCGTAGTAGGAGACGAAGTACTCGACCGCGTTGTCGGGGAAGAAGTTCTTGAACTCCCCGTAGAGCTGGGCGGCGAGCGTCTTGTTGGGCGCGAGGATCAGGGCCGGGCGCTGGGTGCGCTCGATGACGTTGGCAACCGTGAAGGTCTTGCCCGAGCCGGTGACGCCGAGAAGCACCTGCGTCTGGTCGTGATCCTCGGTGATGCCCGAGACGAGGTCACGAATAGCGGTGGGCTGGTCGCCGCGGGGCGTGTAGTCCGAGGCGATGCGGAAGGGCACGCCGCCTTCCGACTTCTCGGGCCGGGCGGGGCGGTGGGGGACCCAGATCTCGCCGTTCTTGAGGAGCGGGTTGCCCTCGGAGATCAGCCGGGTCAGCGCCTCGACGGTGGCGGTGACGCCGCCGGGCGGCAGGGCGCCGGCGTCCTCGAGGGCGATGTTCAGGCCGGAGACGGGGTTGAGGCCGGCGGCAGCGCGGGCCTTCGGGTCGGTGGCCGCGCCGATCGAGGTGCCGCGGGACGTGCGGTTCTTCGGCGCGTCGGCAGGGGCGGCGGGCTTCTTCGCCTTCTTCGGGGGCGCTGCGGCCTTGCGCTCGGCCTCTTCCTCCAGGCTCTGGGCGATCGAGTCGGCCCAGCCGGAGAAGGGGCCGCCGAGGCTGCCGGCGGGCTCGCCCTCGAAGGACGCCTGCGGCGCCTCGCCGAAGCCGGGATGCAGCCGCTCGGCCGCGTCGTGATAATCGAGCACCGGCGAACGGCGCGGCTTGGACGTCTTCTTGCTCTCGGCCATGGCCGGAATATGGGCGAAAGCCCAGGCGAAAAGAAGGGCAAAACGCGAACGTTTCGCCCTTCCCTGAGCTCTCCTCAGCGGGCCGGCCGGATCTCGTCGACCTCGATGGTCTGGCCCTGCTGGCAGACGGAGTAGTCCGTGAGGACGCCGGTGACGGTGACGATGTCGCCGGGATGGAAGCGGCCGAGGCGGCCGGACAGCGAGAAGAGGCCGTTGCGGGCGCGCAGCGTCGGGCACTCCGCGCCCTCGTTGGTGAGGACGCCGGAGACCGTGATCTCCTCGCCGCCGATGTCGGGCTCGTCGACCCGGAACTCGGACGAGGCGTAGGAGCCGCGGTCGCCCTGCGCCTCGACGATCCAGCGCTCGCCGGGGCGGGCGCGGCTCGGGATGTCGATCTCGACGATCGTCGCGCGGCCGGGCGGAACGCGGCCCTGGTACTGCGTCAGCTGGCGGCCGCGCGCCGGGCCGGCGGTGACGGTGACGGTCTCGCGCTGGCCGAAGCCCGACAGGCGGATCAAGGCCGTGCCGCCGGGCTCGATGGGCCCGCGGTCGATCGACAGGTTGGCGCGGTCCGAGCGCCGCGGCGGCGGCGGGGGCGGGGGCTCGCGCGGCGGGGGCGGGGCGGGCGTGAAGCCGCCGCCTCCGCCGCCGCCGATCGGGCGGGGCACGGACACGCTCTGGCCGACCTGGAGACGGTCGAAGTCGACGCGCGGATTGGCGTCGAGGATCACCTCGGGCGGAACGCCGCAGCGCCGCGCGATGGCGTAGAGCGTGTCGCCGGGGCCGACGCGCACCTGCGCGGAGCAGTAGGCCTGCGCCTGCGCCGCGGGCGGGAAGCCTGCGGGCAGGACGGACAGGACCGCGGCGGCGGCCGCGACGAGACGGATCGATGTGTAGCGCATGCTGCGCGAGCCTCCCTGGCGCCCGCCGGCGGCGCGGCCCGGACGATGGACCGGTAGCCGGGCAAGGGCACGTTTACCGCGCGCTTACCACGCGAAGCTAGCCTGTCGCTATCCGCGGCGATCAACCCGCGGGAACGGAAAGACCGTCCGATGGTGTTGCGTTTTCTCGGATGGCGCCTCGCCGCGTCCGTCTGCCTCGCGGCAGCGGGCGCGGCGATCTGCGCGCCGGCCTCGGCCCAGGTGGCCTTCGCGCCCGAGGCGGCGCTGCCGGGCGGCGGCCAGCTCGTCTGGGGCGGCTCGGCGCCGCAGCTCGACGCGAGCGGCCAGCCGATCTACCGCCCGAGCGCGCCGCGCGCCGACGGCGCCGCCGACCCCGTGCCCCGCGCCGCCGTGCCGCAGGCTTCGGTGCCGCAGGACGGCGGGGCCGCAGCATCGAGCTTCGACCCCGGGCCGGAGCCGGCGCGCCTCGCGCCGCCGGAGCCGAGCGTCGACGATCTCTACCGCGACCTGATGGGCGGCGAGTCCTACCAGGAGCCGACCTTCGGGGAGCCCGAGGCGGCTCCGCAAGCCGCGCCCGCGCCGATTTCCGCGGCGCCCGCACCGATGGCGCCCGGCCGCGCCGTCGGCTCGCAGCCGATCTACGACGCGGCGCTGACGCCCCCGGCCGCCGATCCCTGGGCGGGGCTGCAGGACCTGTCGCCCGGGGTGTCGTCCGTGCCCGAGCACGTCACGCGCGCCCCCCCGCCGCGGGCGCGGCCGGGCCGCGGCGAGCCGCGCGAGGACACGGGCCGCACGATCAGCGGCTACGCGCCGATGCCGCGCGGCGAGGCGCAGTGCCGCAAGATCCTGACGCAGCTCGGCGTCACCTTCACGGACGTCGAGCCGATCAACAAGAGCCGCTCCTGCGGCGTGCCCTATCCCGTGCGCGTGACGGGGGTCGCCGGCGACGTCGCCGTGAAGCCGGCCGCGACGCTGAACTGCATGGCCGCCGCGCGCCTGTCGCAGTGGGTGTCCCAGGAGGTGAAGCCGGCGGCGCGCTGGAAGCTCTGGACGCGCCCGACCGCGCTCGTGAACGCCTCATCCTACCGCTGCTCGCGCATTGCCGGCTCGCGCACGGTCAGCGAACACGCGACGGGCAACGCCGTCGACATCGCCGGCTTCAAGATGGCCAACGGCGACACGATCCGCGTCGAGCCGAAGGGGTTCTTCGATTTTTCGGAGAAGAGCTTCCAGAACATGGTGCGCCTTTCGGCCTGCGAGTATTTCGGCACGGTGCTCGGGCCGGGCTACAACCGGGCGCACAACGACCACTTCCACCTCGACCTGAAGGAGCGGCGCCGCACGGTCTGCAAGTGAGGCGGTCGCGGCGCAGGTCGATGCACCGCCGCCACGGCGCCTTCGCAATCGTCGTCTCCGCCCGGACGTGAATGGCCGGCGCAGGTTCCGCCGGCTAGGGTGAATAAGGCGCGGCCGAGCGCCTTCAGGACACGTTACATGCTCTCGCCCTCGATCGAATGGATCGGCGCCCTTGCCGCCGTGATCACCACGCTTTGCTGGATTCCGCAGATCCTGGCCTTGGCGCGCACCCGCCAGACATCGGGCATCTCGCTCGCCACCAACGCCCTCCTGGCGAGCGGCGTCGCGCTCTGGCTGATCTACGGCCTCGCCATCGCCTCGGCGCCGGTGATCCTCGCCAACGGCTCGACGCTCCTGCTGATCCTGGTGATCGTCGGCTTCAAGCTGCGCTACGGGTGATCCCAGCCTCATGCGGCAGCCTCATGCGACGGTCGACCGCCTCCGCCGCAAACACGCGCTTCGGTCCGGCGTGACGAACGGGCGGCCGGGTCGCAGCCGCCCGCGCGATCAAACCGCCTTCAAGCCGTAGAAGGTGTAGCCGAAGGACTCGTCGGCTTCTTCGAAGAGCGCGATCTCGCGGCGGGTCTCTTCGATGACGCCGCGCATCGCCTCGGATGCCTCCGCCGACAACTCGTCGGCCCGCGCGCTCAAAGGACCGTAGTAGTTCTCGCGCCAGGCGTTCGACGGAAGACGCTCGGTGAACAGGACCTCGAAGCCGCTGGCCTGCGCGGTCACGATGTTGGTCGCTTCGTCGGCGAGTTGGGGATAGGTCGCCGCCCAGAACGCCTCGACATTCGTGGGCCGATCCGTCTTGAACCATGTCAGCTCCGAGATCACCGCGAAGCCACCCGGGTTCAGGATCGGGCGCCAGGTCGAGAGCGCACCGGGGAAGGTCAGATGGTACGCGGCGCCCTCGGACCAGAGAAGATTCAACGGTCCGTCCGGATGGCGGTAGGTCGCCATGTCGCCGACGCGACCGCGGATCAGGTGGCCGAGGCCTAGCGCTGCGGCACGCGCTTCGAGGATCGCGACGAAGTCGGCGGACGCGTCGACGCAGTCGATCGGAACACCAAGCATTTCAGCCAGAACAAAGGCCGACGCTCCGGTCCCGCAGCCCAGGTCCGCGACGCGGGGCTTGCCGGGCAATCGCGGGAGACGCTCGATCAAGCGGCGGGTCAGGGCGTCGTCGCCGGGCCCCTGCCGTTTCATGGCGCCGTGCAGGGCGACCAGCGCCTCGAGCAACGCTTCGCTCTCAGAGGCCATTGGGATGGTCCTCCAGCTCGAACGAAGAGGCGACGCCGAAGAGAAGCCGATTCATCGCGGAGCCTTTCGTGAAGACAGAAGGAGCCGTCCGGGTCGAGCGAGACCACGGTGCCGGTGAACGGCTCACCATTGGGACGCGCGAGGTCGTCGTTCCATTCGAGACTGTCGTGGTCGACGCACGTCTTAGACTGGACGCCGGACCGCCTTGGGTGACGCGTCAGCTTCCGGCGCCGTCCATGCCTTTCGGCGGTCCCGCGCTGGGCTGGGAGGACGGGGAGAGGAGGTCCTTGAGCGAGCCGCCGGCGCTGGGAAAGCCGGCTTCGGTGAGGATCGCGTCGACGAGCGGCTTGTTGCCGGAAAAGCGGAGGAGCTGGTCGGCGAGGTTGCCGGGGCCCGAAGCACCCGCGGCGGCCGCGGCTCCGCCGTCGGAGCGTCCGGCCGAGAAGCCGGAGGTGTCGACGACGCGGATGCTCTCGATGCGCGAGGTCGGCTCCATCAGGGCCTTCAGCGCCTCCGGCAGCATGCGGATGCGGGCCTGCATCAGCTCGAACTCCACGAAGGCGGGCGGAATCATCGCGTTCGCCTCGTTCTTGGCGCGGATGGCGGCGGCCTCCGCCTCGCCCTCCGCCTGGGTCGCCTCGGCGCGGATCTTGGTGGCACTGGCCTCGGCGCGAGCGGCGGTCAGGATCGCCTCGGCGCGGTCCTCGGCCGCCTTCTTCTCGGCATCGGCGCCGACGGTCACCGACACGGCCTCGGCCTCGGCCTGCTCCTGCGCCTTGATGACGGCGATGGTGCGCGCGCGGTCGGCGATCTCGCGGTCGCGGGCGGTCTGCACCTTTTCCATCGCCGCGACGGCGAGCGCTTCCGCATCGCGGGCCTGGGCCTCGGCGCGCGAGGTTTCCTCGCTCTTCACCGCGATCGCCACGGCCTTGTCCTGCTTGGCGATCTCGACCTGACGCTCGGAGGCGATGCGGGCCTCCTCCTTGGACTTGTGGGCCTCGGCGGTGCGCTGCGCGATCTGGCGCTCGCGGTCGATCGCCGCTTCCTGCTCGGCCTGCTTGGCGGTCTCCTCGGCCCTGGCACGCTCGGCGCGCGTTTCCGCCTCCTTGTTGGCGATGTCGCGCTCCTGGTTGAGGCGAGCCTCCTCCTCCTGCCGGCGCAGCGCGAAGCGCTTCTGCGAGGCATCGAGGTCCTGCTCGGCGATGGCGACCTCGGTCTGGCGGGTGATCTCGTTGCGCTGCTTGCGCCGCGCCTCGGTGATCTCGGTCAGGCGGGCGAGGCCGACGGCGTCGAAAGCGTTGGTCTCGTTGAAGTATTCCTTCGCCGTCTGGTCGAGGCCGGTGAGACTGACGGTTTCGAGCTCCAGCCCGTTGGAGCGAAGGTCGGTTTCCACCGCGTCCTGCACCGCCTTCACGAAGCCGGCGCGGTTCTCGTGCAGCTCGTCCAGCGTGTTGAGGGCGGCGACCGAACGCAGCGCGTCGACGAGCTTGGCTTCCACGAGGTCCTGGATCGCGGCGGGTTCGTTGACCCGGTCGCCGAGCGTCTGGGCGGCGAGCGCGATGCCCTCGTCGCTGCCGTCGACGCGCACGTAGAACTCGGCGCGAATGTCGACGCGCATGCGGTCCTTGGTGATGAGCGCGTCCTCGCGGCGGCGGTCGACCGCGAGCTTCACCGTGTTGAGCTTGACCCGCGCCAGGGCGTGGAGGATCGGCAGGACGACGGCGCCGCCGTCCTTGACGACCTTGCGGCCGCCGACGCCGGTGCGCACGAAGGCCTCGTCGCGCTCGGCCCGGCGATAAAGGCGGGCGAAGGTGAAGCCGATCGCCAGGACGACGACGAGCACGATGGCGGCGGACGTCGCGAGCTCGATGAGGGTGTTCATGGGTCCGGTCCCTTGATGCGCGATGACGCGAAGGCGGCTGGAAGACGGGTCAGGCCGGGAAGGGCATAACGAGGAAGACGCGCCCCTTGTGGGTTTCGTCGCGGGCGACCACGACGATGTGGCTGCCCTGTTGGATGACCGTTCCGCGATCGACGGGGCGGGCGCGCAGCGTGTGCACGTCGCCGTGCCTGTCGCGGACGGCGACGCTGCCGGCGAGACCGTCGTCGAGCGGGCCGAGCGTGACCGTGCCCTCCAGGCCGACGAACTCGGCCGCCGTCACGGCATAGGTCTCGTCGCGGGGCAGGATGCGGGCGATCCGGTCGCCGACGACCTTCGTCGCGCCGACGGCGGCCGGCGCGGCGACGAGGGCGAAGCTCCAGGCCGGCATGGCGGGCAAGAGGCTCTCGAGCACGATTCCGACGAAGCCGAAGGTGATCAGGAGGAGCATCAGGAGGATCGCGACGGGAACGCGGCCGAGGTTCAGCCAGTCGAAGGCTTCGCCGAGCTGCGTGCCCTCGACGGCGTGCTCGATCGCGTCGGACAGCGGCAGGTGGCCGACGAAGAAGAGAAGGATCTGCAGAAGGCCGAGCGCGAGGCCGGCCGCCAGCGGGTAGAAAAAGAGGGGCGAGGCCGCCAGCGCGTCCGCGATCATCGCCGGATCCCGCTGCCGGCCCGGGCGTCGTTCCGGACGCGGATTCGAACGAGGCAGGTCTGCGGATCCATCGCGCCGCCTAGCATGAGACCGAACTCAACCGCCCTTCACTCCCGATTTGTTCGCAAGCCGCGCGAGGGTGATCGGGCACCGTAGGGTTGTCAACGACCCAGGGCGTCCGGCGGTTAACGCGAGCTTCCGGCCCGGTGGCGGGAGGGGCTGGTGCGGGGAAGAGGCGAAGGCGCTCCGGTGCTTCAACCGGCCTGGTCGGACTCCGGCGGCACTTCGACGGGGCGGCCGTCCTCGTCGATGGCGACCATGACGAAGACGGCTTCGGTGACCTTGACCTGCTCGCGGGTGAGGCGGCGCTGGGCCCAGGCCTCGACGTCCATGGTCATGGAAGTGCGGCCGACCTTGGTCAGGCGGGTGTAGACGCAGAGCGTGTCGCCGATCTTGACCGGGCGCTTGAAGGACAGGGCGTTGACGGCGGCGGTCGCGACGCGGCCGCGGGCGCGCTCGGCGCCGCGGATGCCCGCCGACAGGTCCATCTGCGACATGACCCAGCCGCCGAAGATGTCGCCGTTGGCGTTGGCGTCGCCCGGCATGGCGGGCACGCGCATGGTGAGGTCGCCCTTCGGGTGTTCGTCGGTGGCCTGCATGGCTTCGTCGCCTCGCCGCTGTGGTGTCGCTCCTTCAACGCATAGGCGAAACCGGCACGCGCGGAAAGTCAGGCCGTGCGCGGGCGGGAGGAGGGGCGCAGGACCGGGACGACCTCGACGGCGAGCATGGCGACGAAGATCAGCGCGCAGCCGAGATAGCCGATCGGCGGGATGCGGTCGCCCATGAAGAGGGCGCCGAAGAGCGCGGCGAAGAGCGCTTCGGAGGACAGGAAGATCGCGGCCTGGGCCGGCGTCGTGTAGCGCTGGCCGACCGTCTGCAGCGTGAAGGCGAGGCCGATCGAGAACAGGCCGCCATAGGCGATCTCGGGCCAGGCGGCGAGGATGCCGGCCGGATCGACGGGCTCCATGACGAGCGCGCAGGCGAGGGCGACGAGGGCGCAGACGCCGAACTGCGTCGCCGACAGCGTGAGCGGGCGGCCGGTGCGCTTCACGAAGACGCCGACGAGGGTGATCTGGACCGCGAAGAACAGCGCGCCGCCGATCACGAGAAGGTCGCCGGAGGAGAGCGCGGCGACGGTCCCGCCGCCCAGAAGAACGATGCCGATAAAGGCCGCGAGCGCGGCGGGCCAGACGATCCAGTGCGGGCGCGAGCGCAGGATCAGGACGGCGAGAAACGGCGTGAACACGACGTAGAGGCCGGTCAGGAAGCCGGCATTGGTGACGCTCGTCGACAGCATGCCGAGCTGCTGGAGGATCGAGCCGAGAAAGATCGCCGCGCCGACGGCGACGAAGCCGAGCCGGTCGGGGCGGGCGATCGGCGCCGCGCCGGCCGCGCGCCCTTCCGCGAGGGCGAAGGGCAGGAGCGCCAGGGCCGCGAGCAGGAAGCGCGCGGCCGTGTAGGTCCAGGGGCCGACATGCTCCATGGCCGTCGTCTGGGCGACGAAGCCCATGCCCCAGATGGCGCCGGCGGCGAGAAGGAGGAGGTTGGCGGCGAGGCGGGACACGGGAACGGGACGCGAGGCTCGGCAGGGCGGAAGCGTCTTCCTAGCGGTTCGGGGAAGGCAGGCCAAGCGGGCGCTCGCGCGAGCGTGAGGCGGAGGTGAGGACAACGCGGGAACGCGGGGCATGGGAGGCCGTTGGCCCGACAGAGCTTCATCCGCACCGGGAGAACCGTTCCGCCATGATCATCCGATCCGCCGGCCTCGCCGCCGCCCTGCTTCTCGCCGCGGCCCCCGCCGCCCTCGCTCAGAACGCCGGGTCCCAGGAGGCGATCACCATCCAGATGAAGGCGCCGGACGGGACCGACCACGGCACCGTCACCGTGACGTCGACGCCGCACGGGCTGCTCTTCGCCGCGGACCTCACCGGCCTGCCGGAAGGCGAGCACGGCTTCCACGTCCACGCCGTGGGGCAGTGCGAGGGCGACTTTGAGTCCGCCGGCGGCCACTACAACCCGACCGACAAGGATCACGGCTACCTCGCCGAAAACGGGCCGCATGCCGGCGACCTTCCCAACCTCGAATCGATCGGCGGCATGGCCCGCTTCTCGGCCTTCTCGCCGATGCTCACCATGACCGGCGGCGACGCGCCGGTGATGGACTCGGACGGCTCGGCGGTCATGGTGCATGCCGGGCCGGACGACTACCTGACCAATCCGTCCGGACATTCGGGCGGGCGCATCGCCTGCGGCGTGATCCCGCCGGCGCCCTGAGACGCGGCCGCGGTTTTCCGCCCCGCTTTTCGCACCGCGGCGCCTTGCGAGGGGCGCCGCGGCGCACTAGGGTCCGCGCGCTTTCGCGCCGGGCTCTCCATCATTCGCTTCGCTCAACCCGGCGCATCCCTGCCGGAGTTGCCCGCCATGGCGTTTCTTGCCGCCGCCCTCGACCGCGTGAAGCCGTCCGCCACGATCGCCGTCGCGCAGAAAGCGCGCGAGCTGAAGGCGCAGGGGCGCGACGTGATCGGCCTCGGCGCCGGCGAGCCGGACTTCGACACGCCGGAGAACATCAAGCAGGCGGCCGTCGACGCCATTGCCCGCGGCGAAACGAAGTACACCCCGATCAGCGGCATCCCGCAGCTGCGCGAGGCGATCTCGAAGAAGTTCAAGCGCGAGAACAACCTCGACTACAAGCCCGAACAGACCATCGTCTCGACGGGTGGCAAGCACGTCCTGTTCAACGCCTTCATGGCGACGATGAACCCGGGCGACGAGGTGATCATCGCCGCGCCCTACTGGGTGAGCTATCCGGAGATGGTGTCGTTGTGCGGCGGCACGCCGGTGATCGTCGAGACGCGCCAGGAAGACGGCTTCAAGCTGACGGCGGAGGCGCTGGAGGCGGCGATCACGCCGAAGACCAAGTGGTTCCTGTTCAATTCCCCGTCGAACCCGACGGGCGGGGCCTATACCCGTGCCGAGGTGAAGGCGCTGACCGACGTGCTCATGCGCCACGAACACGTCTGGGTCATGACCGACGACATGTACGAGCACCTGGTCTACGGCGACTTCACCTTCACGACGCCGGCGGAAGTGGAGCCCGCGCTCTACGAGCGGACCCTCACCGTCAACGGCGTGTCGAAGGCCTATGCCATGACCGGCTGGCGCATCGGCTATGCCGGCGGGCCGCTGAAGCTGATCAAGGCGATGGACATGATCCAGGGCCAGCAGACCTCGGGCGCCTGCTCCATCGCTCAGTGGGCGGCGGTGGAGGCGCTGAACGGCACCCAGGACTTCATCCCGAAGAACCGCGCGATCTTCCAGGGCCGCCGCGACCTCGTGGTGTCCATGCTGAACCAGGCGAACGGCATCGACTGCCCCTCGCCCGAGGGCGCCTTCTACGTCTACCCCTCCTGCAAGGGGCTGATCGGCAAGCGCACGGAGAGCGGCAAGGTCATCGAGACGGACGAGGACTTCGTGACCGCCTTGCTCGAAGCCGAGGGCGTCGCGGTGGTGCACGGCTCGGCCTTCGGCCTCGGGCCCAACTTCCGCATCTCCTACGCGACCTCCGAGACGCTGCTGGAGGACGCCTGCTCGCGCATCCAGCGCTTCTGCGGCTCGCTGCGCTAGGCCACGGCGTCGCTGGAGGCGGCTGCCGCCTTCCCGCGCGCGTCGGACATGAAAAAGGGCGGGGCCGCGAGGCTCCGCCCTTTTTCCGTCCGTGCTGTTCGCGACGGTCAGCGCGTCAGGCGCTTGTAGGTCGGGCGCTTGGGGTTGACCGAATCCGGGCCGAGGCGGCGGATCTTGTCCTGCTCGTAGTCCTGGAAGTTGCCCTCGAACCATTCGACGTGGCTGTCG
Organism: Antarcticirhabdus aurantiaca; assembly: GCF_009765365.1. Lineage (GTDB taxonomy): Bacteria > Pseudomonadota > Alphaproteobacteria > Rhizobiales > Rhizobiaceae > Antarcticirhabdus > Antarcticirhabdus aurantiaca. The sequence goes on from NZ_VTOM01000018.1 coordinate 16,239, forward strand.
CCCTCGAAGGCGAGGATGTGCGTGGCGAGCCGGTCGAGGAACATGCGATCGTGGCTGATCACCACGGCGCAGCCCGCGTATTCCTCCAGCGCGTCCTCCAGGGCCGTCAGCGTCTCGGTGTCGAGGTCGTTGGTCGGCTCGTCCAGGAGGATGACGTTGGCGCCGGACTTCAGCATCTTGGCCAAGTGCACGCGGTTGCGCTGGCCGCCCGAGAGCGTGCCGACCTTCTGCTGCTGGTCGGGACCCTTGAAGTTGAAGTTGCCGACATAGGCGCGGCTGTTCATCTCGTACTTGCCGAGCTTCATGATGTCGACGCCGCCCGAGATCTCCTCCCAAACGTTGTGGTTCGGGTTGAGGTTGTCGCGGCTCTGGTCGACATAGCCGAGATCGACGGTCTCGCCGATCTTGATCTCGCCGGAATCCGGCTTCTCCTGGCCGGTGATCATGCGGAACAGCGTCGTCTTGCCGGCGCCGTTCGGGCCGATGATGCCGACGATGCCGCCGGCCGGCAGCTTGAACGACAGGTTCTCGATGAGGACGCGGTCGCCGTAGCTCTTGGTCAGGTTCTCGACCTCGATGACGCGCTGGCCGAGGCGCTCGCCGGTCGGGATGACGATCTTGCCGTCGGCGGGCTTGCGGTTCTCCGCCGCCTCGACGAGCTCGTGATAGGCGCGGATGCGGGCCTTGGACTTGGCCTGCCGGGCCTTGGCGCCCTGGCCGATCCACTCGCGTTCGCGGGCGATGGCCCGGCCGCGCGCGTCGTCCTCGCGGCCTTCCTGCTGGAGGCGCTTGGCCTTCTTCTCGAGATAGGAGGAGTAGTTGCCCTCGTAGGGCAGGCCGCGGCCGCGGTCGAGCTCGAGGATCCAGCCCGTGACGTTGTCGAGGAAGTAGCGATCGTGGGTGATCATCAGCACCGCGCCCTCGTATTCGCGCAGGTGCTTCTCCAGCCAGGCGATCGTTTCGGCGTCGAGGTGGTTGGTCGGCTCGTCCAGGAGCAGGATGTCGGGCTTGGCGAGGAGCAGCTTGCAGAGCGCGACGCGGCGCTTCTCGCCGCCGGACAGCGGGCCGACCTCGGCGTCGGCCGGCGGGCAGCGCAGGGCGTCCATCGCCATCTCGACCTGGTTCTCCAGGTCCCAAAGGTTCTGGCTGTCGATGAGATCCTGGAGCTTGGCGCCTTCCTCCGCGGTCTCGTCGGAGTAGTTCATCATCAGCTCGTTGTAGCGGTCGAGGATGGCCTGCTTGTCGGCGACGCCTTCCATGACGTTCTCGAAGACCGTCTTCGACTCGTCGAGCTTGGGCTCCTGCGCGAGGTAGCCGACGGTCGCGCCTTCCGCAGCCCAGGCCTCGCCGGTGAACTCGGTGTCGTAGCCCGCCATGATCTTGAGGAGGGTCGACTTACCCGCGCCGTTCGGGCCCAGGATGCCGATCTTGGCGTTGGGGTAGAAGGACAGGTGGATGTTCTCCAGCACCTTCTTGGTGCCGTAGGCCTTCGTCAGGCCGGACATATGGTAGATGAACTGGCGTGCCATGAGCCGCTCCGGTCGCGTTCTCGGGGATCGGGATTTGGGTGCCTTCTAACCCGGCCGGCGCTCCAAAAGGAAGACGTCGCGATGGATCGCGTCGAGCGCTTGAAACCGGAGGCTTGCCCTTGCAGATGGGGGCTTGAAGGCCGCGGCGCCAGCCGCCGGCCGAACGGGCACCACGGGATTCTCGCGCATGATCCGCCACATCGTCTTCTTCACCGCGGCCAAGGGGATCGAGGCGAGCCAGGTGCGCCGGGGCCTCGACGCACTGCGGGCGATCCCGCATGCGAGTCGCTTCGAGGTGGCGCAGAATGCCGGCGTCGACCCGATGGGGAACACGGTCGAGATCGTGGTCTACGGCGAGTTCGCCGACTGGGACGCGCTGGCGGCGTTCAAGGCGGACCCGATCTACGCCGACACGACGGCGAAGGTCCGGCCGCTGCGCGAGATGCGGCTGTCGGCGGATTTCGAGGCCGAGGGGTGAGGTTGTTCCGCAGTTGCGGCCGAAAAGGGAGCCTTCCCTCGCCCGCTTGCGGGAGAGGGTGGGCCGCGAAGCGGGCCGGGTGAGGGTGTCGGCCGCGCGAGCGGCAAGGCAAACGACTGGCGTCGCGGCCTTCATGAACCACCCTCATCCGCCTGCCGGCACCTTCTCCCGCCAGCGGGAGAAGGGAGAGGTTTCGACGCCTGAGGCCTACTGGAAGCCCGGCGGATCGACGATGCCGCCGGGACAGCCGTCGGGGGCGGGGGCGGCTGCCGCGAGGAGGGCGGGGAGGCTGGTGTCGGAGGTCGCGCCGTAGCGCAGGTTGATGCGCAGCTCGCCGACAAGCGTGCGGCGGCCGTCGCGGGCGCAGTCGAGCATCACCCGCCGCCCCGCGCCGCGGCCGAAGGCGGCGTCGAAGGCCTGGCGGACGGCGCCCGCGTCGAGCCTGTCGCCGAGATTCTCGGCGAAGAGGGCGGCGACGGGCGAGGCGTTCAGGACCTCCACGAGGCGGATCGCCTCGGCGTAGTAGGTGTCGGCGTCGAGGCCGGAGCAGGTGCCGTGCTTGGCCCATTCGTGGCGATGGAGGCCGGAAGCGACGCCGGGCATGACGGCTTCGAGGGCGGCGCGCTCGGCAAGCGTCAGGTCCGGCTCCGGCAGCTCGGCCCAGGGCAGGCCCGCGAGCTCCTCGACGCCGCAATATTCGCCGCGCGGCCAGAGGCCGTGGAGGCTGAAGCGGACGGGCCCGCTGCCGGTCCGGCACTCCGCCGCGCGGGGCTTGGTCTCGCAGAAGGCGAGCTGCCAGGAGGCGGCGAGAACGACCTCGCCGGACAGGCCCTCGCGCGCCGGGGTGCCGGGCGGGCTCGGCGGCGGTTCGCCGCGCGCGGACTGGTTCGATTCCACCACCTCGCCGCAGCCGAAGGCCACCCAGCGGCGCTCCGGCCGGGCGCCGGGAATGCGCAGGAGATAGTGCGTGCCGCGGTCGGCATTGCGGCCGAGAAGGTCGTAGCGCCGGCCGGGCTCGACGGCGACGCCGCCGGGATTGCTCTCCTCGCGGATCGACTGCAGCGCCGGGCAGCGCGCCGAGGCGACGAAGTCGCCGGTCATGGGCACCTGCGCGGCGGCGGGCGCGGCGAGGAGAAGCGTGAGAACGGCGAGAATCATTGGTCGCATGACGGCCAAGGTAGAGCATCGGCGCCGGGATGGGATACGGGTCGACGGCGAGGAGGGCGGGAGCCATGTTCGACGAGACGTTCACGCTGGATTCGCCGACGGGCGCGGCGCTCCACACCTATCGCGCCCGGGCGCGGGGGCAGGCGCGCGGTATCGTCCTCGTGCTGCACGGCCTCGCGGAGCATGCCGGGCGCTACGGCCGGTTCGCCGGAGAGCTCGCCGAGGCCGGCTTCCACGTTCTCGCCAACGACCATCGCGGGCACGGGCGGACGAGCGCCCGCGACGCGCCGCTCGGGCGCTTCGCCGGGCGGGAGGGCGCGCGCAAGGTGATCGCCGACATCAGGGCGGTGGAAGCCCTGGCGCGGCGCGACCATCCCGGCCTGCCGCTCGTTCTCTTCGGCCATTCGATGGGCGGCATCGTCGCGCTGAACGTCGCGCAGGCCGAGGGGCCGCGGATCGACGGCGTCGCGGCCTGGAACTGCGACATCAATCCCGGCGCCGCCTTGCGCGTCGCGCGCCTCGCGCTTGCCGCCGAGCGCATGCTGAAGGGCTCCGACGTGCCGAGCGCGATCCTCGCCCGCGCGACCTTCGAGGCCTGGGGGCGCACGGTCTCGCCGCGCCGCACCGGCTTCGACTGGCTGAGCCACGACGCGGCGGCGGTGGACGCCTATTGCGCCGATCCGCTCTGCGGCTTCCGGCCTTCGGTCTCGATGATGGACGACGTCGTGACCCTGATCCGCGAGGGCGGGTCGAAGGCGGGCCTGTCGCGGCTGCCGCGCGCGATGCCGCTTCATCTCCTCGGCGGCCGGGACGATCCGGCGACGGATGGGGGCAAGGCCGTCGAGGCGCTGGCGCGGCGGCTCGACGGGCTGGGCTTCGTGTCCGTGGAGCGCGTCCTGCTGGAGGGCGCACGGCACGAAACGCTGAACGAGCGCGAGCCCGTGCGCGCCCGAGGAATGGCCGCGCTGACGGCGTGGCTGGGCCGGGTCGCCCAGCGCGCGCGCGGAGCGTGACGCGCGCTCGGCAATTTCCATCGCCGGCAAACGAGCTATGCGCATGTCACATGGCTGTCATTCGAAAACGATCATGGTTTCGCAAATGCGAAGTGATAATCTGATGGAGGTCGGCGCCGAGGGGGATACCTCCTCCCATCCTTCTCGAACCGATCGTTTCCTCCCAAGGGTTTGCTCTAAGCAAAGTCTTTTTTGGCCGGGCCTTGAGCCCGGCTTTTTCTTGTCCGCAGCATGGATCGCCAGGGCTCGGGCGCCGCGTCCGAGCGGCCGTGAACGGTGTAAAGCCGAGGGTTCGCGATCGTCCAGGGCGAGAAGCGCGCGGGATCCGCTCGCCTTGCTTGTTGGAACCCGGCCAATTCATTAATAATGCGGGAAGTTTCGGCTTCCGCATCGCTTCGAGCCCCCGTGTTCCTCCGATTCGCGGAGCCCACCCCTGGTGGAGCGCATGCGCAAACGAGCGACCGGCATCCTTCTGTTCTGCGTCTTTCTGCTGGCCGCCATCGTTGCCGGTTATCTCGACATGCTGAATTCCGAGCGCGAGCGCCTGGCGCAGCTCGGCAGTCTGGAAGCCCTCCGCGACGGCGCGGCTGCGGGGGCGCCAGCGCCGGCATCGTCTCGATCGGCAGCCTCGGGCGGCCAGAGTGCCGCGCCGGCGCCGGCGGTTCCGGTCGCGGCGGAAGCCGGGGCGGCCGAGGCGAAGGCGCCCGGCGAGGACAAGGCGCCGCGCTTCGACATCCTGCGCGCCGAGCCGAACGGCGACCTCGTGGTGGCGGGGCAGGCGCCGGCCGGCGCGACGGTGGCCCTGTTCGGCAACGGGCGCGAGATCGCGAGGGAAACGGCGAGCGAGGGCGGCTCCTTCGCCATGGTGCTGCCGGAGCCGCTGACGCCGGGCGCTCACCAGCTGGCGCTCTCCGCCACCATGCCGGACGGGAGCCGGGCCGAGTCGCCGCAGACGGCGCTCGTCGACGTGCCCCCGGCGGGCAAGGAAGACCAGCTCCTGGCGATGATCGAGGAGCCGAACGCGCCCTCCCGCATCGTCGAGGCGCCCAAGCCCGCGGGGGCGGAGGGCGGCGAGGCTGCCGCGCTTGCAGTGCCGGCGGCACCGGACGTGCGGGCCGAGCCGCCGGTGGCGGCCGCGGCACCTGTGGCACCGGCGGCGCGAGCGCCGGCGAGCGTTGCCGCCGCGGCACTGGCGAACGGGGCGAGCGACGCGGCGCAGGAGCCGCGCGCGCCTTCGCCGCTGGTGGTGGAGGCCGTGGAGATCGAGAACGGCCGCGTCTTCGTCGCCGGCACGGGGGCTGCGGGCCTGCGGGTGCGGGTCTATCTCGACAACGCGCTGGTCGGCGAGGCGCCGGTCTCGCGGGACGGGCGCTTCTTCGTCACCGCCCGGCGCGACGTGCCGGTCGGCGGCCATACGGTTCGGGCGGATCAGGTCGCCGCGGACGGCAGCGTCGCCTACCGCGCCGAGGTGCCCTTCGCGCGGCCGGACGACGGCGCCATGTCGGCGATCGCGTCCAGCGAGGCGCCTCCGGCGACCGCGGAGCCGGTGCCGTCCGCGGCGACGGAACCGCGCGAGGACGAGGATGCGGGAACGGACGTCGCGGTTGCCGCGATGCCCGAGCCGGTGGCGCAGGAGCGGGACGAGCCATTCGAGATGTCGGCGGCACCGATTGGATCATCGAGCGATCCGGCACCGGCAGCAGCAAAGGGACCGACGGAAGCGGCCGGCGAGCGTGCGGCAGAGCCCGAGGTCGTGGCTCCGGCGGTCAGCCAGCCGCCCGCATCGACCGAAACGGCGAGCGATGGTTCCGCCGAGCCGGTGGTCGCGACCGTCCAGCAGGCGCCTTTGACGACGGTGGAAGGGCGCGTGATCATCCGGCGCGGGGACAGCCTGTGGCGCATCTCGCGCGATCTCTACGGCGCCGGGCGGCGCTATACGGTGATCTACCTCGCCAACGGCGATCAGATCCGCGACCCCGACCGGATCTATCCCGGCCAGGTCTTCCGCGTGCCGAACGAGGCGGCGGACGGGGCCGAGAACGAGGGCTGAGCCGCGGCGGGGTCTACTCCGCCGCGCCGGACAGCATGGCGTCGCGGCCCGTGTCGAACTGAAGCCGGGCGAGGCGGGCATAAAGGCCGCCGCGGGCGATCAGGCTCGCGTGGGTGCCTTCCTCGACGATCCGCCCCTCCTCGATCACCAGGATGCGGTCGGCCTTGAGGACGGTGGCGAGGCGGTGGGCGATGACGAGCGTCGTGCGCCCTTGCATCAGGCCCTCCAGCGCGCGCTGGACGAGACCCTCGCTCTCGGCGTCGAGGGCGCTCGTCGCCTCGTCGAGGAGGAGGATCGGCGCGTCGCGCAGGAGCGCGCGGGCGATGGCGATGCGCTGGCGCTGGCCGCCCGACAGCGTCACGCCGCGCTCGCCGATGGGCGTCGCGTAGCCCTGATCCATGGCGGACACGAAGCCGTCGGCGAGCGCGGCGCGGGCGGCGCGCTCGATCTCGGCCTCGCTCGCCCCTTCCGAGCCGAACGAGATGTTCTCCGCGGCCGTCGCGGCGAAGACGGTGACGTCCTGGGGCACCAGGGCGATGCGGCGGCGCAGGTCCGCCGGATCCGCGGCGGCGACGTCGACGCCGTCGACGAGGATGCGTCCGGCGACGGGGTCGTAGAAGCGCTCGGTGAGGGCGAAGATCGTCGACTTGCCGGCGCCCGAGGGGCCGACGAGCGCGACCGTCTCGCCGGGGCGCACGACGAAGGAAAGGTGCGAGAGCGTCGGGGCGTGCGGCCGGCCGGGATAGGCGAAGGACACGTCCTCGAAGCGGATCTCGCCGCGGGCCGGCGAGGGAAGGGCGACGGGCGCCGGCGGGGCGGCAATCGCGGGGCGCTCGGCGAGGATCTCGCCGAGGCGCTCGGCAGCGCCCGCCGAGGCCGAAAGCTCGCCCCAGACTTCCGACAACTGGCCGAGCGCGCCGGCCGCGAAGACGGCGTAGAGCATGAACTGCCCGAGCGTGCCGGCGGTGAGGGTGCCGAGGGCCACGCGGCTCGCGCCGATCCAGAGGACGGCCACGATCGAGGCCGAGACGACGAAGATCGCGAAGGCGGTGAGAACCGCGCGGGCGGAGATCGAGTCGCGCGCGGCGCGGAAGGCGTCGTCGACGGCGGCGTCGAAGCGGCGGGTGGTGGGCCCTTCCGCGTTGAAGGCCTGGACGGTGCGGATCGCACCGATCGCCTCGGTGGCGAAGGCGCTGGCCTGGGCGAGCGTGTCCTGCGCCCGGCGCGAGCGGCGGCGCACGGCGCGGCCGAAGGCGACGAGCGGCAGGACGACGAGCGGAATCGCGCCGAGGACGAGCAGAGACAGGCTGGGACTCGTCACCACCATCATCAGCGCGGCGCCGAGGAACAGGATGAGATTTCGCAGGAGGATCGAGGCGGAGGCGCCGAAGGCCGACTTGATCTGTACCGTGTCGGCGGTGAGGCGCGACACGATCTCGCCCGACATCGTGCGGTCGAAGAAGTCGGGCGAGAGCCGGGACAGGTGGGCGAAGACGTCGCGGCGGAGCTCGGCGACGACCGTCTCGCCGAGGGTGACGACGAAGAAGTAGCGGCCGGCGCTGGCGAGCGCGAGAATCAGGGCGAGGACGCCGAGCATGGCGAAGTAGGCGTCGAGGAACCCCGTCGCCCCGCCGGTGAACCCCGGCTCGCTCCCGGAGAAGCCGTGGTCGACGACGCGCCGCACGGCGATCGGCAAGGTCAGCGTCGTCGCCGCGGCGGCGACGAGAAAGAACAGGGCGGCGACGGCCATGCCCTTGTGGCGCAGGACGTAGGGGGCGAGGGCGGCGAGCGGCTTCAGGTTGCGGCGCGGGCGCTGCTGCGTCGCGGAACTGATGTCGGGCAAGCTTGGAAGTCCCCCTTGCGGGATGCGGCGGGGCCGGTCTTGTGCGGCTTCGGGCCGTGATGTATAGGCTCGACCCCGGATTTGAAAGCGACGACGCCGTCTCTCCCTTCAAGTTTCGCCCGTCAAGCGTCTGAACGGCTCGCGCCAACAGGCCGCAGGGCCGGAGGCTTGGCGGACCGGGAAGGGCGGCCGAGACACTCGAAGGACAGGCCCATGCGCAAGAACATCCATCCCGACTACCACACGATCACGGTCGTGATGACCAACGGCACCGAGTACCAGACCCGCTCGACCTACGGCGCCGCGGGCGACAAGCTGAACCTCGACATCGACCCGATGTCGCACCCGGCCTGGACCGGCGGCAACCAGCAGCTCATGGACCGCGGCGGCCGCGTGTCGCGCTTCAAGAAGCGCTACGAAGGCCTCGGCATCTGATCCAGCCGACATCGGCCGGCATGTACGAAAAGGGCGGGCGCCGCGAGGCGCCCGCCCTTTTCGCATGTCACGGCCGGCTCGGCGGGGCGCGAAGTGGCCTCACGCCGCCGCGCCGGGACGGAGCCTATTTCAGCTTCGCATCGTGGGTGTGGTGGGTGTCCTGCTCGCCGCCGCCGGACGAGACCTGGGCGCGCGGCCCGTTGGTCGGCTCGCCGGGATTCGGACCGCGGTTCTCCGTCGGATCCGGGCGGTCGGGGCGCTGGTGGCTGGAGCCGGGGCCGCCGTGATGGCGGTTGGCGTTCTCGGTCTTCTGGGACGTGGACATGGCCTTCACCGATCCTGCTGGAGGCCCTGATGGGTCGTGTTCTGCTTGATGTTGCCCTGCCGGTCCTGCTCGCCGAGGTTCCGGGGCGCGGCACCGGCGTGGACGGCGTCGCCGCCCTCGCGGGGGCTGCCGGTATCGCCCGGGCCCTTGTGGCTGCGATTCTCGGATGGGACGGGGGGTGCCTTGGCGTTCATCGCGCCGTTCCTCCTTCTCGTGTCGTCGAGGAGGAAACCGGCGGGAATCACCAAGGGTTCCGATGAAAATCCGGACCCGGGTTCACTTCGTCCCGTACATGCGGTCGCCCGCATCGCCGAGACCGGGAAGGATGTAGCCCTTCTCGTTCAAGCGCTCGTCGATCGAGGCGGTGAAGATGGGAACGTCGGGATGGCCGGCGCGGAAGCGCTCGATGCCCTCCGGTGCGGCGAGAAGGCAGAGGAAGCGGATCTGCCGGGCGCCGCGCTCCTTCAGCTTCGTCACCGCCGCGACGGAGGAGTTGGCGGTGGCCAGCATCGGGTCGACCACGATCACGAGGCGGCTCGCGAGATCCTCGGGCGCCTTGAAGTAGTACTCGACCGGCTGAAGCGTCTCGTGGTCGCGATACATGCCGACATGGGCGACGCGCGCGGCCGGGACGAGGTCGAGCATGCCTTCGAGGAGGCCGTTGCCGGCCCGCAGGATCGAGGCGAAGACGAGCTTCTTGCCTTCGAGGATCGGCGCTTGCATCGGACCCAGCGGCGTCTCGATGTCGAGAACGGTCAGGTCGAGGTCGCGCGTCACCTCGTAGGTGAGCAGCGTCGAGATTTCCTTCAGGAGCCGGCGGAAGCTCGCCGTGGACGTTTCCTTCTTGCGCATCAGCGTCAGCTTGTGCTGCACGAGGGGGTGGTCGATGACGGTGACGCCTGACATGCGCTGAGCCGCTTTCGCTGTCTTATGTGTCCGACTGATCGATCCGGTCTAGCTCCGCGATCAGCCGGAGCCAAGCGAAATGAGGCTCGCGGACAGGCGCTCCAACAGGCGCCCGCGGGTCGGCTCGTCGACGAAGGCCGCCTCGATCGCCGTACGGGTGAGCCCGGCCCGGCGCGCCGCGTCGAGGCCCATGGCCGCCGCGAGCTCGTATTCGCGCGACAGGTCGGTCGCGAAGAAGGGCGGGTCGTCCGAGTTCACCGTCAGCCTGACGCCGGCCCGGGCGAGAACGGGCAGGGGATGGGCGTCGAGGCTCGGATAAACGCCGAGCGCGATGTTGGAGCCGGGGCAGGTCTCCAGAACGATCCCTTCCGCCACGATGCGCCGGACGAGGTCCTCGTCCTCCACCGCCCGCACGCCGTGGCCGAGCCGCGAGACCTTGAGCGCGTCCAGCGTTTCGCGCACGCCGTCCGCGCCGGCGAACTCGCCGGCATGGGCGGTGAGGCCGAGCCCGGCCTCGCGCGCGACGTCGAAGGCGGGGGCGAAGGCGCGCGGGGCGTGGGAGCGCTCGTTGCCGGCGAGGCCGAAGCCGGTGACGAGGCCGGTAAAGGCGGGATCGCGGGCGAAGCGCGCCGCCTCGACCGCGCGCTCGGGCCCGAGATGGCGGATCGCGACCACGATCAGGCGGCAGACGATGCCGTGCGCGTCCTCAGCCGCCTTGGCGCCGCGGCCGAGCGCGCGGATGTAGTCGGCGGGCGCGAGGCCGGCGGCCCTCGCATGGTCGGGCGAAACGAAGAGCTCGGAATAGATCGCGCCTTGGCGCGCGAGACCCGACAGGTAGTCGAGGGCGAGGCGCTCGTAGTCCTCGGGCGTCTTGAACAGGCCCGCCACGGCGTCGTAGGCGGCGAGAAAGCTGTCGAAGTCCTGCCATCGGTAGGTCTCGCCCGACACGATCCCGTCGAGGCTGCGGCCGGCTCGGGCGGCGAGCTCGCGCGCGAGCGCGACCGGCGCCGCGCCCTCGACATGGCAGTGGATCTCCGCCTTGGGGAAGGGGGCGGCCGGCTGGTCCGCGGCAGCGGCGGCTAGACGGTCGGCGATCGTCACAGGAAGTTCCTTCCGTCCGGGCCGGCGGGAACGCCGAGATGAGCCGCCAAGCTCGCGCCGATGTCGGCGAAGCTGTCGCGCCGCCCGATGTCGCGCGGTGCTATGCCGGGTCCGAAGCCGAGAACGGGCACGGCTTCGCGGGTATGGTCGCTGCCGGTCCAGGTCGGGTCGCAGCCGTGGTCGGCCGTGAGAACGGCGAGGTCGCCCGGTCGCAGCATCGCCTCGATTTCGGGAAGGCGCCTGTCGAAGGCTTCGAGGGCGGCGGCGTAGCCCGAAACGTCGCGGCGGTGGCCGAAGACCTGGTCGAAGTCGACGAAATTCACGAAGACGAGGTCGCCGCTCCCGGCGTCCTCCAGCGCCCGCAGGGTCTGATCGAAGAGAGCCATGTTGTTCGCGCCCTTGCGCACCTCGCTGACGCCGCGATGGGCGAAGATGTCGCCGATCTTGCCGACGCCGATCACGCGCCGGCCCGCCGCCGTCAGACGGTCGAGCAGCGTGTCGGCGGGCGGGGGAACGGCATAGTCGCGCCGGTTGGCGGTGCGCTCGAAACCGGTCTCAGCCGAGCCGACGAAGGGGCGCGCGATGACGCGGCCGATGTTCAGGGGATCGACGTGCCGCCGCGCGGCAAGGCAGAGCGCGTCGAGCCGATCGAGCCCGAAGGCCTCCTCGTGGGCGGCGATCTGCAGCACGCTGTCGGAGGAGGTGTAGAGGATCGGCTTGCCCGTCTCGACGCTTTCAGCGCCGAGTTCCTCGATGATCGCGGTGCCCGAGGCGTGACGGTTTCCGAGAATGCCGGGAATGCCGGTGTCGTCGACGATCTCGGCGATCAGGGCCGGCGGAAAGGCGGGCTCGGCATGCGGAAAGTAGCCCCAGTCGAAGCGCACGGGAACGCCCGCGATCTCCCAATGGCCGGAGGGCGTGTCCTTGCCGCGGGAAACCTCGACGGCCGAGCCGTGAAGGCCCTGCGGGGCCGGGGCTCCGGCGGGCGCGAGGCCCGCCGCGTGGAGGAGGCCGAGCCGCTCCATGTTGGGCAGCCGGAGCGGACCGGAGCGCAGGCCCGGCACGTCGGCCCGGCCGGCCGCGCAGGCTGCGCGGATGTGGCCGAAGGTGTCGGCGCCCGCGTCGCCGTAGGCCGCCGCGTCCGGCGCGCCGCCGATGCCGAAGGAGTCGAGCACGCAAAGAAGTGCGCGGGTCATGGTCCGTTTCCCGTCCGCGGCGCACCTACGGACGGGAAACGCGGGTCACGTGTTCCAGTCCGAGCAGGCCACCGAATTGCCGATGCGAGGATTGAGATAGGACATGCTGCCCATCTGGATCAGCCCCGAGGCGTTTCCCGTCACCCCGGCCAGGATGGTCTTCAGGCCGAGGCCGCCGAGGGGAACGTAGTCGTAGCGCGACTCCGTGACCATCATGGTCGAGCCGGTCGGGAGCGTCGCGAACTCGGCGGGAAGCTGGTAATCCCTGCCGGGGATCAGCGGCTGCAGCGGCGTCGTGGTCTTGTCGTAGACGCGGGAGCACTCGATCTTCGCCTTGCCGGGCGAGCTGACCTTCACCGATGTGACGCGCAGGCGCAGCGGCGCCGCGGAGTAGGGCGTGAGGATCGCGGCCGAGATCTTGAAGATGCGGTCGACATCGCCCTTCGTCAGCGAGGCCGACTGGGTGACGAGGTCGTTCACCGTCGCGCCGGCGTGCTGGACCTTGCGGTTCAGGGTCACCGCGACGGCCAGCTCGGAGCCCCCGACATAGAGGAGGAGCAGGACCGGCGCCACCACGGCGAACTCCACGGCTCCGACGGCGCGCCGGTCGCGCAGGAAGCGGCTGAGACGCGCGATACCCATCAGAACGGCTCCGTCTTGAAGGCGGCGGTCGAGACGATCAGGAAGGTGCCGTCCGGCATCGTCGTGAAGCTCTTGCGCATGAAGTCGAGGAGCAGGGGCCACTTGTAGTAGACCCGCAGCTGCGTCACCCGCTGCCCCGAGGGCAGTGCGTAGCCGAAGCCCGTCGTGTCGAGATCGCCGTTCTTCATCGGGACGTTGGTCGGGACGTCGTAGTTGTTTTCGCCGAAGGAGCGCAGGTCGATCTGGAGCTTCGAGCAGTCGAGAAGGAAGCTCACATCCTTGCAGATCGCGGTGCGGAACTCGGCCGAGGTCAGGCCGGTCTTCGTGGCGCCCCCCTTCTGCGACTCGCCGGTGCGAACCTGCCGCGCCGCCCGTTCCACGGCCGAGTCGAGCGTGAGCTCGGCCATGAAGACCATCGCCGTTTCCAGCGTCGCGAAGACGATCATGAAGAAGGGAAAGGCCAGGAGGGCGAACTCGATCGCCGCCACGCCTCGACGATCGCGGCCGAAGAGGCCGATCCGTGCCGGCCGCCTGCCGGCGTCGCGCCGCCAGCGCGTGCCGATCCAGCGCGATGCCATGGTCCGCTCTCCCTTCGCCGCTTTCTGGCGAAAGAATAGGCGGATCACCTTGCGGATTGGTTGAGGCGACGCATCGCAAGCGCCTCAAGACTGCGCCGAATGCTTCCGACAGGCTTTGGCGGGATCGCTCTGCCCGGGCCTTGCCGGTACGTCGGCGCCGCCCCGTCCTTCCGTCAGCCCTGGCCCTGAGCTTTCGTCAGAGGCTCCTAATTGCCGCCCGTGGCCATGGTCTGGCGCGCCTGGAACTGCGTGTTGGCCATGTTGAAGTTGCCGCTGTCGTCGCCGATCGTCACCGTCGGCTCGCAGTTCGGGCTGCAGGAATAGGTCGAGCGGCTGGCCTGGCGGAAGACACGCACCGTTCCTTCCTCGAACGTGCGGACCGACACGGACTCGTCGAGGATCGGCTCGCCGTCGCGGCCGATGACGATGAGGTTCGTGATGCCGTAGGAGCGACCGGTCAGGATCAGCGTGTGGCTGTCGTGGACGGACACGTCGACGATGGACGGGTTGCCGATGATGATGGTCTCCGCCGGCTCGCTGATCTTCAGGATGCGGGCGTGGTCGACCTCGACCTCCAGCTTCGGCGCTTCGGCGCGCGCGATCGGTCCGCCGACGAGGCAGGCGAGGGCGGCGGCGGGAAGGGTCAGGCGGAGCGACCAGCGCATGATGAACGACCTCGGGCCTCGGGCGGACACCGACCCGCCTTTCATTCTTCTATCCGCGGCAGGGTGAACGAAGGTTTAAGGAGGGCATCCCAGGCGAAGAAGCGGGGCATTCTCCAGCGAAGGCACGAAGACCAGCGTCGAACACGCGGTGTCGGCTTGCAGAAGCGTCGAATGCTGGAAGTCACGTAAAGTAATCGCTCACCAAGTGCTTGAAGGAGGGCTCGTTGCCCTTCGTTAACCCTGGTCCTTAAAGCGATGGAAATCGCCGGCGCCTAGTTTCGGCTCAACCGATCGACGGGACTTGAAAGTCGACGGGAGTGAGACAGACCATCACCTTGGAGTTCATCCGATGACCAAGACCCTGCGCTGCTTCTTCAAGGACGAGTCGGGCGCCACCGCGATCGAATACGCCATCATCGCCGCCGTCCTCGGCGCCGTGATCATCACGGCCATGGGCACGCTCGGCAGCAGCCTCAAGACGACCTTCGGCAACATCGGCACGAAGCTGACGACGTCGACCACCGGCCTCTGAGCCGCGATCCGGCCCGCTCCCGCGGCGCGATCTCAAGGTCTGCCTCCATCGATCGACGCAACTCGGCGTCTGCGGGAGTGGGGCAGACCATCACCTTGGAGTTCATTCCATGACCAAGACTCTGCGCTGCTTCTTCAAGGACGAGTCGGGCGCCACCGCGATCGAATACGCCATCATCGCCGCCGTCCTCGGCGCCGTGATCATCACGGCCATGGGCACGCTCGGCACCAGCCTCACGACGACCTTCGGCAACATCGGCACGAAGCTGACGACGTCGACCACCGGCCTCTGAGCCACGAGGCAAACAGCTCCCGCGGCGCGGTCTCTTTCGCCCGCGGGAGCCGGTCGTCGGATCCGGAAGCAAGCTTGGCGGCCGAGCGAAGGACAGGGAACGAACTTTCGACATGATGACGATCCTTTTCCTCGTCTTTCCGTTCGCGATGATCCTGGCCGCTTTCTGCGATCTCCTGTCGATGACCATTCCGAACCGGGTCAATGCCGGCCTTTGTGCCGCCTTCCTGGTTCTCGCGCCTTTTGCCGGGTTGGGGTGGGACGCGATGGCGCTTCATCTCGCGACGGCATTCTGCGTGCTGCTTCTCGGCATCGCCTGTTTCAGCGCCGGATGGATGGGCGGCGGCGACGCCAAGCTCATGACGGCGGTGGCCCTCTGGCTCGGCCCGGGCGAGGCGCTGCTCCAATATGCGGTCTTGTCGGCGATCCTTGGTGGCGTCCTGACGCTTCTCATCCTCAACGCCCGCGCCGTGATGGCGCCCGCGACCGGCGTCGGCTTCGTCGACCGGCTGCTTCATCACGAGACGGGCGTTCCCTACGGGATCGCGCTGGGCGCCGCCGGCCTTCTCCTCTTCCCAACGACGATCTATTTCGACGCGGCGATCCGCACCCTGGCCGGCTGACGCGCTTCCGCCCTCAACCTTGCCGCTTCCTTATCCCGGTCGAAGCGGAAAAAGGTTCGATTAACCATATGGTGAGGGATCGCCACTCATAACCCTTGTCGCGCTCCCCTGACTAAGCGGGAGGGGCGGCAGGGGTTTTCGTGATGAGCATCGCGCGCATCGGCATAGTGGCAGTCGCCGTCCTGGCGGCGGGCGGCGCAGGCATCGTGGCGCTGAATCTGACGGCCGCGCAGCCGCCGGCCGAGCCGGTGATCATATCCACGGCACCGGTCGAACCGCCGATCAAGCTGACCGACGTGCTCGTGACGAACGCCGACATCTCCATGGGCGCGCGGCTGAGCGAGGCCTTCGCCTGGCAGCCCTGGCCGCTCGACGGCGTCGGGCCGACCTTCATCACCAGGGAAGCCCGGCCGAACGCCATGGAGGAGCTGAAGGGCTCGATCGCGCGACAGTCCTTCTTCTCCGGCGAGCCCGTGCGCGAAGCCAAGCTGATCAAGTCCGATCGCGGCTTCATGTCGGCGATCCTGCCATCGGGCAAGCGCGCCATGGCGGTCCAGATCTCGGCCGACACCTCTGCCGGCGGCTTCATCCTGCCCAACGACCACGTCGACGTGATCATGTCACGCCGCAAGGAAGCCCCGAACAACGGCGCTTCGGGCCAGCAGAGCAACGCCTTCGATACCGAGACCATCCTGAAGAACCTCCGGGTCCTGGCGATCGACCAGACCATCGAGGAGCAGAACGGCACGCAGGTCGTCGTCGGCTCCACCGCGACGCTGGAGGTGGATCCGGCGCAGGCCGAAGCGCTGACGACGGCCCAGCAGATGGCCGACCGCCTGGTGCTCGTGCTCCGCTCCCTGTCGGACTCCGTTCCCGGTTCCGCCGGCTACGCCTCCGTTCTCGACGGCGAGGTCTCGACCTCCGGCAAGATCCGCGTCGTGCGCTACGGCCGGACCACCGACATCACGACCAAGAACTGAGGGACCGCCTCATGACCATGTCCCGCACCGCTCGCTCGCTCGCCTCGACGCTGCTCGCCGCGACCACTGCCCTTCTGCCGCTCGGCCAGACCTCGTCTGCCGCCTCGAACGACGACGCCGTGGTTCGGATCGCCTCGCCGCAGCAGACCGTCCGCCTCGGCCTCGACAAATCCAAGGTCATCGATCTGCCGCGCGACGCCCACGACATCCTCGTCGCCAATCCGGAAGTCGCCGATGCGGTGACGCGCACGTCGCGGCGCATCTACATCTTCGGAAAGCAGATCGGCCAGACCAACCTCTTCGTCTTCGACGCTCAGGGGCGCGAGATCGCCGTGATCGACCTGCGCATCGAGCGGGACATCTCGGGCCTCGAAGCGGCGATCCGCAAGTACCTGCCCAATTCCGAGGTGCAGGCGGAGATGCTGAACGACAACGTCGTTCTCACCGGCACGGTCGACACCCCCCAGGACGCCAGCCGCGCCGCCGATCTCGCGCGCATCTACGTCACGGGCGGCGAAGCCACCACCGGCGCGTACATCCAGAGCGCGACGGCCGCCGGGGGGGAGGGCGGCGCCGACGTCGGCTTCGCGCAGGAAGCGCGCCGCGAAAGCCGGATCGTCAACCTCATCCAGATCCGGGGCGAGGACCAGGTGACGCTGAAGGTCACGGTGGCCGAGGTTCAGCGCTCCGTCGTCAAGCAGCTCGGCATCAACAGCTTGTCGTCCGGCAATCTGATGGACGGGATTTCGTTTGCGACGGCCGGCGACAACGCGTTCGGCTTGGGCAACCGGCTTTCGAACAACCTCCTCACGCTCGGCGGCACCGTCGGCAACACCAATGTCAGCGGTATGCTGGCCGCTCTCGAGCAGGCCGGCGTCATGCGCACGCTCGCCGAGCCCAGCCTGACCGCGATTTCCGGCGAGAGCGCCAGCTTCAAGGTCGGCGGCGAGTTCAACATCCCGTCCGGCCGGACCTTCACGCCGGAAAAACGCACGAACATCCGTAACGACCAGGGACGCATCGTCGACACCGAAGTCGAGGAGGCCACCTACACGCTCGACTCGCGACAGGTGGACTACGGCATCGGGCTCGATTTCACCCCCGTCGTGCTGTCGCCCGGTCGCATCAGTCTGAAGGTCAAGACATCCGTTTCCGAGCCGACCTTCGAGAACCCGTTCGCCCTGGCCGGCAGCATGCAGGTGCCGGCAACGGTGATCACGGGCATCCGCAAGCGCCTCGCCGACACCACCGTCGAGCTACCCTCGGGCGGCTCGATCGTGATCGCCGGCCTCGTGCGCGACGAGGTGCGGCAAGTCGTTTCCGGCGTTCCCGGCCTGTCCAAGCTGCCGGTGCTGGGCACGCTGTTCCGCTCGCGCGACTTCCAGCGCTACGAAACCGAGCTCGTCGTGATCGTCACGCCCTATCTCGTGCGACCCGTCGCCCGACAGGCGCTGGCGCGGCCCGACGACGGGCTCGCCTTCTCGTCGGACGGCGCCGCCAACTTCCTCGGCCGCGTCAACCGCGTCTACGGCCACATGGACACCAAGCTTCCGCCGGGCCGCTACCACGGCGTCGTCGGCTACATCTACAAGTGAGCGGGATCCGATCGATGACCTCCTGCCTGTCCCGCCGCCTCGCACCGGCCGCCGCGCTGATCCTGACGAGCCTCGTCGCCGGTTGCGCCAACGTCCACTCGGTCGAGGTCGGTTCCGTCCCGGACGATTATCGCACCCGCCATCCGATCGTGGTGAGCGAAGCCGACCAGAATCTCGACATCCCGATCGTGCGCACCGAAGGGCGCCTGTCGACCGCCACGCGCAAGCGGATCGCCGACTTCGCCAACCGGTTCCGCGGCTCGGGCTCCGATGCCCTGCGCGTGGAACTGCCCTACGGCTCCGCCAACGCGGCGGCCGCCGAGCACGTGTCGTCGCAGGTCCTCGAGGTCCTGCGCGGGGAGGGAGTTCCGTCCTCCGCCGTTTACCTCACCTCCTATCACGCGGCCGGGCTCGAGGGGCCGGTGCCGATCCGGCTCGCCTTCTCGACGCTCGTGGCCCGCACCGAGCGCTGCGGGCGCTTTCCCGAGGACCTCGGCTCCACGCACGAGAACAAGAACTATTTCAACTTCGGCTGCGCCTCGCAGCAGAACCTCGCGGCCCAGGTCGCCGACCCGCGCGATCTCCTGGGCCCGCGCGGCGTCGATCCGATCGATGCCACCCGCCGCTCCGACGTCATCGACCGCTATCGCAGCGGCAGCATGACGAGCAGCATCTATCGCCCGAGCGACGTCAATTACAGCTGGTAGGACACGGCGCCATGAGCATCGACACCGATCCCGGTCCGACCGAGTTCGACGACGGCCTCGTCGGGCAGCTCGACCGCATCCGACCCATCCCCCGCATCTCGATCCAGGCCTTTTGCGAGACCGACGGCGTTCAGAAGCCGATCGAGCGCGCGGGCGAGGACCGGCGCATGGCGAAAGCCTATCTGCGCGTCCATGCCGGCGGCATCCGCGCCGCGGCCGAGCACTATGCGAGCGCGCCGACGCCCAACCTCGTGATCCTCGAGTCGCGCTTCCCGCCGGCCGAGCTGATGGAGGAGCTCGAGCTTCTCGCCGAGAATTTCGATCCCGGCTCCAAGGTCGTGATCATCGGCCACTACAACGACGTCGCGCTTTATCGCGAGCTGATGCGCCGGGGCATCTCGGAATATCTCGTCGCCCCGGTCTCGATCGCCGACATCCTCGAAGTC
This sequence comes from Antarcticirhabdus aurantiaca, assembly GCF_009765365.1. Taxonomy (GTDB): domain Bacteria; phylum Pseudomonadota; class Alphaproteobacteria; order Rhizobiales; family Rhizobiaceae; genus Antarcticirhabdus; species Antarcticirhabdus aurantiaca. The sequence continues at coordinate 35,341 of NZ_VTOM01000018.1, forward strand.
GTCTCCAGCCTCTTCGTCGCGCCCGACGCCGAGCCGCTCGGCCGCTCCATCGCCTTCGTCGGCGCCAAGGGCGGCGTCGGCTCCTCGACGGTCGCCCACAACGTCGCCTGGTCGATCACCCGCCTCTTCGAGACGGACGTCGTCATCACCGACATGGATCTCGCCTTCGGCACGGCGAACATCAACTTCGACCAGGATCCGGCGCAGGGCATGACCGAGGCGCTGATGGCGCCCGACCGGATGGACGACGTCTTCCTGGACCGCCTGCTGGCCAAGTGCGCCGAGCACCTTTCGCTGCTCGCCGCGCCCTCCGCGCTCGACCGGACCTACGAGTTCGGGCCCGACGCCTTCTCCACGATCGTGGAAACGGCGCAGCGCGGAACGCCGGTGGTGATCCTCGACGTGCCGCACATCTGGAACGACTGGACGCGGCAGGTGCTGATCCGGGCGGACGAGATCGTGCTGACGGCGACGCCCGATCTCGCCAATCTGCGCAACGCCAAGAACCTCGTCGACACCCTGCGCAAGGCGCGTCCCAACGACCGCCCGCCGCGCCTCGTGCTCAACCAGATCGACGTGCCCAAGCGCCCGGAGATCCCGATCGCCGAGTTCGCCGAGCCGCTGGAGATCGACGTCATCGGCGCGATCGGCTTCGACCCGGCGGTGTTCGGGCAGGCTGGCAACAGCGGGCGCATGATCGGCGAAACCGATCCCAAGCACCCCGCCCTGTCGGTCTTCTCCTCCATCGCCCACGCCGTGACCGGTCGCGGCGAGCCGAAGAAGAAGCGCAAGGCGACGCTTCAGTCGATGCTGCTCGATCGCCTGAAGCGTCGCAGCGCGGGCTGAGGCGCCAGCGCCCCGGCGGCGCGTCGGCCATCACGAGGACGGTCCCATGTTCGGAAAGCGTTCAACCCAGGGCGGCGCGGCCGAGGTCGCGGTGCGGCCCGCGACCCAGATGCCGGCGCCCGCCGCGGTTCCGGCTGCGGTCGTGGCCGCGCGCCCCGTCGAGGCCGCGGCGGCGCCGGGCGCGGACCTGCGCGGCCTTCCCGGCTTCGCGCAGCGCCTGCAGCCCATCGCCCCGGAGAAGCCGGCCGAGCCCAAGCCCGTGCGGGCGCGCTCGGACACCTATTACGAGACGAAGTCCCAGGTCTTCGCCGCGCTGATCGACACGATCGACCTGTCGCAGATCGCCGGCCTGTCCACCGAGGCGGCGCGCGAGGAGATCCGCGACATCGTCAACGACATCATCGCGATCAAGAACTTCGCGATGACCATCGCCGAGCAGGAGGACCTGCTCGCCGACATCTGCAACGACGTCCTCGGCTACGGTCCCCTCGAACCTCTGCTCGCGCGCGACGACATCGCCGACATCATGGTCAACGGCGCGCGCCAGACCTTCATCGAAGTCAACGGCAAGGTCGAGGAAACGGAGATCCGCTTCCGCGACAACCAGCAGCTCCTGAACATCTGCCAGCGCATCGTGTCCCAGGTCGGCCGGCGCGTCGACGAGACCTCGCCGATCTGCGACGCGCGCCTGCCCGACGGCTCCCGCGTCAACGTCATCGCCCCGCCGCTCGCCATCGACGGGACGGTGCTGACGATCCGTAAGTTCAAGAAGGACAAGCTGACCCTACCGCAGCTCGTCAACTTCGGCGCGATCTCGCCCGAAGGCGCCGAAATCCTGCAGATCATCGGGCGCGTTCGCTGCAACGTCGTGATCTCCGGCGGCACGGGCTCGGGCAAGACGACGCTCCTCAACTGTTTGACGCGCTACATCGACGAGGACGAGCGCATCATCACCTGCGAGGACTCGGCCGAACTCCAGCTCCAGCAGCCCCACGTCGTGCGCCTCGAAACCCGCCCGCCCAACATCGAGGGCGAGGGCGAGATCACCATGCGCGACCTCGTCAAGAACTGCCTGCGCATGCGGCCCGAACGCATCATCGTCGGCGAGGTGCGCGGCCCGGAGGTGTTCGACCTCCTCCAGGCCATGAACACCGGCCATGACGGCTCGATGGGCACGATCCACTCGAACTCCCCGCGCGAGTGCCTGAACCGCATGGAGGCGATGATCGCGATGGGCGGCTTCACGCTGCCGCCCCGCACCGTGCGCGAGATCATCTCGGGCTCCGTGGACGTCATCATCCAGGCCGCGCGCCTGCGCGACGGCTCGCGCCGCATCACCCACATCACCGAGGTGCTGGGCATGGAAGGCGACGTCATCACCACGCAGGACCTCTTCCTCTACGACATCATGGGCGAGGCCGCGAACGGCAAGATCATCGGCCGCCACCGCTCGACCGGCATCGGCCGCCCCGCCTTCTGGGACCGGGCGCGCTACTACAACGAGGAGCAGCGCCTCGCCTCGGCGCTCGACGCCGCCCTCGACAAGACGGTGGCCTGAGCCGTGGCCGTTCTCCTCTTCATCGTCCTGTCGGCGGTGGCGGCTGGGGCGGTGGCCTACGCCGTGCTCCAGCCGCGCATCGCCGAGGAAAAGAAGACCGCCAGCCGCTTGCGGCAGATGAAGGGCGCGAGCCTCGACCGGTCGGCGCGCAACCAGCTGCGCGACCGGGCCCAGGAGCAGGCGCGCCGGCGCAAGACCATCCAGAACTCCCTCAAGGAGATTGAGGTCAAGCAGCGCGAGCGCAGCCGCCACTCGCTGCGTCCCTCGCTGAAGATGCGTCTCGACCAGTCCGGCACGAACTGGACGCTCAAGCAGTTCCACATGGCCTCGGCCGGGCTCTTCGCCTTCTTCTTCCTCGTCGGCCTGATGATGGGACAGGGGCTGCTGCTGGGGCTCGGGCTCGGGATCTCGGTCGGCTTCGGCCTGCCGCGGCTCGTCCTCGCGCACCTGCGCAAGCGCCGCTTGAAGAAGTTCATCGCCGAGTTCCCAAACGCGGTCGATCTCATCGTGCGCGGCGTGAAGTCCGGCCTCCCGCTCAACGACACGCTCAAGATGATCGCCGGCGAAACCGCCGAGCCGGTGCGCTCGGAGTTCCGCAAGATCGTCGAGAGCCAGCAGCTCGGCATGACGACGCCGGAAGCGGTCGATCGCCTCTATCAAAGCGTGCCGCTGCCCGAGACCAACTTCTTCTCCATCGTCATCGCCATCCAGGCCCAGGCCGGCGGCAACCTGTCCGAAGCGCTCGGCAACCTGTCCAAGGTGCTGCGCGAGCGCAAGAAGATGCGCGACAAGATCCAGGCCATGTCGATGGAGGCCAAGACCTCCGCCGGCATCATCGGCTCGCTGCCCTTCTTCGTGGGCGGCGTCATGACCATGACCTCGCCGGACTATGTCGGGCTCCTCGTCACCACGTCGACCGGGCACATCATCCTCGCCGTTGCCGGCGCGTGGATGACGACCGGCATCGTGGTGATGAAGAAGATGATCGCCTTCGACTTCTGACCACCCCGGCGCCGGGCCGGCGCCCTCGACCCAGCAACGAACGTTCGATCCGTGGACCGCTTTCTCGCCTCCTTCGGCCTCACGCCCAGCTCGCTCTTCGCGATCCTCGTCGTCGTCGCGGTGTTCGCGACGGTGATGGCGCTCGCCATGCCGGTTCTGGCCGGCGACCGGCTGCGGGGGCGGATGCGCGCCGTCGCGCTCGAGCGCGACCAGATGCGGGCCCTGTCGCGCGCGCGCCTCGCGATCGAGAAGGATTCGCGCCGCAAGAGCCTGCGCCAGGAGAACAAGGAGGGCATCGCCGCGGTGGTCGTCCAGCGGCTGAACCTTCGCAGCGCGCTCGCCGACGATAAGACGGTGGCGAGCCTCCGGATCGCCGGCTATCGCGGCGAGCGGCCCCTGACGCTGCTGCTCTTCGCCCGCGCGGTGCTGCCGCTGCTCTTCTTCCTCGTCGGGCTCTTCTACATCTTCGGCCTGGGCTTCATGGCCGACTACGGCTTCATGCCGCGGCTCCTGGTCTGCCTGCTTCTCGCCTATGCCGGCTTCTACGCGCCCGTCCTGTTCGTCAACAACAAGGCGTCCAAGCGCAAGGCTTCGATCACGCGGGCCTGGCCGGACGCGCTCGACCTCCTCCTCATCTGCGTGGAGTCCGGCACCTCGATCGAGGCGGCGTTCCGGCGGGTGGCCGACGAAATCGGCATCCAGTCGATCCCGCTCGCCGAGGAGCTCGTGCTCCTGACCGCCGAGCTGTCCTATCTGCCGGACCGCCGCGCCGCCTACGAGAACCTTGTCGCGCGCACCGGCCTCGATGCCGTGCGCGCCACCGCGACGGCCCTCATCCAGGCCGAGAAGTACGGAACGCCGCTCGGAACGGCGCTGCGCACGCTCAGCCAGGAGAACCGCGACACGCGCATGAACCTGGCGGAAAAGAAGGCCGCCGCGCTTCCCCCCAAGCTTACCGTCCCGATGATCATCTTCTTCCTGCCGGTCCTCTTCGCCGTCATCCTCGGCCCCGCGATCATCCAGGTCATGGCGATCTATCGCGGGTGATGGGGATCGGAGGCCGGAAACGGCGAAGGCCGGGCGATGAGCCCGGCCTTGCGTGTTTTAGGGGCCCGGATCGCGGCAACGCCGGCCTCAGCCGTCGCTGGCCGACGCCCCAGCGTCATTCGCCTTGAGCATCGACCAGGTGTTGCGCTGGTCGAGCATTGACTTGAGATAGGCGACGTTGGCGGCGGCCTCGGTCGGATCGAGCTCGGCGGACGCGATTTGCTGCGCTTCATCGAAGCGGCCCTGGAGGCCGACTACGAGGGCCAGGTTCTGGCGCACGCGGCTGTCCGCGCCGGGCAGGCGAACGGCCGAGCGCAGGTAGGACTCGGCCGACTTCAGGTCGTTGGCGAGAAGGTGCGACATGCCGAGGTTCGACAGCACCGAGGGCTCGTTGGGCTGGATGTCGAGCGCCTTGCGATAATAGACGCGCGCTTCGTCCGGCCGGCCGAGCTGGTCGAGGATCGCGCCTTCCGCCGAATAAAGCCGCCAATCGGGATAGTCGGGCGTCTGGGCGCGGCGAACCGTGTCGAGCGCCTTTTCCAGCTCGCCCGCCGCCGCCAGGGCCTTGCCGTAGGAGGCGAGGACGTCGCGGTCCTTCGGATGGGCGATCGCCACCTGCTGCATGACGGCGAGGCTCTGGTCGTTGCGGCCCGTCATCTGGAGCGCCGAGGCGTAGGCGAGGCCGATGCCCTTGTCCTGCGGGCTGCGCTGGTAGGCCATACCGTAGGAGCGCACCGCCGCCTCGATCTGGCCGGGGGAGGTCGGCCCCGCCGAACGCTCGCCGCCGCGGGCGATCGAGCCCGTCGTCATCGGCGACACGCCCGCCGAGGCGCAGCCCCCGAGCGTCGCCGCACCGGCGAGAAGGAGGGCCGCCAGCGCCGGCCGGCGCAGCGTGGAAAGGGCGCGGGACATGAAGGCTCCGATGCTCTATGGCGGTGATGCGGGGCGTCTCGTTCGCGGCCCCGCCGCCGTCCTGCCGACAATATTTCGTTAACCCTAACGAGGTGTTAACCGGCCGCGCGGATCATCCTGCTCGCAGCCCAGCGGAAGCCACCCATGTCCGACACGTCCAGCCATCCGACCGACAGCGCCGTCCTGCGGATCGTCACGAAAGCCGGCGTGAAGCGCCTCGACGGGGTGATCGGCGAGCACGCCCGCCGCATGCGCTTCTCCGGTGCCGCGGGCTCGGTGCTGGTCGTCCCGCCGCTCGACGGGGCGCCGGCGACGGCGCTTCTCGGGCTCGGCTCGGAAGGCGAGCACGGCGCGGCCGAGGCGGCGCTCCTGTTCGGTCACCTGCCGGCGCACCTGCCGGACGGCGCCTGGCGCTTTGAGCCGGAGGCGGGGGAGAGCGCCCCCGCGATCGATCCGACGCTCGCGCTCTTCGCCTTCCGAGCCGGGGCCTACCGCTTCGAGCGCTACAAGACCGCCGCGAGGAGCGACGACGAGGCGCCGACCTTGAGCGTGCCCGGCGCCGACGAGGCGATGGCGGCCGAGCTCGCGGAAGCGGTGCGGCTGGTGCGCGACCTCATCAACACGCCCGCCAACGACCTCGGGCCGGCCGAGATCGCGGACGCCGCCCGCGCGCTGGCCGAGCGTCACGGCGCGGCGATCACCGTCACCGACGGGCAGGCGCTGCGCGAGGGTTTCCCGCTGATCCACGCGGTCGGTCAGGCGAGCGAGCGGGGGCCGCGCCTCGTCGATCTCGTCTGGGGCGCGGAGGGCGCGCCCAAGGTGACGCTGGTCGGCAAGGGTGTCGTCTTCGACACGGGCGGCCTCGACATCAAGCCGGCCTCCGGCATGCTCCTGATGAAGAAGGACATGGGCGGGGCGGCCAACGTCCTCGGCCTCGCGCACCTCGTGATGGCGCGGAGGCTTCCCGTTCGCCTGCGGGTCCTGATCCCGACCGTCGAGAACGCCATTTCCGGCACCGCCTTCCGCCCGGGCGATGTCTTCCCGAGCCGCAAGGGCAAGACGGTCGAGATCGGCAACACCGACGCGGAAGGCCGCCTCATTCTCGCCGATGCCCTGGCGCTCGCCGATGAGGAAGCGCCCGACCTCATCGTAGACATGGCGACGCTGACCGGCGCGGCGCGCGTCGCGCTCGGCCCCGACCTGCCGCCCTTCTTCACCGACGACGAGGCGTTCGCCGTCGAGCTTGCCGACGCCGCCGTCGCCGCCGCCGATCCGCTGTGGCGGCTGCCGCTGTGGAAGCCCTACAAGGCGAACCTCGCCTCCAAGATCGCCGACACCAACAACGTCACCACCGACGGCTTCGCCGGGGCCGTGACCGCGGCGCTGTTCCTGCAGGGCTTCGTCGAGAAGGCCGCGACCTGGGTCCACCTCGACGTCTATGGCTGGCGCCCGAAGGCCGGCGCGCTCGGCCCAGTCGGCGGCGAGGCGCAGGGCATCCGGGCGCTCTTCGCTCTCATCGCCGCCCGTTATGCGAAGGATGCCTCCCGGTGACCGAGCTGCCCGACCGCCGCCTCCACGCCTTTCGCCCGGACCTCGCCGACATCAGGCTCGAGGGCCGCGTTCCGGCCGAGCGCTTCGTCGAGGGGATCCCGGCGCGCGTGTCCGCGCCGCTCGCGCCGCTGCGCCGGAGCCCGTCGTCGGGCGCCATGCTGGAGACCGAGGCGCTTTTCGGCGAAACGCTGCGGGTCTTCGAAACGGACGGCGAGGGCTGGTCCTGGGTGCAGCTCGACGGGGACGGCTATGTCGGCTACGCGCCGGCGGATGCCCTGACGACGACCGAGACGCCCGCGCCGACGCACCGCGTCGTCGCCCCGCGCACGCTGCTCTTCCCCGGTCCCGACATCAAGTTGCCGCCGCTCGCCGGCCTGCCGATGGGCGCGCTCGTCACCGCAACAGGCGAGGCAAGCGACCACAATGCGCGCTACCGCCTCGTCGCGCCCTTCGGCGCGATCGTCGCCCAGCACCTGGAGCCGCTCGACGCCCGGCAGGACGACTTTCCGGCCGTCGCCGAGCGCTTCCTCGGCGCGCCCTATCTTTGGGGCGGCAAGTCGGCGCTCGGCCTCGACTGCACCGGCCTCGTTCAGGTGGCGCTGGCGATGTGCGGGATCGCCGCGCCCCGCGACAGCGACATGCAGGAGAAGGCTCTCGGCCAGGCGCTGCCGGCCGAGGCGCCGCGTCGGCGCGGCGACCTCGTCTTCTGGCGCGGCCATGTCGGCATCATGCTCGACGAGGCCCGGCTCCTTCACGCCAACGCCCACCACATGATGACGGCGATCGAGCCGCTCGCCGAGGCGATCGCGCGCATCGGGGGACGGGGAACGCCGGTCTCCTCGATCCGGCGGCTCTAAACGCCGCCTGAAGCCGCCGGGGCCGCGCGCCTCAGTAGCCCCGCTTCCGGTCCACCAGGTTCTGCAGCGCTTCGCCGCGCTCGGCGGCTTCGATCTGGCGCATGATGATCGGCGCCAGCGCCGGGGCCGAGGAGGCTGCGGCGATGTGGGGCGTGACGAAGACGCGGGGGTGGCGCCAGAGGGGGCTGGCAGCCGGCAGCGGCTCGGTCTCGAAGACGTCGAGCGAGGCCTCGGACAGGCGGCCGCTGTCCAGGGCTTCGAGGATGTCGGCCTCGTTCTGAAGGCCGCCGCGGCCCGCATTGATCAGAACCGGCCCCTCGCCGAGCGGGGTGCGATGCTTCAGCCGCGCGAAGAGCCGGGCGTCGAGGATGCCGCGCGTGTCGGCCGTCAGCGGCAGGAGAACGAGAAGGATGTCGCTGCGGCCGAGCACCGCGGACAGGCCGTCCTCGCCGGGCAGGACCTCGATGGAGGCGTGGTGCTTCGCCGTTCGGCTCCAGCCGAGCACGCGGAAGCCGAGGGCCGCGAGCTTCTCGCCCGCGTCGCGACCGAGCTCGCCGAAGCCGAGGATGCCGACGGTCAGCTCGGAGGCCGCCGGCTGTCCGCGCTCGATCCAGACGCTCTTGTTCTGCGCCTCGCGATAGAAGCGCCCGCGCCGGGCGTGATCGAGGACGCGCCAGACGGCGTATTCCGTCATGCGGGCGGTGAGGTCGCCGGCGACGATCCGCGCCACCGGCACGTCCGGCAGGTCCGGCATGGCGAGGAGGTGGTCGACGCCCGCGCCGAGCGAGAACACCGCGCGAAGGTTCGGCAGCGCCGACAGCGCGCCGGCCGGCGGCTTCCAGACGACGGCGTAGCGGATCTCCGGGTCGCCGGCGCCGTCCGGCAGGACGCGGATGGTCCGCCCGGGCGCTGCGGCCTCCAGCGCGGCGGCCCATTCGGCGGGATCGAAGCCTGTGACGGCGAGAAGGACGCTCATGCTTCGGTTCCCGAGCCGATGGTCGCCTCGGCGGCGAGAAGGGCGGCGCGGGCGCGGCCGTGCCGCGCGAACCAGTGCGCCGCGCCGATCAGGAAGGCGTTGAGGACGCGGCCTTCGTCGACAGCGGCCACGAGCTCGTCGGCCGGCACCGCGAAGGGGCGGATGTCCTCGTCCTCGTCGTCGATGCCGGCCGAGGTGCCGAGCTGGGACGAATCCACCAGAGCGAGGAAGATGTGGCCCATCTCGTCGCAGAAGCCAGGGGAGGTGAGGACCGAGTAGCAGAAGGAGACAGCGCGGGCGCGAAGGCCGGTCTCCTCCTCCAGCTCGCGCGCGGCGGTCGCCTCCATCGCCTCGCCCTCGTCGAGGAGGCCGGCCGGCAGCTCGACGGCCGCCGCCTCCTTCGTCGCGAGCGCGTGGCCGATGCGGAACTGGCGGATGAGGACGATCCGGTCGGCGACCGGGTCGTAGGGGATGATCACGGCTGCCGGGCGGCAGCGCACGAACTCGCGGCGCATCGGCCCGATCTCGCGGGTGCCGTCGAGGCTGCGATGGGTGACGGTCGCGGCTTCCAGCGGGCGGAAGCCGTCGGCGACGCGGCTGACCTCGACCGAGCAGTCGAGGGGCAGGTCGGCGATGACGTCGAGGGACGAACTCATGCTCTACTCCGATACGGCGCCGGTCGGCGCGGCCTCGATGGCGAAGGCGGCGGCCATGAGGGCCTTGGTGTACTCGGTCTGCGGCGCCTCGAAGATCTGGCGCGCGGGCCCGCGCTCGACCACCTGGCCCTGGCGCATGACGACGACCTCGTTGGCCAGCGCCCGCACGACCTTGAGATCGTGGCTGATGAAGAGGTAGGCGAGGCCGTGCCGCGTCTGGAGGTCGCGCAGGAGATCGACGACCTGCGCCTGGACGCTCATGTCTAGCGCCGAGGTCGGCTCGTCCAGCATGACGAAGCGCGGCTCCAGCACCATGGCGCGGGCGATCGCCACGCGCTGGCGCTGGCCGCCGGAGAACTCGTGCGGGTAGCGGAAGCGCGTCGCCGGATCGAGGCCGACCTCCTGTAGGACGGACACGACGCGGGCGTCGCGCTCGGCGGCCGACAGGTTCCTGCGGTGGACGAGAAGGCCTTCGGCGATGATGTCGGCGATGGGCATGCGCGGCGAGAGCGAGCCGAACGGATCCTGGAAGACGATCTGCATGCGGTCGCGGTAAAGGCGCATCGCCTTGAAGGAGCGCTCGTCGATGCGCGCGCCGTCGAAGCGGATCTCGCCTTTTGAGCCGATCATCCGGCACATGGCGAGGCCCAGCGTCGTCTTGCCCGAGCCGGACTCGCCGACGACGCCGACCGTCTGGCCGGCGCGCACCGTCAGGTCGATGCCGTCGACGGCCTTCACGTGGCCGGTGACCTTGCGCATGAAGCCGGTGCGGATCGGGAACCAGACCTTGAGGTCCTTGGCCTCGGCGACCACCGGGGCGCCGGGATCGGCCTCGGGCGGACGCCCCTTGGGCTCGGCGGCGAGAAGGTGGCGTGTGTAGTCGTGCCGCGGGTTCGCGAAGATATTGGCGGTCGGCCCCTCCTCGACGATCTTCCCCTTGTACATGACGCAGACCCGGTCGGCGATGCGCCGGACGATTCCGAGATCGTGGGTGATGAACAGCATCGCCATGCCGCGCGCCACCTGCTGCTCCTTGAGGAGCTTCAGGATCTGCGCCTGAACGGTGACGTCGAGGGCGGTCGTCGGCTCGTCGGCGATGAGGAGCTTGGGCTCGTTGGCGAGCGCCATGGCGATCATCACGCGCTGGCGCTGGCCGCCGGAGAGCTGGTGCGGAAAGGCGCCGAGGCGGCTTTCGGGATCGCGGATGCCGACCTGGGTGAGAAGCTCCAGCGTGCGCTGGCGCGCCGCCGCGCGGCCGAGCCCGCGATGGATGGAGAGCACCTCGCTCACCTGCCGCTCGATCGTGTGGAGCGGGTTGAGGGAGCTCATCGGCTCCTGGAAGATCATCGAGATGTCGTTGCCGCGCACGCGCCGCAGGATCTTCTCGTCCGCGGCGAGGAGGTCCGTTCCGTTGAAGCGGATCGCGCCGGTCGGATGGCTCGCGGCGGGATATTGCAGGAGCTTGAGGACGGACAGCGCCGAGACCGACTTGCCCGAGCCGGATTCGCCGACGAGCGCCAGCGTCTCGCCCGGCAGGATGCGGAAGCTGACGCGGTCGACGGCCGTCGCGACCTTGCCCTCGCTGCGGAAGGCGACGGACAGGTCCTCGACGGAGAGGAGGGGGGTGGGAGCTGCGGCGGTCATCGGTTCCGTCCGATCAGGCTGGCATCTTCGACGTCGACGCGACGCAACCCATCCGGCAGGCGCAGCCGCTTGTCGGACGAAACGACGATGCCGCAGGAAAGCAGCTCGGCCGTCGCGCAATGGATCGCGTCAGGCGTCTTACCGCCGAGCCGAGCGCGAAGCTCGGCGCTACGCCGGAGCACCGCGCGGTCGACCGGCACGACCGTCATGGTTTCGTCGCTTTGGAGAAAGCCCTCGTAACCAGCGATGAGGCGAACGTCGCGATCTCGCATCGGGACGACGAGGCATTCGGCGAGGGTCATCTCGCTGGTCACGAGACGGAACTCTCCCGCCGCGGCTCGGCCGAAAAGGGCCGTGATGCTGCTTTCCTGGCTTTCGACGAAACGGATGATGGCGTTGGCGTCGAGGTAGATGCTTCGCTCACCGAGGCTCAATCCCACTCGTCCCTCAACGCGCGCACTCGTGCTACCGCTTCTTCGACGCTAGTGTTGCGGTACGCGCCGATACCTCGAAAACGCATGAATCTCGGCTCAGGGTCGCTCTGTGCAACGTCGACGTGGACCGGCGCCTTGCCGTGAACGCCGCGACCGAGTTCGGACGGAAGTTCGTCCGGCCTCAGGTCGAGAGTGATGTGCCTGGCCTCGCTCATGATCGATCCTCCGATGGTTTGTCACTGAACGTGACGTTGTCGTCCTCGCCCGCATGTGGAAGATCGGAAAAGTCCTTGATGTCCAGCTCCCACTCGGAATCCTCGGGGCCGATTTCGGAGACCGTCACCGTAACGCGTAGGGTCGGGTCAAAGTCGCCGCGCAGCTTCGGGGGCAGGCGCGAGGCGGGATAGTTCAGCGAGACGACCCGCTTGAGCTTGCGGGGCGCTGTCACGCGAAGCTCTTTCTCGGGTCGAAGGCGTCGCGGACGGCTTCGCCGACGAAGATCAGGAGCGACAGCATGGTCGCGAGGACGACGAAGGTCGAGAGGCCGATCCAGGGAGCCTGGAGGTTGTTGCGGCTCTGGTTGAGGAGCTCGCCCAGCGACGGGGAGCCCGGCGGCAGGCCGAAGCCGAGATAATCGAGGGCGGTCAGCGACTCGATCGAGCCGTTGAGGATGAAGGGCAGGAAGGTCAGCGTCGCGACCATGGCGTTGGGCAGGACGTGGCGCACCATGATCGTGCGGTCGCGCACGCCCAGCGCCCGCGCGGCGTTGACGTATTCGAAGTTGCGGGCGCGCAGGAACTCCGCGCGCACGACGCCCACGAAGGCGACCCAGGAAAAGAGCAGCATGATGCCGAGCAGCACCCAGAAGCCCGGCGGCAGGATCGCGGCGATGATGAGGAGAAGATAGAGGACGGGGATCGAGGACCAGATCTCGATGAAGCGCTGGAACAGAAGGTCCACCCAGCCGCCGAAATAGCCCTGCACCGCGCCGGCCGAGACGCCGATGACCGCCGAGGCGAAGGTCAGGATCAGGCCGAACAGCACGGAGATGCGGAAGCCGTAGACGAGGCGCGCGAGGACGTCCCGCGCCTGGTTGTCGGTGCCCACCCAGTTCCAGTTGCCGATCGTGCAGTTCGGATCGTCGACGCCGAGGGGATAGGCCCGGCAGCGCTCCTCGGCCGAGAAGGTCCAGGAGGGCGCGGACGGGGCCGGGGTCGGGATGGAATCGTTGACGGTTCCGTAGGAATAGCGCACCGGCGGCCAGATCGCCCATCCGTTCGCGGCGATCTCCTCCTGGATGAAGGGGTCGCGATAGGTCGTCGTCGGCAGGAAGCCGCCGAAGACCTCCTCGGGATAGTCGACGAGGAGGGGGTAGTAGAACTCGCCCTTGTAGGAAACGAGGATCGGCTTGTCGTTGAAGATCAGCTCCGCGACCATCGAGATCGCGAAGAGCGCGATGAAGATCCAGAGCGACCAGTAGCCCCGGCGGTTGGCCTTGAAGTTGCGCCAGCGCCGCTGGTTGAGCGGCGACAGGCGCGAGCGGCGCACGAGCGGGGCCGGCCCGACCTGCGCGATGCCGGCCGTGTTGAGGCGGGCCTGTTCGGCCGCGTCGAGCGCGGCGGGCTTCACCGGCTTGCCCAACTCGTCGGCGGGCTGCGGGTCGGGGCGGTCGGCTTCTCGGACCCTGTCCATGCTCAGACCTCCCGCCGCTCGAAGTCGATGCGCGGATCGATCCAGGTGTAGGTGAGGTCGGAGATGAGCGTCGTCACGAGGCCGATGAGGGAGAAGATGTAGAGGGTGGCGAAGACCACGGGATAGTCGCGCTGGTAGACGCTCTCGAAGCCGAGGAGGCCGAGACCGTCGAGCGAGAAGACCTGCTCGATGAGCAGCGATCCCGTGAAGAAGGCCGAGATGAAGGCGCCGGGAAAGCCGGCGACGATGATCAGCATGGCGTTGCGGAAGACGTGTCCGTAAAGGACACGGCGCTCGGTGAGACCCTTGGCGCGGGCGGTCGTGACGTACTGCTTGCGGATCTCGTCGAGGAAGGAGTTCTTCGTCAGCAGGGTCGTCGTCGCGAAGGCCGAGAGCGACAGCGCGATCAGCGGCAGGGTGAGGTGCCAGAAGTAGTCGGGGATGGTGCGCGTCACGCAGTCCGCGATGTCGAAGGCGGCGCTCCAGGGCGCGCACCAGGCGCCCTCGACGCCGTCCGAGAGGAGGCCGCGGATCGGGAACCAGTCGTAGAAGGAACCGCCTGCGAAGAGGATCAGCAGGAACACGGCGAAGACGAAGCCGGGAATGGCATAGGCGATGATCACGACGCCGCTCGTCCAGGCGTCGAAGGCCGAGCCGTCCTTCAGGGCCTTCCGGATGCCGAGCGGGATCGAGATCATGTAGGAAAGAAGCGTGATCCAGAGGCCGAGCGAGATCGAGACCGGCATCTTCTCCAGGATGAGGTCCACCACCGAGACCGAGCGGAAGTAGCTCTCGCCGAAATCGAAGCGGGCGTAGTTCCAGATCATCAGGCCGAAACGCTCCAGCGGCGGCTTGTCGAAGCCGAACTGCTGCTCGAGCTTGGCGATGAATTCCGGGTCGAGGCCCTGCGCGCCGCGATAGTTGGAGGCCTCGCCGCCGCCTTGCGCCTGCCCGCCGAAGTCGTTGCCGCCGCCGCCCAAGCGGTCCGTCGCCTCGCCCCGCAGCTGCGCGATGACCTGCTCGACGGGGCCGCCGGGGGCGAACTGCACCACCACGAAGGAGATCGCCATGATGCCGAGAAGCGTCGGGATCATCAGGAGAAGGCGTCGGAGAATATAGGCGCCCATCGGGTCCCTTCGGCATTATCGGCCGCCCGCGCCGCCCTGAAGGACGTCGCGAGCGGCGGAATCGTTCGCTCGCCTGCCGGATGGCGTCAACCCGCCATGCCGCCCGCCTCCGCCTTTTGACGGTCGAACCACCAGGTGTCGAGGGCGCCGACGTCGTAGAGCGGCTTCTGCGCCGGCCGGGCATACATGTCCCAGAAGGCGAGCCAGTTGGTGCCCTTGTACCATTGGAAGACGTATGCGTGGCTTGCGCGAAGCACGCGGTCGAGCGCGCGGTTGGCCGCCTGGAAGCCTTCCGGCGTCTCGGCCGAAACGATGGCCTCGACCAGCGCGTCGACCGCCGGGCCGCCGACGCCGGCGAGATTCCAGGAGCCGGGCGCCGAGGCGCTGCGCGTGCCGAAGACGTTGCGCATGAAGCCGTCGGGATAGAGCGGCAGCGAGTAGCGCGAAACCACCATGTCGAAGTCGAAGCTTCGCGTCCGGTCGGTGTACTGCGAAGCGTCGACGACGCGGTAGCTCGCCTCGATCCCGAGGCGCTTCAGGTTGTCGACGAAGCCCTTGTGGTGGGGCTCGAAGGTGTTGTCGTCGTCCAGGAACTCGATCGTGAGCCTCTGGCCGTTCGGCAGCAGCATCCGATTGTTCTCCAGCCGGCAGCCGGCCGCGCGGAAGAGGTCCAGCGCGCGCCGGGACAGCGTCCGGTCGCGGCCCGTGCCGTCGCTCGCCGGCGCGACATAGGGCTCGCCGAAGGCGGCCTGCGGAATCTCGGCGCGCCAGGGTTCGAGGAGCGCCAGCTCGGCGGGCGAGGGGAGCCCCTGCGCTTCCAGCTCGGTGTTCTCGTAGAACGAACTCGACCTGAGGTAGGACCCGTACATCAGGTTGGCGTTGGTCCACTCGAAGTCGAAGAGGAGCCCGACCGCCTCGCGCACCCGCGGGTCGGCGAACTTCGATCGGCGCGTGTTGAAGTTCCAGCACTGGCCGCCGGAGGCCGAGCCGTCCGGCACCTCGTCCTTTTTCACGCGGCCGGCAAGGATGGCGGGGAAGTTGTAGTCGAGGGCCCAGAGGCGGCTGGTGAACTCCTCGCGATAGGTGGTCGCGCCCGCCTTGAAGCTCTCGAAGGCGGCGATGCGGTCGCGATAATAGTCGTAGCGGATACGGTCGAAGTTCCAGCGGCCGCGATGGGCGGGCTGTTCCGCCGCCCAGAAGTCGGGCACGCGCTCCACCTCGATGAAGGAGCCGAAGGAGAAGCGCCCGACCTTGTAGGGGCCGGAGCCGAGCGGAGGCTCGGACAGGCTCGCCTCGAAGTCGCGGCCCTCCCACCACGTGGCCGAGAAGATCGGGCAGCTCGCCGCGATGGTCAGCGGGATCGAGCGGCTGGCGCCGGGCACAAGGCGGACGGAAACGCCGTCCTCGCCCGCCGCCTCGAGGCTCTCGATCTCGCGCAGCTGGCTCGCGAGGTTCTCGTGGCCGTGGTCGCGAAGGGTGGTGAGGGAGAAGACGACGTCGGCAGGCCGGATCGGCGTTCCGTCGTGGAAGCGGGCGGCGGGGTCGAGCCGGAACAGCATCGAGCGCCCGTCCTCGGGAAACTCGACGGAGCGCGCGGCATAGGCGTAGGCGCTGCCGATCTCGTCGGTGGACGGCGCCATCAGGGTCGCGAAGGTCAGCG
Organism: Antarcticirhabdus aurantiaca; assembly: GCF_009765365.1. Taxonomy (GTDB): domain Bacteria; phylum Pseudomonadota; class Alphaproteobacteria; order Rhizobiales; family Rhizobiaceae; genus Antarcticirhabdus; species Antarcticirhabdus aurantiaca. The sequence goes on from NZ_VTOM01000018.1 coordinate 51,303, forward strand.
CCATGCCGAAGGCGCCGTTGCCGCGCAGAACGTATGAATTGAGCGTGTCGAAGGTGTTGAAGTTCTGGTTGTAAAGGCGCGAGGCCGCCTGGAGAACCATGCGCCCGCCCTTGGGGGCGGCCGGATCGGCATAGTCGAAGTGCGGGAAGTCGGGCGCGTACTTCACCGGGCCGAAGGCGGCGAAGCCGTGGCGCTCGCCCCGCGGCTGGCCGGCAAGCGGGCCGGCCGGTGGGGCGCCGGCCTCCTGGCCGAGTGCGGCGGCGCCCGGCAGGCCGATGGCCAGGGCCGCTCCGCCGACGGCGATGCGGCCGAGGTCGCGGCGGGTGAGGCGGAACGTGCCGCCGCTCACTGGGCGGCTCCCGGCGGGGGCGCTTCGCCCTGGAGGACGGCGGCGTCCGGCTCGGGCGCCGCGGCGGCGGGCGCGTCGGGTTTCACCCAGAAGGAGAAGGGGTCGATGCCGATGTAGTCGGCCGGCTGCTTCTCCGGCTTGTCGAGCTTCGTCCAATAGGCGAGGCGGATCTCCGGCGAGTACCATTGCGGCACGAGATAATGGTTCCACAGGAGCACGCGGTCGAGCGCCTTGGTCGCGGCGACGAGGCTTTCGCGGTCGGGCGCGAAGATGATCTTGTCGATGATCGCGTCCACCACCGGGCTCTTGATGCCCGAGAGATTCCGGCTCCCCGGCCGGTCCGCCGCGGCCGAGCCGAAGAAGTCGCGCTGCTCGTTGCCAGGCGAAATGGTCTGGGCGTAGACCCCGATCACGATGTCGAAGTCGAAGTCCCGCTCCAGCGCTTGGTACTGCGCGTCGTCAACGATGCGGATGCTCGCGTCAACGCCGAGGCGCCGGAGTTGATCGACGAAGGGCTGAGTGCCGCGGGTAAAGCTGGGATCGTTGCCGAGAAAGGTCACAGCGAGCGGCTGGCCTGTCTCCTTGTTGACGAGCGAGCTGCCGCGCCGCTCGTAGCCCGCCGCCTGGAGCAGCTCGTAGGCTTGGCGGAGGTAGGTGCGGGCGGAATCCGGCTTGGAGTAGTTCGGCAGGACGAAGGGCTGGGTGAAGAGCTCGGGCGGCAACTGCGCGCGGAACGGCTCGAGGATTTCCAGTTCCCGGCCCTCCGGCAGGCCGGTCGCCATCAGCTCCGAGTTCTGGAAGTAGGAGCTCGGGCGCGCGTAGAGGCCGAACAGGATGTTCTTGTTCATCTCCTCGAAGTTGAAGGCCAGCGTGAAGGCGGCACGCACGCGCGGGTCGGCGAACTGCGGCCGGCGCGTGTTGAGGACGAAGCCTTGCATCGGCTGGATCGACTCGTCCGGCAGCGTGGTCTTCACCACCCGTCCGTCGGCGAGGGCGGGAAAGTTCTCGTAGCCCTGCGCCCATCGGCTGGCGCTGTTCTCGACGCGATAGTCCTGGTAGCCGCCGCGCTTGAAGGCTTCGAAGGCGGCGGCCTGGTCGCGGAAGTAGATGTAGTTGATGCGGTCGAAGTTGTAGCGGCCCTTCTGCGGCGGCTTGTCGGCCGCCCAATAGTCGGGCACGCGCTCCCAGGTGATCGAGGCGCCGGCCTTGAAGTTCGCCACGCGGTAGGGGCCGGAGCCGAGCGGAATCTCAAGCGTCGGCTGCTCGATGTCGCGCTTTCGCCCCTGTGCGTCCGTGCCTTCCCACCAGTGCTTGGGCAGGACGACGAGGTCGCCCATGATCTTCGGCAGCTCGCGGTTTCCCGTCTGGTCGAAGGTGAACGTGACCTCGCCGGGGGCGGTCTCGGACGCGCCCGTCACGTTGGCGTAGTAGCCGCCATAAAGCGGGTTCAGCCGCTTCACCGTCTCGAAACTCCAGATCACGTCTTCGACGGTGATCGGCGTCCCGTCCTGGAAGCGAGCGTCGGGATCGAGGCGGAAGGTGACGGATGAGAAGTCTGCCGGCCAGCGCGCCGCCTCGGCGATGAGGGCATGGCTGACGGATGGCTCGTCGGTCGCCTGGGTCATCAGCGTGTCGTAGATCAGCCCGCCGCCGAAGGCCGCGAAGCCGGCGGCGGGAGTGCCGCGCACGACGAAGGGGTTGAAGGTGTCGAAGGAGCCGTAGCCCGGCTGGTTCAGCGTGCCGCCCTTTGGCGCGTCCGGGTTGACGTAGTCGTAATGCGTCCAGCCCTCCGGGTACTTCGTCGTGCCGATGAGGCTCGTCGAGGTATGCCACTCGCCGGGGGCGGTGAGGTCGGCCTGCGCCTCGGTAGCCAGGGGCGGCGAGGCGGGCTCCTGCGCGCGGGCGGGACCGACGAGGGCGAGAAGGGCTGCGGCGAGAAGAAGAGGGGCGGGACGCGTCAAGGGCGGCGGTACTCCGGGTGGGCGCGGGTGACCGGCGAGGCTCCACGGACTTTGTGGCCATCCTTCGGCCGCGGCCCCGCCATGACGGATTTGTAACTGAGGCTGACGGGCGCCGGGAGAAGGCGGGCCGCACGAAAAAGCCCCGGCGGAGGGGCCGGGGCTTTCAGTGTCGTTCGCGTTTGACGCGGCCGGCGTGCCGGCCGGCGCTCTCGTCAGCGGGTGCTGCCGTCCTCGGCGAAGGTCGCGAGATAGGCGATGACGTTGGCGACGTCGGCCGGCTTGTTCAGGCCGGGGAAGGCCATCTTGGTGCCGGGGATGGTCTGGCGCGGATTGGTGAGCCAGGGCGTCAGGGTCGCCACGTCCCAGGTCGGATGGGTCTGGGCGAAGGCGGTCATGGCCGGCGAGAACTGGTAGCCCTCGACCGCCGCGACGGCCTCGCCTACGATGCCGTTCAGCTCGGGACCGATCTTGTTCGCGGCGCCCGGACCGACGGCGTGGCAGGCCTTGCACTTGTTGAAGACGGTCGCGCCGGCCTTCGGGTCGCCGGCGACGGCGGCCGTCTGCTGCGCTGCGGGCGCGGCCGGCGCGGCAGGCGCCGAAGCCGGGTCCGCGGCCGGAGCTGCCGGTGCGGGGGCGGCCGGAGCTGCCGGAGCCGGAGCCGGAGCCGCCGGCGAGGCCGGGGGCGGCGTGGTCGCGGCCGGAGCGGGGGCCGCGGGCTGCGGCTGGACCGGCGGCAGGGCGGCGCCGGGCGCGGCCTGGCCTTCCGAGCCGGCTGCGGTGGTGTCGCCGCCGGTCGGCTGGGCGGGCGCCGGCGCGGCTTCGGCCGGCGAAGCGCCGTCGGTGCCCTGCGGCACGACGTTGCCGGCCGGAGCGGTCGGCGCGGCGGCGGTGGACGAATCGGTGGTGCCCGGCGACTGGGCGTTCGGGACCGAGCCCTCGGCCGTATCGGTGGTGGTGCTCGGATCGGTCACGGCCGGCGCGCCCTCGGCCGGGGCCGCGGCTTCGGCGGTCACCTCGGGCAGCGGGGCCGGGGTGGGGGCGAGCGAGCGCAGGTAGCCGATCAGGTCGGCGCGGTCCTTCGGGTCCTGGAGACCGGCAAAGCCCATCGCCGTGCCGGGAACGTGCGCCTTGGGCGCCTCGATGAAGTAGTCGAGGTGCTCGTAGTCCCAGTGCTCGGACTGGCCCTTGGAGAACTCGGTCATGCCGGCCGAGTAGTTGAAGCCGGCATGGCTGGCGATCGGGCGGTTGACGACCTCGTAGAGGTTCGGGCCGATGCCGTTCGGGCCGCCGGGATCGGCGTTGTGGCAGGCCGCGCAGCGGCGGAAGATGGTCTGGCCGGCGGTGGCGTCGGCGGTCTGCATGCGCACGGCGATCGGCTCGACGGCCGGCGCGGCCTCGCCGCCGCCAGCGGCGGCTTCGGCCACCACGATCTCGTATCCCGGCGTTTCCGGCGGCTCGCCGTGGAAGATCCCCTCTGCCAGGAGGCTGCCGCCGAACAGGACGAACACCGTCCCGAGAACGGCGCCGGCGATCTTGTTGAACTCAAGCGAATCCATCGGCAGAGCGGCTCCTCCAAGCAGCCGGCCCCACTCGCCGGCATCGCATGCGCATCCGAAAAACGGCCGGACGCTATGTGTTTTGCGTAAATCGGGCAACCTCTGTAAGGAGCCTACCCATTGGGCCTTTTGTCATTGTCCTATGCGATGCGAAAGCCCCTGGAAGCGTTCCAACCTGCAATTTTCCCAAGCTGCGTCCGATCGTCCCCATGCCCGTGCTCGTCGTCATTCCCGCTCGCCTGGGCGCCACGCGCCTGCCGCGCAAGCCGCTCGCGGACATCGGAGGGCGGCCGATGGTGGTGCGCACCGCCGAGAAGGCCCGCGCCGCCGATGTGGGGCGGGTGGTCGTGGCCACCGATTCGTCCGAGATCCGCGCTGCCGTGGAGGCCGCCGGCTTCGAAGCCGTGATGACGCGCGAGGATCACCCGTCCGGCTCCGACCGCGTCTTCGAGGCGCTGAACCTCGTGGATCCCGACGGCGCCTTCGACACGCTCCTGAACCTTCAGGGCGACTTCCCGACCATCTCGCCGGAGACGGTGAAGCGGGCGCTCGCACCGCTGTCGGGGAAGGGGTGCGACATCGCGACCCTGGGCGCCGAGATCCACGACGAGGCCGAGAAGACCAACCCCAACGTCGTCAAGGTCGTCGGCTCGCCGATCGGCGAGCGGCGGCTGCGCGCGCTCTACTTCACCCGCGCCACCGCGCCCTGGGGCGAGGGGCCGCTCTTCCACCACGTCGGCGTCTATGCCTTCCACCGCGCCGCGCTCGGCCGCTTCGTGTCGCTGCCGCCCTCGGTTCTGGAAACGCGCGAGAAGCTGGAGCAGCTGCGGGCGCTGGAAGCGGGCATGCGCATCGACGTCGGCATCGTCGACGAGGTTCCGGTGGGCGTGGACGGGCCGGCCGAGCTGGAACTGGCGCGCCGCGCCTTCGCGTAAAGGACACCACACCGCCATGACGCACGACCCGCGGCCGATCGCCTTCCAGGGCGATCTCGGCGCCAATTCCCACACGGCGATCCTCCAGAAGTTCGGCGACGACGCCCGCGTCCTGCCCTGCGCGACCTTCGAGGACGCCTTCGTGGCGGTGGAGACCGGCGAGGCGCGGCTCGCGATGATCCCGATCGAGAACACGCTCGCCGGCCGCGTCGCGGACGTCCACCACTTCCTCCCCAAGTCCGGCCTGCGGATCGTGGGCGAGCACTTCCTGCCGATCCACTTCCACCTGATGGCGCTGCCGGGCGTCTCGGAGGACGAGATCCGCGAGATCCACACCCACGTCCACGCGCTCGGCCAGTGCCGACGCCTTCTCGGCGAAAAGGCCGAGACGCGCGATCCCGAGACCGGGCGCATCGTCATGCGGCCGCGCTGGAAGGGCGTGACCGCCGGCGATACGGCGGGCGCGGCCAAGCTCGTCGCCGAGCGGGGCGAGCGCTGGATGGCGGCGCTGGCGCCGCGGCTCGCCGCCTCGCTTTACGGGCTCGACATCCTGCGCGAGCACGTCGAGGACGAGGCGCACAACGTGACGCGCTTCGTCGTGCTCTCGCCGGCCTACGCGCCCGCCGAACGGCTCTGGGCGCCGCAGGATACGCCAGGGGGCACCGTCACCACCTTCGTCTTCCGGGTCCGCAACATTCCGGCCGCGCTCTACAAGGCGCTGGGGGGATTTGCGACCAACGGGCTCAACATGACGAAGCTCGAAAGCTACCAGCTCGGCGGCAAGTTCTTCGCCACGCAGTTCTACGCCGACGTCGAGGGTCACCCGGACGACCCCGCCCTGAACCGGGCTCTGGCCGAGCTGCGCTTCTTCGCGGAGGTCGAGATCCTCGGCGTCTACGCCGCGGCGCCGGACCGGGCGCGGCTGGCGGCGGCGGACGGCTGAGCGAGCCGGAGAGCGGGCCGCCGCGCCGCCCGCACGTCTTCGCGGCGAACGGGCGACGGCCCTTGCCTCCCCAGGCAACTCCTTCGGCGGCACGCGAGATCGCCCGCCGGCGGACGAGCAAAAGATTAGGGCCGCCCCCGATCCCGCGAAAGAGCGGGAGGGACACGGCCGCCGCCTGCTTGGGATAAGCGTGAACGAACGGTTAAGCGGCCTTCATCCTCAACGGCAGTCATTGACGCAGAGATAGCGTGTGCCGTCGGCGTTGGTATCGATGCGAAGCGTCTCGATGCTGCGTAGGGGCAAGCACTGCTGGTCGTACTCGAATGCGATGAGGAGGTCGGTCTCGGGCACGGGAATGAACGAGCAGCCCTCTCGATCGCAGAATTCGATTCCGGGCGGCGTATCGTTCCACGAACTCGATCGATCCCCTCGCGCGTTCTTCCCGAGGAAGCAGACGCGCGTTGAGGAATCGGATGTGGATTGCCTTGCGATCCGGTGACCGGGCAGGAGGCGATCCAGCTCGGCAATCGGATCGAAAAGCGCCGCCCTTGTTTCGCTGGCCGCCGCGGCAGGCATCGACGACCAGTGGCAACCGATCACGCCGATGACGATCGCCTGGACCGACGATCGAAGCAAGAACGCCCGACGCGGGGAGAGGGTGGAAGGCATCGTCAGGTTTACCTTCGTTCAGCCGAGGCTCCTGGCGAGAGCCGGCGTCGGCCAGCAGGTTTCCGGCCGTCCGCTCTTCGCCTCGAAGGCGCCGATGGAGCGGCGGGTCTTGAAGCCGGCGAGGCCGTCGACGCTGCCGACGTCGTAGCCAAGCGCCACGAGGCGTTGCTGCATGCGGTAGACGTCGCCGCGCGTCATGGCGCCGCCCGGCGGGGTCTGCCAGGGCGCGCGGAAGGGCTTGGCCCCAGCCATCCGGTCGGCGAGGTGGCCGACGAAGAGGGCGTAGAGGTCGGAGTTGTTGTAGGCCTTGATGACGTAGAAGTTCGGCGTGGCGACAAAAGCGGGGCCGAAGCGGCCAGCGGGCATCAGGACGTGGCCGGTGCCGGCGAGCTCGCGCTCGGGGAAGGGGCGGCCGGACACGCGGGCGGCGCCGGCCGAAACCAGCTGGCGGATGGTGCGCGATACGTCCGGGCCTTCGGTGGCGCAGGACAGGCCGGCGGGAATCGTCGCCTCGAAGCCCCAGTCGCGCCCCGGCTGCCAGCCGGACTGGCGCAGGTAGTTGGCGATCGAGGCGAGGGCGTCGGGCACCGAGTCCCAGATGTCCTTGCGCCCGTCGCCGTCGAAGTCGACGGCGAGCTGGAGGTACTTGGTCGGCATGAACTGCGGCTGGCCGAGCGCGCCGGCCCAGGACGAGCGCATCTTGGAGGCCGGCAGGTGCCCCTCCGCCGCGATGCGCAGCGCCGCCAGAAGCTCCTCGCGGAACATGGCCTTGCGACGCGACAGGTGCGCCTTCGTCGCCAGCACCCGGAAGGCGTCGTGGCGGATGTCGGCGGTGCCGAAGGCGGATTCGCGGCCCCAGATCGCGACGACGATCGGCGCGGGCACGCCGTAGGCGGCCTCGATACGGGCCAGAACGGCGCGGTGCTCGGCGAGAAGAGCGCGGCCGCGGGCGGCGGTGCCGGCGAGCGCCTTTTCCGACATGTAGGCGGCGGGGCTCTTGAACTCGGCCTGGGCGTTGAACTCGGCCACGGCGCCGTCGTCGCCCGGCTTGACGAGGTCGGGAAGGCTCATGTCGGGCGTGAGACCGCCCAGCGCGTCGTCGAGGACGCTGTCGGGCACGCCCTGCGCCCGCGCCGCTGGGCGGATGTCGCGGTCGAGAAAGGCGCGGAAGGAGCGCTGCACGTCGGCGGATTGAGCCTGCGCGGCGGGTGCGGAAACGAGAAGCAGGGCGGCGACAGCAGCCGCGGAGAGCCAGGAGCGGCGGATCATCGTCATGGCGCGTGTCGTCCTCGATCGGTCTCGTTCCCGGACCCATCCCGCCCTGCGCTTGCGGCAGGCTGATGGCGCCGGCTCCCTCACCGAATCGTCATTCCTCGCTCTTCCTCGCAGTCCCTGCCATGTCGCCATCCTGGCCTTGCGCCGGAGTGCATTCCAGACCGCCGGACGTGGCCGGAGCGGCGGATCGGTGGACGCGGGTCACCGGCTGGTTCAGTCATGACGAGCGCGGAAGACATGGACCCCGGGTCGAGCCCGGAATGACGGAGTGGTGGGAGGAGCGGGGCGCCTGAGGTGCTGGAGCCGGCCTTATCGAAGTCTGCAGGAGCCCTGAGCCATCAAACGCTCGTGCGCGCCCGCATCGCGGCCGACAGCGTGCCCTCGTCGAGATAGTCGAGCTCGCCGCCGACGGGGACGCCGTGAGCGAGGCGGGTGACGCGAACGTCCAGGCCCTCGATGCGGTCCATGATGTAGTGCGCGGTCGACTGGCCCTCGACGGTGGCGTTGACGGCGAGCACCATCTCCTTGACGCCGCCGTCCGCCACGCGCTCGACGAGGCGGTCGATCGACAGGTCCTCCGGGCCGACGCCTTCCAGCGGCGACAGAACGCCGCCGAGGACGTGGTAGGCGGCGTTGAGCGCCTTCGCCCGTTCCAGCGCCCAAAGGTCGGAGACGTCCTCGACCACCACCACCGTCGACTGGTCGCGGGCGGGGTCGGAGCAGATCGTGCAAGGGTCGCGCGTGTCGATGTTGCCGCAGTTGGAGCAGACGGTGACGGTGCGCAGCGCCTCGTCCATCGCTGCGGACAAGGGCGCGAGGAGCTGCTCGCGACGCTTGACGAGGTGGAGCGCCGCCCGGCGGGCGGAGCGGGGACCGAGGCCCGGAAGCTTGGCGAGAAGCTGGATCAGCTTCTCGATCTCCGGGCCGGCGATGGGCTTTGCCATGGATGCGGAACGCGTCTTTCGATCAGAACGGGAACTTCATGCCGCCCGGCAGCTGCAGCCCCTCGGTCAGGGCCGCGGTCTTCTCCTGGAGCATCAGGTCGAGGCGCTGCTTGGCGTCGTTGTGGGCGGCGAGAACGAGATCCTCCAGGATCTCCTTCTCCTCGGGCTTGGCGAGGGACCCGTCGATCGCGATGGCCGTCATCTCGCCCTTGCCGCTCAGCGTCACGGAAACGAGGCCGCCGCCGGACTGGCCGGTGACGGTGGCGCTGGCGATCTCCTCCTGGAGACCGGCCATCTTCTCCTGCATGGCTTTCGCCTGCTTCATCATGCCCATCAGGTCTTTCATGGGGGCCTCCTTCTGGAAGGGGGTGGGATGGCGTGACGCGGGATCAGCGCTCGCCATAGGGATCGGGTTCCCAGCCGGAGCCGAACTCGTCGTCGGACTCCTCGACCGGCGCCAGGACGTCGCCGCGGCCGTGAAGCGAAACATTCGCCTCGCCGTCGCCGTCGCCGTCGCCCTCGGCGTCCGTGTCGGTCTCGGCTTCGGCCTCCGCCACGATGTCCGCGATGTCGGCCACGGTCTCCGGCGGAGGCGCGGGGGCGCGCTCGCGAACGTCGCGGATCACCGCGCCGGGAAAGGCGGCGAGGATCGCGGCGACCTCGGGGTCCTCGGCGGCCTTGGCGAGGCGCGCGGCTTTTTCCGCTTCCTCGATCTCGAAGAGCGTCGGCGCGTCGCCGGCCGAGACCGACACCATCCAGTGGCGGCCGGTCCAGTCCCGCAGGCGCCGCTGGAGGTCGCCCGGCAGGGTCGCGGGCGCGCCGTCGGCCAGCGCGATCGACAGGCGGCCGGGCCCGATGGAGACGGGGCGCAGCCAGCGGCGGATCGCGACGCGCATGAAGCTGTCGCGCTTGGTCTCGGCGAGGCGGGCGAGGTCGGCCAGCGAGGCGATGTCCTCAGCCTCCGCCTCGGGCTCCGGCTGCGGCGCGGGACGGGGCGCGCCCTGCGGCTGGGCGCCGCCGCCGATCGCGGCGAGGCGCGGGCGGGTCTCGCCGAGGCGCGGCTGGGGGGCCATGCCCTGCGTCTGCGGCGCCGCGGCGACGCTCGCCTGCAAGGCGGCGCGCGGTCCCGGGCTCGGCGGAGCGGCCATGGCGGGCAGCGGCGCCCCCGCGCCGGCTGCGGCGTTCAGCGGCGGGCGCGGCGGCGCATCGCCGGGCAGGCGTGGGCTCGGGGACGAGCCGCCGCCAGCGGGAAGGTCGGCGAAGGCGTCGGTTTCGCCGGCGCGGTAGCGGCGCAGCAGCTCCTCGGGGCCGGGCAGGTCGGCCGCGTAGGCGATGCGGATCAGCGCCATCTCGGCGGCCTGGCGCGGCGAGGCGGCGCCGCGCGCTTCCTCGATCGCCTTGAGGAGCATCTGCCAGACCTGGCTGAGCGCCCGGATCGAGAGCGTTCGCGCGAAGGCGAGGCCGCGCTCGGCCTCGGCCGGCGAGAGCGAGGCGTCGGTGGCGGCCTCCGGAACGAAGCGGAGCGTCGTCACGAGATGGGTGAAGTCGGCGAGGTCCGCCAGCACCACGATGGGGTCGGCGCCGCCGTTGTACTGGTCGCGCAGCATGGTCAGCGCGCGCGGCGCGCGGCCGGCCATGACCTCCTCGAAGAGGTCGATGACGCGGGCGCGGTCGGCAAGGCCGAGCATATCGCGCACGGGCTGCGCCTCGATGCGCCCCGCTCCGTGGGCGATGGCCTGATCGGTCAGCGACAGGGCGTCGCGCACCGAGCCCTCGGCGGCGCGCGCGATGAGGCGCAGCGCTTCGTCCTCGGCCGGCACGCTTTCCTTCTCGGCGATGCTCTTGAGATGGGCGATGAGGGTGCCGGCCTCGACGCGGCGCAGGTCGAAACGCTGGCAACGCGACAGGACCGTGACCGGGACCTTGCGGATCTCGGTCGTGGCGAAGACGAACTTGGCGTGCTCGGGCGGCTCCTCCAGCGTCTTCAGCAGGCCGTTGAAGGCCTGCGTCGACAGCATGTGGACCTCGTCGATGATCGTCACCTTGTAGCGCGCCGAGAGCGGCTTGTAGCGGACTTGCGCGATGATCTCGCGGATGTCGTCGATACCGGTGTGCGAGGCCGCGTCCATCTCGACGACGTCGACGTGCCGGCCTTCCATGATCGCCTGATCGTGGATGCCAGGCGTCGTCATGTGGATGGTCGGCTGCTTGATCGCGTCCGTCTCGTAGTTGAGAGCGCGGGCGAGGATGCGGGCCGTGGTGGTCTTGCCCACCCCACGCACGCCCGTCAGCATCCAGGCTTGCGCGATGCGGCCGGTCTCGAAGGCATTGGTGAGGGTGCGCACCATCGGCTCCTGGCCGATGAGATCGTCGAAGGAGCGCGGACGGTACTTGCGGGCGAGGACGCGGTAGGAGCCAGTATCGGCGGCGCCGGAATCGCTCATCGGGCGGAGCCTTTCAAGCCGTCGCCTCGGCCCGGGCGCGCCGACGCGGGGGCTTCGTCAGAAACATGCGGAAGGAAAACGGCTCGCCTCATCGGCTCCGGTTGTGACGGCTCGGGGGGCGAGGCGCAAGCCCCGAATCCGCGGGTGGAGACGGGGCAAACGAGCGCGCTAGTCCTCGGACCGGCCGTCGGACGGGCGGTCGCGCTCGTAGCGATGGGCGAGGGGAAAGGGCGGGAGCCAGGTCTCGCGGCGCACCGTCCAGCTCTCGTAGGTGGGCGTGAAGACGTTCGCGGCATCGAGGGCGCCGAGGCTGATCTCGACCTCGTCGCCGGTGCGGGCGAAGACCGAGGAGCCGCAGCGGGGGCAGAAATGGCGGCCGGCATAGGCGCGGGTCTCGCCTTCGATCGCGACGGCGTCCTCGGGAAAGATGGCCGAGGCGTGAAACGGCGCGCCGTTGTGCTTGCGGCAGTCGAGGCAGTGGCACAGGCCGACGCGAAAGGGGCGGCCCGTCGCGACGAAGCGGACCTCGCCGCACAGGCAGCCGCCGGTGAAACGCTCCATGGGGCACCTTCTTCGGCTTCGGATGAGGCGCCGAGGGTATCATCGGCGCGCGCCGCGTCCACGGGGAGGGCGCATCGGTCGCTGGCAAAACCGTTTGACGGCATCCAATAATTTTGGCGCGCAGGCGTCCGGCCGCGCCTTGGCGAGAGGCCCGAACGAGAAGCGCCCGCGCGGGAATGCCGCCGGGCGCTTGTCTCGATCGTCTCGATGACGGGTGGGAGGCTGGCACGATGACCCGTGCCGGAGCTCGTTGGGGCTGCTTCCTTCCGGACCTGACCCGGTTGGCGAGTGGCTCGTCCACCACCAACCTCCCGGCGCTTCATATCGTCTCTCGCGGCCCTAATTGCAAGCACCGCTTTTCTCATGAGGAGGGACGGAGCCGGCATGCGGGCCTTCGAACTCGATTCTCGGCTTGCCGCCGACACGCTTTCCGTCGCCCCGCTCGGGCTTTGCCAGCTCCGGCTGATGAACGACCGGCGCTGGCCCTGGCTGATCCTCGTGCCGCAGCGCGTGGAGATCACGGAATTCCACGACCTCAGGCCGCTCGATCAGGCCATGCTGACCTTCGAGCTGGGCCTCGTGTCGAAGGCGTTCAAGCAGATGGTCCGGGCCGACAAGATCAACATCGGCATGATCGGCAACCGCGTGTCGATGTTCCACTGCCACGTCGTGGCGCGCATGACGGACGATCCCAACTGGCCCGATCCGGTCTGGGGGCATGGCGCGCGCGAGCCCTACGGGGCGGAGGAGGGCGAAGCGCTGGTGCGGCGCGTCGCGGACGCGGTGTTGTCGTCGTGAGCGCGGCGGCGGACGGCGGGCGCATGGGCTTTGCCGGCGCGGGCCCGGTGCGCAATCTGGAGCATCGGCCGGCCGAGGCGCTGACGACCGCGCTGGAGGACACGCGCGCGGCCTATTTCCTGCGCGATGCGGCGGGGCGTTGGCTGACCGGCCGCGGCGGGGCGCGCTTCTCGCGCGGCGAGGCGGAAGGGCTGGGTGCCGACCTTACGGCGACCGACGAGGTGCTGCTTCTCGGCGAAGGGGCGGACGGCGCGCCGCTCCTGGCAACCAGCCTGCCTCGCGAGGTCGAGCGGCTCGATGCGGGCGACTGGAACGGCGGGCCGGAGGCGCGTTCCGGCGCATCCGGCGACGGGCGGGGCGTCGGCGCCCTCGATCTTCGGACGCTGGCCATGCGCGGCCTCGCGCCGGCCGGCGACGAAGCGGCGCTGGGCATCGCGCAGCACCTCTTCAACTGGCATGCCCGCAACCGCTTCTGCGGCACCTGCGGCGGGCGCACCGTGCCGCAGCTCGGCGGCGCGCGGCGGCTCTGCACGGCCTGCAACGAGATCCACTTTCCGCGGACGGATCCGGTGACGATCATGCTCGTCCACGACGGGGCGGGGAACTGCGTCCTCGGACGCCAGCCGCGCTTCGCGCCCGGCATGTGGTCGTGCCTGGCCGGCTTCGTCGAGCCGGCCGAAACGATCGAGGCGGCGGTGCGGCGGGAAACGATGGAGGAGGCGGGGCTCGTCGTGTCGCGCGTCGACTACCGCGCCTCGCAGCCCTGGCCCTTCCCGGGCTCGCTGATGATCGGCTGCATCGCTCTGGCGGAGCCGGGCACCATCGTCTTCGACGCGGCGGAACTCGAGGCCTGCCGCTGGTTCGAGCGAGGAGAGGTGGCGGCGATGCTCGCGGGGACGCATCCCGACGGGCTGACGGCGCCGCTGCCCTTCGCCATCGCCCACCACCTGATCCGCGCCTTCGCGGACGGGGTGGACTGAACGCGAAAAGCGCCCGGATCCGCTTGGACCGGGCGCGCGAACAAGGCCCGCGCGCCTCAGGGGAGGCGGCGCGAGGCCTGGGCGGTCTCAGACCGGGCCGTTACTCGGCGGCGGTCGCCGACGGAGCGCCGGGCGAATCGTTGAAGCGGCGCGGGCCGTTCTGACGAACCTTGCGCTTGGGCGCGGCGATCAGTCCTTCGCGCTGGGCCGCCTTCCGGGCTGCCTTGCGAGCGCGGCGGACGGCGTCCTGCTTGGCGCGGGCGCGGGCCTCGGAGGGCTTCTCGTAGAAGCGCCGAGCCTTCATCTCCTTGAACACGCCCTCGCGCTGCATGCGCTTCTTGAGGACGCGGAGGGCCTGCTCGACGTTGTTGTCGCGAACGATGATCTGCAATTTATCTCCTCGCTGGCTCTCCGCTCGCTTCCGAGCGGATGCCTGTTTGACAGGGGTGGACGGCGCGTTCCGTCAGGTGCGGCCGCGCTTGACGCGCTTGCGCGCCGGCGGCTTCGCCGCCGCCTCCTGCGGCTCGGTCGCCTCGTGAGCGAGGCGAAGCGCCTTCAGCTTGGCCGTCTTCTCGCGGCGGGCTTCGGCATCGGCGCGGATGAGGCCCATCGCCGAGCCTTTTTCGTGCTGGTCGATCTTCGGCAGGAAATGGCCTTCGGCCCGGGTATGGGCCGCATTGGACGACTGCATGGGATCGTGCTTTCCGTCGGCCGAGGGTGTGATCGCATCGCGCGTGGGCGCGGAAAACTCGGCAGCAGGCTGATGTCGGTCGGACCGCTCAGGATCGTCGGTCGATCGACGTTCAGGGATGGGAGCGACATAGGGCACCCAACCCCAAAGAGAATGCGGACCCGGGCCCTCTCCGGTCGGTGGCAAGCCGAGGAGGGCCGGGTCGTAGGCCGGCGGGCTTGTGCAAACGCGCTGACCCGGCCGCCGGTTCATCCGTGGTCGGCCGGGGCGTCGAATGTCGTAGTGTCAGCCGCGCCAGGCGCGCTGATCAGCCGACGAGGCGCAGATTGGCCGCCGAGGCCTTGCCGCTCTTGCGATCGGTCTGAAGCTCGTACTCGACCTTGTCGCCCTCGTTAAGGCCGGAGAGGCCCGAACGCTCGACGGCGCTGATGTGAACGAAGGCGTCCGCGCCGCCCGAATCAGGCGCGATGAAGCCGAAGCCCTTCGTCGAATTGAACCACTTCACGGTTCCAGTAGCCATGCGTCTATCCCTAGACATGGAGGATCGTTCGGCGATCGAAGAGGTCGAAAGCCGGTGAATATCGATGTTTCAGGAGAAGCTAACGGAGCAAAGCGGCTGCAGATAGCGCGCTAGGCCAAAGTTCAGGCCGTCGATCGATATCGACAAGATGGGCGAGACGGCGCCGAAAAGCAAGGGGCGAATCCTCGAAGGGCGGCAAAGCCCGCCCGGAGCAGGCGATACAAGACGGTTAAAGCGCCGGGCAACCGGCGATTTTTTCCGTGCCGGGCGGATGATTTTTCGAGGGCGATCCGGCCGGGTCGGCCGAGAGTTCGGGAAAAAGTGGTAGCAGCGGGCGGAATTGAACCGCCGACCCCCGGGTTATGAGTCCGGTGCTCTAACCAGCTGAGCTACGCTGCCACGACAAGCGGTCGCTCGATGCGTCCGCGATAGGCCGGCGCCACGGCGCCGAGGCTCCGGGCGGCGGCGCCGCCGGAACGATGCGAGCTATAGGAGGCTCGCCCGGTTTTTGTCAATGCCGGCCGATGGCTCTTCAATCGCCGAGATCGGACAGCGCCATGGCGGGGTAGGAGGCCTGCGCGCCCTGGCGCGTGACCGAGAGCCCGGCAAAGGCGGCGCCGTTGCGGATCGCGGCCTCGACGTCGCCGTCATGGACGAAGCGCGCGGCGAAGGCGCCGATAAAGGCGTCGCCGGCGCCGGTCGTATCGAGGGCGCGCACGCGTGCCGCGGGGAAGCGGCGCGGCTCGCCCTCGCCCTCGACGAGAAGGGCGCCCTCGGCCCCGAGCGTGACGACGACGGCGCCGACGCCGCGCGCCAGAAGGGCGCGGGCGGCCGCGGCGAGATCGGCCTCGCTTTCGGTCGGCAGGCCGGTGAGAAGCGCGAGCTCGCCGCGGTTGGGCACGACGAAGCGGAGCGCCGGCCCGATAAGGCCGGCATCGAGCGAATCGGGCGCGGGGGCGGGATTGAGGCAGACGGGCGTGCCGACGCGGGCCGATACGGCGAGCGCCGCCGCGACGGTTTCCATCGGCACTTCGAGCTGGAGAAGGACGAGCCTGGCCTTGGCGATCGTATCCGCCGCGGCCTCGACGTCGGCGGGCGTCAGGGCGCCGTTGGCGCCGGCGACGATCATGATGCGGTTCTCGCCGTCCGGCTCGACGAGGATCGTCGCCGTGCCGGTCGGCTTGTCGGGAAGCTCGCCGACATGGCTCGTGTCGATGCCGGCGGCCCGGAAGTTGGCGAGGGCGTCCGCGCCGAAGACGTCGCCGCCGACCTTGGCGACGAGCGCCACCTTGGCGCCGAGCCTCGCGGCGGCCACCGCCTGATTGGCGCCCTTGCCGCCATGGCTCTGGAGGAAGTCGCGGGCGTGGACCGTCTCGCCGCCGGCCGGCATGCGCTCGAGGATGGTGACGAGGTCGCGGTTGACCGAGCCGACGACGACGATCGATGGGGCTTCCTGGCTCATGGCTCCTCCAGCCGGTAATCCGCCGCCACGCTGGACCCGAGAACGAGCCGGGCGTTGGGCAGGTCGTTGTCGTCGAGCTTGGCGCGCAGCGCCTCGCCCTGGAGATCCGCCCAGCGGTGGCGCAGCCGCGCCTCGACCACCGCCATCGGCTCGTCCAGCATCACCGTCGCGTCGAAGAACCGGCGCAGGCGCGCCCAGTCGGGATCGTCGAGAAGCAGGTAGTTGCCTTCCAGGATGATCAGGCGCGTTTCGGCCGGCACGATGCGCGCGCCGGCCCGGGCGATCTCGATAGCGCGTTCGAAGACGGGAACGGCGACGTCGCGGCCCTCGTCGCGTGCCAGGCGCTCCAGCATGGCCGCGAGGCCGTCGACGTCGAAGGTGAAGGGCGCGCCCTTGCGCGGGCGCTGGCCTCGCGCCTCCAGCACGCGGTCGTCGTAGTGGTAGCCGTCCATCGGCAGGACGGCGGAGAGGCCCGGCCGAGCCGCCTCGATGGCGGCCTGAAGCGCGTCGGCGAGCGTGCTCTTGCCCGCGCCCGGCGGCCCGGCAATGGCCACGATGCGGCGCTCGGGGCCCACCGCGAGGTCGAGAAGGCGGCCGACAAGAACGGCGCGGGTGATCGTCTCGGTCATGGGAAACGGCGATAGCGCAGATCGCGGCGCGCGGCCATGGGCCTGCCGAGGCGGGGACGAGAGGGACGGGTGCCGCACCCCATCTCGCGAAGACCTATGCGGCTAGAGCCGGCGCGATCGCGGAGGCGGCCAGGCGCGCGGTCGCCAGGAGCTGGCCGAGACCATGCCCGCTGCGCGCCTTCGCGGAGAGGCCGAACATCGTCGTCGCGACGAAGTCGGTCACCTGCTCGGCCTCGCGTGGATGGCGCGCGGCGATGTAGGCGCGGATCGCCTCTTCCGCCGCGCGGTTGTAGGCGCGGGCCGCCTCGCGGGCCTCCGCGTCGTTGCAGCGGGTGCCTTCCACGACCATGCAGCCGGCAGCCGCGGAATCGGCCGCGTAGCGGCGCGCGGCGTCCTCCAGGAGCGCCGCGAGACACTCGGCGACGGGCCTGTCGGGGCGCAGGATGTCCGCGAGCGGGATCGCATCCGTGCCGGCGTAGCGCTCCAGGGTCCGGGTGTAGAGGCCGAGCTTGCTGCCGAAGGCCGAATAGAAGCTCGGCGGATTGATTCCGAGCGCTTCGGTCACCTCGCTGACGCTGACGGCGTCGTAGCCGCGGGCGTGGAAGAGCTGCGTCGCGGTGGCGACGGCCTCTTCGGGATCGAAGCGTCGCGGCCGGCCGCGCGGGCGACTACTTTTTGTAGTGTTCATTATAAAATCGTTGACCGCCTGATCGCTGCTGTTTATGTAGCGGCCTCTAACTTAATCCTCAAGGAGGGTCTCATGACGGCGTTTCAGGGCAAGTCCGTGCTGGTCATCGGCGGAAGCCGCGGGATCGGGGCGGCCATCGTGCGGCGCTTCGCTGCGGACGGGGCGAGGGTGACCTTCACCTATGCCGGCTCGCCCGAGGCGGCGGCGCAGGTGGCCGCGGAAACCGGCAGCACGGCCGTGCGCACCGACAGCGCGGACCGCGACGCCGTGATCGCGACGGTTCGCGACAGCGGACCGCTGGATGTCCTCGTGGTGAACTCCGGCATCGCCATCTTCGGCGACGCGCTGGAGCAGGACCCGGACGCGATCGATCGGCTGTTTCGGATCAACGTCCACGCCCCGTATCACGCCTCCGTCGAGGCGGCGCGCCGGATGCCGGAGGGTGGGCGGATCATCGTGATCGGGTCGGTCAACGGCGACCGGATGCCCGTGCCGGGCATGGCGTCCTACGCGCTGAGCAAGTCGGCCCTTCAGGGGCTGGCCCGCGGGCTGGCGCGCGACTTCGGGCCGCGCGGCATCACGATCAACGTCGTGCAGCCCGGCCCGATCGACACCGACGCCAATCCCGCCGAAGGGCCGATGCGGGACCTGATGCACAGCTTCATGGCCATCAAGCGCCACGGGCGGCCCGAGGAGGTCGCGGGCATGGTGGCGTGGCTTGCGGGACCGGAAGCGGGCTTCGTGACCGGCGCGATGCACACGATCGACGGCGCCTTCGGCGCCTGATCGGGATTTGGAGGGGCGAGCGCCGCGCACGGCGCTCGCCCCCGGCTCATTCTGAGCCGACGGCGATCAAGCCGCGTCGTCGGGCTCCCAGCCGATGGAGCGCTGGAGGAAGCGGATGCCGAGGGCCGCGAAGGCGGCGATCTCGGCATTGTCCTTGCCGGATCCGTGGCCGCCGGTGGCCTGCTCGTAGAGCCAGGCGTTCTCGTAGCCCATGGCCTGGAGCTTGCGCGCCATCTTGCGGGCGTGGCCGGGATGGACCCGGTCGTCGCGGCGGGTGGTGGCGATGAGGATCGGCGGGTAGGGGCGGCCGGGCTCGGCGACGTGGTAGGCCGACATGTGCCGGATGAAGTCCCAGTCCGCGGGATCGTCCGGATCGCCGTATTCGGCGATCCAGCTAGCGCCCGCGAGAAGCTTGGAGTAGCGGCGCATGTCGATGAGCGGCACGGTGCACAGGAGCGCGCCGAAGCGCTCGGGGTAGCGCGTCAGCATGTTGGCGATGAGGAGGCCGCCGTTCGAGCCGCCTTCGGCCGCGAGGCGCTCGGGGGTCGTCACGCCGCGCGAGACGAGATCGGCGGCGACGGCCGCGAAGTCGTCGTGCGAGCGCGCCTTGTTCTCGCGCCGGCCGGCCTCGTGCCACCAGGGGCCGAACTCGCCGCCGCCGCGGATGTTGGCGACGACGGTGGTGCCGCCCTTTTCCAGCCAGAGCTTGCCGAGGCCGACCGAGTAGCCAGCGATGTTGGAGACCTCGAAGCCGCCGTAGCCCGAGAGGTGGACGGGCGCGTCGCCCGTTTCGCCGGGCGGGCCGGCCTGGACGTAAGGGATACGCTCGCCGTCGACGGAGACCGCCTCGTGGCGGGTGACGACGAGGCCGTCGGTGCGGAAGAAGGCGGGCGAGCGCTTGAGGATCGTCGGGGCGGGCTGGCCGGGACGGGTCTCGAAGATCGTGGGAGGCGTGACCGGATCCGCGGCATAGGCGAGGAGGTCGCCGTTTTCCTCGTACGGATCGGAATCGAAGGGCCAGACGGCCGCCGGGCCGAGATCGGGAATCCCTTCGATGCGGGACTCGGCCCAGTCGTTCTCCGGGTCGAAGACGGAGAAGACGGCCTTGAGGTCGTCGCGCACCATCAGGATCAGCCGGCCGTCCGACCAGAAGAAGCCTTGTTCCGCGCAGCGCGGCGTTGGGCGGAAAAGCACGCGGAAGTCGCGGCTGCCGGCCAGGAAGTCGTCGATGGCGATGCCGATCACGCTGCCGGAGGGATAGGTCCGCCCCCCGACCGTCCAGTCGCTGCGGGGGCGGAGCGCGGCGTGGCGATTGTCCCACAGAAGCCCGGCGTCGGTCGGCACGTCGACGCGGAACTGCGGACCGGTGTGGTCGCCGACATAAGTGATCGTGTCGTAGAAGCCGACGACGTCGATGAAGACCAGGGGCTCCGGCCCGCCGTCGGTTCGACGGTGAACCTGTCCGGCCGCCCGCATGCTGGCCTCGGGCACCTCGAAGAGAGTGGTCGCCGCGAGCGGGTCTTCGCCGCGGCGCCAGAGCTGGACCGTGCGGGGATAGCCGGACGAGGTCGCGCGGTTTTCGCCGAGGGGCGTCGCCAGGAGAAGGGTGTCCCGATCGATCCAGTCGACGTCGCTCTTGGCCTCGGGTAGCACGAAGCCGCCCTCGACGAAGGTGCGGGTCTCGAGGTCGAACTCGCGCGACGCGATCGCGTCGCCGCCGCCGCGCGACAGAAAGAGGATGGCGCGGTCGTGGGCGCCCGGCTGGAGGCTCGCGCCAGCCCAGACCCAGTCCGCCTCCTCGGCCGATGCGAGCGCGTCGAGGTCGAGGAGGACGTCCCATTCGGGCGCGTCGGTGCGGTAGCTGGATTCCGTGGTGCGACGCCAGAGGCCGCGGGGGTGCTCGGCATCGCGCCAGAAATTGTAGAGAAGGCCGCCGCGGCGGGTGACCATGGGGATCTTGTCGGGGCGGTCGAGGGCCGCGCGCAAGGCGTCGCGGTCGGAGGAGAAGCGCGCGTCGGCGAAGGCGGCGAGGGTGCGCGCGTTCTGCGCCTCGACGTAGGCGAGCGCCTCGGCGCCATCGATCTCCTCGAGGAAGAGGTGCGGATCGTCGTCGGGAGCCTCGACGGTCGGGCGTTGATCGACGGCGGCGTTCGGCATGGAAACCTCGGGCGAAGCGTGATTCGGCGACTCTGCCGAGTGTCGCGCGGGCGTTCGGCTGCAATGTGTCGGGGCGCCCACGGCCGCCGGCCGGCCTCAGGACGGCCGGATGTCGCGATAGGCACGGGAGATCGGATGGCCGAAGAGCGTGACCCAGAAATAGTTGAGGGCGTAGCGGGCGCCCGTGGCGACGACGCCCTCGGCGGCGAGGCGGCGCCCGGAGGCGTGGATGGGAAGGTCGAAGGTCCAGCGGACCTCACCGACCGGGGCGAGGCGATTGGCGACGTCGGTGTCCTCGCCGTAGAAGGCGATCGACTGGTCGAAGCCGCCGACGGACAGCCAGGCTTCGCGCTTCAGGACGAAGTTGCCGCCCTGGACCATCGCCCCCTTCTTGAGAAGGCGGCCGAAGACGGCGTGGATCGCGTAGCCCGCGCCGTAGAAGCACTTGGTGACGAGGCGCTGCGCGGGCGTGAGGTCCGTGTAGACGAACGGGCCCGACAGGACCACGAGGCGCGGCGAGGCGGCGAAGGCGTCGAGCACCGTCGTCAGCCAGCCTGGGGGCAGGCGCGTGTCGGCGTCGATGTTGGCGACGAGCTCGGCCTGCGTCGCCGCCAAACCGGCGGCGCGGGCGTTGACGAGGCCCTTCTTCGGCTCGCGGACGACGCGCACGCCCGGCACTGCCGAGGCGACCGCGCCCGTGGCGTCGGTGGACGCGTTGTCGACGACGATGATCTCCGTGTCCGCCGCGACGCCCGCCCGCTGGATCTCGGCGCGGATCGATTCGAGGCAGCCCCCGATCAGCGCTTCCTCGTTGAAGGCGGGCACCACGAAAGCGAGCTTCATGCAGCGGTCTTTTCGGATGAGGCGGGGCCGAGCTCGTGCTCGACCACGCTGCGATAAAGGGTTTCGAAGGCGCGCGCGACGGCGGTCGGCGTGAAGCGCGCGACGCTTTCCGGCGCGGCGGCAGCGAGGCGCGCGCGCAGCGGCTCGTCGGTGAGGAGCGCTTCGAGGCGCTCCGCGAAGGCGCCCGGGTCCTGCGGCGGGGCGAGGAAGCCGGTCTCGCCGTCCGAGACGTATTCGGGCAGGCCCCCGGCACGGGCGGCGACCACGGGCAGGCCGCAGGCGAGGGCCTGGATCGTCGTCATCGACTGCGTCTCCGAGCGGCTGGCGATGACCGCGACGTCGCAGGCGCCGACGGCGCGGCGCAGGGCGGCGCCGCGCAGCGTGCCGAGGAGGCGGATGCGGGGAATGAGGCCGCGCAGCCTGATCTCCGCTTCGAAGTCCTGGCGCGCCGGGCCGTCGCCGACGACCACCAGCGTCGCACGAAGCTCGCGCGGCAGGCGGGCGAAGGCTTCGAGCGCGACGTCGAGGTCTTTTTCCGCGGCGAGACGGCCGAAAAGAAGGATGGCGGGGCCGTCGAGAGCGAGCTCGGCGCGGGCGTCCTCGCGCTCGGCCGAGGACAAGGGCGCGAAGAGGGCGGTGTCGACGGGGTTGGACACGACGCTGGCGGGGCGGTCGAGACTCTGCGCGCGCAGGGATGCGATGACCGCGGCGCTGGGCGCGGTGACGGCCTCGCAGCGCTTGTAGAAGGAGGCCGCGAGGCGATCGAGACCGTCGCGAAGCGGCGCGAAGTCGAGGCCGGCATAGTGGAGATAGGCTGCGGGATAGGTGTGGTCGGTGCCGACCACGGGAAGCTTCAGGGCGCGGGCGGCGCGCAGCGCGGCGAAGCCGAGGGTCGAGAAGGTGTGGACGTGGACGATGTCGGCGTCGAAGGCGGCGATGGCCGACTTCATGCCCTTCGGCCAGACGACGGACAGGCCGCCCCAGCCGGGCACGGCGAGCGCGGGCAGGCGGGCGACGGCGGGGTCCGGCTCGGCGTCGGGAAACTCGGGCGCGACGATGCGGACGCGATGGCCGAGGCCTTCCAGCTCGCGGCGCAGGATCGAAACGCTGTCGGCGATGCCCGAGAGCTGCGGCAGGTAGATGTCGCTGGCGAGGAGGATGCGCATCGGTCGGCTCACGATCGGGCCTCCTCGGCCTCCGCGGCGAGCTTGCGCCGCGACCAGCCGGCCATGAGAACGGTGACGAGGATGAGGACGGCGACGGCGGCGAGGGCGATGCCGATCCAGGTCCAGGTGTCGGACACCGCCGAGAGCCGGTCGCCGACGACGTAGCCGAGACCCATGAAGACCGCGTATTGCGCGAGCGTGATCGGGACCGCGAGGGTGAGGAAGCGGCGATAGGTCATGCCCGACAGGCCGGCGGTCAGGAGAAACGGCGCGGATAGACCGTAGGACAGCTTGGCGAAGAACATGGTGGCGAAGCCGTGCCGCTCCCAAAGGCGGCGGATCGTGTCGGCGGTGAAGGAGAAGCGCTTGCGCCGCTCCAACCAGCGCCGGACGCGCGAGCTTTCGCCGCCATGCTTGCCGAGCGCGAAGATGCCGCCCTCGAACACGACGTCCTTCGCGAGAAGGATGAGGTAGACGACCGGCATGGAGAACAGGTTCTGGGCGGCGAGCGCGCCCGCGACGAAGGCGACGAGCGGGCCTTCGAGGATCGCCAGCGGAATGATGATCCAGTAGCGATATTCGAGAAGGAGACCGATCAGGTCCGGCATGGGGCGTCGGTCTCGAATCGGAAACGCGCGCCACGGATTGTCGCGCAGGCGGTGAACGGGCGCTCTCATCCTTGGCCCGGTGCCGCTCCGGTTGCAAGCGAAGGGCGGCGCCCGACCTCAAGCCGCCGGCGTTTGTTTCCGTTCGGACACAGCCATCAGGCGAGTTGGACCGTCTCGCGCGGTTCGGCGGCGCGGGCGAGAAGGGCGCGGATCTCCGACCGGCAGGAGCCGCAATTCGTGCCCGCCCGGGTCTGCGCCGCGACGGCCTCGACGCTGACCGCGCCCTTGGCCATGGCCGCGAGGATGTCGTTGGCGCCGATATTCATGCAGGAGCAGACGATCGCGCCCTTGTCCGGCCCGTCTGCGCCGCCGCGGCCGGCAAGCAGGCGGGCGCGGTCGAGGGCGGTGAGCGTGGCGCCGAGCTTCTCGGCGGCGAAGGCGCGGGACACGGCGACGGGCTGCGGCGAGAGCCACAGGGCACCGTCGAGGCGGCCATCGCGAACGAGCGCGAAGCGGTGGGAGCCGGTGGCGGCGTCGTCGTAGCTGAGGAGGCCGGGTTCGGTGGGCTCGGCGCCGAGAAGGGCGGCCGCGACAGCGGCCGGGTCGGCGAGGCGTGTCGCGCCGGCGATCTCGGCGCGCCAGCCACCGCGCGTGCGGGCGAGGGCGTGGTACCCGGCGACGCTAAGCGGTTCCGGCTTTCGGGTCGAGACGAGGAAGCCGTACCAGGCGGCGGGATAGCGCTCCACCGACACGCGGGAAGCCTTGAGGGCGGGCTGGCCGGAGACGGGGTCGGTGCGCGGCTCGACGAGCGCGTCGACGCGGCCGCTCGGGGCGTAGGCCGCGGTCCAGTGCATGGGCGCGAAGACGGCGCCGCGCCGGCCGCGATCCGTGACGAGGCAGCGTAGGGTCGCCTCGCCATGGGGGGAGGACAGGCGGGCGAGGTCGGCGTCGGCGAGCCCGAGGGCGGCGGCGTCCTCCGGGTGGATCTCGAGGAAGGGCTCGGCGATGTGGGCGGAGAGGCGCGGGGACAGGCCCGTCCGAGTCATCGTGTGCCAATGGTCGCGCACGCGGCCGGTGTTGAGGGTGAAGCCGGAGGCGGCGTCGCGCTTCGGCGGGGCGACGGGGACGAGGCGGGCGCGGCCGTCGGCATGGAAGAAGCGGCCGTCGGCGAAGGAGCGGGCGGGCGCGGCGGCCCTGGCGGAGAGCGGCCAGCGGAGGGGGGCGAGCGCCTCGTAGGCCGCCGCGTCGAGGCCGGCGAGGGCGCCGAGGTCGAGGTCGCGGGACGTCGCTGCCTCGTTGCGGAAGGCGGTGAGCGCGGCGTGCTCGGCAAAGATTTCGGCCGGAGTGTGATAGGCGAAGGCGTTCCGAAAGCCCATGCGGCGGGCGACGGCGGACAGGATCCACCAGTCGGGGCGGGCCTCGCCGGGCATGTCGAGGAACGGGCGCTGGCGCGAGATGCGGCGCTCGGAGTTCGTGACCGTGCCGTTCTTCTCGCCCCAGGCCGCGGCGGGAAGGGCGACGTGGGCGAAGGCCAGGGTGTCGGCGGTGGCGGAGGCTTCGGAGACGACGACGAAGGGGCAGGCGGCGAGCGCCGCCTTGATCGCGTCCGCGTCCGGCATGGAGACCACGGGGTTGGTGCCCATGATCCAGAGCGCCTTGATCCGCCCGTCCGCCACGGCGCGGAAGAGGTCGACGGCCTTGAGGCCGGGCTTTTCAGACAGGCTCGGCGCGTTCCAGAAGGTCCGGACGATCTCGCGGTGGGCGGGATTCTCGATCGCCATGTGGGCGGCGAGCATGTTGGCGAGGCCGCCGACCTCGCGCCCGCCCATGGCGTTGGGCTGGCCGGTGATCGAGAAGGGACCGGCGCCCGGCTTGCCGATGCGCCCCGTGGCCAGGTGGCAGTTGACGATCGCGTTGACCTTGTCCGTGCCGCTCGCCGACTGGTTGGCGCCCTGGCTCCACAGGGTGACGGTGCGGGGCGTCTGCGCGACGAGGTCGAAGAAGGCGAGGAGGTCGGGCGCGGACAGGCCGGTCGCGGCTTCGAGGTCGCAGGCCGTCAGGGCGAGAGCTTCGCCGAGGGCGGCGCCGAAGCCGGTGGTATGCGCGTCAAGGAAGGCGGGGTCGGTCGCGCCGGCGCGGTGGAGATGGGCGAGGAGGCCGAGGAAGAGCGGCACGTCGCCGTCCGCGGCCAGGGCCAAGTGAAGGTCGGCGATGTCGCAGGTCGCGCTGCGGCGCGGGTCGATGACGACGACGCGCATGGCGGGGCGCGCAGCCTTGGCGGCGACCAGGCGCTGGTAAAGGACCGGGTGGCACCAGGCGAGGTTGGAGCCGACGAGAACGACGAGATCGGCCGCCTCCATGTCCTCGTAGGACACCGGCACGTGGTCGGCGCCGAAGGCGCGGACGTGACCCGCGACCGAGGAGGACATGCAGAGGCGCGAGTTCGTGTCAATGTTGGCCGAGCCGATGAAGCCCTTCATCAGCTTGTTGGCGACGTAATAGTCCTCGGTGAGGAGCTGGCCGGAGCAGTAGAAGGCGACGGCATCCGGGCCGTGGTCGCGGACGGCGGCGGAGAAGCGCTCCGCGACGGCGGTGAGGGCGGCGTCCCAGGACACGCGCTCGCCCTCGATCGCCGGATGGAGGAGGCGCTCCTCCAGGCCGACCGTTTCGCCGAGCGCCGCGCCCTTGGAGCAGAGGCGGCCGAGATTGGCGGGGTGGTCGGGGTCTCCGGCGATGGAAACGCTGCCGTCCGGCATCGGGCTCGCGAGGACGCCGCAGCCGACGCCGCAATAAGGGCAGGTCGTCCTGGTCGGAGGCGTGGCGTTCTGCGCGAGGTCGTTCATCGGGGCCCCTACTCGGCGGCCTGGGGGAAGCTTGCCGCGAGGTCCGCGGGGGCGAGGCCGAGCTCGATGGTCTCGCCGTCGGCTGCGAGGCGCACGGGGAAGGTGCGAACCTGTCCCTCGTCCGGTCCCTGGACGAGGCCGGTGTCGAGGGCGATCACCTGCGAATGCAGCGGGCAGGTGACGCGCCCGTCATGGACGATGCCCTGGGAGAGCGGCCCGCCCTTGTGCGGGCAGCGGTCTTCGGTGGCGAAGACGCGGTCGTCGGCCGTGCGGAACACGGCGATGCGGCCGAAGGGCACGACCACGCAGCGCGCGCCGCGGCGGGGAATGTCACCGAGCCGGCCGATGGCGAGGAAGCGGAGGGCGGAGGCGGAGGGCTGGGACATGCCGCGTCGGGTCCTTCGGACGAACAAGAATGGAGGTGGAGCCGAAAGGGGCTCCCACCCTCTCCCGCTTCGGGAGAGAGTGGCTGCGCCGCGGAGGCGGCGCGGCCGGGTGAGGGTCCCGTAGGGCGCGAGCGGTTCCGCGGATGACGGACGCTTGCGGTTCGGTTGCGGATGCGCGCCGACGGCAGAGCCGTTTGGAGACCCTCATCCGCCCCTTCGGGGCACCTTCTCCCGGAACGGGAGAAGGGGATGCGGCTTTGGCGTCGCGTCTCCCGAAGCTACTCCGCCGCTTCGCGGAAGGTGAGGTCGGCCATGGGCTTGAACTCGTGGGACGCTGTGCGGCCTTGGGCGCGCTCGGCCCAGGGATCCACTTGCGCGAACTGCTGGGAATAAACGAAGCGGTCGAAGTAGGCGCGGCGCTTGTCCAAGTCGTCGACGATCGCGGTGCGGATCGATTCCATGCCGACGCGCTTCAGCCACTTGTAGATGCGCTCGAGATAGTGGCCCTGCTCGCGGTAGAGCTGGGTCAGCGCGGCGATGACCTCGATCGCCTCTCCTTCCGTGTCGACGTGGCAGAGGACCTGCGTGCCGTGGATGTCGAGGCCGGCGGCGCCGGCGAAGTGGATGTCGTAGCCGCTGTCGACGCAGATGACGCCGATGTCCTTGCAGGTCGCCTCGGCGCAGTTGCGGGGACAGCCGGAGACGGCCATCTTGAGCTTGGCCGGGGTCCAGGAGCCCCACATGAACTTTTCCAGCTTCACGCCGAGGCCGGTCGAGTCTTGCGTGCCGAAGCGGCACCAGTCGGTGCCCACGCACGTCTTCACCGTGCGCAGCCCCTTGGCATAGGCGGCGCCCGAGACCATGCCGGCGGCGTTGAGGTCGGCCCAGACGGCGGGCAGGTCCTCCTTCTTCACGCCGAGCATGTCGATGCGCTGGCCGCCGGTGCACTTCACCGCCGGGATGTCGTACTTCTCGACGACGTCGGCGATGGCGCGCAGCTCCTTGGCCGAGGTCATGCCGCCCCACATGCGGGGCACGACGGAATAGGTGCCGTCCTTCTGGATGTTGGCGTGGACGCGCTCGTTGATGAAGCGGGACTGCTTGTCGTCCTGGTACTCGCCCGGCCAATCGGCGAGGAGGTAGTAGTTCAGCGCCGGCCGGCACTTGGCGCAGCCGCAGGAGGTCTTCCACTCCAGCTCCTGCATGACGGCGGGGATGGATTTCAGCCCCTTCGCCTGGATCAGCCGGCGCACGTCGCCGTGCGAGAGCGTCGTGCAGGCGCACATCGGCTTGACGGCGTTGGGGTTGAACGCGTCGCCCAGCGTCAGGCTCATCAGCTGCTCGACGAGGCCGGTGCAGGTGCCGCAGGAGGCCGACGCCTTCGTGTGGGAGCGCACCTCGTCGAGGCTGGTCAGGCCCTTGGCGGTGATCGCGGAGGTGATCTTGCCCTTGCAGACGCCGTTGCAGCCGCAGATCTCGGCGTCATCGCCCAAGGCTGCAACGGCCGCCATAGGGTCCAGCGGGGACCCTCCCTGGTAGCTCTGGCCGAAGATGAGCGTTTCGCGCATCTCGGCGATGTCGGTGCCCTTCTTCATCAGGTCGGAGAACCAGCCGCCGTCGGCCGTCTCGCCGTAGAGCACGGCGCCGAGCACCTTGTTGTCCTTGACGACGAGGCGCTTGTAGACGCCGGCCGAGGCGTCGCGCAGCACGATCTCCTCGCGGTCGCCCCCTTCCGCGAAGTCGCCGACGGAGTAGAGGTCGATGCCGGTCACTTTCAGCTTCGTCGGCGTGTCGGAGTGCTTGAAGCCGGCGCCGTCGACGCCGGCGAGCGTGCGGGCGGCGACTTCGGCCATCTGGTAGAGCGGCGCGACGAGGCCGTAGACGCGGCCCTCCACCTCGACGCACTCGCCGAGCGCGAGGATGGCGGGGTCGGAGGTGCGCATGTGCGCGTCGACGAGGATGCCGCGGCCGATGTCGAGGCCGGCGTCCTTGGCGAGGCCGGCGGCGGGGCGGATGCCGACCGCCATGACGACGAGCGTCGCGGGAATGACCCGGCC
Organism: Antarcticirhabdus aurantiaca; assembly: GCF_009765365.1. Classification (GTDB taxonomy): domain Bacteria; phylum Pseudomonadota; class Alphaproteobacteria; order Rhizobiales; family Rhizobiaceae; genus Antarcticirhabdus; species Antarcticirhabdus aurantiaca. The sequence goes on from NZ_VTOM01000018.1 coordinate 79,554, forward strand.
GTCGGCGAGCTCGACGCCCTCGACCTTGGTCTCGCCGAGGATCGCCTTGGTGTTGGCGTTGGTGATCACCTCGATGCCGCGCTTCTCGAGGGCCTTCTGGAGGAGGTAGCCGGCGGCGGGGTCGAGCTGGCGCTCCATGAGCGTCGGCATGAGGTGGAGAACGGTGACGTCGAGCCCTTGCGCGCGCAGGCCCGCCGCGGCCTCGAGGCCCAGGAGGCCGCCGCCGATGACCACCGCCTTGGCGCGGGACTGCGCCGCGAGGATCATCGCCTCGACGTCGTCGAGGTCGCGATAGGCGAGGACGCCGGGGAGATCCTTGCCCGGGACGGGGGGCACGAAGGGCGTCGAGCCCGTGGCGATGACGAGGCGGTCATAGGCTTGCGTCACGCCCTGGTCGGAGGTGACGGTCTTCGCGGCCCGGTCGATCGCGACGATGCGGTGGCCCTTGTAGAGGGTGACGCCGTTCTTCACGTACCAGCCGTCGCCGTGGATGACGATGTCGTCGAAGCTCTTCTCGCCGGACAGGACCGGGGAGAGCATGATGCGGTCGTAGTTGACCCGCGGCTCGGCGTTGAAGATCGTGACCTCGAAGCGGCCGGGCGCCGTTTCGAAGAGGTGCTCCAGCATCCGGCCGGGGGCCATGCCGTTGCCGACGATGACGAGTTTCTCGGACATGGGGGATCGGTCCTCGGGGAGAGGTTGCTCAGAGATCGGCGGCGCGGACGCGGTCGAAGGTCAGGCGGCTTCCACGAAGCGGTTGCGCTCGTAGAGGAACTTGAGGACCGCCTGGCGGCAGCGGAGATAGGTCGGGTCCGTCGCCAGCTTGATGCGGTCGCGGGGGCGGGCGAGGGGCACGTCGAGGATCTCGCCGATGGTGGCGGAGGGGCCGTTGGTCAGCATCACGATGCGGTCCGACAGGAGCACGGCCTCGTCGACGTCGTGGGTGATCATCATGACCGTCGTGCCGAGGTTCGCCTGGATCTGCATCACCTGATCCTGGAGATGGGCCCTCGTCAGCGCGTCGAGCGCGCCGAAGGGCTCGTCGAGGAGGAGGACCTTCGGCTCCATGGCGAGCGCCCGGGCGATGCCGACGCGCTGCTTCATGCCGCCGGAGATCTCGGAGGGGCGCTTGTCCTTGGCGTGGCCCATGTGGACCAGCTCGAGGTTCTTCATCACCCATTCGCGGCGCTGGGGCGCCTTCATGGTGCGCGCGAAGACCTTGTCGACGGCGAGCGCGACGTTCTCGTAGACCGTCAGCCAGGGCAGCAGCGAGTGGTTCTGGAAGACCACCGCGCGGTCGGGGCCGGGCTCGTTGACCTGGCGGTCCTCCAGGAGGACGCCGCCGACGCTCGCGTCCGTCAGGCCGGCGACGATGTTAAGGAGCGTCGACTTCCCGCAGCCGGAATGGCCGATGATCGAGACGTACTCGCCCTTGGCGACGACAAGGTTCACGCCGGTGAGGACTTCCGTCGTGGCGGCGCCGCGGGTGAAGCGCTTGGCGACGCCTTCGATGGACAGGAAGGGCTTGGCGTTTGTCATGTTCGGATCTCCCGTCGCGGTGCTCAGGCGGCCGAGGTGCCGCGGGTGACGAGGCGGCCGACGAATGCGACGATCCGGTCGAGCACGAAGCCGACGAGGCCGACATAGACGAGGGCGAGGATGATGTCGGAGATCAGCGAGGAGTTCCACGCGTCCCAGATGAAGAAGCCGATGCCGACGCCGCCGATCAGCATCTCCGCCGCGACGATGGCGAGCCAGGACAGGCCGACGCCGATGCGAAGCCCGGTGAAGATGTAGGGCGCGGCCGCCGGCAGCATGATCTTGCCGAAGTACTCGAAGCCGTTGAGGCGGAGCACCTGCGCGACGTTGCTGTAGTCCTGCGGGATGTTGCGGATGCCGACCGCGGTGTTGATGATGATCGGCCAGACCGCGGTGATGAAGATCACGAAGATGGCGGAGGGCTGGCCGTCCTGGAAGGCGGCGAGCGAGAGGGGGAGCCAGGCGAGCGGGGGCACGGTGCGCAGCACCTGGAAGATCGGGTCGAGGCCGCGCATGGCGAGCTGCGAGGACCCGACGAGGACGCCGAGCGCGATGCCGACGACCACCGCGATGGCGTAGCCCATGGCCACGCGCTGGAGGCTCGCCCAGATCTGCCAGCCGAGGCCGACATCGTTGCCGCCGTTGACGTAGAAGGGGTTGGCGATCAGCTCCCAGGTGTCGGAGACGACCTGGCTCGGCGGCGGCAGGGCCGAGGTCGGGGAATAACAGAGCAGCTCCCACAGGCCGAGCAGCGCGACCAGCGCGACGAGCGGCGGCAGGGCGTTGGCCCCGGCCTCGCGGGCGAGGCGCGCCGCCTTCGCGGCGACGGGCGTGCCGGCGCGGGGCAGCGCGACGACAGCTCCGGGCGCGGCGGATTTCGGCAGGGCGATCACCGTCGCCGGGGCCTTGGCTGCTGTCTGGGACATGGGCTCGTTTCCGTGTCGTTGGCGGCCGGTCAGGCGATCTTGGTGATGGCGAGGCTGGCGATGTAGCCTTCCGGGTTCTCCGGGTCGAAGACCTTGCCGTCGAAGAAGGTCTCGGGGCCGCGCGACGGCGAGGCCGGGAGGTCGGACAGCCCAAGCGACTTGGCCGCTTCCAGCCAGAGGTCGCCGCGATTGACCTTGGCGACCATGCCCTTGATGTCGGTCGCGGCCGGCAGCTTGCCCCAGCGCACGTCCTCGGTGAGGAACCAGCTGTCGTGGCTGGCGAAGGGGTAGGAGGCGTGGTCGCGCCAGAACTTCATGAAGTGCGGCGAGTCCTCGACGACGCGGCCGGTGCCGTAGTCGATGACGCCCTTCATGCGCGGGCCGATGTCGGCGGCCTTGACGTTGAACCAGGCGCGCTTGGACAGGATGTCGGCGAGCTCGTCCTTGTTGGCCATGTCGTCGGCCCACTGCGCGGCCTCCTGGACCGCCATCAGGAGGGCGAGCGTCGCCTTCGGGTTCTTCTCCACCCAGTCGGCGCGCATGGCGAAGCTCTTCTCCGGATGCTTGTTCCAGAGCTCGCCCGTGGTCAGCGCGGTGTAGCCGATGCCCTGCTCGACGAGCTGGGCGTTCCAGGGCTCGCCGACGCAGAAGGCGTCCATGGTGCCGACCTTCATGTTGGCGACCATCTGCGGCGGGGGGACGACGATGGTCTCGACGTCGGTGTCGGGGTCGATGCCGCCGGCGGCGAGCCAGTAGCGGATCCAGAGGTCGTGCGTGCCGCCGGGGAAGGTCATGGCGACCTTGGCGGGGGCACCTTCGGCCTTCTTCTTGGCGAAGGTCGCCTTCAGCACCGAGGCGTCGAGGCCGACCTTGAGATCGGCATAGGCCGCGCCCACCGAGATGCCCTGGCCGTCGAGGTTGAGGCGGGCGAGGATCGCCATCGGCAGCGGCTGGTTGTTCTGCGTCACCGCGCCCGCCGTCATCAGGTAGGGCATGGGGGTGAGGATGTGGGCGCCGTCGATGCCGGACCCGTCCGAGCCGAGGACGAGATTGTCGCGCGTCGTGCCCCAGGAGGACTGCTTGGCGACCTCGACGTCGGGCATGCCGTGCTTCTCGAAGAAGCCCTTCTCCTTGGCGACGATGAGCGGCGCGGCGTCGGTGAGCGCGATGAAGCCGAGGACGGCCTTCGTCGTCTCAGGGCCGCCGGCCGTCTGCGCGAAGGCGCCGCCGGGAAAGGCGGCCCGCGCCGCGGAGAACAGCGCGGCCGTGCCGAGCGTGGCGGCCGTGGTCTTCAGGAAGGCGCGGCGGTCGAGTCCGACGAGGGTCTTCTCGCTCATGGAGCGTCACTCCGGCAAAGGCGGGCGGGCAAAAAAGGGGCGGAAACGAAAAACGTCGCGAAGCCTGCCGGATGGATCGATCGGACGCCTGACAAAGGCGGCGGATCGAGCCGGCGGTTTCGCGACGTCGTTGTCGACAGCGGGCGGGAGAGAACCCGGAGGCTTGCGGCCGCATCATCGTTGATCGGCCGCACTGCAATAATCGCCGGATTTAGAGCCTTTTGAAAGTCCAAATGTTGAGCATCTGGGCAGTGGTCAAAATTCAGGCAATTCGACAATTGTTTCTATGTGGATCAAGAGCTTGAGGGGCGTTTTCACGACGGCGCACTTTGCGCCAGCGCCTGTTCAATCTTCGAGCGCACCGCTGCAATTTGCGGCGTCACTCTCCGGCGAGGGCCTGACGCTCGCGCAGAGACGTGCGGACGGAGAAGCCGGACACGTAATCCTCGATCCGATCGGGATCGAAGGGGCGATCGTCGCCGAATCGGTCGGGCGGGAGAACCAGCGGTCCGCCGGAGAGGGTCGGGATCTCGGCAGGAGCGGCCAGGGCACCTTCGACGCGGCGATCCTGCGCGGGGATCGGCACGCCCGAGCCGGCGAGCGCCTCGCGCCAGACGTCGGGCCGAAAGGCGCGGGCGGCGGCGGCTTGCGCCTCTTGGCTCGGCGCGACCTGACCCCAGCGCAGCATCTGGGCGTAGATCCAGAGCGCCTGGCTGATCCAGGGAAAGGTCGCCGCGCCTTCCGCGAAGCGCAGGTAGTCCGGGATGCGGCGCACCGTGCCGGCCGGGTCCACCGTGACTTCGCCGTCGAGGAGGCGGCGCACGACGTCGCCGGGCACGTCCATGCGGTCGGGGCGGGCGAGGATGGCGGCAAGGTCGCTGCGGTTCGCCGGGTCGTCGCACCAGCGCGCGGCGGCGTGCATCGCGACCACGAGCCGGCAGGCGGTGTCGCGATCCTCGTCGAGAAGGTCGGGCCGCATGCCCAGCACCTTTTCGGGCGAGGCCGGCCAGATGTCGGCCTTCACCGCCACGATCCGCCCGGCGCCTCGCTCGACGGCGAGCATGTTCCAGGGCGCGTTGACGCAGAAGCCGTCGACGGCGCCGGCCATCAGCGCGTCCGCCATCAGCGGCGGGGGCACGACGGTCATCCTCACGTCGCGGTCGGGGTCGATGCCGGCCGAGCCCATGAAGAAGCGGAACTCGTAATTATGCGCGGAGAAGGGGTAGACGACGGCGAAGACGAGCGGTGGGCGCCCGTCCGCGCGGCGCGCGTCGACGACGCGCTTCAGGGCGCGGGCATGCGAGGCGGCGTCGCCGGCCGAGACGTCCTCGCCGCTCGCCTCCATGGCGGCGAAGAGCGCGGTGGAGAGGGTGATGGCGTTGCCGCCGCGCCCGAGGGCGACGGGGGTGACGACGGGATAAGGGTTCGAGCCGATGCCGAGCTGCGAGGCCACCGTCATCGGCGCCAGCATGTGGGCGACGTCGAACTGGCGGAAGGCGAGCCGGTCGCGGATGTTCGCCCAGGACACTTCCTTGACGAGGCGAAGGTCCAGCCCCTCGCGGGCGGCGAAGCCGATCTCGGCCGCGGCGATCGGCACGGCGGCGTCGATGAGCGGGATGAAGCCGAGGGTGACGGTCCGGGTCATGGATCCTCCCGGCCGCCGGCCGGCTTGGCGAACAGCGAGGCGGCCGTGACGACCGAGCGGGCGATCTCGACCATCTTGCGCTTCTCGTTCATCGCGGTCTGGCGGAGCAGCGCGTAGGCTTCCTCCTCCTTCAGGCCGCGATGGCTCATCAGGATGCCCTTGGCACGGTCGATCACCTTGCGGTCGGCGAGTTCGCTTCGCGCCTCGGCGAGCTCCCGCGTCAGGCGCGAGAAGGTGTTGAAGCGCGAGATCGCCATGTCGAGGATGGGCTTCACCCGCTCCTTCTTCAGCCCGTCGACCACGTAGGCCGAGACGCCGGCCTCGACGGCGGCCTGAATCGAGGCGGAGTCGGAGCGGTCGACGAACATGGCGATGGGGCGCTGTACGGAACGCGACACCTCGAAGAACTGCTCCAGACTGTCGCGGCCGGGGTTCTCGATGTCGACCACGATGACGTCGGGCTTCAAGCGCTCGATCTCGCGCACGAGGCCGGTCATCTCGGTGACGACGGCGACGTGGGCGTGGCCGGCCTCGCGCAGGCCGTCCTCGATGATCGCCGCGCGGGCGCGGTTCTCGTCCACCACCAGAATCGAGAGCGTCGATGCCATATCGGCGATATTGCACCTGCGAAGGGCGATCCGGCAATCGAACGATGCGGGATTTCAGGCCGCGAGCGGCAGGCGCACCACCTGGCTGAGGCCCTTGGGCGCCCGGTTGGCGAGCGTCAGCGTGCCGCTGGCGCGCTCGACGATCTCCTTGGCGATGGCGAGGCCGAGGCCGGCGCCCGGGCCGATCTTGCGCCGCGCCGGATCGACCCGGAAGAAGGGCTCGAAGGCGCGGTCGATGAGGTCGTCGGGAATGCCCGGCCCGTCGTCCTCGATGGCGATCACGGCGGTGTCGCCGGCCCGATCGAGCGAAATCCGCGCGCCGCCGCCGTGGATCGCGGCGTTCTCCACGAGGTTGCGCAAGGCCCGCTTGATGGCGAGCGGCCGGGCGAGGACGGTCGAGGGGGCGTCGAGAGAGCCGAGCGCGACGGGGCGGCCGATCTCGGAGAGCTCGGCGGCGATGTCGCGCAGCGTGTCCGAGAGTTCCACCGGCTCGGCGGCGCCGGGCTCGACCTCCTCGCGCACGAGGCGGATGGCGCTGTCGGCGATGGCGTCGAGCTCTTCGAGGTCCTTCAGCCAGACCTCGCGCTCCTCGTCGGGCAGGAACTCGGCGCGAAGCCGCATGCGCGTCATCGGCGTCCTCAGGTCGTGGCCGGCGGCGGCGACGAGGCGCATGCGGCTCTCGACGGCGATGCGCACGCGCGCCGTCAGCCGGTTCAGCGCGCGGGCAGCGTGGCGCATCTCGGCCGGGCCGCTTTCCGGCACGGGGGCGGGCAGGCCGTCGGGGCCGAGGTTGGCGACGGCCTCGTCGAGGATGCGAAGCGGTCGCGTCATCTTGGTCGCGACGAAGAGCGACACGGCGACGGCGCCGACGACGACGAGCACGAGATAGGACACGAAGGCGAAGTGGTTGCGCGGCGGAAAGCCGGGATAGGGGAGATAGGCCCAGCGGCCCGGCTCGAACTCGAAGGCGAGCTGGCGCGTGCGGGCCTCGAGATCGCCGACGATGCGCACGGGAAGGTCGAGGCCGCCGTCCGCGAGCTGGCTGGCTATGCCGTCGGCCTCGCGCACCTTGGCGCCGTCGCCGCGCTGGGGCTCGGGGCCGAGCTCGATGCCGAAGCGCTCGGCGGCGCCGGGCTCGGTCGTCAGCAGGCGGTGGACGATGCGCACCTCTTCCGCGAAGGCGGCGGCGAAGCTTTCGCGATTCGGCCGGTCGAGGACCTGGACCGAGACGAGGGCGGACAGGCCGACGACGCCGACGATGGCGAGGACGAGCAGCAGCGCCAGCCGCGAGCGCAGCGAGGTCATGCGGTCGGCGAGGCGGCTCACGGGCGGGGCTCGTCGCGGCGCTCGACGCGGGCGGCGAACTGGTAGCCGCCGTTGCGCACCGTCTTGAACAGGCGGAACACGCCGGCATCGTTCAGCTTGCGCCGCAGCCGGCTCATGGTGACGTCGACCGAGCGGTCGAAGGGGTCGGCGGTGCGCCCGTGCAGGAGATCCATCAGGACGTCGCGCGAGAGCACCCGGCCCGGTCGGTCGAGGAAGATCATCAGGAGGTCGTATTCGGCACCGGTCAGGTCGACCTCGTTCCCCGCGGCGTCGGTGACGGAGCGGCGCTCGGGATCGACCTCGTAGTCGTCGAAGCGGTAGCGGGCCGTCGTCGGGCGGTCGGGCGCGGCGCTCGCGCCTTCCGATCCGCCGCGGCGCAGCACGGCGCGGATGCGGGCGACGAGCTCGCGCGGGTTGAAGGGCTTGCCGAGATAGTCGTCGGCGCCGAGCTCCAGCCCGACGATGCGGTCGACGTCCTCCTTGAGGGCGGTGAGGAGGATGATCGCGATGCTCGGATTGCGCTCCTTGGTCTCGCGGCAGATGTCGAGGCCCGAGCCGTCCGGCAGCATGACGTCGAGAACGACGAGGTCGACCTCGGCGTCCGCGAGCTTGGCCTCGAAGGCTCGGCGGCTGGCGGCGAGCGAGCAGCGGAAACCCTGGCTCTCCAGGTAGCGGCCGAGGAGCTTGCCGATCTCGGGATCGTCGTCGACGACGAGGATGTGGGGCTTGTGCATCGGCTTGGGCATCGGCGTTTCGGGGGCGGCTCCAGCTCTACGCGCGCGCTTGCGGGGTGAAAACGAACGAAACGTATCAATGCGTTGCCGGGGCGGGGCGCGCAACGATGCGTAACAAATCGGCTGTCCGTCGCAACCTTGCGAAATGTTCGGCGATAGAGCTGCAACCAGGACGGCCTATCCCTGTTCTCGGACCAACGGTTCAACGAGGACTGACATGCACGGACATCACCGACACCCTTCGCGCCGTCGCCGCGCGGCATTCGCGGTCTTGCTGGCGGGCGCCGCGGCCTCGCTCATGCCGACCGGCGCGTCTTTCGCGCAGGAACCGCCGCCGCCGCCTCCGCCCGGCGCGTCCGCCGGTCCCGAAGCCGGATCGCCGCCGCGCCCGGAGCGTGGCCCGCGCGGCGAAGGCCGCGAGGGACGCCGCCACCACGACCGCGAGCGCGGCCCGCGCGGCGGACCGGAGTTCTCGACGCTGCGCCTCGCCGAGGCCCTGGCGGGCATGGAGGTCGCGCTCGGAATCCGCTCCGACCAGATGGACGCCTGGCGCAACTTCACCGGCGCGCTCATCGCCTTCGCCGACTCCATGCGCCCGCCGATGCGCGGGCCGGGCGGCCCCGGTGGTCCGGGCGGCCCGGGCGGACCCGACGTGCCGCCCCCGGCGACTGTCGGACCGGACGGCGTGCCGAGCCCGGCGCCGGGCGCGCCCGGCGGGGACGATGCGGACGAGGCCGGCGATCCGGAAGCGCGGATCCCGCCGCTGGACCGGCTCGAGCGCTTCGCCGATCGCGCCATCCAGACGGGCGAGCGGGCCGAGCGGCTGAAGGCGGCCATCGACACGCTTCGCACCACGCTGACGCCGGAACAGGCCGAGCTCGCCACCCGCCTCGCTCGCGACTTCATGCGCGACATGCATCGCGGCGACGGTCCGAAGGGGCCGCGCGACCGCGACGACGACCGAGGCCCGCGCGGCGATCGGGATCGGGATCGTGACCGCGCCGAGCGCGGCGACCGCGACGGCGATCGGGATCGCGACCGTGAGGAGCGCGACGACCGTGGCGATCGGGGTGACCGCGACGAGCGGGGTGGCGACCAGGATCGCTGATCGCCCGCTCGGCTAAACCCAAGCGACATGAATGGGCCCGGTGCCGCTCGCGCGGCGCCGGGCCTTGTGCTTGAAGGGGCTCGGGATCGGGATGACGGGAGAGGGCGGGATGACGCAGCGGGGATCGGTGGTGGCCGTCGCCAGGGACGGGGAGCATCGCTTCGGCAAGGTGCCGCAGGATGCGATCCAACTGGTGGAGGGGCTCGGCGTCGAGGGCGACGCGCATTTCGGGCGCACCGTCCAGCACCGCTCGCGCGTGCGCCGCGATCCGACGCAGCCGAATCTGAGGCAGGTGCACCTGATCCACGCGGAGCTGTTCGCCGAACTGGCCGGCCGGGGCTTTTCGGTCGAGCCCGCGCAGCTCGGCGAGAACGTGACGACGCGGGGGCTGGCGCTCCTCGACCTGCCGACGGGCGCGCGGCTGAGGCTGGGCGCGGAGGCCGTGGTCGAGGTGACGGGCCTGCGCAACCCCTGCGCCCAGATCGACGCCTTTCAGGACGGGCTGATGAAGGCGCTTCTCGGCCGCTCGCCGGAGGGCGAGCTGATCCGCAAGAGCGGCGTCATGGCCGTGGTGCTGCGCGGCGGCGCGGTGCGGCCGGGCGACGCGATCGTGGTCGAGCGGCCCGAGGGGCCCTTCGCGCCGCTGCAGCCGGTCTGAGGCCGCTCAGACGGTGAGGTGACGGCGCACGGCCGGGTCGTCGAGGCTTTCCGCGGGGCCGGCATGGACCACCTCGCCGCGATCCATGACGTAGACCTGGTCGGCGAGCTCGCGGCAGAAGTCGAGATACTGCTCGACGAGGAGGATGGCGAGGCCGGCCTGCTCCTTCAGGGTGCGGATGGCGCGGCCGATGTCCTTGATGATCGAGGGTTGGATGCCCTCGGTCGGCTCGTCGAGAACGAGGAGGCGCGGACGCGTGACGAGTGCGCGGCCGATGGCGAGCTGCTGCTGCTGGCCGCCCGACAGGTCGCCGCCGCGCCGGCCGAGCATGTCGGCGAGCACCGGAAACATCTCGAAGACGTAAGGAGGGATGGTGCGGTCCTTCGGCTTCAAGGGCGCGAAGCCGGTCTGGAGGTTCTCCTTGACGGTGAGGAGCGGGAAGATCTCGCGCCCCTGCGGCACGAAGCCGATGCCGCGCCGGGCCCGCGCATAGGGCGCCTCGCGCTTCAGATCCTGGCCGTCGAGGGTGATGGTGCCGCCGCGGATCGGCTGCTGGCCGACCACGGCGCGCATCAGCGACGTCTTGCCGACGCCGTTGCGCCCGAGGACGCAGGTGATCTGGCCGGGCTTGGCCTCGATGGACACCCCGCGCAGCGCCTGGGCCGCGCCGTAGAAGAGGTCGACATTGGTGGCGCTCAGCATAGGGCTTCCTTCAGCGGGTAGGGTCGGCGCCTGCGTCCGGCACCAGCGTATTGCGCAGGCGGCGCAGGGCGTCCGCCTGGGCGGGCGCTTCCACGGCCGGCCGCGACAGAGAGGCGGCGACCTCGACGAGCTGCGCCCGTTCCTCAGCCCCGAGCCGGTTCCTGAAGAGCGGTGCGAGACGCCGTTGGACTTCGTTGACGTCCACGACTTCCCGGCAGGCCCAGCGCGCGAAGGTGATGGCCTCCTCCGGCTCCTCCTCCTCCGCCACGTCGCGCAGCCATCGAGCGATGATGGCCTCGTCCTCGCGCGTCATGGGACGCCCGGCCTCGACCAGCGAGACGAGCATCACGGCGGCGCCGAGTCGCGGGTCGTCGATACCGGTCAGTGTCGAGCCTTCCACCTTACGGCGAAAACGGGCCCGGTTGATCTTGCCGCGCAGGCGCCCGGCGGCATCGCCGATCTCGCCGGCGACCTCCGCCACCGCCTTCATCCGCCAGTACCAGAAGGCCGCCGCGGCGACGATGCCGACGATCGCGATCAGGATGTGCATGAGCGGCTCCCTTTCCTCATCCTGTAACCGGAAGTTGAAATCGGAAGAATTCGGCAATCCCGTGGCCGGCTGAGCGTCGAGCCTCATCCGGCCCTCATCGGCCGAGATAGACCTCGACCACCCGCGGGTCGGCCGAGACGTGGTCGAGGGTGCCTTCGGAGAGGACGGAGCCTTCGTGAAGGCAGGTGACCTTGACGCCGAGCTCGCGCACGAAGTGCATGTCGTGCTCGACGACGACGACCGAGCGTGTCTCGGCGATCTCGCGCAGGAGCCGCGCGGTCTCGGCGGTCTCCGCGTCGGTCATGCCGGCGACGGGCTCGTCGACGAGGAGGAGCTCCGGGTCCTGGGCGAGGAGCATGCCGATCTCCAGCCACTGCTTCTGGCCGTGGGAGAGGTCGGCGGCGAGGCGGTGGCGCTTGTCGGTCAGACGGGTGGTCGCGAGGATCGCCTCGATCTTGGCGGCTTCCTCGACGGTCCGCTTGTGGCGCAGCGCCGAGAAGACCGAGCGCGAGCCGGCGAGCGACAGGCGCAGGTTCTCATCGACGTCGAGGCTCTCGAACACGGTCGGCTTCTGGAACTTGCGGCCGATGCCCAGACTCGCGATCGCCGCCTCGTCGTGGCGGGTGAGGTCGACGTCGCCGCGGAAGAAGACCTCGCCGGAATCGGGCTTGGTCTTGCCGGTGATGATGTCCATCATCGTTGTCTTGCCCGCGCCGTTCGGGCCGATGATGGCGCGCATCTCGCCCTTCTGGAGGACGAGCGAGAGCTTGTTGATGGCCTTGAAGCCGTCGAAGCTCTTCGTGACGCCGTCGAGGTAGAGGAGCGTTTCGCGGCGGGCACCGTCGGCCGTTTGCTTGGCGCGCCGCTCCAGGGCGCGCTGTGTGGCGTAAGGGTGGGGCGAGACGAAGGGCTCGGCCGGGCCGGGCTCGATGGGCTGCTGCATCATGGCGGTCACTCGGCGGGGCTCGGCAGGTCTCCGGGGCTTTGCGGCGGCGCGGCGGGCGGGGCGCCGGCGCCGCGCTCGGCGGCGCGGGAGGCCTTGAGGCGCTCGCGCCAGCCCGTCCAGCCGTGGTCGATCGTGCCGATGATGCCGCGGGGCAGGAACAGGGTAACGAAGACGAAGAGCCCGCCGAGGACGAAGAGCCAAGTGTCGGGTGCGACGGCGGTGAAATAGCTCTTGGAGGAGGCCACCAAGAGGGCGCCGACCACGGGACCGAGGATGGTGCCGCGCCCGCCGATGGCGGCCCAGACGACGACCTCGATCGAGTTCACCGGCGCGAACTCGCCGGGATTGATGATGCCGACCTGCGGCACGTAGAGGGCGCCGGCGATGCCCGCCATGACGGCCGAGACGGTGAAGGCGAAGAGCTTCACGTATTCCGGACGCCAGCCGATGAAACGCGTGCGGCTCTCGGCGTCGCGCACGGCCGTCATCAGGCTCCCGAGCTTGGAGCGGGTGACCGCGCCGACGAGGAGGACGCCGAGGGCGAGGGCCACGCAGCTCGCGGCGAAGAGCGCGGCGCGGGTGGTGCCGGCCTGGATGGGGAAGCCGAGGATGTCCTTGAAGTCGGTGAGGCCGTTATTGCCGCCGAAGCCCATGTCGTTCCGGAAGAAGGCGAGGAGGAGGGCGTAGGTGAGGGCCTGCGTGATGATCGAAAGGTAGACGCCGGTGACGCGTGAGCGAAAGGCGAACCAGCCGAAGACGAAGGCGAGAAGGCCGGGCACGAGCACGACCATCAGGGCGGCGAACCAGAACTGGTCGAAGCCGTGCCAGAACCAGGGCAGCTCTCCCCAGTTGAGGAAGACCATGAAGTCGGGCAGCACCGGATTGCCGTAGACGCCGCGCGGGCCGATCTGGCGCATGAGGTACATGCCCATCGCGTAGCCGCCGAGGGCGAAGAAGGCGCCGTGGCCGAGGCTGAGAATGCCGACATGGCCCCAGACGAGGTCGAGCGCGAGCGCGAGCAGCGCGTAGCACACGTACTTGCCGAGCAGCGGCACGATGTGGCTCGGCACGTGCAGCGGGTGGTCGGCCGGAAGCCAGAGGTTGGAGAGCGGAACGAGGACGGCGGCCGCCAGGAGCGCGGCGACGAGCAGCCAGACGCGGGGGCCGAGGAAGCGGGCGAGGATCATGCGTCGACGAAGCGTCCCTTCTGGGCGAAGAGGCCGCGGGGCCGCTTCTGGATGAAGAGGATGATGAGGACGAGCACCACGATCTTGCCCAGCACCGCGCCGGCATAGGGTTCGAGGAACTTGTTGACGATGCCCAGCGTCATGGCGCCGACGAGCGTACCCCAGAGGTTTCCGACGCCGCCGAAGACCACCACCATGAAGCTGTCGATGATGTAGCTGCCGCCGAGGTCGGGCGAGACGTTGTCGATCTGGGAGAGCGCGACGCCGGCGATGCCCGCGATGCCGGATCCGAGCGCGAAGGTCATGGCGTCGACGAAGGGCGTGCGGATGCCCATGGCGGAGGCCATCTTCCGGTTCTGCGTGACGGCGCGCATCTGGAGGCCCATGGGCGTGCGGTTCAGCGCGAAGAGAAGCGCGGCGAAGACGGTCAGCGCGAAGACGATGATCCAGAGTCGGTTCCAGGTGATCGCCATCTGGCCGAACTGGAAGGCGCCGGACATCCAGTCGGGATTGCCGACCTCGCGGTTGGTCGGCCCGAAGATCGTGCGCACCAGCTGCTGGAGGATGAGCGAGACGCCGAAGGTGGCGAGCAGCGTTTCCAGCGGCCGGCCGTACAGGAAGCGGATGAGGCCGCGCTCCATGACGAGGCCGACCGAGCCCGAGACGAGGAAGGCGAGGGGCAGCGCGATGGCGAGCGACCACTCGAAGAGCCAGGGCACCTGCGTCCGGATCGCCTCCTGGACGACGAAGGTCGTGTAGGCGCCGAGCATGACCATCTCGCCGTGCGCCATGTTGATGACGCCCATGACGCCGAAGGTGATGGCGAGGCCGATGGCGGCGAGAAGAAGCACCGAGCCGAGCGAGAGGCCGTACCAGATGTTCTGGGCCTGACCCCAGAGGGCGATGGTCTGCTCGATCTGGGCGGCACCCCTGGCGGCGGCCTCCTGCGCCTCGCCGGCGGGAGCCGCGGCCGCGAAGGCGGTCAGCGCGTTGAGGGCCGGCCGGTCACCGCGGGCCGTGAGTGTCGTAACGGCTGCTTCCTTGTCGGCGCCCGGCCGGTCGGACTTCAGGATCGCGGCGGCGCGGGCCTGTTCCATGACGGCGCGCACGTTGGCGTCGGTCTCGGCGGCCAGCGCCGCGTCGAGGACATCGATGCCCTCCGGATCGGCGGCGGCGAAGAGGTTCTCGGCGGCACGGCGGCGCATGGCCGGATCGTCGGCGCGCAGCGTCAGACCGGCCAGCGCATCGTCGACGGCGGTGCGGATCGAGTTCTTGATGCGGATCTTGTTGAGCTGGTCCTTTGGCGCCGTGCCGGCATCCGCGCCGGTGACGGGGTCGAGGAGGGGCGTCGGCTCGGCGCCGGAGGTCGCGATGAAGACGGCCTCGTCGCCGTCGCGCCAGACGAGCTGGCCGGCCGCGAGGGCGCGCAACGGACGTTCGGCGGCCGGGTCGCCGGTGGCGGCGAGCTCGGCGATCACGGCCTCGGTATCGGGAAAGGAGATCTTGCCGCCGAGCTTGGCGACGATGGCGGCGATGTCCGGTCCTTGCGCGTGAGCCGGTGCGGCGAGGGCCAGCGCGGCGAGAAGGAGCGCGAGGCAGAGGCGAAGCTGGCGGAGCATGCCGCATCCTTGGAAAGAGCGTCGGGTGGACGGGCGCGGCCGCGTGCCCGGCGGCCGCGCCCTGAGCCGGCCGGTCCGAAGGGAGGTCGGACGGGCCGGCGCGACGTCGAAGGGCGAGCGCCCGGCGCGGCGGCCGGGCGCGGGCTGTCGCGTCAGTTCGAGGTGGCCGGGGCGGTGGCGCCGCCGCAGGTCTTGGTCTCGGTGTTGTAGTTTCCGCAGTTGACCGGGTCGGTCCAGTCGGCGGTGAGCATCTTCGATTCCGGCAGGAAATCCGACCAGGCATCGCCCTCGACGAGGCCGTCGGTCTCGTAGACCACGTCGAACTGGCCTTCCGCGTTGATCTCGCCGATCAGCACGGGCTTGGTGATGTGGTGGTTCGGGAGCATCTTGGAGATGCCGCCGGTGAGGTTCGGAACCTCGATGCCGGGCAGGGCCGCGATCACGGCGTCCGGATCGGTGGTGCCGGCCTTCTCGACCGCCTTCACCCACATGTTGAAGCCGATGTAGTGGGCTTCCATCGGGTCGTTGGTGACGCGCTTGTCGTTCTTGATGAAGGCGTGCCACTTGTCGATGAACGCCTTGTTCTCCGGCGTGTCGACCGACATGAAGTAGTTCCAGGCGGCGAGGTGGCCGACGAGCGGGGCGGTGTCGATGCCGGCCAGCTCCTCCTCGCCGACCGAGAAGGCGACGACGGGGATGTCGGTGGCGGCCACGCCCTGGTTGCCGAGCTCCTTGTAGAAAGGCACGTTCGCATCGCCGTTCACGGTGGAGACCACCGCGGTCTTCTTGCCGGCCGAGCCGAACTCCTTGATCGCGGCGACCTCGGTCTGCCAGTCGGAGAAGCCGAAGGGCGTGTAGTTGACCCTGATGTCCTCGGGGGCGACGCCCTTGGACTGCAGGTAGGCTTCGAGGATCTTGTTGGTGGTGCGCGGGTAGACGTAGTCGGTGCCCTCGAGCACCCAGCGCTCGACGCCCTCTTCCATCAGGTAGTCGACGGCGGGGATCGCCTGCTGGTTCGGCGCGGCACCGGTGTAGAAGATGTTCTTCGAGGACTCTTCGCCCTCGTACTGCACCGGATAGAACACGACCGTGTTCAGCTCTTCGGCGACCGGCAGGATCGATTTCCGCGAGACCGAGGTCCAGCAGCAGAACACGACGTCGACCTTGTCGGAGGAGACGAGGGTGCGCATCTGCTCGGCGAAGAGCGGCCAGTCGGAGGCGGGGTCGACGACCACCGGCTCCAGCGGCCGGCCGAGGAGGCCGCCCTTGGCGTTCTGCTCCTCGATGAGCATCAGCATGACGTCCTTGAGGGTCGTCTCGGAGATGGCCATCGTGCCCGAGAGCGAGTGAAGGACGCCGACCTTGATCGGCTCGCCGGTCGGCTTGGCCGCGTCCTGCGCGAGCGCGCCGGACAGCGTGGTGGACGCGACCATCAGCGCCGCGACCGCGCTCCTGATCCATTGAGTGGGCTTGAACATCAGATCCCCGCGAAACGTATCGCCGCGCCCCCCGGCGCGGTCATCAAAATGTTACGCAACGTTCGTGCCAAGTGCGGAGCCGGGGCTGCCGCGGCCGGCCGGGCGGGCGGGGAGGCCGGCGCGCGAGGCCGGGCAGCGGCCGCACGGCCGCCGCCTCTGGTTTGCCGGCAAAGGGATCGGCGCGCGTCCTGATCAATCCTTGGGCGCGCCGATCCGGCGATGATGAAAGATTGGGCGGCGCTCAGCGGTCGGACAGAGCGGCGACCAGTTCTTCGGCAAGGGCCAGGCGTTCCGGCGGCGTTTCGCTGGCACGGGACACGATGAGCCGGTTGTTCTTCCAGGCCGAGTCCGGAACCGGGGCGTCGTCTTCCGGCTCCATGCCCGGCCGGAAGGTCACGGCGAGCGCTGCGGGCCCGCCCTCCAGCTTGGAAATGCCAGCCGCCGCGCAGGCGGCCCGCAGCCGGGCGCGGGACAGGAGAACCTGCAGCTCGTGCGGCGGCGTGCCGAAGCGGTCGGCGATCTCGGCCTCCAGCCGCGCGACCTCGGCCGCGTCGCTCAGCCGGTCGAGGCGGCGGTAGAGCGCGATGCGCTGGCCCGCGTCGGACACGTAGTCCGGCGGAATGCGGCCGGACAGACCGAGCGCGATCTCCAGGCGCCAGTCGCCGTCGTCGCGGCCGGTCTCCGCCTTGGCGAGGGCGAGGTCGAGATAATGGCGGTAGAGGTCGAGGCCGAGAAGCTTCATGTGCCCGGCCTGCGTCTCGCCGAGAAGGTCGCCGGCACCGCGCAGGTCCAGGTCGCGGGCGGAGATCGCGAAGCCCGAGCCGAGCGCCGAGAGCTCGGTGAGGCTGGCGAGGCGGCGCTCGGCGCCTTCCGACAGGCTTTCCTTCGGATCGGTGAGGAGGAGGGCGAGGCCGCGTCGGGCCGAGCGGC
Source organism: Antarcticirhabdus aurantiaca (assembly GCF_009765365.1). GTDB lineage: Bacteria > Pseudomonadota > Alphaproteobacteria > Rhizobiales > Rhizobiaceae > Antarcticirhabdus > Antarcticirhabdus aurantiaca. Next base: position 96,847 of record NZ_VTOM01000018.1, read on the forward strand.
CGACGCGGCCGCGCAGCTGGTGGAGCTGCGACAGGCCGAAGCGGTCCGGACGCCAGACGACGAGGGTGTTGGCGGCGGGCACGTCGATGCCGCTCTCGACGATGTTGGTGGCGAGCAGCACGTCGCCTTCGCCCTCCGCAAAGCCGAGCATCACGCGGTCGATCTCGTCGGGCGGCAGCTTGCCGTGGGCGACGACGGTCTTGAGCTTCGGCACGATGCGGGCGAGGCGCGCCGCCATCGGCTCGATGTCCTCGACGCGCGGGCAGACCATGAAGGAGCGTCCGCCGCGGGCGGCCTCGCGCGTGAGCGCCTCGCGCACGAGATCGTCGTCGAAGGAGCGCACCTCGGTGCGAACGGCCTGCCGGTTCGTCGGCGCGGTGGTGATGACGCTGACGTCGTGAAGGCCGACGAAGGCGGACTCCAGCGTCCTCGGGATCGGCGTCGCGGTGAGAGTCAGGACGTGCCCGCCCCGGGCCTTCTCGCGCAGCTTGTCCTTGTCCTTGGTGCCGAAGCGCTGCTCCTCGTCGACGACGAGGAGGGCGAGGTCGCGGAAGGTCACGGCGTCCGCGGCGAGGGTGTGGGTGCCGACGACGATCGGGATCGAGCCGTCGGCGAGCCCCGCTTTGACCCGCGCCTGGTCGGCGCGCTCGGTCATGCGCGACAGCTCGGCGACCTCGATGCCGAAGGGCGCGAAGCGGCGGGACAGGTTGCGCAGGTGCTGGCGGGCGAGAACCGTGGTGGGGGCCGCGAGCGCGACCTGCCCGCCGGCGAAGACAACGGCCGCGATGGCGCGCAGCGCGACCTCCGTCTTGCCGAAGCCGACGTCGCCGCAGAGCAGCCTGTCCATCGGGCGGCCGGAGCCGAGATCGGCGAGGATCGCGTCGAGGGCGGCGGCTTGTCCGGCCGTCAACTCGTAGGGGAACCCTTCGGCGAAGCGTTCCAGCCGTTGGCGCGGGGCCTCGACGACGCGGCCCTTGGCGCGGGCGCGCTTCAGGCCCAGCTCGGCCATGGCGCGGGCGGCCTCCTCGATCTCGCGCAGCATGGCGTTGCGCCGCTTCAGCCAGGCCTCGCTGGCGAGGCGGTCGAGCGTCACCGCCTCCTCCTCGCCGCCGTAGCGCCAGAGCGCGCCGATCTCGCCGACCGGCACCATGAGCTTGGCGCCGTCGCGGTAGCGCAGGGACAGGACGTCGCGCGCGCCGCCGTCGGCCTCCACCGTCTCGATCCCGTCGAGAACGCCGAGGCCGTGATCCATGTGGACGACGACGTCGCCGGGCGAGAGCGCGTCGATGCCGAAGGCCGCCGCGGCTTCGTCCTGGGCGTCGCGGCTGCGGGCGAAGGAACCGAGCAGATCGGCCGCCGCGACGATCACGGTGCCGGTCTCGGGCGCGACCGAGCCGCGATCGACCGGCAGGATCATGGACAGGAGGGCGCCGGGCTCGGCGGCGCGCACATCCTCCCATCTCGCCGCCTCGACGATGTCGCGCTTGAGGATGCGGCGCGCCCGGCGGCGCAGCTCGGCGGCGATCGGTGCGCTCGGGGCTGCGAGGACGAGGTGCTTGTCGGCGTGGGACGCGGCGAAGGCGGCGAAGGCCTTGTTCGGGGCGCGTTCGGCCGCGAAGCGGGGCACGTGGCGGTCGGCGCCCTTGGACACGACGGGCGTCACCGCGTGGCGGGCGAAGCGCTCGCCGCGCTCCTCCTTCGTGAGGAAGACCGATTCGAGCTTGGGCGGGCGCCGCCCGCGCCCTTCGGTCCGAAGGCTCAGGGCCTGAGCCTCGCGCGCCTGCTCCAGGAAGACCTCGACGCGGCGGCCGGCGCCTTCCTCGACGAAGAGTTCGGCGTCCGGGAGATAGTCGAAGACCGAATCGAGGGTGCCGTAGAAGTCGGCGAGCCGGTTCTCCCGCTCGGCCGGGGCGCGCCCCGCGCGCGCGTCGGTGGCATCGGCCAGCACGATCTCGGATGCGGGGTCGACGATGAGGTGCTCGGTCGGCTCCAGGCTGCGCTGCGTGGCTGGATCGTAGGACAGGATCTGGGTGACGCGGCCGTTCTCGAACTCGACGCGGCAGGGCCGGGGCGCCGCGGCGGGGAAGATGTCGACGACCCGCCCGCGAAAGGCGACTTCGCCGGCCTCGTCGACGCGCCCGTCGAAGCTGTAGCCGATGCGCAGGAGCGTATCCTCGAGCGCCTTGAGGTCGATCGGATCGCCGACGCGGAACTCGACGTGGTGGGTCGTGTCCCAGAGGGAGCGGGGCGGCACGCGGCGCAGGATCGCGTCGGTGGTGGTGACGGTGATGGCGGGGCGGTGCTTCGGATCGGTGAGCCAGCGCAGCACGCTCATGCGTCGCCCGGTGACGGCGCGCGAGGGCTCGACGCCCTCCAGCGGCGGCACGTCCCAGGGCGGCAGGTAGGCGACGCGATGGCCCTCGTGCAGGGCTTCGAGAATGGAATGGAGGCAGACGGCCTCGGAGGCGGAGCGCGACACGTAGAGGATGGGCTTGGCACCCGGGCGACGCGCGCGCTCGGCGAGGATGCCGGCGATGGCGCCGTTGAAGCCCAGCGCGGCGATGGGGCCGGCGGGAGCGATGGTCGCTTCGGGTGGCGACGACGAGGACCCGGTCGTGGACTCGGCGACCAGGCGCTTGCGCGCGCGGCGCTCGGCGGCAGGCTCGGCCTTCGCCTTCTTCGGCGACGGCTCGGCCGTCTTTGCCTTTGCCTCGGGCTCCCGGCTCTCGCGCGCGGCGGTTCGGCTCATGTCGTCATGCACTCCCTGCGGACACGGCTCCGCCGAGGCGACGGGAGCGGCGATCCCCCGGCGCCGTGTCGGGCCGGCAGGTCAACGGCCGCCCGCCGCTTTCGTTGCGGCGTGCGGCGCGGTGTCCACAGGCGAAGTCCGGCTCGCTTGAGGGCGCGAGGCGGGCAACTCCTTGGGCGCGACCTAAGTGGACGGGGCGGGATCGTGGAGATGCGGGAGACGGAAATGAACCGGATCGTTCGGACGATCGCCGCGATCGGCGGCTTGTGGATCGGAAGCGCGTCGGCCACCGACAGGGTGCCGCTCGGCATCATGAATGCCACGCAGGCCTTCGACCCGATGAGCAGCGCGCCCGTTGTCAACATCATGCTCGACAGGGCCGGCGGAGCCGCCATGGCCGAGTTCTCGGCCGAGAACGTCGGGCGGGTGGTCGACGTCTACATCGACGACGAAATCGTGTCCTCGCCGCTCGTCCGCGAGCCGATTCTCGGCCGCAGCCTCCAGATTTCCGGATCCTACAGCGTCGAGGAGGCGACGGCATTGGCGGTGCGTCTGCGCAATGCCGAAGCGATCATGTCGATCGCGGCGCGTGAGTGAGGGGCGCGGCATTCGCGTCCACGTCGAGGGTGGTGCGCGGCGCCGCGGAAACGTACCGACCCCCTCACCGCCGCGGCAGGCCCTGGCCTCGGCGATGGAGGAGGCGGATGGCTTCGCCGACCAGGCCGCGGCGGAAGACGAGAACGCACAGGACGAAGATGCAGCCGATGACGACAGTGACCGGCAGGCCGGACGCGGCAAGGTAGTTCTGGAGGGTGACGACGAGTCCGGCGCCGACGCTGGGACCGAGGATCGTGCCGAGGCCGCCGAGGAGGGTCATCAGGATCACCTCGCCGGACATCTGCCAGGCAACGTCAGTGAGGGTGGCGATCTGGAAGACGAGCGCCTTGGTGCCGCCCGCGAGCCCGGCGATGAAGGCCGACATGACGAAGGCGCCGAGCTTGTAGCGCTCGACCCGGTAGCCGAGCGAGACGGCGCGGTTCTCGTTCTCGCGGATCGCCTGGAGGACGTGGCCGAAGGGCGAGTGGACGATGCGCCAGACGGCGAAGAAGCCGAACACGAAGACCATGAGCACGAAGTAGTACATGGTCAGCGTGTCGGAGAGGTCGAAGAGGCCGATGAGACGGCCGCGCGGCACGTTCTGGATACCGTCCTCGCCGTGGGTGAAGGGCGCCTGCAGGAAGACGAAGAAGACCATCTGCGAGAGGGCCAGCGTCACCATCGAGAAGTAGATGCCCTGGCGGCGGATGGCGAGAAAGCCGATGACGAGGCCGATCACCGCCGCGCCGGCCGCGCCGAAGAGGACGGCGAGGAGCGGCTCGAAGCCCCAGACCTTGGCGGCGTGGGCGGTGAAGTAGGCCGCGCCCCCGAAGAAGGCGGCGTGGCCGAAGGACAGGAGCCCGACATAGCCGAGGAGGAGGTTGAAGGCCGTCGCGAAGAGCGCGAAGCATAGGATCTTCATCAGGAAGACGGGATAGACCGCGAGCGGCGCGACGAGGAGCCCGAGGAGGACGATCACCGCGAGGGCGCTGCCGAGGCCCGTCAGGCGGTGCTGGCCGCGGGGCAGGCCGACGCCCGCGGCGGTGGGATCGGAGGCGGAAGCAGGTGCGCTCGACATGGGTCTCACGCCTCCTTGCCGAAGAGGCCGGCGGGGCGGGCGAGCAGCACCACGGCCATGATCACGAAGACGACGATGTTGGAGGCCTCGGGGTAGAAGACGCGGGTGAGGCCCTCCAGGATGCCGAGGAGGTAGCCCGACACGATCGCGCCGACGATCGAGCCCATGCCGCCGATGACGACCACGGCGAAGACGATGATGATGAGGTTGGTGCCCATCATCGGGTTGACCTGGTAGATCGGCGCGGCGAGCACCCCGGCAAGCGCGGCGAGGCCGGCGCCGAGCGCGTAGGTGAGGGTCAGGAGGAGCGGCACGTTGACGCCGAAGGCCTGGACGAGCTGCGGGTTCTCGGTGGCGGCCCGCAAGGTGGCGCCGAGGCTGGTCTTCTCGATCAGCGCCCAGACCGCGATGCAGACGACGAGCGAGGCGACGACCACGAAGCCGCGATAGTTCGGCAGGAACATGAAGCCGAGGTTGGTGCCGCCGGCGAGTTCCGGCGGGCTCGGATAGGGCTGGCCGGCCGCGCCCCAGTAATGGCGGAAGAGGCCCTCGAGGATGAGGGCGAGGCCGAAGGTGAAGAGCAGGCCGTAGAGGTGATCGAGCCGGTAGAGGCGCGACAGCATGGTGCGCTCGATGATCGCCGAGACGAGGGCGACGGTCAGCGGCGCGAGGATCAGCGCCCACCAGAAGCCGATGGCACCGAAGCGCAGCAGCAGGAAGGCGACGAAGGCGCCGACCATGTACTGCGCGCCGTGGGCGAAGTTGATGACGCGGAGCAGGCCGAAGATCACGGCGAGGCCGAGCGACAGGAGCGCGTAGAACGAACCGTTGATGAGGCCGATGAGGAGCTGGCCGTAGAGCGCGGGAAGGGGCACGCCGAGGAGAGTTGTCATGGGCTCCGTCAGACTCCGACGACGTCGTGCAGGCGCTGCATCTTGGATTCGATCTCGGCGGTGCGGAAGCTGTCGACGATGTGGCCGTCCTCCATGAGGAAGAAGCGGTCGGCGACCTTCTGGGCGAAGCGGAAGTTCTGCTCGACGAGGAGGAGCGTCAGGCCTTGGGCCTTGAGCTTCAGGAGAACGTCGCCGATGCGCTGGACGATGACGGGAGCGAGGCCTTCCGTCGGCTCGTCGAGGAGGATGATGCGCGCGCCGGTCCGCAGGATGCGCGCGATCGCCAGCATCTGCTGCTCGCCGCCGGACAGCTTGGTGCCGGGCGAGCGGCGGCGCTCGGCGAGATTGGGGAACAGCTCGAAGATCTCCTCGACGCTCATGCCGCCGGGGGCGACGCGCGGGGGCAGGAGGAGGTTCTCCATGACCGAGAGGGTCGCGAAGATGCCGCGCTCCTCCGGCACGTAGCCGATGCCGGCATGGGCCGTGCGGTAAAGCGGCACGCTGCTCATGTCGCGGCCGCCCACGATCACGGTGCCCTCGCGGCGCGGCAGGAGGTTCATGATGGCGCGCAGCGTCGTCGTCTTGCCCGCGCCGTTGCGCCCGACGAGGGCGATCGTCTCGCCCGCCGAAATGTCGAGCGAGACGCCGTGAAGGACGTGGCTCTCGCCGTACCAGCCGTTGAGGCCGCGGACTTCGAGGGCAGCGGCGGAAGGGGCGGGGCCGTCACGCATGCTCGCTTCCCATGTAGGCCTCGCGCACGCGGGGATCTGCGGAGACCGCCGCGTAGTCGCCATCCGCGAGGATCTCGCCGCGGGCGAGAACGGTGACGCGGTCGCACAGGTCCGAGACCACGTTGAGGTTGTGCTCGACCATCAGGACCGTGCGGCCCGCCGCCACCTTGCGGATGAGGGCCGAGATGCGGCCGATGTCCTCGACGCCCATGCCGGCCATCGGCTCGTCGAAGAGCATGACGGGCGGGTCGAGGGCGAGGGTCGTCGCGATCTCCAGGGCGCGCTTGCGACCGTAGGGCAGGTCGCCGGCCAGGGTGTCCGAGAAGCTCGACAGGCCCACGGCCTCGATCAACTCGGCGGCGCGCGCGTCGAGCCGCGACAGGACGGCGTTTGAGCGCCAGAACTGCGTGGCGAGCCCGTTCGGCCGCTGGAGCGCCACGCGCACGTTGTCGAGGACGGTGAGCTGGGCGAAGACCGCCGAGATCTGGAAGGAGCGCACGAGGCCGAGCCGCGCGACGTCGGCGGGCCTGGTCCGCGTGATGTCGCGGCCTTCGAAGCGGATCGTGCCGGCGGTGGGGTTGAGGAACTTGGTGAGCAGGTTGAAGACGGTGGTCTTGCCCGCGCCGTTCGGCCCGATCAGGGCGTGGATCGTGCCGGGGTAGACGTCGAGGTCGACGCCGTTCACGGCCTTGAAGCCGAAGAATTCCTTGGTGAGGCCGCGCGCCGACAGGATCGGCTCGGAACGCGGGGCGGGCATGGGGGCGGCTGGCATCTCGCGTGTCGGCTCCGGGTGTCGGGTCGGGGTCGGCAGGAGGCGTGCGCCGGCAGCAAGGCCGCCGGCGCTGTGCGCCCTCAGTTGGCGGCGAAGCTCGCGGTGTCGCAGCCGCTCTGGTCGACGGGCAGGTAGGCCTCGGCGCCCGGGACGGTGGCGACCTGGTTGTAGTAGTCCCACTCGCCCTTCGAATCGCCGGGCGCCTTCACCTGGAAGAGGTACATGTCGTAGACCATGCGCCCGTTGGCCTGGACGGTGCCCTTCTTGGCGAAGACGTCCTCGACCGGCAGCTCGTGAAGCTTGGCGGCGACCGCCTTCGTCTCGTCGGTGCCGGCGGCCTGAACGGCCTTCAGGTACTGCAGGACGGCGGAATAGGTGCCGACATGGATCATGTTCGGCTTGACGTTCGCTTCCTTCTGGAAGCGCTCGGCGAAGGCGCGGTTCTCGTCCGACTGGTCCCAGTACCAGCCTTCCGTCAGGTTGATGCCCTGCGCGGCGTCGAGGCCGAGGCCGTGAACCTCGGCGAGGGTGAAGAGGAGGGCGGCGAGCTGCTGCCCGGACTGGACGAGGCCGAACTCGGCCGCGGCCTTGATGGTGTTCTGCGTGTCGAGGCCGGCATTGGCCATGCCGACGACCTTGGCGCCGGAGCTCTGGGCCTGGAGCACGAAGGAGGAGAAGTCGGTGGTCGAGAGCGGGTGGCGCACCGAACCGAGCACCTGGCCGCCATTGGCCTTCACGAAGTTGCCGGTCTGCTCCTCCAGCGAATAGCCGAAGGCGTAGTCGGCGGTGAGGAAGAACCAGGTGTCGCCGCCGGCCTTCACCAGCGCGCCGCCGGTGCCGACGGCGAGGGCATGGGTGTCGTAGGCCCAGTGGAAGCCGTAGGGGCTGCACTGCTTGCCGGTGAGCTCCGTCGTCGCGGCGCCCGTGGTGATGGTGATCTTCCCCTTCTCGCGCGACAGGCCCTGCACGGCCAGCGCCACGGACGAGGTCGTCAGCTCCATGATCGCGTCGACGTTCTGCACGTCATACCATTCGCGGGCGATGTTGGAGGCGATGTCGGCCTTGTTCTGATGGTCGGCGTCGACCAGCTCGATCGGCTTGCCGAGAACCGTGCCGCCGAAGTCGGCGATCGCCATGCGGGCGGCCGCGACCGAGGAGCGCCCGCCGAAATCGGCGTAGACGCCCGACTGGTCGTTGAGGATGCCGATCTTCACGACGTCGCCGGACACCTCCTGCGCCATTGCCGGCGCGGCGAGGGTTGCGGCGATGACGGCCGATAGGGCCGTCGTGCTCATGGCGTTGAAGCGCTTCACCTGTGTCGGTCCTCCCGAGATCCGGTCCAGCTTCTCGCCGCAGCGCGGGATTCGCGCCCTCCACGCGGCGAAGCGGGGCAAGCCGAGTTGAGCGAGGCGCGCGCAACCTGTCAAGGCAACGGTGGCTCGGCATCGCCGCATCCGCCCAGCCATCGGCGCAGCCGCGCGACGGCGAGGTGGCGGTTGAGGTCGTAGCGCGGGTCGCGACTGCGCCCGAGCCGCGACAGGCGCTGTCCTTCCAGCTCGGCCCGCGCGGCGAGGCGCCGGCGCGCGTCCTCCGGCAGGACGGCGGGCGCCGCGGCGCCTCGCAGCCGGGCTGCCAGCACCGGGGCGAGACCGAGGCGAAGCGCCGTGAAGGCGAGGTTGCTGCCGTCCTCCGCGCGAAAGGCGCGAATGCGACGGCGAGAGGCGGGCGGCCAGGAGCGGCCGTGCGTGGAAAAGTCGTGGGGTTGCAAAAGCTTCGGCTCCCGAGAGTGGCGGGGCGAAGCATCGGCGAGGCGGGGCGGGCGGTGGACATCTGCGCCTGCGCGCGGCAGGATCGCCTCGCGTTCCGGTGGTGTTCGGCACCCGTTGCCTCCCATGATCCACCGGAAAGTGAAAGGAAAGTTTTCCTACGACGGGTTGAGAATATTATCCTCGGTGGCCGACTCAGTCCCCGAAGGAGGCTTCTCCCGTGCCGCATCCCGCATCCCAAGCCGCCGGTTTTCGTGGCCGGCCCGAACCGCCGGCCCGGTCTGGCCGCTCGCCCGACCCTGCGGCGCGGGTGCGCTGCGACGTCGCGGCGGAGCTCGCCGGGGCGTTTCTCGGCGTGCCGGTGGAGAAGATCCGGCATCCTCGCCGTCAGCGCGCGGCGATCTGCCGGGCGCGGCACGTCGCCATGTACATCGCCAACGTGTCCTTCCGCGTCAGCCTGACGGCGATGGCGGCGGAGTTCGGGCGCGACCGGTCGAGCTGCTCGCACGCGGTGGGGCGGATCGAGGACGGACGCGACGACCCGGCGCTCGATGCGCTTCTGGAACGGCTGGACGGGCTGACGAGCGTCCTCGACGCGGCGCTGCCGCCCTTGCGCGAAACGAGCGACGGGGAGCATCGGCGATGAGCGGCGGGCCGGGATTCGACGAGGCGGAATCGCCGCTGGCGCGGCTGGCGAGCCGAAAGGGCAAGGGCGGCGAGCCCTTTCTGGCCGAGGCGGAGGCGATGGCGGGCGAGCGGCTGCGCGCCGACTTCACCCGCGGCAGCCTGATGCCCTCGGTCACGCAGCGCTGGGACGGCCCGCCGCGGGCCGGGCGCCAAGCCGCCGGCGCCGGAGACCTCGGCGATTCGGCGCTCGACGCGCGGGCGCGGGTGAACGCGGCGGCGGAGGCGGTGGGGCCGGAGCTGTTCGGTCTCCTCCTCGACGTCTGCTGCTTCCTCAAAGGGCTGGAAACGGTGGAACGCGAGCGGCAATGGCCGGCGCGCTCGGCCAAGGTGGCGCTGAAGGCAGGGCTCGGGATCCTGTCTCGGCACTACGGCTTCGCGAGCCGGGCGGCGGCCGACGACGGCCGCATCCGCCGCTGGGCGGCGCCGGACGCGAAGCCGCGGGTCGGCGGATAGGCCGTAGCGAAGAAGCGGGCGGTGCAGGCGCCGCCCGAAGCGCGTCAGTTCTTCATCACCACGCAGGAGCCGCCGGCGCCGCGGAGCTTGGCGCAGAGGGCGTTGGCCTCGCCGCGCGTGTCGGCGCCGACGCGCACGGCGACGATGCGGCGGGGGCCGGAGATCGGGCGCACGCGCATGACGATCGGGTCGATGCCGGCCAGAACGCCGGTGTATTCGCTCTGGAGGCGCCGATACATCTTGAGGGCGATCGCCTCGTTGGGGTGGCCCGCCACCTGGACGCCCCAGGGGCGCATCGGCGCGGTCTCGGCGATGGCGAAGACCGAGCGCGTCGGCATGATCGGCAGGCGGCGGCAGGCGGCGGAAAAGTCGAGCTTGGCGTCGAGCGGCTTCGCCTCGACCTCGCGGCCGTCTTCGAGGAACCAGTCGGCGGTCTGGGCGGTGATCGAGAGGACGTAGTTCTCGGTCTCGTAGGGCAGGCTGCCGCCGCCGTTCGCCTTCCAGCGCTTCACCCGGTTGATGCCGCCATTGTAGGCGGCGGCGGCCAAGCCCCAATTGCCGAGCTCGGCCTTGAGGTCGCGCAGGTACATGGCGGAATGCCGGAGCGCCTCGGCCTTGTCGTAAGGGTCGGAAAGGCCGCGCTCCTTGGCGGTGTAGGGCATGAACTGCGCGATGCCCTGCGCGCCGACGGGCGAGAGCGCCTTCTCGTCGAAGCGGCTTTCCTTCCAGATCAGGCGCGCGAAGAAGTCCGGCGACATGCCGGCGGCGTCGGCCTGTTCCGCGATGATGTCGCAGATCTCGCCGACGCGCGGATCGGTCTTCTGCGGCTCCTCGCCCCGCGCGGACGGCGCCAGGGCGAGGAGCGCAGCGAGGAGGCCGGCCGCGACGCGGAACCGCATGGGAGCCCTTATTCCGCCGCAGCGGCGGGCGAGGAGGCGGCGGCTGGCGCGCCCGCGCCGAAGCGCCGCTCGATGTAGTCGGCGACCATGAGCTGGAAGTCGGCGGCGATGGCCGGGCCGCGGAGCGTGGCGACCTTCTTGCCGTCGACGAAGACGGGCGCCGCAGGGCTCTCGCCCGTTCCGGGCAGCGAGATGCCGATGTCGGCGTGCTTGGATTCGCCGGGACCGTTGACGATGCAGCCCATCACGGCGACCGACAGCGCCTCGACGCCCGGATACTTCTCGCGCCAGACCGGCATGTTGATGCGGATGTCGTTCTGGATCGTTTCGGCGAGTTCCTGGAACACCGTCGAGGTCGTGCGCCCGCACCCCGGGCAGGCGGCGACGACGGGCACGAACTGGCGGAAGCCCATGGTCTGGAGCAGCTCCTGCGCGACCTGGACCTCCCGCGTCCGGTCGCCGCCGGGCTCGGGGGTCAGCGAAACGCGGATCGTGTCGCCGATGCCTTCCTGGAGAAGGATGCCCATGGCGGCGGACGAGGCGACGATGCCCTTGGTGCCCATGCCGGCCTCGGTCAGGCCGAGATGCAGCGAATGGTTCGAGCGGCGGGCGAGGTCGCGATAAACGGCGATGAGGTCCTGGACGTTGGAGACCTTGGCCGAGAGGATGATCTTCTCGCGGGCGAGACCCGTTTCCTCGGCGAGTTCGGCCGACATCAGCGCCGACTGGATGATCGCCTCGCGCATCACGGCCCGGGCCGAGAGCGGCTCGGGCGAGCGGCTGTTCTCGTCCATCAGGCGGGTCAGCAGGTCCTGGTCGAGCGAGCCCCAGTTGACGCCGATGCGCACCGGCTTGTCGTATCGGATCGCGGTCTCGACGATCTGGACGAACTGCCGGTCCTTCTTGTCCTTGAAGCCGACGTTTCCGGGATTGATGCGGTACTTCGCCAGCGCTTCCGCGCAGGCCGGATGATCGGTGAGGAGCTTGTGGCCGATGTAGTGGAAGTCGCCGACGAGCGGCACCGTGACCCCGAGGCGGTCGAGGCGCTCGCGCACCTTCGGGACCGCCGCCGCCGATTCGTCGCGGTCGACCGTGATGCGCACGATCTCCGAGCCGGCTCTTGCGAGGGCCGCGACCTGCGCGACCGTTCCGTCGACGTCGGCCGTGTCGGTGTTGGTCATGGACTGGACGACGACCGGCGCCGGCCCGCCGACGAGAACGCCGCCGACGTCGACCCCGACCGAGAGCCGCCGCGGCAGCGGGTCGGCGAGAACCGGGGGAAGGCAACCCTCGTCCGGCATGGTCTGGTGGATGGTCATCGCCCCTCGCCCTTGTCGCTCGTCGGATCGGAGGTGGCGCCTCCTCCGCCGCTTGTCAATTCGGTCGAAACGGCGCGCCTCCGGCCGCTGCGGTCTTGATCGCCGGAACGGGTATTTCTATGGCTCTCCTGCTGCAGGAGGAGAAGCCCACGTGTCCGCCGGATTCGCGCCCTACGCCGTGCTGATCGCCTTCCTGGTGCTCGTCGCCGTCATGCCGATCTGGCCCTGGTCGCGGGGCTTCGGCGCCCGGCCGGCGCTCTCGCTCGGCATCATCTTCACCCTTGTCGCGGTGTTCGCCGCGATCGGCGGCTTCGACTCGCCGGCTTGACGGCACGTTCCGCCCCGCCCGACCGATCCCCATCACGCCCCTTCAGCCTGCGCCACAACGAACGGATCCCATCCCACATGACCATCAGCGCCATCCTGCTCATCCTCGCGATCGTCGGTCTCATCGCCACGCTTCCGGCCTGGCCGTACTCGCGCAGCTGGGGCTACCTGCACACGGGCATTCTCGGCCTCGTGATCGTGTTCCTGCTGCTCGCCCACCTCATCGGCTCGTTCTGACGAGCCGCCTCAGCCGCGGGGCCGGTCGGCCCCGCGCAGGTGCTTCGAGCCGATGAAGACGACGACGAGCAGCAGCGTCAGGCTCCCGAACACGACGGGATAGCCGAAGTGCCGCGCCGCGAAGCCGATGGCGGAGGGCGCGACGAGGATGCCCGAATATCCGAAGCAGGTGGCGATCGCGATGCCGACGCCGGGCTTGAGGCCGGGCACGTTGCCCGCCGCCGAGAAGGCGACGGGGACGAGGTTGGCGAGGCCGACGCCCAGTACCGCGAAACCCGCGATCGCGGACCATTCGTTCGGCGCGAGAGTGACCGTGGCAAGGCCCGCGATGCCCGCGACGAGCGACAAGCGGACGGTGCGCACGGCGCCGAGCCGGTCGCGGATGCCGTCGCCGAGAAACCGCAGGATCGCCATGGTCGCCGAGAAGGCGGCGAAGGCCCAGCCCGAGACCTGGACGTCGGCTTCGAAGGCCCGCACGAGGTATTCCGCGCTCCAGTCGATCGCCGCGCCCTCGGGGATCATCGAGAAGAGCGCGAGGACGCCGATGCCGACGGCCGCGAGCACCGGCGCGCGGTCGCGCCGCAGCGCCTGACGCAGGCCCGCGAGGCCGCCGGAGCCGGGCTCGACGGGCGCGGAGGCCGCCTCCGGCGCGTCACGCAGCATGAAGGCCGCGACGGGCACGAGGAACAGGAGCACCGCGGCCGCGACGACCAGCGAATGGCCGAGCGGCCCGAGGGCGGCGATCAGCGGGCCGCCGAGCCCCGCGCCGACGAAGCCGCCGACCGACCAGAACCCGTGCGCCGAGGACATGATCGCCCGGTCCATGCCGCGCTCGACCGCGACGGCGTTGGCGTTCATCGCGACGTCCATGCCGCCGACCATCGCGCCGAAGAACAAGGCGGCGGGGAAGGCGAAGGCGAGGTTGCCGGTCAGCACCATCAGCGGCAGCGCCGGGGCGAGGAGCACCTGGAGGAGGATCACCGGCGCGCGCGAGCCGCCGCGCGACACCGCAGCCCCGACCAGCGGCATGGCGATCAGCGAGCCGATGCCGAAGGCGAGGATCACGAGGCCGAGCGTCGGCTCGTCGATGCCGAGCCGGCTCCTCAGGATCGGAATCTGCGGCGCCCAGCCGCCGATCACGAAGCCGTTGGCGAAGAAGGCGGCGGATACCGCGACCCGGCTCGAGGGAAAGGACGGGCTGATGGTGGACGCGAGAGCCATGGGCCTCGGCCTCCTCTTGCTGCGATGGAGCGGGAAAATCGGCGGTTCGGGCCGGACGGTCGGAGCCGAGCGGCGTCAGGCGGCGGGAAAGGGCACGCGGGTGACCGTCGTTCCGTTCGCCTCGAAGCGCGACAGGACGTCGTCGTCGGCGGCCGACGGGGTCACGAGGTGGCCGAGCCGGCCGGCGGGCAGGACCACGAAGGGCGCGCCGAGGCCGAGCTTCTCGGCGCTCGCCACCACCATGACGGTGCGCGCGGTTCCCGCCACGCAGCGCTTGATCTCCGCGTCCTCGAAGGAGAAGGCGGTGATGCCGGCGAGCGGGTCCGCCCCGCAGGCGCCGAGGATCATGATGTCCGGCCGCAGGCCCTGCAGCTCGATCAGCGTCTTGGCGCCGAGGCACGCGCCCGTCTCGCGATCGAGACGGCCGCCGAGGAGGATGGTTTCCGTCGCCTCGCCCGTCGCGACGGCAACGGCGACGGCCGGCGAATGGGTGACCACGGTGAAGCGCTCGCCGCGCCGGGCGAGGCTCTCGGCGACGGCGACGTTGGTGGAGCCGGCGTCGATGAAGACGGTGGAGCCGGGCGGCACGAGCGCCGCCGCCGCTTCGCCCAGCGCCGCCTTCAGGCTGCGATCCACATCGCGCCGCTCCGCGAAGGGATGCTGCGGGGGCGGGGGCATGATCGGCAGAGCGCCGCCGTAGACGCGGGCGCAGCGGCCGGCGGCGGCGAGCTCGCGCAGGTCGCGGCGGATGGTGTCTTCCGACACGGCGAACTCGCGGGCGAGCGCACCGGCGACGACCTTGCCCTCGCGGCCCAGCCGCTCGCAGATGATCGCCTGGCGCTCCTGCGACAACATTTCGGGCATGCGGATCTCCCATCCGTGCAAGTTCATGCACGTTTACGCGTGTTTCATGACCGTGGCAAGACGGAACTTGCCGCGCAGGGCATGCGGATCCGCCTGTCCGGTCGTGGAACGCGAAAAAGCCCGGCGGATCGCGGTCCCGCCGGGTTTTTCAAGATGGATGGTGCGGCCCGTCAGACGGCGAAGGTGACGAGGAGGTCCTTGGCGTCGATCTGAGAACCGGCGGAAACGTGCACGCTGGCGATGGTGCCGTCGCGATCGGCGTGGATGGCCGTCTCCATCTTCATCGCCTCGATCGACAGGAGCACGTCGCCGGTGCGCACGCTCTGGCCGGCCGCCACCGCCAGCGTCGAGACGACGCCCGGCATCGGCGCGCCGACCTGGGACGCGTTGCCCGGCTCGACCTTCGGGCGCGCCTTGGACGCGCCGCCCGTCGAGCGATCCGGCACCTTGATGCGGCGCGGCTGGCCGTTCAGCTCGAAGAACACCGTCTTCATGCCCGTGTCGTCGGTCTCGCCGAAGCCGAGGTTGCGCACGACCAGCGTCTTGCCGCGCTCGATCTCGACCAGAACCTCCTCCTCCTGCGCGATGCCGTAGAAATAGGCCGGCGTCGGCAGCATGGAGACCGGGCCGTAAAGCTCCTGGGCGGCCGCGAAGTCGGTGAAGACCTTCGGATACATCAGGAATGCGGCGAACTCCTGGTCGTTCACCTTGCGCCCGACCTTCTCCTCGGCCTTGACGCGCTCGGCACCGAGGTCGGCGGGCGGGATCAGCGAGCCGGGGCGCACCGTGATCGGCTCCTCGCTCTTCAGCACCTTCCGCTGGATGCCCTCCGGCCAGCCGCCGGGAGGCTGGCCGAGATCGCCGCGCATCATCGACACGACGGAGTCGGGGAAGGCGATGTCGCGCGCGGGGTTCTCGACCTCGGACACGGTGAGGTCCTGGGAGACCATCATCAGCGCCATGTCGCCGACGACCTTGGAGGAGGGCGTCACCTTCACGATGTCGCCGAACATGCGGTTCACGTCGGCATAGGTCTGGGCGACGAGGTGCCAGCGCGTCTCGAGGCCGAGCGAGCGGGCCTGCTCCTTCAGGTTGGTGAACTGCCCGCCCGGCATCTCGTGGAGATAGACTTCCGAGGCCGGCCCTTTGAGGTCGCTCTCGAAGGCGGCGTACTGGTTGCGCACGCTTTCCCAGTAGAAGGACAGGCGCCGGATCGCTTCCGGCGACAGGCCGGGGTCGCGCTCGTGACCCTTCAGCGCCTCCACGATCGAGCCGAGGCAGGGCTGCGAGGTGTTGCCGGAGAAGGCGTCCATCGCCGCGTCGACCGCGTCGACGCCGCTCTCGACCGCCGCGAGGATCGTCGCCGCCGCGATGCCCGACGTGTCGTGGGTGTGGAAGTGGATCGGCAGGCCCACCTCCTCCTTCAGCGCCTTGAACAGGACGCGGGCGGCGGCGGGCTTCAGGAGGCCGGCCATGTCCTTGAGGCCCAGGATGTGGGCGCCGGCCGCCTCCATCTCCTTGGCGAGCGCCACGTAGTACTTGAGGTCGTACTTGGAGCGGTCGGGATCGAGCAGGTCGCCGGTGTAGCAGATGGCGCCCTCGCAGAGCTTGCCCTCCTCGATCACCGCGTCCATCGAGACGCGCATGTTCTCGACCCAGTTCAAGCAGTCGAAGACACGGAACAGGTCGACGCCGCCGCGCGCCGCCTCGCGCACGAAGAACTTCACGACGTTGTCGGGATAGTTGGCGTAGCCGACGCCGTTGGAGCCGCGCAGCAGCATCTGGAGGAGGATGTTGGGCACTTGGCTGCGCACCATGGCGAGGCGCTCCCACGGATCCTCGGTGAGGAAGCGCATGGACACGTCGAAGGTCGCGCCGCCCCAGCATTCGAGCGAGAAGAGCTCGGGGAGGGCTCTCGCATAGGCATCCGCCGCCGCGACGATGTCGTGCGTGCGCATGCGGGTGGCGAGCAGCGACTGGTGGCCGTCGCGCATCGTCGTGTCGGTGAGAAGGACGCGGGTCTGCGCCTTCATCCAGTCGGCGAAGCCGCGGGCGCCGAGCTCGTCGAGCTTCTGCTTCGTGCCCGGCCGGATCGGCAGCGACACGACGGGGGCGTGCGGCGGCGCGTGGTCCTTCGGTGGGCGGGCGCGGTTCTTGGTCTCGGGATGGCCGTTGACGGTGACGTCGGCAAGGTAGGTGAGGATCTTGGTCGCGCGGTCGCGCCGCTTCACCGCGGCGAAGAGCTCGGGCGTCGTGTCGATGAAGCGGGTGGTGTAGGAGTTGTCGCGGAACTTCTCGTGGCCGATGATGGCTTCGAGGAAGGTGAGGTTGGTGGCGACGCCGCGGATGCGGAACTCGCGTAAGGCCCGGTCCATGCGGGCGATGGCTTCCTCGGGGCTCGGCGCCCAGGCGGTGACCTTCTCGAGCAGCGGGTCGTAGTAGCGGGTGATCACCGCGCCCGAATAGGCGGTGCCGCCGTCGAGGCGGATGCCGAAGCCGGTGGCGCCGCGATAGGCGGTGATGCGGCCGTAGTCCGGGATGAAGTTGTGCTCGGGGTCTTCCGTCGTGATGCGGCACTGGAGCGCGTGGCCATTGAGGCGGATCTCGCTCTGGGGCGGCACGCCGCTCTCGGGCGTGCCGATGGCGTGGCCGTCGAGGATGTGGATCTGCGCCTTGACGATGTCGATGCCGGTGACGACCTCGGTCACCGTGTGCTCGACCTGGATGCGCGGGTTGACCTCGATGAAGTAGAAGGCGCCGGTGTCGGCGTCCATCAGGAACTCGACCGTGCCCGCCCCGACATAGTTCGTGGCGGCGCAGATCTTTCGCGCGTGGGCGGCGAGTTCGCGGCGCTGGGCGTCGTCGAGGTAGGGGGCGGGCGCGCGTTCCACGACCTTCTGATTGCGGCGCTGGATGGAGCAGTCGCGCTCGAAGAGGTCGACGACGGTTCCGTGGGTGTCGCCGAGGATCTGCACCTCGACGTGGCGGGCGCGCTCGACGAGCTTTTCGAGGTAGACCTCGTCCTTGCCGAAGGCGGCCTTGGCCTCGCGCTTGGCTTCCGTCACCTCGCGGGCGAGGTCCTTGGGCTCGCGGATGGCGCGCATGCCGCGCCCGCCGCCGCCCCAGGACGCCTTGAGCATCAGGGGATAGCCGATCTCGGCGGCGAGGCGCTCGACCTCGGCCATGTCCTCGGGCAGGGGATCGGTGGCGGGCACGACGGGCACCCCCACCTCGACGGCGAGGTTGCGCGCGGCGACCTTGTTGCCGAGGCGCCGCATGGTGTCGGGCGTCGGGCCGATGAAGGTGATGCCGGCCTCGGCACAGGCTTCGGCGAACTCGGGGCTCTCCGACAGGAGGCCGTAGCCGGGATGGATCGCGTCGGCTCCGGAGAGCTTGGCGACGCGGATCACCTCCTCGATGGAGAGGTAGGCCTCGATCGGCCCGAGGTCGCGGGGCAGGTGGGGGCCGCGGCCGACCTGGTAGCTCTCGTCGGCCTTGAAGCGGTGGAGAGCGAGCTTGTCCTCCTCGGCCCAGATCGCGACGGTCTTGAGGCCCAGCTCGTTGGCGGCGCGAAACACGCGGATCGCGATCTCCGACCGGTTCGCGACGAGAATCTTCGATATGGCCACGGCTGCACTCCCCCGAACGCTGCGGCGGCGCCAGCTCCCCGCGCCGCCCAAAAACTGGCGGAGATTGCGTGAGCGGCTCCTATTTCGCAAGTGCGAGATAGACCGAACGCGGGCGCGCTTTGGAAAAACCACCGCAAGGCTCCGTAAACCTTGAGGCGATATTTCTAGGCAAGCTTCCCTCGCGCGACCGTCGTCCGCGCGACACCCGCCCGGCGGAACGATCATGCAGTCCACGCTTCTCGGCTACCAGCTCATCGCGCGCGACTTCGCCGCATCGATCGCGCGGGCCGAGGCGGAGCCCGTCACCAAGCGCGAAACGGCCTATTACGAGGCCAATATCGGCAAGGTGAAGACGCTCGACGACTTTCTCGACAACTACCGCCTTTATTCCTACGCGATGAAGGCCTACGGCCTCGAGGAGCAAATCAGCTCCAAAGCCTTCATGCGCAAGGTGCTGGAAAGCGACCTGTCGGCGTCGAACTCCTTCGCCAACAAGCTGACCGACGCGCGCTACCGCACCTTCGCCGCGGCCTTCAACTTCCCCAAGGCGGCGGACACCTCGACGCTGAAGGCCGTGACGACGACGCAGCTCGGCGCGATCGTCGAGGCCTATTCGGAAGCGGACGTGCGCCGCTCGACGGTGGCCGCGCAGAAGGCGGCGGGCTTCGAGGCGGCGATCGGCGGCATCGCCGACGTCGACTCCTTCATGAACAACGCGGCGGTCTACGAGGTGGCTCTGCGCTCGGTCGGGCTCGACGCGAGCCAGATGGATCGCGCCGCCATCCGCGACGTCCTGACCGGGAAGACGGCGCCGCGAACGGCCGAGCTGCTGGGACTGAAGGACCGGTTCCAGTTCGCGTCGGACGGCCAGCCGGCCCCCGGCGGCATCCTGGGCAGCCAGTCGGCGAGCGACGTCGTCAGCCGCTACTATTCCAACCTCGGCCTGTCGGCGACGCCGGTCGCCGCCGCGCACGAGACGAAGTACTTCGAGGCCAAGATCGCGACGATCCGCAGCGTCGACGAACTCGTCGGCGACCAGCGGCTCCTCAACTACGTCCTGACCTCCGTCGGGCTCGATCCGACCTACGAGACGCCGACCTACATCGCCTCCGTCCTCATGGACGACCCGGCGAATCCCAATGGCGTTCTCGCCAAGATGACCGCCGACGACGCGCGCAAGGCGGCGATGACGAAGCTAAACGCGGCCTTCAACTTCGCCGCGAACGGCACCGTGCCGGTGGGCGAAACCGCGCAGAGCGCCGTCCAGACAAGCGACACCTCCGCCGGCTACTTCACCTTCTACGACGACAAGGCCGAGAAGGCGGACACGAACGACACGCGCCTCTTCAAGATCGCCCTCGGCAATCCGACGCGCGCCGACGCGCTGATCCGCAGCGACGCGGTCTTCACCTACCTGATGAAGGCCTTCGAGCTGGATCCGGCGACGGAGAGCCGAACGAAGATCCTGCGGGTCCTCAAATCCGATCCGTCCGACCCGAAGAGCTACGCCAACTCGCTGAAGGACGAGCGTTACCAGCGCCTCGCCGCGGCCTTCAACTTCGACGAGAACGGCAAGCTCGCGCCCGAGCGGCTCGTCCAGTCGCAGGCCAAGCAGACCGCGACGGCGCAGGCCTATTCCAAGACGCTCGACACCGACGCGAGCCAGCTCGCCAAGGATGCGGCCAAGAAGGCGACCTCCGCCTATGCCGAGGCGCTGACGACCGTCATCGACAGCGACGACTTCGTCAACAACAAGACGATCACCGACTACGCCCTCAAGGCCTACGGGTTGAGCGAGGAGAAGCTGAAGCCGGCCGAGCTGAAAGGGCTGTTGACGAGCGACCTGTCCAACCCGGACAGCGCCGCGCGCAAAAAGGGCGACCAGCGCTTCATCGACTTCGTCTCGGCCTACAACTTCGCGACCGACGGCTCCATCGAGCGCTCCAGCGGCGCGGTGCAGTCCGCGGCCGACCGCCTCGCCGTGCGCGAGGCTTTCGTGCGCCAATCGATCGAGGAGCGGTCCGGCCAAACGGACGGCGAGGGCGTTCGCCTCGCGCTCTATTTCCAGCGCAAGGCGTCGAGCTTCACGACGCCCTTCCAGCTCCTGGCGGACAAGGCGGCGGTGGAATTCACCCGCACGCTTCTCGGCCTGCCGGCGCAGTTCTCCCAGCTCGACATCGAGAAGCAGGCCTCGATCCTCGAGGACAGGCTCGACTTCGCCGACTTCAAGGACGCCAAGAAGGTCGATCGGATGATCTCGCGCTTCTCCGGCCTCTACGACATCTCGCAGTCGCCCGCGGCCGGAGCCGGGGCCTCGGCGGCGATGACCATCCTGTCGGGTGGCGGCGGGTCGAACCTCCTCGGCTATCTCTGAGGCGGTTCCTCGGCGACCCGGTCGCCGCGGCCCGAGCCCGTCACCGTGCGGGCGAGAAGCACGAGATCGAAGGCGAGGCTTCGCCGCGCCGCATAGGCCGCGTCCGCCTGGGCAAGGCGCTCGGGCGTCGACATGTCGATGTTCTCGACCTGCGCGAGGCCGGTGATGCCGGGGCGCAGCGCCAGGACGCCGAGGGCGCGGCGCGCCTCGATCACCGCCGTCTGCGTCGGTAGGCAGGGGCGGGGTCCGACGAGGCTCATTTCCCCCTTCAACACGTTCCAGAGCTGAGGCAGCTCGTCGAGCTTCCAGCGCCGCAGGTGCCGGCCGAGCGGCGTCACCGCCGCCGCCGGCATCTCGTGCGTGGCGAGCGAGGGCGTGCCCTGCGCCATGGTCCGCAGCTTCCAGCAGGTGAAGACGCGACCGTTCCGGCCGACGCGATCCTGCGCGAAAAGGCCGGGGCCCGGCGAGGTCAGCCGCACCAGCAGAGCCAGGAGGGCGATCAGCCAGAACAGGGCGAGAAGCCCGCCAGCCGCCGCAATGAAATCCAAGAAGCGCTTCATGACGGGCGCGATGACCGCCTTTCGCCGCAAAGACAAGGGAGGAGTGGACCCGACGCGGCGCCGCGCCCCGTGCGGGGCGCCCGATCATGCGTGGGATCGGCGCAACTGTCGGGTGATTTTGACGCCTGCGCGGAGCCCCGTGTTGCAATGACGCAAGGCTGGGACCAGAAAGATGGCGATGAGCAGGGGGCCGAGATTCGGTTGATGGCGGGCACGATCCTCTCGACGCTTACCTCGCGCGGTTTCGCGCTGCGCGCAGCGGCGATGGTGCACGATGTCGTCATGGGGGCGGCGGCCTTCTATCTCGCCCTCTTCCTGCGGCTCAGCCAGGAGCCGAACGTCAACGACATCGGCAGCTACGCGCTGGCCGGCCTCGCCTTCGGCCTTCTCGTCGGGCTGATCGGACTTTCGGTCGGCATGAACCGCGGCATCTGGCGCTACGCTTCGATGTCGGACATTACGGCCATCATCAAGACGGCCTGCATCTCGGTCTGCCTCTTCGTCGTCCTGCACTTCCTGATCCGCGAGCCGGACATGCTGCCGCGCTCGACCATGGCGATCTCCTGGGCCTTCCTGGTGATCTTCCTGTCGGCGCCGCGGGCGATCTACCGCTCCTATCGCAACCACCGCGATACGCGGCGCGACTGGACGCGGCGCAACCTCACCGTCCGCAACGTCCTTCTGATCGGGGCGGGCGACAATGCCGACATGTTCCTGAAGTCGATCAGCGAGCAGCGCGGTCCGCCCTACAAGGTGCTGGCGATCCTCGACGAGCGGCGCCGCCGCGTCGGGCGCTTTATCCGCGGCGTGCCGATCCTCGGCGCGCCGGAGCGCCTGCCCGAGATCGTCGAGCGCTTCCGCCGCCGCGGCGTCGAGCCCGACGCGGTGATCCTCACGCGCTCGCGCGAGGAGTATCAGCGATTCGCGGCGATCGACGACCTCGTCGCGGCCTCGGGCGAGCTCGGCCTGGAGCTCCTGCGCCTGCCGAACCTTCTCGACATGCGCGATATCGGCTCGGACTTCGACCTGCGGCCGTTGCGCATCGAGGACCTTCTCCAGCGCCAGCCGGTCCGCGCCGATCGGACGCGCTCGCTGGAGCTGGTAGGCGGCCGGCGCATCCTGATCACTGGCGCCGGCGGCTCGATCGGCTCGGAGCTGGCGCGTCAGGTGGCGAGCCTCGGGCCGGCCGAGCTCGTCTGCGTCGATGCCAGCGAATACCTTCTCTACAAGGTCGAGACGGAGCTGCGCCGCCGCCATCCGACCCTGAAGCTCCAGGCGGTGCTCGGCAACGTGCGCTCGCGCGAGGCCATCCAGCGCATCTTCGAGGCGCAGCGGCCGGAGATCGTCTTCCACGCCGCGGCCCTCAAGCACGTGCCGATCGTCGAGCGCCAGCCGCTGGAAGGGCTCTTCACCAACGCCGTCGGCACGCGCAACGTCGCGGAGGCCGCGATCGCGACCGGTGTCGGCGCCATGGTGATGATCTCCACCGACAAGGCGGTGAATCCCGCCAACGTCATGGGCGCCTCGAAGCGCCTCGCCGAGATGTTCTGCCAGGCGCACGACATGAAGGCCGACGAGGGCGGCACGCGCTTCACGACCGTGCGCTTCGGCAACGTCCTCGGCTCCGCCGGCTCGGTGGTGCCGCTGTTCGAGAAGCAGCTGAAGGAAGGCGGCCCGCTCACCGTCACCCATCCGGACATGGAGCGCTACTTCATGACCGTGCCGGAGGCCTGCACGCTGGTGATCCAGGCGGCCTGGCACGGCATGGCGAACAAGGCCGTGCGCGGGCGCATCTACGTCCTCGACATGGGAACGCCCGTCAAGATCGTCGATCTGGCCCGCAACGTCATCCGCCTGTCGGGCTTGAGGCCCGACGTCGACGTGCAGATCGTCTATACCAGCCTCAGGCCCGGCGAAAAGCTCTACGAGGAGCTCTTCGCCAGCAGCGAGATGCCCGACCCGACGGGTACGCCCGGCCTCCTCATCGCCTTTCCCCGCGTCATCGAGCAGGGGCTCGCGGTGCGGATCTTCGACGAGCTCGCCCGCCACATCCGTGCCGGCGACCTTGCCGGCGCGCTGCGCCTCGTGAAGAGCACGGTGCCGGAGTTCGAGGTCGGCGCGGAGCTGCGCCCGCTCATCGAGGACGAGAAGACGGGACTGATCGGCGGCAAGCCGCCGCTTCTCCTCATCGACGCCGCTGCCGAGCGCGCCCGCGTCGCCCGCGAGGCGGCCGAGCTGACGAGCGCGGCCGAGCCGCGGCTGAAGCTCGACGAGGCGTGAGGTCCGAACCGGCGAACGCTCGGCCATGCGCGTCCTGATCACCGGCGCATCCGGCTTCGTCGGGCGCCACCTGCGTGCCGCTCTGGCGCGGCATGGAGTGGAAACGCTGGCGCTGGCGCGCGGCATCGAAGCCGCGGGCGGATCGCCGAGCGTCCTCGTCGGACCCGCCGATCTCACCGATATCGGTTCGTGGAACGGCTGGCCCGAGGCGATCGACGCCGTCGTCCATCTGGCCGCGCTGAACCCGTCGCGCGGCGAAGCGGGCTGGGGCGACGAAGCGGCGCTGATGCGGGCGAATGCCGAGGTCACGGCGGCGCTCGCGTCCCGCGCGGCGCGCGAGACCGTGCCGCGGCTGATCTTCCTCTCCACCGCCAAGGTTCACGGCGCCTCCGCCCCCGGACTCGTCACGGAAGCGGGAGCACTCGCGCCGCCCGACGCCTATGCCCGCTCGAAGCTTTCCGCGGAGGCGCGGCTGCGCGAAGCCGTGGCCGGCAGCGGCACGGCGGGGCTCATCCTGCGGCCGGTGCCGGTTTTCGGCGCGGGCGGGCGCGGGCTCGTCTCGACGCTCAGGCGCCTCGCGCGCCTCCCCGCGCCGCTGCCGCTCAAGGGCATGGGAAGCCCTCGCAGCCTCGTGTCCGTCGAGAGCCTCGTCGCCGCCATCGAGGCCGGCCTTGCCGCGCCTCTGCAGGCAGGCGAGGCGCCGGCGCTCCTCGTCGCGGACGAAGGGCCGCTCGATCCCGCCGGCATCGTCGCCGCCCTGCGGTCCGGCCTCGGTCGGCGGCCCGGCGTCCTGCCGCTGCCCCTGGGCAGGCTCGCGGCGCGAGCCGCGGGGGCAGGGGGCGTCCTCGCTCCCTTCGTCGTGGATCCGGCGGAGGCCGCGCGGCGGCTCGACTGGGCGCCGCGCGCCTCGACCGCAACGGCGCTCGCGGAGTTCGCGGCGCGCGAGAAGCCTACGCCGAAAGGCTGAACCCTCCTTCGAACGGCTGAGCCTTGGCCCAAGCGCGCGCGAACCTTGCGTTTGGTTCCATCGCGAATGCTTGCCCAAACAGCTTCGGACAAGCGCTTCTTCCTAAGGATCAAGCATCACTCCTAAGCCGCGCAAGGGCTCCTTCCGATGCAGGACGTCTATCTTTTCGGCGTAGCTTCGCGCCGCGCCGAATGGCTGTCGAATCGTCAAACGGTGGTGGCCGAGAACGTCGCGAATGCCAACACGCCGGAATATCGCGCCCGCGACATCGCCTCCTTCCAGGAAGCGATGGAGATGACGCGGCTCGAGATGAAGGCGTCCAGCCCCATGCACCTCGCCTCCTTCGGCGGCCGCGCCGACGAGGCGGCTGAGGTGCGCGAGGAGGACTCCTGGGAGGTCGTCCACTCCGGCAATTCCGTCAGCCTCGAGCAGGAGATGATGAAGGCCGGCGAGATCAACCGCGAGTATTCGCTGAATACGTCGGTGGTGAAGTCCTTTCACCGCATGCTTCTGACCACTTTGAGGGGCTGAGAACTTTGGCCGATCCGATCCTCGCCTCCATGAAGGTCGCCGCGAGCGGCCTTCAGGCCCAGTCGACGCGCCTGCGCATCGTGTCCGAGAACATCGCCAACGCCCGCTCCACGGGCGAAACGGCGGGTGCCGACCCGTATCGCCGCAAGACCGTGACCTTCGAGAACGTCCTCGACAGCGTCGCCGATCTCTCGATGGTGCGCGTCAACGACATCAACACCGACCAGTCGGCCTTCAAGATCGAGCACGATCCGGGCAACCCTGCCGCCGACGCCAACGGCAACGTCAAGATGCCGAACGTCGAGATGCTGGTCGAGATGGCCGACATGCGCGAGGCCAACCGATCCTACGACGCCAACCTGCAGGTCGTGAAGCAGGCCCGGCAGATGATCAACATGACAATCGACCTTCTGAGGAGCTGACCATGGTGAGCGCCATCCCCGGCATCAGTGCCGCCATGCCCCGCCTCGACACCGCGGCCGTTTCGGGCTCCGCGGCGCTGTCGCCGTCCTCCGCCGCCACGGCCGCCGCCGTGCCGGGCACCGGCGCCACCGACTTCGGCGCGGTCATGCGTCAGGTCGCGACCGACGCGATGGACACGATGCGCGGCGCGGAAAGCACCTCGATCCAGGGCATCAAGGGCGAGGCCTCGACGCAGGCCGTCGTCGAGGCCGTCATGGCCGCCGAACGCACCCTCCAGACCGCCGTCGCGCTGCGCGAGAAGGTGACCAACGCCTATCTCGAGCTCTCGCGCATGGCGATCTGACGCGCCGTCCGCTTCCTCCTCCTACCCGTTTCCGTGCCTGCAGGCTTGAGCCGCGGGCCCTTTCCCGAAGGACGAAATCCACATGCGGGCCCTGGCCATCGCCGCCACCGGCATGAGCGCGCAGCAGCTCAACGTCGAAGTCGTCGCGAACAACATCGCGAACATCAACACCACCGGCTTCAAGCGCGCGCGCGCCGAGTTCACCGACCTTCTCTACCAGGTCGAGCGGATGCAGGGCGTGCCGACGCGCGGCGGCGAGGGCATGGTGCCGGAAGGCGCGCAGCTGGGCCTGGGCGTGCGCACCGCGGCGATCCGCAACGTCCACATCCAGGGCACGCTCAACCAGACCGGCAACGAGCTGGACGTCGCCGTGGTCGGCAAGGGCTGGCTGCAGGTGACCGGGCCGGGCGGCGAGGTGCTCTATACGCGCGACGGCGCCTTCAACAAGAGCGACACGGGCCAGCTCGTGACGCTGGACGGCTATGCCGTCGAGCCGGCGATCACCATTCCGATCGACGCCACCCAGGTCGTCATCAACGAGACGGGCGAGGTCTTCGCGCGGGTCAACGGCGAGCTGCAGAACCTCGGCCAGCTGACGCTTGCCAGCTTCGCCAACGATGTCGGCCTCGCCGCGCAGGGCGGCAACCTCTTCGCCGAGACCGCCGCTTCCGGCGCGCCGGTGGTGGGCGTCGCCGGCGATCCCGGCTACGGCACGATCCGCCAGGCCTATCTCGAAGACTCCAACGTCGATCCGGTGAAGGAAATCTCCGAGCTGATCTCGGCCCAGCGCGCCTACGAGATGAACTCCAAGGTCATCCAGGCCGCCGACGAGATGGCGAGCGTCGTCTCCAAGGGCCTGCGCTGATCGTCATGACCCGCTTGGCATCCCTTCTCTGCCGCGCAGGCCTCGCCGCCATCGGCCTGGCCTCGCTCGCGGCGCCGGCCGCCGCCGACGAGATCGGCATGCTCGTGCCGAGCGCGATCGTTTATCCCGGCCAGGTCGTCGAGGGCCGGCCGCTTCAGCCGCGCGACTTCCGCGTGAACGCCGACATGGTCGGCGAATACGTGCTCGACGCGAGCCAGGTCGAGGGCAAGGTCGCCCGCCGCACGCTGCTGCCGGGCAAGCCGATCCGTCTGTCCGATCTGAAGGGCGCCGACGTGGTGTCGGCCGGCGCGCCAGTGACGCTGGTTTATCGCGAGGGCGGCATGGTGATCACGGGCCTCGGCACGTCGCTCCAGTCGGCCGGCGACGGCGAGACGATCCGTGCCAAGAACGTCGATTCGGGCCTCATCGTCTCGGGCATCGCCCGGGCCGACGGTTCGGTCGAGATCGGCGGCTGACGTGACCCGGCGCGCCATCCTCCTCGTTTCGACGCTTCTCGCCGGGCTCCAGGCCGCGCCCGCCGCGGACCTTGCGCCCGGCAGCGGCGCCCGCATGGGGGCCGCCCCGCCGCCCGCGCTCGGCGCCTACGCGCCCGTCGACAAGCGCTCGCTGGTGCCCGGCACCGTGCGCATCAAGGACATCGTCACCGTCCAGGGCGTGCGCGAGAACCAGCTCGTCGGCTACGGCCTCGTGGTGGGCCTGCAGGGCACGGGCGACAGCTTGCGCAACTCGCCCTTCACCCAGCAGTCGCTGCAGTCGATGCTCGACCGCATGGGCGTCAACACGCGCGCCAACGATCCGCGCTCCAAGAACGTCGCGGCCGTCATCGTCACCGCCGAGCTGCCGGCCTTCATCGGCGCGGGCAGCCGCATCGACGTGTCGGTCTCGTCGCTCGGCGACGCGTCCTCGCTGATGGGCGGCACGCTCGTCATGACGCCGCTCTACGGCGCCGACGGCGACATCTACGCGGTCGGCCAGGGACCGCTCGCCGTCACCGGCTTCTCGGCCGAGGGCGAGAGCGAGCGGCTGAGCCAGGGCGTTCCGACGACCGGCCGCATTCCCGGCGGCGCCCTCGTCGAGCGCGAGGTGCCCGGCCACTTCAACGACACGGGCCGCCTGTCGATGGAGCTGCGCAACCCGGACTACGAGACCGCGATCCGCGTCGTCGACCGGATCAACCTCTACGCCAAGCAGCGCTGGGGCCGCCCGGTGGCGCGCGAGGAGGACCTGCGCACCATCCACCTGGAAAAGCCCGCCAACGTGTCGCCGACGCGCTTCATGGCCGAGCTCGGCGAGCTGAAGGTGGCACCCGACCAGATCGCCCGCGTCGTCATCGACGAGCGCACCGGCACGATCGTGATCGGGCAGAACGTCCAGATCTCCACCGTCGCCGTCACCCACGGCAACCTGACGGTGCGCGTGACCGAGCTGCCCTCCGTGTCGCAGCCGGCGCCCTTCTCCGACGGGGTGACGGTCGCGACCTCCGAAACCGTGATCGACGCCACGCAGGAGGGCGGGAGCTTCGCCTTCGTCGGCGGCACCGATCTCCAGACGGTCGTGCGCGGGCTCAACCGCATCGGCCTCAAGCCCACCGGCATCATCGCCATCCTTCAGGCGATCAAGTCCGCCGGCGCCCTGCAAGCCGACCTCGTGGTGCAGTGATCATGCGAACCATCGCCCTTCTCCGCTCGTCGGCCCTCGCGGCCGTTGCCTGTCTCGTTCTCCTGCCGGCCGCCGCGCAGGCGGAAGGGGCGGCGCCGGCCGCTCCGGCGGCTCCGCCCGAAATCCCGCCGCAGGAGGTCCGGCTCGTCGGGCCGGACGGCGAGCCGCTGCCGCCCGCGCCGCAGACCGAGGTCGAGCGCTACTGCACCTCGATCGCCGACCAGGCGCGCGATGCGCGCTACGCGGCGCAGGCCAACGAACTCAAGGCCATGGAGTCGCAGGTCGGCGTCAAGCTCGACGAACTCGAGGCCAAGCGCGCCGAGTACCAGAAGTGGCTGGAGGAGCGGCGCGCCTTTCTCGACAGCGCCGACACGATCCTTCTCGACATCTATGCCCAGATGAAGCCCGACGCCGCCGCCACGCAGATGGCCGGCATCGACCGCTCCGTGGCGGCGGCGCTCCTGTCGAAGCTGAAGTCGCGACAGGCGAGCGCGATTCTCGCCGAGATGAAGCCGGAAGCGGCTGCCGAGATCGCCGGGCTCATCGCGCAGAAGACCGCCGACCCCGAGGCGGCAGCCCGCGCCGAAAAGGCCGCATCGGCCGAGCCGGTGCCCGTGACGCGAGCCGGAGGAAGCGCGACGTGAGATCCAACCCCGTTACCCTCCTCGCGCTGATCGCCTCCGCGGCGCTCGCCGGCTGCTCGACCTCGAAGGACGACGCCTTCGTCGCCCCGCCGCTCTCGCCGGTCGGCTCGGGGCTCTACCAGTACCCGGCCGTCGTCCAGCCCGCCGCCTTCCCGGCGCCGTCGGCCGTCGGCAACCATTCGCTCTGGGCCGACACCCGCGCCGACTTCTTCCAGGACCCGCGCGCGCTCGCCATCGGCGACATCGTCACCGTCGAGATCAAGATCAAGGACAAGGCGGCGCTCGACAACGATTCGGAGCGCTCGCGCCAGTCCGGCATCGGCGCGACGCTGGAGGGGTCGCCGACCTTCAACGGCGACGCCTTCCTCGGCTCGCTCGGCGGCGGCATCGACCTGACCGGCAAGTCCACCTCCAAGGGCAAGGGCAAGGTGACGCGCTCGGAAGAGATCGACCTGCGCGTCGCGGCGGTGGTGACGCAGAAGCTGCCCAACGGCAACCTTTTCATCACCGGCCAGCAGGAAGTGCAGGTCAACTACGAGACCCGCGTCCTGTCGATCGCCGGCATCATCCGGCCGCGCGACATCCTGCCGGACAACACGATCTCCTACGAGAAGATCGCCGAAGCGCGCGTGTCCTACGGCGGCCGCGGCCGCCTCACCGAGGCGCAGCAGCCGGGCTGGGGCCAGCAGGTCTACGACACGGTCATGCCCTGGTAAGGCGGCTTTCAACCGACCGGACGATCTCCACGAAGGGCCGGGCGTCGAAGGAACCGACGCCCGGCCCTTCGTCGTCGCCACCCGTTTCGCCGGGACGGTCGATCGCGGCGCTTGCGCCGGACGGCCGCTTGCAGTAGAGGCGAACCAGCATCAGGAGTCGGGCGCGCCCCGACGCCAACCTGCCGTTCCGGGCAAGGTGGCGCTCTTCTTCGGAAGAGGATGCGGCCGGACAGGCAACCAAGCGGAGCCCCCGACCCATCGAGATCAGCGCGTTCGGCCCCGTTGCTTCGTTCAACCGGGGTGTTCAGCCGTGCCGTTCGTTTCCGATCCCGTCCGCCAGCTCGTTTCGCGTGCCACCGACAGCGTCGTCGTGCTCGGCCGCGCGATGATGACGGGGCGTGGGGCGGGGATGGGCATCGTGGCGGCGGCGGTGCATCGCGGCGGCGGCGAGGTCTTCACCCACCTCTGCCTCGTGCCGGAGGTGGGCCGGCGCGGGCGCGCCGAGGTGCGGCTCCTGGCGGTGCTGGTGGGCGAGCAGCTCGCGCCGGCGCTGGCGCTGGCCGAGCGGCTGCCGGGCTTCGAGCCGGCGGAGCGGCTCGCGCGGGCCGCCTGAGGCGTCAATCCGACAGGACGGTCGCGGCGGAGCGGGCGACGAGGCGCACGCTGTCGCCGGGGCGGAAGGGGCAGGTGAAGTCGGTGTCCATCTGGACTTGGCTCCCGCCGCATTCGATCCAGAGCGTCATGTCGTGGCCCTTGAACTCGCGCTCGGCGACCCGCGCGATCGGGCAGCCGGGCGCCGCCGGCTCCAAGGCAAGGTGCTCGGGGCGGATCGACAGGAGAACCTCGCCGCTCGCCGGGCGGTCGAGGGCGACCGGCCCGATCGGCGTGTCGGCGGTGGAGGCGCCGGCGGCGACGCGCCCGGACAGGATGTTGGTGCGGCCGAGGAAGCCGGCGACGAAGGCGTTGCAGGGACGGTAATAGACCCGCTCGGGCTCGCCCACCTGCTGGACGACGCCGTTCTTCATGACGCAGAGCCGGTCGGCGAAGGACAGCGCCTCCTCCTGGTCGTGCGTGACGAAGACGGCGCCGATGCCGGTCTCCTTCAGGAGCCCGCGGATCTCGCGGCGCGTGGCGGCGCGAAGGCTGGCGTCGAGGTTGGAGAAGGGCTCGTCGAGAAGGATCAGCCGCGGCTCGGCGCACAGCGCCCGGGCGAGCGCCACGCGCTGTTGCTGGCCGCCGGAGAGCTGGTCGGGAAAGCGCGCGTCGAGGCCTTCGAGGCCGACCATGGCGATGAAGCGGCGCGCCTTGGCGTGACGCTCCTCGCGCGGCAGCCTGGCCAGCGCGAAGGCGACGTTGTCGAGAACCGACAGGTGGGGAAACAGCGCGTAGTCCTGGAAGACGATGCCGACGCCGCGCTTTTCCGGCGGCTCGGCCTCGATGCGCCGGCCGCCGAGCAGGATCTCGCCGCCGTCCGGGCGCTCGAAGCCGGCGATCATGCGCAGCGTCGTCGACTTGCCGCAGCCGGACGGGCCGATCAGGGCGAAGATCTCGCCGGGCGCGACCGAGAAGCCGGCTTCCGCCACCGCCTGCACGTCGCCGAAGCGCTTGGACAGGGCGCGCACGGTGAGAAGCGCGGTCGTCGCCTGGATGGAGGATGCGAGCGGGGCGTTCATCGGCGGCGGCCTTCGTGACTGAGGATCAGCCCGACGAAGAGGCTGGAGAAGACGACGGTGATCAGCGCGTAAGGGGCGGCCTCGAAGAGCTGTCCCTCGACGGTGCGGCTGAAGACGTTCATCGACAGGGTCGTCCAGCCCGTCGGCGCGAGGAGCGCGGCGATCGGAAGCTCCTTCACCACGAGGATGAAGACGAGCAGGAAGCCGGCGACGAGGCTGCGCGAGATGGTCGGCAGCGTCACGGCGAGAAAGGCCGCGGCGCCCGAGCGCCCGAGCGAGCGCGCCGCCTCCTCCATGCGCCCGCCCGCCTGGAGAAGCGCCGCGCGCGCCGGCCCGACCGCCAGCGCCAGGAAGCTCAGGCCGTAGGCCAGCACCAGGAGCGGCAGCGTCTGATAAAGGGCCGGCAGGGTCGAGAGCGCGAAGAAGACCATGGCAAGGGCGAAGGGGAGGGGCGGCACGGCATAGCCGAAATAGGCGAGGCGCTCCAGGAACCAGATCGGCCGCGACGAAAAGCGCGCGGACAACAGCGCGACCGGCAGGGCGAGAAGCGTGGCGAGCGCCGCGGCCGGCGCGGCCGTGGCGGCGGTGCGCGCGGCGGCGGCCGCGATCCGGCTCCAATCCACCGCCTCGCCGCCGAAGGACATCCAGTAGAGGATGACCGCGAGCGGCAGGCCGATCGAGGCCGCGAAGACCAAGCCGAGAAAGGCGTAGGCGAGGGGACGCCAGCGGCCGAGGCGGAACGGCGCTGCGGCGCGCGCGACGCCCGTGCCGGTGCGGGCGTAGCGGCGCCGGCGCGCCAGGAACCCTTCCGCGAAGAGGATCGACACGGTGAGGGCGACGAGGATCAGCGACAGCCAGGCGGCGTAGACCCGGTCGAAGGCGCCGGCATACTGGTTGTAGATCGCGTAGGAGAAGACCTCGTAGCGCATGAGCGCGACGGCGCCGAAGTCGCCGATGACGTAGAGGCCGACGACGAGCCAGCCGGACAGCAGCGCCGGCATCAGGTGCGGCAGCGTCACGTCGCGAAAGGTGCGCCAGGGCGAACGGCCGAGCGAGCGCGCCGCCTCGACGAGGCTCGGATCCATGCCGAGGAGCGCCGAGCGGAGGTTCAGGAAGATGTAGGGAAAGACGTAGAGCGAGAGCGCCAGCGTCGCGCCGAAGAGCCCCTGGAGGCGCGGCAGCGTCACGCCGAAGGCGGCGTTCAGGAAGCCGTAATAGCCGGACAGGCCGATCAGGGCATAGGCCATGACGTAGCCGGGAATGGCGAGCGGCAGGACGCAGAGGATCGAGATCGCGCGGCGCGGCGCGAGGTCGGTGCGCGTCACGAGAAGCGCGAGGGGCAGCGCGATCAGCGTCGAGAGCGCGAGGACGCAAGCCACCAGCGCCAGCGTGTTGCCGAGAAGCTCGAGCGTGCGGGCGCGCAGAATCAGCTCGGCCGCGCCCGCGCCCGTGCCCTCGAGGGCGCGGGTGACGAGGTAGCCCAGCGGAACGAGCATGCCCGCCCCGGCGGCGAGCGCCGGGACGAGCAGGACGAGCGGGGGACGTCTCGGGTCGTAGGCGACTGCCATGGCCGGGCCTTGGCGGCCCTCCTTGCCTTAAAGGAGGTTGGCCGAGCGCAGGAGGTTCAGCGTGCCTTCGAGGTCTGAGAGCTGGTCGAGCGGCACCTCGGGCGCGGCGGCCTTGATGTCGGCGACGGGAGCGAGGCTCGGGTTCGGGATGACGCCCGCGATCACCGGATACTCGTTGCCGGCCGAGGTGAAGTATTGCTGCACCGCCGGGGTGAGCAGGAACTCGGCGAAGTCCTGCGCCGTCTCCTTGGCGTCGCTCGTCTTCAAAACGCCGACGCCGGCGACGTTGAGGAGGTTGCCGATGTCGCCGTTCTTGAAGAACGTCATGGCGACCGGGAACTTCGCGTCGCGCTGGGTGAAGCGGTTGAGGTAGTAGTTGTTGACGAGCGCGACGTCGATCTCGCCGTCGGCGATGGCCTGAACCAGCGACACGTTGTTCGGATAGGTCTTGGCGCCGTTGGCGACCATGCCGTCCACCCAGGCCTTGGCGGCTTCCTCGCCTTCCTTGACGCGCAGCGCCGTGACGAAGGCTTGGAACGAGCCGTTGGCCGGCGCCCAGCCGACCTTGCCCTTCCAGGCCGGCTCGGTGAGCTTCAGGACGCTGTCGGGGAGCTGGTCCTTGGGCGCGCGCTCGGTGGAGTAGACGAGGACGCGGGCGCGGGCGCTGGTGCCGACCCACTTGTTGTCGGCGTTCTTGAACTGCGGGTTCTCGGCGGCGGAGAGCTCGGCCGGCAGCACTTCGAACAGATCGGCCGTCGCGCCCAGCGCGCCGCCGTCCTGCGCCCAGAACAGGTCGGCCGGGGTGTTGGCGCCCTCTTCCTTGAGAAGGGTGGCGAGCTCGGCGGTGCCGCCGTAGCGCACCTCGACGTCCTTGCCCGACTCCTTCTCGAACATCTCGATGACGGGGGCGACGAAGGATTCGCCGCGGCCGGAATAGATGGTGAGGTCCTGCGCGGACGCTGCGCCGGCGAAAAGGGCCGGAGCGGCGGCGAGGCCGATGAGGAGGAGCGGTCGCTTGAACATGGGTCGAGGTCCTTGCGTGACAGGGATCCGGCCGAGGCCGCGAAAAACGGAGTGCGCCGCATGGATGGCGCGGGAGAGAACTTGGATCGTTCGTTCTTTAGAATGGTTCTATACTATTCCGGACGGTGGAATAACTTTCCGTCCCGTTCGCCGATGCTCCAAGAGGCATCGTTGAACTTGCGTTCCGACTATTAAAGTGGACCGGCGCTGTCAACGTTTGTGGATGGGGAAAACCCGCGGAGAACGCCGCGGCCACGCCGAGTTGATCGGAGCGCTTGGAAAAAGCCGGCAAGAAGCGGCGGCGGACGACGACCCTCGTCCGCCGCCGGGATCCTTCTCCCCGGGGCGGGGAGAAGGACGAAGCGTCGGGCTCGCCCGATCAGGCGCGGTCGAGCTCGGCCTGGAAGGCCGAGGCGATGGCGTCGCCCATCTCGCTCGTGCCGACCTGGCGGCAGCCGGGGGCCATGATGTCGCCGGTGCGCGTGCCGGAGTCGAGAACCGCGGCGACGGCGCGCTCCAGCGCGTCGGCCTCCGCGATCATGGCGAAGGAGTAGCGCAGGCACATGGCGAGCGATGCGACCATGGCGATGGGGTTGGCGAGGCCGCGGCCGGCGATGTCGGGAGCCGAGCCGTGGACCGGCTCGTAGAGCGCGCGGCGCTTGCCCGTGGCGGCGTCCGGCGCGCCGAGCGAAGCGGAGGGGAGCATGCCGAGCGAGCCCGTCAGCATCGCCGCGACGTCGGAGAGCATGTCGCCGAAGAGATTGTCGGTCACGATGACGTCGAACTGCTTGGGCGCGCGCACGAGCTGCATGCCGCCGGCATCGGCCAGCATGTGGTCGAGAGCCACGTCCGGATATTCCTCGCGGCCGACGCGCGTGACGACCTCGTTCCACAGGACGCCGGACTTCATGACGTTGCGCTTCTCCATCGACGTCACCTTGCCCCGGCGCGTCTTCGCCAGCTCGAAGCCGACGCGGGCGATGCGCTCGATCTCGTAGGTGTCGTAGACCTGCGTGTCGATGGCGCGCTTCTGCCCGTTGCCGAGGTCGGTGATGGTCTTCGGCTCGCCGAAGTAGACGCCGCCGGTCAGCTCGCGCAGGATCAGGATGTCGAGCCCCTCCACGAGCTCGCGCTTGAGCGACGAGGCCTCGGCGAGGGCCGGATAACAGATGGCGGGCCGCAGGTTCGCGAAGAGCTCGAGGTCCTTGCGCAGGCGCAGGAGGCCGGCCTCGGGGCGGGCCTCGTAGGGAACGGTGTCCCACTTCGGCCCGCCCACCGCGCCGAACAGCACGGCGTCGGCGGCGAGCGCCCGCTTCATGTCGTCTTCCGAGATCGCGGCGCCGTGCGCGTCGTAGGCGCTGCCGCCGACGAGCCCGCGCTCGGTCTCGAAGCCCGCGCCGGCCGCGTTGAGGATCGCGATCAGCTTCTCCACTTCCGCCATGGCCTCGGGGCCGATGCCGTCGCCGGGCAGGAGAAGAAGGGTGCGGGTCGTCATGTGTCGGGCCTCCCGGGCCGGGCTGATGGGGTTCGAACGCGCCCTTTTCCGCGGTTTCGTCCGGCTTGTCGACCGGCAACAGCGCGGGGACGAAGACGATTGCGGCGCGAAAACGCCCCGAAATGGTCACGATCGGGCAAGCTTGCGTTAACGGTGCGGGCGCAGAACGGATGGGCACAAGGATCCGCCGACGTCTCCCCCGGCCGCCCGCAGCGCTTGCCGCGCGCGGGCCAAGGCCGCGCCGTGGAGCGTCGGCCAGGTCGGAGCCGTCATGCCCTTCTTCATCCCCTCGCGGATCGCCGACAACATCTGGCTCAGCCTCTCGATCGCCGCGGTCGTGCTGGCGCTTCGCTTCGCGGGCGTCTGGCTGGCGGGCCGCGGCGAGGACCTGGCGCTGGCGCGGCGGCGGCGCTTCACGATCCGGGCCGTGGCCGACCTCGTCCTGGCGCTGGCGCTCCTGGCGGTGTGGATCAGCGAGATCCAGAGCGTCGTCCTGTCGCTCGCCGCCGTGATGGTGGCGCTGGTCGTCGCGACGAAGGAGCTGATCATGTGCGTCGCCGGCTCCGTGCTGCGCCTGTCGGGGCACCTCTTCAAGGTCGGCGACCGCATCGAGATGAACGGCATCCACGGCGAGGTCATCGACCACGGCCTGTTCTCGACGACGATCATGGAGCTTCCGGCCGCCCATCTCGGGCATGCCGGCACGGGGCGCGTGGTGATGCTGCCGAACTCGGTGCTGCTCACCGGGCCGGTCCGGGTCGGGGCGCAGCCGCGCCACTTCGCGCCGCACCGCTTCGTCGTGACCATGGAGCACCCGGTGGCGCCGGGGCCGGCGCTCGCGCTTCTCGGCGCAGCGGCGGAACGCGTGCTCGGGCCCGACCGCGAGCGCGCGGCGCGCTTCCACCGCATGGCGACCAACAAGGCGGGCGCCGACATCGCCGGGCCGGGCTTCCAGCTGGCCGTGCGCACCTCCGAGATCGGCAAGATGCAGTTCCACGTCATGGCCTACTGCCTGGTCCAGGACGCGCTGGCCGTGGAACAGGCGATCACGTCGGAGTTCCTCGATGCGCTGATCGCGCCGGGAGTGCATGTCGGGGAGGGGGCGAGGCCGGGCCCGGCGGAGGATGTCGCTCCGGCGCCGCCGACCCCCGTCTTGTCGCGCGCCTGGGCGGAAATCGCCCGCAGCCTGCGCGACGGCTCCGCCCGCGGCGCCGCGGCAAACGGCGAGCGCAAGGACGCCGCGGCCTGACGCGCCGTTTCCCCGGGGGTCGTTTGGGGGCTATGCTTCTCCGGAGTCGCTCTTAAGTAAAGCTTATGGCTCGCTCGATAGCGTCCTAACCGTCGTCGTCAACCCTCGCGTCGTTCGGTTTCCATGTCGATCAAGTTCAAGCTCATCGCGGGCTTCGCCCTTCTTCTGGTCCTGAACGGCCTCGCCGCCGCCGTCGGTCTGAGCAACCTCAAGGCCAGCCAGGACTCCTTCGTCGCCTTCTCGAGCGAGACGGTGAACAACCAGCTCGAGCTGAAGACGGTTCGCGCCTACATCTCGGATGTCGGCCGCCTGGTGAACATGCTGGACGTCATCGAGGACGATGCGAAGTTCACCGACTACAGCCAGACCGCGACCGAGCGCGCGGCCAAGGCGCTCGACCTCGTGACGGGGCTGGAGGCGCGCGTCGACGCGGACCAGCGGCCCGCCCTGCAGGATCTCGCCGCGGCGCTGCGCGACTATGGCGCGAAGGCGCAGACGGCGGTCGACCTGTACACGGCGGCGCACAAGGGATCGGATCCGAGCGCCCTCGCCAAGGCTTCGGCGATCGCCCGCGACCAGCTGGCACCCGCCATGTCGGCGATGGTCGACATGATCTCGACCGCGACCGATGCGCAGGAAGCCGCGGCCGCCGCCGCGATCGCGGACAAGCAGGCGGCCTATGAGAGCGCCTGGTGGCAGATGCTCGGCATCTGCGTCCTCACCCTCGTCATCGGCGGCAGCGCCGGCTGGGCCGTCACCCGCCGCATCGGCCAGGGGCTCGGCTTCGTGCAGTTCTGCATGAAGACGATCGGCGACGGCGACATCGCCGAGCCGATCGTCGTGCATGCCAAGGACGAGATCGGCGACGTGCTCCACGCCATGAACGGCATGACCGAGCGCCTGCGGCAGGTCGTCGGCGCGGTGCGCCTGTCGTCGAGCCAGGTTGCCTCCGGCTCGGCCCTGTCGGCGCAGACGGCCGAGCAGCTTTCCTCCGGCTCGACCGAGCAGGCGGCGGCTTCCGAGCAGGCCTCGGCCGCGGTCGAGGAGATGACGGCGAACGTTCGCCAGAACGCCGACAACGCCGCCCAGACCGAGAAGATCGCCGCCCAGGCGAACGTCAACGCCGAGAAGACCGGCACCGCCGTCGCCCAGTCGGTGGAAGCCATGCGCACCATCGCCGAGAAGATCACCG
>NZ_VTOM01000019.1 GCF_009765365.1 Antarcticirhabdus aurantiaca
GTGCGGCGGCCGGGCGCTCGCGCAGGGCGGCGCGCGGGCGGGCCGGCGTCTCGGTCGCGGCGACCTGCCGGGCGCGCGGCGCCTCGGCCTGCGCGATGCCGGCGCCGGACGCGTCGGCGGCGATGCCCTCGCCGTCCTCGCGGCCGATGGCGGCGATGCGCGGCGAGCGGGCCGACCATTCGCGCTGAAGGGCGGCGAGCCCGCCCGCGTCGCCGAGCCGCTGGCGCGCGAGCGCGAGGCCGAAGGCCGCGGGCTCGTCGTCGGCCTTCCAGGCGAGCGCCGTCGCGAACCATTGCGCGGCGGTGGGAAACTGGTTGAGGCTGAAGGCGTACCAGCCGATCTGCTGGGCCGTCGCCGCGTCGCGCGCTTGGGCGGCCGCGTCCACCGCGCGGGCGAGCACCGCCTGGTCGATCGCCGCGCCGCCCGGCGCGGCCAGAAGGTTGGCGACGGCGGCGAGATAAACGGCGCGCGCGCCGTCCGAGGCCTCGCGCCAGGGCACCATGGCGCTCTCGGCCTCGGCGAAGCGGGCGAGCTGGATCAGGGCCAGGGCATAGCCCTGCGAAACGGTCGAGGAGTCCTGCGCCGCGCGGGCGCGCTCGAAGCGGGCGAGCGCCTGCGGGTAATCGGCGCGCCGCAGGGCGTACCAGCCGAGGAGCTCGTTGTCCGAGGCGCGCCCCTCGGCGTCGGCGAGACGCGTCACGGTGTCGAGGTCGGCGGCGGCGACGACCACGGCCGCGTCGTCGGCGGCTTCGGCCAGGCTCGCGCGGGCGAGGTCGGCGCGGATCGAGGCGAACTCGCCGACGCCGTCGGGGCCTTTGCGCTCGGTGGCTAGAAGCGGATCGAGCTCGGGGCGCGGCAGGCGCTGCGTCGCCATCTGCATGGTGGCGAGCCGCTCGGCGTCGTTGTCGCACTGGGTGAGGACGTAGAGATAGGCGTCGCGCCCGCGGTCCGGGCGGCCCGTCTCGATGAAGGCGCGGGCGACGCGCCAAAGGACATCGACCTCCGAGCAGGTGAGGAGGCTGGGCGTCGCGGAAGCGACGCGGATCACCGCCTGCCACTGCTGGAGGTTCGAGGCGTTGACGAGCTGCACCCGCGCTTCGGCGACGGCGAGACGGTCGAGGAGGTCGGCCGGCGGCTGCCAGCCGGGCTCGCTCGCCTGTCGGGCCGCGATCGCCGCGCGCACCTCGGCGTAGCGGCCTTGCGAGTAGAGCTCCCAGATCCGGTCGAGCTCGGGATCGCCGGCGTCTTCGATCTCCAGCGGGTTCTCCGGCGGCTGCCAGTCGGGATAAAGCGCCTTGAGGCGGGCGATCTCGGCTTCGAGGCGACGTGTGTCGCCCTGGCGCGCGAAGTAGCGCAGCGCCGTCTCGTCGACGGCGGGCGGGCGCGCGACGGGCTGGCTTTCCGGCGCCTCCGCCTGCGGCGCGGCAGGCGTGGCAGGGACGGCCGCGCCGGACCGGGGCGTCGTCGGCGCCGGTGCCGGCGCCTGGGCAAGGGTGGCGGAGAAGGGTTCGACGTTCGCGGCCACCACCAGCGCCGCCGGCTCGCTCGTGGCGTCCCAATGCGTGGGTGCGGCGGGCGCTGCGGACGCGGATCCCTGAAGGGCGACCGCAAGTCCGGCCGCCAGTCCGATCATCGTTGTCCTCGTCAGCGCAGACATCTCGGATGCTCTTCCTTGAGATGGGCGAGCGTCAACAGATGCAGGGTGGATGGATAATAAAGTGTTGAGGCGTAGCGCTTGAGATCGTCCGGAAGCGGTGTGCCGCTTTCAGCGCAGGCGACCGCCGCGGGAAGGATGCGGTAGCCGGGATCGGTCAGCCGCTCCTTTGTCGCCCCGGATGCCAGGTCGACGAGCCGCACCGCGCCGGTGTCCGGATCGGTCATCGCCGCCGCGAGCGCGGCGAGCCGCGCCCGCTCCGCCTCGTCGCCGGGGGCCGCGCGCAGGAGATAGAGCGGCACGCGCAGGGCGTTGTAGCCGAACTCGGCCGGGAAGCCCTCCGCGGGCCGCGGACGGCGCGCGACGGAGAGCCATTCCGGCGGAAGGCTCCCCTCGGCGAGCACGCTTGCCAGGAGCGCCCGCCCGCCCGCCTCGGCGCCCGCCCAGTCGTGGCCGGGCGCGAGTTCGGCCAGGACCGGAAAGGCCTCGAAGACCCAGTAGGACAGGTTCACCACCGGCCCGTCCGGCCGATCGCCGCGGTCGTAGCCCGCCGCCGCCGGGCGCAAGAGCGTGCGCCCTTCCTGGGTGAAGAGGAGGTGCGAGCCGATCGCCTCGGCCATCGCCGCGCCGGCCTGCGTCAGGTCCGGCCGGTCCCAGGCCTTGCCGGCCCGGCCCAGCGCGTAGGCGATCAGGATGTCGCCGTCGGCGGCGTCGTTCATGTCCGTGACGCGCGGCTCCTCGCTCGGCGACCAGCGCCAGGCGGCGAGCCCGTCGTCGCGCAGGAGAAGCTCGGTCCGGGTGAAGCTCCAGATCCGCTCGAAGGTTTCCCGGTCCTCGGCCAGAACCGCGAGAAGCAGGCCGTAGCTCTGGCCCTCGCTGTGGCTGATCCCGTTGTTGCCGGTATCGACGACGCGGCCGGACGCGTCGAGGAAGCTCGCGCGCCAGGCGTCCCACGCCTCCGGCTCGACGAAGGGGGCCGCCGCGGCCGGGGCCGCCGCCAGGAACGCGGCGAGGCCGAGGGTCGTCAGGAGCCGCTTCGCCGCCGCTGCCGCCCTCATCGACGCCGCCCCAGGAACTGGACGAAGGCCGTCGTGGCGAGCCCGAGCAGCAGCGCGACGACAACCAGCAGCGTGGCGTAGGACAGGACGTTCTCCGACAGCCAGTTGGCGAGGATCAGGCGCATGTTGGCGAGGGACAAGGGCTGCGTCGGCAGGAACTCCGCCGCGCCGACGGGCACGGAGGCGACCGCGCCCGTGGCATCGAGCGTCGTCACGCGGCCCGACAGGCGCGTCCACGCCTCCTCGCGCACGAGCGCGGCGGTGCCCGCGTCCAGTGCCTCCTCGGTCGGGGCCGAGACCACCGTCCAAACGCTGCCCGGCGCCGGTCCCGGGCCCTGGCCGACGAGAAGCGTCGCCTCGGCGCCGGGCACGAAGGGCGGGTCGCGGCCCGGCACGAGGCGCAGGCCCTCCTCTTCGACGCCGAAGGTCACGCGCATCCAGTCGCCGAGGCGCTCCAGCGCCGAGCGCCAGCCCTCCTCGGCGCCGAACTGCTCGCGCCAGCGCTCCAGGGTGAGGCTGGTGGTCTGCTCGGCCGCCGGCGCGCCGCCGCCCCAGAGCGCGGTGCCGGCCGGGTCCACGTTGATCTGGGCGAAGACGCCGGCGGGAATCTGGCGCGGCGTGCCGACGAAGAGGGCGTTGCCCGCGGCGGCGGTGGCGAGCGAGCCGCTGGTGTCGACGGGAACGGCGCGGCCGGCGGCGAAGGACAGGCGCGCCAGGATCTCGGCCGCGTTGGCGAGGGCCGCGGCGTCGTCCCCGGCGATCACCGAGACCGGGCCGCCGAAGGCGTAGGGAAAGCCGGTGCCCTGCATGGCGGCGAGGTTCGGCACGCGGGCGATGCGCGCGAAGGTCGGGATTTCGAGGCGCGAGCTGTCGAACAGGGCGAAGCGGCCGGTGGTCCCGCTCGTCGCGCCGGGCAGGCAGACTTCGTCGGCGCGGGTGAGGAGGCCCGCCTCGATGCCGATCGCGTTCGCGCCGGGGCGCAGGTGGCGCATCGTCACCTTGAGCGGGAAGGCCTCGAGGACGCCGCCGCCCCCGACGCCGCCGATCGGCAGGGTCGTGGCGATGTTGCCGTTGACCGTGACGGTGATCTGGCTGCCCGGCAGGATCTCGCCGCTATAGGCCACGTCGAGCCGCAGAACGGCTTCGCCGTAGGCTTCGGCGAAGAAGTCGGCGGGCACGGCCAGCGAGAACTGGGTCTGGAAGCGCCGGCCGGCGAACTCCTGCGACGGAACGCCGAGTTCGGCGAGGGTGACAACGCCGCCCTCGCGGATCATCGGGGCGTCGGGCGCGCGCAGCGCCGGGCTGGACACGCTCTGGCGCGGCTGCAGGTCGGGCCGGTCGCTGAAGGCGACGATCCGCTCGGCTCCGGCCAGAACCTCGTCCCAGTTCGAACCGGAAACGACGAGCAGAGCGCCGCCGCCGGGCCGGGACACGAAGCTCGGCGATGCGCCCGGAGGAGCCGGGCCGGCCAGGGCGCCGAGCACCGGGGCCAGGGCCTCGGTCGGGCCGGCGACGACGTCGAGGTGGCCGGGCGCGGGCTCGGGAAGGGCGCCCTGCAGGATCTCCACCGACAGGTTCGGCATGCCGAGGATCAGCGCCAGCCCTTCCGCGAGGCGCAGCACCGGGCCCGAGGCATCCGACAGGTCGCCCTCCGGCACGAGGATGCGCAGGCTCGTGCGCCCGTTCGCGTCGACGCCCGTCGCCCGGATGTCCTCCAGCCGGCGCGCGGCGAAGCGCTCCGGCGCGCCGTCGAATTCCAGGAACGTGCGGGCCCCGTCGATCTCGGTCCAGAGGTCGAAGGTCGAGGCGATGGTGCAGTCCGTGCGGTGGCGCAGGCTGCTCTCCACCGTCACCGTGTTGAAGCCCGGCCGCAGCAGCCCGGCGGGAACCGGGACCGACAGGTCGCGGACCGCATCGGAGGAGGCGACGGCCTCCTCGATCAGCGGCGTGTCGTTGACGAAGATGCTGAGGCGCGAGGATTCGGGCGCGGCGAGGATCGTGTTCTGGTAGCCGAGCCTCAGCGTCGCGGCGGCTTCTGCCTCCTCGCGCGTCAGGTAGACCGACCAGCGGCGGCGGTCGATCTCGCCCGACAGGGACAGGGTGGAGGTCGCCAGGAGATGCCGCCGCCACGGGCCGGTGGCCTCGGCTTCGGCCACGGTCACCGCATCGGCCGGCGCGGCGTCGGGAGTGGGGGCAGGGGGCTGCTCCGCGGGCGGCGCGGCCGGCACGGCCGGCATGGGGGCGGGCTCGGTGCTTGGCCGCGACGGTGCGGGCGGCGTTACCGGTGCCGGCGCGACCGGGGGAGGAGCCGCCGGCGGGGTCGTGGTGGCCGGCGCCTGCCGCTCGGGCGCGGTGGCGGCGGGGCGCTCGGGGCTCATGTCGAAGGGGGCGCTCTGCGCCGGCTGGGCGGCGGCGGGCGCGGCCCAGCCGAGCGCGAGAAGCAGCGGCAGGAGGGAGAACCGAAGGCGCGCGCGCATCAGCGGCCTCCCGCCGGTGCCTGTGCCGGCGCCGAAGCGGGTGCCGGACGCCCGCTTCGGCCCTTGGTCAGATAGGCCAGCCCGCGGAAGGTCTGGTAGATGCAGATCGCGAAGAACCAGGCCGAGCCGCGCAGCAGGCCGGGATTGCGGCGCCGGCTCTTCTGGATCGCGTCCCATTGGCCGGAATTGGCGAAGATGAGGTCGGCGATCACCCGGTGGTGGCGGGCCGTCTCGGTGACGTAGGCGCAGCCGAGGACGACGTCGGCCGTGCCGCGCTCGATGCGCCGGATGCGCAGCGGGATCGTGTCCTCCTCCTGGTTGCGGAAGGTCCGCAGGCGCAGGAGCGCCGGCCCGTCGCGCTCGGTTTCGAAGGGCAGCGCGCCGGCGACGCGGATGCGCGCGCCCGACACCGACACGTCCTCGATCGTGCCGGTGAGCACCGTGTCGCCGATCACCACGTCGCAGCGGCGGCGCACGGACACGCGCCGGCTGGCGCTCGGCGTTCCCCGCTCCGAGACGACGCCCAGCGCGCAGCCGGCGATCAGGAGGTTGAGGACGTTCCAGGCGCCGACCACGAGGGTCAGGTCGGCCCGGTAGGGCTCGTAGATCACCCGCCAGACGGTCGCCCCGACGCCGGCGAGCAGCACGGCGAAGATCAGGTAGAAGGGCAGGCCGATCTCGGAGATGCGGCTGATCACGATCGACTCGTCCTTGGCCGTCACGTTGAAGGTCGGCTTCTTCGGATGAAGGATCGTCGACACCACCGCCGGCAGGAGGTGGACGCTCTGGACGTATTCGTAAAGCTCGGAGATCCAGGGCCAGCGATAGGCGCCGTACATGTAGTTCTGCATCATGAGGTTCACGGCCATGTAGGTGAGCGTGTAGGCCACGAACTCGCCGCTCGACGCCGTGAAGATCTGCAGGCCGAAGAACAGGTAGAAGAGCGGCGCGATCAGGAACATCAGCCGCGGGAAGGGAAACAGCCAGAACA
This sequence comes from Antarcticirhabdus aurantiaca, assembly GCF_009765365.1. Classification (GTDB taxonomy): domain Bacteria; phylum Pseudomonadota; class Alphaproteobacteria; order Rhizobiales; family Rhizobiaceae; genus Antarcticirhabdus; species Antarcticirhabdus aurantiaca. The sequence goes on from NZ_VTOM01000019.1 coordinate 6,181, forward strand.
GCGTGGAGGACATGTAGCAGAGGCGCTGGGGCAGGGAGAGGCCGCGCTTGAGGAGCGGCACGCGCAGGAACAGGATCTGCATCATGCCCTGCGCCCAGCGCGAGCGCTGGCCGATGAAGCTCGCGAAGGTCGCGGGCTGGAGGCCGGCGATCAGCGGCTTGTCGACGTAGAGGCTGTTCCAGCCGCGCGAATGCAGCTCGATGGCGGTCTCGCAGTCCTCGGTGATCGAGATGCCGGAAAAGCCGCTCGTCTCGTTCAGCGCTTCGCGGCGCAGGAGCGCGGCCGAGCCGCAGAAGAAGGACGCGTTCCACTTGTCGAGGCCGCGCTGGATGATGCCGTAGAACATCTCGTTCTCGGACGGCATCGTCTCGAAGGTGCGCAGGTTGCGCTCCAGCGGGTCGGGATTGAGGAAGAAGTGCGGCGTCTGCACCAGGAACAGGCGCGGATCGTCCTCGAAATAGCCGACCGTTTCGGCCAGGAAGTCGTGGGCGGGGGCGTGGTCGGCGTCGAAGACGGCGATGAGCTCGCCCGTCGAGTGCAGCATGCCGTTGTTGAGGTTGCCGGCCTTGGCGTGCTCGTTGCGCGCGCGCGTCAGGTAGCGCGCCCCCATGTCCTCGCAGAGCCGCTTCAGCTCGGCGTGCCGCGCTTCCGCGACCATCGCGGCGGCCGCGTCCTCCGAGGTCCGCTTCTGGTCGGTGCTGCCGTCGTCGAGCAGCCAGACGGTGAAGCGGTCGGCCGGATAGTTCATCGCCAGCGCCGAGGCGATGGTGTTGGCGAGGAGCTTCGGGGGCTCGTTATAGGACGGGATGAAGACGTCGACGGTGGGCGGGCGAAGGTCGGCCGGCAGGCCGCGGCTCGGGCGCGGGGGAACGGGCGCCGCCACCACGAAGAGGCTGAGCGCCAGCATGAAGACGCTGTACATCTCGGCGAGGTAGAGGAGGAAGCCGGGGATGAAGTTCTCGAGCTGGTTGACCGGCGGCAGCGTCGAGGTGGTGCGCCAGTAGACGTAGCGCAGGACGATCGAGGTGCCGAGCGCCAGCGCCACGAGTCGCCACACGCCGCCGAGGTCGAACACCTTCAAGACGACCATGACGCCGAGCACGAACAGGACGGCGAAGAGCTGCGCCTGCAGGCTGACCGGTAGGGTGATCACCGCGATCGCCACGATCGACGCGACGATCCAGAGAACCGTCAGACCAAGTCTCAGCATGTCGTCCGTTCCCGCTTTCCCACTCCGCTCCTTCGACGCGATCCTCCCTTCCCGCGGCAAGTTAGTGGCATTCAGGCGGGATCATAGCCGGACGGGTCGGCGAGGTGACGTTAAGCTTGCCGGATGGTTTACGCCTGCTTGCGGATCAGCAGCCGGCCGCGGTTCTCAAGGCGCCGTTCGCGCAGATGGCGGGTGGCACCACCACGGGCTGCGCCAGGGGGGCGGTCGCTTGCGGCGCGGGTGCCGAGACGGCCGGCACTGGTGCGGCCGGGCCCGGCACGGAAGGCGGCGGTGGAACCGGAACGGAGGACGCGGGCGAAGCGGCTGCGGCCGGCGCGGCGAGCGGCGCGGACGTGGTCGGGGCGGACGCGGCGGTGCCCGGCGGTGGTGGAACCGGCAGCCCGATCGGCGCCGGCAGGGGCGGCTGCGCGGGCGCGGCGACCGGAGCGGGTCTCGGTGCCGCGCGGCGCGCCAGACGGCGCGGCGCGGGAGCGGCGGCGGCAGGGGCCGCGGCGGGTGCCGGCTCCGCGAGAACGGTCGCGGCCGCGCCGGCGACGGGATAGATCGGCGCCGCGCTCGCGCCCAGGGTGGGCGGCGGCGGGGGCGGCGCGTCGTAGGGAACCCAGGAGAAGTGGTCGATGAAGGAATTCACGCCGAGCCCGTACATGGTCGCGAGGAGCTGAGCCTCGCTCACACCCGCATCGCAGCGGCGAAGACGCATGTTGATGATGGCCCGCGGGCGCAGGAGAAGCGTGGTGTCGACCGAGCCGGTCATCCGCTGCCAGGCGTAGAGGCAGGTCGTTCCGCCCGTGCGGCCGACGGCGTAGCCGAAGGGGCCGTAGCGGTTCTGGACGTAGTAGGGCGAGCGCTGCATGGCGATGCCGGGGAACTCGGCGCGCAGCTCGCGGGCGATGTCGGTCGTGGCGAGCGGGCGCTCGGAAAGGGCGCTCCGCCCCGACGTCGCCGTATCCACGGGGCCGATGAACTGGACCTTCAGGACGTTCTGCGCGGCGACCGCGCCCCCGCCCGCCAGGACGATGTCCTGCTCGACGCCGTTGCTGTAGGTGCGCTCCAGGACGCCGACAATGGCCGGGCCGCCGGCCGAGGGCATCACGAAGGCCTGGCGCGGGGACACTTCGCGCACGGCCGAGAACCGGTCGATCGCGCCGCGGCCCGCGCAGCCGGCCAGAAGAGCGAGAAGAACGAGCGAACCGACCTGCGCGGCGCGACGGCGCGAGCGCGTCGCGCGCGAGCGGGTGCCCGAGGCCTCGTCCTGTCGTGACCGCGTCGCCATCGCCGGGCACCTCTCGATCGCGAGACCCGCGGCCAGCACCGCCGAAGAGGTGGGGCGAGGGTTCGCCTGCATGGAACTCGTGTCTTGCCCCGATCTTCCTTGCGCGAACCTTCCCCGGCCGTACCGCACCCGACCCTTCCGATCCCGGGTCTCCCTTCAAGGTTGATCCGCAGATCAAATAGCTGAAGTATAGATTGCGATCGATGGTGCCTGTCAATTGATCTCCAGGCCTACTGTGAAGAGAATGCCTTTTGCGCGTTCTTATGTACCTCTTAATGTCGGAGTCATTTTCTTCTGTTAGGCCCCGAATCGAAATTTTCTAGTCGCTCGGCATGCGTGGGGCCGGGTGAAATACAGGGACGACGGCGTGAAGTTCTCAATCAAAGCCAGGATCGGTGCGTCGTTCGCGATCGTTTTGGCCATGTCGGCGGCCGGCGGCGCTCTCGGGCTCCATGCGGCCTCGACGGTCAACGGGCAACTGGTGCAGTTCGTCGCTCAGCCCTTCGAGCAGGTGCGGGCCGTGTCCGACATCAGCACCCGCATCGAGGAGGTCCGCCGCATCCTTTGGATGACCTACGCGGCCGATCCGTCCCTGCGTCCGGTCCTTCACCAGCAGTACGACGCGGCCTGGACCGCCGTCGACGACAACCTGACGGCGCTTCGGGCGTCGGTCAGCGCGGACGTCGAGGCGCAGGTCGCGGAGATGGCGCGGGCGGCGGCCGCCTTCCGGACGGTCGCCGACGAGGCCCTGGTGCGCGGAGGAAAGGCCGATCCCGCATCGACGGACGCGTCCGTAACGGGCGAGACGCGGCGGGCCCTCGACTACCTCAACAAGGAGCTGAAGCCCGCAGCCTTCGCCGTGGCCGAAACTCTCGGCCGGATCCGAGAGGGCGTCGCGGCGGCGGCCGAGGTTTCGGTCCGCCGCTCGGACGACGTTTACACCGCCGCGCGCGGCACGCTCGTCGCCCTCGTCCTCGCGGGGCTTGGCCTCGGCGCCCTTCTCGCCTTCGCTCTGTCGCGCTCGATCAACAAGGGGCTGCGTCAGCTCGGCGAGAACGTCGCGCGGATTTCCCAGGGCGACCTGGCCCGGACGATCGTCCATGGCCGTCACGACGAAATCGGCACCCTCCTCACCGATCTCTCCCAGATGCGGGTGACGCTGAACGCCACCATGACGAACGTCATCGCCTCGGCCGCCCAGGTCGCGTCCAACTCGCGCCAATCGGCGACGACGGCCGAGCAGCTCTCCTCGGGCTCGACGGAGCAGGCGGCGGCCTCGGAGGAAACCTCGGCGGCGGTGGAGGAGATGACCGCGAACGTGCGGCAGAACGCCGACAACGCGACGCAGGCCGAGACCACCGCCCGCACGGCGCGCGATCTCGCCGAGGACGTGGCGGGCGCCACCGCCAAGGCCGTCCAGGCCATGGGCGAGGTCGCCGACAAGGTGCGGCTCGTTCAGGAGATCGCCCGCCAGACCGACCTCCTGGCCCTCAACGCCGCCATCGAGGCGGCGCGAGCGGGCTCGCACGGCAAGGGCTTCGCCGTCGTCGCCTCGGAGGTGCGCAGGCTGGCGGAGCGGGCGCAGGCGGCCGCCACCGAGATCGGCGAGCTGTCGACCGGCACCCTGGACGTCGCCTCGGGCGCCGGCCAGAAGATGACCGCACTGCTTCCCGCGATCCAGCGCACGGCGGAGCTGATCTCGGAGATCTCGGCGGCCTGCCGCGAGCAGTCGATCGGCATCGAGCAGATCAACCAGGCCGTGGTCCAGCTCGACCAGGTGACGCAGGCGAACGCCGGGGCTGCCAACGAGATGACGGCCACTGCCGAGGCGCTGTCGGGCGAGGCCGTCTCCCTCAACGAGCGCGCCGCCTTCTTCAAGCTTGAGGCGACCGAGAGCTTCAGTGCGGTCTCCGGCGCCGGCCCCCGCTCCCAGGCGGATGCCGGGCCGTCCGGCGAGGTGCGCAGGCTCCAGGCACGTGCGGCCGACTTCGCGGCGAGCCGCCCCGCAGCCGAACGGCGCGGCCCGGCGGCGAGGGAGCGCGGGGTTCGGGGTGCGGCCATCGATCTCGACCGCGCCGACGCCTTCGAGCGCATGAGCGGTTGAGCAGGCGCGCGGCCTTTCTCGCGCCCTTTTCCCATTCCACGGCTTCGGGCGCGGGCCTTCACGCCTCCACCTTGCGCGGCCCGCATCGTTTCAACCGGCGACCGCGCCGAGCGGCACGCCCCAAACCCACGCCCGACGGGTCAAACGGCGGTGAAGTTGCGGAAACTTCTCATCCAAGCAATTCCAAGTAGAGTTCGATCGAATTTGCCTCTAGTTTACGCGATGCGGGGCGGCTCTCCAAAGCAAGATGGGCATCACAGCATGGCCAAAGATCCACTGGACGTCCAACTGGGCGCCCGCCTGCAAGAGCTCCGTGAGAAGCGCGGCCTCTCCATGTCGGCGGTCGGACGCGAGATCAAGACGACCTATCAGCAGGTCCGCAAGTACGAGACGGGCGAGAACCGGATCAGCGCCGCCACGCTTTATCGGCTCGCCCAGCTCCTGGACGTCGATGTCGGCGATTTTTTCAGCGGCCTGTCGCGGCGTTCGGTGACGCAGGCGGACGGGAACGCCTTCTCCGAGGCCGATGAGATCCTCGGCTCGGCGCTCGGCCGGATCGAGGACCGGGAGGTGCGCGAGCACATGTCCGGCCTCCTGAAGGCGCTGGGCGGTCGCAACTGATCGGGCGGCACCCGGGCGCCGTCGCGCGCTGCCTCCAGCCAGGGGCAAGCGTTCTCCCATAGCGCTCGTCCCGCGAGCCGTAGGCAGGCAAATCCCACGTTCGCGCCGGAATGGGAAGGTTTCGTGCGGTTCGCCGGACGGGCCTTCCCGTCCCTTTCGCGGCCGGTCGCTCCCTGCCGCCGACGCCTGCCGCTGTCCCGATCCTCTCCCACGCATCGACCCGGCTCGTGACGACCCGGCCGGCATGCGCCGCGCGCGCTTCGCGATCACAAACAAAAACGCCTGCCGGGGGAGGACCGGCAGGCGCTGAAATATGCCCTTTGGCTGGGAGGAGGATGCCGCCGGGCGATCCGCGGGAGGCGCTTGGGAGGAGAAGCCCGCCGCGGATGGTGACCATGATATGGCACGTGATTTTGCGCTGCGGTAGAGCGCCACGCGCATAGCTGCACTGCACAATGGCGGGGACTGGCAGCGACGAGCGCGACCCGCTCAGTGAAGGCGCCGGCTTCGCTTGGTCTCGGACGGGAGGTGCCCGAAGCGCTCGCGATAGCGGCGGCTGAAGTCGCTGAGATGCAGAAAGCCCCAGCGATAGGCGATCTGGCTGATCTGGATGCTCGGATCGACATCCGTCATGAGGTCCTGGTGAGCCTTGTCCAGCCGGTGCTCGGTGATGGTCTGGACGACCGTCTTGCCCAGCTCCTTTCGGAACAGGGTCTGCAGGGAGCGCACGCTCAAGCCTGCGGCGGCCGCGATGTCGGCGAGGCGCAGGCGTCCGCCGATATGGGCGTCGATGAAGTCGAGCGCCGTGCGAAGGCGGCGCGAAGGCGGAAGCGGCTGCTTGTCGGGCTCCCGGTGGGGCTGGCGCGGCCAGGCACCGAGAAGCTGATACAGCATGACCTCGCGCAGCAGGCCCAAGGCGTCGCCCTCCTCCTCTCCGCCGGCCGGCGCGAGGGCTCGCCGATGGGCGATCATCAGCGAGCGCATGAAGGCGCGAACACCGGGGATGGCGAGGTCCGCCACGGGCGCGAAATCGGGCAGGCAGCCGGGCTCTCCGCCTTCCAACGCCTGGAAATGTCTCGCCAGCATCGGGCGCTCGATGGTGGTGGCGATGGCTTCGAAGCCGCTCGACACTTCCTCCTCCCGCTCGGGCGTGAAGGTCTGGAGGATGCCGACGCCCGGATGGGCCAGAACCATGCCGTCCGCGTTGCGACGCGTGAGGTGGCCGTTCATGACGAAGCGGACCGAGACCACGGCGCGGTCGATCCAGGGGGTTGTGACGAAGCCGTTCGAGGACCGCGTCGTCCAGATGTGCATGTTCCCCAAGTCGCGCCCGTCGATGCAGAGGTCGACGACGCCGGGCCGAGCGGCACGGAATTCGAGCGGCGTCTTCCGCGACGCGCTGAGGTTCTCGGCGTCCCGCATGTTCTCGACTCGATGCAGAAATTGGATCGCCCGAACAACGGGAGGAATTTCGCTATAAATCGACTGATCCATCACCATTCACGGCAGAGCCGAGCACGAAAACACTTCGACGACTGCGCGATCTTAGGTGCTTGCCGCAGCGATGTGAAGGCAGTCGCGCTTACATTCGCGGCCGAATAGTTATCGCATATCGCCGTTGCATCGAAAATTACCACGGAAACCTGATCATTGCAGGATTTGATAATATCATATGATCAAGCCATTTGCGGATGTGCCTCGATGCTACTGTAGATTGCTGACGAGTATCAGGCCGAAGGATCGCGTGATTTCTTTCACCCGACGCGACACCTGTTCCTGAGGCCCAGGCGGCTCGTGGAAGCACGCATCGTCATCGAGAGCCGGCGCGGCTACCAGAACACCGAGCGCATCCGAGCCTGGTCTATCGCCTGCCGGCACCGGCCGCGGTGCCGTGGCTGGCTGCGCCGGCGCAACCCGCTTCGCCGGCTGCCTCGCCCGTCGCCGACAAGCCCACGAGGCATGAGATTCGAGCCGGGCCACCGAACGGGACGGGCCAGAAGGCAGCTTGCTCAAGCCTTGGCGGGGATCGTTTCAGAGTGCCCGGCCGCTCGCGGCATCGAAGAGGTGCATTCGGTTCATGTCGAGGTGAAGCGTCATGGAGCTGCCGGCGGCCGGCGCGTGCTCGGGTTCGATCGAGGCGCAGAGCGTCGCGCCCGCGAGGTCGAAATAGATCATTGTCGCGGCGCCGAGCGGCTCGACGAGATCCACCGTCACCTCCAGCGCAACGGCGCCCGCCCGCCCGCCCGTACCCGACATCGCCTCCGGGCGGATGCCGAAGACGACCGGCTCGTCGGCATGGGGTCGGTAGCGAGCCCATTTTGCTTCGGGCACGCGGAGGACTAGCCCGTCGGCGAGAACGAGGACGAGGTCGTCGCCGCTGATTTCCAGCCGCGCGTCGAGGAAGTTCATCGAGGGCGATCCGATGAAGCCGGCGACGAAGCGGCTGGCCGGGTGGTGGTAGAGTTCCTGCGGCGGCCCGGCCTGCTCGATGAGGCCGGCATTCATCACGACGACGCGGTCGGCCATGGTCATGGCCTCGATCTGGTCGTGGGTGACGTAGACGGTGGTGGTCGGGATCAGCTGGTGCAGCCGCTTGATCTCCGTGCGCATCTGGACGCGCAGCTTGGCGTCGAGGTTCGACAAGGGCTCGTCGAACAGGAAGACCTTGGGGTTGCGGACGATGGCGCGGCCCATGGCGACGCGTTGCCGCTGGCCGCCGGAGAGCTGGCCCGGCCGGCGGTCGAGAAGCGCGCCGATGTGGAGCGTTTCGGCGGCCCGGCGCACGCGCGCCTCGATCTCCGCCCGCGGCATCCTCTGCTGCTCCAGGCAGAAGGACATGTTCTCCGCGACAGACATGTGCGGGTAGAGGGCGTAGTTCTGGAACACCATGGCGATGTCGCGCTCGCCCGGCTGGAGGCGGTTCACCACCCGCCCGTCGATGGCGATCTCGCCGCCCGAGATGTGCTCCAGTCCCGCGATCATCCGGAGCGTCGTCGACTTGCCGCAGCCGGACGGCCCGACGAAGACCACGAACTCGTTGTCGGCGATGTCGAGGTCGACGCCCCGCACCGCCTCGTAGTTGCCGTAGGACTTGATGACCCGTTTCAGCTCAAGCCGCGCCATTCACGCCTCCAACAGCCAGACCTGCATGGCGCCGGGCTCCCGGTTCGCCCAGAGGTGATAGGGGATCGCCCGGAAGGGCCTGGGGGTGAGGGCCGGGCGCGACGTTCGGTAGAGGTCGAGGCCCCAGCCCGACGCGGCGGCCTCCAAGGCCTCGCCTTCCAGCACCACCGCGCCGCCGAGAAGGTCGGCGTCGAAGCGCGGCTCGACCGGTGCGCCGGCGGACAGCCGAAGGCGCTGCGGCTCGGTTCCGACGTCCGTCTCCTCGACGCAGTAGACCACCGGTCCGCGGCGCAGCGCGACGCGGCCGGCGTCCTCCCCAGCGGCGGGATGGGCGTAGAGCCGGTCGACGGGCATGGCGAGGTGGAGCCGGATCTCGTCGCCGTTCGCCCAGCTTCGCTCGATCCGGGCATAACCCTTGGCGGTCGCGGCAGCGAGGTCGACCGCCTCGCCGTTGACCGAGAGCCGTGCCTCCCGGCACCAGCCGGGAATGCGCAGCGAGATCGCGAAGCGGGACGCCTCCGCCAGGGTCAGCCGCAGGCGGATGTCGCCGTCCCAAGGGTAGCGCGTTTCCTGGCGCAGGCGCACGAAGCGAGCGCCGACGTCGAGCTCGGCGCTGCTCTCGGCGTAGAGGTGGACGGCGAGCTCGTCGTCCTTGGCCGTGTAGACGTACTGGCCGAGCGAGGTGAGGAGGCGGGCGATGTTGGTCGGGCAGCAGGGGCAGTAGTGCCAGGTCCAGCGGCGGTGCTGGCCGTGGCTCTCGAGGACGTTTTCGTAGAAGTAATGCTCGCCGTCGCGCGAAATGCCCGACAGCGCGCCGTTGTAGAGGAGGGTCTCCAGCCGGTCGGTGAAGCGCGCGTCGAGGTCGATCTGCGCCATGCGGTGCGTCCAGAAGCCGAGCGCCACCGCCGCGCAGGTCTCGGCATAGGCGGTCTCGTTGGGCAGGTCGAACTCGCGCGTGAAGCCCTCGTTGGACGCGGAAGGGCCGAGGCCCCCGGTCACGTAGAGCTGGCGGCCGACGAGATTGTCGAAGAGGCGATCGCACGCCTCCTTCAGCGTCGGGTCGTTCGTCTCGCAGGCGAGGTCGGCCATGGCGGAGAACAGGTACATGGCGCGGACCGCGTGGCCCTCAACGCGGGTCTGCTCGCGCACCGGCTGGTGGGCCTGGCTGTAGGCGTAGGTCTGATAAACGTAGGCCGCGGGGTCCTCGCCGCGCCGACGCGCCTCCTCGTCGTAGTAGGAGGGCATGCGCCCGCGCTCGTCGACGAAATAGGCCGCGAGCTTCAGGTGGCGGGGATCGCCGGTGACGCGCCAGAGCTTCACGAGCGCGATCTCGATCTCCTCGTGGGCGTCATAGCCCCGCAGCTTGCCGGGCTCCGTCCCGAAGGTGTCGATGATGTGGTCGACGGCGCGGATCATCACGTCGAGGAAGCGGCGCTTGCCCGTCGCCTCGAAGTAGGCGACCGCGCCTTCCAGGAGGTGGCCCATCGAGTACATCTCGTGGAGGTCGCGCAGGTTGGTCCAGCGCTTCTCCGGCTCGCGGCGGATGAACCAGCTGTTGAGGTAGCCGTCCGCCATCTGGCCGGAGGCGAGCTTCTCGACGATGCCGTCGATCTTGGCCTCGATCTCCGCGTCGGGATGGGACTTCAGGGCGTAGCTCGCCGCCTCGATCCACTTGCCGAAGTCGGAATCGAAGAAGTGCTGCATCGACAGGCCGCTCGGCTGGATCGGCCGGACCAGCGGGGCCGGCGGCTTGTCGAAGTCGAGGACTTCGAGAAAGCCCTCCTCTTGCAGCCTCTTGTACTGGGTCGGCACCGTCACCTCGCGCGCCGTCCGCGTCCAGCTTTCCCAGAAGCCGCCGGTGAAGGCGACCTTGGCGGGATCGGCGGGCACGAAGCGCGCGGAGGAGCGCTCGCCGCCGGCGAGGGCGGATCGGGGAAGGCTGGACATGACGGCTCCTCGGCGCGCGCGGGCGCGAATCACTTCACGGCGCCGGCGGTGAGGCCGCGCACGTAGTAGCGTTGCAGAGACAGGAAGAGGACGATGCAGGGCACCATGGTCACGGTGATGCCGGCCTGCAGCGCACCCCAGTCGATGATGCCGTAGATGCCGGAGGACACGTTCACCAGCATGATCGGCAGCGTGAACTTGTTCTGGTCGGACAGGAAGATCAGCGCCGCCAGGAACTCGTTCCAGGAGTTGAGGAAGGCGAACATCGCCACCGTCGCGACGCCCGGCAGGGCGATCGGCAGCATGATGCGCCTGAGGATCGTCCACTGCGAGGCGCCGTCGATGCGCGCGGCTTCGATGAGCGCGCGCGGCACCGCGTCGAAGGCGTTGCGCATCATGAAGATCGAGAAGGGCAGCTGGAAGGTGACGTAGATCAGGACGAGGCCGAACAGCGAATTCTGGAGCCGCAGCCACTTCAGGATGAGGAAGAGCGGGGTGAGGATCGACTGGAAGGGGATCATCATCGTCGCCATGACGAGGACGAAGAGCAGCGTCTGGCCGGGAAATCGGAACTTGGAGAAGCCGTAGCCGGCGGGCACCGCGACCAGCACCGTCAGGGCGACGGTCCCGAGCGCGACGACGACCGAGTTCGCAGCATAGCTCGTCCATCCCGCGCCGACGCCTTCGAGGCGGCGATAGTTCTCCAGCGAGAAGGCCGAGGAGACGAGCGAGACCGGATCGGCGAGGGCCTCCGCCGCCGGCTTGAAGGAGTTGGCGATCGACCAGACGATCGGCATCAGGAAGAACAGGGCGACGAGCCCGGCGACGAGGACGAACAGCGCGTAGCGCACGGTCTCGCCGCCGGCCTCGTCGCGACGCAGGATGGGCTTGGAGGCGTTCGCGAGGGTCATCCGTCCTCCGGGCGCCGGCGCATGAAGGTGAGCTGGATCGAGGAGATGGCGACGAGGACGACGAGGAGCGCGAAGGACATCGCCGCGCCGTAGCCGAGCCGGTAGGAGGAGAAGGAGGCGAGATAGATCGAGAACACCGCCGAGATGGTCGAGTTGCTCGGGCCTCCTTGCGTGATGATGAAGAACTGGTCGAAGGCGAGCATCGAGGATGTGACGTTGAGGACCAGCGCGAGCAGGATCGAGTTGCGCATGAGCGGCAGGGTGATCCGCCGGAAGCGCGCCCAGGGACCGGCGCCATCGATCCGTGCCGCCTCGGTCAGGTCGTCCGGGATGCTCTGGAGGCCGGTCAGCAGGATCACCATGGTGAAGCCCGCGGTCTTCCAGACCACCATCAGGATGATGACGCCGAGCGCCGGCCAGAAACTCTCCAGCGGGCGCGGGGCGGAATCGATGAGGCCGATGCCGCGCAGCAGCTGCGCGAAGACGCCGCTGTCGGGGTTGAGCAGCCACATCCACAGCGTCGAGGCCGCGCCGAAGCCGATCACCACGGGCATGAAGTAGATGGTGCGGAAGAAGCCGGCCGCCCGGAGCGGCCGGTCGACCAGAAGGGCGAGGGGCAGCGCCACCGCCATGATCGCGGCGGTGACCAGCACCGTGTAGAGCGCCGTGAAGCCGAGCGCGCGCCAGAACTGAACGTCCTCGATCAGCTCGGCATAGTTGGCGAGGCCCGCGAAGCGGATGCGCCCGAGCAGCGGCCAGTGATGGAAGCTCATCCACACCGTCATGGCGAGGGGGATGAGGAACAGGAGCAGGATGAACAGGAGGCTCGGCAGGATGAAGGCGAGGCCGAGCCAGCCCTGAGGCTCGCCCTGGGTGTCCGCCCCTCTCGCGACCCGTTCGGGCCGTATCGACCGCTCGGCTGTGATCGTCATGGTCGCACTCGCGCAACGGCGGGGCAGGGGAGCGGGCGGCGGGAACCGCCCGCCGCGTCTCAGGGGTTCGTGCGCTCCAGGATGCGGGTGAACTCGCCCTGCGCCGTCGCGATCGCGCCGTCGACGTCCTCGCCGAAGATCGCGCCTTGGATGAGGTTCACGAAGGGACCGGTGCGGCTGACGAAGAGCTCGTCCGAGGCGAAGGTGTAGGGCGTGTGCGCTTGGGCCAGGACGTCGTAGGCGACAAGGTTGCGCGGATCGAAGCTCGCATAAGCCTCCTTCGCGAGGTCGGTGCGCGCGGGCATGCCCGACTCCTTCGTCGCGTAGACCTGGTTTTCCGGCTCCATGTAGAAGTCGACGAAGTCGAGGAGGACGCGCTTCTTCTCCTCGTCCACCCCCGCCATCAGGGCGAGCGTGTCGCCGCCTGCGAAGCTCGAGGCCCCGCCCGTCGGCCCGGGGATCGGCGCGACCTGGAACTTCACGTCCGGATACTTGCTGTCGAGAAGGTTCACGATGTAGGAGCCGGTCATCAGGATGCCGACCTTGCCCGAGGCGAAGGCCTCGACCGCGTTGTTGCCGTTGCCGGAGCGGGAGGTCGGATGAATGGCGCCGGCCTTCCACATGTCGCGATAGGCGGCGATCGTCTCGCGCATCGCGGGGGTGTCGACGGTCGCCTCGCGCCCGTCCTCGCTCAGGATGTCGGCATCCGCCGCCCAGAGATGGGGCAGGAAGTCGTAGATCAGCCAGCTCCCGGAATTGGCGACGAAGTAGAAGCCGTAGGTCTCGTTTCCGAGGGCTGCGATCTTCTTGGCGCTCTCGGCGATCTCGTTCAGCGAGGCCGGGGCCTTGGCGGGGTCGAGGCCGGCCTTCTCGAAGAGGTCGGTGTTGTAGGCGATGATCGAGGCGTCGGGCAGCGCGGGCACGCCGTAGATCCGGTCCTCGTAGGTCGCGAGGCGGATGTGCGAGGGGCTCATCGCCTCGGCATAGGGGCGGCTCTTCACGAAGTCGGTGATGTCCTCCAGCCCCTCGTTGGCCGCGAAGGTCGGGAGATAGATGAGGTCGAGCACGGCGCCGTCGGGCGGCGTGCCGCCGGCAAGCGCCGCGCCGAGCTTGGGGACCATCTGCTCGGCGGTGATGGCCGTCACGGTGACCTTGTCGGGCCGCGCGGCGTTGTAGCGCTCCGCCAGGCCCTCCAGCACCGCGGCCGAGGAGGTGCGCACCCAGAGCGTCGCCTCCGTCGCACCGGCAAGGGCGGTCGTCGCGAGCAGCGTGACGGCGGCAAGGGCACCTGTGATCTTCAACATCGGAACTCCCCTCGGGTTCGGGTGTCTGCGGTGAGCGGCGGGCGTGCGGAACCGATCGCTCGATCGGCTTCTGCCGCGGCGTCTTCTGCTTGCTAAAAGGTTTCGACAGGCGGGAACGCTATGATAAAAGGTTTTAGCTCGCAAGTGGGGCGGAGATGAATCGGAGCCCTGACCTGAACCGCCGCCGCACGATCCGCGACGTCGCCACCGCGGCCGGCGTCAGCATCTCGACGGCTTCCAACGCCCTGAACGACACCGGCCGGATCAATGCCGAGACGCGCGAGCGCGTGCGCCGCATCGCCAAGGAGATCGGCTTCCGCCCGAACGCGGCGGCGCGCAGCCTGCTGGGCGGGCGGAGCCACACGGTCGGCATCATCACCAACGACACCTATGGCCGCCTCGTCCTGCCGATGACGGCGGGAGTGTCGGAGGTCCTTCTGGAGGCGGGCGTCTCGGTCTTCCTGTGCCCGACCAACAACGACCCGCGCCTCGCCCACCTGCATCTCGAGGCGCTGCTCGACAAGCAGGTGGACGGGTTGATCTTCACCGCGACGCGGCTCGACCTCGAGCCGCCGCCCGCGCTCGCCGACCTGCCGATCCCGATCGTCCACGCCTTCTCGGAGGGACCGCCCGAGCGCGTCTCCTTCGTGCCCGACGACGCGCAAGGGGCGGAACTCGCGGTGCGGCACCTCCTCGCCTGCGGCCACCGGCGGATCGTCCACGTCACCGGCGAAGAGAACTACGTCGTCGCGCACCGCCGCGCCCAGGCCTATCGCGCGCTGGTGAGTCCCGAGGCGCGCGTGATGTTCGGCGAATGGACGGAGGAATGGGGGCGCGAAGCGGTGGAGATCCTGTTCGCCGGCGATGGCGAGAAACCCGGCGCGCTCTTCTGTGGCAGCGACGAGATCGCGCGCGGCGTCATCGACGCGTTGCGCGACCGGCGCATCCGCGTGCCGGACGATGTCGCCGTGATCGGCTTCGACAACTGGGAAGTGGTGGCCCGCCAGACGCGTCCGCCGCTCTCCTCGATCGACATGGAGCTGAAGACGATCGGGCGCCGCGCCGGCGAGGCGGTCCTTGCCCTGTGCCGCGGCGAAACGGTGCCGCCCGGCATCAATCGCATCGCCTGCAGGCTCGTACCTCGCGACTCCTGCGGTCGCGCCGACCATGACTGATCTGCTCCGAACACCGCGTCGGCTTCGGCTTCCGAAAGACCGGAGCAATAGGTCAGCGTGCCGATCGGCGTCGAAGCTGCGCGCCGAACCACACTCCGTTCGTCAGGAAACGCGATTCGCGCGAGTATCTGTACAGTTCTACTAGTTCGACGGGCGGGGTCCAGCGCTTCAAGAGCGGTGCCCATGGCGCCAATCATGCGTTCGCAGCGATGATCGGCTATGTCCAGGACCAGGATATCTTACATTGGCAGCGCGAGCTCGGCATTTGGATCGATGACTTGGCGGTGAACGCCGCCCCGCTCTGGAGCTCCAACGACCGCCTGGAACTCGAAGATCACAACCCAGCCCAGCGACGTGCCATCTTCAAGTCCCGTCATACCCGCGCCAACGGGCTCGATACGATCGTGATGCGACATCTTTGGATCGAGATGTGATGGTGCTGCCCACACGACGATCGACGTCAGCGCAATGCGCACCGAGCCTGCTGACGCTTCACCTAGTTGATAAAGATCCGCGCTTTTGTCCCTATCTCGACGAGACCGTAAATGTCCGGAAGCTCGATCTGCCTGCCAACGCCTCGAATGTCCGTCGCGCTATAGTCTTCGAGCTGAGCAAGATCGTGCATGACAGAATGGCAGCTTTCGAACGGACGGTCAGCCACGCTAAACTGCCAATCTAGGCGCAAAGCAGCCAGTTTTCCTCGTCTGCCGGTCATAGATGTCAAGCGAAGATTGAACTCTCTCGACATCGCGACGCCATATCAGGCGCCTGGAACCTGCGTGTAACCCCGCTGTAACCACGGCCCGTCCAGCCGCCAAACTCTGCCCACAGCGCGCGCGACTTCAACCGCTCGGCCAAACGCAAAAAGCCCGCTGCGGCAGGCATTTAGATCGTCGGTTACTGAGAGAAAATTGGAGCGGGCGAAGGGATTCGAACCCTCGACCCCAACCTTGGCAAGGTTGTGCTCTACCCCTGAGCTACACCCGCCCGCTCCCCGCATCTGGCGCCACCGGCGCCGCGGATGGCGGCTATATCGCCCAAAGCCCGGAG
Source organism: Antarcticirhabdus aurantiaca (assembly GCF_009765365.1). Lineage (GTDB taxonomy): Bacteria > Pseudomonadota > Alphaproteobacteria > Rhizobiales > Rhizobiaceae > Antarcticirhabdus > Antarcticirhabdus aurantiaca. The sequence continues at coordinate 21,852 of NZ_VTOM01000019.1, forward strand.
GATTGCAACACCCAAATGACAGTCGCCCGCGAAAGAAGTGCAAGTGTTTGAAACGACGATAGTTTCTCGGGTGCGGTACGCTTGTTTCCGGCCGTGGGGCCGGGTCAGGTCGAGGGCTCGGGAGGAGGGTGGCCGGCAGCCTCGGTGGCGTGCGCGTCGGCCGGGATCGCTCGGTCCTGGGCGCCTGGCGCGGGCGGCCGGGCGCGGGGCCTCTCGGCCTCCGTCGGCGCGAGGAGCGCGCGCGCGAAGGCGGCGGAGGGGAGGCGGATCTCGAAGCGCGTGCCGGCGCGGTCGCGGTCGACGAGGCCGATCTGGCCGCCGTGGCCGCGCACGATCTCGGCCGCGATGGCGAGGCCGAGGCCGGTGCCGCCGGAGCGGGCCGAGCCGCGAAAGGCGCGGAAGAGGTTCTCGCGCGCCCGCACCGGCAGGCCCGGCCCCGTGTCCTCGACGCCGATGCGCGCGCCGTTTGCCCCCTCGCGCACGGCGTCCACGGTGATGCGGCGCACGATCGCCGGGTCGTCCTGGCCTTCCAGCGCCTGGACGGCGTTGCGGCACAGGTTCGACAGGACGCGGAAGAACTGGTCGGGATCGACGTCGACCTCGAAATCCTCCGCCACGGCGTTGTTGAAGTCGATGCCGGCCTCCTCGGGCACGGCGAGCGTTTCGAAGACCTCGGCGACGAGAAGGCGCAGGCGCACGCGCCGCCGGGCGGGCTCGGCCTCCACCGCCCGGCCGTAGGCGAGCACCGAGCGGGTGTAGTCGAGGGCGCGGTCGAGCGAGCGGATGAGAAGCGGCGCGAAGCGCTGCACCCGCGGGTCCGGCAGGTCGGAGAGACGGTCGGACACGAGCTGGGCCGAGGCGAGGATGTTGCGCAGGTCGTGGTTGATCTTCGAGACGGCGAGGCCGAGCTCGGCGAGATGACGCTGCTCGCGCAGCGTGCGGGACAGCTGGGCCTGCATGGCCGCGAGCTCGGCCTGGGCGATGCCGATCTCGTCCCGGCGCGGCTCGGGCTCGAGGATGCGCGAGGCGTCCTCCGGGTCCTCGGCGAAGGCGACCATCGCCCGCGTCATCCGCTCGATCGGCCGCACGAGAGCCGTCGTGATCGCGGCGTAGACGAGAAGCGCCACGAAGGTCGCGATGGCGAGCGAGAGAAGGAAGATGTTGCGCGCGTAGTCCAGAAGGGCGCGGCGCAGCGGCGCGTCGGGCATGACGATCTCGGCCGTCGCCTCGCCGCCGGCGATGGGGCCGCTGACGCGCAGCGTCTCGTCGCCGCCGATCAGCAGGGTGCGGAAGGTCGAGCGGATCGCTTCCAGCGGGCCGAGGGTGGACAGGTCGATCTTGCGGTCCGGGACCGGCACGGTCTCGGCGCGGGCGAGGAGGCGCGCGGCACCCCCCGAGGAGATGGCGACGAGCTCGGATTCCAGCATGCCGAGGAGCTCGGCCTGCTGGGCCGGCTCGATGACGCTGCCCTCCTCGGCGCTGGTCATGTCGGCGGCGAGTCCCGCCACGGCCGCCGATTCGATGCGGGCGCGCAGCCACTCCGTCTGGAAGTGCGCGACGGAGGGCACGAAGATCAGGATCTCGGCCGCCATCACCGCGAGCGCGGTGAACAGGAGGAGGCGCACCGACAAGGGCCGCCGCGCGCGGGCGCGCCGCGGCCCGGCGGGCGCTTGCGCACCCGTCCCGCCCGGCGTCGTCGCCTCGCCGCCGCTCTCCGTCTCGTCCCGCACCCGTCCCCCATCTGAGCCGCCCGTGCGCCGACGCCATCGGGGCGGCGGCCGCTTCAGCCGAACCGGCGAAGAAACGAAACGGTTGCGCGCACCAGTCGGCGCGCCGCGTAGGGGCGAAAATAGGCGCTCGCGGCCCGCCTTCCAATTTCCGCGATCGTGGGATAGGGCGCGACGAAGCCGGACAGGTCCCGCAGGCCCATGCGCCTCGACAAGGCGAGGGCGAAGAGGCCGGTCGCCTCGTCGGCGTGGAGGCCGGTGATCCCGACGCCGAGGAGCCGGCCGCGCCGGCCCACAACGAACTTGGCGAGGCCGTCCGTGCGCGCCTGCGTCCAGGCGCGGTCGCTCTCGGTGAAGGGAACCGCGATCACGCGATGGTCCAGGCCTCGCGCCCGCGCTTCCGCTTCCGTCAGGCCGACCTGGCCGAGCGGCGGGTCGGTGTAGGTGGCGCGCGGAATCGCGCCCGGCCGCATCCGCGCCGGCAGGCGGAACAGGATGGGGCGCAGCACGAGTCCGCCCATGTGCCCGGCCGCATGGGTGAAGCGCGGCATGCCGGCCGCCGCATCGCCGACGGCATAGACGCGCCGGTTGGCCGTGCGCAGCGACGCGTCGACCCGGATGCCGTCGGCATTGTGGGCGATGCCCGCGACTTCGAGACCGAGATCGCCGGCGCGCACCTCGCGCCCGGCGGCGAGAAGCAGGTGGCTGCCCTCGACCGCCGATCCGTCACCGAGGTGGAGGTGGACGCCGCCGGGTGTCGCCTCGACGCGGACTGCTTCTGCGCCCTCTCGAAGAATGACCCCCTCGCGGACGAGCGCGGCGCGCACGATCGCGGCGAGGTCCGCGTCCTCGCGGGGCAGGCAGCGATTTCGCGCGATGAGCGTCACGGCCGAGCCGAGCCGCCGGAAGGCCTGCGCGAGCTCGGCGCCGACCGGGCCGCCGCCGAGGATCACGAGGTGGCGGGGCAGCTCGGCAAGGTCGAACACCGTCTCGTTGGTGAGGTAGGGAACAGTATCGAGGCCGGGCAGGTCGGGGATGCGCGGCCGCGAGCCGGTGGCGAGAACGAAGCGCCGGGCGCGGATCGTGGTGGTGCCGGCGAGGAGGGCGTCCGCCGACACGAAGCGCGCCTGCGTCCGGATGACGGTGACGCCCAGGCCCTCGAAGCGCGCCTGCGAGTCCGCTGGCTCGATCGCTTCGATCGCGCCGCGGACATGGGCGCGAACAGCGGCGAAGTCGACCGCCGGCTCGCCGGCCGAGACCCCGAAGCGGCCTGCCTCGCGCGCGCCCTGCGCGGCGGCCGCGGCGGCGAGGAGGGCCTTGGAGGGCACGCAGCCGTAGTTCAGGCAGTCGCCGCCCATCGCCCCGCGCTCGACGAGGACGACGGACGCGCCGAAGGCGGCCGCGCCGGCCGCGGCGGTGAGGCCGGCGGCGCCCGCGCCGACGACGCAAAGGTCCGGGGTGAGGACGGTGCCGGCGGCCGGGGAGGGGGAGAAGCGGCTCACGGGGCGCTCGCGTCGGGTCCGGCCGGCCGGCGGGGCTTCAGCACCAGGGCCTTGAGGACGAGGCCGAGAAGGGCGAGGGCGGCGAGGCCGAGGAGCGCCGCGCGCGCCTGCGGCGTGACGAGGTCGGCAAGGGTCGCCGCCTCGCCCCGGGCCGCGGCGGCCGCGAGCGCGCCGTCGAGGCCGGCGCCCAGCGCGCTGTAGACGAAGGTGCCGGGCACGATGCCGATCAGCGTCGCGAGCGCGAAGGTCGCGAGGCGCACGTCGAAGAAGGCCGGCGCGACGTTGACGACGAAGAAGGGAAAGACCGGCGTCAGGCGCAAAACGAGGAGATAGGTGAAGGCGTCGCGGCTGAAGCCGTCCGCGAAGCGGCGGATGCCCTCGCCCGCGTGGCGACGCAGGAGGCCGCCGAAGGCGTGCCGCGCGGCCAGGAACAGGAGCACCGCGCCGATCGTCGCCGAGAAGACGGCGAGGGCGCCGCCGAGGAGCCAGCCGAAGACGAGGCCGCCGGCAAGCGTCAGAAAGGTCGCGATCGGCAGGACGAACAGGACCGACAGGACGTAGGCGAGAACGAAGCCCCCGGCGGACAGCAGCGGGTGCTCCGCCACGAGCGCGTCGAGCGCTCCTCGGCGGGCGGCGAGCCCCTGCGGCGACAGGACGGTGCGCCAGTCGAACCAGGCGGCGAGGGCGACACCGACGGCGAGAAGAAGAAGGAGCGGCGCGCCGCGCCGGAGAACCTGTTTCATGGCTGGGCCGACATCGTCCGGCGCTCCTTGGCTGGCTGCCGCGTCGACGAGGCGGCGCCGCGCCCGACCACATGGAGCGGAGGAGGGCGGGGCGCGAGGTCGATCGGCGGCGCGGGCGCGCTTTTCACGCCGGAGTGACGCGGAGGCGCTTCGACGTGATCGGCGCGATCCCGGCGGCGCCGGCGCGGGACTGCCGGCGCGCGATTGACTTTCCACAGGGCTTTCCTCATAAGCCGGGCGACGAGCGGCGCCCTTGGCCGCGCGCCCTTCGGCGTGCGCGTCAAACACCTGCCGCCAACTTTCTGACCGACCATCATCAAGAGGTCCGCGGGGCCGCCGCGGAATCGACCCATGAAGCGCACCTATCAGCCCTCCAAGCTCGTCCGCAAGCGCCGCCACGGCTTCCGCTCGCGCATGGCCACCGTCGGTGGCCGCAAGGTCATCGCCGCTCGCCGCGCGCGCGGCCGCAAGCGCCTTTCGGCCTGAACTTGACGGGCCGGCGCGCAGGCGCGCGTCGCCCGTGACCGCCGGCCGCATGCGCAAGCGGGCCGAGTTCCTCGCCGCGCGCGGGGGCAAGCGCCTGCAGGGGCCGCACTTCCTCGTCGAGGCGCGCGACCGCGGCGACGGCGAGGCGCCCCGCTTCGGCCTGACGGTGACGAAGAAGATCGGCAACGCGGTGGTGCGCAACCGCATCCGCCGCCGCCTGCGCGAAGCGATCCGCACCGGCGCGGCGGACGGCATGGCCGAGGGCTACGACTACGTCGTGGTGGCGCGCCGGGACCTTCTCGACCTGCCTTTCGAGACGATCAGGGCCGAGCTGGCGCGCCGCTTCTCGCGCGTGCGCGCTCGCGCAGACGGCGACTCCGCGCCGGACACCCGCCCCAAGGATCGGGCCCGCGCGGTTTGAACGAACGGCGCGCGAGCGCCCACGGGATACGGGAATGATGGAAAACAACCGCAACTTCCTCATCGCAATGGCTCTTTCCATCGCGGTGCTCGTGGGTTGGCAGTACTTCGTCGTCAGCCCGCGCGTGGATGCGCAGCGCCAGGCCGAGGTGGTCGGCGGCGTGCCGGGCACGCTGCAGGCCCCGCAAACGCCGGCCGGCACGGACCAGCAGAACCTTCCCGTTCCCGCCGGCACCGAAAGCGTCGCGACGGCCCAGGGCCCGGCCGGTTCGCCCGCCGCGCCGCAGACCCGCGAGGAGGCGCTGGCCGCAAGCCCGCGCCTGCCGATCGACACGCCCAGCGTCCAGGGCTCGATCAACCTGCGCGGCGCGCGGCTCGACGACCTGCGCCTGAAGAACTACCACGAGACGGTGGACGACAGCTCGCCCACCATCGTTCTCCTGAACCCGCAGTCCATGCCGACCGGCTACTTCGCCGAGTTCGGCTATGTCGGCCAGGGCGTCGAGGGCCTGCCCGGCCCCGACACCCTCTGGACGGTCGAGGGCGGCACGCCGACGCTGACCCCCGAGACGCCGGTCACGCTGACCGCGACCAACGCCTCCGGCCTCACCTTCGTGCGCCGCATCTCCGTCGACGACAACTTCATGTTCACCGTCGAGGACACGATCCGCAACGCCGGTGCCGGGCCGGTCGACCTCACGCCCTACGGCCGCGTCGTGCGCTATTCCAAGCCGGAGCACGCGGCCGCCTACGTCATCTTCGAGGGCCTTCTCGGCGTCTTCGGCGACGAGGGCCTGAAGGAAGTCACCTATTCCTCCATCGAGGAGGACGGGAAGGTCTCCTACACCGCCGCCACCAACGGCTGGCTCGGCATCACCGACAAGTACTGGGCCGCGGCCATCGTGCCGGATGCGAGCCGGCCCTTCACGGCCAACTTCCAGTTCGCGACCCAAGGCCGCCCGTCCTATCAGACCGACTATGTCGGCGAGGCGGTGACGATCGCGCCGGGCGCCGAGGTGACGCTCACCCAGCGCTCCTTCGCCGGCGCCAAGGAAGTCGACGTCATCGAGAACTACGAGGAGAGCCTCGGAATCCGTCAGTTCGGCAACCTCATCGACTGGGGCTGGTTCTTCTTCATCACCCGGCCGATGTTCCACGCCATCGACTGGCTCTACAACCTCGTCGGCAACTTCGGCGTGGCGATCATCCTCGTCACCCTCGCCCTCAAGTTCGTCTTCTTCCCGCTCGCCAACAAGAGCTACAAGTCGATGGCGCGCATGAAGGCGGTGCAGCCGCAGCTCATGGAGCTGCGCGACAAGTTCAAGGACGACCGCGTCAAGCAGCAGCAGGAGATGATGCGGATCTACAAGGAGGAGAAGATCAATCCGGCGGCGGGCTGCTGGCCCATCCTCGTCCAGATTCCGGTTTTCTTCGCCCTCTACAAGGTGCTCTACGTCACCATCGAGATGCGGCACGCGCCCTTCTTCGGCTGGATCCAGGATCTCGCGGCGCCCGATCCGACGAGCCTGTTCAACCTCTTCGGCCTCCTGCCCTTCGCCGTGCCCGCCATGCTCCATATCGGCGTCTGGCCGATCCTGATGGGCATCACGATGTTCATCCAGATGCGGCTCAACCCGACGCCGCCCGATCCCACGCAGCAGATCGTGTTCACCTGGATGCCGGTGCTCTTCACCTTCATGCTGGCGTCCTTCCCGGCCGGCCTGGTGATCTACTGGACCGTCAACAACACGCTCTCGATCATCCAGCAGTCGGTGATCATGAAGCGGCACGGCGCCAAGATCGAGCTCTGGGACAACCTGCGAAGCATGCGGAAGTCCAAGGAAAAGCAAGGCGCGGCCAAGGGGTGACGCCGATGGCCGATACGCCCGACACCCGGAACGATGAGGCCGCCTCGAACGAGGCGGCCTTCGCGCTTCCCGAAGACGACCGTCGCTTCTTCGCCAAGCCCTGGATCTTCGTGCGCGGCGTGCCCTCCATGGAGTTCCTGCCGCCGGAGGGGCCGCCGGAGATCGCCTTCGCCGGACGCTCCAACGTCGGCAAGTCCTCGCTGATCAACGCGCTTCTCGGCCAGAAGGGGCTGGCGCGCACCTCCAACACGCCGGGCCGGACGCAGGAGCTGAACTTCTTCGTGCCCGACGGCTTCGCCGGCTCGGCCGCCGACCTGCCGCCCATCGCCCTCGTCGACATGCCCGGCTACGGCTACGCCCAGGCCCCCAAGGAGCAGGTCGACGCCTGGACGCGGCTCGTCTTCGACTATCTGCGCGGCCGCGCCCGGCTGAAGCGCGTCTTCGTCCTCGTCGATTCGCGCCACGGGCTGAAGCCCAACGACCTCGACGTCCTCGGCCTCCTCGACAAGGCGGCGGTCTCCTACCAGATCGTCCTGACCAAGACCGACAAGATCAAGCCGCCGGCGATCCCGAAGCTGATGGAAGCCACCGCCAAGGCCATCGCCAAGCGCCCGGCCGCCCATCCCGAGATCCTCTCGACCTCGTCGGAGAAGGGACGCGGCCTCGACGAGCTGCGCGCCGCGATCGCCGGTTTCGCCGAGCGGCGCTCGGCTTAAAGCCCGATCCGCTCGGCCAGGCCCGTGGGGTAGAGCGCGATCTCGCCGCGCCGCAGCCGGTCGAGCGCGAACCAGCGCGCGATCGCGGGAACGCCGTCCTCGAAGGCGACCGGCGCGTCGAGGGGAAGCACCCGGTCGAGGATGCGCACCGGCGCGGCGAAGACGATCTCGTGCCCCTGCACGCCTTCGTGGACGAACAGGTTCTCGATCGCGATCCACGGCCCGGTGATCGCCACCGTGCAGGTCAGTTCCTCGCGGAACTCGCGGATCAGCGCCGCGTCGCGCGTTTCCCCGAACTCGATCTCGCCGCCGAGCGGGCGCACGCCGGTGAGCTGCCCCGCATCGTTGCGCACCTCCGCCGCGAGGAGGTGCCCCTCGCGCGTGGCGAGGCCGATCGCGAGGACGCGGATCGACTGCCGCGGGCGCCAGTGCGTCATCGCTTCGGGCCGTAGCCCGCCATGAACAGTCGGACCGCGCTGTTCACCGCGGCGTCGATCTCTTCCGTCGTCGGCTCCTCGGTCACGCCGCCGAACAGGCGCGGGCGGAACAGCCCGGCCATGGACAGTTCGGTGAACTGGAAGGCCGCGCGCATCGGATCGTCGACGGCGAGCGTGCCGGCCCGCGTCGCGCGGGTGAGATAGTCGGCCAGAAGCCGGGCGCCGCGCTGCATCCCTTCCGCGTGGAAGCCCCGGCCGACATCCGGCATGCGCTCGGCGACGCCGATCACCGTGCGGATCGCCTGGAGCACCTTGCGGGAGGTGAGCTTCGTCGCCACGCGCCGCCCGAAGAGGCCAAGCGTCTCGGCCGGCCGCGACGGGTCGTCGAAGAGCTTCTGGATCTCGGCGAAGTAGCGCTCGCGCTCCTCGGAGACGAGGCAGGAGAACAGCTCCTCCTTCGAGCGGAAATAGACGTAGAGCGTCGACTTCGACACGCCCGAGGCCTTCACCACGTCGTTCATCGAGGCCGCGTCGAAGCCCTGGCCCGCGAAGACGCGGGAGGCACCGTCGAGGATCTGCCGGCGCTTGGCCGGGTCCTCGCCCGCCGCGGGACGCGGCGTGGGAAGCGCGTCGGCCTCGGGCTCGGCGTCGAGAACGGGAGCGGATGCGGTTTTCAGCTCGTGAACCATGGAATGACGCGTGGACGACATCGGCGCGGGGCCGCGCCGCTTCGGTATTGAAATGGCCGTTCGACCGAGCTATGTCAACGTCGAACCGAACGGTTCGGTTCGATTGAGGCTTCCATGTCCGACAGCGCCGCTCCTGCTTCCGCCACCCCTGCTGCGACCGGCGCGCCAGCGCCCAAGAAGCGCCGCTCGGTGATCAAGCCGATCCTCCTTCTCGCCGTCCTCGCAGCCGGCGGCACGGCCGGCTTCCATTACGGCCGCGAGTACTGGCTGGACGGGCGCTTCCTCGTCTCGACCGACGACGCCTATGTCGCGGCCGACATGACGATCCTGTCGCCGAAGATCTCCGGCTACGTCGACGCGGTGCTGGTGTCGGAGAACGCCCGCGTTCGCGCCGGCGACGCGCTGGTGCGCATCGATACCGGCGACTACGACCTGGCGCTGCGCCAGGCCGAGGCCAAGCTCGACACCGAGCGCGCCGCGATCGCCAGCCTCCAGGCGCAGCGCAAGGCCGCGGACGCCCAGGTGGGCGAGGCGGAGGCCAACCGCCAAGCGGCCAATGCCACGCTCGATCAGGCGCAGCTCGACTACGGCCGCGCCGCGAGCCTCGCCAAGTCCGGCGCCGGCGCCAAGTCCCAGCTCGACCAGGCGACGAGCGCCCTGCAGACGGCGCGCGCCAAGCTTGCCGGGGCCGAGGCGGCGATCGCGTCCGCGAAAGCGAACGTCGGCGTCCTCGACGCGCAGGTCGGCGAGGCGCGAAACGTTCTCGGCGAGCTGGAGCTCGCCCGCGACAAGGCGACGCGCGATCTCGGCTTCGCGGTCCTCACGGCCCCCTATGACGGCATCGTCGGCAACCTCGCCGTCCAGCCGGGCGACTTCGTGTCGGCCGGCAAGCGGCTGGCCGCCATCGTGCCGGCGAACGGCGTCTTCATCGACGCCAACTTCAAGGAAACCCAGCTCCAGCACATCGTCGCCGGCGAAGAGGTGCGCATCGAGATCGACGCGCTGCCCGGCCGCGAGCTGACGGGCAAGGTCGTTAGCCTGTCGCCGGCCTCCGGCTCGGTCTTCTCGCTGCTGCCGCCCGACAATGCGACGGGCAACTTCACCAAGGTCGTCCAGCGCGTGCCGGTGCGGATCGCCGTCGACCACGGGCCCGAGATGGCGCAGCTCCTGCGGCCGGGTCTCTCCGCGACGGTCGCGGTCGATACCCGGACCGCCCCGCTGCCCGGCGAGGCGCAGCCTCAGCCCGAAACACCGCCCGCCGCGTCCCCGTCCGAGCCGGCCGGCATCCCCGTCGCCGCGCGCTGAGGCGCGGCGCCCCTTTTCGCCCGACCATTTCGAGACCGCTTATGTCCGCCGCAGCCGCCGTGTCCGCCGGCGCGGCTCCGACGTCCCGTCAGGGCGCCGCCGCCGCAGCCGCCCCCGCTTCCGCGTCCCCGTCGGCGTCCGCCGCCGGTCCGGGCGACGCGATCTCGCCGCGCCGGATGATCGCCTTCCTGGCGATGGTGTTCGGCATGTTCATGGCGATCCTGGACATCCAGATCGTGTCGGCCTCGCTCGCCGAGATCCAGGCGGGGCTGTCGGCGTCCTCCGACGAGATCGCCTGGGTCCAGACGGCCTACCTCATCGCCGAGGTCATCATGATCCCGCTCTCCGGCTTCCTCGGCCGGATGCTGTCGACGCGGGTCCTGTTCACCGTTTCGGCGGCCGGCTTCACCGCGGCCTCGGCGCTCTGCGCCACGGCGACGAACATCGACCAGATGATCGTCTACCGCGCGATCCAGGGCTTCATCGGCGGCGGCATGATCCCGAGCGTCTTCGCCGCGGCCTTCACGATCTTTCCGCCGTCCAAGCGCGCTATCGTTTCGCCGATGATCGGCCTCGTCGCGACGCTCGCCCCCACCATCGGTCCGACGATCGGCGGCTATCTCAGCCACGCCTTTTCCTGGCACTGGCTGTTCCTGGTCAACGTGCCGCCCGGCATCCTCGTCGCGATCGCGGTGTGGAACCTCGTCGACTTCGACAAGCCGAACCTCAAGCTCTTCTCGAAGTTCGACTGGTGGGGGCTCCTCGGCCTCACCGCCTTTCTCGGCGCGCTGGAATACGTCCTGGAGGAGGGCCCGCTCAACGACTGGTTCGAGGACGAGGCGATCCTCGTTCTGGCGGTGGTCTGCGCCTTCGGCGGGATCCTGTTCTTCTGGCGCGCCTTGCGGGCGGCCGAGCCGATCGTCGACCTCTCCGCCTTCCGGAACCGAAACTTCGCCTTCGGCTCGCTGTTTTCCTTCGTGATGGGCATCGGCCTCTACGGCCTGACCTATCTCTACCCCGTCTATCTCGGGCGCATCCGCGGCTACGACTCGCTGATGATCGGACAGACCATGTTCGTGTCCGGCCTCACCATGTTCGTCATGGCGCCGGTCTCGGGCTTCCTGTCGGCGCGCATGGACCTGCGCGTGATGATGGCGATCGGCTTCCTCGCCTTCGGCTCGGGCACCTGGCTGATGAGCGGCATCACCCACGACTGGGACTTCTGGGAGCTGTTCATCCCCCAGATCCTGCGCGGCATCGGGCTGATGATGGCGATGATCCCGATCAACAACGTCGCCCTCGGCACGCTCTCGCCCGCGCAGATGAAGGGGGCGTCGGGGCTCTACAACCTCACGCGCAATCTCGGCGGCGCGGTGGGCCTCGCCGTCATCAACACGCTTCTCAACGACCGCGACGCGCTGCATTACGAGCGTCTCGCCGAGAGCGTGCGCTGGGGCAGCGCCGAGGCCGAGGAGCGCATCGCCTCGATGGCCGCCAATTTCGACGCGGCCGGGCTCGACGGTCAGGCCGTGGCGATCTCGCGCATGGCCGGCATCGTCAAGCGCGAGGCGATGGTGATGGCCTTCTCGGACGTCTTCCTGGCGCTCACCGCGCTCTTCGCCGTCCTGGTTCTCCTGTCCGTCTTCGTGGCCAAGCCCGCCCGCGCCGGCGGGGGAGGGGGCGGGCACTGATGCGCGCCGGCGGGCGGGCGCGGCCGGGCTCCGCCGCCGGTGCCGAGGCGCGCCGTCAGGGCGCGAGCAGGCGCTCGCGGATGCGGGCGGCGATGCGGTCGCGGACCTCGCGATAGCTGCCCATGATCTGGTCGCGCGAGCCGGTGGCGACCGACGGGTCCGGCATCGGCCAGAACTCGACCTCGACCGATTCCGTCCCCGTCGCGTCGAGAACGGCGTGGTGAGCCTCGGGCGCCATGGTGACGATGAGGTCGAAGTAGCTGTCCTCGAGGTCGTCGAGGCGCTGCGGACGCTTGTGGCCGAGGTCGAGCCCTTGTTCCGCCAGGACGGCGTCGACGAAGGGGTCGCGCTCGCCGAGCCGCACGCCCGCCGAGGTGACGTAGACGCCCGGCGGCAGCAGCGAGCGGGCGATCGCCTCGGCCATGGGCGAGCGGATGGCGTTCATGCCGCAGACGAAGAGGACCGAGCTGAGGCCGGTTCGCGCGGCCGGGCGTTCCACCGAGCCGCTCATGCGCCGGACGCGCGTCTCGAGCCCAGGCGCGCCAAGCGGCTCAGCTCCGCCAGTGCAGGGCGCAGATGAGGGTGAAGAGGCGGCGTGCCGTGTCCATGTCCACCTCGATCTTCCCGGCGAGCCGCTCCATCAGCGTCTGCGAGCCGTCATTGTGGATGCCGCGCCGGCCCATGTCGATCGCCTCGATCTGGGTCGGCGTCGACGAGCGGATCGCCTCGTAATAGCTGTCGCAGATCAGGAAGTAGTCCTTGATCACCCGCCGGAAGGGGGTGAGCGACAGGATGTGGAGGACGAGCGTCTCGCCCGCCTCGTCGCGGATGTCGAAGACGAGCCGCTTGTCGGCGATCGACAGCTTGAGCTTCAGGAGCTGCGGCTCAAGGCCGGCCGGCTGGAAGCTGTTGTCCTCGATGAGGTCGAAGATCGCCACCGCCCGCTCGTGCTCGACGTCGGGCGTGGCGCGCCCGATGGTCTCGTCGAGCTCGACGTCGATCAGCTTCGACTTGGGGGGAGAGGAGCCGTCGGCCATCGTGGTTCCGGCCTCAGGCGAGGTTCAGGCGGATGGCCGCCGAACGGGCATGGGCGTCGAGCCCTTCGGCGCGGGCGAGCGCGACCGCCGCCGGAGCGAGGGCGCGCAGCTGCTCGGGGCCGAGCTTCAGGATCGAGGTCCGCTTCATGAAGTCGAGCACCGAAAGGCCGGAGGAGAAGCGCGCCGAGCGCGCGGTGGGCAGGACGTGGTTGGAGCCGCCGACGTAGTCGCCGATGACTTCCGGCGTCCAGCGGCCGAGAAAGATCGCGCCGGCATTGGCGAGGCGCGGCAGAAAGGCTTCCGGATCCTCGACGGCGAGCTCCAGGTGCTCGGGCGCGATGCGGTTCGACAGGGCCGGCGCCTCGGCGAGGAGGTCGTCCACCACGATCACCGCGCCGAAGTCGCGCCAGGAGGCGCTCGCAGTGTCGCGCCGGGGCAGGAGCGCGAGCTGGCGCTCGACCGCCTGCGCGACGCTGCCCGCGAAGGTCGCGTCGTCGGTGAGGAGGATCGACTGCGCGGCGTCGTCGTGCTCGGCCTGGGACAGGAGGTCGGCGGCCAGCCAGTCGGGATCGTTGTTTGCGTCGGCGATCACGAGGATCTCGGACGGGCCGGCCACCATGTCGATGCCGACCTTTCCGAAGACCTGCCGCTTGGCGGCGGCGACATAGGCGTTGCCCGGGCCCGTGATCTTGGCGACGGGCGCGATCGTCCGCGTGCCGTAGGCCAGCGCCGCGACGGCCTGCGCGCCGCCGACGCGGTAGATCTCGGACACGCCCGCGATCCGCGCGGCGGCGAGCACCAGCGGGTTCAGCTGGCCGCGCATGGCCGGAACCGCCATGGCGATGCGGGTGACGCCCGCGACGCGGGCGGGCACGGCGTTCATCAGGACGGAGGAGGGATAGCTCGCCGTGCCGCCGGGCACGTAGAGGCCGACCGATTCCACCGCCGTCCAGCGGCTGCCGAGCTCGACGCCGAGCGCGTCGGTGTAGCGGTCGTCGGCGGGGCGCTGGCGGGCGTGGTGGCTGGCGATTCGGTCGTGGGCGAGCTGCAGGGCCTCCAGCGTGTCGCGCGGGGTCGCCTCGAAGGCCGCCTCGATCTCGCCTTCGGGAACGCGCAGCGTGTCCGGCGTCAGCTCCAGCGCGTCGAAGCGGGCGGTCAGCTCGATCAGGGCGGCGTCGCCCTCGCGGCGGACGCGCTCGATGATGGCCCGCACCGCCGCGTCGACGTCCACCGACGCCTCGCGCTTGGCATCGAGCAGCGCCTGGAAGGCGTCAGCGAAACCGGCCTCCCCGGACCGCAGCCATTGGGGCACGAGCGCTTTCCTTTCGTTCACGACGAGGCGATGCGCCACCGTCGCGGCGAACGCTTCAATCCGGCCGGTCGTGGTCCGGCCGTGCGGCGGTGGCCCAGGCGCCCCCGACATCCGTCAGTTGCGCCTCGATCACCTCGACGTCGAGCCTTATCGCGGACCCCGCGGCGAAGACAAGCTCGACGGTGCCCGAGGGCGCATCGCCCGGCAGGAACCGGATGTCGAGGAGCGAGAGCACGGCCTGCGGATCGGAAAAGGCGGGGCCGAGGCGCTTGGCGCCGAGCACCCGGTCGAAGTGGAGAACCGCGCGGCGGCGCTCGAAGGTCGGCGGCGCGGCCCGGCGAAAGAAGCCGCGGCGCTGCGGCTCCACGGCCTGTTCCCAGACGAAGCGGTTCATCGGCAGGATGAAGCGCTTCTCGGGGGCGAGGAACTGCAGTTCCTCCACCCGCGTCACCGCGTCCTGGCAGTAGGCCGACAGGATGCGCAGGTCGTCGGCGTCGATCGCCATGAGGCGCAAGGCGGGCATGATGAGGCGCGTCGCTCCGTCGAAGTACCATCGAGCCGACACTTAGAGGCTCGCGGCCCGTTTGCCACCGTTGATCAGGCGCCGGCTGCCGGCCTGTGGCGCGCCAGCATCCGAAGCCCCGCGACCGAGAGGAAAAGCATGATCCAGACGGGATTGGCCCGCGCGAACAGGAAGCTTTCCAGGAAGGAGTTGAGGAGGAGGTAGCACAGGATCATCAGGAACATGTCGGCGAGGCGCCGGCTCTGCAGGTCGGTGCCGGAACGGAGGTAATCGCGCAGCGGCAGCGCGACGAGCGTCAGGGTGGCGACCGCGAGGCCCGGCCAGCCGAGCGCGATGGCGACGTCGAGGAAGCCGTTGTGCGCGTTCGTCGCGCCGCGCGGGTCCCAGGCATAGTCCATGTAGGATTCGCCGCTTAGCACAACGGGCGTGCGCCAGAAGGATTCGAGCCCGAAGCCGGTCCAGCCCCGGCCTTCGAGGGCGCGCAGGCCGAAGTCCCAGATCTCGGTGCGGCCGGTGAAGGTCGTGCCCGGCGCGACGGCGTGGAGGAGATCGCGCAGCGCCGGCACCATCACCGAGCCGAGGGTGGCGAGCGCGGTGAGGGCGAGCATGGCGACGATGATCGCGACGGCGATCGCCCGCAGGCCCATCAGGCCCGGCACCACGACGAGGACGGCGACGATCGGCAGGAGGCCGAGCGCGGTCTTCGAGCCGGTCTTCAGGACGAAGAGCGCGCAGGCCGCGGCGATCACCAGGCCGGTGAGCCGGCTGCGGCAGCGCATGAGATAAAGGCCGACGAAGAACAGCGCGCCGAACACGGCGCCCGCGACGTTCTTGTGGCTGTAGATGCCGCGCCACAGGCCGGCCTGATGCGCTTCGGCGCCGACGGCCTGGTGGATGGCGGCCGTGGGCATGACGACGAGGCCGCCGTAGGACAGGGCGATCACGACGAGCGCCGCGACGCCGAGGCCGAGGCGGAAGTCGCGCTCGCTCGCCGGCAGGCAGAGCGCGCCGGTGACGGCGAGCATGGCCGCGATGGTGAAGAAGGCCGCGCGGGTGGACGCCGCGGGATCGATGGCGTGGAGCGCGGCGACCGCCAGCCAGCCGGCCATGGCGAGCCAGGCGGGCGAGAGCAGCGAGATCGCCGCCCGGCGCGGCGTCACCGTCAGGTGGCCGACGAGCGCGACGGCGGCAAGGCCGGAATAGCCGAGCTGGTTGACGAGGTTGCCCGTCGCCTCGACGCCCGCCGCCGAGGTCGCCTCGAAGGGCGTGAAGGTGACGAGGAGCGCGGTCAGGAGCCCCGCGCCCGCGACCAGCCGCAGGAGGCGCTCGCGCGACGCGCCGAGGTCGGGGCGCCGGTCGGCGCTGCCGCCCGCGGCGGCGGCGGGCCGCGGTGCCTCAGTTCTGCTCGGGACGGCGATACTGCTCATTGATCCGCCCGAAC
The DNA here is from genome assembly GCF_009765365.1 of Antarcticirhabdus aurantiaca. Taxonomy (GTDB): domain Bacteria; phylum Pseudomonadota; class Alphaproteobacteria; order Rhizobiales; family Rhizobiaceae; genus Antarcticirhabdus; species Antarcticirhabdus aurantiaca. Next base: position 37,749 of record NZ_VTOM01000019.1, read on the forward strand.
TCGGCGAGGAAGCGCCCGACCGCGACCTGCAGGGGGTAGAGCCCGATCAGCGCCGAGCGGGTGCGCCAGCCGAGCAGCGTGCCCCGAATCGGGGCGGCGAGAAGCAGGGCGGCGCTCTTGGCGAGGGTTCGAAGCCGGCCGGCGGGGCTCGCGTCGCGCCGGTGCTCGATCATCGAGGAGATCGCCCCGTTGCGCAGCGAGCGCGCGTTCAGCCAGGAGAACTCCGTGCGCCGCGCCGGCGTCGTTTCCTGGACCGCCGCCTCGGCGCACCAGGCGAAGCGGAAGCCCTTGTCGCGGCAGCGGGCGTAGAAGTCGCTGTCGCCGCCGCCGATGAAGTTGAAGCGGGTGTCGAGAAAGGGCGCGCCCATCGCCTCCAGGACGCGGCGGCGCAGGAGGACGTTGCCCGAGGAGTACAGGATCGGCACCGGCCCCGTCGCGCTGAAGTGCGGGGTGAAGACCGGGTGGCGCCGCGCCGCGCCGGCGCGCGCGCCCGGCTCGAACACGGCGCGCTGCGGGCCGCCGACGATGTCCGCACCCGTTGCCTCGGCGGTCGCGGCGAGGCGGGCGATCCAATCGGGCGGTGCCACCTCGTCGTCGTCGACGACGAGAAGGAAGGCCATGGCGGGGAAGCGCGAAAGCGCGGTTTTCCAGCCCGCATTGTAGGCCGAGCAGTTGCCGCGCTCGTGGGCGACGATCGCGTGGCCGGCGAGCATGCCCGATTCGAAGAGCGGGCGCGCGGCTTCGAGCCCCTCGCGCCGCTCGTCGTCGTTCTCGACGAGCACCACGGCGAAGGGCGGGGCGCCCGTTTGTTCGGCGAGCGAGCGCAGCGTCTTCAGGAGGTGGTCCGGCCGGCGGAAGGTCGGCACGCAGACGACGGCGCGAACGGCGTGCGGGTCGAGGCCGGGCGAGGTCAGGGCGAGCGTGATGGCCTGCGGCGTCGCGTCCATGCCGATCCCCGTGAGCATTCGTAGACCCCCACAATGGCGGGAAAAGTTGAACGAAACCCTCTGCGCGCAGGCTCGAATTGTTCGGATCGGCTTAGCGGGATCCCAACCCGTGTCTGTCATCCTGCCTTCCGATCGGTCCGAAATCCGCGGGACCCCGAGGGTCGCCCATGCATCTCCTGTTCGTCGGTTCGCTTCTGCCCGAGGCGGCGCCCGCCACCGGCTTCGACATCGCCACCCGCGCGATCGTCGACGGCCTCGAACGAGCCGGCGCGCGGCTGACGCTTCTCGGCTTCCGCCGCCCCGGCACCGCCCCGCCGGGGCGCGAGGGAACCGTTCGCGTCGTCGATCTCGGACCTCTCGGAATCGAGAATTCCGGCGCCGGGAGGCTCACCAAGGCGGCCTGGGTGGCGCGGGCCCTCGGCCTCGGCCTGCCCGTCGCCGCCGCCAAGCTGTCGGGCCTCGGCGAAGCGGCGCTTCTCGCCCGGATCGCCGAAGCCGGCCCGTTCGACGGCATCGTCCTCAACTCGGTTCAGATGCCCGCGGCCTATCCCGCCCTGACCCGCTCGCTGCCGTTCCTCTACGTCGCGCACAATGTCGAGCACGCCTCGGCGGCGCAGAACGCGGCGAACGCGGACAGCGCCGCGAGCCGCTTCCTGTTCGCCCGCGAGTCGCGGCTCCTCGCCCGGATCGAGGCCGATCTCTGCGCCCGGGCGCGCCGCGTCGCCTGCTTGACCGATGCCGACCGGGCGGGACTCGGCGTGTCCTCGGCCAAGGGCGTCGTCCTGCCGTTGACGCTCGGCCGGCGCCCCCATGCCGACGACGGCCGGCGGACCCACGACGTCGGCCTGATCGGCACCTGGAGCTGGGCGCCCAACCGCGTCGGGCTCGACTGGTTCGTGCGCGAGGTCGCTCCGCGCCTGCCCGCCGACATCCGCGTCGCCGTCGCCGGCCGCTTCGACGGCTCGCCGCCGCCGGCGCCGGCAAACGTCGCCTTTCTCGGCCGCGTGCCCGATGCCTCCGCCTTCGTGCGCGCTTCCCGCGTCCTCGCCCTCGCGACCAAAGGCGGCACCGGCATCCAGCTGAAGACGATCGAGGCGCTGGAGGAGGGGATGCCGGCGGTCGCGACGCCCGAAGCGCTGCGCGGGGTCTGCGAGCCGCCGGACAACCTTGCCGTCCGCTCCGATCCCGCCGCCTTCGCCGAAGCGCTGGTCGCGCTGGTCGAGGCCGAGCGCCGCGGCGAGCGGCTGCGCGCCGACGGCAGCCGCTTCGCCGCCGGCCAGCGCGCCGGCCTCGCCGCCGCCCTGGCGCAGGCGATCGGCGCGTTCGCCCCCGCCGGCTCCGGCGCGCCGGCGCGCGCTCGGACACCCGTTTCCATGTCGCTCGATCCGGAGCCCGTCCGATGAGGCCCCACGTCTTCAGCCAGGTCGCCGGCGCCCCGGCAACCGCCTCTCCTGCTCCCGCCTCGGCCTCCGCCGCGCCGGGCGCGCTGCGCCGCGCGGCGGCACCGCCGGCCATCCGCACCATCGGCGCGGTGAACGTCGCCGACCTGTCGCTCGACGAGGCGCTCGCCTGCGTCGGATCGCACCTGCGCGAGCGGCGCTTCCTGCGCATCGCCTTTCTCAACGCCCATTGCGCCAACGTGGCGGCCGCGCGGCCGGATTACCGGGCGGCGCTCGACGGCTTCCTCGTCCTGCCGGACGGGCTCGGCGTCGACATCGCCGCGCGCCTCCTTCACGGCGCGTCCTTTGCCGCCAATCTCAACGGCACCGACTTCGTGCCCGCGATCCTGTCGAGCGCGGCCGCGCCCTTGCGCGTCGCGCTGTTCGGCGCGGCGCCGGGCGTGGCGGAGGCCGCAGCCGAGCGCTTGTCGCAGCGCTTTCCCGGCCACGCCTTCCTGCCCGTCTCGCACGGCTACCTGCCGGGCGAGGCCGAGCGGGAGGCGGCGCTCGCCCGCCTCGAGGCCGCCCGGGCCGACCTGGTGCTCGTCGCCATGGGCGTGCCCGCCCAGGAGCTCTTCGTTCTCGAGCACCTGACGCCGCGCCACGGCTGCGTCGTTCTCGCCGTTGGCGCCTTTCTCGACTTCTGCGCCGGCCGCGTGCGACGCGCGCCGCGGCTCGTGCGCACGCTGCGCCTCGAATGGATCTGGCGCCTCGCCCTCGAGCCGCGCCGCCTGTTTCGCCGCTACGTCGTCGGCAATCCCGTGTTTCTCGCCCGCATCCTGCGCGAGGCGGCCTTGCGCAAGGTGTCGTCGCCGTGACCGTCCACCCGAACCCCGCCGCCCGGTCGACCGCCATCGTCACCGCGAGCTGGCGCGGCGACTTCGACCGGTGCCGGCTCCTGTGCGAGAGCATCGACCGCCGCGTCTCCGGCCAGACCCGCCACCTCATCCTCGTGGAAGGGCGCGACGCCAAGCTCTTCAAGCCGCTGGCCGGGCGCAACCGCGAGATCGTCGACGAGCGCGACGTCCTGCCCGCCTGGCTGCGCGCCTTTCCCGACCCCACCCATTGGGGGCGCCGGCGCGTCTGGCTGTCGCCCTTCGGCCCGCCCTTGCGCGGCTGGCACGTCCAGCAGCTCCGGCGCATCGTCGTGGGAACGCTGATCGGCGAAGACGTCATGGTGTCGGTGGATTCGGACGTCGTGTTCCTCAAGCCCTTCGACGTCGGCGCCTTTGCCGACGGAAGCGGGCGCGTGCGATTCTTCCGCCGGCCGCAGGCGCTGCGCGGCATGGAGGGCGCGAGCCTCGCCGAGCACCGCGCCTGGTCGCGCCGGGCGGGCGCGCTCCTCGGCATCGAGGCGCCGGCCGAAACCGAGACCGGCTACATCGCCACGCTGATCGCTTGGCGCACGGCGAGCGTGCGTGCCATGGCCGAGCGGATCGAGGCGGTGAGCGGGCGATCGCTCGTGGCGGCGCTGGCGAGCTCGCGCGTCCTGTCGGAATGCGTGATCTACGGCCGCTTCGTCGACGAGGTGGAGAAGCGGCCCGACCTCCACCACCCGTCCGAGGAAGCGCTCTGCCACATCTACTGGCGCGGGGCGGCGATGGACGCGCAGGCGCTGAGCGGCTTTGCCGCCGCGCTCCAGCCCCATCAGGTGGCGGCAGGCATCCAGTCCTTCACCGGCACCGACCCGCTCCTCATTCGCCGGGCTGCGGGGCTCTGCTGAGCGGCGCGAGGCCGTCCGTCGCGCCGGCCGCGTCGGGGTCCGGCAGGGCCGATCCCGCGCCCCCGCGGCGCCGGAACGGCCGTCGGGCGCCCCAGTCGAGCGCCGTATAGGTCGAGGCGGCCGAGACCAGCCAGAGCACGAGGAAGAGGCCGTTTAGGCCGACGATCCAGCCGGTGCCCGTGCCCGCCTGCGGATCCGGGCCGGCGACGCCCGCCCGCAGGAGAAGCATCAGCAGCCCGGCCTTCATCAGGCCGACGAAGGCGAGGATCAGCATGCGCAGCGTGGTGCGCCCGCGGGCGTAGAGGAGCTCGCCCTCGTATTCCACGAGGTTGCGGAAGGCGGGCACCAGGATGGCCACGAGAACCAGCGGCGCGACGCCCGCGACGTTGCCGCCGAGGGCGTTCGGGAAGACAGCGAGAAAGCCGCCGAGCCCGGCAAGTCCCAGGATCGACACGCCCGCGATGCCGCCCTCGACCAGCCAGCGCCGCCGCCAGCTCGACAGGAGCTCGGGCTCGCGCATCAGCTTCTGGACCAGCATGGTGTTGAAGGAGCGCACGGGCAGCGCCGTCAGGTCGACGAGCCGCATCAGGATGGCGTAGACGCCGGCGATCCCCGCCCCGCCGAAGGACAGGACGAGCAGCTTGTCGAGCTCGGACTGGAGATAGAAGACGATCTCCGCGCCCGCCACCGACAGGCTATCGCGCGCCCGCCCCAGCATCATCCGCCGCGACACGCGCAGGCGCTGGCGCGGATAGGAGGTCGAAACCGCGAGAAGGGCGGCGAGGGCGTTGGCGCCTAGATAGAACAGCGCCCAGGATTCGATCGTCCCGGGTCCCGCGAGATAGAACAGGAGGGCGGCGGCGGCCCGCACCGCCGACCCGCCGATCACCAGCGCCGCGGCGCGCCCGAAGCGGTTCAGCCCGTTGTTGACGATCACCACGATCTCGAGCGTGCGCCAGCACGCGATCTCCGCCGCCAGGATCGCGGCGAAGGCGGCGAGGCCGAGATGGCCGGCGAAGAAGGCGGCGTGGAAGGCGAGGGCGCCGAGAAGTACGAGCGGCAGCGACAGGAGCGTCGCGGCGAGGAGGTTGCCGGTGGCGACGCCGATCAGCCGCGGCTTCACCGTCGAGGCGCGGTAGAGCGGGGAGGTGAAGCCGAGGCCGGCCACGCGCGACAAGACGACGCCGACCGCCGAGGCCGTCGCGAAGAGGCCGAACTCCGCGACGCTCAGCGCGTTCGCCACGCAGACGAAGTAGCCGAGCGAGATCACCAGCCGCCCGGCCGAGCCGCTGACCAGCGCGGCGAAGTCTCGGGCGAGGCTTAGCTGCCCCTTAAGGCTCGTCGTCCAGGCTGGAAGGGTTCGCATCATGCCCACGGGTAGCTGGCGGAGAGCTGTGACATGTCGATGCTGTCCGGTCGCGATCGAAGTGCGCCCCGATGGGGCGCATCGGGTGTCGACCTTAGAACGCCGTCCTTAACGCGTCGTTCGCTGATCGGTGGCGCGGCGGCGCTGGCGGCGACGGGGAGCCTGTCCTTTGGGGCGCGGGCGGCGGGTCCGGGCCTCGGCGCGGTTCCCTTCGGCGCGGCCATCCAGAACGAGTTCTTCGACGAGCCGGACTACCGCCAGCTCTTTCTCGACCATTGCGACATCATCCTGCCGATGAACGAGCTGAAGCTCGGCCAGCTCCGCCCGACGCGCGAGGCCTTCCGCTTCGAGCCGGCCGACCGGCTGGTGGAGTTCGCCCGCGCGCACGGCCGGCGCAGCCGGGGCCACACCTTCTGCTGGTGGAACGACCTGCCGCCCTGGCTGGAAGCGGTGCGCGACGCGCGCGAGGCCGAGCGGATCCTGCGCGACCACATCGAGGCCGTGGCAGGGCGCTATGCGGGGCGCCTGGAGAGCTGGGACGTCGTCAACGAGGTGATCGCCTGGGATCCGGCCGAGGAGGGCGCCCTGCGCGACTACTACTGGCTCCAGGTGCTCGGGCCCCGCCACATTCCGATCGCCTTCGAGGCCGCGGCGGCGGCCGATCCCGGCGCCCGCCTCGTCGTCAACGACTTCGATCTCGAATTTGTCGGCAGCCGCTACGACATGCGCCGCGAGATCGCCCTGTCCATGGTGCGGCAGCTCAAGGATTCGGGCCACGCCGTCCACGCCGTCGGCATCCAGGCCCATCTCTACTCGGACCTTCGCATCGACGTCGACGCGCTCGGGCGCTTCTGCGAGGCGCTGAAGGCGATGGACTGCGGCCTCCTCGTCACCGAGCTCGACATCATCGACTGGAAGATCGAGGGCGGGCCGGCCGAGCAGGACGCGGCCGCCGAGCGGATCGTGTCCGACCTCCTGGACGGCATCCTGCCGGCCGGCCCGCCCGAGGCGGTGATCGCCTGGGGACTCACCGACCGCCACAGCTGGGTCGGCGACGTGATGCCGCGAAGCGACGGCAACGAGCGCCCGCTTCCCTTCGACGCCGAGAACCGGCCGAAGCCCTGGTACGACATGCTGCGCCGGCGCCTGGCGGCGGGGCGCTGAGCGAAGCGCCGCGTTGAGGATTTCTTCACCTTAACGCTTTGTTTGCCGGGATCTCGATAGGATAGGCGAGCCCTTCAACGACCGCGCCTTCCGGCGCAACCCGAACGAGCCGCCGATGTTCACGACCGAGCCGACAGCGACCGGGCATGACGAGCCCGGCCACCGCGAGCGCGCGGCATACGGGGGATCGGACGGCAGCGGGCCGGCCGGCCTCATCGATCCCGCCCTTCTGGTTTCGGCGGTCTGGCGGGCTCGCTGGCTTATCGTCCTGTGCGGGCTTCTGGGGGCGGGGATCGCCGCTGCCTACGCCTATTCGATGCCCAAGATCTACGCGTCGACGACGCAGATCCTGCTCGATCCGCGCGACATCAAGGTCATCCAGAACGAGATCACGCCGAACGGCCTGCCCTCGGAAGCGACGCTGGCGCTCGTCGAGAGCCAGCTCGCCGTGATCTATTCCAACGAGATCCTGTCGCGGGCGGTGGCGGCCGAGGGGCTCACCACCGATCCCGAATATGTCGGCGGCTCGGCGCTCGGGATGGGCGCGATCATCGCCTCGATCAACCGCGCCGTCTTCGGCGAGGCCCAGACGGAGGCCCCCGATCCCCGCCGGCGCGAGCTGCGCGTGATCGAGGCGCTGCGCCGCAACCTGTCGGTGACCCGCGACCCGAACAGCTTCATCATCAACCTCACCGTCAAGAGCCAGGTGCCCGACCGCGCCGCCCGGCTCTCGACGACGATCGCCCGCCTCTTCATCGACAATCTCGGCGTGGTCCAGGCCGACACGGCCCGGCGCGCCAGCGAGTCCCTGTCCTCGCGCCTGTCGGAGCTGCGCTCGCGCGTCGTCTCGGCCGAGCGGGCGGTGGAGACCTACAAGGCCGAGAACGCCCTGATCGGCGTCGGCGGCCGGCTCGTCGACGACGACTACATCATCCGCATGAACGACCAGCTCGCCCGCGCGCGGGCCGACATCACGGCGCTGCGGGTGCGGGCCGGCTCCATGCAGAATGCCAGCGTCGAGGACGTCGTCCAGGGGACGCTGCCCGAGGAGCTGACCTCGGAAGCGCTGACGCGCCTTCGCACCACCTATTCGCAGCTCGCCCAGGAATCGGCCGTCCTGCGCGCCCGCCTCGGCCCGCGCCACCCCCAGCGCATCGCCAGCGACGAGGCGCTCTCCTCCGCCCGCAGCGCGATCGAGGCGGAGCTGCGCCGCATCGTGTCCGCGGCCCAGACCGAGCTCGCCCGCGCCGAGCTGACCGAGCAGCAGCTGTCCAGCCAGACCGACGAGCTGAAGGCCAAGCAGGTGACGACGAGCGGCTCCTTCGTGCGCCTGCGCGAGCTCGAGCGCGAGGTCGACGCCTCGCGCGCCGTCTACGAGGCCTACCTCCTGCGCGCCCGGGAAACCGGCGAACAGGAAAGCATCAACACGGCCAACGTGCGCATCGTGTCCGAGGCGGTGCCGGCGCTCGACCCGGTCAGCCTGTCGCGCAAGGTCGTCATCGCCGCCGGCGGCATCGTCGGCGGGGTTCTGGCCGCGGCGCTCGCCGTCGTCGTCGCCATCGGCCGCATCATGTTCGCCCCGCCGGCGTCCTCCGGCCCGCGCAGCCCCTTTGCGGCCGACGGGCGCGACGCCGCCCCGCCGGAGCACCACCCCCGCCACGCGGACGCGCCGGCCCGCCGCGATCTCGGCTTCGCCGCGCCCGGCATGGCCGCCTCCAGCGCCGCCTTCTTCCAGGAGGTCGAGCGGGCCGAGAACCGGCCGGCCGCCGCTTTCGCCTCCGTGCCCGTCTCCGATGCCGCGCAGCCGGACGAGGACGACCGCGCCCCGGTCGCCGAGCCCGCCGCCGAGGCTCGGGCGGAGACGGAAGCGACCGGTCCCGTCGGCGAGGCCCCCGCGCCCGCGCCCGCGCCTCAGCCGGCTGCCGCGGCCCGGCGCGAGGCCGAGGCACAGCCGGGCGAGGCGGCGTCGCTGGCGCCGGAGTTCGCCGAAATCCGCTCCGAGATCGAGGCGGTCCGCCATCAGCTGTCCCTGCTTCGCGCTCGGCGTGCGCGCGGCAGGACCTGACCCGGCCGGTCCGAACGCCCCTCGCGCGGGGGAGAGGTTGCGGCGCTATTCCCCAAATCCTTCGGGGGGCGCGGCTTGCGAATCCACTTCTGCGCGTTAGCATCTTCCCAACGAACAGTCGCTCCCGGCGGGGAGGAGGCGAGGCCGGCCGCGAGCCGTCCCCGCCTTCGCGTCGAGGTGGCGGCGGAGCATGTCTGGGAGGATGCATCCATGCTGACGAGGAAGTTGATCGCGGCGCTCGGTATGACCGTGTTCGCCGTGCCCGGGGCGATCGCCGCGGAGATCTCGATCGTGTCGGGCTCCGTCGGACCGGACATCGCGGAGCTGCGGGCCCAGCTCGACGAGTTCGAGAAGCAGAGCCAGCACAAGGTCACCATCGTCGAGATGCCGGCCTCGACCACCGACCAGTTCGGCCAGTACCGCCTCTGGCTCTCGGCGCAGAACGCCGACATCGACGTCTACCGCACCGACGTCATCTGGGCCGGTCAGCTCGCCCAGCACTTCGTCGACCTGACCGAGCCGATGAAGGACGTCGTCGGCGACCATCTCCCTTCCGTGATCGCCTCGCAGACGGTGAACGGCAAGCTCGTCGCCTTTCCGATGTTCACCGACGCGCCGGCCCTCTACTACCGCACCGACCTCCTGGAGAAGTACGGCAAGGAGCCCCCGAAGACCTGGGAGGAGCTGACCGCCACCGCCAAGGAGATCCAGGACGCGGAGCGCGCGGCCGGCAATACGGGCATGAACGGCTTCGTCTTCCAGGGCGCGCCCTATGAGGGCCTGACCTGCGACGCGCTGGAATGGGTCGCGAGCTCGGGCGGCGGCCAGATCGTCTCGCCGGAAGGCGACATCACCATCAACAACCCGCAGGCCGTCGCGGCGCTCGAAATGGCCAAGGGCTGGGTCGGCACCATCGCTCCGGCCGGCGTCCTCGCCTACCAGGAAGAGGAATCGCGCGGCGTCTGGCAGACCGGCAACGCGGTCTTCATGCGCAACTGGCCCTACGCCTATGCCCTCGGCAACGGGGCGGACTCGCCGATCAAGGGCAAGTTCGAGGCGGTTCCGCTGCCGGCCGGCTCCGGCGGCAGCTCGGCCGCGTGCCTCGGCGGTTGGAACCTCGCGGTCTCCGAATATTCGCAGGAGAAGGAGGCCGCGATCGAGCTCGTGCGCTTCCTCGCCGCCCCCGAGCAGCAGAAGGCCCGCGCCCTCGGCAATGCCCGCCTGCCGACCATCCCCGCCCTCTACGAGGACGCCGAGATCAAGGAAAAGGCGCCGCTCGTCGCCGCGTGGGGGCAGGTCGTCGCCGCCGCCGTGCCGCGGCCCTCGGCCGCGACGCAAGGCCAGTACAACGAGGTGTCCCAGAACTTCTGGACGGCCGTCAACGAGACGCTCGCCGGCCGCGGCGACGCCGCCTCGAACCTCCAGCGCCTCGAGTCCCAGCTGCGCCGTCTGAAGCGCAACGCCTGGAAGTAAGCCGCGGCGGCGTCGGCCCGGCCGTTCGGTCAGGCCGCGCCTGCGGGGCCGACCCGCGTCCCGAGATCGGGCCGGGTCGGCATCCGCGCCTGAGCGCATGAGCGCGGGCCGCGCGCTTTGTCCGCGGCATGCCGGCAGGGAGGACGGGCATGGCAAACGTGTCGCTGGGCGTGCCGCCCACCGAGAAGGCGATCGAGACGGAAGAGCTCGGACCGGTCCGCCGCTCGACGCTGTCGCGCCAGCGGCTGCGCGCGGCCTGGCTCTTTCTCCTGCCGATGATCGTGGTGCTGGCCCTCGTCGCGGGCTGGCCGCTCCTCAGGACGATCTGGCTGTCCTTCACCGACGCCACCCTCGACACGATCGGCACCGCCGAGTTCGTGGGCTTCCGGAACTACTGGGAATACGTCGACTACGGCGACGGCACGGGCGAGTATTTCGGCCTCCTCCACGACCCCGCCTGGTGGGGCTCGGTCTGGAACACGGTCTACTACGCCTCGATCTCGGTCGTTCTGGAAACGATCCTCGGCCTCGTCTTCGCCCTCGTCCTCAACGCCGAGTTCAAGGGCCGCGCCCTGGTTCGCGCCGCCGTCCTCATCCCTTGGGCGATCCCGACGGTCGTCTCGGCCAAGATGTGGGCCTGGATGCTGAACGACCAGTTCGGCATCATCAACGACATGCTGATGACGCTGGGGATCATCTCCTCGCCCGTCGCCTGGACCGCCAATCCCGACACGGCGATGTGGGCGGTCATCATGGTCGACGTCTGGAAGACGACGCCCTTCATGACGCTCCTCATCCTCGCCGGCCTCCAGATGGTGCCGGGCGACGTCTACGAGGCGGCCAAGATCGACGGCATCTCGCCGGTGAAGGTCTTCTTCAAGGTGACGCTGCCGCTGATCCGCCCGGCGATCCTCGTCGCGGTGATCTTCCGGGCGCTGGACGCGCTGCGCGTCTTCGACCTCATCTACGTCCTGACGCCGAACAACTCGCAGACCAAGACCATGTCGGTCTACGCGCAGGAGAACCTCTTCCAGTTCAACCAGTTCGCGCAGGGCTCGGCGGCCTCGACCTTCCTGTTCCTGATCATCGCCTTCATCACGCTCTTCTACATCAAGGTCGCGCGGCTCGAATTCGGGGGAGGCAAGTGATGCCGGCCATCCTGCGCCAGACGGGGTTCTACCTCCTCGTCGCCTTCATCGTCCTGTTCTCGGTATTTCCCTTCTATTACGCGATGCTGACCAGCCTGAAGTCGGGAACGGGCCTGTTCCAGGTGAACTACCTGCCCCGCGAGATCGCCTGGGGGAACTACGCCGCGATCCTCTCCGACGCGACCTTCCTGCGGAACCTCGCCAACTCCGTCTTCGTGGCGAGCGTGGTGGTCGTCATCTCGCTCTTCCTCGCGGTCACCGCGGCCTACGCGCTGTCGCGCATCGCCTTCCGCGGCCGAACGCTCCTGCTCCTCACCGTGCTGGCCGTCTCGATGTTCCCGCAGATCGCGGTGCTCGCCGGACTCTTCGAGGTGATCCGGGGGCTCGGGCTCTACAACACGCTCTATTCGCTGATCTTCGCCTACATGATCTTCACCCTGCCCTTCACGGTCTGGGTGCTGACGACCTTCATGCGCGACCTGCCGATCGAGATCGAGGAAGCCGCGATCGTCGACGGGGCCTCGCCCTTCACCATCGTCACCAAGGTCTTCCTGCCGCTGATGTGGCCGGCGCTGGTGACGACCGGGCTCCTCGCCTTCATCGCCGCCTGGAACGAGTTCCTCTTCGCGCTGACCTTCGTGTCCAACAACGACACGCGCACGGTTCCCGTCGCCATCGCGCTCCTGTCGGGCGCCTCGGCGCAGGAAATCCCCTGGGGCATCATCATGGCGGCGTCGGTGGTGGTCACCGTGCCGCTGATCGTCCTCGTCCTGATCTTCCAGCGCAAGATCATCTCGGGCCTCACCGCCGGCGGCGTGAAGGGCTGAGGCCCGTCGCGCGCTTCTTTCATCCGACCGGACCCACCGCCGCATGACGCACGACGCGACCGCGAACTCCGCCGCCCTCGACGAGGCGGCCTCGGCCGGCAGCGCCCCGGCGGCGCCTCGACGCCGCGCATCTCGGGCGCGTCGCGGCACTGCCCGCCTCGCCGCTGGCGGGCACGGTCGAGGACGGCGGGCGGCGGGTCGCGCTGTCCGGGCATGGCAGCTTCATCGGAACGATCGAGACTTGAGCGAGAAAAAGGAGCGGGAGGCCCCATGGCGAACCTGAAGCTGACGAAGATCCGCAAGTCCTACGGCGCCGTGAACGTGCTGCACGGCATCGACCTCGATATCCGCTCGGGCGAGTTCGTCGTCTTCGTCGGCCCCTCGGGATGCGGGAAGTCGACGCTGCTGCGCGTCATCGCGGGGCTCGAGGACATCACCGCCGGCACGCTCGAGATCGACGGGCGCGTCGTCAACGACGCGACGCCCAAGGAGCGGGGCATCGCCATGGTGTTCCAGTCCTACGCGCTCTATCCGCACATGACGGTCTACGACAACATGGCCTTCGGCCTGAAGCTGGAGAAGAACAACTCCAAGGCCGAGATCGACAAGCGCGTGCGCGAGGCGGCGAAGATCCTCCAGATCGAGCCCTATCTCGACCGCCTGCCCAAAGCCCTCTCCGGCGGCCAGCGCCAGCGCGTCGCCATCGGCCGCGCGATCACCCGCGACCCCAAGGTGTTTCTGTTCGACGAGCCGCTGTCGAACCTCGACGCGGCGCTGCGCGTCCAGACCCGCATCGAGATCGCGCGCCTCCACGAGAAGATGCACGGCACGACGATGATCTACGTCACCCACGACCAGGTCGAGGCGATGACGCTGGCGGACCGGATCGTCGTCCTCAACAAGGGCAATGTCGAGCAGGTCGGCTCGCCGATGGATCTCTACAACCGCCCCGACAACCTCTTCGTCGCCCGCTTCCTCGGCTCGCCCTCGATGAACATCCTGCCGGCGAGACTGGACGCGGCGCCGGAGGGCGTCGCCGTCACGCCGGAGGGCGGCGCGCGCCTGAGCCTCGCTCTGCCCTATCGGGGCGCTGCCGGCGGCAACGGCTATCTCGGCGTTCGGCCGGAGGATCTCGTGCCCGTCCAGCCCGGCCAGCCGGAGCTCTTCCGGGGTCAGGTGACGCTGACCGAGTCGCTCGGCGAGGTGACCCTCGTCTACCTCGACACCGGCCGCGGCGCCGAGCCGGTGGTCGCCAAGCTCCCCGGCGAGGTGCGCCTGGAGCGCGGCTCGACCATGGGCCTCGCCGCACGGCCGGAGGCGCTGCACGTCTTCGACGCGGACGGGCGGGCGGTGCGCGGCGCGCGGGCCGAGGCGGTCGCGGCCTGAGGAACCGCCGCGCGTCTCCTCCGGTTTGGCTCAGGCGAAGCGAAACGGGCTGAAGGAGACGACATGGCAGGCGTGGTGATCACGGGCGGAACGGCGGGCGTTGGGCGGGCTCTCGCCCGGCTCTACGCGTCGGACGGCTGGAACGTCGCGGTGATCGCCCGCGGCGAGGCGCGGCTGGAGGCGACCGCCAAGGAGATCCGCTCGCTCGGCGTCAGGGCGCTGGCCATTCCTGCCGACGTCGCGGATGCCGTGGCGATGCGCGAGGCGGCGGCCCGCGCGAGCCAGGAGTTCGGCGGGCTCGATCTCTGGATCAACAACGCGATGACCACGGTCTATTCGCCCTTCGCCGAGATGACCGACGAGGAGTTCCGCCGCGTCACCGACGTCGTCTACATGGGCTCGGTCAACGGCGCGCGCGCGGCCCTGTCCGAGATGCGGCCCGCCCGCCACGGCCGCATCGTCTTCGTCGGCTCGGCGCTCGCTTATCGCTCGATCCCGCTGCAGTCGGCCTATTGCGCGGCCAAGCACGCGGTGCGCGGCTTCGTGTCGGCGCTGCGCACCGAGCTGATCCACGACGACGTGCCGGTCGGCCTTTCGATGGTGCAGCTTCCCACCGTCAACACGCCGCAATTCTCCTGGTGCCGCAACAAGATGCCGCGCATCCCCGACGCGCCGCCGCCGGTCTATTCGCCCGAGGCCGTCGCCCGCGGCATCCGGGATGCGGCGGCCCGCGGCGACGAGGAGGCCTTTGTCGGCCGCTCGACGGTGAAGCTGATCGCGGGCGAGCACGTCGCGCCCCACCTCCTCGACCGGATCGTGGCCGGCGCCGCCTGGGACGGGCAGCAGGGGGAGCAGCGCCAGGACGAGGCGTCGCGCGACGGCAATCTCTTCGAGCCCGCGCCGGGCGATCCCGGCTCGCAGGGACGCTTCACCGCGATCCAGACGGAAAGCGCGGCCACCGTGTCGTCGGGTCAGGCGCGGGCGGGCGCGGCCCTTCTCGCCGGCGGCGGCGCTGCGCTGGCGCTCCTGGCGGCGCGGCGGCTGTTGCGGCGGTGGTGAGAGGCTTTCAGCGAAGAGCGAGTTCAGCGCCGGACGAGGCGCTTCCCCTCGCCCGCCTGCCGGCACCTTCTCCCGCGGGCGGGAGAAGGGAGCAGCGTCGCCGCCGCGCTTAAGACGACGTCAGCCGAAGAACACCGACGCGCCCGTGCTGGCCGTTCCCGCCAGCGCCCGGAACGGGGCGAAGAGTTCGCGGCCGAGGCCGAACTCGTTGGCCGAGAGATCGGGCGAGGCAAGCTCGCGGGCGGCGAGTTCGGCCTCGGGCACCAGGATCTCCAGGACGCCCGCTTCGCCGTCGACGCGCAGCATGTCGCCGTCGCGCAGCTTGGCGATCGGGCCGCCGGCCTTGGCCTCGGGCGTCACGTGGATCGCGGCGGGCACCTTGCCGGAGGCGCCCGACATGCGCCCGTCGGTGACGAGCGCCACCTTCTGCCCGCGGTCGAGAAGGACACCGAGGAGGGGGGTGAGCTTGTGCAACTCCGGCATGCCGTTGGCCTGCGGTCCCTGGAAGCGCACCACCGCGATGAAGTCGCCGGTGAGCTCCCCGGCGTCGAAGGCGGCCTTCACCGCGTCCTGGTCCTGGAAGACGCGTGCCGGCGCCTCGACGACGCGCTTTTCCGGCTTCACCGCCGAGACCTTGATGACGGCCTCGCCCATGTTTCCTTTCAGGATGCGCAGGCCCCCGTTGTGCGAGAAGGGCTTGTCGGCCGTGGTCAGCACCTTCGGGTCGCCGCTCTCCGCGGATGCCGGCTCGCGCGCGACGCTCAGGCCGTCGGCGGCGAGGCGCGCCTCGACGGCGTAGGCGCGAAGGCCCGTGCCCCAGGCGGTGCGCACGTCCTCGTGCAGCATGCCGTGGTCGAGGAGTTCGCGGATCAGGAAGCCCATGCCGCCGGCCGCGGCGAAGTGGTTCACGTCGGCCAGACCGTTCGGATAGACGCGGGCGAGCAGCGGCGTGATGTCCGACAGGTCCGAAATGTCCTGCCAGGTGAGCTTGATGCCGGCGGCCGCCGCGATCGCGACGAGGTGCATGGTGTGGTTGGTCGAGCCGCCGGTCGCGTGGAGGCCGACGACGCCGTTCACCACAGCCCGCTCGTCGACGACGAGCCCGGCCGGCGTGTACTCGTTGCCGAGCGCGGTGATCGCCAGCGCCCGCTTCGTCGCCTCGCGGGTCAGCGCGTCGCGCAGGGGCGTTCCGGGATTGACGAAGGACGAGCCCGGCGTGTGGAGGCCCATGATCTCCATGAGCATCTGGTTGGAGTTCGCCGTGCCGTAGAAGGTGCAGGTGCCCGGGCCGTGATAGGACTTCGACTCGGCCTCGAGCAGCTTGTCGCGGCCGACCTTGCCTTCCGCGTAGAGCTGGCGGATGCGGCTCTTCTCGTCGTTGGGAAGGCCCGAGGTCATCGGGCCCGCGGGCACGAAGATCGCCGGCAGATGGCCGAAGGCGAGGGCCGCGATGGCGAGGCCGGGAACGATCTTGTCGCAGATGCCGAGATAGACCGCCGCGTCGAACATGTCGTGGGAAAGGCCGACGGCCGCCGCCATGGCGATGACGTCGCGCGAGAAGAGGCTCATCTCCATGCCGGTCTGGCCCTGGGTGACGCCGTCGCACATGGCCGGCACGCCGCCGGCGACCTGCGCCGTCGCGCCCATCTCGCGCGCCACCTGCCGGATGACCTCCGGATAGGTCTCGTAGGGCTGATGGGCCGAGAGCATGTCGTTGTAGGCGGTGATGATGCCGAGGTTCGCCGCGCGGTTCTCGGTGAGCCGCTCCTTGTCGGTCGGCCCGCAGGCGGCGAAGCCGTGGGCGAGGTTGCCGCAGGACAGGCGGGCGCGCTTCGGCCCGTCCGCGCCCTTTTGCCGGATGCGGGCGAGATAGGCCTCGCGCGTGGGGGCGGAGCGCTCGCGGATGCGATCGGTGATGTCTGCGATGCGGCGGTCGACGGTCATGGCAAGGATTGCCCTTCGAAACGGGGAGGCGGGGCTCAGGGAGCCCAGAAGACGGACACGGGATCGGGGCGGCTCGCGCGCAGAACCGCGCGCACGGGAAGCTCGCGCACCGGGCCGTCCTCCAGCGCGCGGTTGAGGACGGCGAGCTTCTCCTCGCCCTCGATGTGGAGGGCGAGGAAGCGGCTCAGGGCGAGCGGGCGCAGCGTCAGGGTGATGCGCGGCTCGCCGGCGCTCGGCGCGGTGATGCCGGAGACGAGGTCGCGGCGATCCGCGTCGGTCACCGCGTCGAGCTCGGCGGCGTCGGGAAAGAAGGACGCGGTGTGGCCGTCCGCGCCCATGCCGAGGATCACGGCGTCGAAGCAGGGGCTCTCGGTCTCGAAGGCCGCCGACAGCTCGTCCAGCGCGTCCTGCGGCCGGGCGGCGCCGGTGAACAGCGGTTCGAAATGCGCCGCGGCGGCCGGGCCGACGAGGAGCCGCTCCTTGACGAGGCGGGCGTTGGAGCGGGGATGATCGTCCGGCACCCAGCGCTCGTCGACGAGGGTGACGCAGACGTCGCGCCAGTCGATCGCGGTCTTGGCGAGATGGTCGAAGAACAGGGCCGGCGTCGAGCCGCCGGAGACCGCGAGGCGCGCCCGGCCGCGCGTCGCGATGCCGCCGGCCAGCACCGCGGCGACGCCGGCGGCGAGCGCCTCGGCGAGCGTCTGCCGGTCGGGATAGCGGTGGATGGCGGGGTCTCGCATCGCGTCTCGTCCTTTGATCATTCCGGTTCGTGCCAGGTGCGGCCGTCGCGCTCGATGAGGGCGATGGCGGCGGAGGGCCCCCAGGTGCCGGCCGTGTAGCCCTGCGGCTTGGTGCCCTTCTGGGCCCAGCCGGTCAGGATCGGATCGACCCATTCCCAGGCGGCCTCCACCTCGTCGCGGCGCATGAACAGCGTCTGGTTGCCCCGGATCACGTCGAGAAGAAGCCGTTCATAGGCGTCCGGGTTGCGCGTGCGGAAGCTCTCCGCGAAGGTCATGTCGAGCGGCACGTGGCGCAGCCGCATGCCGCCGGGGCCGGGATCCTTGATCATCAGCCACTGCTTGACGCCCTCGTCCGGCTGGAGGCGCATGACGAGCTGGTTCTGCATCACCGAGCCGACGGTGGAATCGAAGATCGAGTGCGGGATCGAGCGGAAGGTGACGACGATCTCGCTCATGCGCCCGGCCATGCGCTTGCCGGTCCTGAGATAGAAGGGCACGCCCGCCCAGCGCCAGTTGCCGATCTCGGCCTTGATGGCGACGAAGGTCTCGATGTCGGAGGACGGGCCGCCGAGGTCGTCGAGGTAGGAGCGCACGGCCTCGCCGCTCGAGGCGCCCGCCTTGTACTGGCCGCGCACGGTGCGGGTCTCGACGTTGGAGGCGTCGATGGGCTTCAGGGCCCGCAGGACCTTCAGCTTCTCGTCGCGCAGCGCGTCGGCGTCGAGGGCCGCCGGCGGCTCGAGAGCGACGAGGCACATCAGTTGGACGAGGTGGTTCTGCACCATGTCGCGCAGCGCGCCGGCCTTGTCGTAGTAGCCGGCCCGGCCCTCCAGTCCGACGCTCTCGGCCACCGTGATCTGCACGTGGTCGATGTGGGACGCATTCCACACCGGCTCGTAGAGCGCGTTGGCGAAGCGCAGAGCCATGAGGTTCTGCACCGTTTCCTTGCCGAGGTAATGATCGATGCGGAAGATCTGCTCTTCGTCGAAGTAGCGCCCGATCGTCTCGTTCAGCAGCCTCGCCGATGCGAGGTCGCGCCCGATCGGCTTCTCGACGACGATGCGGGTGCGGGTCGTGGCCAACCCCTTGTCGTGGATGCGGCTGGCCAGATCCCCGAAGAGATTCGGCGCCACCGCCATGTAGAAGGCGCGGATGCGGTTCCCGTCGCGCTCGTCGAGGATGGCCTTCAGCTCGTCCCAGCCGCCGTCGCCCTTGGCGTCGATCCGGCGCCAGAAGAGGCGGTTCAGGAAGCGCTCCAGCGAGACGGGATTCATGTCCTCGGCCCGCACGTGCTTCTCGAGCGCGCGCTGCGCGAAGGCCCGGTAGGCGTCGTCGGACTGGTCGGCGCGCGATACGCCGATGATGCGCGCGTCCTCGGGGAGCTGGCCGTCGTGGTCGCGGTGGTAGAGCGCGGGCAGGAGCTTTCGCTCGGCCAAGTCGCCGTTGCCGCCGAAGACGACGTAGTCGAAGGGCTCGACGGGGATGATCTGGCTCGACATCGGTCCTCGATTTCATCCGTGGTGTCGGGGCCGTTCCGCAACGTTCGCGGGAGGCCGCCGAATTCAATCGATTGAATTACTCCATCGCCTGGAAAAATTCCAGATCCATTGCCGACAAAACGTCTGGTTGCCGGTCCGGTTTCAGCGTGCCCGGGTGGCCGCGCGGGCAAGCGCCTCGACGAGGGTCGGCCCGGCGAAGGGCTTCTTCACGGCTTCCGCGCCGCTCGCCTCGGCCGGCAGTTCCACCGCCTCGCCGTAGCCGGTGACGAAGACGAAGGGCACGGCGCGGGCCTTGAGGTCGCCGACCAGCGCGAAGCTCGTCTCGTTGCCGAGATTGACGTCGAGGAGCGCGACGCCGAGCTCTTCCGTCTCGATGATGCGGCGCGCCTGGGCGACGCTGGCGGCGGTGAAGACGTTGGCCATGCCGCAGTCGAGCAGCATCTGCTCGGCATCGAGGGCGATGATCATGTTGTCTTCGACGACGAGGCCGTTGAGGCCCTGCAGCGCTGGTTCCGGGGTCATGGCGCAATCCCGTGGCAATGGCCCTTCGCGGGCGCGGGGCCGGCATCGATCCGGTCGAGCACGGCGCCGAAATGGCGGAAGGCGGCCTCGGCCCCCGCGAGGCGGGCGTCCTGCCGGGCCGGGGCGGCGAGATCGTCCGGGTCGGCCCCGGCGAGAACCGACAGGTAGGCCGAGAAGCCGGCGGAGGCGTCGGCATCGGCGAGGTAGCGGAAGCTCGCCTCAGGCCAGAGCTCGGCGGCCCGCCGCTGGAGGAGCCGCCGGTGCATGTAGCGCGCCCCGAGCTTGGAGCCTTCGAGGACGTAGGCGATGCCGACCGCCTCGTCGAGGCCGGGCGCTGCGGACGCGGGAGCGGAAGCCTCGGGCGCGCCGAGGGCATCGAGGTCCATGGCCGCGCGGTCGGCTTCGAGGGCGGCGAGGCTGGCGACGAGCGGCGCCACGGCTTCCGGCCGGGCGGCGAGGGCGCTCGCCAGGAGCCGCGGCACGAGATCGGCGAAAGCGGCGGCGTTCATGGCGACGAAGCGGCGGTAGCTCTCGGGCCCCGCTTCTTCCGTCATGCCGGAAAAGCGCGCGTCGAGCGCCTCATGGGCCGCCCGCGTGCCTTCGCGCAGATGCGCCCGCAGCGCCGCCGGGCCGGTCAGGCGCCCATCGGTGGCGGCCTCGATGCTGGTCTGTGCTGAAGGCAATTCGGCTCGTCTCCCCAAGCCCTAGAGGTAGGTGCTCGCGTCGATGGCGCAAGCTCGCGCGAGCGTCCAGCGCTATTTCCGCACCCGGGCGCGGCTCAGAATCGGTCGCGCAGCGCGAACCAGGTGAGGGCGAGGAAGAGGATCGGGGCGCGCAGGGCGCCTCCGCCGGGAAAGGCCGAGATCTTCAGCTCCTCCAGGAGCCGCAGCCGGTCGCGGTTGCCGGAGACGCGCTCGGCATAGAGCCGGCCGGAGAAGTTCGACAGCATGACGCCGTGGCCGGAATAGCCGCCGATGGCCGTGATGCCGGGCTCGACCTCCCGGACATAGGGCATGCGCTGCGGCGTGATGCCGACATAGCCGCCCCAGGCATGCGTGAGGGGCACGTCCTTCAGCTGCGGATAGATCTCGGCGATCTGGCGCTTGATATGGGCGCCGATGTCGCCGGTGG
Source organism: Antarcticirhabdus aurantiaca (assembly GCF_009765365.1). Lineage (GTDB taxonomy): Bacteria > Pseudomonadota > Alphaproteobacteria > Rhizobiales > Rhizobiaceae > Antarcticirhabdus > Antarcticirhabdus aurantiaca. The sequence goes on from NZ_VTOM01000019.1 coordinate 58,179, forward strand.
CCGAGGTGTAGGCCTCGCGCCCGCCGAACAGGAGGCGGTTGTCGCGGCTCTTGCGGAAGTAGCGCACGACGAAGCGGGAATCGTCCACCGCCTCGCCGCCCGGCAGGACGTCGGTGCCGGCCGGCAGCGGCTGGGTCGCGCCGATAAAGGAGCCGATCGGCATGATGTGCGCGGCCGTCTTGTTGCTCAGCTTGGTGCCGTAGGCGTTGGCGGCGAGGAGCGCGCGCTCCGCCCGCACCGTGCCGCGCGCCGTCTCGACGACGACGCCCCCGCCCTCGCGCCGCACGCGGGTCACCTTCGTGTCCTCGACGATCCGGGCGCCGGAAGCGTGTGCCGCCCGGGCGAGGCCGACGAGAAGCTTCATCGGGTGGATGTGCCCCGTGCCGGTGTCGCGCAACCCCCCGAAATAGCGGTTCGAGCCGAGGCGCGCCGCGGTCTCCTCGCGCGCCATGACGTTCACATGCGGATAGCCGTAGCGCAGCGCCAGCTTCTCAGCCTCCGCGCGGTAGTCGGCGAGGTAGCGCTTCTTGTGGACGACGGAGAGCTGGCCGAGCCGGTAGTCGGCGTCGATGTTCTCGCTCGCCATGAGATCGAGGAGGTGGGCCTTGGCGTCCTCGGCGAGGTCGAACAGCGCCTTGGCGCGCTCGAAGCCGTAGGCCTCCTCCATCTCGACCACGCCGAGCCGCTGGCCGGTGTTCATCTGCCCGCCATTGCGCCCCGAAGCGCCGTCGCCGAGGCGCGCGCCCTCGATGAGCAGGACGGAAGCGCCGGCGCGCGCGAGGTGCAGCGCGGCCGAGAGGCCGGTATAGCCGCCGCCGACGATCGCGACGTCGGCGCGCGCGTCGCCGTCGAGGGCGGGAAAGCGCGGGCGCGCGACGCCCTCCTCGTACCAGGAGCGGCCCGGCGAGATCGGGGACTGGTGGGGCGTCTCCATCGTCAGACCTGGAGCAGCAGGAATTCCCGCTCCCAGGGGCTGATCACCTGCATGAAGGTTTCGAACTCGCCCCGCTTGATGCCGGCATAGGTGCCGACGAACTCGCGCGAGAAGACGTCGAGGAAGGCGTCCTCCGCCTCGAAGGCGGCCACCGCCTCCAGGAGCCCGCGCGGCAGCGAGATCTCGCCGTCCTCGTTGGCGGTAAGGTCGGTGGGCGAGCCCGGCTCGACCTTGCCCACCATGCCGAGATAGCCGCAGGCGAGCGAGGCGGCGAGCGCGAGATAGGGGTTGGCGTCGGAGGAGGGGAGGCGGTTCTCGACGCGGCGCGAGCGCGCGTCCGAGGTCGGGACCCGGAAGGCCGTGGTGCGGTTGTCGAAGCCCCAGGCATTGTTGGTCGGCGCCGACATGCCGTAGGTCAGGCGCCGGTAGGAGTTGACGTAGGGCGCCATCATGATGAGGGCCGCCGGCACGTAGCGCTGGCAACCGCCGATGAAGTTGAAGAAGGCGGGCGAGGGCGTGCCGTCGGGAAGCGAGAAGACGTTCTCGCCCGTGCGCACGTCCACCACCGACTGGTGGATGTGCATGGCCGAGCCCGGCTGCTTCTCCATGGGTTTCGCCATGAAGGTCGCGTAGATGCCGTGCTTGAGCGCCGCCTCGCGGATGGTGCGCTTGAACAGGAAGACCTGGTCGGCGAGCTCCAGCGGGTGGCCGTGGCGCAGGTTGATCTCCAGCTGCGCCGCGCCGTCCTCGTGGATCAGCGTGTCGATCTCCAGGCCCTGCCCGTCGGAGAAGTGGTAGATGTCGTCGATGAGCTCGTCGAACTCGTTGATGCCCCCGATGGAATAGGACTGGCCGCCCTGGATCTGCCGGCCGGAGCGCCCAACGGGCGGCGTCAGCGGATAGTCCGGGTCGACGTTCTTGGAGACGAGGTAGAACTCGATCTCCGGTGCCACCACCGGGCGCCAGCCCTGGTTCTCGTAGAGCGCGAGGACGCGCTTCAGCACGTTGCGCGGCGTGTAGCCGACGGCCGCGCCCGTCTGGTCGACGAGGTCGCAGATCACCTGCGCCGTCGGATCGGTCTCCCAGGGCACGAGCGAGAGCGTGCCGAGGTCGGGCACGAGCTTCAGATCGCCGTCGTTGGGCGAGTAGCGGAAGGTGCCGGTCTCGTCCGGATATTCGCCCGAGATCGTGTGCATGAAGAGGGCGGAGGGCAGCGCCAGCGAGGTGTCGCCGGTGAACTTCTTGGCCGGCATCATCTTGCCGCGCGCGACCCCGGCGAGGTCCGGCGTGATGCACTCGACGTCCTCGATGCGGCGCGCCGCGAGCCATTCCGCCGCCTCGCCCATGGAGCGCACGCCGCGCTTGGAGTCGAGGAAGGCGCGCTTCTCGGCCGGCGAGAGCTGGACGCCCGACAGGTCGCGCTTGGCCGGCAGGCCGCCGAGATCGGGCTCGGCGACGGGCGGCGGGGCCTTCACGTCCGTCAGTCCGGGGCCGCGATGCGTCTCGGTCTGCCTGGGCGTCGGGTCGGTCATGCAATCCTGCGGCGTTGACGGCGATACGCCGACTATAGAGCGGCGCGGGAAAAGGCGGAAGCCGGGGGCGGTGTGGCGCGCGCGCCTCGGCCGTTCTATCTTGGCGGCATGTGGCGAGGCGGCTTCGGAGGCGAGATGACGACCGTTGCGGGCGGTGACGTTCGGCAGGCGCGAACCCGAACGGCCGAGGCGATCGAGGCGCTGGCGGTCCGCGGCATGCGCGCCTGGGCTGTCGGCTCGCTCGCGCGCGACGAGTTCCGCGCGGATTCGGACGTGGATGTCCTCGTCGAATGCCCGCCCGAATCCGAGTACGAGGCCTTTCGCATCGTCGAGGATCGACTCGGCGCTCAGCCGTTCGACTTCATCCCGGCATCGCGCCTGCGCCCGGACACCTTGAGACATCTCATGGAGGAGGCCGTCGATGCATCCACCCTTCGCGCGCGTCAGGCGCCGGCTGGATGACGTTCGCGAGGCCTTCGACCGGCTGCAGGCGATCGAGGCCGAGATCGTGCCACTTCTCGCCGCCACGCCGGGCGAAGCGGCGGGCGTCGCGCGCAACATGCTGCGCGGATCGGGCATCGAGGGCATCTATTCCGGCATCGAGGGCGTGCTGAAGGCGCTTCTCGTCGCCGCCGACGGAGAGGTTCACGCCGAAGGGGGCGCATGGCACGCCCGCCTCCTCGCGCAGGCGGCCGAACCGACGGGCCGCCGGCCGCCGATCATCTCGCAGGCGGTCTTCGACCGGCTGGACCGGTTGCGGGCGTTCCGGCACGTCGAGCGGAACACCTATGCGCATCTCCTGCGCGCCGGCGACGTGGAGCGCAACGTCCAGATCCTGGTCGAGGCCTTTCCCGCTTTCGAGGTTGAGATCCTCGACTTCCTATCGAGCTTCGACCCCGCCGACGCGTGATCCCGGCCCCACCGCGAGGCAGGACCGGGATCATAAGGCGAGCGCGGCTCAGCGCTCCGTCTTCAGGATCACCGGGATCAGGAGGTCGCCCCAGGTGCCGCCGCCGGAATGGTGGCGGGCGGAGCGGACGAGCTCCACCGAGACGCCGGCCTCGACCGCCTTCATGACCGACTGGTTCAGGCGGTGGAGGTCGTTGGCGAGCATGCGGATGGCCGCCTGCTGCGCGTCGTCCATGGCGGAGGCCTGCTCCTCGGCGCGCTCCTTGACGCGGGTGCGCGGGCGGTTCTCGGCGGCGATGTCGACGATGCTGCTCATGATCGTATCTCCCTGCGTCGGTTGCTGAACGTCACTCGGCCGCGATGGCGGAGGGCTTGAACTGGTCGTGCTCGGTGGATTCGTGCATGGCGGTGGTGGAGGAGAGGCCGCCCGAGATGGCGGTGGCGACGGCGTCGAAGTAGCCGGTGCCGACCTCGCGCTGGTGCTTGGTGGCGGTGTAGCCGTTGGCTTCCGCCGCGAACTCGGCCTCCTGCAGCTCCGAATAGGCCGCCATCTGCCGGTCCTTGTAGCCGCGGGCGAGCTCGAACATGCCGAAGTTCAGCTGGTGGAAGCCGGCGAGCGTGATGAACTGGAACTTGTAGCCCATGGCGCCGAGCTCGCGCTGGAACCGGGCGATGGTCGCGTCGTCGAGGTTCTTCTTCCAGTTGAACGAGGGCGAGCAGTTGTAGGCGAGGAGCTGGTCGGGATGCTCGCGCTTCACGCCTTCCGCGAAGGCCCGGGCCTGTTCGAGATCGGGCTTCGAGGTCTCGCACCAGATGAGGTCGGAATAGGGCGCGTAGGCGATCGCACGGGCGATGCAGGGCTCGAGCCCGTTGCGCACTCGGAAGAAACCCTCGGGCGTGCGGCCGGCGTCGTAGTCGACGAAGGGGCGATCGCGCTCGTCGATGTCGGAGGTGAGGAGCTTGGCGGCCTCGGCGTCCGTGCGGGCGATCACGAGGGTGGGCGTGCCCATCACGTCGGCCGCGAGGCGCGCGGCCGACAGGTTGCGGATATGCGCCTGCGTCGGGATCAGCACCTTGCCGCCGAGATGGCCGCACTTCTTCTCCGAGGCCAGCTGGTCCTCGTAGTGGACGCCCGCCGCGCCCGCCTCGATGAAGGCCTTCATGATCTCGAAGGCGTTGAGCGGCCCGCCGAAGCCGGCCTCGGCGTCGGCGACGATCGGGGCGAACCAGGTCTCGACGCTCTTCGTGCCTTCGGCGTGCTCGATCTGGTCGGCGCGCTGGAGCGTGCGGTTGATGCGCCGGCAGAGTTCGGGCGCGGCGTTGGCCGGGTAGAGCGACTGGTCGGGATACATGGCGGAAGCGGTGTTGGAGTCCGCCGCGACCTGCCAGCCCGAAAGGTAGATGGCCTTCAGACCCGCGCGCACCTGCTGCATCGCCTGGTTGCCGGTCATCGCGCCGAGCGCGTTGACGAAGGGCTCGTTGCGCACGAGGTCCCAGAGGCGGTTCGCGCCGGTCTCGGCGAGCGTGTGGCGGATCGCGACCGAGCCGCGCAGGCGCTCCACGTCGGCGGGCGAATAATCGCGCGTCACGCCGTCGAAGCGGCCGGCGGGTGCGGACGGAACGAGATTGTAAAAGTCGGTCATGCTGCCTGGCCTCGGATCTCGCGGGCGCTCCGGTTGTCGATCGTTTCGACAAACCTTCCAAGCGGCCGTTGCGAACAATCTGTCACCGCAGTTGCAGGGCATCCAGGCTCGATGTCGCGGTCGGGCCGGTCATTCGGGTCGTCTTGTGTCGAGGTTGACAGCCGCGTCTTGTAAATCGGTCACGATTGTAAAAGATGCGGCATCCGAAACGGCGTTCGCAATCCACGGCAACGCGCGCCGCCCATGCTCCCGAACGACATGATCGCGAAACAAAAAGTCATGGCGCCGTCGATGTTTGGAAACCTTTTTCCGCCATGGTCGGCACGCTTCATCGAAAGCGCTGTTGAACGCCATGGAGTGCGAAATGAGCGTCGCCGATTGGGTCGGGCGTGTTCTCAAGGTCGTGCAGGGTATCGCCCGCCCCGCCTACCGCCCCGAGTTGCACTACATGCGCGGGCCCGGCCCCGCCTGCATGCGCCGTTCCGCCTCCGGCGAGCGCTGATCCGCTCCGCCGCGCAGCCTGACGGGGCGCGGCGCTGATGGCCGAGAACAAGATCTTCGCCGGCCCGCGCGTCCGGCGGATCCGCAACGGACTCGGCCTCACCCAGACGGCGATGGCCCAGGCGCTCGGCATCTCCCCGTCCTATCTCAACCTCATCGAGCGCAACGGCCGCCCGCTGACCGTCCAGCTCATCCTGCGGCTCGCCCAGGTCTACAAGGTCGACCTCGCCGACCTCGAGGGCGCCGAGCGCCAGGGCTCCGTGTCCGAGCTGAAGGCGATCTTCTCCGACCCGCTGCTGGCGGGCGAGGTCGCCGGCGAGCAGGAGCTCGTCGAGATCGCGGAGGCCGCCCCGAACGCCGCCGCCGGGATCGCCAAGCTGTATCGCGCCTATCGCGAGAGCCAGGCCCGCTTGTCCGACCTCGCCGATCTCCTCGCCCGCGAGGGGCGGCCGACGCGCGTCCTCGAGGCGCGCCTGCCGATCGACGAGGTGCAGGAGGTCTTCGAGAACCGCCCGAACTACGTCGCCGCCCTCGATTCCGCCGCCGAGCGCCTCCACGCGGCGCTGGAGCCGGGCGACGACCTTTATCCCGCCGTGAAGAGCTGGCTGAAGCGCGAGCACGACCTCGTGGTGCGCGTCCTGCCGGTGGCCACCATGCCGAACTGGCGCCGGCGCTTCGATCGCCATTCGCGCCGCCTCTTCCTGTCCGAGCGCTTGTCGAGCGCCGACCGCTTGCGCGAGGTCGCGATGGAGGCGGTCGGCCTCGCCTTCGGCGCGGCGATCGACGCGGAAGCCGAGAGCTTCGGCTTTTCCAGCGACGAGGCGCGGCGCCTCGCCCGCTTCGAGCTGACGCGCTACGCCGCGCACGCGCTGGTCATGCCCTACGGCGCCTTTCAGGGCGCGGCGGTGCGCGCGGGCTTCGACGTCGAGGTCCTCGCCGCCCGCTTCGGCGCGTCCTTCGAGCAGGTCGCCAACCGCCTGACGACGCTTGGCCGGGCAGGCGCGCCGGGGCTCCCCTTCTTCATGCTGGAGGTCGACAATGCCGGCAACCGCTTCCGGCGGGCCGGCGCGCGCGGCTTTCCGCACCAGCGCTTCGGCGGGGGATGCCCCAAGCTGCCGATCCACTCCGCCTTCGCCCATCCCGGAGAGGTTCTGGTGGAGCGGGCGCAGATGCCGGACGGGGCGGAGTTCCTGCTCGTCGCCCGGACGCTGGAGGGGCTGCGCTCAGGGTTCGGCGAGCGTCCCCGCCGCACCGCGCTTCTTCTCGGCCTCGACGCCGCCCATGCCGGCGAGACGGTCTACGGCCGGGCGCTCGCCGCGCCCGGCGGGCCGGTCGCGATCGGCCCGGCCTGCCGGCTCTGCGAGCGCCAGGCCTGCCTCGCCCGCGCCGAGCCGCCCTTGACGCGCCCGCTCGGCCTCGACGAGATGGTGACGGGCCTGTCGGCCTTCGATTTCCAGTGAGGCGGGGAAGGGGCGGCGATGGGCGTGGCTGAGCGGCCCTGGCGGCGGATGCGCCGAAACGACGTGCCGGCGGTGGACGGGCTCGGCGGCGTCGTCCATCCCGCCTTCTACGAGCGGCCCGAGGTGTTTCTCGATCGCCTCGCGCTGTTTCCCGAAGGCGCCCTGGTCTGCGACGCGCCGGACGCGGCCTTCGGCATCGCCGGCTACGCCATCGCCTATCCCGCGCCGCTCGCCGCCCCGCCGCCGCTCGACACGGTGCTCGGCCGCCTGCCCGCCGACGCCGATGCCCTCTACATCCACGACGTCGCGGTCGATCCCGCCTTTCGCGGCCGCGGGCTCTCCGAAGGCGCCGTTTGGCGCCTCGTCGACCTTGCCGAGGCGCGTTTCGCCGCGGCGACGCTGATCTCGATCTACGGCACGCCGCCCTTCTGGCGCCGCTTCGGCTTCGAGCAGCGGCCGGACCTGATCGACCCGGAGAAGCTCGCCTCCTACGGCGGGGAGGCCGTTTTCATGCTGCGACCGTGCGGCGCGCAAACAAGCAGCTTGGGTCCAAGGACTTGAAAAGCGGCACGAAACATTAGGAATATGGGGGCGGCATCGGCAATAGTGCGCGACGCCCCGCTCCGCCGACTTTCAGGGAAGGTCCCGCCTCGATCATGAAGCAATCCACCGTTCTCCTCGCCGCCGCCGTGCTCGCCGCCTCCGTCGCCGCCGCGCCCGCACAGGAGAAGGTCGTCAACGTCTTCAACTGGTCGGACTACATGGATCCGCAGATCCTTGCGGACTTCACCAAGGAAACGGGGATCAAGGTCGTCTACGACGTCTACGATTCCAACGAGATGCTGGAAACGCGCCTGTTTGCCGGCTCCTCCGGCTACGACGTGGTGGTGCCCTCGGCCGAGTTCCTGGCGCGCCAGATCGAGGCCGGCGTGATGCAGCCGCTCGACAAGGCGAAGCTGACCAACATCGGAAACATGTGGCCGGTGATCACCGACAAGGTCGCGGCCTATGCCGGCGTCAACGATTATTCGGTCAACTACATGTGGGGCACGACCGGCATCGGCTACAATCCGAAGATGGTCGCCGAGCGCATCCCCGACGCGCCGACCGACTCGCTGAAGCTCCTGCTCGACCCGCAATACGCCTCCAAGCTGGCCGATTGCGGCATCTACATCCTCGACTCGGCGAGCGAGGTCATCCCGCCCGTCCTCAACTATCTCGGCCTCGACCCGAACTCGACCGAGCCGGAGGACCTGAAGAAGGCCGAGGAAACCCTCCTCGCCGTCCGCCCCTTCATCCGGCGCTTCGATTCCTCGGGCTATATCGCCGCGCTCGCCAACGGCGAGATCTGCCTCGCCTACGGCTTCTCGGGCGACGTCTTCCAGGCGCGCGACCGCGCCGAGGAAGCGAATGCGGGCGTCGAGGTCGCCTATTCGATCCCCGTCGAGGGCACGCAGATCTGGTTCGACCAGCTCGCCATTCCCACCGACGCGCCTCACCCCGAGGAAGCGCTCGCCTTCATCAACTATCTCATGCGCCCCGAGGTCATCGCCAAGGCGACGGACTTCGTCGTCTACGCCAACGGCAACCTCGCCTCGCAGACGCTGATCGACCCCAAGATCCTGGCCGACAAGGCGGTCTATCCCGACGAGGCGACGCTCGAGCGCCTCTACGTGAAGCTGCCCTACGACGCGCGGGCGCAGCGCCTCGTCAACCGCGTCTTCACCACGGTCAAGACCGGCCAGTGAGCGCCCTGGGCGAGGCGCGGCCGCAGCCCGCGCCGACGGGCCGGTCGCTCGGCAGCATCCGCCGCTCCTTCGCGCCCTGGGCCGATCCGGCCGAGGTTCCGCTGATCGAGTTCGCCCGCGTGTCCAAGCGCTTCGGCAGCTTCGCGGCGGTGAGCGAACTCGATCTCGCGATCTATCGCCGCGAGTTCCACGCCCTTCTCGGGCCGTCGGGCTGCGGCAAGTCCACGCTGCTTCGCATGCTGGCCGGCTTCGAGGAGCCGACGAGCGGCGAGGTGCGTCTCGACGGGCAGACGCTCAACGGCATCCCGCCGCACAAGCGGCCGGTCAACATGATGTTCCAGTCCTACGCGCTCTTCCCCCACATGAGCGTCGAGAAGAACGTCGAGTTCGGCCTGAAGCAGGACGGGATGGCGCGCTCCGAGCGCGCCGACCGCGTCGCCGAGATGCTGAAGCTCGTGAAGCTCGAGCCCTTCCGCAGCCGCAAGCCCGCCCAGCTCTCCGGCGGCCAGCAGCAGCGCGTCGCGCTCGCCCGCTCGCTCGCCAAGCGCCCCAAGGTCCTCCTCCTCGACGAGCCGCTCGGCGCGCTCGACAAGAAGCTGCGCGAGGAAACCCAGTTCGAGCTGATGGACCTCCAGCAGAGCCTCGGGCTCACCTTCCTGATCGTGACCCACGACCAGGAGGAGGCGATGACCATGGCCGACCGCATCTCGGTGATGCGCGAAGGGCGCATCGCCCAGGTCGGAACGCCCGAAACCGTCTACGAGGCGCCGGCGAGCCGCTACGTCGCCGAGTTCGTCGGCGGCGTGAACATCCTGTCCGGCACCGTCGCCGAGCGGCGCGGCGACCGCGTCCGGCTGACCGTCCCCGGCGGGATCATCGAGGCCGACGTGCCGGTGGGCAGCCGGCTGCAGACCGGCTCGCCGGCCGTCTTCGCCGTGCGGCCGGAAAAGCTGCGCATCGCCCGGCACGCGCCGGCCGATCCCGGCGTCAACGCCTTTCGCGGCGAGGTCTGGGACATCGCCTATCTCGGCGACATGACCCTCTTCAACGCGCGCCTGCCCGGCGGCGAGATCCTCAAGGCCGCCACCGTCAACGCCGCGCGCGCCAGCGCCGAGCCGCTCGGCTACGAGGAGGAGGTCTGGCTGACCTTCGCGCCCGACGCCGGCGTCGTCCTGCCGGAATGAGCGCCGACGTGGCCGAACCGGCGGGGGCGCCCGCCGCCCGCCCGGCGCCCGAACCGGCCGGGCCGGAGCGCATCGCCGACAGCGCGTCCTTCCGCCGCCTGGTGGTGGGGCTGCCCTTCGTCTGGCTCCTTCTCCTGTTTCTCGTCCCCTTTCTTCTCGTCCTGAAGATCTCGCTCTCGACGCTCGCCCTCGGCCAGCCGCCCTACGAGCCGGTCTTTCCGCTCGCCGAGATCGCGAGCTTCGGCGAGCGGCTGCGCGAGCTCAGCTTCGAGAACTACCTCTTCCTGACGGACGATCCGCTCTACCTCGACTCGCTGATCTCCAGCCTCGTCACGGCGAGCGTTTCGACGGTGCTCGCGCTTCTCGTCGCCTATCCCTTCGCGCTCGGCCTCGCGCGCGCGCCCGAGCGCCTGCGCCCGATGCTGCTCGTCCTCACCATCCTGCCGTTCTGGACGAGCTTCCTGATCCGCGTCTACGCCTGGATGGGGATCCTCAGGAACGAGGGCTTCCTCAACCAGCTCCTGCTCTGGCTCGGGCTGATCGACCAGCCGCTGGTGATCCTCAACACCAACACGGCCGTCCTGATCGGCATCGTCTACTCCTACCTGCCCTTCATGGTGCTGCCGATCTATGCCAGCCTCGAGCGCCAGGACCCGCGGCTCCTGGAGGCCGCGGCCGATCTCGGCTCGCCCCCCGCCCGCGCCTTCTGGCAGGTCACCTTTCCGCTCTCGCTGCCGGGCGTCCTCGCCGGCTGCCTCCTCGTCTTCATCCCCGCGGTCGGCGAGTTCGTCATCCCCGACCTTCTCGGCGGCTCGGAAACCCTGATGATCGGCAAGACGCTCTGGAACGAGTTCTTCATCAACCGCGACTGGCCGGTCGCCTCCGCCGTCGCGGTGGTGCTGCTCGTGCTGCTCGTCGGCCCGCTCCTTCTTCTCCAGCGCGCCCGCGGCAGCGCCGGCGCCGGGGCGCTCTAGGCATGGGCGGCGCGCGCGGCTGGAGCCCGTTCAACATCGTCTCGGTGGTGGTCGGCTTCGCCTTCCTCTACATCCCGATCGTCCTCCTCGTCGTCTTCTCGTTCAACGCCTCGCGGCTCGTGACCGTCTGGACCGGCTTCTCGACGCAGTGGTACGCCGCGCTGCTCGCCAACCAGCAGCTCCTCGACGCGGCCTTCGTGACGCTGCGGATCGGGCTGATCTCGGCGAGCCTCGCCACCGTCCTCGGCACGCTCGCGGCCATGGCGCTGACGCGCTACGCGCGCTTTCGCGGCCGGCTCCTGTTCAGCGGCATGATCTACGCGCCGCTCGTCATGCCGGAGGTCATCACCGGCCTGTCCCTGCTTCTGCTCTTCGTCGCCGTCGGGCTCGACCGCGGCTTCTGGACGGTGACGCTCGCCCACGTCACCTTCACCATGTGCTTCGTCACCGTGGTGGTGCAGTCGCGGCTCGTGTCGCTGGATCGCAGCCTGGAGGAGGCCGCGCAGGACCTCGGATGCCCACCCTGGAAGTCCTTCCTCGTCGTCACCCTGCCGCTGATCTGGCCGGCGGTCGCGGCGGGCTGGATGCTGGCCTTCACGCTCTCGCTCGACGACCTCGTGATCGCGAGCTTCACCTCCGGCCCGTCCTCGACGACGCTGCCGATGCGCATCTACAGCCAAGTGCGGCTCGGCGTGACCCCGGAGATCAACGCCATCTCGACGATCCTGATCGGCATCGTCACCTTCGGCGTCGTGGTGTCCGCCGTTCTGACCAAGCGCGGCGCCGTCCGGCGCGCGCGCGACGAGCGGCTGGCCGCGGAGGGCTAGGCCGAGCGACGTTCTAGCGGCCGGTCTCGCCGGACGCCTTCAGCGCCTTGCCATGGGCCGTCTCGATCGCCTGCATCGTGTCCTCCAGCCCCTTCAGCGTCGGATCGACCGGCGCGTCGGGCGCGAGGGCGAGGTAGTCCAGCGCCTCGATCGCCGACAGGGCCGCGACGAGCTGGAGGCGCGCCTGCGCGTCGGGCACGGCCGCGCCGCCGGCGAGCCGCGCCTTCACCTCCGCCAGCCGCGCCAGAACCGGACGCGAGGGCGTCGCGGCCGTGCCGGCTGCGGCGGACAGGAGCGGCGCCGCGCGCAGGAACCCGCCGACCGTCGCCGCCTCGACCAGGCGGTCGATCGTGGCCAGGCGATCCGCCTCGCTGTCGATCGCGGGCGGCGCCTTGCCGGCGAGCGCCAGCGGCGGCAGGTCGGGATCGATCACGGGCCCGGCCGCCATGCGCACGCGCATGGGCGCGGGCGGACCGGCAAGGCCCGCGGGCATCGGCTGGACGGCGGCCGCGCCCGGCGTTATCGGCGCTTCGAACGCGGCGGGGCGGCGGATGCCGTGGGTCACCACCGCGTCGAGCACGGCCTCGCGATCGGCCCCTTGCGCCTCGCGCAGGCCCGCGATCGCCGCGGGGATCGGCCGCGCCTCGGGCGCGAAGCGGGGGAGGGGCACCGGCCTCATCGCGGCGAAGGCGCGCGACACGGCCGCCGCCGCCGCTTCGCGCTGCGTGGCAAGGTTCGCCTGATGGGTGGACGGGTCGATGCCGCCGATCGTGCCGAGCTGGCGGCGCATGGTGCCGAGAAAGAAGTCGACGTTCTCGCACAGATAGGGCGAGGGGCTCTGGTCGAGATAGTCGGCAAGGTCCGCCCGGACGCGCTCGGCGACCCAGCGCTCGTTGCTGCCGGCAAGGCCACCCGCCGCGCCCCGGCGCTTGGCGAGCGCGTTCGCCTCGCGCAGCGCGGCCTGCTCGGCCGGTGCGCGCCGCAGCGAGGGGGGCACGAAGAGAAGGGCGCCGGGCAGCGAGGGGTCGCCCGCCGACAGCGCTGCGGCCGCGGGCCGGGCCACGGTCTTGAAGACGCCCGCCCGCACTCCTTCCAGCGCGTCGTGATAGGCCGCCGGGCAGCTCTGCCCGCCGCGTACCTCCGATCCGCCCTGCTGCGCGAGGACCGGCGAGGCCGGCGCGGCGAGGATGGAGGCTCCGACAAGAAGCACTCCGAGATGCTGGACGATGGACGGCATCGCTCCCCCTTGGGCTCGACAGGCGCGCCGATGCTGGACGCGATCCTTGCCGGTAGATTTAAGCGGTAAAGCTGAACAGCCTCTTGCTCCCCCGGCTCAAAGGCTGCGGACCCACCCTCCCGTTGGTCCGCCGCGCCTTGATCGCCGCCGCACGTTCAGGGTATAGACGGGGCGAAAGTGCCGACACGATGTCTATGTAGCTCAGCAGGATAGAGCGCTTTCCCGAGGCATTTAGCTTACCACGTGCGGAAAGGCATGGCTCCGCACGGTGGTAAACTTACCCAAGCAGCCCCGCCTATCGGCGTCGGAGCTTGCACGGGGCACCGGATGCACCGCAGAATCGTCGCGACGTCGGCAGCCGCTTGAAACAGGTTGGTCTATAGGCTAGCGTTTCCGAGGGTTGAGCGAGATCCTCATCGGTGATCGCTCGTCTTAGATGTCTGCGTAGCTCAGCAGGATAGAGCACAGGATTCCTGGTAAAATTGGGCGCCACGAACCGAAAGGGCGTGGTGGATCTGCTCAAAGTCGGGGAACGCTTCTCAAGCTCTTGAGGTGCCGATCCCGAGCCAAGCCGGCTTCGGCCGGAAGGTGTAGAGACTGGTAGGGCAGCACCTAAGGGCTCCGGCCTAGGGTGAAGGGACAGTCCAGACCACGAATGCCGTTCGCGGCAGCGGCGAAAGCCGAAGTGGTATGAATCCTGGGGTCGTGGGTTCGAATCCCGCCGCAGACACCAAGCTCCAGAACATCAAGGTGCGAGAGCGCCGACATGGTTGTCGATCGGCGCCGTGTCATCACCTCGCCGACATCAGCACGCTCAATAGGTTGGCGCGCCGATCGGCATGGAAGCCGGGCGCCGATCCACACACAGGGCAGGGGCAGGGGGACCGGGGACGATGACGGGGCGCGACGCGGTTATCGGCGGCCGTGATCGATGGAAGATCGAGCCGTTGTCGAGGAGGCGCTCGGCCGGAAGGCGCTCGACGTCGGACTCCAGCATCCGCTCCTGGATTCGGCGCAGTTCGGCGATGATCTTGGGATCGACTCGGAAGTCCGGCTCCAGCATGGCCGCCGGTTCGATCAGCATGCGGAAGCGGTAGATCTGCTCGAAAGCCTTGGGCGTCTTGGCGACGGGAAGCAAGCGCCAGCCATAGCCCTGCTTGCGCTCGGCCCAACCCTCGCGCGTCGCGCGAACCAGGATGTCGGAGATCTGGGCCTTGGTCAGCACGTAGCGCTCCCGCAGCATCTGCTCGCTGACTGCCGCCGCGACATTGCGCACGTTGCCGATTGGTACAGCAACCTGTTGAGCGTGCCGACGCCTGCGCGGTTGCGATCAGGCGCCGATCAGCAATCTGACCGACGGCCGCAGCATCCCCCTTGTGGCATTCAGCGGCCTAGGACTCCACCATTGTAGGCAGATGGAGATATGGCGATGACGGTGCGGAAATTTATGGACGTGTCGACCGGGCACCTGACGCGGGATGACGTCGAACTGCTCCAAGCGGGCGCGCTCCCGATCGAGGTCCTGGCGTACGAGTATGGCTGGATCATCTCGACGGCAGGCCTCATGGGGATCGACGGTGTAGAGGAGAATGCGGCCAAGCTCAGCGCCTCCGGCCTTTCTGGCACCTTTATTGAGGTCGCTCGGGCGGCAGGGGCACGAGATTGCTGGATCCTGCGCTTCGACGCCGATGCCGATCTCGACCTCGAGCTGCCGATCGGCGGCTACGGCCTCGACGTCGAGGATGCCAGTCATCCTGGTTGAGCCAGCAGCATCCGAAGAGGATTGCCAACAGAACAGGCACGAAGGATCAGGCGCCGACCACGGGTTCATCTGCCCGTGCCGGTGAACGCATGAGCGATAGGCACTTAGAGCGCGGCAGACTTGGTAGTCGAGACGTGCCGGCCGGCCGCCTCGTTCGCGTCCGAGAGGCTCTCGTCGAACGGCTTGCCGAAGGTGAGAGCCGCGACGAGGGCGCCGACGAAGACGTCGCCCGCGCCGTGGGTGCTGACGAGGGTCACAGGCCGCGCGCGCAGCGTCACCGTCGGTTCGCCCCGCTTGACGCCGGCGACGCCATCGCCGCCGGCCGTCACAACGACGACGGGGAAGCGCGCGGCGAGCGCTTCCGCCGCCGCGCGCGCATCGTCAAGGCCGGCAACGCCCCGGCTGCCGAACTGCTCAGCCTCGATGGCATTGACGACGAGGACGTCGAGGAGGCCGGCGAGATCGTCGGAGAGCGGGCGGTAAGGCGCGGCGTTGAGGCAGACGAGCGCGCCCGCGGCCTTGGCGGCGCGCGCGGCGGCGACGTTGACGGCGTCGGGCACCTCGTTCTGGAGGATCAAGGCGGACGCCCCCGCCCAGAGATCGGCGGCGGCGACGCGGCCGGGATCGATCGCGATGTTCGCGCCCGACACGATCACGGCGCCGTAGTCGCCGCCCGCATCCGAGATCGCGACGCTCATACCCGAGCCGGTGCCGGCCAGCGTCTCGACGTGGGTGGCATCGACACCGCCGTCCTCCAACGCCGCGCGCAGGAAGCGCCCGAACGCGTCGTCGCCGACCGCTCCGGCCATGCGCACGTGCGCGCCGGCTCGTGCCGCGGCGACCGCCTGGTTGCCGCCCTTGCCGCCGAACTTCGGGACCCAGGCGTGGCCCGTCACCGTCTCGCCCTTGCGGGGACGGTCGGGGGCATCGACCATGATGTCGTAGTGGAGGCTGCCGACAACGACGATCACGGGCGGCTGGTGCAAGGTCATGTGGTCCGTCGCTTGGCTTTCACGGCGCCCATGGTGGCGGTGAGGTTGCGCTCGGCGGCCTTGAGGTCGCGGCTGGCGACGGCTGCGAAGACCGCGTCGAAGATGATGAGCTGGGCGATGCGCGCGGCGGCGTTTTCGCCCAGAAGCGGCGACCCTTGAGCCGTCGAGCAGAGGACGACGTCGGCGGTTCTTGCCAGCGGCGAGGTCGCGTAGTTCGTCAGCGCGATGGTGCGCGCGCCGCGCCTGCGGGCGAGTTCCAGAGGCTCGATCACCGCCGTCGTCGTGCCCGAATGCGAGAAGCCGATGGCGACGTCGCCTTCACCGAGAAGCGCGGCGGACATCAGCATCATGTGCGCGTCGTCGAAGACGCTGGTGCGCACGCCGATCCTCAGGAACTTGTGGGCGACGTCGCGGGCGATCTGGGCCGAGCCGCCGATGCCGTAGAGGTCGCGCTGGCGGGCGGAGAAGATCAGGCCCACCGCGCGCTCGAAGGCCTCCGGGTCGAGGATCGAGAGCGTTTCCTCCAGCGCGTGGATGGAGGTGCGGAAGACCTTCTGGGCGATCTCGACGCCGGTGTCGTCGGGCGAGAGCTCCTGGTGCAGCTCGGCCGTCGGCAGGCGGTTGTAGTCGACGACCCCGGCGCGGAAGTCCTTGTAGCCGGAAAAGCCGAGCTTCTTGGCGATCTTGACGATCATCGCCTCCGACACGCCCGCGTCGTCCGCGACGGTCTTGATGCCGGTTCCCTCGTCGAAGTCGCGCCGCCCGAGGATCATCTCCACCACCCGCGCCTCGAGCGGCGTCAGGTGGGGCATCATCATGCGGATCCGGGGGCCGACGGTCCTCGGATCCGTGAAGCTCATGTTCATCCCCGTCCCCTCGTCGCCCGGTCGATCAGCATCGCGACGAGGATGATAAGGCCGGTTGCGAGGAGTTGGTAGAACGCCTGGACGTTGAGGAGCGTCAGGCCGTTGCGGAGCGTGCCCAGGATGATCGCGCCGAGAAGTGTGCCGATCACCGAGCCCTTGCCGCCCATCAGCGAGGCCCCGCCGATTGCGGCGGCCGCGATGGCGTCGAGCTCCCAAAGGTTGCCGAGCGTCGGGTCGGCGGCGCCCAGACGCCCGACGAGGATGAGGCCGGCGATCGCGGCAAGGCCGCCGGAGATCACGTAGCTCGCGATCTTGGTCATGGCGACGGGCACGCCGGCGATGTGCGAGGCCTCCTCGTTGCCGCCGACGGCGAGGAAATACTCGCCGAGCGGCGTCTTGTTGAGGACGATCCAGACGAGGAGCGCGAGCACCGCGACGATGACGACCGGCGTCGGGATGCCGAGGATCGCGCCGTTGAAGAGCGCCCGGAACTCCGGCGGGATGCCGAAGATCGGGTTGCCGCCGGTGTAGATCAGCGCCGAGGCGCGGTAGAGCGAAAGCGTGCCGAGCGTCACGATGAAGGGCTGGAGGCCGCCATAAGCGACGAGGATGCCGTTCACCGCCCCGCAGGCCATGCCGAACAGGAGCGCCGCGGGAATGGCGAGGAGGATCGGCGCGCCGCCGACCATCATCGCGGCGGCCGCGACCGCGGCGATCGCCGCCGTCGGGCCGACCGACAGGTCGATGCCGCCGGCGATGATGACGAGCGTCATGCCGAGCGCCACGCAGGCGTTGATCGAGGACTGCTGGAGGATGTTGAGGAGGTTGCGCTCGGTCAGGAAGTTGGGGCTGAGCGCCGCGAAAACGACGACGATCGCGACGAGGCCGATAAGCGTGCCCGCATCGCGCAGGCCGAAGCCGAGCTTGAAGCCGCGGCGGGCGGGCCGGGGGGTGGCGAGGCTGTCGGTGGAGGACATGGGATCAGGACCCCGTGGCTGAGAGGGTAGGGGACGGGGCGGCGGCTGTTTCGGAACGCGGCACGGCGAGCGCGACGATCGCCTCCTCGCTGATCGCCTCGCGCTCCAGGATGCCGGCGATCGTGCCTTCGCGCATCACGAGGACGCGGTCGGAAACGCGCAGGATCTCCGGAAGCTCGGAGGAGACGACGATCATCGAGCGGCCCTCGGAGGCGAGCTTCTCGATAAGGGCGTAGATCTCGGCCTTGGCGCCGACGTCGATGCCGCGGGTCGGCTCATCAAACAAAAGGATCCGCGCCCCGGCGGCGATCCAGCGGCCGATGATCGCCTTCTGCTGGTTGCCGCCGGAGAACTGGCCGATCGGCCGCTCGATGTCGAGCGGGCGAAGGTTCAGCTCGCGCATCAGCCGCTCGCTCTCGCGAGACAGGGCGCGCTTCTTCACGAAGCCGCCGCGCGAGAAGCGGTGCATGGAGGAAAGTGCGATGTTGGAGCGCACGGAGCGGCGGGCGACGATGCCGTCGCGCTTGCGCTCCTCGGGCAGGAGGCCGAGCCCGGCGGCGATGGCCGCGCGCGGGCGCCCGAGCGCCAGCGGCTTGTTCTCGACGCGGATCGCGCCCGAATCCGGCCGGTCGACGCCGGCGATGAGGCGCAGAAGCTCGGTGCGCCCCGCCCCGACGAGACCGGAAATGCCGAGCACCTCGCCGCGCCTAAGCTTGAAGCTGGTGTTCTTCACGGCGGAGCCGCGCGTCAGGTTCGCGACGTCGAGAACGACCTCCTCGCGCGCGAAACCCTTGTGCCCGGCGGCGGCGAGCTCGCGCCCGACCATGCGGGCGATGACCTCGGCCTCGCTCGTGTCCTTCAAGGCGACGTCGGCGACCTTGCGGCCGTCGCGTAGGATCGTCGCGGTCTCGCAGACGCGGAAGACCTCGTCCATCTTGTGGGAAACGTAGATGATCGAGACGCCCTTGGCGGCGAGGTCGGCGATGAGCACGGCCAGGCGGTCGAACTCGGCAGGCGTGAGGCTCGATGTCGGCTCGTCCATGGCGAGGACCTTGGCGTCCTCCATCATGGCGCGGGCGATCTCGACGACCTGGCGCTGGGCGACCTTCAGGCTGCGGATCGGCGCGGCCGGATCGATCGCGGCGTCGAGCGGAGCGAGGGCTTGCGCCGCGGCGCGCTCCTGGGCGCGGCGGTCGACAAGGAGGCCGCCGGCGGTGCGAAGCGGACGGCCGAGGAACATGTTCTGGGCGACCGTCAGCTCCGGCACGTGCTGGAGCTCCTGATGGATCATCGCGATGCCGGCGCGCCGCGCGGCGACCGGCCCGTGGCCGGACAGGCGTACGCCGTCGACCTCGACATGGCCGGCCGACGGCTCGAAGACGCCGGACAGGATGCGCAGCAGCGTCGACTTGCCCGCGCCGTTCTCGCCGAGAAGTCCATGCACGGTGCCGCGCTTCACGCTCATGCCGACGCCGTCGAGGGCGCGCAAGGGCCCGAAGCTCTTGCCGATGTCGATGAGCCGCAGCCGATCGGGATCGCTCGAAGTCATGGGATCTGCCTGCCTCCTCCCGAGGTCGGATACGGGAGCGCGGGACGGGCCCGCGCCCCCGGCGGATCAGTTCGCGGCCTGCTTCAGAAGGACCTCGCGCAGCGCGTCGCCCTTCACGGCGAAGCTTTCGACGTTGTCCTTGGTGATCAGGGCCTGGGGCGTCGAAACGACGCGCGGCAGGTCCTGGCCGCCGAGGAGCCGGAGCGCGGCCTCCATGGCCACCTCGCCGGTGAGGACGGGGAAGGAATCCACCGTGCCCGTCAGCTCGCCCGCGCGGATCGAGGCATAGGCGTCGGAGATGCCGTCGGTGCCGAACACCACGACCTTGTCCTGGAGCCCGGCCGCCTTCACCGCCTCGACGACGCCGAGCGCCATGCCGTCATTGTTGGCGTAGAAGCCGACGAGGTCCGGGTTCTGCTGGAGGACGGTCGAGGCCGCGTCGTAGGCGACCTGGCGGTCCCAGTTGCCGGGAACGCTCGCGACGACCTCGAACTTGCCGCCCTCGGTGACCGTCTGGGTGAAGCCCGCCGTGCGCTGGCCCGCCGCGAAGACGCCGGCCTGGCCCTCGATCACCGCGACCTTGCCGCCCTGCGGACGGTTCTCCAGGAACCACTGCGCCACGCGCATGCCGTTGTCGCGCTGGACGTTGCCGACGTAATGCTCGGCGCTCGGGATCACCGCGTCGTTGACGTTGATCACCGGGATGTTCTGCGACTTGGCGCTTTCCAGCGCCGGCTGGAGGTTCGAGTCGGTCTGCGGCGAGAAGAGGAGCGCGTTGAAGCCCTGGCTGATCAGGTTCTCGGCGATGGAGAGCTGGCCGAGCTGGTCGCCCTCGCTCTGCGCGGCCTGGTAGACGACCTCGACGCCCGCCTTGTCGGCATAGGCCTGGTAGCCCTCGCCCAGGCTGCGCCAGTATTCGTTGGTCAGCGTCTTGGAAACGCCGCCGACGCGCGTGCCCTCGGCCGCCTTCGGCACCTCGCCGAACTTTTGCTGGAGGGCGGACCACTCGATGCGGTCGGCCTCGGTGTCGGAGTTGAGCGGCGCGAGATCCTGCGCGACGGCGAGCCCGGCGACGAGCGAGAGCGCGCAGGCCCCGACGAGCGCCTTCAAGCGAAGCTTCATGATGTGATCCTCCCGTATAACAATACCGGACGTCGAAGCGCGGTCCGGCTCGCGATCTCGTGGGCGCCCGCCTCAGGCGGCGGCGATCAGCGCCTGGTTGACGATGGACTGGCTGGCGACGCCGTCCTGGTGCGCCTGGGCCTCGCCGAGCCGGTTGTCGGCGTCGAGCCGGTCGGCGACCGCCATCAGCCGGTTCACCGTTTCGATGTTTGTTTCGCACTCGGCGACCGGGTCGAGGCCCGAGGCGTCGGGGAAGGTGTCGAAGTAAAGGGCGCCCTCGTAGCCGTCGCGCCGGATCTGGCGCAGAAGCTCCAGCGTCGAGCGCAGATGGACGGCGCCGACCATCAGCCCGTCGTCGCGCTTGCCGTAGCCGTCGTTGAGGTGGACGCCAAGGAGCTTGGAGCGGCGGTGGATGAGGTGCGCCGCGAAGGCCGGCTGCTCGCCGGCATACAGCGAATGGGCAAAGTCCATGGTGACGCCGAGGTTGGGGCAGCCGGCGTCCTGGATCGCGAGCAGCGTCGTCGCGCAGTCGCGCAGGAGCGCCTGGGCCCGCGGCTCGTCCGGCTTGTACTCGATCGAGACCTGGCAGGCGGGATCGTGCTCGGCGACCTCGCGGATGCCGGCGACCTCGAGGTCCCAGGCCTGGGAATAATCGAGTTGGAAGTTGTAGTCGAAGCCGTCCTGGCCGAGCCAGAGTGTCATCAGGTCGGCGCCCATGGCGCGAGCCGCGTCGATGCCGCGCTTGGTGAGCTCGATCGCCTCTCGCCTCACGGATTTATCAGGATTCGTGAAGGCGCCGAGCTTGAAGGCGGGATTGGTGTAGTAGCGCATCGCCAGCCCGTTGACCTGGAGGCCGAGGTCGCAGATGCGCGCGCCGACCGCTCGAGGGTCGTCGGCCACGTGATCGGGATAGTTCAGGTCCACGTCCGTCAGCCCCTTCGCAGTCGCAGCACGGGCCGCTATCTGCATGAAGCTCGGCTTGCCCTGGAGATCGGGCCAGAAAAGGTGCGGCGCGGAGCCGAAGGAGTTCAGGCGGGTGGCGAAGCGCGACAGGGTCATGGCATCCGTCTCAGCAGTTTCTTCACAAATAATACGAAGATCGTGAAGTTGTCAAATTGCGTGCGCGGCGCGGGCTGGCTATGAGGATCGTGGGGCCTGAGCCCCGCTGGCATGGAGGACGCCCGACGTGAGCCGCACCCTCATCCTCGTCGACCCGCTCCCGCGCACGCTCGACCTCATCATGGAGCCGAGCGTGCGCGCCCGGCTCGAAGCGCTAGGCGAGGTGGTCGCCTTCGAGGACGGGCCGATGCCAGACGAGACGGTCGAGGCGCTCCTGCCCGACACGGTGCTGATCCTCGGCCAGACGGCCATGGGGCGCGAGCGTCTGGACCGGGCGCCCAAGCTCAGGGCAATCATCAACGTCGAGACCAACTTCCTGCCGAACGTCGACTACGAGGCCTGCGCCGCGCGCGGCATCCCGGTGCTGACCCCCGCCTCGGCCTTCGCGGCGCCGGTCGCGGAGGCCGCCCTCGGCATGGCGCTGGATCTTTGCCGCGGCATCACGGCCGCGGACCGGGCCTTTCGCGAGGGAATCGAGGCCTACGGGCTCGAAGGCAACGCCGACACCGTGCGCTTCTTCGGCGCGGATGTCGGCATCATCGGCTTCGGCGACCTCGGGCGGACCTTTCGCGATCTGATCCGGCCCTTCAGGAACACCGTCCGCGTCTTCGATCCCTGGCTGCCGGCGGCCGTCATCGAGCGCGCCGAGGCTCGGCCGGCGTCGTTGGACGAGGTGCTTTCGCGCAGCCGCGTCGTCGTGGTCTTCGCCAGCGTCACGGCCGAGAACGAGGGCTTCATCGGGGCGCGCGAGTTCGCGCTCATGCAGCCGGGCGCGGCCTTTATCCTGATGAGCCGGGCGGCGGTGGTGGACTTTCCAGCCATGCTGGACGCTGCCCGCTCGGGCGCCGTTCGCGTCGCGACCGACGTCTTCCCCGTCGAGCCGGTGCCGGCCGACGATCCCGTCCGCACGACACCGAACCTCCTCCTGTCCGCCCACCGCACGGGCGGCACGCGCGACGCCTTCTTCGAGATCGGCGCCATGGCCGTGGCCGACGCCGAGCTTATCATGCGCGGCCTGCCGCCCGTTCTGTGCCGTCGCGCCGACCCGGCGACTGCCAGCCGCCTGCGCTCCAAGCCTGTCACCGTGTCATGAGTGAAAAACTGTCCCGGCACCAAGCGCTTTGCTGCCCCGCGCCTATCTCCGCAGTTCGAAGCGGCAGGCGACCCTGGATCGCCAAGCTTCAGCACTATCCAGTCGAGTCGTTGCGCGTTGATTCAGATGCAGACAGCAGCGAGTTCGTCGGCCGTTAGGAAGCAAGGAGGTGTCTCGCGGCCCTTCCAACTTGCGATTCAATCAGGACGCATGGTGACGTTGGGGAACTGCCGCAATCGAGGGCGTCGGCTGATGGGGCTGAAGGTCCGAGAAGGGTCGATAGTGTTGAAAAAGGCGCCGTTTCTGCCGCGATGAAGTGGTGATTCAATCCTCCTGAATGTCGATCAGCGACGTTCCGTGACCCCGCCGATGCCAACACGATCAACAGGTTACCATGCCGATCGGCGTCGAAGCTCTACGCCGATCCACAGTCATGCGGATGGTGCCGTGGAGGTTCGTGTCGAAGAGCTCATGGATCTGCTCGATCGAGCTTTCCTCGGCCGCCCCCAGCAGGCCGACGCCGGCATTGTTGACGAGGAGGTCGATCCGACCGGCCGCGGCCTCGACGGTCGCCCCGGCCTCTGCGACCGACGCGTCCGAGGTCACGTCGCAAGTGACGTGCTGGACGCCGCCGGCGGCAGAGCCCGTTGTCGATCGGCGCGTGGTGCCGAAGACGCGATAGCCTTCCTTCGCCAGGGCCTTGGCCGTGGCTAGGCCGATCCCTCCGGACGCTCCGGTCACGATGGCGACCCCGCCGGAGGATGGGACGCTCGAAAGCTTGCTCATTGACGGTGCGATCCTTTTACAGGGCATCGAGGGGAGTGGGACGTCGAAGACCCGGTTATTCCCAGGGGCTGGCGTGCGCCGGTCACGGCAGCGGCATCAGTTCGCAGGAAACGCCGGCGTCACGAGCAGTCGATCGTTTGAGCGCCTGATCTCAAAGGTTGCCGGTGCTTCCTCCGCGCTGCCGGGCGTCGACAGGACGAGGCTTTGACCGTTCTGAAGGGCCGCCTGCACGCGGATGGGAACGGTGCCGGGCGCGTCGCCGACGAGGGTCGCGACGACGAGGTAGTTCGAAGCTTCGACGGTGTAGTAGGCGGTGCCCACGTGCCCCGGCAGATCGATGCGCTGCGCATGGGCGGGCTTTAGCCCATCGGCGAGTGCGGGGCCGGCGATGAGGCCGGCGACGGCGGCAAGGGCGATGGTTCGCGTGATCATCGGTTCAGTCCTTACAGTTTGTGTCGGATGGGGGGGCGCCGGGCGTGCGGCGGCACTGGCCGACCGCGGGGCACGATCGGCGTTGCTGTGGTGTCGGGAGTGGAGGGGTGGGACGCGGGCAGCCCCGAAGGCACGGTCCGCGTCTGCGTCAGGTGAGGTTTAATGCTCTGAGGTCGACCCTCGGTTCTCGCGGCCCGTCGCGGCTGCCGGCCGATCAAGGATGTCGCGGATGGACGCGTCGAGGATCTCCTTCGACAAGACGGGATCGTTGACGCTGCGCGACAGCACCATCGCCCCGATCATGGTCGAGGCGATCGCCATTGCTCGCCTGCGGCGGTCGTCGAGGTCGTCCGGCAGGCAGGCCTCGAGAAAGTCGACGTAGGCGACCACGCCCTCCTCCATGGAGGCGCGAACAGCCGGGCCCGCCCGCGCGGCATCAGGCCCGAGCGCGGCCATCACGCAGCCCTCCGCCTGCTCGTCGCGGTGCTCGGGTGAGAGGTAGGCGCGCACGAGCGGCACGAGGGGGCGCTCCGGATCGCGAGCGGCGAACTCCCGCCAGCGCTCGCGAACGGCGGCATAGCCGCGTGCGCAGGCATTGGCCGCCAGATCCTCCTTGGACGCGAACTGCTTGTAGAAGCCGCCCTGCGTCAGTCCGGCGGCCTCCATTAGGTCCTTAAGGCCGATGCCGTCGAAGCCGTGACGGCGGAACAGGCGGCTGGCGACGTCGATCACCCGTTCGCGGTTAGCTTCGGCCTGGGCTCGGGACACACGCATCGGCAACTCCTTTTTGGATTGCGTCCGACATCTATAGGGCATATAGAGGTCGTACGCAATCTATAAAAGCCCTGGGCGTCGTCCCGTCAACGAGGTGGCTCCATGAAGCCTTGGTTCCTGATCGCTCTCGGCAGCGCCATCCTCGTCGCCGCGGGCGGTGCCGTCGTCGTCTACCCCTCGCTCGCCTCGACCGAGCCGACCGCCAAGCCTGGGCTGATCGACGCCCGAACCGAGCCGCCGATGGTGGCGACCGTCGAGGCGCGCCGGATCGGCGCGTCCGAGCGCGCCTTCACCGGATCGGTCGCAGCCCGGATCCAGAGCAATCTGGGCTTCCGCGTGCCCGGCAAGATCGTGGAGCGCCTCGTCGACGCCGGCGACGAGGTCAAGGCCGGCCAGCCGCTGATGCGCATCGACGAGCGCGACCTGCACCTGGCGCTCACCGCCAGATCCAAGGCGGCGGACGCGGCTCGCGCCGTAGCCGTCCAGGCGCGAGCCGACGAGAAGCGCTACGCCACCCTCCTGAAGCTCGGCCAGTCGCCCCGCCAAAGGTACGAGCAGGCGAAAGCCGCGCTCGACTCGGCCGAAGGCCAGCTCTCCGCCGCCGAGGCCGAGGCCGACGTCGCGCGCAACGAGGCGGGCTACGCCGTTCTCGTCGCCGATGCCGACGGCTCCGTCGTCGAGACGCTCGGAGAGCCGGGCCAGGTCGTGTCGGCGGGCCAGGCGGTCGTTCGCCTCGCACATGACGGCCAGCGCGAGGCGACCGTGTCGCTCCCAGAAACCGTGCGACCCGCGATCGGGTCGCAGGCCGAGGCCAGCGTCTACGGGCTTGGCGACCGCCGCTGGACGGCGACGCTGCGCCAGCTCTCCAGTGCCGCGGACGCCCAGACCCGCACCTACGAGGCGCGCTTTGTTCTGGACGGAGAAGCGGCCGACGCGCCGATCGGATCCACCGTCACGGTTTGGATCAAGGACCCGGTCGCCGCGAACTCCGCCGAGGTGCCGATCGGCGCGATCCTCGACGAGAACGGCACGACCGGCGTCTGGGTCGTCGACCGCGCCGCATCGAAGGTGTCGCTGCGCCCCGTGACGATCCTAGAACTCGGCGAGGAGACCGCCACCGTCTCCGGCCTCGAGCCGGGAACCCTCGTCGCCGCGCTCGGCGCCCATCTCCTCCACGAGGGCGCCGCCATCCGGCTCCTCGCCGCCAAGGGCTTCTGAGCCATGAGGTTCAACCTGTCGGCCCTCGCCGTGCGCCACCGCTCGGTGACGCTCTTCCTCATCATCGTCGTCGCGCTCGCTGGCGCATTCGCCTTTCTCAATCTTGGCCGCGCCGAGGACCCGGCCTTCACCGTCAAGACGCTGATCACGACGACGGTCTGGCCTGGCGCGACCGCGCAGGAGATGCAGGATCTCGTCGCCGAGCCGCTGGAGAAGCGCCTCCAGGAGCTGCGCTACTACGACCGCGTCGAGACCATCGCGCGGCCGGGCGTCGCCTTCATGACCCTGACCCTCAAGGACGACACGCCGCCGAGCGCCGTGCAGGACGAGTTCTACCAAGCCCGCAAGAAGCTCGGCGACGAGGCGCGCAACCTGCCGACCGGCGCCTTCGGCCCCTTCGTCAACGACGAGTTCTCCGATGTCACCTTCGGCCTCTACGCCCTGAAGGCGCCGGGCATGCCGATGCGTGCCCTCGTGCGCGAGGCTGAGGCCATGCGCCAGGAGATCCTCGACGTTCCCGGCGTGAAGAAGGTCAACATCCTCGGCGAGCGCCCGCAGCGCATCTTCGTCGAGTTCTCCTACGCCAAGCTCGCCACCCTCGGCATCTCGGCGCAGGACGTCTTCCTCGCCCTCCAGCGCCAGAACACCGTCGCGCCCGCCGGGTCGATCGACACGGCGGGCCCCCAGGTCTTCCTGCGCCTCGACGGTGCCTATGACGACCTCCAGACGATCGCGGACACCCCGATCGTCGCAGCCGGCCGCTCGCTTCGCCTGTCCGACATCGCCGAGGTGCGCCGCGGCTACGAGGATCCCGCGACCTTCGCCATCCGAACGGAGGGCGAGCCCGCCCTGATGCTGGGCGTCGTCATGCAGGACGGCTGGAACGGGCTCGACCTTGGGGCGGCCCTTGAGGCCAAGACCGCCGAGATCGGCGCGCGTCTGCCGCTTGGGATGAGCCTCACCAAGGTGACCGACCAAGCCGTCAACATCGCCGGCTCCATCGACGAGTTCATGGTCAAGTTCGTGATGGCGCTCGGCGTCGTCCTTCTTGTGAGCCTCATTGCGCTCGGCTGGCGGGCCGGCATCATCGTGGCGCTTGCCGTGCCGCTGACGCTAGCCATGGTCTTCCTGATCATGATCGACACGGGGCGCTTCTTCGACCGCATCACCCTCGGCGCGCTGATCCTTTCGCTCGGGCTCCTCGTCGACGACGCCATCATCGCCATCGAGGTCATGGTGGTGAAGATGGAGGAGGGCATGGACCGGGTCTCGGCCGCCGCCGTCGCCTGGAGCCACACGGCCGCGCCCATGCTGTCGGGCACGCTCGTCACCGTGATCGGCCTGATGCCGGTCGGCTTCGCCCAGTCGACGGCGGGCGAGTACGCCGGCAACATCTTCTGGATCGTCGGCTTCTCGCTGATCGCCTCCTGGTTCGTGGCGGTCGCCTTCACGCCCTATCTCGGCGTCAAGCTCCTGCCGGACATCAAGCCGGTGCCCGGCGGCACGCACGCGATCTACGACACGCCGAACTACCGGCGCCTGCGCACCGTGATCACCGCGGCCGTGCGCCACAAGTTCCTGGTCTGCGCCCTCGTAGTCGTGTCCTTCGGGCTGGCGGTGGTCGGCATGGGCGGGATCAAGCAGCAGTTCTTCCCGTCCTCCGACCGCCCGGAGGTCCTCGTCGAGGTGCGCCTGCCGGAAGGCTCCAGCATCGAAGCGACCACAAGGACGGTCGAGACGCTCGAAGCCTGGCTGGAAACGCAGCCCGAGGCCGAGCTGGTGTCGAGCTACATCGGGCAGGGCGCGCCGCGCTTCTTTCTCGCCATGTCGCCGGAGATGCCCGATCCCGCCTTCGCCAAGATGGTCGTCCTGACCAAGGACGCCGAGACGCGCGAGGTTCTGAAACTCCGCATGCGCGAGGCGATCGCCGAAGGGCTGGCGCCGGAAGCTTATGTGCGCGTGACGCAGCTCGTCTTCGGCCCCTACACGCCGTTCCCCGTCGAGTTCCGCGTCATGGGGCCGGATGCAGGGGAACTGGTGCGCATCTCCGGCGAGGCTTTGTCGATCATGCGTGGCGTCGAGGGCGTGCGCCAGGCCAACCGCGACTGGGGCAGCCGCTCGCCGACCCTGCGCTTCGTTCTCGATCAGGACCGCCTGAAGCTCATCGGCCTGTCGCCGACGGAAGCCGCCCAGCAGCTCCAGTTCCTCTTGTCCGGCATCACGGTCACGCAGGTGCGCGAGGACATCCGCACCGTCGACATCGTCGCCCGCAGCGCCGGCGAGGAGCGCCTCGACCCGACGCGCCTCAAGGACTTCTCACTGACGAGCCGCGACGGCCGGCTGATCCCGCTCGACCAGATCGGCCGCACCGAGATTCGCATGGAGGATCCGATCCTGAAGCGCCGCGACCGCACGCCCACGATCACGGTGCGCTCCGACATCGCCGAGGACGCCCAGCCCCCGGAGGTCTCGACTGCCGTGCTCGCCGCGCTCCAGCCGCTGATCGCCGAGCTGCCGGCCGGCTATCGCATCGAGATGGGCGGCAACATCGACGAGTCGCTGAAGGCCAACGCGGCGCTCGCCAAGGTCTTCCCGATCATGATCGTGCTGACGCTCATCGTCATCATGTTCCAGGTGCGCTCCTTCTCGGCGACATTCATGACCGTCTTGACGGCGCCGCTCGGCCTCGTCGGTGCCGTGCCGATCCTGCTCGCCTTCGACCAGCCGTTCGGCTTCAACGCCATCCTCGGCATGATCGGCCTCGCCGGCATCCTCATGCGCAACACGCTGATCCTCATCGAGCAGATCCGCGAGAACAAGGCAGAAGGGCTCGACGACACCCACGCGGTGATCGAGGCGACCGTCCAGCGCACGCGCCCCGTGATCCTGACGGCGCTCGCCGCGGTGCTGGCCTTCATCCCGCTGACGCACTCCGTCTTCTGGGGCTCGATGGCCTACACGCTGATCGGCGGCACCGCCGGCGGCACGGTGCTGATCCTCCTCTTCCTGCCCGCCCTCTACGCAGCCTGGTTCCGCGTAAAGGCGCCCAAGGCGAGGGAGGCATCCACGGCGACGCAAGGCGCGAGCACAGACCATCACGGCCAATCTGGCGTAGTGCCGGCCGAGTAGGCCCGGCGTGAACCGGACTGGAGCGCGACCCGCTTCCTCGAGGAGATGTCGATGAGCGAGCGACAAGCGCATCATGAGGGACATCCCCCGGCGACCTTTGCGCCGCTTCCGCGGGACGAGCTGGTCGGCCTGAGCGGGCTGGAGGTGCTCCGGCGCATGCTGGACGGGCGGCTCCCGCTGCCGCCGTTCGGGGCGACGCTGGACATCGTACCGGTCGAGGTCTCGGAAGGGCGGATGGTGTTCGCGGGGCGACCGGCCGCCGCCTTCCAGAACCCGATGGGAACGGTGCACGGCGGCTGGATAGCCGCGATCCTGGACTCCGCCATGGGCTGCGCCGTCCACTCCACCCTGAAGGCCGGGCAGAGCTACACGACGACGTCCCTGACCCTGAACTACGTCAGGTCCTTGCTGCCCGGCGGCGTCGAGGTGCGCTGCGAGGCATCCGCCCTGTTCTCGGGAAAGCGCACCGCCACGGCCGAGGGCCGCCTCCTCGACGCGGACGGCCGGCTGATCGCCCACGGCACGCAGACCTGCCTGATCCTCGACGCGCCGCCGCCAAGCGGCGCCTCCGTCGGGTAAGGCGCGCGATTCCCGCCGAAGCGGGCCGATACGACAGCAACCTTTGAGCCGCCGTCGGCCCCGCCGGGAGCCCAGTGCCATTGCTATCCGTGCCCTTCGCCAGGCAGAGCGTTCCGCCTTCTCCAGCCAGAAAGCCCGCCGCACTACTCAGACCGTTATGTCCGCCGGATCAGGCGCGCTCGACGCGTCGGCGCTCGACACGCGCACCCGAGCGCTCCTCACCGATCCCGTCGTGCCGCTGATCCTGGGGCTCGCCTGACCGAACCTCGCCGTCATGCTGCTCCAGGCCTCGACGGGCCTCGTGGAGACTGTTGATCTGCGTGGCCAACAGTCTCAGCCGACACTCAAGCGCTCAACGAGTTACAACGCCAAGCAGCGGCGAAGCGTTCCGCCGATCAGCAGTCATGGTTGAGGTTGTGTCTCGTCCGCTTTCGCGAGAGGCTAAGATGGCTTCTACGAGAACCTGTGCAGCAAACTCCGCCTGCGGTGCGGTGTCGACCATTCGGACGTGATGGTGGCGTTCACACAAAACACCGACAACTAATCGTTCGAAACCTGCGGGCGCAGCTCGTTACAGGGAGCTCTGACGGGCAAAGGCGGCGCCGATTGGTTTTCGCGCAATGGGCTTCCGGCGCTGATTCATTGGAAAAGGACCTCCTGCATTGATGAACCTGTCAGCGTTCGGTGCGGAGTTCCGGCATGAGGCGGTTGATGACGCTGTAGTTGACCGCTGTCCACCACTCCGATCCTTCGCCACAGATCGCATCCTCCGAGGCCGAGATCGCATCGTGATCGGCGCTGACGAGAAAGTCCTCGACATCGTTCAACGAGGCGAAGGCGAGAATCGAAACAGCATCCATGCGCTCAGCCTCGGAATCCTCCTGCGTCGTTCCGAGCGTGTGGAGCTGGGCATAGCGCCTGACGAACTCGTGCGTGGCGCCCTGCGCCATGACGAGCTGCGCGTGCTCGCCCAGGAGGCGGCGCTGGAACTCGTCGCGCGTCAGCTCCGGCCGACGAACATGAATCTTCACCAGGCTGATCGGGTCGCGGTGTCGCGCGCTCGGGATCAGGATGAACTCGCGGGCGATGCCGCGCGTCACCTTTCGGAAAGCGGTCTGCTCGTCGGCGATGATCCGCTCGGCGAACTTCTCCTGCCCGAGCGTTCTCTCGATGTCGGCCTCCTCGCCGTAGACGATGTAGGCCAAACCGTCCCAGCGCGGTCGCTTGAAGGTGGGCACCCGCTTCTCCGGATCGGAGGGCAGGCGGCCGCTCTCGTCCACCATTGCGCGGTAAGGCGGCGGAAGGGCCGATGAGGGTCCGGAGGCGAGCCGGTGCACCTGATCGTAGCGCAGCACGAGCTCGGACGAGCTGCCCGGCTCGTCCCAGGCGAACTTCGGTCCGTGCACCTTGCGCCAGTACTCGTCCCAGTGCTCGAAGGCGAGATTGGGATCGGGCTCGAGCGCCAAGGCGCCCGGGTGACGGTCGGGATGGCGCACTCCGTGGCCGCGATGGTTGCGGGAGGATCCCTCGTCCTGCGGCCGCTCGCCCGGCGGCGTGTCGTCGACGCGGCTGACGAAGGTGGGCGTGACGATGAGCGGCTTCGTCGTCGAAGCGAACTCACGTCGTAGCGGCGCGCGGTGGAGATTGTCGCTTCGCCCGAAGTCCTGCGGCATGGCAATGCTCCTCACGGGATCAGGCGATCGGCGCGCAGCCGCTCGAAGAGCTCGAAGAAGGCCTCGTCGGTCGCTTGGTAGGCGGTGAAGCCGAGGCGCCGGCTCTTGCCCATGTCGGTCACCACCTCGAGAGGTCGGCCGAGATCGGCGTCGGTGTGCCAGGGCGAGGCGAGGCGGGAAAGGTCCGCCTCAGCCAGACCTTCGCGCTCGGCGATCCGCCGCCAGAGCGGCGCGTCGTCCTTCATCTGCTCTTCGAGGGGCGTCACGGTGCCGTCGAAGGGCGCGGGCTCCAGCCCGAACCACTCGGCGAGGCGGCCCCACATCCAGTTCCAACGGAAAACGTCGCCGTTGACGATGTTGAAGTCCTCGTTTGCGGCTGCCGGCGTGGTCGCTGCCCAAAGGAGCTGTTTGGCGAGCTGGCGCGCGTCGGTCATGTCGGTGAGGCCGTTCCACTGAGCGGCCGAACCCGGGAAGCGGAAGGGGCGCCCCGCCTCCCGGCAGAGCGTGGCGTAGACGGCGAGCGTCGTGCCCATGTTCATGGCGTTGCCGACCGCCTTGCCGATCACGGTGTGCGGGCGGTGGACGCTCCAGGTGAAGCCGTCGCGCCGGGCGGCCGCGAAGACCTCGTCCTCCTGCGCGTAGTAGAAGTTCGGCACGTCGAGGCGACCTTGGCTTTCGCGGAACGGCGTCTGGGGCAGGGTGCCTTTGCCGTAGGCCTCGAAAGGGCCGAGATAGTGCTTGAGGCCGGTGACCAGCGCGACGTGGCGCACCGAGCCGGCCGGACGCAGGCCGTCGAGGAGGTTCCTCACCATGCCCGCGTTGACGCGGATGTTCTCGGCCTCCGTGGCCTGCCGCAGCCAGGTCGTGACGAAGACCGCCTCGGGCTTCAGGTCACGCAGGGCGGCTGCCGTTCCCGCGGCGTCCTGAAGGTCGGCCGCGACGGGCAGGACGCCCGGCTGTTCGGTCGGGCGACGGGCGAGGCCGTGGACGGTCCATCCCTCCCGGATCAGGAGATCCGCCGTCGCGCTGCCGACGATGCCGCTCGCGCCGACGACGAGTGCCGAGTGTGCCATGACCGTGATCCTTCTGCTTTGACGTCGAGCTAGTGGGGGTTGCGTTGCGCGTCCAGACGGCACCATTTGGGGACTTAGGCACCAGGAGGTACCCACCCATGCAGCCTGGCTCTTCGGACGATGAGTGGCGCGAGGATTGCGCGCCGCGACGCGTCCTCGAACTCTTCGCCACCAAATGGACGAGAATGATCCTGCACACGCTCTTCGCGCGGCACGACGGGGCCGCGCGGACGGGCGTTCTCCTGCGCAGCCTGCCCGGCATTTCCAAGAAGATGCTGACGCAGACCCTGCGCGAGATGGAGGCGAGCGGCCTCGTCTCGCGTCACGTCCAGGGCACGATCCCGCCGGCCGTCGAGTACCGCCTGACCGATCTCGGCCAGCGCTTCATCGAGCCCGTCGAGATGCTCTATGCATGGGGACGGCAGAACGCGGACGCACTCGACATGTTGAAGGGGCGTCCGACATCCCGTCGTTCTTGAGGCAGGGCGACGTTGCATCCGCGCGGACAAGCTTGGAGGTTCGGACTTAAGTCGCCGCTGTCAGGAGCTCGATGTTCGAGGGATGAGCCTGAAGCTCGCCATTCTCGATGGCCAGGGCAACCTCGACCACCCGCTGATTGATCGGGGCCGATTGGCCGAACCGCTTCAGCGTCTCGACGACGAAGCCGTTGACCTCCCGGATCTCAGCCCTGCGCCCCTTGCGCCAATCCTGAAGTGAGGTCGTCAGCGTGTCCGGTTGCGAGAAGGTTTTGAGGACTTCCTCGAAGATCTGGTCGACGTAACGGTCCGGGTGATTGGTCGTGACCGGTGGCATGCCGATGATCGGGGTGATCGTCGCCCCGTCGGCCAAGGCCGCCTGCATGGCCTCGTAGCCAGCCGCCCGCATGATGTCGAGCATGCCCGGTGCACGCGCGGCGTCCGCCAGGGGTAGGTCGATGATAGCGGACGGGATCAGTTCGGCCGCGTTGACGACGAGCTTCATCCACTTGGCGGAGCGGATATCGTCGGTCACCTCCACGGTTCCGCTGTTGCGAAGGAGTTCGGCGACGGCCTCGACACGGGGCTGCATCGCCGGGTCGACCGCGCCGAGGGCGAACCAGGAGGTTTCGGGGTCGTTCTGCCGGTTGGTCATCCCGGGCGTGAACATGTTCGAGGCGATCTCGATCACGGCGCCGATCGTGCGCTCGCGACCCACGACGTCGGCGATGTCTTCGTGGGTCATGCCATTCTGAAGGCCGACGACGAAGCCGTCCGGCGCCAGGCATGGCTCGATAAGCTGACAGCACCACTTGGTGTCGTAAGCCTTCACGACGAGGAAGACGATGTCGAACGGCTGGCGGATCTCGGCGACCTGGCAGAGATGGAGCGCCGGAACCCTGGCGTTGATCGTCCGGGACGGCAGGTTCACGGTGATCCCACGTTCGCGGATCGCCGTCACGTGCTCGGGCCACTGCTCGATGAAGGTCACGTCTAGGCCGGCCAACGCGAAGTCGGCGCCGATCGATGCGCCCTGCGCACCCGTTCCAAGAAAGGCGATGCGCGGACTGCGCTCCGAATGCCAAGCCATTCGACTCTCCTATTGACGCTGCGGGTTCGTTGTTCCCTGCCGCTATGAGCCGCGGCAGGGTGGTCAGTCTCGTCGTGTGACGGCCACCGCGTGTTCGTGCGGAGGAGGCGTCCGGCCGGTCGCCGCGCCGGTCCTCAGCTCACATCGGCGGATAAGGGGCAGGTGGGACTCCGGAGGGCGCCACCCCCGTCTAATCCCTCCTGCCGTCGGTCCTTGGGTGACGGGGACGCGGCCAGGATTCGCTCGATTGCCGCGTTCGCCGCGGACAGGGCGGCTTGGTGGCTCTTCGAGCCGGACAGCGCGGCGTGGACCTCGGCCGACAGCACCCGCTCCATCTGCGTATAGGCGGGGATGTTCGGCCTCTGCCACGTCGTGAGG
This sequence comes from Antarcticirhabdus aurantiaca, assembly GCF_009765365.1. Taxonomy (GTDB): domain Bacteria; phylum Pseudomonadota; class Alphaproteobacteria; order Rhizobiales; family Rhizobiaceae; genus Antarcticirhabdus; species Antarcticirhabdus aurantiaca. The sequence goes on from NZ_VTOM01000019.1 coordinate 92,216, forward strand.
AGGTTGCGCTTGGCCAGGCTGTCGACGAAGCGCACGATGGGCGAGCCGGCCGCCGCTTCGGGGTCCGCGCTCGTCGAGAAGCGCGGCGCGATCGGGAAGCCGTTGCGCACGTGCGCCCGCATCGAATCCTTCGAGGTCATCCAGGCGATCGCCTCCGCGGCGATCTCGACGCGCTCCTCGGGCAGGTTGGCGGGTATGGCGAAGACGAAGCCGCCGATCGGGGAGGCCCGACCGCCGCTCGGCCCCGCGGGCTGCGGCAGGTACTCGACCTTCCGCTTCACGACCGACTGGATGTCGTATTCCATGCGGGAGGCGCGCATCGTCCAGCAGTAGGCCATGGCCGCGTTGCCGGACAGAAAGAGCGCGAGGTTCTGGTCCCAGGCCAAGCCGAGCGCGTTGGGCGGCGAGATGTCGAGGAGGCGCTGCATGAAGTCGAGCGTCGCCCGTCCCGCGTCGGAGTCGATGAGGGGGACGAGTTGGGCCAGATCCATGCCCTCCGAGGTGAAGCCGTATGGGCCCGGGTTCAGCGAGATCGGTGGCGTGCCGCAGGCGCCCAGGAAGAACAGGAAGCTCGAAGCGATGGGCATGCCGAGCGCGCCGTCCCAGACGGCGCCGAACATGCCCTGGTCTGGCTGATGGAAGCGCTTGCCGGCCTCGATGACGTCGTCGAACGTCTTCGGAAAGCCGATGTTGCGATCCTCGAAGAGATCCTTGCGCGCCGCCAGGATGCCGATCGTACAGTAGATCGGGATGCCGTAGATCCGCTGGCGCCATTCGGCGGTCGACCGGATGACGGGATGGAAGTCGGAGACGTCGAGCACGTCGGACGCGACCAGACCGTCGAGAGGCTTAAGGAGGCCACGTTCGGCGAGTTCACCCAGCCAGGGCATGTTGACGGTGATCACGTCGTACTCGGAGACCGGACGCTCCGCGTTGGCGAGAACTTCCGCGTAAAGGTCGGGCAGACGACGGAGGCTGAAGTCCCGACCGGAGGCAAGATTGCTGCGCAGGTCGACCCACATGTTGCGCATGGACGAGAAGTAGTTGTCGTCGTTGAGCAGGAAACGGATGCCGAGGGACTCGCTCGCGCGCCGCTCGATCAGTCGGACCGGCGGGAGGGGCTGGGCGCCGAGCGGCGTGCCGCCGAAGTAGTACTGCTCCTCGTCCTCGCCGAGACCCCGCAGCCCGACGGTGCGTGCCAGAAGAGCCTTGATGCCGCGAGCGTAGCTGCGGAACGCGTCGCGCATCGCGGGGCCGGGCTGCAGGGCATGGCTCTTGCCGCCCTTTCCGCGGGGCACGCGCACGATCGTCCCGGTCTCCACAAGCTTGGAGATGAGCCGCATCGACGTGGCGTAGGGAATTCCCGTCACGCTCGCCAAGGTCGAGACCGTCACGACCTGGCCGCGGATTTCCGACTTGATGAGGAAGGTCGTGATGTTCCAGATCGGCTCGTCGTCGACGGCGGGCATGCCCTTGCGAAAGGGTTCGCGCGTCTGCTCAAGGAACTCGATGACGCGAAGGACCTCGTAATCGTTCATGTGCGGCGCCTCCTCCCAACGCCGGCGGGAACTTGTATCCTGTCACCGATTCCCGACCTTGCGATCAAGACGTCCGTCCTCCCGATCCGGGTGAGCGGAGAGCCCGGCGAGACGCTCGCAGATCTCGACGAGAACGAAGAAGTCGTCCTGCCCATGCCCGGTGGCGAAAGCCGCCTCGTACTGCTGGCGCACCGCCGCGGCGAGCGACATCGGCACGTGATCCGAGCGCGCCGCCTCCAGGATGAGGTCGAAGTCCTTCATCATCTGCTCGACCGTGAAGGCCGGATCGAAGTTGCGCGAGACGAGGAGATCCCGCTTGTAGGCGATGAGCGGCGAGGCCACGGCGCTCTGGCCGATGACGTCGAGCATCGTTTCGTCGTCGAGTCCGCCCTTGCGTCCGAGCGTCAGGGCTTCGCCCACCAGGGCCGAGGTCGCGCCGACGAGCGCGTTGAGGACGAGCTTCAGATAGCGCGCCTCTTCCGCGGTCCCGACATGGAACTGGCGCGTGGAGAAAGCCCCGAGTATCGGCAAGACCTTCTGGAAGGCGGCCTCGGGACCGGAGACCATGACGGAGAGCTGCCCGCTCGTGGCGGTCGCCGTGCTGCCCGAGACGGGCGCCCGAAGATACGAGACGTCCCGGTCCGCGAGCGCCTCAGCGATCCGGGCGGAAATCGCCGGCGACACCGTGCTCATCTCGAGCAGGATCTGACCCGGACGCATCGACGCGACCAATCCTTCGGGTGCGAAGGCGAGGCTTTCCAGCACGGCGTCGTTCGGGATCGTGAGCGCGATGACGTCGGCGGCGGCGGCCAAGTCCGGGATCGAGAGCGCCATCTCGGCCCCTTCCGCGACCACGCTCGCCCGGTTCTGCGCGAGCGGCTCATAGACCGTCACGGGCATCCCGTTCTTGAGGACCCGGCGGCTCATGGGCTTGCCCATCTTGCCGATCCCGATCCAGCCCACGTGCAGCGACTTGGCGGCCATCGCGCCTTCCTCCCGAGACCCGCGGACGCCTCCTCCCGTTCGAGGCGCACCGCATCTTGAGCCATTGTTCTCCCAAACGCTGATCGCGTTGTTTAGAGAAACGATGTCCATTTTGGACAAATCAAGATTTGTACCCGCGACGGCGTCTCTCTAACTTCCGGCCTGGGTCGCACGGCGGCCCGTGGGAGGAATAAGGCGATCGATCGGAAGTAATGCTGCGACGCAACATGTTGCGTGCGCGATCGCCGACTTGCGCCCAGGTTCCGACGACTTGGCGACGCTCTGGGAGGAGTTAGACGATGAAACTCGGTTTTTTCAGGTTCGCGCTGTGTGCAGCCACCATGCTGGGTGCCGTGCATTCCGGTCAGGCCGGCCCCTACGAGGGCGCACCGCGCACCTTCCTCTTCAACCCCGCGCAGGAGATCTGCTTCAAGGATACGGCGGAGTACAAGAAGGATGGGCCCTACGTGATCGGGTTCTCCAATGCCGGCCTCGGCGATAGCTGGCGCGTCGTCATGCAGCACTCGCTCATGAAGGCGGCGGCCGACCACAAGGACAAGATCGGGCAGCTCATCGTCACCGACGCGGGGCACGACGACGCCAAGCAGGTCGCCGACATCCAGGACCTGATGTCGCGGCAGGTCGACCTCCTGATCGTCAGCGCCAACACCGAGCAGGCGCTCGATCCGGCGATCACCCGCGCCACCGAGCGCGGCATCCCGGTGGTCATGGTCGACCGCCGCATCGCCTCCGACAATTTCGTGACCTTCGTCACCGCCTCCGACACGATGATGGGTCGCCTCTTCGCCCAGTGGATCGTCGAGAAGCTCGATGGACAGGGCAACGTGATCATGCTCGCGGGCCAGGCCGGGTCGAGCCCGAGCGAGATCCGCAGCCGAGCGGCCATGCAGGTCTTCCAGCAGCATCCGGGGATCAAGATCCTCGACACAGTGTACTCCGACTGGAGCCCGGTGAAGGGCAAGCAGGTCATGCAGGCGGCGATCGCCAAGTACGGCCGCGACATCAACGCCGTCTGGTCGGCCCACGGCCTGCAGACGCCGGGCTCGATCGAGGCCTTCATCGAGGCCGGCTGGAAGGACGGCGAGATCCCGCCGCACACGACGTCCGACGTGAACGGCCCGCTGCAGATGGCGCTCCAGCACAAGGTGCCCATGCTTGAGGTGGGATATCCGCCGGCCATGGGCGGGACGGCCGTCGAGGTGGCGCTGAAGGTGCTCGAGGGGGCGCCGGTGCCCTGCATCTACGAGATCAACTCGCAGATCGCGACGACGGACGGCGACGAGACCGCATCGATCCGCCGCGACCTGCCGATCTCGGAGGTTGTCGTGCCCGAGGGGCCCGCGGACATGCTGGTCACCGGCGGCATGGGCCCCGACTACAACCCGACCACCTTCAGCGTCGACTACCCGCGCTGACCCGAGCGGGTGCGGGACGGTTCGGCCTCCCGCACCCCAGCCATTCGATCCCATCGAACCAGGAGAGCGCCATGCTGTCCCTCCAGGGCATCAGCAAGGGATTCCCGGGCGTCAAGGCATTGACAGACGTCAGTCTCGATGTCGCTGCCGGAGAGATCCACGCCCTCGTCGGCGAGAACGGCGCGGGCAAGTCCACTCTCACGCGCGTCATCGCCGGGGTGTTTCAGCCGGATGCGGGCACCGTCCGCTTCGACGGACGCGAGACCGTCTGGAAGGGGCCGGGAGACGCCAAGAGGCACGGCGTCCACGTCATCTACCAGGAGTTCGTCCTCTTTCCGCACCTGAGCGTCGCCGAGAACATCTTCGTCGGCCACGAGCGGCGCAACCGTCTCGGCCTCATCGACCACGGGCGGACCCGGCGCGACGCCAAGGAGCTCCTTGCGCGCTTCGGCATCGACATCGACCCGGAGGCCTTGGTGCGGGACCTGTCGGTCGCAGACCAGCAGATGGTCGAGATCGCCAAGGCGCTCGTCCACGACGTCAAGCTCTTGATCCTCGACGAGCCCACGGCCGTGATCTCGGGCCGGGAAGTGGACGTGCTCTTCGATCGCCTGCGCCGGCTCAAGCAGCAGGGCGTGGCGATCGTCTACATCTCGCACCGGCTGGAAGAGATCTTCGCGCTCTGCGACCGCGTGAGCGTGCTGAAGGACGGAAACCACGTCGCCACGCGGACCATCGACGAGGTGACGCGGGACCAGCTCATCGCCCTCATGGTTGGCCGGAACCTTGCCGAGCTCTTCCCCGTCCGGCGCTCGGCGAAGGCGCCGGGTCCGGTGGTCGTCGCCGCCCGGAACGTCGAAGTGTCGGGCCGGGTGCGCGGTGCGTCGATCGAGCTGCGGGCCGGCGAGATCACGGGGCTGGCCGGCATGGTCGGCGCGGGCCGGTCGGAACTCGCCCTCGCCATGTTCGGCGCGATCCCGATGCGCTCCGGCTCGCTGGTCGTCGACGGGCGCGAGGTGTCCGGTCTCAGCCCGCGCCGCGCGATCGACCTCGGCATCGGCCTCGTGACCGAGGACCGCAAGGGTCAGGGGCTCGCCATGCTCCTCGACGTCGCGGCCAACGTGTCCGCCTCGACCCTGAACGAGTTCGGTCGCGGATGGCGCTTCGACCGGGCGAGGGAGAAGCGCGTCGCCGAGCAGGAGATCGCCTCCTACCGCATCGCCTGCCGCGGCCCGTCGACTCCCGTCTCCGTCATGTCAGGCGGCAACCAGCAGAAGGTGCTCGTAGCCCGCTGGGCCCGCACGTCGACGCGGCTCCTGATCCTCGACGAGCCGACGCGCGGCGTCGACGTCGGCGCGAAGACCGAGATCTACCGCATCATGCACGAGCTGGCCGACCGGGGCGTCGCCGTCCTGATGATCTCCTCCGAGCTGCCGGAGATCGTCGGCATGTCGGAGCGCGTCGTGGTGATGCGGGAGGGCGTGGTCACCGGCGAACTGAGCAAAAGCGAGATTTCCGAGGAGGCGGTGGTCGAACTGGCCACGCGCCGCCTGGCTGGCTGAGGGCATCGTCATGCAAACCCGAACGCTGCGACTTCCACGCTTCCTCGCGGGAGGGCGGGCCGCGCTCCTCGTCGTGGTCGCGCTTCTCATCCTCCTGTTCGTCCTGGGCGCCTCCGTGTCGGACCGCTTCGCGACGACGGGCAACATGCTGAACGTCTACGAGCAGTCCGCCGGCCTGGCGCTCGTGAGCCTCGGCCAGACGCTGACGATCCTCACCGGCGGCATCGACCTCTCCGTCGGCTCGGTCATCAGTCTCCTGTCGATGCTCACCTCCGGCCTGATCGCGGGCGACGAGGCCATGGTTATTCCGGTGGTCGCCGGGGTGCTGGTCCTCGGCGCCCTGATCGGCGCCGCAAACGGCGTGACGATCGTCGCGACCGGCGTCCATCCGCTGATCGTGACGCTCGGCACTGGCGCCATCGTGCAGGGCGTGGCGCTCCTCTACGGGCTCGGCCCGGTCGGCAGCGTGCCGATCAGCTTCGACGCCTTCGCCTACGGCACCTTTCCCGGCGGGATATCGATCGGCGCGACCGTCGCTCTCGCCCTCTTCCTCCTGGTCTCGTTCTTTCTGAACAACACGCGGACGGGGCGCCGCATCTACGCGATCGGCGACGATCCGCACGCGGCGGACCTGATGGGCCTGCCCCGCCGGCGGATCCTGGTCGGTGTCTACGCAGCCTCCGGCTTCTTCGCCGCGCTGACCGCGGTCTACCTGGTCAGCCGCTTCAACGTCGGCCAGCCCTATACGGGCGCGAACTACACGCTCGCCTCGATCACCCCGGTCGTCGTGGGCGGGACGATGCTGGCGGGCGGGCGGGGCGGGGTGATCGGCACGCTCCTTGGCGTCTATCTCGTCTCGCTCCTCAACAACACGCTGAACTTCCTCGACATCTCCAGCCACTACCAGCTCGTGGTCCAGGGACTCGTCATCATCCTCGCCGTCTCGGTCTACGTGGAAAAGCAAAGGGGTCTCGCATGACCGGCACCAGCCCGATCGGCATGGCCGTTCCCGCACCCCGTCCCGGATCCGCGGACCGGATCCGCGCCTTCGCCTCGCGCTACGCCATCCTCCTCTTCCTCGCGGCCGTCGTGGTGGCGGGCGGGCTCGCGGCGCCGGGGTTCCTGTCGGGATCGAACCTGACGAACATGCTGATGCAGTTCGTTCCGCTGGGCATCGTCGTCATCGGCCAGACCTTCGTCATCCTGGTGCGCGGGCTCGACCTGTCGGTCGCCTCGGTCATGGCGACGGCTGCGGTCGCGGCCACCGCGTTCGGCGGCGTGAACGCGGATGCGCCCGCCGTGTTCGCCACCGCGATCGGGATCGGGGCGGCCGTCGGCCTCGTCAACGGCCTTCTCGTGACGAAGCGGAACGTCTCGCCGTTCCTGGCGACGCTCGCCACCATGATCGTCCTCCAGGGCATCCGCTTTGCGTGGACGCAAGGCGCCCCCTCCGGCAACGTGCCGCCGATCTTCCGCACCATCGGGGCCGGAACCTTCAACGGCATTCCCTACAACGTGCTGTTCCTCCTGGTCGTGGCCGCGGCGGGCGCCGCTGCGCTGCACCTCAGCGGCTTCGGGCGCCGCCTCTACATCACCGGCGGCAACCCGCTGACGGCGCACTTGGTCGGCATCCGGGCGGCCCGCGTCACCCTCGCCGCGTACGTCGTCAGCGGCGTCCTGGCGGCCATCGCCGGGCTCGTGCTCGCGGGCTTCGTGGGCGTCGTCGACAACTTCGTCGGCCGCGGCTTCGAGCTGGACTCCATCGTCGCGGCCGTCGTCGGCGGCGTGGCGCTGTCGGGCGGCAAGGGCACCATCGCCGGCGCGCTGACGGGTGCGGCGATCCTCGTCGCGATCTCCAACCTCGTCGTGATGCTCGGGCTGCCGGTGCAGGCCCAGATCATCCTGAAGGGCATCGTGATCATCGTCGCCGCCAGCTTCTACGTCGCCCGCCGGCGCTGACCGGAACCGACCGCGGCGGCTCCGGTGGCTCCGCAGACCCCGGCGGCATGCGCCCCTGATCCAGCAAAGGCAGAACCATGGAACGGACAGTCCAGGACAAGGTCGTCATCGTCACCGGCGCGGGCCGCGGCATCGGCGAGGCCATCGCGCGGGACCTCGCCCGACGGGGCGGCCGGCTCGTGGTCGCCGACCTCGACGGAGCCCGCGGCTCCCGCGTCGCGGCGGCGATCGGCGAGGACGGCGGCGTCGCGATCGGCGTGCCGGTCGACGTTTCCGAGCGCGCCAGCGTGCGCGCCATGATCGAGCGGACCGTCGCCGAGTTCGGGCGGCTGGACGTCCTCTTCAACAATGCCGGCATCAGCCAGACTTGTCCCTTCCTCGACGTGACCGAGGCCGACTTCGACCGGATCATGGCCGTGAACGGGCGTGGCGTCCTGATCGGGACGCAGGAGGCGGCGCGCCAGATGATCAGCCAGGGCGGCGGCGGAAAGATCGTCAACACCGCCTCGATCGCCGGCAAGCAAGGCTACCCGCTGTTCGCGCACTACTGTGCGTCGAAGTTCGCGGTCGTCGCGTTGACGCAGGCGGCGGCACGCGCGCTCGCCGAGCACCGCATCACCGTCAACGCCTTCGCGCCGGGCGTCGTCGCGACCGAGCTGTGGCTGCAGCTCGACCGCGAGTTCATGGAACACGGCCTGACCGAGAAGCCCTCGCAGGCGATCAACGAGTTCTCGCAGTCGATCCTTCTCGGCCGGCCATCGCAGCCGGCAGACATCATCGGCACGACCGCGTTCCTGGCCTCGTCCGCCTCCGACTACGTCACCGGCCAGACCGTGATGATCGACGGTGGCATGGTCCTGACCTGAACGCCATCATCGAACAGCAAACGGAGGAGGTTCACATGGCAAGGCTCGACGGAAAGGTGGCGATCGTCACGGGGGGCGCGACCGGCATCGGTGAAGCCACGTGCCTGCGCTTCGCCGAGGAGGGCGCGCGCGTCGCGGTCTTCGACGTGTCGGAGGAGGCCGGGCGCCAGACGGCCGAGGCGATCGTCCGCGAAGGCGGCGAGGCGCAGTTCATCCGTTGCGACGTCTCGGACGAGGCGAGCGTCGCCGACGCCGTCGGACAGGTGACGGCACGCTGGGGCCGGCTCGACGTCCTCGTGAACAATGCCGCCATTCCCGGGGTCAACAAGCTGGCGCACGAGGTCGCGCTCGAAGACTGGGAGCGGGTCTTCGCCATCAACGTACGGGGCGTGTTCCTCTGCACCAAGCATGCGCTCAAGCCCATGATGGCGCAGAAGAGCGGCTCGATCGTCAACTTTTCCTCGATCTACGGCCTCATCGGCAACGACGACATTCCGCCCTATCACGCAGCCAAGGGCGCGGTGCTTGCAATGACCCGCACGGACGCGATCTGCTACGGCCGGCACGGCATCCGCGTGAACGCGGTGCATCCCGGCTCGACCAAGACGCCGCTCTTCATGAAGGCCGGCGAGACCTATCCGGGCGGCCTCGACAAGTACCTCGAGATGATGTCCGCCAAGCACGTCCTGCCGCTGGCCGAGCCCGTCGACATCGCCAACTGCGTCCTCTTCCTCGCATCCGACGAATCCCGCTTCGTGACGGGCGCCAGCCTCGTCTGCGACGGCGGCTACACGGCGCAATAAGAACGGGAGAAACCGATGAAAGCCGTCCGCTACCATGCTCAGCGCGATATCCGCCTGGAGGACGTGCCGCCGCCCTCAGGTGAGCTCGCGCCCGACCAGGTCCTCGTCGAGCCGCTCGTCTGCGGCATCTGCGGCACCGATCTCCACGAATACGTCGCCGGACCGATCGTGACGCCGCTGCAGCCGCACGTCTATTCCGGTGCGACGCTGCCGCAGATCCTCGGGCACGAGTTCTCGGCCCGCGTCCTCAAGGTCGGCAGCGAGATAACCCACGTCGCACCCGGGGACCGGGTGTCGATCCAGCCGTTGATCTCGCCGCGGGACGATTATTACGGCCGCCGCGGTCTCTACCATCTCAGCGAGAAAATGGCCTGCGTCGGGCTGTCCTGGGACTGGGGCGGGCTCGGCGAGCAGGCTGTCCTCAACGGCTACAACGTCTTCAAGGTGCCGGACGGCATCAGCGACGTGCAGGCGGCCATGATCGAACCCGCGGCGGTGGCGCTCTACGGCGTCGACCGCGGCAGGGTGGAGAAAGGATCGAGCGTCCTCGTCTCCGGCATCGGTCCGATCGGCGCCCTGACGCTCCTCGCCGCCAAGGCCGCGGGCGCCTCGCCGATCTTCGTGTCCGAGCCAAACCCGAACCGCCGTGCATTGGCCAAGGAGCTCGTTCCCGAAGCGATCGTGTTCGACCCGCGCTCGGACGGTGACATCGCCGCGGCGATCCGGACGCGCACCGAGGACGGCGTTGGAGTCGACGTTGCGCTCGAATGCGTCGGCGCCGAAGCCTCGTTGAACCTGTGCGCCGACGTCGTCCGCCGGCGCGGCACCGTGGTCCAGGTCGGACTCCACACAAAGCGAGCCTCCATCGACGCCATGCTCTGGGCCCTGAAGGACATCACCCTCGAGGCGACCTGGTGCTATCCGACCGACGTCTGGCCCCGCGTGGCCTCCATGATCGAGTCCGGCAACTTCCCCGTCGAGAAGATCGTCACCGCGACCATCCGCCCCGAGGAGGTGGTGGAAAAGGGGTTTGAGGCGCTCCTCGACCCCACGGGGCGGAACATGAAGATCCTGGTCGAGATGGGAGGCTCCGCATGAGCGCCGTGGACAAGCTGCGACTCGATGATCGCGTTGCGGTCGTGACCGGCGCTGCCGGCGGCATCGGCAGCGCCGCCTGCCGCCATCTCGCCTCGCTCGGCGCGAGCGTCGTCGCGGCAGACCGCGACGAAAGCGTGCGTGCCGTTGCCGAGGAGATCGCGGCGGCCGGCGGGCGGGCCGACTGGATCGCCTTCGATGTCTCGGATTCGGCCTCGGTAGACGCGGCGCGCGACGAGGTCCTGTCTCGGCACGGCCGGGTCGACGCGCTCTTCGCCAATGCCGGCATGTCCTACGAGCGGCCGGGCGCCGAGCACAGCGACGAGGACTGGCGGCGGGTGATGCGGATCAACCTCGACGGCGTCTACTTCACCATCCGCGCCTTCGCCGCCGGCATGCTGGAGCGCGGCCGCGGTGCCGTCGTCGCGACGTCCTCGATCGCCGGCGTCAAGGTTGTCCGGCCGGAGCTGCACGTCGGCTACGACGTCTCAAAGGCCGGCGTCGCGCACATGTGCCGCGTCCTCGGGGTCGAATGGGCGCGGCGCGGCGTGCGCGTCAACGCCGTCGGCCCTGGCTATACCGACACGGTCATGCTGACCGAGGTCGGCATCAAGCAGCCCGAGGTGATGGCCCGCTGGATGGACGACCAGCCCATCGGCCGCCTCGTGTCGCCCGCCGAGATCGCGAACGCCGTCGGCTTCCTTTTGTCGGACGCCGCCAGCGGCATCACCGCCCAGCTCCTCATGGTCGACGGCGGCTATTCCGCCGCCTGACCGCAACCCTCGATCGGATCAACCCCATGCACGTCATCGTCCACTGCCTGGACAGGCAAGGCGCCGTCCAGGATCGCCTCGACAACTACGAGGCCCACAAGGCCTATCTAGCAACGTCTCCCGTCCGCATCGTCATTTCCGGCCCGCTCCTGGCGGAGGACGGCGAGACGATGATCGGATCGCTCTTCCTGTTCGAGGCGAACAGCAAGGAGGAGGTCGCCGCCTTCAACGCGGCCGATCCCTTCGCCAAGGCCGGCATCTGGGAGCGCGTCGAGATCCACCCGTTCCTGAAGCGCATGGACAACCGGTAGGAGCGCGGATCATGGAGCCAGTGAGAACGGCGATCGTGGGGCTCGGCTGGTGGGGCCGAAAGATGACCCACCTGATGTCCGGGGGCGATGCCGGACTGGCGCTCGTCCGGGCGGTGGATCCTGCCCCGGAGGCGGCGGACTTCGCCGCCGAGCACGGTCTGGCTTTCTCGGCGGACCTGGATGCGGCCCTCGCCGACCCGGCCGTCGAGGCGGTGATCCTCGCGACGCCCCATGCGTTGCACGAGGCGCAGATCGAGGCGGCCGTCGCGGCCGGCAAGCACGTCTTCTGCGAGAAGCCGCTCGCCCTGACCAAGGCCGGCGCCGAGAAGGCGGTGCGGCTCTGCCGGGAGGCCGGCCTCGTCCTCGGAATGGGCCACGAGCGGCGCTTCGAACCGCCGATCGCCGAGATCATCGAGGCCGCGCGCGAGGACCGGCTCGGCCGCATCCTCCAGATCGAGGCCAACTTCAGCCACGACAAGTTCCTGGGGCTGCCGGCGGAGAACTGGCGCCTCAAGGCCGACCAGGCGCCTGCCGGCGGCATGACGGCGACGGGCATCCACCTCACCGACCTGTCGGTGAAGCTCATGGGGTCGGCGCGCGACGTGCGCGTCGCCTGCGAGAACCTCGCCTCCTCGATCCCGCAGGGCGACACGATGAGCGCGCATATCCGCTTCGCGCAGGGTGGCTCGGCCTATGTCTCGGCGACCCTCGCCACGCCCTTCGTGTCGCGCTTCGCCGTCTTCGGCACGAAGGGGTGGATAGAGGTGCGCGACAAGACGCATGTCGAGGCGCCGAGCGGCTGGGTCGTCACGCGTGCCTCGACCGGCACGCCGATCACCGTCGAGGAAGTCGGCGCGGCCGAGCCCGTGCGCGACAACCTGCGCGCCTTCGCCCAGGCGATCCGGGGCGAGGCCGACTACCCCATCACCGGCGAGGAGATGATCGCGAACATCGCGCTTCTCGAGGCCATCGTCCGCTCGGCCGGCAGCGGCGCGGTCGAGCCGGTTCACTGACGTCAGGATCGTAAGGGAGAGAGCCATGAAGGCCCTGATATTCGAAGCGCCCGAAAAGCCTGTGATCGCGGACGTGGACGTGCCGTCCATCGCACCGACGGAGGTTCTGGTGAGGACGCGTGCCGTCGGCATCTGCCATTCGGACTACGAGCTGCTCGGCGGGCGCTACATCATCCCGATCTCCTATCCCGTCACGCCGGGGCACGAGTGGGCCGGCGAGATCGTGGAGGTTGGCCGCGACGTGAAGGGCTTCGCCGTCGGCGACCGGGTCGTCGGGGAGTGCGTGGTCCGCACGCCCGAGCGTCTCCACCACTTCGGCTTCTCGCTGAACGGGGCGGATCGCGAATACTTCAACGTCAATCCGGAATGGCTGCACAAGCTGCCCGACGCGGTCGACGACAAGAAGGCCTCGCTGATCGAGCCCTTCACCTGCGGCTTCTACGCCGTGCAGCGCTCGGGCGGGACGAACGCGAGCGAGACCGTGGTCGTGTCGGGCGGCGGAACGATCGGCCTCGTCTCGGCCGCGGCCGCCATCGGGATGCGCGCCCGCGTGATCGTCGTTGATCCCATCGCCAAGCGGCGCGAGGTGGCCTTGCGGCTCGGCGCCGACGCCGCGATCGATCCGTCCGACGGGGGCGCCGTGGAGAGGGTGATGGAGCTCACCGGCGGGCGCGGCGCCGACCTCGTCGTCGAGGCCTCCGGTCACGACGCCTCGCTCGCCAACGCCTTCGAGTTCGCGCGCGAGGAGGGGCGGGTGTCGATGGTCGGCATCAACATCGGCCGCAAGGTGCCGGTGAACCTCGGCCTCATCCAGATGAAGAACCTCGAGGTGAAGGGGTGCATCGGCTCGCCCGGCGTCTGGCCGGCCGCGATCCGCTTCCTGGAGCGCACGGGCATCGACCTGTCGCCGATTCAGACCCACGAGTTCGGGCTCGGCGATGCCGTCGAGGCCTTCCGCCTGGGCGCCGATCCTCACGCCTGCATCAAGGTCACGCTGCTGGCGGCTTGACATCGATCCCCGAACCGAAACTGCGCGGGATCCTCCGTCCTCGCGGAGGTCCCGCCGAAGGAGACGACATGACCCACGCATCGAACCCGGCCGCTGGCGACGGCTACTTCACGGAGGCAAATTCCGCCGAGGTCGTGATCGCGCGTCACCGCGAAGCCGAGAACGAGCGGCTGAAGACCGTCATGGACAGCGCGGTGCGCCATCTCCACGCCTTCGTGAAGGAGGTCGAGCCGACCAATGCCGAGTGGATGCGCGTCATCGACTTCCTGACGGCGACCGGGCACGTCACCAACGACTGGCGGCAGGAGTGGATCCTCCTGTCGGACATCCTCGGGGTCTCGATGCTCGTCGACGCCATCGACAACCGCAAGCCGCGCGGCGCCACCGAAACGACCGTGCTCGGCCCCTTCCACGTGTCGAATGCGCCCCGTTACGAGAACGGTCAGGACATCTGCCTCGACGGCAAGGGCGAAAAGCTGCTCGTCACCGGACGCGTCGTCGACACCGAAGGGCGCCCGATCGCCGGCGCGATGCTCGACGTCTGGCAGGCGAACGACGAGGGCTTCTACGACGTCCAGCAGCAGGGCGTGCAGCCCGACATGAACCTGCGGGGCGTCTTCACCGCGGACGAGACGGGCGCGTTCTGGTTTCGCTCCGTGAAGCCGCGCTTCTACCCGATCCCGGCCGACGGACCCGTGGGACAGCTCCTGGGTGCGCTCGGGCGCCATCCCTACCGCCCCGCGCACATCCACTTCATCGTCGCGGCCCCCGGCTTCGAGACGGTGACGACCCATCTCTTCACGCCCGATTGTCCGTATCTCCACACCGATGCCGTCTTCGGCGTCAAGGCGGACCTCATCGCCGACTTCCGCACCGTGGACGATCCCGCCAAGGCTGACGAACTCGGCTTCCCCAATCCGTTCACGCAGGTGGACTGGACCTTCGTCCTCGCTCGGACGGCGGGCGAAGGACATGCGTGACTTCGTCTACAACGCCAATCCCGGCCGGGTCGTCTTCGGATCGGGCACGCTCTCGAGGCTCCCGGGGGAGGTCGAGAGGCTGAACCTGACGCGGGTGCTCGTCGTGGCGACGCCCGAGCAGGAGGCGGACGCCCACCGCATCGCCGGGATGATCGGCGCTCGGGCCGCAGCCGTCTTCGCCGGGGCGCGGATGCATACGCCGACCGAGGTCACGGCGAAGGCGATGGAGGTCGTCGCGGCCGAAAGGATCGACGGCCTCGTGGCGGTCGGAGGCGGCTCGACGACGGGGCTCGCCAAGGCCCTCGCCATGCGGACGGACCTGCCCCAAATCGTGGCTCCCACGACCTATGCGGGATCGGAGATGACGCCGATCCTCGGCGAGACCGAGAACGGGCGGAAAGTCACACGGTCCGACCCGCGAATCCTGCCGGAGGTCGTCATCTACGACGTCGACCTGACCCTGACCCTGCCCGTGGCCATGTCGGTGACGAGCGGCATGAACGCCGTCGCCCACGCGGTCGAGGCCCTTTATGCCCGGGAAGCGAACCCGATCGTTTCCATGATGGCGGAGCGCGCGATCGCCGCGCTCGCCGCCGCGCTCCCGGCCATCCATGCGCGGCCGGACGATCGCGAGGCGCGTTCCGAGGCACTCTTCGGCGCCTGGCTCTGCGGTGTCTGCCTCGGCAGCGTCGGCATGGCGCTGCACCACAAGATCTGCCACACGCTCGGCGGCACCTACGACCTGCCGCATGCCGAAACGCACACGGCCGTACTGCCGCACGCCATCGCCTACAATGCGGCCCACGCGCCGGATGCGATGGAAGCCTTGAAGCGCGCTCTCTCCACGCAGGATCCGGCGGGAGCCGCGTTCGACCTGGCGCAAGGGCTCGGGGCGACGATGGCACTGGAGCGCCTCGGCCTGCCGGAGAGGGCCATGGACGAGGTTCCCGACCTCGTCCTCGCAAGTCCCTACTGGAATCCCGCTCCCCTCGAGCGGGAGCCGCTTCGCAGACTCGTGTCGGCCGCACACGCCGGGCGCCATCCGGCTACGGCGCCGAAGAGCTGAGCGCGCATCCATGCCGAACGTCAAGATATTCGTCGACGAGACCCTTTTCCCCGATCGACGGAAGCCCCTGATCGGTGCTCTCGAATCCGTCCGGTCGATGCTCTGCCGCGAACTGCGGGTGGAGACGGCGGCATGCCAGTTCGCCGTCGTGCCGGTGATCGCGATGGCCGATCTGCCGCGGGCGAACGTCGAGTTGCAGATCCTGTCCAGGCCCGAGCGAACCAGGGAAGTGCTCCTCGGCGTCTGCGGCCACCTGCGCGACATGCTGGAAAGCGCGACACAAGTCAGCGTGGCCGTGCGAGCGAGCGCGCTCCAGGCGGAAAGCTACGTCGTTCTGAGATGATCGAGGCGCGCACGCGGCGTCCGGTCGCGCCGGACGGCGTCGGAAAGGTCGAACGTGATGTCGACAAGGACCGGACCTGACCGTCGTGGCTCGCCGTTCGACGTGCTCTACGCATCAAGCAACAGATGCGTCGGGATCCAGTCCCACGACAACGGCCGCCCACTCCTGATCCTGCGCACGAGCACTCGGCGAAAGATCTATCGAGTCCTGGATCGACATCACGATGCGGAGGTGGGCGTCGCTGTATCGGCCATGATGATGTTCCGGTCGCGAGATCGGTGTGCAAGGCGCATACTGCTGCGACGCAGCATCCATTTCGGACAAATCTTCTGATGATCGGCATCTCGTCCCGAAATAAGCTCAGGACATAACAAATAAGCCACGGCAATTGGGAGGAGTTTGCATTGGGATTCAAGCTGAACGGCGGCGTGAGTAGGCGCCGCTTCCTCAAGGCGTCCGCGGCCATGTCGTTGACGCTCGCCGCGCCTGCGATCCTCACCCGCACCGCGCGGGGATCGGACCAGAAGATCACGATCCTCAACAGTTTTCCGACGCTTGCCAACGAGTACTGGCAAGGCTGGGATGCCGGATGTCGTCTGGCATGCGAGCAACTCGGCCTCGGATACGTGTCCCAGACCTACGACGACTCCGTCGAAAAGCAGATCTCGCAGATCGAGCAGGCGCCCGCTCTCGGCATCAATGCCGTTGTGACGTTCGCGCAGAATGCCGAGATCATCAAGGCGTTGACCGCAACGGCAGCCCAGGTCGGCGTCAAGATCGCGAACGCCCACTCCACGGCCGCCTGGCTTCATCCCGACGACCCATCCTTCGGCGATACGTACCTGCTCTACAGCCAGCCGGACAACGTGCGCGGCACGGCGGCCATGGCGCAGGCCCTGTTCGATCGCATCGGCAACAAGGGCAAGGTGATCTATGTCGGAGGCTTGCCCGGGAACTTCTCGGCCGACACGCGCGCGGCCGGCGTGCAGCTCGCTCTGTCCCGCAATCCCGGGATCGAGCTCGTCGCGCAGCAACCTGGCGGCGAGAACCGGGTGGCGGCCCGTCCGGTGGTCGAGAACCTTCTGACGGCGCATCCCGACATATCCGCCATCGTCTCCTACAACGACGATACGGCGATCGCCGTACTGGACGCACTTCGCGAGCGCGGACTGAGCGGCAAGATCCCGACCGCCGGCATCGACGCCACGCGCGAGATGCTCAACCGGGTGCGCGAGGACGAGAGCGCGCTGGGGACGGTGTCGATCAACGCTCCGTTCATGACCGGCTACTCGGTCGTCACCCTCTACGACGCTCTGGAGGGCGTCACCTACGACCCCCTGGAGCGCATGCGCTTCTTCGACTCGCTGTTCCTCGACTCGCCGGAGGCCGCCGGAGCCTATCTGGGCGCGATGGCGGACAACGGCGGCATCGCATTCGATTTCAAGTCCATGTCGCGGCACCTGAACGGGGAGAACTGGAAACTGCCGTGGGGCATGGAGGTGATCGACCCCTCCCAGCTCTGGAGTTCGATCGAGTCCATGGCGGCAACCAAGCCGGCCGACTGGAGGTTGCCCGAGGCGGTCCAGGCCTCGCTCGATGCCGGCAATGCCGCCAAGCTCAACGAGATGTACCGGGGCCATGCGGCGCCCGGTCCCTTGAGCGCGGTCGCGGGCATGACACGGGCCGGGAAGACCGTTCTTGGCTTCTGAGGCATCGAGGGCGGGCACAGCTTCGGGCGGGCCGTCCGCGCACCTGGAGCTCAAGGGTGTCACCAAGCGCTTCGGCGCCGTGACCGCCCTCGACGACGTCGGCTTCGACATCCCGCTCGGGACCACCCTGGGATTCGTCGGCGAGAACGGTGCCGGCAAGTCGACGCTGATGAACATCCTGTGCGGCATCCAGCGTCCCGACGCCGGCACGTTCGTCCTGCACGGCGAGCCGGTAGTCCTCGCGGGACCCCGGGACGCGGTGCTGCGCGGCATCTTCCGCGTCTACCAGGAGCAATCGCTGGTCTCCGTCTACCCGATCTACCAGAACCTGCTGCTCGGCCTCGAGGATCGGTTCAGCCGCTTCGGGGTCCTGGACCGGCGCGCCATGCGCGCCATCGCGAAGCGGGTCCTCGGCGATCTCGAGATCGATCTCGCACCCGACGTCATCACCGGAAGCCTCAACTTCGGTACCCGCCAGCTCGTGGAGATCGCGAGGGTCGTCGCCCAGTCGGAGGTGCTTGCCATCCGGTACCCGCTCGTTCTCCTGGACGAGCCGACCGCCTCCTTGTCGGGACCGGAACTCGACCTCTTCTACCGCATCGTCGATCGGTTGAAGACGCGCTACCGCGCTTCGATCGTGTTCGTCTCGCATCGTCTCGAGGAGGTCCTGCGGCTGAGCGACCGGATCGTGGTCCTCAAGGATGGCCGCGTCGTGGACCGCGACGTTTCCGAACCCACGGAGGGCAAGCTGCATCGGCTGATGGTCGGACGTGAGCGCTTGGGAGACTTCTACGCCGTCGGTCGGCAACGGACGTCCGCCGGTCCTCCCGTCCTTCGGGTCGCAGGATTCACCTCGGATGCCTTCGCCGACGTCGCTTTCGAGGTCGGGGAAGGGGAGGTCGTCGGGATCGGGGGCCTGGTTCAATCCGGAAAGACGGAACTCGGCCTGGCGCTGTTCGGTGTCATGGAAGCGAGCGGATCCGTCGAGATCGCCGGCGTGGAGGTCTCGCGCGCAAGTCCTGCGGCGCGGATCGCGCTGGGAGCCGGCTATGTTCCCCTGAACCGTCACCGCGACGGGGTGATGCTCGGGCGTTCCAATCTCGAGAACATCGCGCTGCCCTCGCTGGACCGCTTTTCCAGGGGCGGGATCGTCTCGGGTCGAGCGGTACGCCGGATGGCGGAGGCTCAGATCGAGCGGTTGAACATCAGGCCGCGCGATCCGGACTATCGAACCGGAGCCCTCAGCGGCGGCAACCAGCAGAAGGTCGTCCTGGCCAAGTGGCTGGCTCGCGAGCCGAAGCTCCTCGTGGTCGACAATCCCACACGTGGCGTGGATGCGGGAGCGAAGGAGGAGATCTACCGGCTCTTGC
Source organism: Antarcticirhabdus aurantiaca (assembly GCF_009765365.1). Classification (GTDB taxonomy): domain Bacteria; phylum Pseudomonadota; class Alphaproteobacteria; order Rhizobiales; family Rhizobiaceae; genus Antarcticirhabdus; species Antarcticirhabdus aurantiaca. The sequence goes on from NZ_VTOM01000019.1 coordinate 111,033, forward strand.
GCGAGCTGGCCGAGCGGGGCTGCGCGATCCTCGTCATCTCCGATGACCTCGTCGAGCTCATCGAGCTGTCGAACAGGCTGTTCTTCCTGTCGAGCGGGCGCTTGTCCGATCCCGTCCCAGCGCCCGCCGAGGCCAAGCCGCGGGAGCACGACATCGTCTCCCTGATGTTCTGACCCGTCCTTCCCTCACGCACCGGAATCTGCAATGAACCGCCTCGCCGTACTCGGGAAGCTGACGCCTCTATTGGCCGCCCTCGCGCTGTTCGTTTTCTTCTCCGTCATGCACGACGCGTTCCTGACCTGGCCGAACATCTGGAACATCGTCCGCCAGTCCTCGGTGCTGCTGATCGCGGCGATGGGGACGACCTTCATCATCCTCATCGGTGCGATCGACCTGTCCGTCGGCGCGACCATGACGCTGGCCGCCATCTGCGCGATCACGCTCGTGCCGGTTGTCGGCGAGGCGGGCATCCTGGTCGGGCTCCTCGTCGGCGCCGCCTGCGGCCTCTTCAACGGGGTGCTCAATGCGGTCCTGAAGCTTCCGAGCTTCCTCGTGACCCTCGGGTCGCTCTTCATCTTCCAGAGCCTTGGCCTGATCGTCTCGGGCGGGCGTCCCATTCCCTGGACGACGCCGATCTCCTCGACGCTCGCCGGCGGGGTCGTCTTCGGATCCTTTCCCAAGATCGGCCTCTGGGCGATCGGTGTCCTGGTTCTCTGTGCGCTCTTCGCCAAATTCACCCGCTTCGGGCAGACGATCTACGCGATCGGCGACAACGAGCGCACCGCCCGGATGTCCGGCATCTTCACGACCCGGCTGAAGGTCCTGACCTTCGTCCTGGCCGGCGCCATCTCCGGCCTCGCGGGCATCCTCCTCGGCATCCGCACGTTCTCGGCCTCGCCCGGCATGGGGGACCCGTTCCTGCTCGACACGATCGCGGCCGTCGTCCTCGGCGGCACGCTTCTCACGGGCGGGGTGGGAGGACCGCTTCGCACCGTGCTCGGCGTCCTGGTCATCGTCATCCTGGCGAACGGGATGACGCTTCTCCAGGTCGATCCGTTCTTCCAGGTCGGCATCCGGGGCGCGGTCGTCATCCTGGCGGTCCTGATCACCGGCGGCCGTCGGAGGGTGGACGAGATCGTGAAATAGGAACGTCTTCGTCCGTCCCGAGCTCCCTGTCGAGGGCGGACAGCGACCTCCTCCTGCCTCGGCTCGCGGCGCGGTGGAGGTCGGATGGCCGGGGAGGGGGCGCGGTGTTGCGCAAGCCCTCCCCGGCGTGCGTCGAGACTGGTTCGGGGCCGCGTTGCCGGAGGGCCCTGCTTGAGGCCGGAGGGGCGCCTCCGTCAGTCCACCGCCTTCGGCGGGGATGAGGCGTTCTTGTCGCGGAGGAGGGCGATCACGGCGTCCTGCAGCAGGTGTCGATGACGCGTCCGAATGGCATCGTCGCCTAGCGCGCGGTCGAAGATGTGGCCGAAGGTGTGCTGGTTGGAGACGCGGAAGAAGCAGAAGGACGAGATCAGCATGTGAAGGTCGACGGGATCGATCTCGCGGCGGAAGACGCCGGCCTCCTGTCCGCGCTTCAGGATCGTTTCGATCGTCGAGATGATCGAGACGTTGAGGCTGCCGAGGTTCTGCGAGCGCCGCATGTGCTCGGCGCGGTGGATGTTCTCGATGGTGACGAGCCGGATGAAGTCCGGATTGGCCTCGTCGTAGTCGAAGGTGAAGCCCACGAGGCGGCGCATGGCCTCGACCGGGTCGAGGTCCGCGAGCTTCAGCTCCGCCTCCACCTTGCGTATCCCGGCATAGGCGTGCTCGAGGACGGCGAGGTAGAGACCCTCCTTGGAACCGAAGTGATAGTAGATCATCCGCTTGGACGTGCGGGTCTTCTCGGCAATGGCGTCGACGCGAGCGCCCGACAGCCCGTTCGCCGCGAACTCCTCCCGCGCGACGAGAAGGATGTCGTTGCGGGTCTTCTCCGTCCGGTCGCGATGCGATCCGCCGCGACGCGGGCCGTCGTCGGCCCGTTCGTCGTCGCCATCCTCCGCAGCCCGGTGATCGCCTTCGCCTCGTCTACCGCTCATCGTCTGCCTACCGGCGCTCCCTCGAATCGGCACCGCGCGGATCCTTACCCATAAACATCAGCGCAAATCCGGTCCGCAAGCACCTGGAAGACAATCCAGTTGACTATACGAACCGGTTAGTACACATTCGACGAGATCGGTGCTTCCGGGAAGGGGCAGTATCGACTGCGCGAGTTCGCTCGGAGAAGCGTGCTGCGTTCACGGGAGGCGTGCTGCGGATGCGCGGCCGACGATGCGTTGCGGCGCCGCTCGCCACGCAGCCTGGGAGGGCCATTCGACATGCGACGGATCGTCGATCTGTATTTCGCGCTGCTGCGCGTTTCCATCGCGCTGCTTCTGGCCGCGATGGTCATGCTCGTCTTCGGCAACGTCGTCCTGCGCTACGCGCTGAACAGCGGCATCACCGTGTCCGAGGAGCTGTCGCGCCTCGCCTTCGTCTGGCTGATCTTCCTCGGCGCCGCGGTCGCCTTGAGGGAGCATGCCCACATCGGCATCGACACGCTGATCCGCGCCGTTCCGGCTAAGGCCGCCAAGCCGCTCGTGCTTCTCGGCTATCTTCTGATGATCCTCGCCTGCGTCCTTCTCTTGGAGGGCGCCTTCGCGCAGGCGACGCTGACCTGGAGCGCGGTGACGCCGGCGGCCGGCATCTCCATGGCCTGGTTCATGATCCCGGCCCTGATCTTCTCGGTCACGGCGCTCGTTCTCCTCGGCGCGGAGACCGTCGCCATCCTCGCCGGCCGCATCGACGTCGCGAGCGCCGCCCTCGTCCGGGAGTCGGAAGACCTTCTGCCGCCGAGCTCTCCCGGCTTGCCCGCTCCGGCGGCGCCCTCGGGCGCTCCCGGCCTCGGCCGCTGAGGGGAGGGGCGACGATGGTCATCGCGGTCTTCCTCGGCTCGCTTCTCGGCACCATGGCGCTCGGCATGCCGATCGCCTTCGCGCTGATCCTCTCCGGCGTCGCGCTGATGGTCCACATGGACCTCTTCGACGGCCAGATCGTCGCCCAGACGCTGCTCCAGGGCGCCGACAGCTTCACCCTCATCGCCGTGCCCTTCTTCATGCTGGCGGGCGAGGTGATGAACCAGGGCGGCCTGTCCAAGCGCATCGTCGACCTCGCCGTCGCCCTTGTCGGCCACCGTCGTGGCGGTCTCGGCTTCGTCTGCATCCTGGCGGCCTGCGTCCTGTCCTCGCTGTCGGGCTCGGCGGTGGCGGACGCGGCGGCGCTCGCCGCGCTCCTCATGCCGATGATGGTGAAGTCAGGCCACGATCCGGCGCGCTCGGGCGGCCTCATCGCCTCCTCGGCGATCATCGGCCCCATCATCCCGCCCTCGATCGGCTTCATCCTCTACGGCGTCGTCGGCGGCGTCTCGATCACCAAGCTGTTTCTCGCCGGCATCGCGCCGGGCCTGATGATCGGCGCCGCGCTCTGCGTCGCCTGGCTGGTGGTGATCCGCAAGGAGCGCTTCGCCCTGCCGCCGAAGGCCTCCTGGGCGGTGCGCCGGCAGGCGCTGGTGTCGAGCCTTTGGGCGCTGATGCTGCCGGTGATCATCATCTTCGGGCTGAAGTTCGGCGTCTTCACGCCGACCGAGGCCGGCGTCGTCGCGGCCGTCTACTCGCTCTTCGTGGCGATGGTGGTCTATCGCGAGCTGACGCCGGCGATGTTGCTGCCGGTCTTCGTCGCCGCCGCCAAGACCACGGCCGTCGTGATGTTCCTTGTCGCCGCCGCTTCGGTCTCGGCCTGGCTCATCACCATCGCGGATCTTCCCGGCGCAATGGTCGCGCTGCTCGAACCGCTGATGGACAACCAGACGCTGCTTCTCGTCGCGATCATGGTGCTGATCGTCGCCGTGGGCACGGCGATGGACATGACGCCGACCATCCTGATCCTGACGCCCGTTCTCCTGCCGGTGATCAAGCAGGCGGGCATCGACCCGGTCTATTTCGGCGTCCTCTTCATCATCAACAACTCCATCGGCCTCATCACCCCGCCCGTCGGCACGGTGCTCAACGTCGTCTGCGGCGTCGGCCGCATCCCGATGGAGAAGCTGATCCGAGGCGTCTTGCCCTTCATGGTCGCGCAGCTCGTCGTCCTGACGCTGCTCGTCCTGTTTCCCTCGCTCGTCACCGTGCCGGCCGCCTTCTTCGCCGGCCGCTGACGCCCCGTCCTTCGCCTCGCCGGTCTCCAGGGAGGGATCCGGCGGCGAGAGCCTCGAAGATCTGACCTCGGCGCCGCATGCGCCGCAAACCGGGAGGACCCCAACATGCGCCTGACCCACGCCCTCGCCGCGCTTCTCGCGGCCGGAACGCTTCTCGGCACCGCCGGCCTCGGGCACGCCGAGATCTCCGAGCGCACGATCAAGTTCGCCGCGCAGAACTCCAAGGGCCACCCGCAGGTGACCGGCATGGAGCGCTTCGCCGAGATCGTCAAGGAGAAGAGCGGCGGCAAGATCGAGGTCAAGCTGTTCCCCGGCGGCACGCTCGGCGGCGACGTCCAGACGCTCGCCTCGGTGCAGGGCGGCATCGTCGAGATGACAGTCATGAACGCCGGCATCCTGTCGGGGACGGTGAAGGAGTTCGGCGTCGTCGACCTGCCCTTCCTCTTCGCGACCCCGGAAGAGGCCGACGCCGTCATGGACGGCCCCGTGGGCACCGGTCTCATGGAGAAGCTGCCCGACCAGCGACTCGTGGGCCTCGGCTTCTGGGAGCTCGGCTTCCGCCACCTCACCAACAACCGCCACGCCGTCAACGGCGTCGAGGACGTCAAGGGGCTCAAGATCCGAACCGTCCAGTCGGCGGTGCCGATCGCGACCTTCAACGCGCTGGGCGCCAACGCCGTGCCGCTGCCCTATCCCGAGCTCTACAGCGCGCTGGAGACCGGGACCGTGGACGGGCAGGAGAACCCGCTCGCCAACATCGTCAACGCCAAGTTCACCGAGGTGCAGAAGTACCTGACGCTGACGGGCCACCAGTACAACCCGCAGATCGTCATCGCCTCCAAGACCTTCTGGGACGGTCTCGACCCGGAGGAGCAGAAGCTCCTGCAGGACGCCGCGATCGAGGCGCGCGACTACCAACGCAAGGTCTCGCGCGAGGCGAATGCCGGCTTCCTGGAGCAGATCAAGGAAAGCGGCATGGAAGTGGTCGAGCTTCCCGCCGAGAAGCTCGAGGCCTTCCGCGCGGCGGTCGAGCCGGTGATCGCCGAGAACCGCGACGCGATCGGCGGGGAAACCGTCGATGCCGTCATGACGCAGCTCAAGACGCTGCGCGGCCAGTAACGCCCTGTCACGCGGACGGCCGTCCTGTCCGGCCGTCCGCACCTCATCGAACTTCCAGGAAGTGTCCTGCCATGCTCGACATCCCAACGCGCGCGATCCAGGTCGGCCTCATCGGCAGCGGCATCCAGCTCTCCCGCTCCCCGGCACTCCACGAAGCGGAAGGAGCCGCGAACGGCCTCTCCCTATCCTACGAGCTCATCGATCTGGACCAGCGCGGCGTCAGCGTCGAGGCCCTGCCGGAGCTGCTCGCCGAGGCCGAGGCCCGTGGCTTCGCCGGTGTCAACGTCACCCACCCGGCCAAGCAGGCCGTGATCCCGCACCTCCACGACCTCTCCGACGAGGCCCGCGCGCTCGGCGCCGTCAACACCGTGGTTCTGGCGGGCGGACGGCGCACCGGCCACAACACCGATTGCTCGGGCTTCGCCCGCGCCTTCAGGCGCAGGCTGCCGGACGCCGATCTCGGCCATGCCGTGCAGCTCGGCGCGGGCGGGGCGGGCGCGGCTGTCGCCCAGGCCATGCTCCAGCTCGGAACGCGCCGGCTGACGGTCTTCGACGTCGACGCCGCGCGCGCCGCCGCCCTCGCGGACCGGCTCGCCGAATCCTTCCCGGCGGCGCGCGTCGAGGCGGGCTCAGACCTTCTCGGTGCCATGGCCGCCGCCGACGGGCTCGTCCACGCGACGCCGACCGGCATGGCGGCTCATCCCGGCCTGCCGCTGCCGGCCGAGCTGCTCCAGCCTCGGCACTTCGTCGCCGAGATCGTCTACTTCCCGCTCGAGACCGAGCTCCTGCGCCTCGCCCGCAGCCGGGGCTGCCGCACCGTCGATGGGGGCGGCATGGCCGTGTTCCAGGCGGCTGGCGCCTTCCGGCTCTTCACCGGCATCGAGCCCGATGCGGATCGCATGCTCGCCCACTTCGCCGCCATGGGGGCGAACTGAGAGACGATGCCGATGCCCCTGATTGCCGTTCTCAACGGACCGAACCTCAACCTCCTCGGCAAGCGCCAGCCGGAGATTTACGGCCGCGAAACGCTGGCCGACGTCGAAACGGCTTGTCGAACTTTGGCGGCCGAACTGGGGCTGGACCTACGCTTTCACCAATCCAACCATGAGGGGCAGATCGTCGACTGGATCCACGATGCACGCGAGACGGCCGCCGGCATCGTGATCAACCCGGCCGCGCTCACCCACACCTCGGTCGCCATTCTCGACGCGTTGAACGCTTTCGAGGGACCGGTGGTCGAGGTCCACGTTTCCAACGTCCACAAGCGCGAGAGCTTCCGCCACCACTCCTTCGTCTCTCTGCGGGCGGATGGCGTGATCGCGGGTTGCGGAACGGAAGGATATCTCCTCGCGCTACGGCACGTTTCAAGCCGGCTCGGAGCGCGGAACCGAACCTGAGAAGTCGGGCGAGGACACTCGCCGGCCGTCCGCTGGAGGAAGCGGGCGCATCACACATGGAGGAACCGAAAATGTGCCCCCCGGGATGCCTGCATGCGGTCTGCGAGACCGCGACGCGCCGCGGCCTGTTGAAGGCCGGCTTCGCCTTCGCCAGCGCCGCGGCGGGACTGGGAGCCATCGCCCCCGTCCAGGCTCACGCTCAGGCCACGGCCGCTCGGCATAGCTTCTCGCGTGTCCAGGACCTGACCCATACGCTTTTCGAGGGCTTCCCGACGTTCAGCGGCGAGAAGTGGTTCACGGTCGAGAAGCCCGTGACCTGGGAGAAGGACAAGGTCAACCTGCACCGCTGGACGCTCATGGAGCATACCGGCACGCACATGGACGCGCCGTTGCATTTCTCGAAGGACGGCATGAGCGTCGACATGATCCCGATCACCGACCTGATCGTGCCGTTGGCCGTGATCGACATCCGCGAGCGGGCGGCGGCCGATCCGGACGCGAGCCTCACCCCCGACGACGTCAAGGCTTGGGAATCCCGCAACGGTCCGCTGCCCGAGGGCGCCTGCGTCGCCATGAACTCCGGCTGGCACAAGCTCCTCGACTCGCCCAAGTTCACCGGCCGCGACGCGGACGGGCGCAACCACACGCCCGGTTTCCACGCGGAGACGGCCGATCTCCTGATCCGGGAGCGGAACGTGAAGGGTTTGGCCGTGGACACGCTCTCGCTCGATCCGGGCCTCGCCTCGGGTGAGTTCCCGGTCCACTACCAGTGGCTCGGCAGCGGCCGCTGGGGCGTCGAGGCCATGGCCGGCCTGGACGACCTGCCGGAGACGGGGGCGCTCCTCGTGGTCGCGGGTCCCAAGGTTCGCGGCGCGACGGGCGGCCCGAGCCGCATCCTCGCCCTCGTCTGATCGTCATCCCCGCCGACCGCCCACCGGGCGGCCGGCTCCGGCATGCAGCAAGGAGTTTTCCCGTGAAGACCTCGATCGCGACCGTATCCTTGTCGGGCGACCTTTCGGAAAAGCTCGCCGCCATCTCGGCCGCCGGCTTCGGGGCGGTCGAGATCTTCGAGATCGACTTCCTCGCCTTCGACCAGGGGCCGCGCGAGGTCGGGCGGATGGTGCGCGACGCCGGCCTCGAGATCTCGCTCTTCCAGCCGTTCCGCGACTTCGAGGGCCTGCCCGAGCCGCAGCGCTCCCGCGCCTTCGAGCGGGCGCGGCGCAAGTTCGAGACGATGAACGAGCTCGGCGCCGACCTCATCCTCATCTGCTCCAACGTATCGCCGCTCGCGCTCGGCGGCATCGACCGCGCGGCGGAGGACCTTCGCGCGCTCGGCGAGGTCGCCCGCGAGCACGGGGTGCGGATCGGCTACGAGGCGCTCGCCTGGGGCCGATACGTCAACGACCACCGCGATGCCTGGGAGATCGTGCGCCGGGCCGACCATCCCCAAGTCGGCCTCATCCTCGACAGCTTCCATTCGCTCTCGCGCGGGATCGACTCCGGTTCGATCCGCTCGATCCCGAAGGACAAGATCGCCATCGTCCAGATGGCCGACGCGCCGAAGCTCGACCTCGACCTCCTGTCCTGGAGCCGGCACTACCGCAACATGCCGGGGCAGGGGGACCTGCCGGTCGCCGACTTCATGGCCGCCGTGGAAGCAACGGGCTACGAGGGCTACTACTCGCTGGAGATCTTCAACGACCAGTTCCGCGCGGGCTCGGCGCGCCAGACGGCCGTCGACGGGCGACGCTCGCTCATCTACATGATGGACCGCCTGAAGGCGGAAGGCCGGGCCGTGAAGGGACCTTCCGAGCCCCACCCGTTGCCGCCGCCGGCCCAGACCGCCGGCATCTCCTTCATCGAGTTCGCGACCGACGTCGGCTCGGCCGTCGCGCTGGCGAAGCTCCTGGAATCCATCGGCTTCCGCCATGCGGGCCGGCACCGCTCCAAGGACGTCGAGCTGTTCGCCCAAGGCGACCTGCGTGTGGTGGTCAACACCGAGACCGAAGGCTTCGCCCACTCGGCCTACGTGGTCCACGGCACCAACGTCGCGGCGCTGGGCCTCAGGATGCGCGATGCGGCGGCGGCCATGGCGCGGGCCGAGGGGCTGATCGCCACCGCCTTCCGCCAGGCGGTCGGGCCGGGGGAGCTCGAGCTTCCGGCGATCCGCGGGCTCGGCGGCAGTCTTCTCTACCTCGTTCCCGAAAACGACGCGCTCGGCCGGCAGTGGGAGGTCGACTTCGAGCTGGAGGACGGCTGGAGCGCTCATGCGGGCGCCGGCCTGGAGACCGTCGACCACGTCGCACAGACGGTGCGCTACGAAGACATCCTGTCCTGGACGCTCTTCTACCGCTCGATCTTCGACCTCAGGCCGTTGCCGGCGGTCGAGGTGCCAGACCCCGGCGGCCTCGTCCTCAGCCAGGTGCTGGAAAACGCCGACGCGAGCCTTCGCATCGTCCTCAACGGCTCGCAGTCCAGCCGCACGCAGTCCTCGCGCTTCGTGTCGCAGTTCGTCGGGCCCGGCGTCCAGCACGTCGCCTTCCGTACGCCCGACATCTTCGCGACGGTGGCCGCGCTCCGAGCGAACGGCGTGCCGCTCCTGTCCATCCCGCAGAACTACTACGATGACCTTGACGCCAAGTTCGACCTCGCGCCCGACGTGCTGCAAGCCATGCGCGCGGCCGGGATCCTCTACGATCGCGACGAGGGGGGAGAATACTTCCAGATCTACCTGGAGGCGCTCGAAGGCGGCTTCTTCATCGAGATCGTCGAGCGGCGCGGCTATCGCGGCCTCGGCGCCGCCAACGCCCCCATCCGCCTCGCCACGCAGGCGCGCCGCAGGCCCGCCGGCATTCCCGCGACGTGAGGCCACCATGGCGGCGCGTCGGTCAGGCGGCGCGGATCTCGGCGGCCGCTTCGCGGAGTTCCTTCACCAAGACCTCAGCGGGCGCGGAGAGCAGGACGCCGGCGCGCAGCGTGATGCCGACGGGGCCCGTCGTGTCGCCCGTGTCGATGGCGAGCCGCGCGAACTCGCCGCTCTGGAGGTCTTCCAGCACCACGCCCTCCGAGATGACCCAGATCGCGTCGCTCGCGCGGACGTAGCGGCGCGAGAAGGCGAGCGACACGGTTTCCACGACACTGGCCGGGCGCGGCAGGTTGAAGGCCGCAAAGAAGCGGTCGACCGCCGGTCGGATCACCGAGCCGGGCGGGGGCAGCAGGCATTCGAAGGCGCCGAGCGCGCAGGGCGAGAGCGGCGCTCCCGCGAGCGGGTGGCTCGCCCGCACCGCGAAAACGAGCGGTTCGGAGTAGAGGTGCTCGAAGACGAGGCCGGTCATCGCCTCGGGCTCCTGCATCCGACCGATGACGATGTCGAGATCGCCCTGGCGGAGCTGCTCCGTCAGGTATTCGTTCGGGCCGGTGACGACGCGCGGTGCCGCGCCGAGGCCGTGCGCCTGATAGCGCCGGATGGCGTCGGGCAGCAGCCGGGCCGATACGGTCGGCAATGCGCCGACGCGCACGGGAAGCGCATGCGGCGCGGTGGCGTCCTCGACCTCCTCCAGGCCGCGGCGCAAGGCCGACAGGCTCGCCTCCGCGTGGCGCAGGAACATCTCGCCGAAGCGCGACAGGACGGCGCCGCGCCGGGCGCGGTCGAAAAGCTCGACGCCCAGGATCTGCTCGAGTTCGCGGATCGCCTTCGACACGGCCGGCTGGGTGATCGCGAGGTCGCGGGCGGCGCGCCCGACGCTCGCCTGCCGGGCGACGGCGACGAAGGCCCTGAGATGACGCAGGCGCACCGCCGACATCCGCATGCCGATAACTCCGTGGTTATGGAAACGGCATGAATCCTCATTTTACATGACCGTTCAAGCGCAATAATCGAGGGGCACACGGGGAGGACGTCATGGCATTCGTGTGCGCGAACGGGATCGCGATCCACCACCGGCTCGCCGGGCGGCGGGGCGGAGCGCGCCTCGTCTTCCTGAACTCGCTCGGCTCCGACCTCCGGATCTGGGAGGACGTCGTCGCCCGCCTGGAGGACCGTTTCGAGATCCTCCTCGTCGACAAGCGCGGTCACGGCCTCAGCGAGACGACGCCCGGTCCCTATTCGATCCCGCTCCTCGCCGAGGACCTGACGGCGCTTCTCGATGCCATCGGCTGGCGCTCGGCCTCGATCGTCGGCCTCTCGATCGGCGGCCTGATCGCTCAGCACGTCGCGATCCACGCCCCCGGGCGGGTCGAAAGGCTGGTCCTGATGAACACGGCCGCGCGGATCGGGACGTCCGACGCGTGGAACGAGCGCATCGCCGCCGTCCGGGCCGGGGGCGTCGCCTCGATCGGCGAGGCGGTCGCCTCGCGCTGGTTTTCCGACGGTTACACCGGCCGCCACCCCGCCCACTTCGCCGCATGGCGCGCCATGCTGGAGGCGACGCCGACGGAAGGCTACGCCGCGGCCTGCGCGGCCGTGCGCGATGCCGACTATCGCGAGGCGGTGGCACATATCGCCGCCCCGACGCTCGCTATCGCCGGCGAGGCCGACAAGCCGACTCCGCCCGACCTCGTGCGCGGCACCGCCGGGCGCATCCCCGGCGCTCGCTTCGAACTGGTCGAGGGGGCGGGGCACCTGCCTTGCCTGGAGCGCCCAGGCGAGGTCGCCGCGCTGATCGCCGCTCATGTGGAGATGGAAGCCGAAGCGCCAAGTCGCTTCGAAGCGGGTATGGCCGTGCGCCGCGCAGTGCTGGGTGACGCCCATGTCGACCGCGCCACGGCCGCGACGACGCCCTTCGACGCGCCGTTCCAGCGCTTCATCACGGAAGGCGCCTGGGGCTCGGTGTGGTCGCGCTCGCACTTCACGCGCCGCGAGCGCTCGATCGTGACGCTCGCGCTCCTCGCCGCGCTCGGGCAGGACGAGGAGCTCGCGATGCACGTGCGCGCCACGAGGAACACCGGCGCGAGCGTCGAGGACGTGGTCGAGGCGCTGATGCACGTCGCCGTCTATGCCGGCGTGCCGGCGGCCAACCACGCGATCAGGATCGCCAAGACGACATTCGCCGAGATGGAGGAAGCGGCACGATGAGCGGCGCCTATTTCCAGCGCGACCGGGACTGGCACCCGCCGGCCCTGACCCCCGGCTACAAGACCTCCGTCCTGCGCAGTCCCCGCCAGGCGCTCCTGTCCATGCCGACGACGCCCTCGGAGGAGACGGGTCCCGTTTTCGGCCACGACGTCCTCGGTCCTCTCGACAACGACCTCATCCGCAACTTCGCCAAGGACGGCGAGGCGATCGGGCAGCGCATCGTGGTCTACGGCCGCGTGCTCGACGAGAACGCGCGTCCCGTGGCGGGCGCGCTGGTGGAGTTCTGGCAGGCCAATGCCGGCGGCCGCTACCGCCATAAGAAGGAAAGCTATCTCGCCACCCTCGACCCGAACTTCGGCGGATGCGGGCGGGCGATCACCGACGCGGAGGGGCGCTACTCCTTCCGGACCGTGAAGCCCGGCGCCTATCCCTGGCCGAACGGCGTCAACGACTGGCGCCCGGCGCACATCCACTTCTCCGTCTTCGGCCACGCCTTCGCGCAGCGCCTGATCACCCAGATGTACTTCGAGGGCGATCCGATGATCGGCCAGTGCCCGATCGTGAAGACCATCCCCGATCCCGCCGCCATTGAGCGGCTCGTCGCCGCGCTCGACCGCAATGCCACGATCCCGATGGACAGCTTGGCCTACAAGTTCGACATCGTGCTTCGCGGCCGCCGCTCCACGCTGTTCGAGAACCGGATGGAGGGCAACTGATGGTCCAGCGCCTCGATTATCTGAAGGAATCGCCCTCCCAGACCGCCGGCCCCTACGTCCACATCGGCACCAACCCGAACTGGGTGGAGATCACCGGCGTCTGGAGGGAGGACCTCGGCCTCGTCCTCGTCGGGCCTGAGACGGTGGGCGAGCGAATCCTCGTCGAGGGGAGGATCATCGACGGCTCGGGCGCGCTCGTGCGCGACGCCCTGGTCGAGATCTGGCAGGCCGACGCCGCGGGCCTTTACAACTCGCCGGCCGAAACGCGCGGGACCGCGGATCGAGCCTTTGCCGGCTGGGCGCGTCAGCCGGTCTCCGAAGCGGACGGTCTCTTCCGCTTCGAGACGATCCGGCCGGGCCGCGTGCCGTTCCCCGGCGGCGGACTCCAGGCGCCCCACGTCACGGTCTGGATCGTCGCGCGCGGGATCAATCTCGGCCTCCACACCCGCCTCTACTTCGGCGACGAGGCGGAAGCCAATTCGGTCGACCCGCTCCTGAACCGCATTCCCGACCCGGCGCGGCGGGCGACGCTCGTCGCCCCGCGCACGGAGCGCGACGGGATGCCCGTCTTCACCTTCGACATCCTCCTTCAGGGCGATGGCGAAACCGTCTTCCTGGACATGTGACGAGGTGCCCATGGACAAGATCATTCCTAGCCTTTCCGAGGCGGTGTCGGGCATCCCCGACGGCGCGGTCGTGATGATCGGCGGCTTCGGCGGCTCGGGCGCGCCGATCGAGCTGATCCACGCGCTGATCGACCGGTACCTATCGACCGGCAGCCCGCGGAACCTGACGGTCGTCAACAACAATGCCGGCAACGGCCATGTCGGGCTCGCGGCGCTGATCGAGCAGGGCATGGTGCGGAAGCTCATCTGCTCCTTCCCCCGCTCGGCCGACCCACGCGTCTTCACCGAGCGCTATCTCGCCGGCGAGATCGAGCTGGAACTGGTGCCGCAGGGCACCCTCGCCGAACGCATCCGGGCGGGGGGCGCGGGCATCCCGGCCTTCTACACCCCGACGAGCTACGGCACCGACCTCGCGAAGGACAAGCCGGTCGAGGAGTTCGACGGGCGCCCCTACGTGCGCGAGCTTTGGCTGAAGGCCGATTTCGCGATCATCAAGGCCCACAAGGGCGACCGGCTCGGCAACCTTGTCTTCAACAAGGCTGCCCGCAACTTCAACCCCCTGATGGCGACCGCCGCGGCGGTCACGATCGCGCAGGTCACCGAGATCGTCGAGCCCGGCGCCATCGATCCCGAAGCGGTCGTGACGCCCGGCATTTTCGTGCAGGGGGTGGTCGAGGTGGCGAACCCCGCGCAGGAGGAAGATCTCAACCGTGCCGGCGCCGCCTACCCGGAGAAGGCCGCATGAGCTCCAAGCTTTCCGCCACCCAGATCGCCTGGCGCGCCGCGCAGGACATCGCGGACGGGGCCTACGTCAACCTCGGCATCGGCTTTCCCGAGATGGTGGCGAAGTTCCAGCCCCCCGGCTGCGAGGCGGTCTTCCACACCGAGAACGGCATCCTCGGCTTCGGTGAGGCGCCGCGGCCGGGCGAAGAGGACTGGGACCTCATCAACGCCGGCAAGAAGGCGGTGACGCTCAAAGCCGGCACGGCCTTCTTCCACCACGCGGACTCGTTCGCCATGGTGCGCGGCGGACACCTCGACGTCGCGATCCTCGGGGCCTACGAGGTGGCCGAGACCGGGGATCTGGCCAACTGGTCGACGGGGCCGAAGGGCGTGCCGGCCGTCGGCGGGGCGATGGACCTCGTCCACGGCGCGAGGCGCGTCGCGGTCATCACCGACCACGTGACGAAGGACGGGAAGCCGAAGCTCGTGAAGCGCTGCTCGCTGCCGCTAACGGGCGTCGCCTGCGTCACCCGCGTCTACACGAGCCTCGCCGTGATCGATGTCGAGGGCGGGCACTTCGTACTGCGCGAGAAGCTGCCGTCTCTGTCGGTCGATGACCTGCAAGCCCAGACGGGCGCCGAGCTCCTAGTACCCGGCCCCGTTGCCGACCTCGTCGTTCCGGAGCTTTGAATGAGCGAAGCATTCATCTGTGCCTATCTGCGCACGCCCATCGGCCGCTTTGGCGGCTCCTTGTCCTCCGTCCGGGCCGACGATCTCGGTGCCGTGCCGCTCAAGGCCCTGATGGAGCGCCACCCGTCCCTCGACTTCGGCGCTGTGGACGAGGTGATCTTCGGCTGCGCCAACCAGGCGGGCGAGGACAACCGCAACGTAGCCCGCATGTCGCTCCTGCTTGCCGGTCTCCCCGAGACCGTGCCGGGCACGACGATGAACCGCCTCTGCGGCTCGGGGATGGACGCCGTGATCACGGCGGCGCGGGCGATCAAGTCCGGCGAGGCCGAGCTCGTGATCGCCGGCGGGGTCGAGTCGATGTCCCGCGCGCCCTTCGTCATGCCGAAGGCGGAAACCGCCTTCTCGCGCCACGCCGAGATCCACGACACAACGATCGGCTGGCGCTTCGTGAACCCCTTGATGAAGGCGCAGTACGGCGTCGACTCCATGCCCGAGACAGGCGAGAACGTCGCCGAGGACTTCCACGTCAGCCGTGAGGACCAGGACGCCTTCGCCGTCCGCTCTCAGAACAAGGCGGCGGCGGCCCAGGAGAACGGCCGGCTCGCGAAGGAGATCGTCCCCGTCACGATCCCGCAGCGAAAGGGCGACGAGAAGGTGGTGGATCGCGACGAGCATCCCCGCGCCACCACGATCGAGATCCTCGCCAAGCTGCCGACGCCGTTCCGCAAGGGCGGAACCGTGACGGCGGGCAACGCGTCGGGCGTCAACGACGGGGCGGCGGCGCTGATTGTGGCGAGCGAGGCGGCGGCGAGGCGCCACGGCCTGACGCCGGTCGCCCGCGTCCTCGGCGGGGCAACCGCCGGTGTTCCGCCGCGCATCATGGGCTTCGGCCCGGCACCGGCCTCCAGGAAGCTGATGGCGCGCCTCGACCTCTCACCGGCTGACTTCGAGGTGATCGAGCTGAACGAGGCTTTCGCCTCCCAAGGGCTTGCGACGCTGCGCGACCTCGGCATCGCCGACGACGATCCGCGCGTAAACCCGAACGGCGGCGGGATAGCCCTGGGGCATCCGCTCGGCATGTCGGGCGCCCGCATCACGGGCACGGCTGCGCTCGAGCTTGCCCTGGGGGCTGGACGCCGGGCGCTTGCTACCATGTGCATCGGCGTGGGCCAGGGCATCGCCGTGGCGCTGGAGCGCGTCTGAGCGTGGCGGTGAGCGGGGATGCCCTCGTCGCGAGCCTCGCCGGCGACGACGAGATCGCCGCGCAGTTCTCGGCTACCGCCGAGATCGCCGCTATGCTGCGCTTCGAAGCCGTGCTCGCCGAGGCGCAAGGTGCCCTCGGGATCATCCCCGACGATGCGGCGCGTGCGATCGCCGAGGCGGCATCCCGGGTCGTGGCCGACAAGGTCGCCATCCGCCGGGGCATGGCACGGGACGGCGTGCCGGTGCCGGCTCTTGTCATGGAACTGCGTGCCGCCTGCGGCGAGGCGCAGGGCGGCTTCGTGCATCACGGCGCGACGAGCCAGGACGTCGTGGATAGCGGATCGATGCTGCGCCTGAAGATGGTCCTGTCCCTGATCAACGACCGCGTGGCCCGCGTGCTCGGCAGGCTGGCGGATATGGCGGCCGATCAGGCCGCGACGCCCCTGATGGCCCAGACTCGGATGCAGGCGGCGCTGCCCTTCACCGCCGCCGAAAAGCTCGCCACCTGGCGCGTACCGCTCGAGAGCCATCGCGGACGGTTGGCCCGCCTCGCCGCCGAGCTCCCGGTCCAGCTCGGCGGCCCCATCGGCAACGGGGCGAGCTTCGGTCCGGACTATCCGGCGCTTCGGGCGGATCTCGCACGGCGCCTCGGCCTTCGCGAAGCCCAGCCGTGGCATGCGGATCGCACGCCCGTGCTCGACGTTGCGCACGGGCTCGCGCTCCTTACCGGGAGCCTCGCCAAGATCGGGCAGGACGTGGCGTTGATGGCGCAGACCCGCGTTCAAGCGATCGAGCTGACCGGCGGCGGAGAATCCTCAGCCATGGCGCACAAGCGCAATCCGGTCGCCGCCGAGGCTCTCGTCGCGCTCGGGCGCCTCAATGCCGGGCTTCTCGGGACTCTCGCCCAATCCATGATCCACGAGAACGAGCGCTCGGGGGCCGCCTGGACGTTGGAGTGGCTCGTTCTGCCGCAGATGGCGGAAGCCGCCGGCGGCGCCTGCCGCCTCGCCGAAGCGCTTCTAGCGGATGCTCGGTTCGTCCCCGAACCGGATGCCGGCCGCTGATCTTCGATCAATCCCTCGGGCGACCCAGGGTTAGGGCTGCCTTAGCTGTGGATCGGCGCAAGGGTTCGACGCCGATCGGTAGGTTAACCTGTTCAGCCTGCTGATGCTGGCGTGGTTGCCACGCGACGCCGATTAACACCTCAGCGATTAGTTGGTGGATCAGCTCCGGCCTCAAGTGGTAATAATATAGAGTCATAAGGATGGTGTCGTGGCCCGCCACGAACTTGCTGATGATGGTGATCGGAACCCCGGCCTCTGCCAAGGCGGTGATCCCCGCGACGCGCATCCCGTGCGGTTTGAAGACGGCGCCGTGAGGCTGGCCGTTAGGGTACTTTTCCGGCCGATTGACGATGGAGAGTGGATCGTCGGGATTCTCAATGTTGTGCCGACGCTCAAGTTCGGCCATCAGGAACTGCCAAAATTGATTGGTCATCCTGTTGTTGGGCAGGGTGTAAAGACCCTTGCGCATCCTGCTGTCCGGAACCCGGAAGAGCGGAAATATCGAGGGGTATTGCGAAAGTGCTGACTTGGGGACGTTGTCCGCTTGCTCGATATAGACCTCCGGGTGGATAGGAGCATCTATGGGCTGATGCTTCTCCTGGAACATCCGCAGCTCATCGAGCAATCGAAAGAACTCAAAGTTCTGCCAGGGAATGACGAACGGCTTTCCCGTTTTGTTGGTGTTGACGAAGATGCCCGTCAACTTCGAGTTTGGCATCCTCGCCGCGAAGCCCCGATGCGGCCTCTTCTTTTCGGCATTGACCCAATGGCCCCGGTGCGGCCCTTTGTTCTTGATCCATCGGTTGGTCGTCGGCTCAAAACGGTCGAGATCGCCTTCGCCGCTGTCCAGTCGTTTCGTCTGGCCCGCGCGCAGCGGGATCTCGAACAAAGCCAGGTACAGCGTCGGTAGAACGGGGCAGTAAGTTCTCTCACCGTCCACGAATATGTAGCAAAGGGAGCAGGTTCCGGGCCATCCACCCTTTCCCTCCAAAAGGATCTCTTTGGTTTTCTCGTATAGGTTCCTAGGTAGGGGCGTGGAGACACTCTCGGCCGGGGGGCGGCCGCCATCCTCTGCATCGATCTTGCCTTTCACATGGTCGATATCCAATAGGGTGACAAGTTGCAACGGAGACCGATGCTGAGGATACATCAACTCGAAGAATTGGTTGAATCGCCGGATGTGATTCAACGAATTCAAGACGGGCTGTGAGAAGGGCTTCTTACCGTTCTGGAGGCGCACGTTGATCAGGAACGTGACGAACCGCGTCGATGGCCTCGGACCCGTCATAAACGCGACGGGATCCTCGACCTGCAATGTGTCGCGCGACTCGTGGATGTAGGATATGAGGCTGTGCAAAGATCCCTTTAACTTTGATCCGACCGTTGGGTTCTTCGTTCTGAAATCCTCAAAGAGCGCATTCCACTTGGGATATTTGGCGGCTAGTACTCCGTACGTTTGGGCGTGCGAGCCTCGGCGTAAGAAGTCTGGTCGGGCGTTTCTGCCGAAATCTTCGAAGCCTTGGTCCGGGAAGATCCGGCTCAGCGCGAAACATATGTGACGGAGGGCTTCAAGGTAATGTGGTTCGGATCCGCCCCAAAGATCGGTTCGCCAACGCATTGCGTCCGTTTCAGACTTGAAGAACGACAGCCACGTCTTCGTCCCTTCCGGCCCGAGATCCGCCAAACATTTTGCACCGTTGACCGACATGGAGAGCGAGGCCAGGAGCCGCACGACGTGCGAGCGCATGCTTGCGCGCGCGGAGTCGGACCTTTTGCGTTTTAGATAGTCGAACAGCCCGGCTGCGGTCATTTCGGCATGAACGCTCTTCCCGAGCGTCGATCGCTCCATCATCCAGGCCGCCGCAGCCGCCGAGACGCCCATGCGGCCCGGCATCAGCTTGCCGGGAGAAAGAAGAAGCTCGCCTTCCTCCACGGCCTCGATCAGAGAGTCCAGGGCTCCGGCAGGATCCCCGGGGCGGCTGTGCGCGACAGTGGAGGGGTCCGGAATGTTCCTGTGCGTGCAAAGAGGGATCATCTCCAGAAGGTTTTGAAGACGGTCGCGCTTATTCTTGGAGCATTTGAAATCATCCTCGTCGGACAGGTTGATGCGCGTGCGGATGCCCACGGCGTTCTGGCATACTATCACGCCGCGAAGGTCCGCCTCGGGCAGGTAAATGGTGGCCATGCTTATCTCCTTGATCTTTGATGTTGGATTTGCGCCCTGACTTGCTTCGTCTAGGCATCGCGCGGGACGCTGTGGAAGCGCCGGGTGGCCAGTCCGTCGAGAGCCTCCCCAAGGGAAAGCCGTCCCATGTCGAAGGGGACGATCTGCTGCTCGCGGATGCGAAGTCGTGCGTCCTCGAGCAGCGCATGGATGTCCTCCGGCGCCTGTGCGGTATAGACACGCGAGCTCAGGATGCTGCGGTGATGCATGCACTTTTGGATCTCACTCTCGGTGAAACCGCTCTTGGCCAGGGTGTAGCCGTATAGGTGCCGCAATCCGTGCAGGGTCGTACCCGCGTGCTTGCCGGGTACCAGCGTGGGGTCGTCCAACAGGCGGCTGAGGCGGGCGATGGCCGCGTGCCAAGAATGGGACGCGGCCGCCATCGTGTACGGACGTCCAATCGCCCCCTCGGGGCTCGCATCTGCCGCCTCGGCGCAGACAAGAAGGTATGGATGATCGGGGTGTCCCGCGGCGAACCGCCGGGCCATGATCGAGGGCCGTACATCGAGAAGATAATCGGAGAGAAGTGCGGCGAAGAGTTCGCGCACACCCGGCAGCGGGCTCCAGAAGATCTCGGCGGAATTGTCCGACTGCAACAGCATGCCCTTCCAACCAGCCCTTTGGCTGCCCGTGAGCGCCGGACGCGGTTGGAGGCCGTAAAGCGTCTTGAGAAGGTATCTCCTCGTGCATGATCGCTGCCCCCATTGCTCCATATGGAACTCGGGATGGCGGAGATATCCGTGCACGTTCCCGTCGCGGAACTCGAAGTCGCTCACAAAGGCGTTCAACGCTTCACTGGATCGTATCCCGGTGGAGGCGAGCATGGCTGCCATCAACCGTCCCGTATGGTCCACTGCCGCGGCATCCCAGTGCGAGCCGGGTGCCCGCAGGTAGCCTTCCAAGAGCAACGGAGTGAGCAATGTCGGAGGAAAGCGGTGGACATGGGATGTCGTCGGAGCACCGTGGTCCGCTTCGGCACGCCCGGGTGACCCGGTGGGGCGGGGGACTGTTAAATGGCGCAGGATGCTGAAGTCGCGCTTTCGGTCGAGACCCGGCGACCCAACGTGGCCATTTGCGCAGGGAGGTGCGAACAGCACGTGGAACCCCTCGTCGGAGTCGGCGAGGTACCTGAAATACGAGCGGACGCCGTGGCCTGCCCCCGTTAGGTGGCCCGGTTCAAATCTAATGCATGGTTGGCTTATCGGCGACGTTTGAGGTGGCCGGCGAAGCGGGTTGGGGTGGCGCAGCCGGCCACGGCACGACGGCTGGTGCCG
>NZ_VTOM01000002.1 GCF_009765365.1 Antarcticirhabdus aurantiaca
GGCGCCAGCACTACAACACCAAGCGTCCACACTCGAGCCTGGGCTACAAACCGCCGGCACCAGCCGTCGTGCCGTGGCCGGCTGCGCCACCCCAACCCGCTTCGCCGGCCACCTCAAACGTCGCCGATAAGCCAACCATGCATTAGATTTGAACCGGGCCACCTAACGGGGGCAGGCCAAGTGACGCCGAGGCTGTTGCAATCTGAAACATCCACAGCCATTCGAAATCCGCCTCGCCGGCTGCATAGCGGGCTTGGCTTGGCCGAATTTCTGTCGGTTTTGTCGGTGTGCGAAAGGGCGCTTTCGGGAGTATTTTTCGGGCTGCTTAGTCCGATGCGGCTCCCCGTGGAGGGCGTTTACACCCGCCACGGGCTGAGCCTCAAAGCATACGCGGTATGTCGGTGTAACGGGGGAGTAGGCGGGGGTTGAGCGTCACCGCGTAGGCTCCTCCCCATCCGGAAGGGGGTTCTCCCGGTCAAACTTTTCCCGTCTTTGCATGTCCCGAACCGCTGTCGATCTGGCGTGATCTCCGACGCGCTTCTGGAGGGCGGCGACAGCCTCCAGAGGATCAGCGCGCCGCCGGATGAGGAGCTGCACGGCCACCTGCATGGCCTCATAGAAGGCGGGCCCGTCGATCATCATCTCGCCGCCACGCCGGCTGCGCCACATCAGCGCCTCAAGAACGGCTCGGTCGATCTGCGATGCCTCGGGCACGCGCCGGGCGCGCCGGTCTGCCCGCCAGTTCGCCGTCCGCTGACGATCCTCTTTCGCGATCTGCGTGACGCTCTTGCGGGCGATGAGCTTGAGCTTTGGAGGAGCAGGCTTAGGGGTGGAGGACACGGACGAGGTCGTCTCGGGAGTGCGCACTTCGGGCGTGGTCGTATCGGGTGTGACAGCGTCGGGCGTGGTAGGCGTCTTCATGGGGTGGGCCTCCTGGTTGAGGCCAACAGGTTCAGCGATGTGGCGGAAAGCGACAAAGTGGCCCCTCCGGCGGCCATGCATCTGCCCGCTTGAATTTTTCGGGAGTGGATTGCCGAACCCTGTGAAATCTATCCTGTCGGCCCCGCGCAAATGGGGTCCGCGCCCGGACCGCTCCGTCCGCGGGAATGCAGACCATGAAGATCGCGGTCACGATCGACCAGGCCGTCGCGATGTCCGGCATTGGCCGGACCACCCTCTACAAGCTGATTGGAGAAGGCAGGCTGCACCCGCGCAAGCTGGGCAAGCGCACGCTGATCCTCGTCGATGAGCTGGAGGCCTGCATCCGCTCTCTTCCAGCCATCGAGGCTAGATCGGGATAGGCAATGTTGAAAGCTGAAACGACAGCGGCCGGCAACGAACGATCACGCACAGCGCAGCGCAGAAGTGGGGAACAAAGTGGGGAAGGATCGAGCGTCTCAGATTTTTCTGAGCAACTACAGTCACTTAGACATGATGATTGGCGGAGAGGGAGGGACTCGCCGCCACGTGGGTGAAAACCCATACAGAACAAGGGTTTCGTCAATCGCGAAACATGCCTTGTGTACCACCATTGGGCCCTCCGGTCCAGCCATTCTAGTGGGCGAGCTCTTCCCACGGATTGCCGTCCGCCGCCTTCCCCTTCCGGCCTGACACAGCTCCTCGAACGCTCGCCGGCCACGGTGCCGGCCGCTCGCCTGGGCGGGGACAAGCTTGGGCGCTTGATCTTTCGGGAGAGGGTGGAGAGGCGGGCAGCCGCGCTGTGAGCGCAAACGCTCCCCCCTCGTTACGCTGGCCACCGTGAAAGCTGCCGGCAAGCCCATTAGCACCGGTTTAGGTCGGGCCTCCTGTTGAACGTGGCACATCGACGCGATCGCGAGCCGGCTCCGATCGGCAGCTAGACGTGTAGCGATGCGGCCGCGGACACGGCGAGCAGCGCCGGCAGGGCAGTGTAGTCGGTCTTTCCGGTCCCGAGCAGCGGCAGGCGCTCGATGATCAGGACCTCCAACGGCACCATCAGGTCGCTCGCGCCGCGCGAGCGCGCGAAGGTCGAGAAGGTGTCCCGCGAGGCCGCCTTCTCTTCCGTCAGGAGCACCAGCCGCTCGCCCTTGCGCGGGTCGGGCGCGGCGAGGACGGCGGAGGGGGCGCCCGGCCAGAGGGCGCTCGCCAGCGCCTCGACCGCGGCCAGCGAGATCATCTCGCCGCCGATCTTGGCGAAGCGCTTGGCGCGCCCCTCGATCCGCACGAAGCCGTCCGCGTCGACCGAGACGATGTCGCCCGTGTCGTGCCACCCCTCCGCCGGGGGCTGGAGGACGCCCGGCCGGTCCTCCTTGAGGTAGCCGAGCATAACGTTGGCGCCGCGCACGTGGAGGCGCCCGCCCGTTTCCACGCCCTCGACCGGCTCCAGGCGGTGCTCGATGCCCGGTAAGAGCCGGCCGACGGTTCCCGGCCGGTTGTGCATGGCGGTGTTCAGCGCCAGCACCGGCGCGGCCTCTGTGACGCCGTAGCCCTCGAAGAGGCGGAGGCCGAAGCGGTCCTGCCAGACCTGGCGCGTCGCCGCCTTCACCGGCTCGGCGCCGGCGAAGACGTAGCGCAGCGAGCGCAGGTCGTAAGGGTGCGCCGTGCGGGCATAGCCTGCGAGAAAGGTGTCCGTGCCGAAGAGGATCGTGGCGTTCGAGCCGTAGATGAGCTCCGGCACGATCCGGTAGTGCAGCGGCGAGGGGTAGAGATAGACCGGCACGCCGGAGACGAGCGGCAGGAGCGTCGCCGCGCTCAGGCCGAAGGAGTGGAACATCGGCAGGACGTTGAACACCTTGTCGCGGGCGCTGAAGTCGATCCGCGCCGCCACCTGCGCGATGTTGGCAAGGATGTTGCGGTGGCTCAGCACCACGCCCTTCGGCGCGCCCTCCGAGCCGGATGTGAAGAGGATGGCCGCGGGATCGTCGGCCTTGCGCGCGACGAGCGGCCGGGTGCGGCGCAGGAGGCCCCTGATCTTGTCGATCGGCCCGACGCCCGCCCGGATGTCGTCCAGCCAGACGAAGGCGAAATCCTTCGAGAGCTCCTCCACCAGCGGCCGGAGCTTGGCCTTCTCGACGAAAGCGCGCGAGGACAGGATCGTCCGGGCTTCGGCCGCGCGGCAGGCGGCGCGGATGTTGGCGGCTCCCGCGGTGAAGTTGATCATCGCGGGCACCTTGCCGGCCGAGAGGAGGCCGAGAAAGGTCGCCGCCGTGCCGTTGGCGTTGGGCAGCATGAGGCCGAGATGCGCCTCCCCCGGGAACATCGCGGCGAAGCGCGTGCCGAGCACCCGCGCGGCGGTCAGGAGCGTGCCGTAGCTCATGGCGCCCGAGACCGGATCCTCCAGGGCGAGGCGGCCGAGGCCGTCGCGCCGGGCATTGGCGATGATCGTCTCCAGCACCGTCCCGTCCGTTTGCCCGGTGCGGAACATCAGGTCGGACATGACGCGGTAGAGGGCGGCCCCGGCCCGGGCCCGCCGCTGCCGGGCCGTGCCGCCCTCGGGCGCGGGAATGGCGACGGGCTCGAGGATCGTCACGCGCACCTTGGGAAACAGGCGGCGGCGCACCTGGCCGTCCCGCAGGCGCGAGAAGACCGAGCGCTCCAGCCCCTCGATGCGGATCGGAACGACCGGCGCGCCGGTGCGCGCGGCGACCATGGCCGCGCCGTCATAGACCTTCATCAGGCTCCCCGTGACGGTGAGTCGGCCTTCCGGGAAGATCGCGAGCGTCTCGCCCGCCTCGCTCGCCTTGATCAGCGTGCGGGTCGAGATCGGGCGCGAGGGATCGAGCGGCAGGGCTCGCACGAAGCGCAGGAAGGGCTTCACCCAGAAACGCTGCGCGATGGCGTGGTCGATGGCGAAGACGGGCTCGCGGTCGGTCAGCGCCAGCGCCAGCGGCGCGTCGAGGAAGCTGACGTGGTTCAGCGCGAGGATCGGGTTCGGCCCGGCCTTGTCCAGGTTCTCCAGCCCCTCCACCTCCATGCGGTAGAACGCGCGGAAGAGGATGGAGACGAGGTCGCGCAAGGGGTTGGTGGGCAGCTTCGCGATCATCAGGACCGCCGCGGCCAGGTTGAGGCCCGCGAGGGCGACGAGGATCGTGGTCAGCGACAGCCCGGCGGCTTGCGCCAGAGCCAGAGCGATGCCGCCCGCCGCCATGAAGCCGGCGCTCAGCGCGTTGACGCCGGCGATGGCGCGGGCGCGCCCCGCCGCGGGGGCCCAGGCCTGGATCGCGGTGAAGGTCGGCACCACGAGAAAGGCGCTGGCGAGCGCGATGCCGCCGAGATCGAACAGGGCGCGCCCCGTGCTCGGCTCCCCAGACAGGGCGACGGCGAGGTCGAGGCCGAAGAGGGCCATGGCGAGCGTGCCGACGGGAGCGGGCAGGAGCACGATCCGGCCGCGGCAGAACCACGCGGCGATCGCGGAGCCGGCGGCGACCGCGACGGCGAAGAGGGCGAGGACGGCCGAGACCATGGTCTCGCCGCCGCCGAGCCTGCCCGTCACGATCACCGGCAGGAGCGACAGGAGGACGGCGCCGACCATCCAGAACCAGGACACCATCAGCGCCGCCCGGAACAGGCGCGGCTCGCCGCGAAGAGCCGAAACGAGGCGGATCGTCGAGCGCAGGACGTTCGGCTCGACGCGCAGCGTCGGCGCGGCCGGTCCGGCGGGCGGGATGCGCCGCGCGGCGAGCCAGCCGGCGACGGCCAGAGCGAGCATCACGAGGCCCGTCACGACCGGCGCGCCCGCGGCGAGGACGCCTGCCAGGAGCGTGCCGCCGAGAATCGCGGCGAAGGTCGCCCCCTCCACCCAGGCGTTGGCGGCGGGCAGCTCGGAGACGGGCAGGTGGTCGGGCAGGATGCCGTACTTGATCGGCCCGAACAGCGCCGAGCCGACGCCGAACCCGAGAAGCGCGGCCATCATCACGGGAACGGATCCGAGAACGAGGCCGGCGGCGCCGACCAGCGCCACGGCGATCTCGGCGAGCTTCAGCCGGCGGGCGACGAGCGCCTTGTCGTGCCGGTCGGCGAGCTCGCCGCCGAGCCCGGACAGAAGCAGGAAGGGCAGGATGAACACGGCGCCGGCCAGCGCCACGAGCGGACCGGCACCCTCCCCCGAGATGCGGGCGAGGATCAGGAAGACCAGCGCGTTCTTCAGGAGGTTGTCGTTGAAGGCCGTGAGGAACTGCGTCCAGAAGAGCGGCGCGAAGCGCGCCGAGAGCATCATGCGGGAGGCCATCGGAGGTCCTGTCCGGTCGATCGGTTGAAGAAGGATGGTTCCGGGGCGCCGGTCGCGGCCGGCGCCCCGGCGGCGCGTCAGTCGGCGCGGCGCTCGGCGCCCATCAGGAGCTTCTCGGTCCGCGCTTCCTCCAGGCGGTTGAGGAAGCGCGAGGCCTCCTCCTCGTCGCGCAGCGTCTTGGTGACGGTGATCGCCGAGTGGACGAGCATCACCGAGGCCATGGCGTAGAAGCCCTTGGCGGCGAAGCTCGCCTCCAGCGACCAGATGCCGGCCGCCATCATGCCGGCGGCGATGGCGAAGCTGATGATGGTGAAGCCTTTCCAGGCGGCGGTGTGCTTGGGCGTGTAGGACTCGGTCATCGTATTGGTTCCTTCGTGTCGGTTGGATGTCGGATCGGAGAAGGCGGTGGTGGGGGTCACGCGCGGGACTTGCGCCGCTCGTCGAGCCGCTTCAGGACGGCGTCGGCGCTGTGCGGCGGCGGCGCCCCGCAGCCCGCCTCGGCGAGGCGGCGCGCAAGGGCGGCGGGATCGGCGTCGCGCGCCATTTCGGCCAGAGCGCGCTCGACGGCGTCGGCCTCGTCCTGGCGGCCGCGCAGGCGGGCGAGCGTCGCCTCCGCGTCGCGCAGGCTCGAGGCGACCTCGCCCGGCGCCGACGCGCGCAGGCGCCCCACCCGGCCGGCAGCTTCCGCCAGGCGCTGGCCGCGCCGCAGGTCGCGCAGCCGCTCCTCGGCGTCCGACACGATGCGGCGCAGGCGCGCGATCTCGGCGCCCGCGACCGCGCCCGCCCGGCGCGCGGCGTCGAGGTCGGCCTCCAGCCGGGCGATCGCCTCGGCCGCTTCCCGCGCGAGCCCGTCCTTGCCGGCGTCGAGCGCCGCGACGGCGCGCTCTTCGAGGTCGGCGAGGCGCGACGACAAGCCGTCCGCGCGCCGTCCCTCCTCCCGCTCCTGCGCCATGGCGAGGGCCACGGCGAGCCGCGCGCGCTCCAGCGTCGCGGCGGCGTCGCGGATCTGCTGGCGAAGAATGACGTGGGCGTCGCGGTCGAGCAGCGCTTCCGCCGCTTCGTACCTGCGGCCCCGGGCGAGAGCGACGAACTGTTTCCACATGCTGAGATCCTCGCTATGAACATCGTTCAAGCGCAATGAAGCAGATTTTTGAACGCCGTTCAAGCATGGATTTGAACAACGTTCATGTGGGAGGCGGCGATGACGGAGAAGCAGATCGACCGGCGCGGAGCGCTGCGCGAGCGCATCCTGGCGGCGGCGGAGGCGCGCATCGTCTCGAGCGGCGCCTCGGCCCTGCGGGCGCGCGACGTGATGGCGGATGCGGGCGCCGCGCTGGGCGGCCTCTACAACGCCTTCGAAGACCTCGACGACGTGGTCATCCACGTCAATTCGCGCACGCTCGGCCGGCTGCAGGCGGCGCTCACGCGGGCCTCGCAGGGCCTGGAGAACCCGACGGAAGCTCTGCGCGCCGCTGCCCTGGCCTATCTCGCCTTCGCCCAGGCCAACCGCTCGCTCTGGTCGGCGCTGTTCGAGTATCGCTACGCCTCGGGTCGCCGGATGCCCGACTGGCACCTGGCCGAGCAGGCCGAGCTGCTGGTCCACATCGTCGAGCCGCTGCGCGGGCTCCGGCCGGACTGGGACCGCGACACGCTTCTCCTGCGCGCCCGCACCCTGTTCGGCGCCATTCACGGGATCGTTTCGACTTCCATGGAGGAGCGCTTCGTGGGACTGTCAGCCGAGGGACTGGCAAGCGAGATCGGCGCCTTCGTGGACGTGATCGTGGCCGGGACCGTTGTGCCCGCCGGACGCCCGATCTCTTGACCGATGAAGGAGGAAGCTTCGCCATCACATGTTATAGATCGGCGCCGCTTTGAAGTCCCGGTGAGGTCAGACCCTTCAACAGCTTACCACGCCGATCGGCGTCGAAGCTCGGCGCCGATCCACACGGAATCGCCGGCGACGCCCCATGGAGCCGCGGAACGAGTCGGGATGGCGCCGGCGTCGCTGCGCTGTCCATCCGTCGGCGACGATCGGGAGCGTATCAGCGATCGGGCGAGGCAGGGTTCGCCGCCGATGCCGATGGCGGAGCGTCGCCATCGGCGGCGGACTCCCGGTCGGCGGTAGCCGGGCCTTGCCTGTGCACCTGCCGGCTCGTCACGGTGGAGTCCGTCTCGATCTGCCCGGCCACGGCGCTGCCGGCACCGCGTGCGCCGCTCGTTCCCTCCAGCGCCTTGAGCACGCCGCGACTAAACCTCTCGCTGAAGCCCGCAAGGAAGCCTACCACCATGTAGACCTCGAAGGACTGCGAGCCGCCCGGGAATTCGCCGATGCGGATGCTGATCACCTGTGCCGCCAGCACCGCGCCGATCACCGCTCCGAACGCGGCACCGATGATGGGCAGCGTGAACCCTGTGTAGTAGAGGAACTGCTTCGACTTCCCCCTCATGGCCTCGAACTCGCCGAGCCTGAGAAGGATGCTGACCACGCTTCCGAGACCTCCGAACAGGAAGGCCAGGATGATGTGCCCTGCCTGCCCCAGCGCGGTCGAGAACAGCGTCGACGCCGAGGACACCGATCCGGCCAGGCCGAGCTCGTTCGATACGACGTAGACGAAGACGACGGTGGCCAGAAACAGAAGGCCGAATGCCGCCACCGCCCACAACGATCTCTTGATGAACGTCACGAGACCATGCAGGACCTCGCCCAGCGCGGCGCTCGCGGAAGTCTGGAATCGAAGCTCGTTGACGATGTCTTCCGCCACGGACTTGAAATCGCTCTCGTAGGCCGCAAGGCCTAGCTGCGCGGTCTCGTATAGGCCCGCCTCACCGACGCGCTCGAGAGGCCCTCGAAGCAGGAGGTACCGAGCCAGCAGCTCCTCGTCCGGCTTCGCTTGCTGCTTCTCGCGCTTCAGGAGGCGCCACAGCGTTTCCTCGTAAGTGCGTCTTCGCTCCATCGCCTGTCCGAGCGAACGCGTCGCCTCGCTCGCGGCCAGGACGGTGGAGGTGGATCGCTGGACGGCCACGAGACGATCTTCCATGACGCTCCGCTCCCTGAGCAAGGCTTCTCGCGTCGGTCGCGACGGACGCCCGTTCTTCCCATCCGTCGAGCCTCAACGAAGACAGGTGCCTCCAGGCGCCGGTTGACGTAGCAGGATCTGCGCGCCAACAAGAACGACGCTTCCACGTCATCTTTCCAGACCCTGCGTTACGGAACTGTGACAGCGAACACTGATTTCACGACATCGATCGCTCCTGGACAAGCCAGCGGAACTTCTTCACGCTGCAGCCGACGCATCTCACGCCGCAGGGTGCCCCGGGGCTCGAACGAGCCCCCTCCCTCACGAAAGCCTACGATCGCCCCACGACCCAGCATCCGCCGCCCACCGATGCGCCTCGCATCAACGAAATCCGCAAGTTTTCGGAATCCACCCTACCGACGACCTCCTGCCGGCCCGCGTGGCCGTCCGCGACCAACTCCGCCTTCCTTGCCGGGCCTACCATCCGTCTTCCAGATCGAGCCACATGCCGGAGCCGTTCAATGTCGGACGAGAAGGCGAAGCAATTCGACGACCCTCGCTTCAAGGGAAACAGGCTGCCCTTCGGAGATCCCGACGGCGCCCGCGCCGATCTGGAAAAGGCGAGCCTGTTCGTCTCGCTGGACGACAGGCAGTTCGCGAGCGGGATCGCGGCTTCCGACCTCGATCGGTCGATCCGCGTCATCGTGGGAAAGAAAGGGGCAGGAAAGACGATCTATCTCCGTCGCCTCCAGGATTCGGCGAGGAAGGAAGACTCGATCTTTGCGAGCCGGATCGCCAAAGACATTCCTCCCACCAATGCGGTCATCGAGTTTTGCCAGAGCTTCAATGCCGAGAAGGTCACGGAAGCTTGGCAGCACGCATGGCGCGTGGCCATCCTGATGTCGGCGGCGAGCTTGATCTGCAACAAGACGTTCTTCGCGGCCCACGTGGATCAGGATCGAATGAGAGGCGAACTGGACAGTCTGATCGCGCCGGGAAAGGTGGCCCGCCACGAGCGAAGTACCTATTCCGAGCTGAAGAACATAATCTCCAGCCAACGTTCGGAGAAGGCGTTCTGGGATCTCGTCACCGACGCGAAATGGGACGACTTCCAGATCGTCCTCGGATCGCAGCTGAAGGTATGCCCCCCGCTGTTCATCTATCTTGACGCGAGCGACGACGAGTTCGCCCACGCCCCGATGGAATGGCACAGATGCCAGAAGGGATTGTTCTATGCCGTGATGCGGCTGTTGAGCCTTTCTGGTGCGATCGCTTCCCGCCTACACGTCGTCATCGCGATCCGCGACATCGTCTACTCCTCCGTGCTCAGGAGCGAGCATCGAACCAGGTACATAAATTCGCCGAGCATCTCGCTCCTGGACTGGAGCAAGAAGTCCATCCTCTACTTCCTCCACGAAAAGATCGCCGCGCTGGGCCCTGAATACTTCTCCGCCAGCGAGGAACGCAGCATCTACGGCTTTTTGGGACTGCGCACGATCTACAATTCCCGCAGAAGCGTGGAGGAGGACGCCTCCAGCTATCTCCTGAGGCACACCCGTGCGCTTCCGCGGGACATCGTCCAGATGGGAAACGCGATCGCCGCGGAGAAACTCGATTTTCTTCAGGGCGATGGTTCTTCGCCGAGCTGGGAGGAGCGACTTCGCAAGATCATCTCCGGCTGCGCCTCCGTGTTCGGCCAAGAGCAGATCGAGATCTGCGCCAATCAACTATCCTCCCACGATGCCCCAAGCCGCTCCGCTCAGCACCGCTACAGCGACTTCTATACCTCCAATCAGGACTACGTGAGGACCCGCGCGAAGCTGTTCGAGGCGTTTATCAGGGAGATCGGGCGAGAAAGGTTCCAGTATTCCACGCTCGTGCAGACCGAAGAGCGGTTCCGCGAAGATCGTCCCGCCGACGTGACGCTCTCGACGATCCTTTGGCAGAACGGCCTGATCGGCGTCCGCCGGACCAACGAGGAAACCGGTTTCGAATACTACTCCCTGAGCCGGAACGCCGGCTTTGCCTTACCGGCCGGCGGGAGCGAGTACTGCTTCAAAAGCATACTGATCGATGCCGTCGGAGGCATCTCGGTAGACAAGGGCGAGCCATCGGATGACAAATAACCTCATGCCGATAGTATCGCATACGTTTCCTTCGTTCTCCGCGTTCCTTTCCCAGTTCGTCACCATTCTTTTTCCGAGCGACGGCGTGTTCGTTCGGGAACGGTTCCTCTTCCGTGGCCAAGGAAATTCGAACTACAAGCTGGTGTCGAGCTTCGATAGGCGCTTCGCCCATCTCCCGATCATCAAGCGAGTCGAACGTTACAACGCGTTCGTCGGGCTCCTGCTCGAGGAGATGAGGGAGATCGACCCGAGCTGCTCCGAGACCGACGCCCTGGGGCTTGCCCAGCACCATGGCGTTCCGACGCGCCTGCTGGACTGGAGTTCAAGTCCCCTCATCGCTGCCTACTTCGCCTTCCACGAGCTGGCCACGAAAGCAGCGGCCAATCACGTCAGCATATGGTGCCTCGACACCCAGGACACAGACGTCTGGAGCAAGCGCCTGGGCGTAGAGCTCCTGAGCCTGAAGACAAAGCACAACGATCGTGCCACCCGCCAGCTCGGCTCCGCAACCAATCTCTCGTCGACCGACGAGTCGATCGAGGATTTCGTCGTGCGCCTGAACCCGGGACGGGCGGTTCTCTACAAGTTCAACGTATCGGCGTCCGACAGCCGCGCCGCCTTCGCATGGCTGGATGCCTGCAACATCCGAGCGACCGAGCTGTTCGGAAGCATCGACGGACGGGTGCAGACCGCGCTGGAGCGCCTCTATCTTCAACATGGCGCCTGAGCCGCGCTCCGGCGTGAAAAAACATGCCGTAGAAGCCGCCGGTCGCGTCGTTGCCGGAGGGAAGGAGTTCGAAGCCGTCTGACGTGACCCCCGTTTTTCATCCAGCAGGAGCGAGAGTCCTGTCGTGATCTGAGCCGTCGTCGAAGGCGGTTGCAAGAGGCCGAAGCGCGGAGCCATCCGCTTGCGCAGCGCTTCGACCGGCGGCTCCAAGGATGGCGCCGGCGTAGTCCCGGGCGTCATCCAGCCGAGCCTGGCGTGCGGCCGCTCCTCGTTGTAGTCGCGCCGCCAGGCCTTCAGCACGGCGCGGGCATGCGGCAGGGAGCGGAACAGCGTCTCGTTGAGAAGCTCGTCGCGCAGCCGGCCGTTGAAGCTCTCGATGAAGCCGTTCTGCTGGGGTTTGCCGGGCGCAATGTAATGCCAGCCGACGCCCACCTTGTCCGCCCAGGCCAGGATCGCGTTCGAGGTGAACTCCGTGCCGTTGTCGCTGTGTGATGGTGGTCGCACGACCGCGCTGGCGCACGATGGCATCGAGTTCCCGACCGACCCGAAGGCCGGACAGCGAGGTGTCGGCAACCAGCGCCAAGCACTCGCGCGTGCAGTCGTCGACTACGGCCAGGATGCGGAAGCGACGCCCGTCCGTGAGCTGATCCGACACGAAGTCCAGGCTCCAGCGCTGGTTGGGCGCGAGCGGCACTTCGATCGGCCGGCGCGTGCCGAGCGCCCGCTTGCGTCCGCCGCGGCGGCGAACGGTCAGCTTCTCTTCGCGATAGAGCCGCTGGACGCGCTTGCGATTGACGGCATGGCCCTCCCGCTTCAACAGGACGTGCAGCCGCCTGTAGCCGAAGCGTCGGCGCTCGCTCGCCAGCTCCTTCAGCCGCGCTCGCAGCAGGCCGTCGTCGGGCCGCGTCCCCTCATAGCGCACGCTCGCCTTGTCGGCTCCGGTCACCCGGCACGCCCGCCGCTCGCTCATCTGGAAGGTCGTGGCGAGATGGGCCACGGCTTCCCGTCTGGCGGCGGGCGTCACCACTTTTTTCCCAAGAGATCCTTCAGCGCGGCGTTGTCGAGCATGGCATCCGACAGCGTCCGCTTCAGCCGGCCGTTCTCGTCCTCCAACCCCCTCAGCCGCCGGGCATCCGACACCTCAAGGCCGCCGACTTGGCCTTCCACTTGTAGAACGTCGCCAAGCTGACCCCGTGCGTCCGGCAGACCTCCACGGTGGCAACTTCCGCCTCCTGCTCGCGCAGGATCGCGATGATCTGCTCTTCCGTGAACCGTGACTTCTTCATCCGTCCGTCCCGTGTGGTTGGGCGGACTCTACTCATCCCTGGAGGAGTTTCAGGAGGTCACGTCACGAAAGTTGAAGAAGCCTGCCGTTCAGGCTAACGACCGCGCCCTCGTGCTCCGCCAGTCACGAGCCATACAGGGCGGGTTCGATAGGTTTGGGCGGCTCGCTCCGGAGAACCACGCTGGTTGCGACCGCACTCTGCGGGAGGTCCAAGATCCTTGGGACAAGCGCTTCGCGTATCTGGACCGGAACGGAGATGGAGAGCTCGATCGTTCCGAACTGCGGCGCGAGAACGGAAACCGAAACGGCCACGGGCCACGAGGTGAACGCGCCTGCTGACCTCGGCTGAGATCGGCACCCCGCCTCGTCTCGAAAGACGATCCGCCCGCCGCTGCAGAAGGCGGGCGGATCGTTTGCTTGCTCAGCGCCATGCCTGCTCTATCCCGTTACACTTTGCGACAAACGGTCAAGGTCCTGACAAATCTTCGGATGCCGCAATGCCGTATGAGTTGGGCACAACGCCATCCCCGCTGCCCGAAACAGGTCCCATGCTCCTTGACACCCGTCTTCCAATCCATCGTGCCGTCGGGCTTCTGATTGCATTCGGGATACTTTCCACGCTGTCGGCATGCACGCAGGCCGAGACCGCCACATCGCCACGTGCTGCGGCCGCCTCGCCCAAGATCGGATACGTCACGCTGCGTCCGCAGCCGGTCGCAATCCAAAGCGACACGGCGGGTCGCGTCGTCGCCTTGCGGACGGCCGAGATCCGACCGCAGGTCGGCGGCGTCGTGATGGAACGAGTGTTCGAGCCAGGGTGCGAGGTGAAGCAGGGAGATCTGCTTTTCCGGCTCGATCCGAAGCCATTCGAAGCGCAGCTCGCGGCAGCCGAGGCGACGCTTGCCAAGGCCAGCGCCGCGCTTCCCAGCGTCCAGGCCAAGGCTGAACGCTACGCCAACCTGTCTGCCAGCACCGTGATCAGTCAGCAGGACAAGGAGGATGCGCAGGCGCTGTTCCTCCAGACAAAGGCTGACATCGCGGCAGCGGAGGCCGCCGTCGAGACGGCTCGCATCAACCTCGGTTATGCCGAAATCCGCGCCCCGATCGATGGGATTATCGGGACCACGAACGTCGACATCGGCACGCTTCTCACCGCAGGACAGGCAGCCTCCCTGGCCACAATCCGCCAACTCGATCCGATCTATGTCGATCTCACCGAGTCCTCGAGCAACCTCCTTCGGCGCCAAGCCGCGCTGGAAGAGGGCGCATTCGTCTCGGCTTTCGGCAACGCAGCCGCTTCCCCACAGGTCACGCTCAAACTTCCCGGCGGCACAATCTACGGGGAGACGGGCACGCTGGAGGCTCGCGATCGCTTCGTTTCGGAGAGCACCAGCACCTTCACCGTCCGCGCCCGCTTCCCGAACCCGGACCTCACGCTTTTGCCAGGACAGTACGTTCGCGCCTCGATCGAGATTGGCAGCGACGACGAAGGGTTTCTCGTTCCCCAGCGCGCCGTCTCACGCAACAGCAAGGGCGAGGCCACCGCAAGCTTCCTGACGGGTGACGACATGATCGAGACACGGATCATCGAAACCTATACCGACGTCGGCGGCGAATGGCTTGTCACTGGTGGGGTTGCCGAGGGCGACCGCCTCGTCGTCGACGGCTTCCAGAAGATTCAGCCGGGAGCAAGGGTCTCGCCGGTCGAGGTCGAACTCGATGGGAACGGTGTGGTTCGAACGCCGGACGCGGCGGGCTCGACCGCTCTGCTAGAGACGAGTTCCCCGGGGTTGGCCAGCGCGCTCGTGGCCAAGGCGCAGGACTGACCCATGGCCCAGTTCTTCATCCGCCGTCCCGTCTTCGCCTGGGTGATCGCGATCGCGATCATGTTGGGCGGCCTTCTCGGCCTGTCCCAACTCTCCATCTCGCGCTATCCCGACATCGCCCCACCCGCCGTCCAGATCAGCGCGACCTATCCCGGCGCCAGCGCCGCGACGGTCGAGAACTCGGTGACCAAAATCATCGAACAGAACATGACCGGGCTCGACGGTCTCCTCTACATGTCCTCGACATCGACCTCGACCGGTTCGGCATCGATCTCGCTGACGTTCCAGAATGGGACCGACCCCGACATCGCGCAGGTGCAGACGCAGAACAAGCTTGCGCAGGTCACCTCGCAGCTTCCCGAAGCGGTGCAGCGGCAGGGGCTGACGGTCACGAAGTCGTCGTCCGGCATCCTGATGGTCGCAGCGCTGACGTCCACGAACCCCGACTACAGCACGACCGACTTGGCCGATCTCGTCACAACCAATCTCGAAGACGCCGTTCGCCGCGTGCCGGGCGTCGGCGACCTCAACCTCTTCGGCTCGGGCTATGCGATGCGCGTATGGCTCGACCCGGCCAAGCTCGCACAGTTCCAGCTCACGCCCGGCGACGTCACGTCGGCGATCCAAGCGCAGAATTCCCAGGTATCCGTGGGCCAGCTCGGCGCTACACCTGCCGCGCCGAGCGCCCAGATGAACTATACGATCACCTCGCAGAGCCAGCTCGAAACGCCCGAACAGTTCCGCTCGATCATCCTGAAGACCGTCCCCGACGGCTCGCTGGTGACGATCGGCGACGTCGCGCGCGTGGAGATCGGCGCGGAAAGCTACAACACAAGCGCGCGCTACAACGGCCAACCCGCCGCAGGATTCCGAGTAAGCCTGGCAGCCGGCGCCAACGCCATCGACACGGCCGAGGGCGTGCGGTCGGCGATGGAGGGACTGAGCGGCTCGCTGCCCCCTGACGTCGAGATCGTGTATCCGAACGACACGACGCCCTTCGTTCTTCTCGCGATCGAGAAGGTCGTCCACACGCTGATCGAGGCGGTGGTTCTCGTCTTTGTCGTCATGTTCGTGTTCCTCCAGAACTGGCGTGCGACACTGATTCCGACGCTGGCCGTGCCTGTCGTGCTGCTCGGCACCTTGGGCGTCCTGGCTGTGGCGGGCTACTCCATCAACACGCTGACCATGTTCGCCATGGTGCTGGCCATCGGCCTTCTCGTCGACGACGCGATCGTCGTGGTGGAAAACGTCGAGCGGATCATGGAGGAGGAAGGCCTCGGCCCGCGCGAGGCGACGGAGAAGTCGATGCGCGAGATCACCGGGGCTCTGGTCGGCATCGCGCTTGTCCTGTCGGCGGTGTTCCTGCCCATGGCCTTCTTCGGCGGCTCGGTCGGGATCATCTACCAGCAGTTCTCGATCACCATCGTCACCGCCATGTTCCTGTCGGTGGTGGTGGCCATGGTCTTGACGCCGGCGCTTTGCGCCACGCTCCTGAAGCCGACGCATGGTGCGCGCAAGAACTGGTTCTTCCGTGGCTTCAACCGAGGCTTCGGCGTGCTGACGGATGCCTATGAGCGGATCACCGGCGGTGTTCTGGCGCGCCCTTTGCGTGGTCTGATCGTCTTTCTCCTGATCTGCGGGGGAACGGCCTTTCTGTTCACGCGCGTCCCGTCCTCCTTCCTGCCGCCCGAGGACCAAGGGCTCCTGATGACGCAGATCGAACTGCCGGCCGGCGCGACCAGCGCGCGCACTGCCGAGGTCCTCGCCCAGGTCGAGCAGTTCTATCTCACGCAGGAGGCAGCGAACGTGCAGGAGATCCTCGCCGCTCAGGGCTTCTCGTTCGGCGGCAGCGGACAGAACGTCGCCACGGCCTTCGTGCGGCTGAGGCCCTTCGACGAGCGCACGGGCGAAGGGCAGGACGCAGCCTCCATCGCGGGAAGAGCGATGCGCGCCTTCTCCCAGATCCGGGACGCGCGCGTCGTCGCCCTGTCGCCGCCCGCCCTG
Source organism: Antarcticirhabdus aurantiaca (assembly GCF_009765365.1). Lineage (GTDB taxonomy): Bacteria > Pseudomonadota > Alphaproteobacteria > Rhizobiales > Rhizobiaceae > Antarcticirhabdus > Antarcticirhabdus aurantiaca. The sequence goes on from NZ_VTOM01000002.1 coordinate 16,192, forward strand.
CCTGGTCTCGGCCAGTCAGGCGGGTTCGAGATGTATCTTCAGGATACGGCCGGACAGGGCAACGATGCGCTGATCGATGCCGGCCAGCGCCTCCTGACGGCGGCGGCGGCCGATCCGTCGCTGGCGGGCGTTCGCCGCAGCGGAACGCCCACGCAGGCCCAACTCGACGTGCAGATCGATCACCAGATGGCGGGCGCACTCGGACTGGACGTCTCCGCTGTGAACAGTGTCCTATCGACCGCATGGGCCGGCAGTTACGTGAACGACTTCAACAACGAGGGTCGCATCAAGCCGGTCTATGTGCAGGCCGACGCCCCCTTTCGCATGGTGCCGAGTGACCTCGACCGTTGGTATGCACGCAACGACGGGGGCGAGATGGTGCCCTTCTCGGCGTTCACGCAGGTCGATTGGGAACTGGGCTCGGCGCAACTCGCCCGCTTCAACGGACTCAGCGCGATCAGCATTCAGGGTTCGGCCGGGACCGGCGCGTCGTCCGGCGAGGCGATGGCGAGGATGGAACAGCTCGTCAGTGACCTCGGCCCCGGCTGGTCGGCGGCCTGGAGCGGACTGTCCTATCAAGAACGGCTGTCCGGGTCGCAGGCCTCGCTTCTCTACGCCCTGTCGGTGCTGGTGGTGTTCCTGTGCCTTGCCGCTCTCTATGAAAGCTGGACGGTGCCCTTCTCGGTGATCCTGGCGGTGCCGGTCGGCGTCTTCGGCGCGGTGGTGGCGGCGAGGGCGAGCGGGCTGTCGAACGACATCTACTTCAAGGTCGGACTTCTGACGACGATCGGCCTCGCGGCCAAGAACGCGATCCTGATCGTGGAGTTCGCGCGCGATCTCCATGCCGCCGGGCATCCGCTGCTGGCGGCGACGACGCAAGCGGCCCGCCTGCGGCTCCGTCCGATCCTGATGACGTCCTTCGCCTTCATCCTCGGCGTCTTGCCGCTGGCGATCTCGACGGGCGCTGGTGCCGGGGCCCAACAGGCCATCGGCATCGGCGTCATGGGCGGCATGATCGCCGCGACCGTACTCGGCATCTTCTTCGTGCCGCTTTTCTTCGCGGTCGTGATGCGCCTCAGCGCGAGGTTGTCGCGCGTCGGTGGTTCTCGCGTTTCCCGAACCGCGTTTCCCGAGCCTGGAGAATGATGGGCGGCGTCGATGCAACCTACGTTCGGCTGGCGAACGGGCGTGCGCAAGTGCCTATCGGCCATCGCGACAACCCTGTAGGTGCGATCGAGGCCGATCCGGATAAACGAGGGCTCGCCATGTCCACCGTACCCCATATCGTCGTTGTCGACGATCATCGCGAGATCCGTGATCTTCTGCGCCAGTATCTGGAGCAACAGGGTTTCCGAGTTAGCGCGGCAGAGGACGGGAAGGCGCTGCGAGGCATCCTAAGTCAGGAGAAACCTGATCTTCTGGTGCTCGACATCATGATGCCGGGTGACGACGGGTTGAGTCTCTGCCGCGAGCTTCGGTCCAACAACGCAGTGCCCATCATCTTTCTGACCGCGGTCGCCGATGAAACGGACCGGATCGTCGGGCTCGAGGTCGGGGCCGACGATTACCTGACCAAACCGTTCTCGGCGCGCGAACTGCTGGCCCGCATCAAGGCCGTCCTCCGACGGGTCAACGCGCCGCCACGGAGCGATGAGCCTGTCCCGAGCCAGCGCGTGCGCTTCGCGCAGTGGACTCTGGATCTGCAACGTCGCGAGTTGCAGGACGCGAAAGGGATTGCCGTCTCTTTGTCAACGGGCGAGTTCCGTCTGCTCAGGGTCTTCGTCGAGCGTCCCGGCGTCGTGTTGACACGGGACCAGCTTCTCGATCTGACCACCGGCCGGGGCGCCGAGCCCTTCGACCGTTCGGTCGACAACCAGGTCAGCCGCTTGCGCAAGAAGATCGAGGTCGACCCGAGGAACCCGGCCGTTCTTCAAACGGAGTGGGGCGGTGGCTACCGGTTCGCCGCCGTGGTCTCGAGGGCATGAGGTCGTGGTGGTACAGGAGCCTGTCGGGCCAGCTCGTCGCAGCGCTTCTCGGAGCGCTGGTTCTATCGCAGGTCGTTTTTTTCCTGTTTGTCCTTCAGGACCGCAGGCAGTTTCTGGAAGCGAACAATCGCGCGGAATTCATCAACCGCGCCCAGTCGCTGTCGAGGCTCGTCTCCTCTCTGCCTGCCGACGTTCGCGAAGCCGTAACCAGAAGCGCCAACACCGAGCACACTCGTTTCTGGATCGCGGCGGCGGTGGAGCCGACTTCGAGCGCTTGGGTGACGCAAATGCGAGACCGTTTCGCAACGCCGCTGAACCGTCTTCTCGGCACGTCGCCCGAGGCGATCGGGCATGGTGCTCGCTCCCATCAAGGAGCCGCCGAGGCCATGGCTGCGGTCAAGGTCGTCGAGACGCGATCGCCGCCGACCGGTTGGCCCTCCGACCTGCCTCAGGAGGCCACGGCGGTCACACTGGACGACGGCATCGGAAAAGGGATCGTTGTCCCCTTGGATGACGGCACTCGCCTCAACGCCGCGTACTACAGCGTTCTGTCGGGGTCGATCTTCTCAACTCCCTTCCCCGTCAGGGCCGTTCTCACCGCAGGTCTTGTCGTTCTGGTCAGCCTCACGGTGGTGCGACGCATCACCGAGCCCCTCGCCCGTCTTACCCGGGTGGCCGAGACCGTGGGGCGCGGCCAACTCACGGAGATCGTACCCCAGACCGGACCGGATGACATTCGCCATCTCGCGGAAGCCTTCAACCGCATGCAGGACCGCCTCCAGCGCTTCGTGGAGGACCGCACGCGGATGCTCGCAGCCATTGGGCATGACCTTCGCACGCCGCTGACGACGATGAAGCTGCGCACGGAATTTATTGTGGACAAGGATCTTCAAGCGCGCATGTTCGCCACAATCGATGAGATGCGCGTGATGACGGAGGCGATCCTGGCGCTCGCAAGGCAGGAGAGCACGAGCGAGCCGACACGGCTGGTGGATCTTGGGACTTTGGTGGAAAGCCTGTGCGAGGATCTCGCGGAGGTCGGCGACGACGTTCGGTTCGAGGGCAGCGGTCGCATCACCTGTCGCTGCCGACCGGACAGCCTACGGCGAGGCCTGCGTAATCTCGTCGAGAATGCCGTCCGCTACGGAGGCGAGGCACGCGTTTCCTTGGAGCAGACGGTCGATACTGTGCGGATCATCGTCCGCGATCGGGGGCCGGGCATTCCTGTCGACCGGATGGAGGACGTGTTCACGCCCTTTGTGCGCCTGGAAGGCTCGCGCAATATTGAAACAGGTGGCGCTGGGCTCGGCCTCTCCATCGCCCGCGCCATCGCCCGGCATCACGGTGGAGATATCCTGCTCCGGGGCCGCGCCCTCGGCCTCGAAGCTGTGTTCGAACTGCCACGCTGAATGTGTCAACTCGCAAATGACCGGGTTACCCGAAGCAAGAAGCGCCAGGCGATTGCCAAACGATTCGCTCTTCGTCTGCTTTCGGTAAAACTGAACTGATGCGGTGGATGCCCCCACCGAGCGGCATCACGTATGCCGGGGCATGTGTGGATGCCCCCTGTTTGGCAAGCTTGATCTTCGTTCTTTCGGCGGGGTCTTCGATCGGACGTGTGTCAGGCCTCACGATGTGGCTTCGATGACGCCACGGGCCGGTATGCTGTTCGGAAGGCTGGGTTCACATCGGTTCAGAGAGCTGTCTGCGCTCGAGCCCCGGGTCTGAATGTCCCTGCCTTGAACTTCGAAGTCCGTGTCGCCTACTCCTCGTCGATCGCTCACCCCGGCCTTACGGCCATGCCGTGCCTTCGCCCTATGACGGGTTCGGGTCACGCCATTCGGTAATTCTCCTGCTTCGTCGTCACGGCCCAGATGGTCCGTGCCATCTTGTTCGCCAACGCGACCGCCGCGACCATCTTCGGCTTGCGCGCGACGAGGTTCGCGAGCCAGCGGTTGGCGCTCCCGCCCTTGCGCACCACCCAGCGGATCACGCTCATGGCCCCGACGATGAGCAGTCGCCGGATATCGGTCTGGCCCATCTTGCTGACGGAGCCAAGCCGGGCCTTGCCGCCCGTCGATCGCTGTCGCGGCACGAGGCCGAGCCAGGCGGCGAAGTTGCGTCCGCTGTCGAACGTGTCGAGTTCCGGAGCGAAGGCAGCGACGGCACCCGCCGTCACCGGCCCGATGCCCGGTATGGTGCACAGACGCTGGAGGTCGGCATCCGTTCGCGACGCCGCCTCCAGTTCGTCGCCGAGCCGCTCGATCACGTCCGTCAGCCGAGCGATTTGGTCGAGGTAGATCGCCCCCATCGCTCGTACCTCGGCGGGCAGGTCGCCGGTCTCGTCGGCGAGGGCTTCCTCCAGCACCTTGAGGTTAGCCGGCCCCTTTGGAGCGACGACACCGAACTCGGCCAGATGACCTCGCAGCGCGTTGATGAGCTGCGTGCGCTGGCGGACCAGACACTGGTGCGTGCGGAACGCTACCGCGCGTCCCTGCGTCTCGGCGCTCTTCACCGCCACGAAGCGCATGGCCGGGCGCGAAGCCGCCTCGGCGATCGCCTCCGCGTCGGCGCGATCGTTCTTTTGACGCTTCACGAACGGCTTCACGTAGACCGCTGGCACGATCCGCACCTCGTGTCCGTTCTTCTGAGCCACGCGACCCCAGTGATGCGACGTCGCACACGCCTCCATCGCCACGATGCAAGCCGGCTGGTCGGCCAGCAGCGCCGAGAACCGTGCCCGTGAAAGCGCGCGGTTGTACAGAACCGTCCCGTCCGAACCGACGGCGCAGACCTGGAAACTGCCCTTCGACAGATCAACCGCCAGCATGCTGATGTTCGTCGTCATCGGGGACCCCTTCGATCGGTTTCTATAGAACCGTCCTGGCATACGTGATGCCGCTCGGCGGGGGCATCCACCGCATCAGTTCAAGCGTGGCTGATCCTAGAACGTCGACGGCCCCATCTTCTTGGCCATCGATCGTCCGGCATGCAGAAGCGTGGCCTCGATGAGTCGGGTCAACATGGGATCGTCACCGAGCCTCGACAGACCGAGAACGGCCATCAGGCCTTCGACGACTTCCACCTCCCAGGGCAGCGGCATCCCGCCGCGATCTTCGATCAGGATGCCCGCCACGTGACTGGGCGCACCTGCGTCGTCGAGGAAGCGGCGTCCGATCGCGCGAACCGGCGTGTAGTGCCGGGGACCGTGCTCGAGCCGATAGATGAGGAAGTAGGGCATTCCCGTCTCGATGGTGTCGAGTAGAACCGACATGGCCTTCTGGCGATCGTCGGGATGGACACGGGGCAGAACGCGCTCCGGCTCGATCCCGAGAGCGCCTTGTTCCGCCGAAACGCCGAAGTACACCGACATGGTCGGATCGAGCGTGATCCGCTTCGTTGCGACGTCAACGCTCCAGAAGCCGATCGAGGCGATCGGCGGCTCGTTCGGTGCATGCCACGCGAGGCCATCCATGGCGTCCTGAGCCCCTCCCGATTACAGCCGACGACGTGGCCTGGTCGGCTCAGGTCGAGCTTGTTGCGAACGAATCATCATTGATGCGCCGCGATCCAACAAATGACGCATCTGCGCTTAAGGTCGCAGGCGATCCGATCTCGGACAAGACGAAGAACGGGTGCCTCCATGTCTCGACCTGACCTGGATCCGTCGATCGGCACTCGCCTCCAGAACCTCCGCGAGAAGCGCGGTCTCTCGATATCCGCTTTGGGTCGGGAGATCGGCACCACGTATCAGCAGGTCCGGAGGTACGAGTCCGGAGAGAACCGCGTCGACGTCGCATACTCGTATCGCCTCGCGCAGCTCCTGGACGTCGAGATCCACGAATTCTTCCGAGAGCTGCCCGGTCTGTCAACCTGCTCCGGCAGCGTCCTGGCTGCCGGAGCACCCGAGGTGGCGGTCGACCAGAGGCCCGAGGATCGAGATCCCCGAACTCCGTCGCCATCTCGGCGGCTTTCTGCCGACGCTTCGTTCTCGCCGGTGAGCACGTCTTCGGCGGGCTACATCATCCTGTCGTGGAGCACACTCGACGCTCGACAGCATCCGGTCGTCTGATCGACGTAAATAGACGTTGCCGGTCGATCGATGCGATCGATCGACACAGCCGGCATGAGTACGCTCAACAGGCTGTCACGCCGATCGGCGTCGAAGTCTGCCGCCGACTTGCACGTTGCCGCATCGCGGCGGTCGAGACGTGAAGCTGTCGATCGGCATACATGGTCTTTCCGCATGATCGCCGCGGCTCCTGGATCGATCCGGTCCTCGAACTCCGACCCACCGCAGGATGGCTGCGCGGATGGCCAGCCTTCTCGGCCACGCGATGTCGACCGATGGGTTCTCGCACCGCGGCACCGAGTGGATGTCACCATCCGCAGCGGCGCGCCACATGAGCCGCCTGGCAGACCACCGTCTGCCCGTACCATCGCCCGCCTGATGACGCTGAAGCGCGACCATCTGACGAAGGCTGAGACTCTCACGGTCGCCGTGATCGAGAAAGGTGCGCCAGCCCTAGGCGCTTTCCGGCCGGCTGGAGTCGCAAGCCACTACATGATTGCCTCCGCCAACCGGACGGGAGGCAAGGATGGCGAGAGCTTTGTCGATTGATCTTCGGCATCGTGTGTTGAAGGCGATGCGCGAGGGCGCCTCGGCCCATGCTGCGGCTGAGCGGTTCGGGATCGCGATCGCGACAGCGGTGCGCTGGCGCTCACAGGATCGGGCGGGCCGGAGCGATCCCCTGCCGATGGGCAGGGACCGCCGCTCGGGTCGCATCGAGGCGGAGGCTGAGTTCCTTAAAAGCCTGGTTGACGGCAAGGAGGACATCACGTTGCACGAGAAGCAGCGCCGCCTGGCCGACGAGCGCGGGCTTAAGATCGGGATCGGCACGCTCTGGCGTTTCTTCGACCGGCACGGGCTCACATGGAAAAAAGACCGCGCACGCGAGCGAGCAGGAGCGCCCGGACCTTCCGAAGCGGCGGCAGGCCTGATTCAACGATCAGCTCGACCTCGATCCTGCGAAGCTCGTCTTCTTCGATGAGACCAGCCTGCCGACGAAGATGGCGCGGCGCTACGGCCGAGCCCCACGAGGCGAGCGCTGTCGCTCGAGCGTGCCGCACGGCCATGTGTGGACGCCCCTTCTGGCGCAAGAGAAAGCTTCGGTCCAGGTTGCTGCGCGTGATCGGGTGCTGCCATGTGTCCGGCCTCTGATGCGGCGCGCGAGATGGCCGCGGGCCCGTATGGGAGTACGAGGATCAGGTCCACATCACTGGAACGCGCTCGAAGCGCTCCTCATGCGCCTGGTTCTCCCGATCCCGTCTCACCGACGTTGCGCCATATCTGTCCTTCGACCTCTTCACGCCACCGACAGCCTCGCGCCCATCACCAAAGATCTCTACGCCGTGCGCGCTGCCATCTCCTCCCCCTGGTCGAACGACCAGACCGAAGGGCACGTCAACCGCTTGAAGCTCGTCAACGGCCGCGCCAGGTTGGACCTGCTGGAAGCGCGCCTCATCGGCGCACCCTGAACGTCATCGAAAATGCGTCAGACCCGGATTGCATGCCGATCGGCACTGTGAACCTTCGAGGATGCTGGCCACACGCTGGTCTCCAGGCCCTGCCGATCAACACGCAGCGGTGCCGCTCGAAACCCTGGCATGTCCTCGACCGATGCCGATGTGACGCTTAGCGAGCGATATCGACAACGTCATGCATCCACACCGTTCCTCGTGCTGCGCCGGCATGTAGCAAAACCGCGGTCAACGATTGATTCATGCGCCGACGACCTTGAGGAGCTGTAGCTCAGACTGTTTCCTATGACGCTGGATCAATCCGCCATGCGTGATGGGGCGTGGCCGGTCCAGTTGCGGTGCGCGCGCCAGAAGGCGGTGGAATCGGCGTAGCCGAGGCGGGCGGCGAGGGCGGTGCAGGTGACGGTCCCGGAGCGGAGGACCGTACGGGCGGTCTCGGCGCGGTAGTCGCGCAGGAGGTCGCGTAGCGAGGTGCCCTCCTCGCCGAGCCGCCGCTGAAGCGTGCGCGGCGACAGGCCGAGGTCGCGCGCGACGGTGGCGATCGTCACCGGTCGGCGGCCGAGATCGGCGGCGAGAAGCGCGCGAATCCGGTCCTGGAGTCGGGCGCCCGGCGCCTCATCCATCCGCAACTCGGCGATGTGGCGGCGCAGCACCTCGACGAAGCCGCCGTCCTGCGCGCGGAAGGGCCGGCGCAACTCGCCGCCATCCATCACCAGCCGGTTGGCGCCCTGCAGGAAGCGCACTGGTGCGCGGACGATGCGCTCCAGTGCCGCCGCGTCCTCCGGCGATCCCGCGGCGTGCTCGAAATGCACCTCCAGCGGCGCCCAGCGGGGCGAGAAGCAGGCGCGGACGAAACGGCAATTGGCCGAGAGCGTGAACTCGGCGTCCTGCCGGCGCACGCCGAGCGCGGGATCCGTCAGGCGATAGGTCCAGACGCTCTCGTCCGCGTCCCCGCCGCCGGCGAGCAGCGCGGCGGTGCCGCCCTGCAGCGCGTTCATGGAGCGCGCCATGCCCTCGAAGGCCTCGCCGATCGTCGCGGCGCAGGCGAACAGGAGGCCGACCGGGCCGATGTCGGCGGGTTGCGCCTGCGCACCCAGCCGCGCCCCGAGGAGCGGCTCGTCCAGCATCCGCGCCGCATCCTCGAAGAGCGCGAGGTAGCGCTTCATGGGCACGAGGGCGTAGGCGTCGTCGGTCTCCTCGCGCGCGACGCCGTTGCGCGCCAGAAGCGCCTCGACGTCGCCGCCGCACGCCGCGACGTGGTCGAGGACCGGACGCAGAACAGAGGCGCGGATCGCGGCAAAGGGGCGGCCGGCCGGCGCCGGCTCGGCGGGGAGGCTCGCTTGGCGCGGATTATCGAAGGCATGGCGCGGTTCGCCATGGCGCGGGGCGGCGGCGGCAGTCATTGTTTCCCCTGCAACGAACGAGGCTCCGAGGCGCGATGACGGCATTTCAGCTCCTGTCCGTGAGGCATTGCGAGAGGACGGCCGAAGGCGCGGCCGGGGGCCTGATCCTGCTGGCGGCGCTGCTCGTCGGGCTCCTGGCCGCGGCGATGCCGCTGCACCTCGCCTGCGGCCTGTTCTGCGTCCACGAGCGGATCGGGGCGCCCATGGCCTCCGACATCTGCCGCTCCGCATCCCAAAAGGTTTCGCCATGACCACCGCGCCCGCTGCCCATCCGCTCGACCCCTTGAGCCTCGACGAGATCGCGCGGGCGGTCGCCGCGGTCGTGGCTGACCGGGGCCTGGGCCCGAACGCCCGCTACCCGATCGTGCGGCTGGAAGAGCCCGCCAAGGCGGAGCTTTCCGCTTGGCGCGAAACCGGCGCGGCGCCGGACCGGATCGCCTTCGTGCTGACGCTCGACGTCGAGAGCGGCGAGGCGCACGAGGCGCTGGTTGACCTGGAAGACGGCCGCGTGCGGGCCTCCACCATGCTGCCGAACCGCGACGCGCCCTACGGCCAGCCGCCGGTCATGATCGAGGAGTTCTTCCGCTGCGAGGCGATCGTGAAGGCCGACCCGGCCTGGCGCGCCGCCGTGATGCGGCGGGGGCTGACGGAGGCCGAGCTGGAACTCGTCCAGGTCGATCCCTTCTCGTCCGGCTTCTTCGACCGCGACTTCGAGAAGGGCAAGCGCATCGTGCGCGCCGTCGCCTACTGGCGCGAGGCGGTCACGGACAACGGCTACGCCCACCCGATCGAGGGCGTCGTGGCGGTGGTGGACCTCATCGAGAACCGCGTCGTCGACCTCGTGGACGAGGCGCTCGCCATTCCCGTGCCGCGCAAGAAGCGCAATTACGGGCGCGAGGACTTCAGCCCCCGCACCGACCTGAAGCCGCTCGACATCGTCCAGCGCGAGGGGCCGAGCTTCTCGGTGGACGGCTGGAAGGTCGAGTGGCAGGGCTGGTCGTTCCGCGTCGGCTTCACGCCGCGCGAGGGGCTGGTGCTGCACGAGCTGTCGATCCGCGACGGCGAGCGGCTGCGGCCGGTGATCTTCCGCGCCAGCGTCACCGAGATGGTCGTGCCCTATGCCGACCCGACGGCGAACCATTACTGGAAGAGCGCCTTCGACGCGGGCGAGTACGGGCTGGGCCGCCTCGCCAACTCGCTGGAGCTCGGCTGCGACTGCCTCGGCCTCATCCGCTACTTCGACGTGCCGATCGCCGACGACCTCGGCCAGCCGACATTGCTCAAAAACGCGATCTGCATGCACGAGGAGGATTTCGGCATCCTCTGGAAGCACAACGAGTTCCGCACCGGCGTCCACGAGGTGCGCCGCTCGCGCCGGCTGGTGATCTCCTTCTTCGCCACCGTCGGCAACTACGACTACGGCTTCTACTGGTATCTCTACCAGGACGGCACGATCCAGCTGGAAGCCAAGCTCACCGGCATCATCCAGACGGCGGCCGTCGCCGACGGCGAGACCTATCCCTGGGGCGGCATGGTCGACGACAATCTCGGCGGCCCGACGCACCAGCACTTCTTCAACGTGCGCCTGCACATGGACGTCGACGGCGGCGGCAATTCCGTCACCGAGCACGAGTTCCATCCCCGGCCGATGGGCGAGGACAACCCGTTCGGCAACGTCTTCGACACGCGCGTTCGAACGCTGGCCACCGAGAACGACACGGGCGGCATCGCGGACGGGGCGAACGGGCGCTACTGGAAGGTCGTCAACCCGAACGTTGCCAACTCCGTCGGCAAGCCGACCGGCTACAAGATGATCGCCATGCCGAGCCCCCTGATGCTCGCGCAGGAGGGCTCGACGGTGCGCCGGCGCGGCGGCTTCGCCACCCGCCACGTCTGGGTGACGCCCTTCGACAGGGCCGAGAAATACGCCAGCGGCGACTATCCCAACGTCCATGCCGGCGGCGACGGCCTGCCGCGCTACGTCGAGAAGAACCGTCCGATCGAGAACACGGACCTCGTCCTGTGGCATTCCTTCGGCCACACCCACGTCTGCAAGCCGGAGGACTTCCCGATCATGCCGGTGGAATATGCCGGCTTCACGCTGAAGCCCAACGGCTTCTTCGACCGCAACATCGCGATGAACCTGCCGCCCGAGCCGAACCGGCACAGCGTCGACGCGCGCGACGGCGCGGAGCCGCCGGCGCCCGCCGCCTCCTGCTGCGGGAGCCGGGGCGCGTGAAGCGCGAGCCGGGGCGGGAGCGCCCCGGCTCATCGGTCCGCGAGCATCATCGCGGCGCATTTCTCGCCGATCATGATCGAGGGCGCGTTGGTGTTGCCGCTGACGAGGGTCGGCATGATCGAGGCGTCGGCGACGCGCAGGCCGTGGAGCCCGCGCACCTTGAGGTCGGGGCCCGTCACGGCGAGGTCGTCGCTGCCCATGCGGCAGGTGCCGGAGGGGTGGAACACGGTGCTGGCGTCCGAGCGCACATAGGCCATGAGGTCCTCGTCGCTCGCCCGCTTCGGCCCCGGCGCGATCTCCGCGCCGCGGATCGGGGCGAAGGACGAGGCGGCGAGGATGGAGCGGGCGAGCTTCATCCCTTCCACGAGGACGCGCCCGTCCTGCTCCTTGTCGAGGAAGCGGAAGTCGATGGCGAGGCTCGGCCCCTCTGGGCCGGGCTTGAGAAACACCCGGCCGCGGCTTTCGGGCCGCAGGACGCAGGTGTGGATGGCGTAGCCGTGGCCCCACTCGAACAGCCGGCCGCGATGGCTGCGATAGCCCGGCACGAAGTGGAACTGGACGTCGGGCACCGCGCCGGCGAAGCGCGTGCGCGCGAAGCCGCCGGCCTCCACGTAGTTCGTGGTCAGCCAGCCCGCCTTGGAGGCGAGGTAGCGCAGGGGCGAGGCGAGGATGCGCGGGGCCGAGCCCGCCGAGAAGCCGAGCGTCGAGGCGTCGGCCGAGCGCACCGTCACCAGCCCGTCGAGATGGTCCTGGAGGTTGCGCCCGACGCCCGGCAGGTGGTGGCGCGGCTCGATGCCGGCCTGGCCGAGCTCGCCCGCGTCGCCGATCCCTGAGCGCAGGAGGATTTCCGGCGAGCCGAGCGCGCCGGCGGCCAGCACGGTTTCGCGCCGGGAGCCGAGGCGAAGGCGCCGGCCGTTCCGCGTCACGACGATGCCGCGCACGCGCGCGCCCTCGAGGTCGAGGCCGTCCACCCGCGCATCCGTCATCACGGTGAGGTTCGCCCGCCCGCGCACCGGGTGGACGAAGGCGCGGTAGCTCGACAGCCGCCGGGCGTTCGCCTGCGTGACGTTGTAGAGGCCGACGCCCTCGAGCCGCGCGCCGTTGAAGTCCGGGTTCTCCGCCATCCCCACCTCGCGCGCCGCCTCGACGAAGCGGCGCGAAGCGGGATTGGGATCGCGCGGCCGGTCCACCGCGAGCTCGCCCCCGGTGCCGTGGAAGGCGGGGTCGAGGCCGAGGCGGTCGTCCTCGAAGCGCTTGAAGACGGGCAGGACGTCGTCGAAGGCCCAGCCGGGACAGCCCATGGCGGCCCAGCCGTCGTAGTCCGACCGGTCGCCGCGGATGTAGATCATCGAGTTCATGGAGGACGAGCCGCCGAGCATGCGCCCGCGCGGCACGTGGACGCGCCGCCCGTTCAGCTTCTCCTGCGGCTCGGACATGAACTGGTAGGCGTAGCGGTCGCTCTTGTAGAGCGTGATCGTGCCGGCGGGGACGTGGATGCGGGGCGTGCGGTCCTGCCCGCCGCCTTCCACGAGGCAGACCCGCGCGGCGGGGTCGGCGCTCAGCCGGTTGGCGAGGACGCAGCCCGCCGAGCCGGCCCCCACCACCACGTAGTCGAATTCGAGGGCGTCGCCGGTCTCGCTCGTCATGTCGCGTCTTCCTGGCCCGCGGGACCTTTCATGCCGCCGCTCCGTCGAGCGGACCCGTTCGGAGGAGCGGGGCCAAGCCCGAACGGGCGTCCGCCCTTGTGGGCGGAACCCTTCGCCCTGACGACGTCAGGGCGAAGGCGCGCCGGTATCAGTGCTCCTCGTCGATCTCGTCGCGCAGGAGGTCGAGGATGCGGCGCTTGAGCGCGATGAAGTCGGGCTCAAGCGCCAGGTCCATGGAGCGCGGGCGCGGCAGCGCGATGGACAGCTCCGCCTTGATGCGGCCGGGCCGGGCGCTCATCACGACGACGCGGTCGCCGAGCAGCAGCGCTTCGTCGATGTCGTGCGTCACGAAGAGCACCGTCTTCTTGTGTTGCTCCCAGATGCGCAGGAGAAGCTTCTGCATCGTGGCGCGGGTCTGGCTGTCGAGGGCGCCGAAGGGCTCGTCCATCAGGAGGACGCCCGGATCGTTGGCGAGCGCGCGCGCGATCGCCACGCGCTGGCGCATGCCGCCCGACAGCATGGCCGGGTAGTGCTCGGCGAACTGCGTCAGGCCGATCTCGGCGAGGTAGCGGTCGACGATGCCGGAGCGCTCGGCCGCCGACATGCCCTGGCGCTTCGGGCCGTATTCGATGTTCTGGCGCACCGTCAGCCAGGGAAACAGCGTGTAGCCCTGGAAGACCATGCCCCGGTCGGGGCCCGGCTCGTGGACGGAAACGCCGTTCACCGCCATCTGCCCCGAGGTCGCCTCGTTCAGCCCGGCGATCAGGTAGAGGAGGCTCGACTTGCCGCATCCCGACGGGCCGACGATGACGCAGAACTCGTTCGGCGAAACGTCCAGCGACACCCGGTCGAGGGCGACCACCTCGCGGCCCCGGCCGCCGGCATAGACGAGCGAGACGTTCGACACGGACAGGGCGGCGGACCGGCCGGCCTCCGGCCTCACGGTGCCGGCACGCGGCACTGAGGGCGCTTCGATCACATCGCCCATGGCGCGAGCTTTCTGCGGAGGAGCCTGAAGAACAGGTCGGTGACGAGGCCGAGGAAGCCGATCGTCAGGACCGCGAGGAAGATCGTGTCGACCTGGAAGCCTCGCATGGCACGCAGGCTGATGTAGCCGAGGCCGCTGGAGGCGGCGACGAGCTCGGCGACCACGAGGTATGTCCAGGCCCAGCCGGCGGTCACGCGCAGCATGTCGAGGATCGCCGGCAGGGTCGCCGGGAAGACGATGTGCCAGACCACCTCCGAGCGCTTGGTGCCCAGCGTGTAGGCGGCGTTGACGAGGTCACGCGCGATGCCGCGCGCGCTGTCGGCGACCATCACGAGCTGCTGGAAGAAGACGCCGAAGACGATGACGGTGACGCGCTGCTGCAGGCCGATGCCGATCCACAGGATGAAGAGCGGCACGAAGGAGGTGACGGGCAGGTAGCGGATGAAGTTCACCACCGGCTCGATCGCGGCCCGCACCGGCGCGTAGGTGCCCATCCAAAGGCCGACGGGCACGGCGACGAGCGATGACAGGGCGAAGCCGATCATCACCACCTGGACGCTCGACAGGGCGTGGGTCAGGAGGCTTCCGTCGCCGATCATCGCGACGGCGCGTTCGAACACGGCGGTCGGCGTCGGCAGGAACATGGAGGACACGACGCCGCCGTAGGACAGCGCCGCCCAGCAGCCGGCGATCAGGGCCCAGACGGCGGAGGCGAGGACGAAGTTCTGGGAGGACGAGGGCGCCGCGAAGGGCGTCCACGTCCGCGAGCGGCGCCGCGCCGGCGCTTGGCCCGCGGGAGAGGCTTCGGCCCGGCTCCGGCTGCCGGGAGCTTCCATCGCCAGGTCCTGCGCCATCACTCGCCCCGGACGAACTGGGTGCTGACGAGCTCGGCGTAGGAGCCGGGCTGGCGCAGCGCGCCGGAGCCGCCGAGGATCTCGTTGCCGAGCTTGATCAGATCGGAAAGGGGCCCCTGTTCCGCCGTGCCCCAGAAGGCGACGTTGCGTTCCTTGTCGTAGAAGGTGACGCCCTTGGCGGCCTCGGCGAAGGCGGCCGGCTCCGACAGGTAGCCGCCGACGCCCTTTGCCATGATCTCGTAGGCTTCCTGCGGGTTGGACTTGATGTACTCGTTGGCACGGTAGAGGCCGGCGACGAGGGCCTTCACGTCCTCCGGCTGCTTCTCGATCACGTCGCAGCGCAGCTGCACGACGTCCACGATGACGCCGGGCGTCGCGCTGGAGTCGACGAGCACCTTGCCCTTGTTCTGCGCGCGCACGAGCGAGAGATGCGGCTCCCAGGTCACCGCGGCCGGTATCCGGCCGGCGATGAAGGCGGCGGCCGCGTCGTCGGCCGTCATGTTGAGCACCTGAACGTCGGAAAGGCTCATGCCCTCGCGCTTCAGCAGGATGTCGAACCAGAACTCGGAGACCGCGCCCTCGTTGAGGCCGACCTGGGTGCCCTTGAGATCGGCGAGGCTGTTGACGCCCTCGCCGACGAGGACCCCGTCGCCCCCGCTCGAATCGTCGAGCGCCACGACGAAGTTGAAGCAGAAGTCCGACGAGCGGTACTTCATCAGCTCGTCCACCGTGGAGGCCGAGCCGTCGAGATCGCCCGAGGCCACGCCCGCCATGTAGAGCGCGGTGTCCTCGATGAGGTTCAGCTCGACGTCGAGCCCGCCCTCCTTGAAGTAGCCGAGGTCGCGCGCCAGGAAGAGCGGGCCGTAGCCGACCCAAGTCGTCATGCCGAGGCGCAGCGTGCCCGCCTCGGCCGCGAGCGGCGTCGCGAGGAGCGCCACCGAGGTCGTGAGGGCGCCCAACAGGCGGAGAGCTGCTTTCATCGTCTCGATCCCGTGTCTCGAGGGTTGCCGACCGGCCGGAACCGGCGGTCCGCGACGGAAGGGCCGAGAAGCTCGGCGCGAGGAGATGAAATCACTCCGCGATGTTCGGAAAAATTACCAAATTCTGCGGTCCTGCATCGGTTTTTCGGAAGCAGGCGCCATGCGGAAAAGCTGCCCGGACCTTGTGCGACATGCCTAGGAAGGCGGCGTCTCCTGCCCGCGGCGCGTGCGCTTTTCGGTGGCGGGGGCCGCCATGCCGGGGATGTAGCTGTCGGAGATGTAGGCCCGGCAGTGCTGCTCGAAGGCGGTCAGCAGCCGGGGCTTGCGATAGGCGGCAAGCGTCGCGATGCCGAGCCGCATAGGGCGGTGCTCGCCCGCGAGCCGGAGCCGCACGATTCGCTTGCCGTCGAGCGCGACGTCGGAGCGCGGCCGCACGTTGGCGAGCGTGTAGCCATAGCCGTTGGCGACCATGGTGCGCACGACCTCCTGATAGGTCGTGCGCTGGCCGATCACCGGCGTCAGCCCTTCCGCGGCGAAGAGGCCGAGGAAGTATTCGCGACTGAGCGGCAGGTCGAGGAGGATCAGCGGCCAGTCGGTCAGGTCCGACAGGGCGACGGCCGTATGCCCGGCGAGCGGGTGGCTATCGGCCACCCAGACATGGGCGGGCAGGCTTGCCAGGGGCTCGAAGGCGATGCCGGGTGCGAGCGCGAGGTCGTAGGTGATGGCCGCGTCGATTTCGGCGCGCGACAAGCTGGCGATCAGCGAGCCGTGGTCGCCTTCGAGCTGCTGGATCTGGGTGGCGGGAAAGCCTTCGGTGAAGGCGTGCGCCAGCTCCGGCATGACCAGCGGGGCGAGCGTCGAGAAGCAGCCGACGATCAGCCGGCCGCGCACCTGCGCGCTGGTCTCCGAGACGACGGCGTAGAGAGCCTCCGCCTGCTGCACGAGGCGCTTGGCCTCGACGAGGAACGCGCGCCCGGCCGCCGTCAGCGACAGCCCCTGCGCGTGGTGGCGGATGAAGAGCTGCACGTCGAACTCGCGCTCGAGATGCGAGATCGCGGTGGAGATCGAGGGCTGCGAAATGTGCAGCCGCTCGGAGGCGAGGGTGATCGAGCCCGTCTCGCCCGCCGCGACGAAGTATTCGAGCTGCCGGAAGGTGAAGCGCATGTCATGGCCCCGCGTGATGCGGGCGCCGTTCTAGCCGGTTCCGGCCCAGCGCCTCAATCGCCGCTCTCAGCCCGGTAGCGGATCCAGGTCGTCTTCAGGCCGGTATACTTGTCGAGCGCGTGGAGCGACAGGTCGCGGCCGAAGCCGGACTGCTTGAAGCCGCCAAAGGGAGTCTGCGGGCTCAAGGCATCCACCGTGTTGACCGAGACTGTCCCCGCATGGAGGCGATCGGCGACGCGATGCGCCCGCGACAGGTCGTCGGTCCAGACCGAGGCCGCGAGGCCGTAGGGCGAATCGTTGGCGAGGGCGACCGCTTCCGCCTCGCCGTCGAAGGGGATGACGGCGAGCACGGGGCCGAAGACCTCCTCGCGCGCGAGCCGCGAGGAGGCGGCGACCTCGTCGAAGATCGTCGGCTCGACGAAGCAGCCCGCACCCGCGACGCGCACCCGTTCGCCGCCGGTGGCAAGGCGCGCCGTCTCGCGCCCGTCGGCGATGAAGGACAGGATGCGCCCGGTCTGCGCCTCGTCGACGATCGCACCCATGGTCGAGGCGGGATCGAGCGGGTCGCCCGGCCGGATCGCCTCGGCCCTGGCGACGAGCTTTTCGAGAAAGGCGTCCTTGACGGAGCGCTGGACGAGCAGCC
Organism: Antarcticirhabdus aurantiaca; assembly: GCF_009765365.1. Lineage (GTDB taxonomy): Bacteria > Pseudomonadota > Alphaproteobacteria > Rhizobiales > Rhizobiaceae > Antarcticirhabdus > Antarcticirhabdus aurantiaca. Next base: position 33,635 of record NZ_VTOM01000002.1, read on the forward strand.
GCGAGTTCGCCGAGCACACGGCGCCCTGGTTGAAGAAGATGCCGAAGGCGGCCATGTCGGCGGCCGCGTCGAGGTCGCGGCAGTCGGCGAAGACGAGGTTCGGGCTCTTGCCGCCGCATTCCAGCCAGACCTGCTTCATGTTGGACTGCGCGGAATAGCCGAGGAAGACCTTGCCGATCTCGGTCGAGCCGGTGAAGGCGAGGCAGTCGACGTCCGGGTGGAGGCCGAGCGCGCGCCCCGCCGTCTCGCCGAAGCCCGGCACGACGTTGAGGACGCCGTCGGGCAGGCCGGCTTCGCTGGCGAGTTCGGCCAAGCGCAGCGCCGAGAGCGGCGACTGCTCGGCGGGCTTGAGGACCACGCTGTTGCCGGCGGCGAGCGCCGGCGCGCACTTCCAGGCCGCCATGTCGAGCGGGAAGTTCCAGGGCACCACGGCGCCGACGACGCCGAGGGGCACGCGCCGCACCAGCGCGAGGTCGCCGCGCCCCGTCGGCGCCGCCTCGTCGTAGAGCTTGTCGGCCGCCTCGCCGTACCATTGGAAGACGCCGGCGGCGCCCGGCACGTCGATCGCCGCGGCGTCCTTGACGAGCTTGCCCATGTCGAGGCTTTCGAGAAGGGCGAACTCGTGGAGGTGGGCGCGGATGAGGTCGGCGAGCCGGAGGAGCACCGTCTTGCGCTCGGCGGGCGCGGCGCGCGACCAGGACCCGGCCTCGAAGGCGCGGCGCGCGGCGCGCACCGCCCGGTCGACGTCCTCGGAGGCCCCTTCCGCGACCGCGGCGATCACTGCGCCGGTCGCCGGGTTCACCGTGTCGAAGGTGCGGCCGGAGGCGGCGGGCAAGAAGCGCCCGTCGATGAACGCCTGAGTGCGGATGTCGAGCGCCCGGGCCTTGGCCGTCCAGGCGGCGCGATCGAGTTCGGTGGTCATGTCGGCCAATTCCTATTCGTCGCCCGGCACGCCGTAGCTCGGCGCTGCCGCGGGATCGAGGGCGCGCGTCACGTAGGCGTCGAGCTGCGGCCGGTAGAGCGCCCAGAGCGCGGCGAGGTCCTCGATCGGGCAGGTGTGCGTCCAGTCGACGCGAAGGTCGGCGACCGGCCACTCGACCTCGTCCACGAGCTTGAGGCCCGCCGAATGCACGGGGCCTTCCTCGCCCCCCGCTTCGACCGCCGCCCGCATCGCGGCGAGGAGGCGATCGCCGAGATGGCCGCTCGACGCTGCGAAGGCCTCGACCATGCGGTGCGGGACGCCCGCGTCGGCCAGAAGGTTGCCGCCGCAGGCGACGTCCGGCCCCCGGGCCTCGGCGAAGGTGCCGAGCGCGCGCGGGCCGGAATGGACCGCCGAGCCGCCGGCGGCGTCGACCGCCAGCACCTGGCGGAAGTCCATGTGCCGGGTAGACGCCCTGAGGATCTCGATCGCCTGCTCGGCGCCCGCGCCGAGCGCCATGAGGTCGAGCGTCCTGTTGCCGAGCCGCGGGTCCGTCACGTTCTGGCTGGCGACGGCGCCGACGCCGGCCCGCGCATAGGCGCAGCGCGCCGCCACCGCCGGCGAGGACGAGGCCACCGCGACGCCGAACATGCCGGTCTTCGCGCAGCGCGCGACGATCGAGAAGGTCACGCGGCGTCCTCCGGGATCACGGCTATCGCGTCCACCTCGACCAGCCATTCGGGCCGCGCCAGCGCCGAAACGACGATGCCGGTGGAAACGGGATAGACGCCCTTCAGCCAGCGGCCGACGACGCGGTAGACGTCCTCGCGGTAGCGCGGATCGGTGATGTAGATCGTGATCTTGCAGATATGCGCCAGCTCGGCCCCCGCCTCGCCGAGCAGCAGGGCGATGTTGGCCATCGCCTTCTCGGTCTGGCCCGCGGCGTCGCCGATCGCCACGCTCTGCGAGGTGTCGAGGTCCTGGCCGATCTGGCCGCGGACGAACACCATCGAGCCCTTGGCCACCACCGTCTGGCAGAGGTCGTTGTCGAGCTTCTGCTCGGGATAGGTGTCGCGCGTGTTGAACGTGCGGATGCGGGTGTGTGCCACAGGGGCCTCCATCGATCGGGTGCGGGTCGCGTCGCGCGTCAGGCCGAGGCCGCGCGCCGGGCGGGCGCGGCCTTCGCGTCCGCGGCCTCGCGGGCCTCGTGATAGGCGAGGTAGGAGCGCTGCGTCGCGATGTGGTCGGCCAGGTAGCGGGCGTCGTGCCAGACGCCCCAGATGAAGCTCGACCCGCGCCCCGACAGCCAGGGCAGGCCGAGGAAGTAGATGCCGGGCTCGCTCGATACGCCGCGCTGGTGGGCCGGGCGGCCGTTCGCGTCGAAGGCGTCGACCTCCAGCCAGCCGTAGTCGGCTGTGTAGCCGGTCGCCCAGACGATCGCCGAAACGCCCGCCGCGGCGAGGTCCAGCTCCAGGATCGGCTCGCTCACGCAGGACGGGTCCTCGCCGATGCTGCGCGCTTCCGGCTCCTCCGGCAGGTCGAGCCCGTTGCGCGCGACATAGGCGTCCGCCTCGTCGAGAAGGGCGAGGTAGCTCGCATCGCCCCGCGCGATGGTCTCGGCGAGGTCGGGCGCGAAGCGCAGCACCCCGTCGGCGAAGGACTCGGTGCGCCCGACCAGCGTCATGCCCTCGGCCGCCAGCCGGCGGAAATCCATGGTCTCGCCGCCCCGCGCGCCGCTGACGGCGATGGTGACGTGCTCCGTGCCGGACGCGCGGGACTGGATGTCCCACTTGCCGAGCACCCCCAGCCACCACACGAAGTCGCGCCCGCGATAGGCGCGCGGCGGGCGCTCGTGCGGCCCGATCGACAGGACGACCCGCCGCCCGGCGCGCGACAGCTCGTCGGCGATCTGGACGCCCGAGGAGCCGGCGCCGACCACGAGCACGGCGCCGTCCGGCAGTTGTCCCGGATTGCGGTAGTCGGCGGAGTGGATCTGCGCAGGCCCCTTTCCGCTCGGCACGACCGGCGGGATCACCGGGGTCTGGAAGGGACCGGTGGCGGCTACGACGTTGCCGGCCTCGATCACGCCCTGCGAAGTCTCGACGCGAAAGCCACGCCGCCCCTCCAGCCGGCTGACACGCCGCACCTCGACCCCGCAGCGCACGGGAGCGGAAAAGGCTTCGGCATAGCGCGCGAAATAGCCCGCGACCTCGTCCTTCGGCACGAAGGCGTCGGGATGGAAGGCGTCGAATTCGAGGCCGGGAAAGCGGTCGTGCCAGGCCGGGCCGTTGGCGACGAGCGAGTCCCAGCGCCCCGAGCGCCAGCGCTCGGCGATGCGGCCGCGCTCCAGGACGAGGTGCGGCACGCCGTTGCGGCCGAGATGCTCGCTCATCGCGACGCCGGCCTGTCCCGCTCCGACGACGAGCGTATCGATCTGTTCCACTGACATTCCCGGTCCCTCCGACGGCCCGGATTCCGCCGCGGGGGCGTATCCGTCCATCGAGGTACCGGACCCACGGCTTCGGCAAAACTATGATTTGGCGCAGCTCTGCTTCAGCAAAACCGAGGAAGACCGCTAGGCGCGAATCGCGGCGAGTAGCCGGTCCATCATCCGGTCGGCAGCCGCGAGCTGCTCCAGCGACACGAACTCGTCCGGCTTGTGGCCCTGGTCCATCGAGCCGGGGCCGCACACCACGGTGGGAACGCCGAAGGCCTCGTCGAAGAGGCCGCCTTCGGTGCCGAAGGCGACCTTGCAGGTCGCGTCCTCCTCGGTGAGCGAGCGGACGAAGGCCACGACGTCGGCATCTGGCGGCGTATCGAGCGCGGGATAGGCGTTGGTCACCTCGACGTCGATCGCGGCGCAGGCGAAGCGCGGCCGCTCGCGCGCGGCGATCGCCTCGGCCTCGGCGCGCAAGGCATGGAGGATCGCGAGCGGATCGTCGCCCGAAACGTTGCGGATCTCGAAGTCCAGCGCGCAGCGCTCGGGCACGATGTTGAGAACCGTGCCGCCCTCGATCCGCCCGACATGGATCGTTGTGTAGGGCACGTCGTAGTCCGCGTCCCGGCGGCCGCTCGCCGCGAGCCGGGCCTGCGCCTCGCGCAGGCTTGCCACGAAGTCGGCCGCCAGATGGATGGCGTTCAAGGCCTTCGGCGCGAGCGCCGAGTGGCCGGCGAGGCCGTGGGCGCAGGCGCGCGCGGCGATCTTGCCCTTGTGGCCGGTCGCCACGCGCATCGAGGTCGGCTCGCCGACGAGGCAGAAGCGCGGCTCGAAGGCGCGCCGGGCGAGATGCCCGATGAGCGAGCGCACGCCCACGCACCCCACCTCCTCGTCGTGGCTGAAGGCGAGGTGCAGCGGCATGGCGAGCCGCTCGCCGGCCGCGCGCTCCGCCAGCGCCAGGGCCGCGGCGAGGAAGCCCTTCATGTCCGCCGTCCCCCGCCCGAAGGCCCGCCCTTCCCGGACGGCGAGGCGGAAGGGGTCGGAAGCCCAGTCCTGCCCGTCCACCGGCACGACGTCGGTGTGCCCCGACAGAAGCATGCCGGGAACCTCCGCTGGCCCGATCGTGGCGAAGAGGTTCGCCTTCGACCCGTCCGGCGTGCCGACGATCTCGCAGTCGATGCCGCGCCGGCCCAGCAGATCGGCGACGAAATCGATCAGCGCGCGATTTGAATCGCGGCTGACGGTCGGGAAGCCGACAAGCCGGTCGAGAAGTTCAAGCGTTCTCGTCGTCAAGGGGCCGCGCCTCAAGCCATTCCAATTTCCGCTCCATAGCATGCCCGACCTGAGAACTGGGCGCCACGAAGATCTGCTCGTCACGGCAGAGGCTCCTGACGGAACCGGCAGGACGGCTCGGTCCTGGATGGGTGTCAAACGGCCTACAAAACTGGGTCTGACTCATGACTGATGCAGTTTGGCGGCGGGAATGACGGTTTCCGTCGGGGATCCGCTCGGACCTTGTCGTCGAGGCAGCACTCCAGGTCGCCCACCTCGAGGCGGAGATGGTCGCCCACCTCCAGCCGATCGCAAGCATCGGCGAGGCAACCATCACCTCGGTGGAGGCTCTCGCTCGCTGGACGAGCCCGCAGCTCGGCCGCGTCGGGCCCGACGTCTTCATCCCGTTGGCCGAGCGTGCAGGCATCATGCACCGCCTGGGCTGACGCTGCTGTCGAAGGCCCTGACATGCCTGGAGCAGATCCTGGGAAAGGTGAAACTGTCCTTCAACCTGCCCGCCCATGACATCACCTGCCACGAGACGGTCGTCGCGATCATCTCACTCGTAAGAGGCTCGGGCATTCACCCCTCGCGCCTCGTGAGGGAGCTTACGGAAACGGCGGTAGTGCGGGACTTCCCGACGGCAGAAGCATCGATCCGCCTGCTGCGCTCGCTCGAGATCAAGATCGCGCTAGATGATTTCGGCGCCGGCCAGTCGAGCCTCAGCTACCTGCGCAGGCTCTCCTTCGACAAGGTCAAGATCGATCGGAGCTTCATCGTGGGCTCGCAGGACCAGGAAGGTCGCGAGCTCCTGTCGGCCGTCGTCGCATTCTGCAAGTCGATGCGCATGAAGTGAATAGCGGAAGGGGTGGAGGACGCTTCGCAGCTTCAGCTCCTTCGATCGATCGGCTGCGACTGCTTACAAGGATACTTCCTGGCCAAGCCGATGCCGATCGAGGAACTGCTGGCATGGGAAGCGGGAGATATCCAGCCGGAAAGGCTCAGGGCACGGGCTTGATGTCGTTTCGGCTCGCGTGGGACCGGAGCTGATGTCGCCGTCGATCCACGCTACGCCTCGGAGACGCGGCCGGAAGGATCTCTGGGCGTTCCGATCGCCTGAGCAACCTTGAAGGGGCGAAGCGACCGACCGGCTTAGGCAGCGTGGACGCGGGACCTGCTCGCCCCTATCGCCACCCCACGACGCAGACCAGCGGATCGCCATCCTGGCCATCTCGCAGAACAACCGTTTCCACCGCAGCGAAGCCGGCGCGCTCCAGGTACAGGCGCACCAGCCCCGCCTGTCCATTCATGTCGAGCGCCCGCCAGACCGCCACCGCCTTGGTCGGAAAGCAGCGGTTCGAGAAGCTGACGACGGCGACCCCACCATCGCGAAGCAGGCGCTTGGCGTCGCGGAACACGGACACGGGCTGCTGGAGATACTGCACCCCGACGCAGCACAGGACGGCATCCAGGCTCTCGTCCGGCAGAGGCAGCGTGGGAACGCGGTTGAGGTCCTGAACGAACCATCGGTCGAGGCGAGGATTGGCGACCAGTTCCTCTCCGTTCATGCCGTGCCCGACGACCTCCCGGAACTCCATCTCGGCGGGCAGATGGCTGACCCAGCTCGACATGAGGTCGAGAACGCTTCCACCTCGCGGCAGGAGCGTCGCGTAGAAATCGGCCAAGGCCGCGGTGGCGCCCTCGTCGATGTGGGTGACGAGGCGGGCCGGTCTATAGAACAGCGCGTCGTCGCCGGCATCGGCCTTGCTGAAGGCGTGGTCCGGCAGTTCGGGAAGGTCGCGGATCATAGGATCGCAAATGCCGCGACCGGCCGCTTCGTTGCGGGAACGACGGTGACGCTCGACGGCTGCCCGGGCTCCTCGCAAGGGCCGTCAGCGGAAAGGCGGCATTCCGGCTTGGCGAATGAAGCAACTGTCGATTCTCGCCGGCCCACATGGACCCATACGCCCTGACGAATCGGACGGAAGCTTTTGAACAGGTCTCGACCCAGCCGAGCTATGAGAACGGCACGATGGAACCCTCGAACGGCCGCTTCCTGTCGGCAGGCTCCGAGCCTCAGCGCGAAGCCTGGACCTGCGGGCTTGGAGCGACCCGCCAGATCGTGTTGGACAGGTCGTCCGCGATGAGCAGGATCCGCTTCTTCGGATCGAAGGTCACGCCGACGGGCCTGCCCCGTGTCTCGCCGCCCTCGATGTGGAAGCCGGTGACGAAGTCCACGGGCTCTCCGGCCGGACGGCCCGCCTCGAACGGCACCCAGACGACCTTGTAGCCCGACGGGTCCAGCCGGTTCCAGCTTCCGTGCTCGCCGACGAAGGCGCCTTCGGCAAAGGCGCCGCCGAAGCCGTTCTCGGTCGCGAAGGACAGGCCGAGCGCCGCCACGTGCGAGCCGAGCGCGTAGTCCGGCGCGATGGCCGTCTCGACCAGCTCCGGCTTCTGCGGGTGGACGCGCGGATCGAGGTTCTTGCCCCAGTAGCTGTAGGGCCAGCCGTAGAACGCCCCCTCGCGCACCGACGTCAGGTAGTCCGGCACCAGTTGGGGCCCGAGCTCGTCGCGCTCGTTGACGACGGCCCACAAGGCCCGGCTCGTCGGCTCGATGGCGAGGGCCGTCGGGTTGCGGATGCCGCGGGCGATGGTGCGCGTCGCCCCGCTCGCCCGGTCGATCTCCCAAACGACCGCCCGCTCCTCCTCGACCTCCATGCCGCGCTCGCCGACATTGCTGTTCGAGCCGATGCCGACGTAGAGCTTGGTGCCGTCGGCGCTGGCCGTCAGCGACTTCGTCCAGTGGTGGTTGATGGCCGAGGGGAGCTTGGTGACCTCCTCGCCGGGCGCCGTGATCCGCGTCTGGCCCTCTTCGTAGGGGAAGCGCATCAAGGCGTCCTGGTTGGCGACGTAGATCGAGCCGTCCACGAAGGCGAGGCCGTAGGGCGCGTCGAGGTTCTCGATGAAGACGGTTCGCACCTCCGGGGTGCCGTCATTGTCGGCGTCGCGCAACAGCGAGACGCGGTTGCCGCTCTTCACCTGCGTGTTGCCCTGCTTCTTGATGAAGCCGGCGATGATGTCCTTCGGCCGGAGCGCCGGCGCGTTGCCGCCGCGTCCCTCGGCCACGAGGACGTCGCCGTTGGGAAGGACGAGCATCTGGCGCGGAATGAGGAAGTCGCCGGCGAAGGCGGTGACGGTGAAGCCCTCCGGGACGGTCGGCACCTGCCCGTTCCAGCCCGCGGGCTCCGCGATCTTCATCGGCGGGACGAGGGTCTCGTTGACGGCGGGAAGGTCGGGCGCCGCGCCGGCCTCCTTGAGGTTCGGGTCGCTCTCGCTGCAACCCGTAAGGACCAGGGCGGCGACGGCGGTGAGCAGAAGGGGCTTGATCATCGGCTCGGGTCCGGGCGCGTGAATTGGGAGAAGAACATCCAGCCCGCGGCCAAGGCGAGGAGGCTGGTGACGACCGACAGGACGAGCCCGGTCGCGCCGACCGAGCTCCAGGCGTCGCGCGCATGGTGGAAGGCGTTGACGAGGCCGATGATCCACATGACCGCGAGGACGGCGACGTAGGAGAGCCGGCGGCCGCTGTCGGGGCGGTCCAGCTTCACGATCCAGTCGGCCAGCGCCCAGGCGGCGGCCAGCCCGCCGAAGACGAGCGCCCCGGCGATCGCCCAGCTCGCAAAGTTGCTCCACTGGATCTCGGCCGTTTGAAGGTAGGCCACGTCCGAAGCGAGCGCGCTCGTAAACAGCGCGACGGGAAAGCTCAGCAGGATGCCGTGCAAGGCGTCGAACGGCGATCGATGGTCGTAGGAAGTGTAGCTCATGCAGGGCTCCGGCTTCGGCATGGTCACAATCTGGCGTGAAGGCATCCGTTCCGTTGAAGAGAGCCTCGCGCGCCGTAGCTTGGCTCAGTCAGCCCGAAACCCGTCAGCCTATTCCCGACCTCGAACATAGGCCGGCGTGATGCTGCATCCATTCGCGTCGACGGCAGCCGTGACCAAGTGCGACACCCCCCTTCCCGTCCAATCGCGATCTGTCGTCCCGCCCCGCTGGCAGGGGGCGTCCGCGCTCCACAATCACGGAACCTCGGACCCGACGGCCCGCGATCGGTGCCGAACCCCTACTCCGCCGCGGACCCGCGGGTCACCCACCGAAAGCCCGGGATGTTCCACCTGAACTTCTCGATACCCTGCCTCTACGTGCTGGCGCGCTGTCTCCTGCCCTTGCCCTGGGGCCGCCGATCGAAGATCGCGGTGGGTGTCCTGCTCCTTTTCGCGTCGCAGTACCACCTCTGGAGCCGCCTCTCCTCGGGCTCGGTCTTCGCGCCGGAGTTCCCGCAAGGAGTGGTGCTCGCCTTCAACTGGGCCTTCGGCGCAATCCTGTTCCTGCCGATCTTCCAGATCGCGCTCGATTTCTCCGGCCTCGCAAGGCTCGCGTTCCGGCGGTCGGGGTCGATCGTGTCGACCCGCGCGCGCTACGGCGCCGCCATCGCCGCGATGCTCCTCGCCGCCCTCGCCGTTCATCAGGCGACGCGGTACCCGGAGCCCAAGGACGTTGGGGTCGCGATCCGCGGCCTGCCGCCCGAGTTCGACGGATACCGGCTCCTGCAGCTCACCGACCTTCACCTCAGCCGCCTCTTCCAGGAGGACTGGGCGCGCGTCGTCGTGGATCGCTTCAGACGTCGCTCCATGCAGATACCGCCACCCGCAGCCTTTGGATCGCAAAGCAGCGGGTCAACGAAGCGTTCGGCTCTTGAAGACCTGAACGGACTGGCGACCTGACACGCCGGCGCATCTTCTTGTCGAGGGCATCTGCCAAACCGTCAAATGTGTCCGGCAGGTTGTCGATCACAGCCAAGCTGGCTTGACAGCAGCCGGAAGAAGGTCGATCGCTGGGTGATCTACAGATGCCGCGCGCCGACTTGTCTGTTGTATCTGTTTGCCAAATCACTCCCGAACGATCGGAAACTCCTTGAGCGACATCAACGACTCGCACCTCGACGCGGCGGCTGACATCATCACCGCCTATGTCAGCAACAACCAGGTTCCGGCGAGCGAGCTGCCCGCGCTGATCGCCAGCGTGCGCGCCGCCCTGGCGAGCCCGGCCGGCCCCCAGGCCGCCGCGGTGCCCGATCCAGTCGAGCTGGTGCCGGCCGTGTCGATCAAGAAGTCGATCACGCCCGATTACCTGATCAGCCTGGAAGACGGGAGGCGGTACAAGTCGCTGAAGCGCCACCTTCAGTCGAACTACGGCATGAGCCCGGACGACTACCGCAAGAAGTGGGGCCTGCCGAGCGACTACCCGATGGTGGCACCCAACTACGCCGCCGCCCGCTCCGCGCTCGCCAGGAGCATGGGCCTGGGCCGCAAGCGCGCCGAGACCGAGTCTCCCTCGATCAAGGCCGAGCCCGAGGCCGCGCCAGCCCCGGCTCCCGCGCCGAAGGCCAAGCGCGGGCGAGCCAAGAAGGCGGCTTGATGGTCGCACGGACGAGCCGACACCGCGGCGATGAATTGGCGCCGCGATGAGCGTTTCGACAGGCGGACCCGGCGTGCGGTCGACGTCGGGTTATCCCCCCGGTCGCTGAATAGATAGCATCGCGGTTCATCACTCGCCCGCCGGACCGAAGTCGAAGGTCCGGAGTTGACGAGGGCGGACACGGCGCCGGTTCTCCGGATGGGGCGATGACATGGATGACAGCACCGCCAACCGCCTGACGCCCGCCTCTTCGGCCGACGATCTGACGCGTGGCGAGCGGAAGGCCGTCGATCATCAGAGCCGGCCGAGCGCCGCACTGATCCACGAGACGATCCGCACGGAAGGCGAGCGGGAGCTGGAGCGAAGCGGCTTCGCGCTGATGGTGTCGGGTCTTGCGGCGGGTCTCTCGATCGGTTTCTCCATCGTGGTTCCTGCGGCCCTCATGGTGGCGCTGCCGGACACGCCCTGGGAGCACATTCTCACCTCGCTCGGCTACACCGTCGGCTTCCTGATCGTGGTTCTCGGCCGCCAGCAGCTCTTCACCGAGAACACGCTGATGCCCGTCCTGCCGCTCCTGCAGGGCCCGAGCTGGCGGCGGCTTGGGCTCGTCCTGCGCCTCTGGGCGATCGTTCTCGCCTCCAACATCGCGGCACCTGGATCTTCTCGGCCGTCCTTGCCTACACGTCCGTGTTCGATCCGGAGACGAAGGAGGCTCTGGCAGAGTTCTCGCGAACGACGATGGCCTCGCCCTTCTGGACCATGTTCCTGACGTCCGTCTTCGCGGGCTGGCTGATCGCGCTGATGGTCTTGCTAATGGCGGCTTCAGGCGACTCCATATGGATCGCCGCCGCATTTCGACGCCGATCGCCATGGTAAGGTCCTGACACGGCCGACATCGTCGGGGTCGGGGCCGCCAAGCGGCGTCGATCGAGACGCTTGAGTCGCAATCAAGCGGATGTCAGTATCGATTTGCAGCATTCTGCCACGGGTGAGGCTCTGGAGTTAGATCGTGGTGTTATATTACATGGGTTGCCTGACCCTTGGTCTCTGCGCCGGCTTTTTGGTCGGCGTCAGCGAGAGTCCGGTTGTTCAATATGTCCTTCCTCTGCTTTTTACACTGATTGTCAGTTCTGCCGGCGTCTTCGCCCTCAGGACTCCCAATGAGACACGCTTTCGCATCGCCGGCCTGACGTCGATCTCACTCACTCTGCCGTTTTTATTGGCGGTTATCTATGGAACCTTGATCAGGTCGGGTGCGCCTGCAAATTCCTTGCTTCCGTCCTTGATGTCGCAGGATCCGAGCAATGAGAGCCTTGACGGCCTTCTACGGCAATTGCCTCCAGACAATGCTTTGGAGATCCTGCTGTTTTCCAAGCAATTGAGAAGTCTGGGCATAAACAGAAACGAGACCGATCGATACCTTACGAGCATTATCAACGACCGTGCCTCTCGTTTAGCTACATTCAGCGCCGACATCGATGCAGTCAGAAAACGCCTTCTTGAAACGCATGAGCAGCTTGAGACCGTTGTTGAAACAGTCGACAAGATGTGGGCCCCCAAGATCGACGCTCAAATCGACACGATAGTTTCCATTCTAAGGTCACTGGATAATCCAACAGCCAGTCTAAGCGAGAAGATCTGGGCAATGAACTCCATGAAAGATCTGGTTGAGGAGTTCGAGGCAGATTATGGCATCATCGAGCCGAATGGGTCTGAACTCAGCTTTGCAGGGGGACGGCTGAACGCGCAATTCGAGGCACTGCGCGAGCTATTTGCGAGAACGCCCCCAAACAGCGTGCTGCACCCCGATGCAGTGAAGATCTGGCTTGACGCCGAAGGTGTCAAACCATCGGTCCCAGCAGCTGAACAAGCAGTCACTCTGACGGTCAAAGGGTAAGGCGCTCAGTTACTTCTTCAGTACACCAGAGCAGTTACACAAGCTTGAATTCCGCAACAATGGACGAAATCAACCAACAATGAAGAGAATTTAATCACAGTCCATCCCAAGATATGTCGTCAGACGCTTCGAGATGCAGGTTGTAGATGTCGCTCAAGGAAATCTTGCTGTTTTGGCATCCCCCTACAACAGCAGCTATCGGGGAAGCTCCAATCTGCACATTGAGAAATTTTGCTGGATATTTAACATTCTCCAGCCAGTTACAAGCTGTCAATACCATTATTTCCTCACGAATATTAGGTTTATTTTCTTTGTTCTTATCCTTTCCAATTTTGAGCGCGGCAACTCCACAGGAGGCGACTCGTCCGATTGGTCGCACTCGGCCGCCGGAGTCCGCCGCCGGCTCGGGACGGCCAATCAGCGAGGATTACTTTTACGAGACGCATTTTCTATGTCGCTTCAGCGGCACGGGCTCGGGCTGGACGTCTCGATCAGTGATCGACACCGCGATGAGGACTTACCGACTCAAGCACTCGGCATGCTATCAAATCAGCCGACGTGATAGCCTGACGCAGATTTACAGCAATTTGGGGTCGAGTGGCCTGTCGCGATGTCGAGATCATAGCCTGCTCCAGCCGAAGCTGGCTCTCCGATCGTCCGACGCTTCCGATAAATCTGAAGAGGAGGTCGAGATGGGACTTTGATCGGCCATCTCCTATAGCCACGATCACGCAACGTCTCACTTGGAGCGAACTGCAACTCCAGGGGCTACAAGATGTCTTGCTACCGTGTAGGGACCGGCGTCTCGCCGCGATAGTCGTAGAAGCCGCGCCCGACCTTGCGGCCGATCCAGCCGGCCTCGACGTATTTCACGAGCAGCGGGCACGGGCGGTACTTGGAGTCCGACATCCCGTCATGGAGCACCTGCATGATCGACAGGCAGGTGTCGAGGCCGATGAAGTCGGCGAGCTGGAGCGGGCCCATCGGGTGGTTGGCGCCGAGCCTCAATGCCGTGTCGATCGATTCGACCGAGCCGACGCCCTCGTAGAGCGTGTAGATCGCCTCGTTGATCATCGGCATCAGGATGCGGTTGACGATGAAGGCCGGGAAATCCTCCGACACCGTCGTCACCTTGTCGAGCCGGGCGGAGAAGCGCTTGGCGGCGTCGAAGGTCGGATCGTCCGTCGCGATGCCCCTCACCAGCTCGACGAGCTTCATGACCGGCACGGGGTTCATGAAGTGGATGCCGAGGAAGCGCTCCGGCCGGTCGGTGGCGGAGGCGAGCCGCGTGATCGAGATCGAGGAGGTGTTGGTGGCCAGGATCGCCTCGGGCTTCAGCACGGGGCAGACCTGATAGTAGATCCGTCGCTTGATCTCCTCCCGCTCGGTGGCCGCCTCGATCACGAGGTCGGCTTCGGCGAGAGCCAGGACATCGCCAGCGGCAGCAAGCCGCTTCATGACCGCTCCGCGATCGGCTTCCGTGATCTTCCCGGCTCGCAGTTGCCGGTCGAGATTGCCGGCGATCCTCTCCATGCCGCGCCGAGCTTCCTCCGGGCTCACGTCGTATATCAGGACATCGAAGCCGGCGAGCGCCGCCACATGAGCGATTCCCGAGCCCATCTGGCCAGCGCCTACGACGCCGACGGTGCGAATTTCGATCATGGGCGGCCCATCTGTCCAGGTCAGAGCTTCGCGGCCAGATCCGGCAGTACGGTGAAGATGTCGCCGACGAGGCCGTAGTCCGCGACCTGGAAGATCGGGGCTTCCTCGTCCTTGTTGATGGCGACGATGACGCGAGAGTCCTTCATGCCCGCGAGGTGCTGGATCGCGCCGGAGATGCCGCAGGCGACGTAGAGGTCGGGCGCCACCACCTTGCCGGTCTGGCCGACCTGCCAATCGTTGGGCGCGTAGCCCGCGTCCACCGCGGCGCGGGACGCGCCGACCGCCGCGCCGAGCTTGTCGGCGAGCGGCAGGACGACCTCCTGGAACTTCTCCTTCGAGCCCAGCGCCCGGCCGCCCGAGACGATGATCTTGGCGGAGGCGAGTTCCGGCCGCTCGGAATGGGCGACCGCCTCGCCGACGAAGGTCGAGAGGCCGGGATCGCCGGCGGCGCTCGCCGTCTCGACGCCGGCCGAGCCCCCCTCGCCGGCGGCCGGGAAGCTCGCCGCGCGGATGGTGACGACCTTGATCCTGTCGGTCGAGCGCACCGTCTGGAGCGCGTTGCCGGCATAGATCGGGCGCTCGAAGGTGTCGGGACCGTGCACCGCGATGACGTCCGAGACCTGCATGACGTCGAGGAGCGCGGCGGCGCGCGGCAGGGCGTTCTTGGCCATCGAGGTCGCGGGCGCGACGATGGCGTCGTAGCCGGGCGCGAGCGACACCAGGAGGTCGGCGAGCGGCTCGGCGAGGTGGTGGGCGAGGCTCGCATCCTCCACGAGGAGCACCTTGGAGACGCCCCCGAGCTTGGCAGCGGCGTCCGCGACGCTGCGCGCGCCCTGCCCGGCGACCAGCACGTGGACGTCGCCGCCCATCTTGGTCGCGGCGGTCAGCGCCTTGGCGGTCTGCTCGTTGAGGGCGGCGTTGTCATGCTCGGCGAGAAGCAGAATGGTCATGGATGGTTCTCCCGTTTCTCGCGTCAGATCACGCCGGCTTCGTTCTTGAGCTTGCCGATCAGCTCGTCGACGGAAGCCACCTTCACGCCGGCCTGGCGCTTCGGCGGCTCGCTCGTCTTGACGACCTCCAGGCGCGGGGCCGGATCGACGCCGAAGTCGGCCGCGGTCTTCTCCTCCAGCGGCTTCTTCTTGGCCTTCATGATGTTGGGCAGCGAGGCGTAGCGCGGCTCGTTGAGGCGAAGGTCGGTGGTGACGATCGCCGGCAGCGAGAGCGAGATCGTCTGGAGGCCGCCGTCGACCTCGCGCGTCACCTCGGCGCGGCCGTCCTTCAGCTCGATCTTGGAGGCGAAGGTGCCCTGCGGGCGCTTGGTCAGCGCCGCCAGCATCTGGCCGGTCTGGTTGGCGTCGTCGTCGATCGCCTGCTTGCCGAGGATGACGAGGTCCGGGCTCTCGGCCTCCACCACGCCCTTCAGGATCTTGGCGACGGTCAGCGGCTCGGTGACGCCTTCGACCTTCACGAGGATCGCGCGGTCGGCGCCCATGGCCAGCGCCGTGCGGAGCTGTTCCTGCGCCTGCGCCGGGCCGATCGAGACGGCGACGATCTCGGTCGCCACGCCCTTCTCCTTCAGCCGGATCGCTTCTTCCACGGCGATCTCGTCGAACGGGTTCATGCTCATCTTGACGTTGGCGAGGTCCACGCCCGTGCCGTCCGGCTTCACCCGGATCTTCACGTTGTAGTCCACCACACGCTTCACCGCGACGAGGATCTTCATGATGTGCCATCCTTGATGCTGGGATCGGATCGAAGTGCCGGCGAGGCGCGGTCCAGCGCGAGCGCGCTGCGCGAGAAGCGGATCGGCGTGCGCAGCCCCGGCAGACCCTCCGGCTCGATCCGCAAGGCCCGGTGGACGACCTGCGGATGGGCGATGGCCTCGGCGACGCCGTTGATCGGCCCGCCCGGCACGCCCCGCGCCTGCATCGCCGCGATCAGCGCGTCGCGCCCCATCGCCCGCGTGCGCTCCGCGAGGATCGGCACCAGCGCGTCGCGGTTGGCGACGCGGGCGGGGTTGGTGGCGTAGGCCAGGTCGGCGGCGATCTCGGCGATGCCCAGCACCTCTGCCAAGGCGGCGAACTGCCGGTCGTTGCCGCAGGCGACGATGACGTGGCCGTCGAGGCAGGGAAAGACCTGATAGGGCACGATGTTGGGATGGGCGTTGCCCATGCGGCGAGGCGGGGCGCCGCCGGCTAGGTGGTTCATCGCCTGGTTGGCGAGCGCCGCCACGCCGCAGTCGAGAAGCGACAGGTCGACGTGCTGGCCAAGCCCCGAGCGCGCCCGCTCGGCGAGCGCGGCCTGGATGCCGATCGTGCCGTAGAGCCCGGTCAGGATGTCGATCCAGGCGACGCCGATCTTCTGCGGCTCGCCCGCCGGCTCGCCCGTCAGGTCCATGATGCCGCAAAGGCCCTGGATCAGGAAGTCGTAGCCCGGCAGGTGCGCGTAGGGGCCGTCCTGCCCGAAGCCGGTGATCGAGCAGTAGACGAGCCGCGGGTTCAGCGCCGACAGGCTCGGATAGTCGAGCCCGTGCTTGGCGAGGCCCCCGACCTTGAAGTTCTCGACGAGGACGTCCGCCTCGCAGGCCAGCTCGCGAACCCGTGCCAGGTCGGCCGGGTCGTTGAAGTCGCAGGCGATCGAGCGCTTGCCGCGATTGGTCGAATGGAAATAGGCGGCGGTGCGCTCGCGCGTGCCGTCCGCCAGCGTCCGCTCCACGAAGGGCGGCCCCCAGCGGCGCGTGTCGTCGCCCTCGGGCGCCTCGACCTTCACCACCTCGGCGCCGAGATCGGCGAGGCACTGGCCGATCCAGGGCCCGGCGAGGATCCGCGCCAGTTCCAGGACCTTCAGCCCGGCGAGCGGCGGCTCGCCCTTCATGGCTTCGGCGAGCGGCGGCTCGCCCGTCGCGGCGTTCGCGCTCATCGCCCCGCCGCCCTCAGAAGAAGGCCTGGAGGCCGGTCACGGCCCGGCCGAGGATCAGCGCGTGGACGTCGTGCGTGCCTTCGTAGGTGTTCACCGTCTCGAGGTTCACCATGTGGCGGATCACCTGGTACTCCTCGGCGATGCCGTTGCCGCCGTGCATGTCGCGGGCGCGGCGGGCGATGTCCAGCGCTTTGCCGCAATTGTTGCGCTTGACGATCGAGATCATCTCCGGCGCCGCGTTCGCCTCGTCGAGGAGGCGCCCGACGCGAAGGCTCGCCTGCAGCCCCATGGCGATGTGCGTCAGCATGTCGGCGAGCCGCAGCTGGAAGAGCTGGGTCTGGGCCAGCGGACGGCCGAACTGCTGGCGGTCGAGCCCGTACTGCCGCGCGGCGTGGAAGCAGAACTCCGCCGCCCCCATGACGCCCCAGGAAATGCCGTAGCGCGCCCGGTTGAGGCAGCCGAACGGGCCCTTCAGCCCCTCGACGTTCGGCAGCAGCGCTTCCTCGCCGACCTCGACGCCGTCCATCACGATCTGGCCGGTGATCGAGGCGCGAAGGCTGAGCTTGCCCTCGATCTTCGGCGCGGACAGGCCCTTCGCGCCCTTCTCGATCACGAAGCCGCGGATCTTGCCGCCATGGGCCTCCGACTTCGCCCAGACCACGAAGACGTCGGCGATCGGCGCGTTGGAGATCCAGGTCTTGGTGCCGTCGAGGACGTAGCCGCTCGCCGTGCGGCGCGCCGTCGTGCGCATGCCCGCGGGGTCGGAGCCCGCGTCCGGCTCGGTCAGGCCGAAGCAGCCGATCAGCTCGCCGCGGGAAAGGCCCGGCAGGTACTTCCTGCGCTGCTCCTCCGAGCCGTAGGCGTAGATCGGGTACATGACCAGCGAGGACTGGACGCTCATCATCGAGCGGTAGCCCGAATCCACCCGCTCGACCTCGCGCGCGATGAGGCCGTAGGCGACGTAGGAGGCGCCGAGCCCCCCGTATTCCTCCGGGATGGTCGGCCCAAGGAGCCCCATCTCGCCCATCTCGCGGAAGATCGCGGGGTCGGTCGCCTCCTCGCGGAAGGCGGCGGTCGCGCGCGGCTGCAGCCGGTCCTGCGCGTAGGCGCGGGCGCCGTCGCGCAGCATGATCTCGTCCTCGGAGAGCTGCGCCTCGAAGCGGAACGGGTCCTCCCACTCGAACCGGCCGAGGTCCGGGGCATCCTTGGGCTTGAGGGACATGGGGCGACTCCGATACGCCGACGGCGGTGTTGGCTAGCAGGTTGACCGATGAGCGTTCCTACTCGGGGAGCGGGCACTGAAGCCAATGACTTCGGCTGCACACTTCATGAGACAAACTCATGACCTCGGCTTCCGTGCTGTCCCTTGCCTCTCCCCTAGCCCGGCAAGGCATGGTAGGACCTGTAGCCGACATGCGACGTTCCTTCACGCCGACCCTGTCCGAACTGCAAGCGCTGAGCGCCTGCGCCGAATGCGGCTCGGTCACCGACGCCGCACGGCGGCTAGGCCTGACTCAAAGCGCGGTAAGCCGTGCACTCGCCTCGCTAGAGGCGCGGCTAGGGGTCCATCTGTTCCACCGCGTGCGCAAGCGGTTGATCCTTTCGGATGCGGGACGTGCGATGCTTCGCGACACCGAGCGGGTGCTGTCCGACATCAACGCGGCCGCCCTGACCGTGATGTCGTTCGGGGGCCATGCCGACGTTCTGCGCCTTGCAGTGCTACCAACCTTCGGCACGAGCTGGCTGATCCCGCGCCTGCCCGAGTTTCGGCGTCTCGCACCGCAGCTTTCGCTCGACATCGCCTCGCGGCTTCAGACAGTCGACTTCGACCGAGAACCTTTCGATGCGGCCCTGCAGCGCAGGGAACTCGCCGGACCAGGCACGAGCGTGATGCCGCTGGCCGACGAGGCGCTGATCGCGGTCGCGTCCCCTCATCTCCCGGGAATCGGGTCGATTCCCCTGGAGGACCGCGCAATCGCGCGTTTGCCGCTGCTCCAGCAGTCCACGCGTCCCGAGCTCTGGCTCGATTGGTTCCGCGACGCCGGCCTGGATCCGATCACCATCCTGCGCGGACCGCGCTTCGAGCACTTCGGCATGGTGATCGCTGCGGCACGCGCTGGACTCGGTGTCGCGCTCGTGCCCGAGATCGTGGCCGCTTCCGATCTCGAGGAACGACGGCTGAGCAGGATTTCGCCGCGCGTTCTGTCCAGCGGCTCGGACTACGCACTGATCTATCCCGCACGCAACGAGATCAGCGCGCCACTCGCGACGTTTCGGGATTGGATAAGAACGACTTCGGTGCCGTATTAGACGGATCTCGTCTTGGCACGACTATGCCGATTCCAGGACCATCTCGTCTGCGAACAGATGCCCTCCGAACTCGATCACGTTGCGCGTGGTCTCGCGGATGTGGCCCTCGATCAGATCGAGAGCTTCTGGACTGCGGTCGAGCGCTGCATCCATGATGGCGTGGTGCTCGACGTCCTTGGGACGCCACTGAGTACGGAACTGCGAGGATATGCGACGATAACGGTGGGCCCGTTCGAACAGCTTGTGCCGCATCTCCAACAGGATCGGCGAGGCGCAGGCCCCTACCAACGTCAGATGGAAATGCTCATGATGGCGCACCCATTCTGCGTCGAAGTAGTATGCCTCGCCCAAACGCTTCTGGAGACGGTCCATGCGGTGGTAGGCGGCGAGGATTTCGGACTCCCAGCGATCGTCTCCGAACTCCATGGAGCGGCGCAGTCCATCCCGTTCCAAGAGGACGCGCATATCGGTGAGGTCCTGAAGGTCGGAGATCGACACCGGAGCGGCGACGAAGCCGCGTTGGCCCTGCGATACGACGAGGTGCTCGGCCGCCAGGCGAGCCAACGCCTCGCGAAGGGTCGAAAAGCTTACTTCGTAACGATCGCGAAGCGTTTCGAAGCGCAGCTTCTCTCCCGGCTGGATCACACAGCTCAGGATATCGTCTCGCAGCCGCACAAGAACGTCGCCGGCCCGAGTTTCGCCCTTGCCTCTGATCGCCTGTGTCATCCATCCCCCAGCATCCGTGAACCGTGCCGAGCAAACCAGGACCGTCCGCGGACAGCAGACGTTAGGCGAGAGGCAGGGCTTGCGCAATCGACATGGCATTGAAATATCGAATTTCATAGGGAATTTCGAAAGTTCTTTCGAACGTCATCTGGGTTGCCGGTCGCTCGCGTCGGCCAAGTTTCCGCGACGACGATCTACTCCTTCGGGCTCTAAACGGTCCGAACGTTGGGAGGGGTCGGACGACGGGATCCCGCCGTTCGCCGATCGCTGGGCCGGGGCTCCCCCGGCGGAGGATCGAAGTCTCGCTGTCTCCCCTAGCGGGACACATCGGCATGTTCCGACAACACATGTACGGCGACCCGCCCGACATGAACGTAGCGGCCGTCGCGGTGGAGCTCGGCGACGCCAAGGCGACACTCGCCCGGATCGTGCCGGAGGCGCGGGCTTGGTACGCCAGGACCGCCGCCCCGTGCGGCCGGAGGATCTCCGGGCCGTAGATCGGCGCAAAGCTTCGACGTCGATCGACCTTGCAACCTTTCAGGTAGCTCGCGCCACGGAAGGCACCTGATGGCGCTGAAACAACATGAGCAGGAGACATCCTAGACGACGTGTTGCCGGGGGGGGGGGGGGCGTGTCCGCGTCGATGCCCCACTTGAGGCCTCCGCGAGCGCTACATAATTTCGAAATAAAAAAATATTTCGAAATTATTGCCGCTGCGGATGCGATCCGCTACGAAGACCCACGGGACATCGAATGGGAGTGAAGCGTTGTCGCACCTCGTGCACGCCCTTGGGCACATAAAACTGACGACGACCCGGCTGCGGGAAGTCGTGCGCGACTCGACTGAGGTCCTGGGACTTCGAGTCACCAGGGAAGCGGGCGGCGAGGTCTGGTTGAGTTCGAATGGCCGGACGGCCGAGCTCGTATTGATCGAGGACGACGCGAACGCTTGCCACACGATCGGCCTAGAGGCGCTGAGCGAGGCGGACGTGACCTTCGCGGCTGGACGCGTCGAGGGTGCCGGTTGCCGCATCCTGTCCCGGGAGCCGAGCCTCGGCTGTTTCCGCGCCGCCGTCACCTTCGCCACGCCTGAAGGCCTCCGCTTCGAGATCCACACGCCGGCGGCCGACGACATGTACCGGCCGCGGTACGCCACGACCGGTGTCGCGCCGCGCCGTATCGACCACGCCAACCTCATCTCGCCGGATCCCGTGGCCACGCGTCGGCAGCTGACGGAGATCTGCGGCATGCGGTTGTCCGAGCGGATGGTGAACGACGCCTTGTCCTGGATGTACGGCGGCAACAGGCAGCACCACATCCTCGGCGTGGTGAAGGGGACGGCTCCTGGCCTGCACCACTACTCGTTCGAGTTTCCAGAATTCGCCATGTACTGCCGACTCGGCGACATCCTCGACCGTCACGATCGCCAGCTAGTCTGGGGACCGGGTCGCCACCGGCCGGGCGACAACACCTATGCCTACTATCTCGATCCAAGCGGCTGCATGGTGGAATGCTCGGGTCCGATGGCGACGGTGGCGGACGACACGGCCTTCGAACCGCGCATCATCACCAACCTCGAACGGCCAGGCAATGTGCGCGACATGAACGTCTGGGGCACGCCGGCACCGCTCGAATGGCGCGAGCACTTCCATCCCTTCGCGCCAGTCGGCTGAGGGAAGCCCGGTGAGCACCCATTTCGTCGCCGGCCGATGGATCGGGGTCGGAACCGTTCCGAACGTCAATCCGTCCGACCTTTCCGACGTCGTCGGAGAGTTTGCAGCCGGCGACGCGGAACTCGTCGCCGAGGCTGTCTGGGCAGCACGCGAGGCGCTGCCGACTTGGCGTCATTCACCGCCTCTCCGACGCCACGCGATCCTTTCGGCCGCGGCGCGGGAACTGTTCGAACGGCGCGACGAACTCGGCCGTCTCCTATCGCGCGAAGAAGGCAAGACGCTGGCGGAAGGAGTCGGCGAGGTCGCTCGGGCGAGCCAGATCTTCGACTTCTTCGCCGGTGAAGCCCTGCGGTTGTCCGGCGAGGCGGGCGCCTCGATCCGGCCCGACGTCGAAGTCTCGGTGACGCGCGAGCCGGTCGGCGTGGTAGGCATCGTCACCCCCTGGAACTTCCCGATCGCCATTCCCGCCTGGAAGATCGCTCCGGCGCTGGCCTTCGGCAACACGGTGGTGTTCAAGCCGGCGAGCCTCGTTCCGGCGAGCGCCCACGCACTCGTGGAAATCCTCGACCGGGCGGGCGCGCCGGCTGGCGTTCTCAACCTCGTATTGGGCAAGGGGAACACCGTCGGGCGGGCGCTGATCGAGGCTCGTCTCGACGCCATCTCCTTCACCGGCTCGACCGGCGCCGGAGCTGCGGTCGCGCTCGCTTCGGCGCGGACGATGCGCCGCTTCCAGTTGGAAATGGGGGGCAAGAACCCGCTTGTGGTTCTGGACGATGCCGACCTTGAGCGCGCCGTCTCCTGCGCCCTCGATGGCGCCTTCTTCTCCACCGGCCAGCGCTGCACCGCGTCGTCGCGCCTGATTGTCACGGACGGGATCCACGACCGCTTCGTGGCGGTCCTCTGCGAGCGCGCCGAGGCGCTGCGCGTCGGCCATGCCCTGGATCCGCAGACGCAGATGGGCCCCGTGGTCGACGAGGAGCAGCTGCGCAACAATCTCGACTACATCGCGTCCGCTCGCGCCGACGGGGCGAAGATCGCCTTCGGCGGCGACGTCGTGACACGCGACACTCAAGGTTTCTTCCAGCGTCCGGCCATCCTCACCGACATCCACAACTCGATGCGCGTAGCGCGCGAGGAGATCTTCGGACCGGTAGCCTGCGTGATTCGCGCGGGCGACTACGAGGACGCGTTGGCGATCGCAAACGATACGCCGTTCGGCCTGACCTCGGGCATCTGCACGACGAGCCTCAAGCATGCAAGCGACTTCCGCCGACGCTCCGAGGCAGGGATGACGATGGTCAACCTGCCGACGGCCGGGGTCGACTTCCATGCGCCCTTCGGGGGACGCAAGGGCTCGAGCTTCGGCCCCCGCGAGCAGGGATCACACGCGAGAGAGTTCTACACTTCAACCAAGACGAGCTACGTCGCCGCGGGCTGAGCGGGCACTCGTCCAGGATCAGGATCGGGGAGCATCCGATGCAGGAGAAAGTCACCTTCGAGTCGGACGGACTGAAGCTTTCGGGCGTCGTCCACGTACCGGACGGCTACGGCGGAACGCCGCTGCCGGCCTTCATCGTGTGCCATGGCTTCGTCGGCTCGAAGGACGAGAGCCACGCGCAGCTCCAGGCCGAGATGATGGAGGCGTTCGGTTACGTCGCGTTGCGCTTCGACTTCCGCTCTTGCGGCGAGAGCGAAGGCGAGCGCGGCCAGGTACGCTGCTTCGACCAGGTGGCCGATGCCCGGAACGCGCTGAGCTTCCTGGCCAAGCGTCCCGAAGTCGATCCCAAACGCATCGGCATCACCGGTCACTCCTTCGGCGCGGCGGTGTCGATATACACGGCAGGCGTCGACGAGCGCGTGGCATGCTGCCTTTCCTCCTGCGGATGGGGTGACGGCGAGCGTAAGTTCCGGGGACAGCACCCGACCCGCGAATCCTGGGACCGCTTCATCTCGATCCTGGAGAGGGGCCGTCTGCACAAGCAGGCGACCGGCGAGAGCCTGTGGATGTCGCGCTTCGACGCGGTGCCGATACCCGAAGCGCTGCGCCGTAACCTATCGCCCAAGGCGATCATGGAGATACCGACCGAAACGGCTTGGTCGATGATGAACTTCCGCGCCGACGACGTCGTCGCCAACATCGCCCCGCGCCCGCTTCTGCTGTTCCACACGGCGCACGACACGATCACGCCGACGATCGAATCGGTGCGCATGTTCGAGAAGTCCGGTCAGCCGACCGAGCTGATCCTTGTCGACACGACCGCCCATTTCCCTCTCGCGCCCCAGGACGCGCCGCGCACCAAGGCGATCATGAAGGGCTGGCTCGACAAGTTCTTCCCCTCTCAGCTCCCGGTTTGACATGCGGCAACGAAGGCACCGACAATGACCGTGATCAAGGCGGAAGAGCTGACCGATTTCTCGACCCGCCTCCTGCAGGCCGGCGGCTTCTCTCAAGGCGACGCCCGTGAGACGGCCGATCTCCTCGTCTGGGCGAACCTGAGGGGGATCGACAGCCACGGCGTCCTGCGCATCCCGCGATATATCAAGATGGTCGCCGAGCGCTTGCTCGTGCCCGGCGGCGCGGTAACCCTGGTCCGCGAGTACGGGGCCATCGCAGTGCTGGACGGGGGCAAGTGCCCCGGCGCCGTCGGCATGAACGCCGCCGTGCGC
Organism: Antarcticirhabdus aurantiaca; assembly: GCF_009765365.1. Taxonomy (GTDB): domain Bacteria; phylum Pseudomonadota; class Alphaproteobacteria; order Rhizobiales; family Rhizobiaceae; genus Antarcticirhabdus; species Antarcticirhabdus aurantiaca. The sequence goes on from NZ_VTOM01000002.1 coordinate 57,592, forward strand.
AAGTCAGCCGAGCTGGCCGGCTCTCACGGCGTCGGCTGGTGCGCCGCCCGCTCCATCTCGCATGCCGGCGCGATCGGCTATTTCACCTCGGCGCTCGCCGCGCGCGGTCTCGTAGGCCTTGCCATGACCGCCTCAAAGCCCTTGATGAGCTATCACGGAGCCAGGGGCGAGGCGGTGTCCACCAACCCCCTGTCGATCGCGGTGCCGACCGGCGATGGCGACGACCCCATCGTACTCGACATGTCGACCGCCGCCGTAGCGCTCGGCAAGATCCTGGCCGCAAAGGACGCCGGCAAACAGATCCCCGGAGACTGGGCGATCGACGAGAACGGCGCGCCGACCACCGATCCGGGCCGCGTCGCCGCGCTTCTGCCGATGGCCGGCCCCAAGGGATCGGGACTGTCGCTGATGATCGAGATCCTGACCAGCGTGCTGGCTGGCAACGCTGTGATCGGCCCGGTGCTGGCCGGTCGCCGCAAGGGCGGCTTCAACGGTCTCGTGATCGCGGTGGATCCAGCGGCCTTCGGCTCGGCCGAAGACTTCCGCGACGCGACGTCGGAACTGCGGAGAGAGATTTCCGCCCTCGAACCTGCGCACGGAAACGACAGGGTGACTCTGCCCGGCGAACGGAGCGCCAACATCGGCCGCCGGCGCGCAGTCGAAGGAATCCCGCTGGCCGCCGGCACCGCCCGGCGTTTGCGCGACGAGGCGATCGGCCTCGGCGTCGAGTTTCCCGGCGCGTTCGCCTGACGCAGCGATCTGGCGTGACCAGCGAAGGATGGACGATCGGGTCGGTCCGGCCTCGTCGATGCGCGTCAAGTAAGCCAGCGCTACCACCTCGAACGCGCGCCCGGCGAGACGATCGATGCCGTCCCAAGCATCGAAGCCTTGGCCGCCATCGGGACCCACGAGCGTCCGCGGCCCATTCGTTCCCGGTTCGTACGCAATCGTTAAGATTTGGTGGATAAGCCTGCTGGCGGGCTTCTCTCCCTTGCGAATCTACATATAGTGGATCTCGGCCGCACGGACGCAATATCTGCGATCCCGGCTTGCCGAAGGAACAGACTGCCATGAGCAGCAAACGAAAGACGTTCGACGTGGGCCGCGACAGCGAGAACGGCCAGTTCATCACGGTGAAGGAGGCGGAGAGCCGCCCCAAGGAGACCACCGTGGAGCGGGTTCCCAAGCGCGGTCACGGCGACACGAAGTAAGATGAGACCGCGATGGGCTCGCCACAGCATATGGGAGTCGGGGCAGCCGCCCCGGCTTCTCTGCATCGATCGGGGCCGACGATCCGATCGGCCAGCCGGGCGGCGGCAGCCCGTTCGACTAACGACTTGTCCGTGCGGAAATGGATGTCACGCTCCAAGGTGAGCTCCATGCGCACGCGCACCCGCCGCCACCCGTTCAGCGAGCTAGGCCCCAGTTCGGGCAACCTGTCCCGAGGTCGCGCATCCCGAACGACTCGTCGCCGTCCGCCACCGGTTCCGTCAGCACCCAGGTAGCCGCGCCCGTGGGGTTAAACACATCGAGCATGCGCCGATGGCGCTCGTCACGGCGGATGCCGTTGGCGGTTGGTCGGGCGCGGGTTTCAGCATGGAGGGGTGGCGTCGGGCGGCCGGCGACCCCGTGCCGAGCACCTCCCGCGGAGCAGTGGCGGCGAAAGGCGCGTTCCGTGACCGCCACCCCGCTCGTCGTCTTCGGGCGCCCACCGTCCTTGACGTGAACCTCAGTGCCCGAGGAACGCCTTGGCCACCATGGGGTCGGCGACGAGCTCGGCGGAGCTGCCCCTGCCGACGATCCGGCCCGCCTCGAGCACGTAGCCGCGTGCCGCCAGCGCCAGACTGGCGCGCACGTTCTGCTCCACGATCAGGATCGACACGCCGCTGTCGCGCACCTTGTGGAGCGCGGCGAACATCTCATCGACGACGATCGGCGCGAGACCGAGGCTCGGTTCGTCGAGGAGGAGCAGCGTCGGTCGCGACATCAGGGCACGCGCGACCGCCACCATCTGCTGCTCGCCGCCGGACATGGTGCCGACGGTCTGGGCGAGGCGTTGCCCGAGCTTGGGAAAGAGATCGAGGACCTCCGCCCTGCGCTCCGAGGCACTCTCGCGGGCACGCTTGGGATGGGCTCCGAGCGAGAGGTTGTCGTCCACCGTCAGCTCGGCGAAGACGCCGCGTCCCTCCGGCACGAGGGCGATGCCCTTTTCCACCAGATCGAAGTCGTTCGTGGCCGAGATGTCCTCGCCACGATGACGGATGACGCCGCCCCGCTCGCGGAGCCCGGCCTGCGTCAGCCCGCGCAGGAGCGAGGACTTGCCGGCGCCGTTGGCGCCCAGGATCGCGACGCATTCGCTCGTTCCGACCTCCAGCGAGACGTCGTCGAGCGCCAGGTGCTTGCCGTAGCGCACCGAGATCGAGCGTGCCTCAAACATGGGCCGCTCCCCCGAGATAGGCTTCCACGACCCGGCGGTCGTTCAGAACCTCGGCGGTCGGGCCATCGGCGATCTTTTCGCCCGCCCGCATGACGATGGAGCGCGGGCAGAGCGCGCGGACCGCTTCCATGATGTGCTCCACGAGGAGGATGGTGGCGCCGTCGTCGCGCAGCGAGCCGACGAGGGCGATGGCGGCGCGCAGTTCGGTCGGGTTGAGGCCGGCCAGCCATTCGTCGAGAAGCAGGAGGCGCGGACGGGTGGCCACCGCCCGGGCGAGCTCGACGCGTTTCTGGTCGATGTAGTTGAGGTCGGGTACGCGCGCGTCGCCCACGCCCTCGAGGCCGACGCGCGACAGCGCCTCGTCGGCGCGTCGCTCCGCCTCCCGGCCGGACACCGGACGGGCGCCGAAGGACAGGGAAAGAAGAACGTTCTGGCGGACCGACAGCGAGGGCGCGAGGCGCACGAGCTGGAAGGTCCGCGATACGCCTTCCTTGGCGATGCGGTGCGCCGGCAGGCCGTCGAGGCGCCGCCCGCCGAGGCGGATCGAGCCACCATTGGCGGGAAAGACGCCGGAGATGAGGTTCATCACCGTGGTCTTGCCCGATCCGTTGGGGCCCAGAAGCCCCACCACCTCGCCCTCGGCGAGGTCGAAATCGACGGCCTTGACCGCCTGCAGGCCGCCGAACCGCTTGGACAGGCCTCGGATCTCAAACATGGCGCGCATCCCCCGCATTCGGGCCGCGCGTCTTGCGGAGCCCCTTTTCGGCGAGGTCGAGAACGCCGTTCGGCACCAGGAAGACGATGACGATGAAGGTCAGCCCGAGCACGATGGAGAACTGCCCCGGCATCGTGACGGAGAGCCATTCGAAGAAGAAGAACAGCGGCACGGCCCCGAAGACCGGTCCCCAGAGGCGGGTCGCGCCGCCGAGGAGGGCCATGATGAGCGCGGTGAAGGAGATGTTCGGATTGAACACGATGGAGGGCTCGACATAGGTCCAGCGCGGCGCCTGGATGGCCCCGGCCAGCGTCATGGCGAGCGCGGAGAGGGCGAAGAGCGCGAGCTTGACCTTGGTGACGTCGACGCCGGCATGGCGCGCGACGATCTCGTCGTCGCCGATGGCATGGACCGCGAGCCCGAGGCGCCCGCGCTCGATCAACCAGCGCGTGCCGATCACCGCGACCGCCAGCGCCAGCAGCATCCAGTAGATCGCCGTGGCCGACAGGTCGATGAAGATGTAGCGCCCGAGGGTGCGGTTCACAGACGTCTCGAACCAGGTGATGATCTGGCGCACCAGCTCGGCGAGTCCGAAGGAGAAGATCACGAAGTAGACGCCGGCCAGGCGGAGCGTCGCCAGGCCGACGAGGAGCGCGACCGCGACGCCGATGGCCCCGGCGACCGCGAGGATCGCGCCGAAGGGCATCGTCTCGGTGAGCACCGCCACCGTGTAGGCGCCGATGCCGAAGAAGGCGACGGTGGCGAGCGAGACGTATTTCGTCGGACCGGAGAACAGCGCCCAGGCCGAGGCCAGGACGACGGCGTTCATCAGGCCGACCAGGACGCCCTGCCCGTAGCCCCCCACGAAGAGCGGAAGCGCGGCGAGGCCGGCCACGAGAAGGGCGCAGGCGAGAGCGGAGACGGCGGGTCGCATGGCGGTCGTCCTCACGCGAAGAGGCCCTTGGGCCGCCACAGGAGGACGGCGAGGAAGATGGCGTAGGTGGCGGCCAGCGTCAGGCCGGGGTCGACCGCGTAGGACACCAGGGCCTCGACGATGCCGATGATGAGGCCGGCGGCGAGCGCGCCGCCCATGTTGCCGATGCCGCCCATGATGACGATCACCAGCGCCTTCATGGTAAGGAAGCCGCCGTCGATCGGCGTCACGGGCTGGTACATGGACAGGATCGCGCCGCCCGCGCCGGCGATCGCTCCGCCGAGCGCGAAGGCCTGGCGGGCCACCCGGTTCTCGTCGATCCCGACGAGCGCGGCGAAGGCCGGCCGCGTCGCCACGGCCCGCATCGTCAGGCCCCAGCGCGTGCGCGTCGTCGCCGCCCAGAGGCCGAGGCCGATCAGGCAGGCGAGGCCGAGGCCGAGGACGCGGCCTGAGGCGACCCGCGCCCCGAGGATCTCCACCGGGGCCTGGAGCCAGCCGTAGCCCGTGTAGCCGGAGCCGAAGGCCTGCGTGAACAGGCCCTGGAACAGGAACAGGAGGCCGAAGGTGACTAGGATCGAGTCGATCTCGACCCGCTCGGGATGACGCGCCCGCTTCACCAGCGGACGCATCAGGACGGTATAGAGGATCCACGAGATCGCGAAGGCGAGCGGCACGACCACGAACAGGCCGAGCACCGGCGACAGGCTGGCGCCCGTGAACAGGACGAAGGTCGCGAATGCGCCGAACATCACTACCTCTCCGAAGGAAAGGTTCATGATCCGCGCGACGCCGTACTGGATCGTGAGGCCGAGGGCGACCAGCGCATAGGTGCCGCCGAGCACCACGCCGAAGACGAGCGTAGACAGAAGCATGGCCGGCCGCCTTCCGTTCAGTTCCAGCCGGGTTTCGGGACGACGAGGTCGGCCGAGCCCTCGCGGCCCGCCGGCGCCACGGCGACGAAGTGGTCGCCCTGCCACTGGCCGATGTACCAGAGGTCGCGCGGCGCGTTGTCGACGAGCTGGATCGGCCCGAGGATCGTCTCGAAGCGGCCGCTCGCCAGTTCCTGCGTCACGGCCTCCCGGTCGAGCCCCCGCCGCTCGATGGCCTGCGCCAGCATCTGCAGCGAGGAATAGATGACCGGGCTCGCCCAGGCGTCGGGCAGCTTGCCGATCACCTCCTGGTGGCGGCGGATGTAGTCCTGGATCTCCGGGCGGTTCACGTCGATGCCGCCCAGGCTCATCACCCCCTCGACTCCGCCTTCCGCCATCTGCGGATAGATCGGGAAGCTCGTGCCGACGCCCGTGTGGAAGATCGGCGGATTGTAGCCAGACACCCGCGCCTGGCGGGTGATGGCGAAGGTGTCGCCGGGATAGCTGTAGGCCACGAAGGCGTCCGCACCGCTCGCCTGGGCCTCCGACAGGAGGGTGGCGAAGTCCTGCGTGCCCAGCGGATAGGTCCGGTCCATCACGATCTCGATGCCGGCCTCCTCGAAGGCCTTGCGGGCGGAGGCGGCCAGCTCGATGCCGAAGCCGTCGGCGATCGAGATCATCGCGATCCGCCCGTTCAGCGCACCCGCCTGCTTCTGCGTGGTCAGGAGCTCGGCGAAGGCGTGGGCGTAGTCCTCGGCCGTGCCGAGCAGCCAGAAGGCGCCGGGCCAGCGCTCGTGGATTCCGGGAATGGGCGGGACGATCGAGGAGCTGGCGATCTGCGGGTAGCCGAAGCGCGCCATCAGGGGCGCGGCCGCCAGGTTGAAGCCCGTGCCCCACGGCGCCAGGATGAAGTCCACGCGGTCCTGGTTGACGAGGCGCTCGATGCCGCGCACGACTTCCTCGGTCTGGGAGCGGTCGTCGTAGGCGACGACCTCGATCGGCAGCTGCGTGCCGTCGGGCAGGCGCAGGCCGCCGGCCGCGTTGACGTCGTGGACCCACAGCTCGTAGTTCGGGATGGTGGTGGTGGTCGCGCCGGCCGCGTTCACGCCCGTCTGCGACACGACGTAGCCGATCCGCACCGAGCTTCGCTCCTGGGCGATCGCGGGCGGCACTGCGGCCGCACAGGCGAGAATGGCGGTCGCTGCAGCGCCGACGAACGTTCGACGGTTCATGTTCATGCAATCCTCCCGATGTGCAAGCGTGCCGCCACCGCGCCCCGGATGAGGCGGCGTGGACGACGTTCGAGTCTCGTGGCATCGCCTCGCTCGTGCGGGGCGCGGGCGCTTCGCGGTGGTTCAGGTGCCCTGAGCGCCCAGCATGACGAAGGACAGGGTGGCCGGCTCTGCACCCAGGTTGCGCCAGGCGTGGCGCGTTCCCTGCTGCACTACGGTGTCGCCCTGCCGCAGGGTCACCATCGCACCGTCGTCGAGTTCGAGGACGATCTCGCCCCTCACGACGGTGGCGAAGTCCAGCGTCGGGGTGCGGTGCATTCCCGGCGCATCCCTCTCGAAGGTCTCGGCGATGCCCGGTGCCGCCCGAGCGTGCTCGGGACCTGCGAGGACGGGATCGAAGTCCGGACCAGCCATCACCGAGTCCGGAGGAAAGGTGACGACCATGAAACAGGCTCCGCCCGGCCCTGCCAGAACGGATCCCTCGCCGGCCATGGTCTCCTCGATCGGCAGGGAAAGATCGGGCGTGCCGCTTGTCAGCCAGAGCGGCGAGGAAACGAAGCCCGGCGTGTGCTTCAGCACCTGCTCGCGTGGCGAATGCCCGTCGCTGACGACCGCAGACTTCCCGGTCTCGTCGCGTGCGACGACGACGCGTCTGATCTTCATGCCCTTCCTCCCCAGACGATGGCGACGATCCAGCGAGACGCCTCAGGGCCTCACGGATGGATCACGAAGTTGGAGAAGCCGCCATGGCGCCGGGCGATGCCGGAGATGGCGTCGTTGACCTGCGCGAGCGGGACGGCCACCGTTTTGAGAACGGAGAAGTCCACCATGCCGCTCTCCACCATGTCGGCCATCTCCTGCCCCTCGGCCGTCGTGAACCAGACCGAGCCGTGCAGGCGCATGTTGCCGTCCATCATGTAGTGGACGTCGATGGGCACCGGGCCGGCGATGGCGCCGATGTTGACGGCCGCTCCGCCGCGCCTGAGCGCCATGATGCCCTGGACGAAGGTTTCATGCGAGGCGCCCGGCCCGTTGCAGTCAACGAAGGCGTCGACGCCTTCGCCGTTGTGGGTGAGCGAGCGCGCCCAGCCGTCGACCGGCCCGTCATGGATCGAATGGACCTCTATGCGATGGGGCGCCAGCGCCCTGACCGCCTCCAGGAGATCCCGGTCGCGACCCGTGCCGAGGATCCGGCGCGCCCCCATGGCGAGGCCGAACAGCGCGCAGCTGATTCCGAGCGTTCCGGAAATGCCGTTGACGAGAAGGGTGGTCCTGGGACCGACCTTGGCCTTCTTCAGCGCCGAGTAGCCGGTGCCCATGTAGCCGAGGCGCGCCGCATGGTCGAAGCTCATGGCGTCGGGCAGGCTGACGATCGCGGCGGCGGGCGCCATCATGTATTCGGCGAGCCCGCCGCCGGCATAGTTCAGGAAGGTCTGCTCGGCGTGCCTGCTGAAGCCGAAATAGCCCTGGAAGGCGAAGAACTGGCAGGCGATAGGCTCGCCGCCCCGGCAATGGCGGCACGAGCCGCAAGAGCGTGCCGGATTGACGTACACGCGATCGCCCACCCTGATGTTGTGCACGCGCTCGCCGACGGCGGCGACCTCGCCGGCCGGGTCCAGGCCGAAGATCGCGGGCAGCGGCGGCTGCGGCAGGCCAGGAAACCAGGTCGGCCAGTTCTTCAGGATGTTCGCAAGATTCGGGACGATGCCGCAGGATCGCACTCGCACGACGACGTCCATGGAACCTGGAACCGGTGTCGGAAGGTCCTCGACCACAAGAGCCGCGCCGACTTCGTGCATCCGCGCGGCCTTCATCGTCGCGGGTAGCCGCCCTGGCTGGGCGGCGGACTCGAAGTCCAACATCGACCGATCTCCCAAATCCGACACGCGCGCATCCTCCCCGCGAGTCCGATGGCAATGTGGACGAGAATTTTCGAAACTGCAATCTAATTTCGTAAATCCTCGCGTAGCCGTCCGAGAAGGTTGCCCGGCGGCTGGTTCTCTCCGCGACTGCGAACCTCATTGGCTGGAGCTTCGCTTTCCTGGCCTGACGGGTCCGCGCGAATTCCTCTGGAAGATGGATGGGCAGCGGGGTTGCACGCAGGTCGGTCCGGCGATCCGTCGAGCGTGCCCGCGTCCTTCGCCGTCGAATGGTTGGGCCGGCCACGACGATCGGCCTCAGCGCACCTGATCGTTTGCGCCGAGCGTCGGGGATACTTGCGCTACCGTTCCTCCCGATCCGGACGAGGCTCGTAGCCTCTGATGAAGAACTTCACGAACCGGCTGATTGCGCGCTTGTCGTCGGCGGTGATCTCGACGTCCCGCAAGCCAAGGGCCGCTCGCCTGAAAGGCGGAAGGATGGCTCCATTAATGAGGTGCCATGCTGCCTCCTCGGCATCTTCGATATGCAGAACTTCCTCGCGGTTCGTCTCGGCCAGGAATTCGCGAAGTCCCTGGACGGCTCGGCGCCTCACCGCATCCACCGCGATGGTGACTTCGGGAAAGCGAATGGCGACCGCGATCATCATTCGATCGAACTCGACCGCATCGGGCTTGAGTGTTGCATCCAGGATCTTGAGCAACATCTCCTGCAACATGGAGTGCAAGTCGCAATTCTCTTGGTAGTGCCCAATATCGAGAGGGTACCTCTCATTTGCCAACTGGATGCAAACGGTCGAAAATAGATCGGCCTTGTTCTTGAATCGATTGTAGAAAGTGCGCTTCGAGATTTTCGTCCGCTGGACAAGCTCATCGATGCTCGTATTGTCGAACCCGTACTCAAGAAACATCTCGCAAGCGACCTTCGCGATCACGGATGTTAGCTCGTTAGCCTGCTCTGCGGAGGGACGCCCTCGGGAGCGTCTCGGAATGGTGTCATCAAGCATTCGCTATGCTGCCTAATCGATCGTTCTTGCCGATGGTCGCGGCTGATCATCCGCCCATCCTTCCAATTGAACTGACAGATGAGCCGCAGGCTCCATCGAGAGGCACCCTTTAGCGGCAAGTTCGGTCGTGCCAATAGGCTATGGGATCGTCGATCCACGCGGCCGGTCGCCTGCCCGGCGTCGGAACGATCAACATCTTGGCACATCGATCCGCGTCGAAGCCTGCCGCTTCCGACAAGCTGGTGGCTCCACGATCGGCGACGCCGATCGAACCTTCGCGGACCGGCTCTTCCATCCGGATGATAAGCCGCTCCTTCGTGGAGAATGGCACACGGCACCGTGCCCGGTGCGGGACACGCTCGTTGAAACCGTGGATGTCCGCGCCTCACCGGTTCGGCTCATCCTTCGCCGATCGCTGCATCTCGGCCTGTAGAGCTTGGCGGATCAGCAGGCCGAGTCCATGGTCGCAGTGTGCGAGCAGGGCCGACAACTCGGGACGGTGCGCGCCAGCCACGGAGGCGATCAAGCGTGCAGCCTCCACACTGGCGTTCTCAGCTTCGATCGACCGGTTGCGTGGGCGCTTGCCCGGCCTGCGGAGCGTCGATCCTTTCCGGATCGCGACGGCATCCGCGATCATGCTCCTGATGACGGCCGGTTCGAGGTTCGGATCGTGCGCGAGCCGTTCCAGCACGGCCTCGCGCACCGCAGCGGGCAGAGTGGGTGCCGCCAGCTTGTAGGCAACGGTCAGGGGAAGAGCCGCGACGACGTCCCGGCGGTCCGCGAAGGCTCGCGCCAGCTGCATGTAGTTGTCGGCGGTCCGACTCTCCGATCCGAAGCTTCTCCTCATCCAGGCGCCGAAGGCCGGCTTGTCAACGACCTCCTTGATGGCGAGCAGCTCGATGCCGATGCCGATGACTTCCTCTATCGTCCCGCGCGACGATGTATGGAATCTTTCGGCTGCGCGATGCGCTTGCTCGGCGAGATGCGGCGGGATGGTTGCCGTGTGTCTGGCGCTCCAAGGCATTTCCAGTACGGCAGCGTTTCGGCTATTCCCCACGACATCGGCGATCGCTGCATCGATCGGCATGGCCAGCGTCGAGGGATAGCGAGCGTCGGGGTGCCAGGTCATGGCAGTGTCCGAGCCATGTCAGGATAGCCATCGGCCACCGGACCGACGCTCCTAGGTCTGGCGCCGATCGCGCCACGACGCTCGGGATCACCCGGTTCTTCGTCCCGGTCACGGCTCCACCGAGGGGCATGGTAGCCCTGCAGCCTGCCGGACAGGACGATCCGCCAGTCGGCGGAACCACCGGGCACGGTCATGCCGGCAGGATCGGACGCCACCTTCGTGGAGTCGGACTTCGGAGTGTCGCGGGATGCCGGCAGCCGAGCCGACCGATTGCCTTCTTGAAGGTGCTCGAGCGTCAAGGCCTGCAGATCCTCCAGCGATATGGCGAGCGGGTGCGGCGAGATGGCTTCGCGTAGCATCTTCGCGTGGGGGATGCAGAAGGTGACGTCGAGCATGACGATGCAGATCGCGGCAGGCGGGCGTCGGCAGCGAACGGCCCAGCTTGCGCAGACAGGGAGCGCGATCCACGAAGCGGCTCCGCCGCAAGCGCGTTCCAGGAGGCGGAGGCTGCGATGCAGATCACTGCCCGGTGACCGTCTGAAGGGAACCGCCGAAGTTGCGCCCGCTCTCTTCGATGCGCTCGCGCAGGTGGACTCGTCCTTCCGAGGTCAGAACCGCGGACGGGATCGTCGCCGTCGCGCCGATCGCCGATCCCACCCCCTGTGCGGTGCCGATGGCTGCGGCTCCGATAGTCTCGGCGACGCTGAGCCGCGAATCCGAGATGCCGTCGCCGGCGATGAGGCGGTTGCCGATGGCGCGTACCACGTCGGCGCTTTCCGCGAACTTCGTGTGATTGAGCCGGTCTCCCGCGACGACGCCACTGAGGTCGACGACGTGGATGCCGCGGCGCACGAACATCGAACTCACTTCCGGACGCTTGAGATCCACGGAACCGAGGCGCTCGCCGCCACCGGCAAGCCGGCGGGAGACGCGGAGCGCGCGATCGTCCTGCGACGTGAAGATGGTGATGCGTTCCTGCGCCGGACCGAGGTCGTCGAGCTGCTTCTGGAAGACGTCGATGTCGAGGTCGGGGGAAGCAAGCACGATGTTGCGCAGCTTGGCGGGAACCTTGCCCTGGCGGATGGCGAGCTGGCGGACCGCCTCCATCGCGAGCCAGCTACCCATCGAGTGTGCCATCAAGGTGATTTCCTCCACCTCCGGTTGGGCGGCGGCCTGCGTCAGGATCTTCTCGAGACTGTCACGGGAGAAGTCGGCGCTTTCCCGATCGTAGACGTAATCGAAGATGCTGCCGCGCGACGGCCAAGTGAAGAGGATCGGTGCCGCATCCACTCCCGTGTCGTGGCTGATCTGCGCGAACCGGAAGACGGCTTCCTCGAAGGTCGAATTGAATCCGTGAACGAAGATGAGGACACGCTTCTTCGGCCCTGCGACACGGTCGTACCACGCCGCAGCTCCACGTCCGTCCATGGCGGCGACCTCGAGCGCGACGAACTCCCGGGCCGGATCGCCCGGCCGGCTTTCGGGATAGATGACCGCTCCCGGCTTACGGACGCCGTCCGGCGGAATCGACACGACGACGTTCTTCAGGGACAGCCCCGAGCCGCGCTCTCCCGAGAACACCACCCCGGACTCGGGAGACGGGGCCCTCGTAGTGGCGACGAGCATGTCGATGACGTGCGCTCCTTGAACCGTATGCGACACCGGCAGAAGCGACGCATGGGGCCGGCTTGCACATCCCGAACCTGCGATCGCCAGCGAGACGGCGAGCGCGACGCGGGGCAGGAAGGCCCGTATTTCGGCAGTCTTGGTCATATCCGTACCTGGTCTGGATTGCTTGTCGTCCACGCCGCACGCCGATCATCCTTGCGACGCGTCGACCGGATCCCCGGATCCGGGAGCGCGACGCCGGACGGCATGTGCGGCCTTCCGTCGGCCGGGATCGAGGCCTATGACGCGATCATCGTCCCGCATAGCCGCGCAGCGAACCGGATCGGGAGACGGCCTCCGTCACTTGCGCCGTGAGGTAAGCCCGGGCTTCTCGACCTGAGCGGGTCGGGAGCGGGCCCGAGGACGGTCCGACGACGATCGCCGAGATGCGGCCGGGACGACGCGGCCCTCCGCATGGTGTCGCGCCAGCGTCACCGGCCGATGTCGGCGCCACTCCATCCGTTCCGTCGGAGATGCGGGAGATGTCGGCGCGGCCTCGGCTCATCCGGTGGCGTCCACGCCGGCGACCGAGCCCGCGTCCGGATGGTCATGCGAAGCGATGGTCCCGGACCGGCGATCTTCCGCCCGACCGGTTTCGTCCGGCCGGACCCGGAACCAGGCGACGTAAAGTGCCGGCAAGAAAAGGAGTGTCAACAGGGTTCCGATGATGATGCCCCCCATCATGGCGATGGCCATGGGACCCCAGAAGATTTCCCGCGAGATCGGGATCAGCGCGAGCGAAGCGGCCGCCGCCGTCAGCATGATCGGCCGCATGCGATGCTCGGTGGCGTCGATGACGGCGTCCCAGCGGCCCCAGCCCTCCTCGACGTGCTCCTCGATCTGCACGACCAGGATCACCGAGTTCCGGATGAGGATTCCCACCAGCGCGAGGACGCCGAGGATCGCCACGAAGCCGAGAGGGGCGCCGGTCGGGACAAGGGCGGCGACGACGCCGATGAGACCCAGCGGAGCGACGGCGACCACCATGAAGAGCCGCTGGAAGCTCTGCAGCTGGAACATCAGGATCGTGGTCATCGACAGCAGCATCAGCGGCAGGACGCCGACGATCGGCCCCTGCCCCATGGCGCTCGCTTCCACTGCTCCACCGGTCTCGAGGCCATATTCCGGCGGCAGCCGGGCGCGGAAATCGTCGATCTGCTGGACGAGCTGCGCGTCCACGGTAGCCGGTTGAGCGTCCGACGCAAGCGCCGCCCTGATCGTGATCGTGGGTACTCTGTCGCGGCGCCAGACGAACGGCTGCTCCATTCCGTGGCCGAAGCTCGCGACGGACGCCAGCGGGATGACGCGGCCATCCGGCGCATTGATCTGAAGGTCCTGCAACGTCTCGATGGACGTGCGCTCGGCGGCACGTGAACGGGTCACGACGTCGACGAGGTAGATGCTGTCGCGGATCTGCGTTGCGGTCGTCCCGGCGACGTTCGCGAGGGCCGACGAGATGTCCTGGGAGGAGATGCCGAGTTGGCGTGCCTTGTCTTGCAGGACCTCGACCTTCACGACGCGGGCCGGCTCGTTCCAGTCCAGCGTGACCCGCCCCACGTTGGGATTGGCGTCGACGATGCCAGCCACTTCCTGGGCGTAGGCCCTCACCTTGCCAAGGTCCGGTCCGCTCATGCGATACTGGATCGGGCGCCCGACCGGAGGGCCGATGTCCATGGGATGCACGAAGACGTCGGTTCCGACGAACTCCCGCTTTCCGATCTCGCGCAACCGAGAGATCACGCGATCCCGTGCTTCGATGTCCTTGGTCATGATGATCATCTGACCATAGTTCGGGCTTGCCGGCTGTACGTCGAAGGACAGCACGAAGCGTACCGCCCCCTGACCGACGTACGAAGACCAGTAAAGGATGTCGGAGTCCTTGCGAAGTTCGGACTCGAAGCGATCCATCTGGGCTCGCGTCTCCAGGATCGAGGTATTCTGCGGCGCCGTCCAGTCGACTACGACCTCCGGTCGATCCGAAGCGGGAAAGAACTGCCGCTGGACGTGACCCAGGCCGTAGATCGAGCCGGCGAACAGCGCGAGCGTCAGGACGATGGTCGACCACTTGAAGCGGACGCCGACACGAAGGACGGCCGCGAAGATCCTCGAGAAGAAGCCTTTCCTCCCCGCATGCCCCTTCAACGTCTTCGGCATGATGGCCACGCCGAGGATCGGCATGAAGACCACGGCGACCACCCATGACACGATCAGGGATACGGCAACCACGACGAAGAGAGTGAACGTGAACTCTCCGGCGTTACTGTTGTTGAGTCCGACGGGTATGAAGCTAGCGACGGTGACCAATGTCCCCGTCAACATCGGAAACGCGGTTGACGTGTAGATGTAGGTCGCAGCCTTCCGCAGACTGTCTCCTGCCTCGAGGCGCGCCACCATCATCTCGATGGCTATCATCGCGTCGTCGACGAGGAGGCCCAGGGCGATGATGAGGGCGCCGAGCGAGATGCGCTGAAGCGAGATCCCGGCGTACTCCATCGCCACGAAGGTTATGGCGAGCGTAAGCGGGATCGCGAGCGTCACGATGATCCCGGCACGCAGTCCCAGGCTGACGAACGAAACGGCGAGAACGATGGCGATCGCCTCCGCGAGCGCCTTGGTGAACCCGCCGACCGCCTCCTCCACGACGTGAGGCTGATCGGAGACAAGATGCACGCCTACGCCGATCGGCAACTCCGATTCGATGTGACGCAACTCGCCCGATAGCGCTTCGCCGAACTCCAGGAGGTTGGCGCCAGGTCGCATGCCGACCGCGAGCCCGATGGCAGGTTCTCCCTTGTAGCGGAAGAGCGACCGAGGTGGATCCACGTAGGACCGCTCGATCGTCGCGACGTCCGAAAGGCGGAAGAAGCGGTCGTTCACCCAGAGGTTGACGTCGCGCAAGCCGTCCTCGGACTCGAACTCGCTGGATACGCGAACGGCGATGCGTTCGCCGGTCGAGTCGATGGTCCCGGAGGGTACGATCGCGTTCTGCGCCGCCAGGGCGTCGATGATGGTCTGCTGGCTCAGTCCGAGCGCGGCCATCCGTCGGGTGGAGAACTCCAGGTATACGACCTCGTCCTGGGCGCCGATCAGGTTGACCTTGCCTGCATTCGGGATCGCCATGATCCTGGCGCGTGCCATCTCGGCGTAGTCCCTCAGCTGACGCTGGGTTATGCCGTCGGCCGTCAGAGCATAGATGTTGCCGTACACGTCCCCGAAGTCGTCGTTGAACGATGGACCTTGGACGCCGGATGGCAGCTGAGGACGAATGTCCGACAGCAGGTCCCGAACGCGCGCCCACTGCTGCGAGACCTGCTCGGGTCTCGTAGTGTCCAGGAGATATACGTAGATCGTGGTCGTGCCCGGCGACGTCAGGCTCTTGGTGTAGTCGAGCTGCGGCAGCTCCTCGAGCTTCTTCTCGAGCCGATCCGTCACTTGATTGACGGTATCCTCGAGAGAGGCGCCGGGCCAGCTCGCCTGGACGATCATGGTCTTGATCGTGAAGTTGGGGTCTTCCTCGCGACCGAGGTTCGCGTAGGACAACGCTCCCGCCACCGCGAAGACGATCATGAAGTACCAGATGAGAGAAGGGTGCTCGAGCGCCCATGCCGACAGATTGAAGCGCTTCAAGAGGCTGGCTCCTGCTGGATTTCCACGGCTTGACCCTCTTGCAGCGAATTGACGCCGGCGGTCACGACACGCGTTCCCGGTTCGAGCCCGGAGAGGACGTCGAAGCGACCGTCCCGCGGATCGGAAAGCGTGATGCGCCGCCGCTGCACGGTGCCGTTCCTTTCGTCGGCCACCCAGACGAAGTCGCCTTCGTCCGTGCGCAGGAGCGCGCTCTCGGGCAGCCTGATCGTAGGATCGCGCGTCGCATCCATCCTGGCTTCGACCATGCTGCCGAGCCGGAATGCCGGAGAGGGATCGGTGAGAGTGATCCGGACACGCTTGCTGCGTGTCGCCGCGTCCGATCGTGGAGAGATCTCGCGGATCCGGCCGCTCGCCGCCTGAGCATGGTCCAGTCGAAGCGTGACCGTGAATTCCTGCCCGACGACCAGCGATGCGGCGATGTCTTCGGCCACATCGACGACGGCCTCCCGGACATCGATCTGCGCCACGGTCAGCGCCGTCTGACCCACGTTGACGATCTGGCCGACGTCGATCGAGACCGCCGTGACGATGCCATCGGTTTCCGAGACGAGGCGCGTGTAGTTCAGCTCGTCCCGAGCCTTGGCGAGGTCCGATCTCCGGCTGACCAAAGTCGACCGGGCGACGGCGAACTGCTGTTCCGCGCTGTCGAGTTGCGCCGCGGTGCCGGCGTTCAGTTCCACGAGAGCCGATTGACGGTCCCGCGTCGCGCGTGCGGATTCCAGCTGCGCCTCGGCGGTCGCGACCTCCCCTTCCAGAGATCTTATCGACAGCGTCTGCGCCTGCGAATCGACCGATGCCAACACCTGGCCGGCGACGACGACGTCGCCGACGTCCACGCTCTTGCTGTTCACCCGCCCGAGAACGCGGAAGCCCAGATCGCGGGAATGTCGAGGCTCGACCGCCCCGACGAAGCTCAGCGGCACCGTCGATCCTGGCGCCGCGAGCGTCGAGAGAACCGGGCGCGGCGCGCTTGGCGGCTCTTCCGGCTCGGTGCAGCCGGCGAGAAGCATCGTCGCGACGGCCACCTTCACGAAGCGTCCCGGCATCATCGCGCCACATCCTCGGCGGGATCCACCAGCTGACCCTCGCGCAGGAAGTTGGCGCCCGCGATCACGACCTGGTCGCCGTCGGCCAGCCCGTCGGCGACCAGGATGCGTCCGCTCCGGTAATCCGCGATCTCGACCGGTCGCAAGGAAACCGTCCGCGTTGCCGGGTCCATGACCCACACCGCCGCCCCTTCCCTTACGGAAGTGAGCGACGACCACGGAAGATCGACGACCTTCCGCATCCTCGAGCGACCGACACCTTCCACGGCCGAACCCAACCCCATCTCCGGTGCCGCGTCGACGATGGTGGCACGGACCTCCACGGTGCCCGTTCTCAGGTCGAGTGTGGGCGAGATCCTGCTGATCCGGGCCTTGGCTCTCGCGGAAGGATCGGAGACGAGCCGGACCTCTACGTCGGACTGAGGCGGGGCGCCCAGCAGGAGCGCCTCGTAGACGTTGAAGACCGCCTCTCGTGGACCGTCGTGAGCCAGCGTGAAGACCGGCTGCGCGGCAGCCGCGACCTGGCCGGTCTCGGTGTTGCGCTCCGTGATGACGCCATCCGCGTCGGCCCTCAGCTCCGTGAACGACAACTGCTCGCGGGCATTGTCGACCTCAGCCTGGGCCGTATCGAATGCACCCTGGGCGTTTCCAAGCTGCTCCCTGACGGCATCGTAGTTGCTACGTGTGGTGACGCCGCTTTCCAGAAGCCGAGCCTGGCGGTCGAAGTTGGCTTCGGCCTCCCGCAGCGTGACCGCGCTCGCTCGCAGGCCGGCTTCCGCGGATTCGAGATCCGCCCGCTGTTGCGTCTGGTCGATCGTCGCGAGCAGGTCGCCAGCCCTTACGCGGCTGCTGACGTCGACGTATCGCTTGTCGACGCGCCCGGCCGTCTGAAACGCGAGGCTTGCCTCCACCTTCGCGACGACCGTCCCGGTCAGAGTCAATTCCCGATCGACCTGGTCGTACGTCACTCGTCGGACGAGCACATGTTCAGGCTCCTCCGGCAGCGGAGGACTCTCGGCCTCACACCCTGCGAGAAGGCCCAGAGCGGCCAAGGCACCAGACGTGCGGACGAGGCGATCGGCGAAGCGCCGCGGGAGGAGGGCCATACGATCCTCGGAGGAACAAAGATGCAGCCGGTTTCGGCAGAGGGCTGTCGGCGGCCGCCTCGCGACAGCCAGCCGCAGGCGCATCCCCGTCGAGCACAACACAGATAATAAACGGAACCGTATCAATATTTTCGTGGGTTCGTCAATCGTCAAGCGGTTCCGAAGCCCATCGGCGTCCATTCTCTACCTGAAGTTGATTTTGCACGCAGGGTGAGGGCCTCGATGCTCGTGAGAGCGAAGCGGATCGCCGCGGGCGATGCTCTGCCGAGCACGACGCTCGCCGCACCCCCTCTTCTCGGAGCGGAAGCGGATTCCCGGGCGGGTCGACGCTCAGCTACGATGGATGGTCCACATCCCCTGCGCTACCCGGTGGTGCCGGCCGATGGTGCATCGCCGCATCGTCGCGACACGGTCCAAGGATCATTGTGCTCCCTGAAGATTTGCCACATCCCATTCATTACGGATGCAGCGATAGATCCTCTATTTCGACGGAGATGAGATTGTCGCTCAAGACGATGCTGGATTCCCATGACTTGATCATCGCCAACGAGCTCGAACGTGTCCTTCGCCACGATCATGTCCATGACGTGATCATGCCTCATCCGAGCTGCCAGGATCGAGGAGACCGGAGCCGACCAGCCGATCGCCGCGGCAACGGAAATGGCGTCGTCCGCGGTGCGTCATCACCGGACGCTCCCGTCGGCCATGCATTCCGATCTTTCTCGATAGTTGCAGAGCGCCTCAGGCGGACGAACGAAGGACGAGCTCACCACGCAGGACGATGGTGTCATGCGGACGCCGACCGGAGAGCATGTCCACCAGCGTCTCGACCATCCGCCCGACCGGCTGGCGATAGGTGGTGAGATCGTAGCCCGGAAGGGCGGAGGGAGCGGCATCGTCGAAGCCGACCACCGCCATGTCCGAAGGAACGCTCAGGCCCGCCTCGTGGCGAAGAACGTCGAGGGCGCCGTGAGCCAGGATGTCGTTCTCGCAGACGAGCACGTCTATGCGCGCCCCTGGCGGGTTCGCCGCGAGATAGGCGCGCATGGCCGCGGCGCCCGCGGCATGGCTGTACGGGCTCGCCTGCAGCTCGGCGACCTCGATGCCCCGGCTGGCCCAGTGGTCGCGGAAGTGGCGATGGCGCCCGAGCGCCGTCGAGAGCGTCCGCGGCCCGCTCATGAAGCCGGGCCGGCCGAAGCCCCGCGCCGCCAGGTGCCGGCAGATATCCTCCATGGCGACGGCCGAGTCGCAGGACACGGCCGGGATGCCCGCGAGCTGACTGTCGCGGGCGAGCACGAAGAGCGGCGGCCCGCCGTCGCGAAGCCGGCTGTCGGCCAGCGTCTCCTCCCGGAACGAGGTGCCGAGCAGGACCACGGCGTCGACCTGCCGCTGGTCGGCGTTGAGGATGGCGTGGACGTGGTCGAGGTGCTCGTTGATGTTCACCAGGAGCGCCACCAGCCCTTCCGCCTGCAGCGCCGCGGTCGTCGCCTCGATCAGCTGCAGCTTGTAGGGGTTGGCGAAGTCGTCGACGAAGACCGCCACCTGCCGGGTCGAGCGCGTCGCCAGGCTGCGCGCCAGGAGGTTGGGCCGGTAGTTCATCTGTTCCGCGGCCGCCATGACCTTGGCACGGCTGACCTCGGTGATCGATGCACCCGGCGTGAAGGCCCTGATCACGGTCCACTTCGAGACCCCGGCGAGCTGGGCCACCTCCTGCGCCGTCGCTCGCTTCTTCACCGCCCCTCCCGGTCAGCTCTCACAGAACGTTTGTTCCATATTTTCCGACGATGCAACGGACGTATTGCATTCCGCGGCGAAGATGCTATCAAATCCTTGTTTGCACCCGGTAGCAAATGGAGCGTGGAGGCTCCGCCGCCGGTGTCGGCAGGAGGAGGCACGTCCGAGAACGTGCGCTGGCTTGTGACCGCCTGAGACGCGGTTCCACACGGGAGAAAACTCATGCATTCCATTCTGAAGACGCTTGCCCTCGGCGCGAGCGTCGCCGTCGCGGCGCTCGTCGCGCCGGTCGCCGGCCACGCGCAGGACTCCGTCCAGATCATCGCCGTCACGCATGGACAGGCCTCGGACCCGTTCTGGTCGATCGTGAAGAACGGCATGACCAAGGCCGCCGAGGACAGCGGCGTCACCCTCGACTACCGCGCCCCCGAAACCTTCGACATGGTGCAGATGGCCCAGCTCATCGAGGCGGCCGTCAACCAGAAGCCCGCCGGCATCGTCGTGTCCAACCCCGATCCCTACGCGCTCGGCCCGGCGATCGAGAAGGCCGTCGCCGCCGGCATCCCGGTGATCTCGATGAATTCGGGCGTCGATGCCGTCCAGAAGCTCGGCATCCGCCTCCATGTCGGCCAGGAAGAGCGCGCGGCCGGCAAGGCGGCGGGCGAGCGCTTCGCCGGCGAGGGCCTCAAGAACGTCCTGTGCGTCAACCAGGAAGTCGGCAATGCAGGCCTCGACCAGCGCTGCGAGGGACTGACGGAAGGCCTGACCGGCGGCAAGGTGACGGTCCTGCCGACCACCTCCGATCCGGCCGAGATCGAGGCCAAGATCCAGGCCGCGCTCACCTCCGACCCCTCCGTCGACGGCATCCTCGGCCTGTCGGCGCCGCTCGTCGGCGAGCCGGCGGTTTCCGTCGTCCAGAAGATGGGCCTCGGCGACAAGGTGAAGGTCGGCACCTTCGACATGTCGGCCGGCTTCCTCCAGTCCGTCGCCGACGGCAAGGCCGACTTCGCCATCGACCAGCAGCCCTACCTCCAGGGCTACCTGCCCGTCACCTTCCTCGCGCTCAACGCCCGCAACGGCCTGATGCCGGCCGGCAACGTCGCCTCCGGCCCGAGCTTCGTGACGCAGGACACCGCCGCCAAGGTCATCGACGGCGCGTCCAAGGGCATCCGCTGATCCGAGAAGCGCGAGCGGCCCCGGCGGGACCGGGCCGCTCCGTCCTCCGACACGTCCGGCCGCCGCGCACGCCGCCGTTCCCGGCGGCTCGGACGCGCGCGTCGCCAGTCCTTCGCAAGGAAGCGCCCCGATGTCCACGATCACCGAGAAGAATCCACCGCCGGGCGGCACGAGCGACGAGCGGCTGAGAAAGGCCTCGTTCGCCACCACCCTGCTTCGCCGGCCGGAACTCGGCGCCGTCGCCGGTCTCGTCCTCGTCTCCCTGTTCTTCGCCTTCACCGCCAACCCCGCGATGTTCACGCTCGCCGGCGTGATGAACTTCATGGCGCCGGCTGCCCAGCTCGGCATCCTGGCGGTCGGCGCCGCGCTCCTGATGATCGGCGGCGAGTTCGACCTGTCGATCGGCTCCATGGTCGCCTTCGCGGGCCTTGTCTTCGGCGCCGCCCTCGTCGTGTGGAACCTGCCGCTGCCGGTCGCGATCCTCATCGCCTTCGCGTTCGCCGTCGTGGTCGGCAGCGTCAACGCCCAGATCGTGCTGCGGACCGGGCTTCCCTCCTTCATCGTCACGCTCGCCTTCCTGTTCATCCTGCGCGGCCTCACCCTCGTCGGTCTCAAATGGGCGAGCGGCGGCTCGACGCAGCTGCGCGGCATGCGCGAGGCGGCGGCCGGCAGCATTCTCGCGCCGATCTTCTCCGGCGACGCCTTCGGCGGCCTCTTCACCTGGCTCGGCCAGGCCGGGATCATCGAGACCTTCCCGAGCGGCCTGCCGACCGTTCCAGGCATTCCCGTCGAGATCCTCTGGTTCGTCGTCATCGCGCTGCTCGCCACCTGGGTGCTGCTGCGCACCTCCTTCGGCAACTGGATCTTCGCCGCCGGCGGCGACCCGAAGGCCGCCCGCAAGTCCGGCGTGCCGGTGGACCGGGTGAAGATCATCCTCTTCATCGTCACCGCCTCCTGCGCCACGCTCGTCGCCGTCCTCACCGTTCTCGACGCCGGCTCGACCGACGCCCGGCGCGGCTTCCAGAAGGAATTCGAGGCGATCATCGCGGCCGTGATCGGCGGGTGCCTCCTCACCGGCGGCTACGGCTCGGCCATCGGCGCCTTCTTCGGCTCCATCGTCTTCGGCATGGTGCTGATCGGCCTGACCTACACCTCGATCGACCAGGACTGGTACCTCGTCTTCCTCGGCGGCATGCTGCTCCTGGCCGTCGTGTTCAACAACGTCATCCGCAAGCGCGTGACGGGAGAGCGCTGATGGACCGGACTGGAACGCCCCTCATCGAGGTCCGCAACCTCGTCAAGCACTTCGGCTCGGTGATCGCCCTCAACGGCGTCTCCATGCACGTCTCGGCCGGCGAGGTGCTCTGCCTCCTCGGCGACAACGGCGCCGGCAAGTCGACCCTCATCAACACGCTGGCCGGCGTCCACAGGCCGACGGCGGGCGAGTTCCTGATCGAGGGCAGGCCGCGGGTCTTCTCCTCGCCGCGCGACGCGCTGGAGGCGGGGGTCGCCACCGTCTACCAGGATCTCGCGATGATCCCGCTGATGTCGGTGACGCGCAACTTCTTCATGGGGCAGGAGCCGACGGTCGGCTTCGGACCCTTCAAGCGCATCGACATGAAGCGCGCCGACGACATCACCCGCGCGGAGATGAAGCGCATCGGCATCGACGTGCGCGAGCCGCAGCAGGCGGTCGGCACCCTGTCGGGCGGCGAGCGGCAGTGCGTCGCCATCGCCCGCGCCGTCCACTTCGGCGCCAAGGTGCTGATCCTCGACGAGCCGACCTCGGCACTCGGCGTCGCCCAGACCTCGATGGTGCTGAAGTACATCAACCAGGTCCGCGAGAGCGGACTCGGCGTGATCTTCATCACCCACAACGTCCGCCACGCCATGGCGGTCGGCAACCGCTTCACCGTCCTCAACCGCGGCAAGACGCTCGGCACATTCGCCAAGGGCGAGATCGCCATCGACGAGCTTCAGAACCTGATGGCCGGCGGCAAGGAGCTCCAGGCCGTCTCGGCCGAGCTCGGCGGCACCGTCTGACACCCTTCCTCCCGAACCAGGCATCACCCATGACACAGCCCTTCGCGCTCGCGGTCTGCGCGGAAACCGTCTTCGCCAAGCGTCCCGTTCTCGAGCGGCTGGAGCGCCTGACGGCGGCCGGCTTCCTCGTCGAGATCTGGGACTGGACGAAACACGACATCAAGGCGCTCGCCGGATCCGGCGCGACCTTCTCCTCCATGACCGGCTACGTCACCGGCACGCTCGCCGACGATGCCGGTGCGGACGAGCTGCTGCGCACCGCCGCGCAGTCGATCCCCGTCGCCAAGGAGCTGAACTGCCCGCGGCTCAACCTCCACGGCACCGGCCTCGACGGGCAGGGCCTGCCGGTGGTCAAGTCCGAGGTCGTTTCGGGCGCGATGTGGCTGAAGGCGGTCGACACGCTGCGCCGCATCGCCGACCTCGGCGAAAGGCACGGCGTGACCTTCGTCCTGGAGAACCTCAACGAGGCCGTCGACCATCCGAAGACGCCCTTCGCCAAGGCCGCCGACACGATCGCGCTGGTCGAGGCGGTGAGCCGCCCCTCGCTGAAGCTCAACCTCGACCTCTACCACGCGCAGATCGGCGAGGGGAACCTGATCGAGCTGTGCCGCCGGGCGCTGCCCAACATCGGCGAGATCCAGGTCGCCGACGTGCCCGGCCGCCACGAGCCGGGCACCGGCGAGATCAACTATCCCGCCATCGCCCGCGCGCTCGACGGCATGGGCTATCGCGGCGTGATCGGCCTCGAGGCCTGGCCCCAGGGCGACGACGAGCTGGCGCTGAAGCGCTTCCGCGACGCCTTCACCATCGCTTGAAAGGAACATTCCCCATGCTGAACGTCGCCCTCCTCGGCGCCGGCCGGATCGGCCAGGTCCACGCCCGCTCCATGATCGCCAACAAGGACTCGCGCCTCGTCGCCGTCGCCGACGTCATGGCCGAAGCCGCGCGGACGCTCGCCGCGAGCGTCGGGGCCGAGGCCCGCTCGGTCGAGGACATCCTAGCCGATGCGAGCATCGACGCGGTGCTGATCGCGACCTCCACCGACACCCATTCCGACCTCATCGAGCGGGCGACCGCGGCCGGCAAGGCGGTCCTGTGCGAGAAGCCCGTCGACCTGTCGCTGGAGCGGGCGCTTCGCTGCCAGGCCGCCGTCGCCGGCAGCGGAAAGCCGGTGATGATCGGCTTCAACCGCCGCTTCGACCCCAACTTCGCCGCGCTGAAGGGCGCGCTCGACGCCGGCGAGATCGGCCGGCCGGAACTCCTGTCGATCACCTCCTTCGACCCCGCGCCCCCGCCCGTCTCCTACATCAAGGTGTCGGGCGGCCTGTTCCGCGACATGATGATCCACGACTTCGACATGGCCTGCTGGATCATGGGCGGCGCGCCGGCCAAGGTCACGGCGGTCGGCTCCTCGATCGTCGATCCCGAGATCGGCGCGGCCGGCGACGTCGACACGGCGGCCGTGACCCTGTCCTGGGACGATGGGCGCATCGCCGTGATCAAGAACTCGCGCCGCGCCGGCTACGGCTACGACCAGCGCGTCGAGCTGCTCGGCTCGAAGGGCCTGCTCTCGGCCCGCAACGTTCTGGAGAACACCGTCGAGAAGATCACGACGAACGGCGCCTCCTCGGCCAAGCCGGTCTACTTCTTCCTGGAGCGCTACATGCGCGCCTACGAGGCGGAGTGGACGGCCTTCGTCGCGAGCCTCGCCTCGGGCGGCACCGTTCCGGTCACCTTGCGCGACGGCATCGCGGCGCTGGCGCTGGCGGAGGCGGCGACGCAGTCGGCCAAGAGCGGCGAGGCCGTCGCGGTCACGCCGCAGATGCTCGGGGCCTGACCCCTTGCCGGCGGGTGGAATCGCAGAGGCTCTCGGGCCTTCGGCGCCGCCCGCCGACTTCGATGAGCTGAAGGCCGCGATCATGCGGCGCAGCCGGGATCTACCGCCGCGTCTGCGGGCGGCGGCCGAGTTCTCGCTCGACCATCCCGACGACATCGCCTTCGGAACGGTGGCCTCGATCGCGCAGGCGGCCAACGTCCAGCCCTCGACGCTGGTGCGCTTCGCCCAGGCCCTCGGCTTCGAGGGCTTCTCCTCGCTCCAGGCGCTGTTTCGCGACCGCCTGCGCGAGCGCCATCCCGTCTATACGGATCGGCTGAAGGCGCTGCAGGGCGAGGACTCGCAGCCGCCCTCGATCCTGTTCGGCTTCGTCGCCGCCGCCAAGACCTCGCTCGACCGCCTCGCGACCGGCGTCGACCTCGAAGCCTTCCAGCGCGCGGTGCAGGTGCTCGCGGGGGCGCGCACCATCTACCTCGTCGCCAAGCGCCGCTCCTACCCGATCGGCGTCTACATGGCCTACGCCTTCGGCAAGCTCGGCGTGCGCACGCAGCTCGTCGGCACCGCGGCGGGCATCGACGAGGACATCCTGGCCCTGGCCGAGCGCGAGGACGCGGCCTTCGCGGTCTCCTTCTCGCCCTACGCCTCGGAAACCGTGGCGCAGGCGCGCGGCCTCGCTCGGCGGGGCGTGCCGGTGGTGGCGCTGACCGATTCGGCCTTCTCGCCGCTGGTGGAGTCGGCGAGCGAGTGGTTCGAGCTCGCCGAGGCCGACCACGCCGGCTTCCGCCTTCTGTCCGCCTCCATGGCCTTCGCCATGGCGCTGACGGTGGCGGTTGCCGAGGAGCGGCAGATCCAGAGGACCTGCCGCTCCAGCGGTTCGTCCCGATGAGGACGTGAGACTCTCCATCGGTTGGATAGCGACGTCGTCGAAGCCTTCGTCCCGTGGCCATCATGGCGCGGGGATCTGCGTTGCTCGCAGTCGAGACGCCTCCGATCCGCAGCATGTCAGTCGCCGCAGGCGTTGCAGGCGTTGCAGGCGTCGCTTCGAACGTCCCTGGCGGTTCGACCGCCCGTCCACTTCCCTCGAACACCGAAGACCTTGGGGGACGTTCAGACATCGATCGATCGCCTTTCCCGATGCCGGGATGTTCAGGGCAGCCCGATTGTCATCGGGAATGCGCCGCCTCGCCTCGTAGGAGGACTGCACCGTGATCGCTCAGGTCGGCCACGCTTCATGCACGGCGAAGATCCTTAGCCCTTCGCGGGACATCGCTCCGGTTCGTTGGGGCTCCAAGACTTCGCAAAGTTCATTGCGCGGCCCATCCAGCTGCTGCGCCGGCACCTGACGCGCCGAAGAGACCAGCATCAGTGCCAAGGCGAAAAGGCGCGTCGATCCG
Source organism: Antarcticirhabdus aurantiaca (assembly GCF_009765365.1). GTDB lineage: Bacteria > Pseudomonadota > Alphaproteobacteria > Rhizobiales > Rhizobiaceae > Antarcticirhabdus > Antarcticirhabdus aurantiaca. Next base: position 83,441 of record NZ_VTOM01000002.1, read on the forward strand.
GGAAAATCCATGTAAGAACCCTCCTAGGCAGCCGGAAACGCGTAGCGCATCACCAGGGTCGATCGATCGACCCACGGCGGACACCCACGATGCCGCCCGGTCCACGGGTCACGGATGCGCCTCTGCAAGTATCGTCGGTGCAGTAGCCTGCCGCGGCGCGACCGGGCCGGATCGTCGCCGCGCCGCAGCCGTCGTCGCCGCATCCGGCAGCGGCTCGCGGTGCGCCGTAGTAGCGAGGCCACTCGCCGTACCAGGCACGGCCGCGGTAATGGGTGTCCCAGTAGGTGCGGTCGAACGGTATGACCGCAACGCCGAGGGCGGGTGCGACAGACGACGTGATGATGGTCGTCGAGCCGCGGTGGGTGACCTGAACATACCTCGCGGAAACCCAGCCACGCTGATGGCTCCAGGAGACGTCGCACCAGGAGACGCCGACGTCACATCCATGCACCAGGAGCGCGCTATGACCAGGAAGAGTCGCAACTACGGGATAGCTTGTGCTTGGTCCAGCGCGCATGTTCACGGAAGTGATGGAATACGCCGAGGTCTCAGCGGACGCCGTTGCTGGCACGGTCGCACCGGCGCCGACCACCAGGGCAACGATGAGAGCGTAAAGCGATTTTTTCTGACGCATTGTCGAAGCTTTCTCTGTGCCTTCTACAATTCGGTTGATCGACATGTCTATCTCGAAGGCTAGGGACGACATCTGTGATAGCGCCGCCGGTCCATGGAATATCAACCATCCGAGCGGTGAGCATCTTCACGCTGCTGGTTCGGGTCTCTGCTTCCATCGGATTCACCATGCCGAGCAGGAGAGGCGGATCACGGGGGTTCAGGGCTTTGTCTTGATCGCGTACTCGATCAGGTCTTGCTGACGACTGTCGATCGGATCGATCGGCGGTCGACCACATTTCAGGCTGGACAATCGATGTTGCCCATGCTGGATCGCCCACTTCGAGGCGATCCGATCACAAGCATCCTCAGCGGGCCTCAACCGTTATCTGATCTGCAGATGTCCGGATGCTGGTCAATTAAAGCATTTTATTATTTAATTATTGCCACTCGAACGATTTTAACTTCAAAGAGGACGGATACAACTTGGCGCGAGCGAGCATTCTCGCCGTTCCATCGGTTCTCCAAGCTCGCTCGCGCGGCGAGTCGGTGAGTCACGCGGCGTCCTTCCCCAGGAGGCCATTTCTTCGGCCCCGCCGCATCGGGCTTGAATTAGATCAAGGCTGGTCGGAGCGGCGTGAAGTCGCTGATCTAACAGCGATGAAGTTCATATCATGTCTGGACGATGTCCCAACGTCTGCGGTCCGGTCGGCCAGCGTGTCTCGATGTAGGTCGCAGATGGAGCGATTGCGACGATGTCATCGCAAAGATAGTCGACCAGATACTCAAGTCCAACGGAGAAATTCTCACTCACGTAGTAATCGACGTACCCGCATCCAGCTTCTGACAAGTCCTCATCGTCGTCGACGGATACCGTCGGATCAGGTTCCGCCTGAGCGATACGAGGAGAAGGAGGAATGGCGTGCTTGTCTTGGTAGAGGATGCTCCTACCCGCCAGGGCGGTCATGCGCTCGTCTTCGAATCCGTCCTCTTCCGGAACGCCGGCATCCATCATGAGGACCAACGTGTTCGAAGCGGAATTTCCATGCTGGCAGCGCAAACCACCTGTCGCGCCAACGGAAGATGTCGCCTCATCCCGGATCCCAGATCCTGACTTGGTGGGGCAGGACGCAAAGATGGCGCTTGCTTCGGATCGCCAGCCAAGTCCTGCCGGCAGCTTGTCCGATGTCATCTCGTCTCGGCCATGGACATGAATGCCCGGCGCAGCGAGGAGGGACTCGAAGGCGGAACCCTCCGTCCCGATGCGTCTGTCAAGAAGGTTCGTTGCGGCCGCAGCACCCGTTACGATCACCAGGGGCAACGCCGCCACCAGGAATTTCAGGCACATAGACAGTTCCTCGCATCTTGGCGGTCGATGGACTCGACCTGTCCGGAGACCGTTTGCCATAAGATACGGTACAGTATCAATACCTCGTCGGGCTTTTTAGCGGACGCTCGGCTCCGGCTGCAGGCCGCCGCGGCTTGTTCTGCGCCGATCGAGGTGCGGCGTGGGAGAACTGTGGGTAGATGGCCATCTCCCTGCCCGACCATCATCAGGCCTTGGTGGTGTCGGTGCCTCGCGACGGCCGTTCGATTGTGTCGGCGGGCGGAACGCAACGACCCGCAGAGCAGGAGGTGCGGCAGCGGCCGTCGCGCCAAGCCTCTGTCGATGGAGATAGGCAGCCGGCGAACGCCACGCCCGCGATCGGAGCCAGCCTCGGTTCCGGAGTCCCGTAACCCGCTCGCGCACCGGCCTCAGGCGGGAACCGGCTTCCGCTGCCGGAGCCGGCGGGCCTTGCGGGCTCGCGTGTCAGCTGCTGCTGGCTAGGTACACGAACGAACTTTCCCAAAACCAAGCATGCATGCACCACGGCATCGTCACATGTCGGCAACATGCCATCGATGTCGCTCCAGCGGTATTGATACGGACTCGTACTTTTGTTTATATCGGTGTGCTTCGGCGCCGCGAACAGGTTCGCGCGACCGTCGCTCGAGACGAGCCAGCAGGTCACATGGCTCGAAGGTCAAGTAACTGCCCGACTCAGGAACACGATGATCGAGAACATGCATGGCGCCATTGAGATGGCGACGGTTCCGCTGGCCGGTTCGGCAGGGCCTTTCCCAAGGAGAAACTCGCACGAGCGAGGGGCCAACGTCGCCGGCAAGGACGTCGACACGATGAAGACGCTGCCTGATGGCTCGGTCTCACCGCGCGACCTTATCCCACCCGTCGCGTTCCCATACGGACCCTTGGGCCGAGGAATCCGCTCGGCTTCGCCTGACGTTCTTCCCGTCGCTGCGTTGCAGCAGCCCCATCCCGAGCCCCCTACCGCGGCGTCTGGCCAAGCCATCCACGTGGCTCGATCCGGATCCACCCGGAAGGTTCCGACGACCGACGCCTTCCAGTCCAGCACCAGCCTCGGCGGGTCGCTCGACGCCATCGATGGCTCCCCAGAGACTGCGATGGGTCTAGGCCGGTGTCTTTGATGCGCGCGACACGCTGCATCGGCAAGGCTCTGCTGGCGCTCGCCGCTGTCGGCTTCTGCGCATGGAGCGTATTGGCTCTCTGGTATCAGGGTGACGGTCCAGACTCATCGCGCCTCGGGCTCATCCTATCCTGGTTGGGACTGCTCGTGGTCGCGTTCTGGCTCGACCTGGTTCGACCAAGATGGGGAGTGGCACTCGCGGCCGTGATGACCATGTCGTTCTGTGCGTGGTGGTGGACGATCGAACCCCGCCTCGACCGCGATTGGTCGCCGGATGTGGCACATATCGCCACGGGCAGCCGCGATGGGTCCGTCGTGACCCTCGACAACGTGCGCGACTTCGATTGGACGGCGCCGGACCAGGGCGTCGTGCGATGGCACAAGCGGCAGTACGATCTTGCGACGATCGCGAGCGTGGATGTCGTCCTGTCCTATTGGGGCATCGACGCGATCGCACATACCCTCGTGAGCTTCGGCTTCACGGATGGCCGGCACGTCGTTTTCTCCGTGGAGATCCGTAAGGAACGTGGAGAGGAATTCTCCTCCCTCGCCGGCTTCTTCAAGACATACGAGCTTGCCCTCGTAGCCGCAGAGGAACGAGACATCCTGTACCTACGAACGAACGTCAGGCGGGAGGACACATATCTCTATCCGCTGACGATGCCTCGCGAGGACATGCAGGCCCTGTTCCTCGAGTACCTGGATACCGGAAATCGCCTCGCCCGCGAGCCTGCGTTCTACGACACGCTGACTGCCAACTGCACGACGGTCGTGTTCGACTTGGCCCGCATGATCGAGCCGGGTGCTCCGTTCGACTGGCGAATCGTTCTATCGGGCTTCCTGCCGAGCTACCTTGCCGACTCGGGCGTCCTTGCCTGGGGTGGGGAGCAGGCAGACCTCGAGCGCCGCGCGGCGATCGGCGCGAGGGCGAACAGCATCGGCGCGGCGGCGGTCGAGAACTATTCGGACCTCGTACGGTCAAGACCATGATAGGGAGCCCCGACGCGCGTCTTCGATGGACGCCATACGCGCATGTCGAGATCGTGCGGGGCCAGGGTGCGGTCGGGATCCTGGAGGACGCCATGCCTGCGGGTCGCGCAACCGGAAGAAGCATGGACACTTCGCCTACTTCCATGGCTGAGCAGGGGTGCCGAGCCGCCTGCCCCGGTCGCTCGCCTCGGCGGAAATCTTCGACGTCGACCTGGACCTTGTCGCAGCCGGGGACGGTGCCGAGAGGCGAGCTTTCGCCACATGGCGGAGGAGCAGCTTCGGCTCGAAGAGCCGGATCGCTGGCAACCTGCCTCGGCTTGCGCGGGCGTTCGCCGGACGGCAGGTCGCTGCCGTTCCTCGTCTTCCATGACGAACGCCCTTTGGATCGCGGGTCCCAGGTCGACCTGGTCCGTGCAAGGCAGTCGGGCCAACCAGCGCTTGGACCCGTCTTCGATCCAACCGTCATCAGGAACATGATCGCCGACGTGTCGCGGCGACGATCGAGGTCGGTTGGCTCGACCAACAGCCTACGGGATCGTTCGAACAGGCGAGACTGCATGGCATAGCCGCAACCATGCCCGGGATGCGCCGTCCAGGTTGTTCGGCTCCGCTCGCAAGATGCAGTTAGAAGCTTCGCCGAGCGATCCGGGACCCCACCTGCCCACTGCATACGAAGCAGGAACGGCGGCGGCCTCCAAGGTCGTGCAGACCACCGAAATACAGTAGTCTTCTCTTTTGTGCGCCGACTGGTTTTCTGATCTTCCTCAAAATCGGATCTTTCAAATGAAGATCATTTCATTACAATCTAACTCGCGCCCTGCGCACGAGCATCTCTCAAAAAAATTTCGAACATCGACATCGACAATGCTCTTCAGCGTGATCGGCCGTCCTGGCATCGATCAAAAAGCACACACCGGAGATCGATCGTGAGCCGCGCCATCCTTCGTTTCGCCATTTTGGCAGTGTCCGCCGTGGCGTCCGTCCCGGCATCCGCCACCGACACACAGGCCGATCCGGCGGGCGTGCCACTGACGCCCGACGAGCGCATCGACGCCGTCTTCGAGCTCGGCGCGGGCGCGATGGTCTCGCCGGAATACGAGGGATCGGACGACTACGAGGCCTCGCCCTGGCCGATCCTCGGCCTCGACTATCTCTCCATCCCCGGCCTCGTCACCTTCGGCAGCATCAACCCGCAGGGCGGCGGCCTCTCGATCGGCCCGTCCTTCGGCTACGGCGGCGAGCGCGACGACGACGACCTCGACGGGCTGGACGACATCGACGCCACCTACGAGGCGGGCATCAAGCTCGGCTACGAGTGGAACAACGCCGAGGTCTACGGCGAGGCGCGCTACGCCTTCGGCGGCGCGGACGGCTTCGTCGGCGCGGTGGGCGCCAACGCCATCGCCCGGCCGAACCAGGCGCTGCTCCTCAAGGCCGGCCCGCGCGCCACCTTCGCCTCCGACGACTACATGAACACCTACTTCGGCGTCGATGCGGACGAGTTCGTCCGTTCGGGGGGCAAGTTCGACGCCTTCGAGGCCGATGGCGGCGTCAAGTCGGTCGGCCTCGAGGCCTCTGCCCGCTACGAGTTCGCGCCGACCTGGTTCCTCAACGCCGAAGGCTCCTACATGCGCCTCGTCGGCGACGCCAAGGACTCGCCGATCGTCCAGGAGGAAGGGTCGGAGGACCAGTTAACCTTCGGCCTCGGCCTGTCCAAGCGCTTCTCCGTCGACCTGTTCTGACGCGGAGCCTGCATCATAGAGGTCGTGCGAGCGACATCGCGACAGTGGAGGCGTGCCTCAGTTCAGGCGGATCAGGCGTCGACGGCCTTCACCAGCCCGATTCTGGATGGGCGCCAAACCTCGGCGCCGATCCGCATGACAACCTCTTGAGCGTGTTGATGAAGGCGGGTTCGCGTGATGGCGCCGGTCAACGGTTCAGGTTCACCTTCCAAAAATCCAACACCTCCCTCACTGCCTCACGGGGGTAGTTCGCAAAGTGGACGTTGCCCAGCAGCGCGGCAATCTCCCGCTTCCGCTTGGCCGCCTTGTCGAGAATGTACTCCGAGCATGGACCCGTGCCAGGCGGCAGGATGCGCCGTTTCGAGGTCGGCCAGCCTTCGGGGTAGCCCTCCGGGATCTCGCCGCCCCTCACGGCCGCGGCTTCGCGCTCGACGAGGGGATGCTCGCACGCCCAGCCGTAGAGGTGGAACGCGCAGACGCGCAGGTGACGCTTGATGGTCGGCACCGCGTCGGTGAAGCCCTTCAGCGGCGTGGGCAGGAGGACCATGTTCGCGACACACGAGAAGAAGCGGCGGTCGCGCACGATGTCGCTGCTCCCGACGAAGCGGTCGTCGTCGTATCCCCAGAGGTGGCACGTGGTCCAGTTGCGTGGGAACGGTCTGGCGATTCCAAGAGCCGACATCAGCGAGGCCTGAGCCGCCACGTTCCCTTCCACCTTCTGCTCGCCCTTGAGTGTGGTTGCCGGCGTGACCCAGTCGGCCATGAGAAGGGGAAGCTTCCTCGCCGTGTCGGGCCGCCATACGGGCAGTTCCCGGAAGACGGCCGGATGAACCCAGCGCGCCGTACGCGCGATCATCTCCATCACAACCGGGATCTCTTGCTCGATCTCCGAGAGACCGTCCGGAAGAATGCTTCGGCTCAAGCTTCGGCCTCCTCTCTGTCGTGGCCCATCGCGAAGTTACGCATCGTGTCCGAACGATTCCCACCGCCACCTCGCGGCGACCGTGTCGTGCTCGGAAAAGGCAGGTGACTTCCTGAGCCGTTCTAACACGATGAGTGAAGGTCGCTCGAGATCGTCGGCGATGTGCTCGGCCCGTCAGCCCCGGTCGCCGTTGAGCGCGACACGGCGACGTCTTTCGAAAGGAAGGCTCGAACTTCCTCCCCGCGCTCCCCCACAGCAACCATTCCATGGCCGACGTATCCGTCCACACGACTTCGCGGCCGTCGGTCGGCCTCGCCGCCGTCGGCATCCGGATCCCCTCCGACGAGGTCGCGGTCCCCCCGTCGGGTCTCGAGCAGACGTCGCGGACGGCATCGCTATGACCGCGACCTAGGTCGCCGGCATCACTCCTTCTGCGTCATGTGCCGTCTCAGCACCGCTACGATGTAGCTGGACAGAGACGATCCCTGCTTCTTGGCCAGCGTACGCAGCGCCTCGCGATCCCGGTCGGTGAGACGGATCGCGAGCGGATGCGTGACGTCCTCCAAGGCCTTCCGAGGGCGCCCCGGGCCGCTCGGCGACTTCTCCTTAACCATGTCGCCACCACCAGCTGGACGCAATTTTCGTATTCGCTATATCCATTTTTGCGAATACGAAAATTGCCGGCCGGCTCTCGGCCCGCAAGTCGAGAAGGGTTCAGCGATGCTGCAGCAGGTCCAAATCATCCGGTCCGCGCCTCCGATCGGTTCCGCGAACGCGGATAGCGCGCAAGGCGGGCGCGCGTCCATGTCGTTCGACAGCGCCAAGAACGATTGCGCGATGAGCGCCGCCGGGCGCCTGCAGCTGGCGCTGCTCCGCTTCCTCGAGGCGGAGCCGTGCGTCCAGGCCTTCGAGGTTCTGCCGGACGGCACGGTGGACATGCGCTACTGGGGTGGTCGCGTGATCCTGGCGGCCTTGCCCGCGGCAGGGCCGGAGCGGGCGGAAGCCTTCGCGCTGCGCCGCCGCCACGCCAAGGCGGGCCGGCGCCTCCTGCTGGTCCCCGAGCGCCGCCTGACCGCCTGGCCTCGCCGCGAGACGTGCCGGATCGTGGCCGAGAGCGGGCACGCCCCCCTCGCCGCGACGGAACGCCTGATCGTCCTGGAGGCGATCGAGGACGCCGGCGGGGAAGCGTGCCTGGGCGACCTCGCGTGCTTGCTCCCGCAGCGCGAGGATCCGGTCGCCTCCATCCTCTCCCTCGTTCCCGCCGGCATCCTGCGCATCGACCTAAATCGCCCGGTCTCGGCGATGTCGCCCGTCTCGATCTTCGATCCCTTCGCGCCGCCGCGGGGGTGAGCGCCGGGGGACGATCCCTCCGCCTCCGCCACCCCTCCCCCTTCCATGACCGCTTCCACCAGGAGACAGCCGATGAGCTTGCCGTACTTCGTTCCCGGGATTGCCGACCGGGAGAGCCTCCGGGACCTCGCCAGGCTGGAGGCGCTCGCCGCCGACCTGCGCGCCTACGCCGAGGGACGCCTCCCGACGGAGGCAGAGCTCGCCGCGGCCCCGCTGCTGTCGCACTGGTATCCGACGCCGGACGGCTCGGCCGCACGCCTCGCGGGCCTCGTCGAGGGCCATCCTCACGTCGGCCCCGGCGGCTGCATCACCTCGAGGATCCATGCGGTCGACCGGTCCTACGGGTGGATGCGCAGCTACAGCCGCCTCTGGCGTCTCGGTCCCCCGGTCAGCCTGAACGACAACGTCCGCCCCAACTGACGCGCGGCTCCGGCCGCCGCGTTCCCTCGCCCAGACAGGGAGACCTCATGCTCGACGCCGTCATCGACAAGCCCGACCCCGCCTTGCCTTCCGGAGCATCGCCGCCCCACTCGCCCGGTGCGACCGGCGGAAGTCTCCTGGCCGGGCGCTACCTCGATCTCCTGGTCCAGGACGCCAACAGGCGCCGGCGTCCGAACGGGCGGGCCGGCCGCCGGACGGACAACTCCGGCTTCGGGGAGGCGGAGATCGACGATTGGGAGGTCGAGCTCCCCGCCGACGAGGAGCCGGCCGAACCCGCCAGGCCGGCGGACGTCACGCTGTCCGTCGACGAAGCGGCCGCGGCGATCCTCCTGGCCGTCCGGATCGAGGAGGATCCCGAACTCCGTCGGGTCCTGCGAGGCACGGCGCCGATCTTCGCGGTGCAGGCGCCGGACAGCCGTTCCCGCCCGTTCCTCGAACGCGTCCTGAAGGTCTGCGTCCTGGGGCCGGAGACCAAGGTCCTCACCGGGAGGCAGGTCGACGCATTGACCCTCGTCCCGCGTGCGCTCGCCGGGCGGCATGCCGTCGTGCTGACCTGCGACGTCGAGCGGCGCGACCGCGAGACGCTCGAGCAGCGCAGCCTGGGAGCGCTGGCGCTCGGCCTTCCGGTCTTCGCGGTGTCGGCGGACGTGGGCCGCAACGTTCCGGTGCACCTCCGCACGGTCGCGGACCGCGTCTTGTTTCCCGGCGGCTGGAAGCCCGGCCTGCTCGCGCTGCTGATCCAGTTTGTCACCGGAGACGCCGTCGCGGTGGCCGACGAGCCCTGGATCGCCGGGCTGACGCTCGACGACCTGAGGATGTCGATGTCGCGCCAGCGCGGGGGCGAGGAGTCCCTGCGGCGCGTCCGGACGCTCGCCACGCGCCGCCGGATGCAGGCGGAGGAGGTTCCCGAGCTCGCGTCCCTGTCCGGCTACGGCGAGGCGCGCCGGCGCGGGCTGGAGCTGATCCAGGACCTGCACGACCTGCGCGAAGGCAGGATCGGATGGTCCGATGTCGGCCGCGGCCTGGTCCTCGCCGGCCCGCCCGGGACCGGCAAGTCCTTCTTCGCGAGATGCTTCGCGAAGAGCGCCGGCCTGCCGCTGGTGGTCGCCTCGCTGGCCCAGTGGCAGGCGTCCGGCGACGGCCACCTCGGCGACTGCCTGAAGGCGATGAGACTTTCCTTCTCCGAGGCGAGGGCCTGCGCGCCGAGCGTCCTGTTCATCGACGAGCTCGACTCGCTGGGAGACCGCTCGACGTTCGACCGGCGGCATCGCGACTACAGCACGCAGGTGGTGAACTGCCTCCTGGAGGAGCTGGACGGAGCCGGGGACCGTGCGGGCGTGGTGGTGCTGGCCGCCACCAACAATCCCGATCGGGTCGATCCGGCCATCGTGCGGAGCGGCCGCCTCGACCACGTGGTCAAGATCGGCCTGCCGGACGTGGACGGACTGGCCGGGATCCTCCGGACCCAGCTCGGAGAGGACCTTCCGTTCGCCGACCTGCGTCCGGTCGCGGCGGCGGGATGCGGCGGCACGGGCGCCGACGCGGCTTCCTGGGTCCGCCAGGCGAGGGGCGTCGCCCGGCGGGCCGGCCGCGGGATCGAGGTCGGCGACCTGCTGGCGGCCATGAGGGAGGGCGGCGAGCCGCTGCCGGCCGAGCTGCGCGAGAGGGTGGCGCTGCACGAGGCGGCCCATGCCTGCGCCGCCGCCGCGCTGGCCCTCGGCTCGGTGCACGGGATTTCCATCCACGACGGTGGCGGCATCACCGTCGTCGAATATCCCCGATGGATGCCGACCCGGAGGGAGGCGGTCGATCTCGTCGTGCATGCCCTCGCCGGCCGGGCCGCCGAGACGGTCTTCCTCGGAGCGGCGTCGGCCGGCGCGGGCGGCGACGCGACGTCGGACCTGGCGCGGGCGACCCGCCTCGCCTTCAGCATGGAGGCGAGCTGGGGTCTCGGCGACGCCGGCCCCGTCTGGATGGGCGACGGCGACCACCTCTCGGCGCTGATGCGCGTCTCCGCCTTCGTCGAGCCGGTGCGGCGCGTGCTTCTCCACGGCGAGGCCGAGGCGGCGCGCCTGGTGGCGGCGAACGCGGACGCGATCCACCGGTGTGCGGACAGGCTCCTCGAAGCCTCGCACCTCGACGCGGAGATGGTGAAGGAGGCACTCGGCCCGATTCCCCGCTTCGTCGTCGCGCCCGTCCCGCCGCGCACCCATCCTCTGGCCGGCGACGGGAGCGCGGCACGCGCGTGACCCGGTCCTCCGCCTCCGGGCGAGCCGCCGCCGCGCTCGAGGCCCAAGGACGGCCCAGCTCGGCTGGACGGCTTTCCGCTTCCGCGAGGATCGCCGCGGGCGACGGCGCGCTCCCCGAGCCGGACGGGGAGCTGCGGGAGACGCTGGTCCGGCTCGCCCGCTCCCTCGCAAGCCAGATGGCCCGCACCGGCCACAGGGCGATGGTGGCGCGGATGGCGACGAAGGGTGCGGCCGCTTCCGGGGCGCCGGCGAAAGGCCGGCGCCGGAGGACCGCCGTCGGGAACGCTTGAGCGCGGCCCGGAAAGGATTCGTCCGGAGGCGTTCCGCCGTCCGGGCCGAGCAGGTGGCAACGCGAGCGCCGGAGGCGCCGCGTCGCATCCATGATTGACCAAGGAGCACCGATGCAAGCCGACCTCTTCCGCTCTCCCCTGGCGGCCCACTCCGCCGTGGCGCCGCCGCCTCGCCTCGCCGAGCCTCGTGCCGGAGCCGCGTTCCGCGACGAGGCGCTGGCCCGCCGGCTTGAACGCACCGGGCGCTTTCGCGTGCTGCGTCGCCTCGAACCCCGTCCCGCCGGCCTGCCGGCCGGGAGCCTTCCCCCGGCCGGGATGCGGGTCGGCGTCGTGCTCGACACCGAGACGACGGGCCTCGACCGCCGCACCGACGAGGTGGTCGAGATCGGGATGGTGAGCTTCACCTTCGACGAGGACTTCCGGATCCACGACGTCGTGGACGTCTTCGGGGGACTGCGGGAGCCGTCGATCCCCATGCCGCCGGAGGTCACGCGGCTGACCGGCATCACCCCGGAGATGCTGGCGGGCCGGTCCGTCGACGCCCGGGCGGTCGCGGACTTCGTGGCGCCGGCGAGCATCGTCGTCGCGCACAACGCGAGGTTCGACCGGCCGTTCTGCGAGAAGACCTTCCCCGGCTTCGAAGCCAAGCCCTGGGCCTGCTCGGTGGCGGAGGTGCCCTGGCGGGCCATCGGCTACGAGAGCAGCAGGCTCGAGCATCTCGTGAACCGCGTCGGGCTCTTCCACGACGGTCATCGGGCCGTCGACGACTGTCATGCGCTGCTGGAGGTGCTCGCGGTCGGACGGCACGACGCGACCGAGACGCCGTTCCAGACGCTGATGCGGTCGGCGAGCCGCACGAGGGTCGAGATCAGCGCCGAGAAGAGTCCCTTTCAGTCCAAGGACCTCCTCAAGCAGCGGGGCTATCGCTGGAGCGACGGCTCCGACGGCCGCTCCAGGTGCTGGCGGACCGAGGTCGACGAGGACGAGGTCGAAGCCGAGCTGCGCTTCCTGCGCGAACGCGTCTACAGGGCCGCGGCGCACGTCCCATGCCGCCGGATGGGCGCCGCCGATCGCTACAGGTGACCGGGAAGCGCAGACGCCGGGGCGGCACGTTTCCTCCCGGCAGGAGTCGTCGGGCCCGGCGTCGCCGACGCCCACGGCCCAGGTCGATCCTCACGTCGTCCCGATGGGGATGGTCGCGGGGTTCACGTCCCGTCGGCGGCGTCGCGGCCGCTCGGCGGGACGCCGTCGCAAGATGCGGCTTCGAAGAAGTCGAGGACGTCGACCTTCAGGATCCGCGACAGATCGAGTAGCGTGGCAGGGCAGATCCGGTCCTCGGCCGCCTCATACCTGCGGAACTGCCCGCGGTCGACGCCGAGCCGGCGGCACGCGGTCGCTATCGACAGGCCGCGGCGTTCCCGAAGCTCGCGCAGGCGGCCGCCGAGGCGGAGGTCGATCGGATGCCTGGACATCGCGCGATCCTGCCTTCCGCTCTCCACACGCAATCGCCGATCGTACCACCTTCGGCTGTCGGCGAGAACGCAGGACACTGCCTGCGGCCGTTCCGGCCGCTTCCGCGTCCCGGAAGGCGGGATCGATCCCGCCGCAGGGTGCGCTTCTTCCCCCGGATCGGAATCTCGATGCCGATGGCAGTGAGCGGGATCGCTTCGGTCGCGTGGCCTGAAAACCACCCGTCCGGCCGTGCGGCAGTCCTTCGTACCCGGTGGAAACGTCGTCTGCGGGACAGGCGGAAAGGGTCGAGTCTCTCCCGCAGGGAAGGCATCCGAAGTATCCTGCGAGCCGCGGCGCCCGCGTCGAGGCATGGCGCGCAGCGCTATGCAGCTCCCGAGCTTCAGTCGGGGGACTCGGCCGGATCCGACGTCGAGCGGTCTCGGCACCGGCTCGCAGGCGGCCGCCGGGAAGGACGCGGCCGGACGGGCAGGTCGGAGAAGCGGACAGGTTGGAACCAGATCGAAGACAAGGAGCGCCGATGCTTTCCTATTCGCTGTCGAGGAGCCATGCGGGAATGACGCTGATCGGCGACTACACGTCGCTGCGATGGGTTCACGACACCGTCCACGCAGTGAACGAGCGCTCGGTCGTCGTCACGGACAAGGAAGGTCCCTTCCTGGGCCTCGCCTACGACGTGCGAAAGGCTTTCGAGCGTCAAAGGGAGATCCTGCCGCCGCCCGCCCACATGAAGGAGGTAGGCGTCCGTTACGGGGTCAGGCTACTCTGGCCGACGATCCTGCTGCAGCAAAGGACCATGCGGGTCTCGCTCGCCTACTTCGATCATTCGCGCCGCGATCAGGCCGTGTGCTACGCCCTGGAGGCCGTGATCGAGGAGGCCCTGGCGGAGGACTTCGGTCCCCATGCCCTGGACGTGATCGCGCAGTGGCAGCGCATCGACCCGTCCAGCCCCTGCGTCCTCGATCGCCTGCACGGCAGGGGCGCGCTGTTCTGCTCCTGGAGCAAGGCCGACCGGAAGAGCCGCCTGGCCGAGCTGCTCGCCAGCTTCGACCCCATGTACGAGACCTTGCACGCCATGCGCGTCGAGCTCGGCAGCCGAAGCCTCGTCGCCCCTGCCGACCTCGAGCGATGGAAGGACGCCGAGTGGCCGGATCCGCGCTGGTAGGACGACCGGCCCCGGGCTGTCCTCGCCAATGGGAGCGGTGCCCGGTGGCGGGGACATGCCGCCTCGGGCATCCCGTCGTCGCTACGCGATCGGCAGGCGGCGGACGTCACCGCGTCGAGCGATGGCGCGGCGCCCACGGGAGCACGGCGCGGCTCGCGGGAACTCGCGATCGCGGGACATGCGATCCGGCGACGTTGCATGCACATCGGCTGGTCGAGGCATGCGGCTGCGGAGATCCACGGCGCAATCCCGGCCGTGTCGGGCGAGCCGAGTGTCAGGGCTCTTCCGCCGACGCTTCCGGCCTGGCCGCGAACGTCGCCCTGTGCCGTTCGGCGACCGCTTCCTTGAAGGCGACGACGGCAACGATGGCGATCGAGACCGGAAAGACCGCGAAGATGATGAGGGGCAAGTTGATCGTCATCGTCCGTCCTTGGAAAGGGTCGTCCGCCTCGAGCGCCTCGGCTTGGATGCGCGGATGAGGGAAGCGTTCCGTTCCGCTGCCTAGGCGCCGAAGCTGGCGCCGATCTGGCCGCCGCCGCCCATCGGTTCGGCAGTTTTCGTCGGCTTCGCCGCGAGCCCTGGATCGTGGCGAAGGCCCGTCGCGGCGCGGCAGCGAACGATCCAGCTCCGCCGGCGGCAGCTCCCAGGCGGAAATCCGTGTCCGGCCCGTCGTCCGATCTCGTCCAGCCGCGCGACGCCCAGTACGACCTTCCATGGAATCGGCTCACCTTTCCATGCCGGGCGAGCCGAGCGGCCGCCGTCGCGGAGCAGGCCGGTCCGGGAACGGAAGCGATCGGCCAAGGTCCTCGCCGATCCGGCAGCCGTCGTGGGCGTCGCTGCGGACGTATCAGCGCGCGCTCTCCGAAGGCGCATCATGCGCGTCGCCGTTCACACGATCGAGAAGTGCCTGGAACTCGTCGACGGACAGGTCGTCGCCGATGTACCAGGATAGTGCCTGGTGCACGCCGAGGAACCATGTCCGAGTCAGTTCGAGCACGCGCACCGCTTCGTCTTCGCTGATCGCAAGGCGTGTCGAGAGGAGCTTCGACACCGCCGCGACCGCCTGTGGGTTCTCCAGCAGGTACTTCGGCTGCGTGTCCGTGGTGAGCCGACGCCTGGGCCGCGAGTCGACGATGCAACGCAGCGTCCGCGTCAGGCGGATATCCCGAGAGGAAGCGCCGACCTCGACGCGGAATCCCTCCGCATCGAGGCACCATCCGCCGCTTGCCGCATCGAAATGAAGGAAGTCTCGCGGCTCGAGCCGTAGCTCGACGCGGCAGGTTTGACCAGGCTCGAGCGCGACCTTGGCGAACCCCTTCAATTCGCGTGGCGGACGGCGAAGTCCCGGCCGATGCGGAGCCAGGTAGAGCTGGACGATCTCCCGTCCTTCCCTCGTGCCCGCGTTGCGAACCGTCAGCGAGACGTTCACGCTCCGGCCGGCACCGACCTCCTCGGCATCCAGGACGAGGTCCTCATACTCGAAGCGCGTGAAGCTGAGGCCGTGGCCGAATGGGAACAAAGGCTCGATCTCACGAAGGTCGTAGGATCGATACCCGACGAAGATGCCTTCGCTGTAGGCATGCCGGCCGTTTTCGCCAGGATAGCTATGGATGCCCGGCACGTCGCCCAGCTTGCGGGGGAACGTGACCGACAGCTTCCCGGAGGGGTTCGCCTCCCCGAAAAGGATCGCGGCGATCGCCTGGCCGCCTCCCTGGCCGGGAAAGAAGCTCGCCAGCACCGCATGCACGCCATCGATCCACGGCATCTCCACCGCGTCCGGCATGGTCAGGACGACGACGACCCTCCGCCCGCTCTCGACCAGCCGCGTGATGAGCGGATCCTGGCCCGACGCCAGCCGCAGGTCGCGGCGGTCGGACGCCTCGCCGTCGCCGTCCGAGGGCGTGCCGGCGAACACGATCACGCTGTCGGCTTCAAGCGCCGCCGCGACCGTCGCCTCGATACCCGCCCGGTCGTCGGCATCGAGCGGCCCTTCCAGGTGACGCACACGCACGTTCTGTCCCGCGTGCCGAACGATCTCCTCCAACGGGCCGTCGACCCGGGTCGGATTGGTCGTGGCCGATCCCGAGCCCTGGATGGATGGCTCCAATGCCTCGCGCCCGACGACGAGGATCTCGGACGGGCTGGCGGTATCGAGCGGAAGGGCGGCTTCGTGGTTCTTCAGCAGGACGATGGATTCGAGCGCCGCCCGGCGAGCGAGGAGATGATGGCGTTCGAAGTCGCAGGTCGAGCCCGGGCGCTCGCCGGCCTTGGCCTTCTCGATCAAGCGGAGCACACGCACGACCGAGCGGTCGACGACATGGCGGGGCAGTGTCCCGTCGGCGATGGCCGCGAGGGCGTCTTCGCGCCTCCGCCGGCTTTCCGGCATGTCGAGGTCGTTTCCGGCCAGCAACGAGGCCGGGCGGTCCTTGATGCCGTGCCAGTCGGACAGGACGACTCCGTCGTAGCCCCACTCGTCGCGCAGGATCGCGGTGAGAAGGCCAGGACTTGCCGAAGCCTGCTCGCCGTTGATCCGATTGTACGAGCTCATCACGGTCCAAGGCCGACTCTTGCGTATGGCCCGCTCGAAGCCCGCGAGATAGATCTCGCGCAAGGCGCGCGGCTCGACGTCCGAGCTCATCGTCGTGCGCTCGATCTCGGAGTTGTTGCAGGCGAAATGCTTGAGCGCGGCGCCGACGCCGTTCTCCTGCAATCCGTCGATGAACCCGGCCGCCAGGTCGCCCGTGAGAACGGGATCCTCCGAGTAGTACTCGTAGCTTCGTCCCGCAAGCGGCGTGCGGCGGATGTTGATGCCGGGGCCGAGAAGGAGATGGATGCCGAAATGCTGACACTCCGCGGCCAGCGCGGCGCCCAGGTCCCGCGCGAGGTCCACGTCCCACGAACAACCGAGCAGGTTGCCGTTCGGAAAGCAGGTGGCGGGCCGGGTCAGTCCCACGGTGGCGTTTCCCCGTCCCTGGGCCGTCTGGTTGACGATCGCGAGGAAGTCTCGAAGGCTTCCCCGTTCGTCCCCTCCGTTCTCCATCTGGGTGATCGAGTAGCGCACGCCGTGAGCGCCGTCGGTCATCACGATCTCGGGTATGTTGAGATCGTAGTTCGCCTTCGTGCGCCAGAGGCCGTCGCCGTTGAGCAGCTCGATCTTGTCCTGGTCGGACAGGGAAGCCAGAACAGCGGACAGGACCTTGTCACTCGAGCCGAAGGTCATTTGCGATCACCCCTGTTTTCGTTGGCGGCGACAGCCAGCGCGGGGGAGACTTCCACGACCGGGTGGCAACAGCAGATTTTATGCTAGGTGAGTGATCCGGATCGGGAAACACCGGCGATTGGCCGTTCGAAGTATCATATGTTGACATCTCGCGAGAACGCGCCGGTGCGGCGCACTGTGTCGGACCATGGCGATCGCGGCCTCGCGTCCGATGTGGCGGGCTACGAGCACGTCGAACTGCGCGCCGGCGCCGCCTACCGCACGTTCATGCACGGCAGCGTGACGATCCCGCTGCATTGGCATCCCGAGATCGAGATCGTGACCGTCCTGGCCGGCGAGGTGGGCTTCTCCGTAGCCGGGCAGTCCTGCCTGATGAGGGCGGGTGACATGATGATCGTCAACGCGAACGTCGTCCACAACTCGGTCGCATGGAGCCCGGACGCCCTCGTCTGCGGAATGCACATCCACGGCGAGCATTACGAGGCGGCGGGCCTGCCGGGCTTCGCGAGCCGCCACTTCCTGTGCCGAAGCTTCCTTCACGGAAAGTACTTCCGCACGACCGTCGATCCAATCCGCGCGATCGTAGCCCGCCTCGTGATCCACGCCGAGGAGGCCGCCGGGGAGGCATTCCTCCACCGCTGGCTGGCGGAAGCCCTCTGCTACTTCATCTACCAGAAGGTTCCCTGGGATCGGAAGCGCCTCAGCCTCGACAGACGCAACAGCAGCGGTCGCGACCGCATCCTCCACGTCATGCGAAGGATCCGGGACGAGTTCGCACACGACGTCAGCCTCCAGCGCCTGGCCGAGGAGAGCGGGGTCACCGTCAGCCACCTGTCGCGCAACTTCAAGGCCTATGTCGGGCTCGGCTTCCAGGAATACGTGATCAACCTGCGTCTCGACCGGGCGCTCAGGCAGGTTCGCGGCACGAGCGCGCCGATCTCCGAGATCGCCGGCTGCAACGGCTTCACCAACTCGACCCTGTTCTTCGCCAAGTTCCGCGAACGCTTCGGCTGCACACCGGCCGAATTCCGGAACGGCAAGGTGCGCGGAGTCGGCCCCGAACATGCCGCCCCCGTCCGGGACGCCGACGCCGCCAGGCTGCTCCTGGAGACGGCGGCCCGGCTCGATGACCTCGGCGCGCTCGGGGCCGTCGCCGCTCCACGCGGGCCCTTCCGGCTTTCGGCGCCCCACAATCTCGCGGCGGTTGGCGGCGCCGCCCAGCAGACCAGGGGTCGCGCGACGGAAAACTGCAATTCATGATACTCGACTGCCGCAAACGCCGGCATTTCGGCGCGGTGCCGGTCGCTGGTATGTCAAAAGCTGTTGTTGGCTAGCTTGACAAGCCAACTGGCGGATCGCAGCGTCCGGTCCGTCGGAGCTTCGGATGCGGGAGGATGACATGACTCGAGCGAGCGTCTTCGGCGGCTTTCTGGCTGCCGGATTGGGTGCGTTGGCGGGGCCGGCAAGTGCGCAGAGCGTCGATGTGGTCCACTATTGGACGAGCAAGAGCGAGTCGCGCACGATCAACATCCTGGCCGATGCCTACAAGGCCAAAGGCGGCAGGTGGATCGACTCGGCCGTCGCCAACTTCGACGAGGCGGTGGCGGTCGCGAACAGCCGCATCGCCGGTGGCACGCCACCATCCGCCATCCTGATGAACCCAGGCTCAACGCTCGACGAGATGACGGAAGCGGGATACATGCGCGACCTCGGCGACATCGCCGAGCGGGAGGGCTGGTCCAAGGTCGTTCCGCCCTTCGTTCTCGAGAAGATGACGAGCAACGATCAGATCGTGGCGGTGCCGCTTGGCCTGCACGGCGCGAACTGGCTGTGGTATTCCAAGAAGATATTCGAAGAGGCGAAGGTCGCGCCGCCGAGGACGTGGCCGGAATTCCTCGAGGTGGCTGACAAGATCAAGGCGGCCGGCTACGTCCCGCTCGCCGTCGGCGGCGAGAATTGGCAGATCAACTACATCATGAGCTCCATCCTGTCCGGTCTCGGAGGGCCCGACTTCTACCAGAAGCTCTATGTCGAGCATGATCCGGCTGCGGCGGCGTCGCCGGTCGTCGCGGAGGGTTTCGAGACGCTGCGCAAGCTCCAGGCCTACGTGGACGAGGGGAGTGTCGGACGCTCCTGGAACGAGACGACGGGGCTCCTCGTCACCGACCGAGCCGCCATGCAGTTCATCGGCGACTACGTGAAGGGCGAATTCTCTGCCGCCGGCAAGGTGGCTGGCACGGACTACGGCTGCGTGCTCGCTCCCGGCACCGAGGGGATGTACCAAGTCTATACCGACCTCATGACCATCACCGCGGTCGACGATCCGGACGTGGTCAAGGGGCAGGACCTGCTCGTGGCCGCCGTTCTCGATCCGACGGTCGAGGTGGACATGTCGCGAAGCAAGGGCTCGACGCCGGGGCGCTCGGACGTCGTCTCCGAAGGACTGGACCCCTGCGCCCGGTTGGGATCCGAGTCCCTCGCCGGCGCACGGAAGGTGTTCTCCGGACCTTACGAGACGCTGTCGTCCGACCAGATGGGTCAGGTCACCGATCTCGTCGGTCAGTTCTGGACCGATCGATCGATGACGGCCGAGGACGCGGCGACGCGCTTCGCGGCCATCTTTCCCTGAGGTTCCGACGCTCGCCCGGGCCGCGTCGATCGCATGAGCGCGTCACGCGGCGAAGACGGAAGGACGTCGCCGGCGCGGCCCCTCGACGGCGAGGCGCCCTCCCGGTCGGAAGGCGCCTCGCCGTCGGAATGGGATCGCGCCATCACGAGGCCGGGCACCGCTGGCCTCGTGGAAGGCGATGCCGACGGATCGGGCGGGACCTCGCGTGCACCGATGCACGTCCGGCCCGAGGACCGGAAGGACATGAAGTCAACGGGGGAGGACGCCGTCATGACCGTGCTGATGCGATGACCAGGTCGAAAGCGCCCGCCCGCGGCCTGTCCGACATGCCGGAATCCGGCTTCAGGCCCGACCTCGTCGCCATCGGGTTCTTCCTTGTCGTCGCGCTCGTCTTCTACGGGTCCCTGCTGTGGACGGGCTATCTCTCCCTGACGAACTCGCGCCTCATCCCGTCCTACGAGATCGTCGGCTTCGACCAGTTCGCCCGGCTCGTCGCGACGCCGCGCTGGCGGACGGCCTGCGTCAACCTCGTCATACTCGGCGCCTTCGGCATCGCCGGCTCGCTCGCGCTTGGCACCCTGCTCGCCATCCTTCTCGACCGGGACGTGCGCGCCGAAGGCTTACTGCGTTCGATCTTCCTTCATCCGCTCGCCCTCTCGCTCGTGATCACGGGATTGGCGTGGCGCTGGCTGCTCGACCCCGTCACCGGCATACAGAGCGTCCTGCGCGGCCTGGGCTGGTCGTCGTTCCACCTCGACTGGCTGGCGGACCCGGACACGGCCATCTACGCCCTGGTGGTCGCCTCGATCTGGCGATCCTCGGGCCTGGTGATGATCATCATGCTTGCGGGCCTCCGAGGGGTCGATACGGACATCTGGAAGGCGATCCGTCTGGAGGGCATCCCATTGTGGCGCGCCTACGCCCAGATCGTCCTGCCGAGCCTCAAGCTGACGATCGCGTCCTGCATCATCCTGCTGATGGCCGACGTGGTGCGCAGCTACGATCTCGTGATCGCGCTGACCAAGGGAGGACCCGGCTTCTCGACCGACCTGCCCGCGAAGTTCGCCGTGGACCATTTCTTCGGACGTGCGAACATCGGCCTCGCTTCGGCCGCCTCCGTCGTGATCCTGGGTTTCGTGGCGTCACTTCTCGTTCCCTACCTCCTGATCCAGCGCAAGGGACGAGCATGACCCGAACCTCGGACCGAGAGCGCCGACGCGATCCGGCGCGCATCGCGCTCTATGTCTTCCTTCTCGCGTCCGCCGCGTTCTTTCTCCTTCCAGTGGTGGTGGTGGTCCTCAACTCGCTGAAGACGATGGACGAGATCCGGCAGGGCAGCCTGCTGGCGCTGCCCGCCAGTCCCACCTTCGACTTCTGGCGCATCGCCTGGAGCAGCGCCTGTTCGGGAATCGAATGCCGCGGCATCAGCCCGGGCCTCTTCAACTCGATCAAGATCGCCGTTCCCGCCGTCTTCCTCTCTGTGCTTGTCGGCGCCCTCAATGGCTATGCGCTCTCGCAATGGAAGAGGCCCGCAGCCGACCGCATCATGCTGGCCATCACCTTCGGCCTCTTCGTTCCTTACCAATGCATGATGTACCCGACGATCGTCCTCGCGAGGACGGGCGGCCTGTTCGGGACCTACCCCGGAATCGTCCTCATCCACGTCGTCTACGGAATTCCTTACACGACGCTTCTGTTTCGTAACTTCTACGCCGGGCTTCCGGACGAGCTGACGAAGGCCGCCCGCATCGAGGGAGCGAGCTTTCTCCAGACCTTCGGCCACGTCATGCTGCCGCTCTCCGTGAACATGCTCGTCGTGGTCGGCGTGCTGCAGTTCACGGGAATCTGGAACGACTACTTCCTTGGATTCATCTTTGCGGGCAACGAGAACGCTCCGATGACCGTCCAATTGAACAACTTGGTGAACAACACGCGCGGCGAGGTCGCCATCAACGTCAACATGGCTGCGACCATCCTGACCGCATTGCCGACGCTCTTGGTCTACTTGCTATCGGGACGTTACTTCGTCCGGGGAATCGCAGCCGGCGCAGTGAAGGGTTGAAGATGATCGGTGTGGGTATCCGCGGTGTCACCAAGTCCTACGGCGCGCTCCCGATCTTGCGCGGCATCGACCTGACGATCGACCCGGGCGAGTTCGTCGTGCTCCTCGGGCCATCCGGGTGCGGCAAGTCCACCCTCCTGAACATCGTCGCGGGATTGGAGCCTCTCGACGACGGCGCGATCGAGATCGCGGGCGAGGACATGACCCATGCCGATCCGAGCAAGCGCCACTTGGCCATGGTGTTCCAGTCCTATGCCTTGTTCCCGACCATGAGCGTGCGGCAGAACCTCGGCTTCGGCATGAGGATCAACCGAGTGCCGAAGGCGGAGATCGTGCGCCGGGTCCAATCCGTCGCGGCACTTCTTCAGATCGAACCCCTTCTCGACAGGAAGCCTGCGCAACTGTCGGGCGGCCAGCGCCAGCGGGTGGCGATCGGACGAGCACTCGTCCGCTCCACGCGGCTCTGCCTTTTCGACGAGCCGCTGTCGAACCTCGACGCCCAGCTGCGCGCCGACATGCGGGTCGAGCTGCGCCGGCTCCATGCCGATCTCGGCTCCACCATGATCTACGTCACGCACGATCAGGTCGAGGCGATGACCCTGGCAAGTCGCGTGGCCGTCATAAACCGTGGCAAGGTGGAGCAAGTCGACACCCCGCAGAAAGTCTACGACCGGCCTGCGACGCTGTTCGTCGCGAGGTTCGTCGGGTCGCCGGCGATCAACCTCCTCGAGGGCGTCCTGATGGCCGACCGCCGGTTCCGCAGCGCGACCGGCGCCACGGTCGATCTTTCCGGCTACGCCTTCGCTTCCACGCCTCGGCCGGGAACGGAGGTGGTTCTCGGCGTACGTCCGGACGACGTGCGGGTGGCGGAGGCGCCCGCGCGCCGCGGCGACGCCCTCTCCGCCGTCCCGGCATTCACGGAGTCCCTGGGGCCGCGTTCGCTCCTTTGGCTCGAACTCGATGGTCAACGTTGGTCGATGTATGTCGACGCGAAAGGAGGTGCCATTCCCACCGGCCCCTTCGAACCCGGGTTCGATGCCGCCGACGCCTCGTTGTTCGACAAGACGACCGGCGTGCGCCTGTAAGGCCCCCTGGGTGTGGGGTCCCGGGACAAGCTGTGACGAATCGAGCCTCAAGCGACCGGGCTCTCGTGCCCGGGGACGGACGGCGAACCAGAAGGCTTGAGGCCGCGCGAGGTCCCGAGCCGGTGGGCATGTGCATGATCATCGACGAAGAGCCGAGCGTACCGTCGAAGCTGTCCGCGGACGTCGTGACGAAGGCGTCTGCGTAGACGCGGCCTCGATCGTGCGGTGCGTCCGCTGAGGCCGGCCGCTGGTCCAGTGGTGGTCCGCCTTCGTCGGACGGCGTCCCGTCTCGTGCTGGCCGCGGACACGGTCGAGCATGGCGCCTTGATGGCAGTTCCGTTCCCGGCGATGCAGTCGGCAGGCATCGGGAATTCCGGCCCGCGCTCCCGCAGCCGGTTCATCGACTTCACGAGCCTGTTCGAGCCGGTCGCCACGACGACGGGCGGTCGCCATGCCGGAAAGCCATGACAGCGGGGCGGCGGCGGCATGCCCCCCGTCGTCGGCTTCGCGGCCTCGGGATCCGGGAACATCCGCCGGAGCCATCCGCGCCTACGGTCCGGAGGCGAGCTCCGCTCCGTAGGCGGACAGATCGAGCGCGAGGCGGGCGAGTTCGGCGATGACCTTCGGATCCTTGGCGCCTAGCATCTCGACGAGTTCCTCCTGCCTCGGCTGACCAAGCGCGAGCCTGTACAAAGAGCGCTGTCGGCATAGCCGTGCGAAGCGTTGAACGTCACGGCTGCGTGGCAGCGCGAACAGGTGCCTTCCGATATGCGCGCCGGGAAGCGTCCACCATGGGCTGAGGCCGGAGTCGTCGCCGAACCGCCGCTCCGCCTCGATGGCGACCGACTTCCAGGGCGAGCGTCCAGGCGGTCCGCCCCCTCCCGCTCGGAAAGTCAGTTCGGTGCCCAGTCGACGTCTCACGACCAGGCCACCGAAACGCTGGATGCGTCCTTCGCGCTGTTCGAGGTCGACGGGACTGGAGCACAGATCCCAGTGGCCTATCCGATCGCACCACGTATGGAAGTCGAGCCCTTCCTGTCCGACGGAGGTGGTTGCCAGCACGTGCGGCCAGAACGGCGTGTTGAACGCCGATCGGATGCCTTCGCTGCGATGTGGACGGTCTCCCGGAGTGAGCTTCCCGTCGGCAGGCTCGGCTTCGATTCCGCCAAACGGAACCGCTGCGTGGCACCGGACGCGCACGCCCTCCGTGGCATCGTGCAGACTGCGGAAGGTGAACCAGCCCACCTGCGCGTCGAACGCCTGGAGAAGGTCGTCGGCGAGCTCCTCTCCGGCCTTCTTCGCACTACGCGTCCAGAAGTGCTCGTCCATGACGGCCTCGAAGCACCCGTCGAGGACCGCACGCTGCAGCGTTTCGGTGGGCGTGCCGTCGCCGAGACGCGCCCAGAACACGGGATTGTCGAGGTAGGTCCGCAATCCGGACCAGCACAGCCTGGTCAACGCGGGTAGCCCGTTGTCGAGTACGTCCGGATGGTGGCGCCGCAACGCGCGCCCGAGTGCGACAGCCGGTCCGGACACGGCCATCGCGAGCAGGTCCTCGAGCTCGCGGCGACTGATCCACGTGAGCGGTCGGGCACGCGCGTGCTCGGCGAGCAGCATCTCGAGCGCCTTGTCTCGGTCGCCGAGGGGCCTCCATGCCCTTTCGACGGCGGTCCTGTGACCGGCTGCCCTGTCGATCGCCGCGATGATCTCCCATCCCGGTCGGTGACGTCTGTCGTCGCCTCGAACTTCGCCGCCGACCGTGATCCCCAGACTCCCGAGCGCACGGACGAGCTGCCGGCGCACGACCGCCTGGACTTGGCGGCGTGTCCTCGCCGAAGCATCGAGGACATCGGTCTCACCGATCAGGAAGGGCGACGGATGGAAAAGCGCGACGGTCGCAGCCCTCCCCCGCTTGGGCTGGAGCCGGCGCCCATTCCATGCCTTGCGGTAGCTCTCGGCGGATCGGCCCAGCAGACGTCGCTCGACCTCCAGGCTCGTCAACGACGCCAGCGCCGAGGGCGTCGCTCGGAAGCGGCTGAAGACAAGCAGCTTGCCTGCGGTCGCTCCCTTCCAGGGTCCGGCGGGCTGCCACCAGGACAGGGAGGGGGAGACCCACGGCAGCGCGAGCGAGTTCGGGTCGGCGATCTCGTGAAGGCGACGAAGCTTGGCGCTGCCCCATCCGGCTACGGGGGGCGAATAGAGGCGACCGGAGACGAGCTTCGGTATGGCGGCCCGCGAAGCGAAGCGCACGTTCCGGGAGATCCGGTAGCTTTGTCCGAGGGCTTGCGCCGGCAAGGGAACCGACAGCCAGTAAGCCATGGCGCTGGAGCGGAAGCGCTCGTCGACCCGCTCGGCGAAGTGGCGGTAGACATCCAGATCGACCCCTTCGAGGCTGGTTCCGCTGCCTTCGGCGAGGCGATCCTCCCCGTCGTCGCGTACGACCCGTTCGGTACGCGACATGTAAGGCCGCAGCAGTGCTTCGAGTTGGGCCTTGGTGGCGCTCGCCTCGGCCAGCTGCTTCGTGTGGTCGTCGCCTGGAGCCAGGCGCCCGAGGACCTGGAGTTGCTCGCCGAACCGTTCGAAGGCGCTGGCGGTCGCGACGCCGGCAGCTTCGCCGCCAAGGAAGGACACGACGTCGAAGAACTCCCGGTGCGGCTGCGCCTGAGGTCCGACTTCCCAGCGTTCCGCATAGGACCGGTACGGCGTCGCCGACAGCAGCAAGGCCGCGGGCCTGCCGGTCCGCGACGCGTTGCTTCCGAGAAGTCGCGCCGCGATGCGATCCTCCTGCGTCGGCGCCAGCAGCCGACGGTAGCGCTGGAATTCGTCGAGGATGACGAGATCGGGCGGGTTGGCCGCAAGGCTCGCCTCGGCAAGCGCACGGCGCAACCTGGCTATCAGCGCGTACGGCCTACACTTGGACGCGGCGACCGCCTCCCGGACGTCCATCGGAGCGAACTCCGCTTCGAGCGCCTTGCGGAACGCGTGCGGTAGCCGTCCGACGCCCTGACGCATGGCCGTATCGGCAGCCTTGAGCGCGTCGGGCCACCTCTTGGTCGCCGACAACTGAAAGAAGGTCGTGCCGAGGGACCTGTGGACCTTCGGCAGGCAGGAGGCGAGCAGCTTGGACAGAAAGGCGCGCTCGACCGCGCGTCCGGGACTGCTTCGCGAATCGGCGGCGGGGAAGGACGTCTCGGGCGAGAAGGCGTAGAGGTGAACCTTGCCCTGCGGAGACTTCGTGAACGGGATCAGTCCCAGACGATCGGCCTTGGAAAGGCAGGCCCTTCGCTCCTTCTCGGGAAGGAAGGCGAGCAGGTCCCTCTTGTTCTGGTCGCCGACCTTGCTTCCACTCGTCACGTAGAAGACGACCAACGGCTTGCGGCGTCTGGCTGTCAAGGCGGCGACCACGTCGCGGGCGACCAGCGTCTTGCCCAAGCCGACTTCGTCCGCGATCAGGAAGCGGCGCGTGCCGTCTTCCCGCCTCAGCGCCGCGACGGCAGCCCGAACGGTGGCGGCCTGGAATTCCTTCGCGGTCGCGCTCATGCTGGCAGGCGCTCGCGGGCAAGTCGCCAGATCGCCCGCAACTCGCGCAGCGCCGTGCGCTCCGCCGTGGTGAGCAGGCCTTCCTGCGCGATCAAGGCATCGCTGTATCGTTCGAACTGCGCGTCCGCCCGTCGGAAGCGCGTCTTGTCCGTGCCCCAGGAACCGACGATGTCCTCGAGGGTCAACTGTTCGAGGTCGCCGCCGCGTTCGTCGGGACCGGCGCCTCCGACTTGCCGATCCCAGCGCTTCCCATCGTCCCGAACCGGGTCGCCGGAAAGCAGCTGCCGCATCCAGCTCTGGAACGCGCCGAAGCCCATCAGGCCGGCCAGCGCCACCGTATCGCGGTCGGCGTCCAGCGGCGGTGCGACCGGCGCCCTCTGCATCCAGCCGATGGCGGCCGCACCGGCCCGCAGCTCGAAGCGAAGCAGGTCGGTGTGGCGGCTCGTCGGAACGTCGCCGAGCATCAGGCGCGACGCGCCAGGAGGCCAAGCGAGCAGCTCCATGGAGGCGAGCCCGACAAGCAGGACCGTGCCGTCCGGCACATCCGGCGCCGGTGGGTCGATCTCGACGGCGAACGCCGGACCATCGCGGACGAGCCGCGGCGACCAGGCGCCGACGAGCCGACGGCGAAGAAGTTCGAGCTCGTCGTGCGGACCCGCTTTCGCCGGCGTCGCTCCCCTCAGCTCGTCCATCGTCACGCGCGAGGCCGAGCCGACCAGGTGCGCCAGCCCCTCGATGATCGCTGCACCGCCCTTCAACTCCGCGAGCAGTTCGGCATTGCGTCCGTCCCATGCACGCGAGGTCGCGTTGGCGCTGCCCATCAGTAGCGTGGCCGCAGCGCCGTGCTCGAAGCAAAAGAGCTTGGCGTGGAGCGAAGGCGCTGGCGGATCGGCGTCGTCGCCGACCGAACCGGCGGGGTTCGCAGCCGCCGCGTCGTCGCCGGCCTCGTCTGCGACCTCCAGCGGCGGGAGCGGCGCGTCCAGCACAAGCAGGCGCTCGAAGCGCACGAGCGGCGAGGAATGCGCCTGCGCGACCGCGATCAAGGCCTGCCGGGTCGACACCAAGGTCCGCCTGGTGTCCCGATCTCCCCACGCGCCGGCCTGTCGCAGGAAGGTAGCGTCGAGGAATGGGGACACGACAGTCACCGCGTCGAGCCGCCTCCGCGAGGGTCCCGACGGCATCCGCTCGCCCGCGTCGGCGACATCGACTCGAGCGAGTTCCATCCCGGTCGGGACGAGCCAGCGTACCGCCTCGAGCTCGTTCACGACCTTCGCGACGTCCAAGTCCGGAAGACCGGCACGGCTCGCGAGCAGTTCGGCGACCTTGCCGATGCCTTCGACGCGACGTCCCTCCTTGCGCCGTCCTTTGGTGGTCTCGACGAGCAGCCCCACGTCGAGGTCGGCCGAGCGCGTCAGGTTGCGGCTGCCGAGCCAAAGGCGCCAAGCCGTCTCGCGGCCTCTGACGTATCGGACAAGCGCCGCCTTCGGATGCCAGCTTCGGCGCGCCTCGTCGTAAGGCACCTCGACGACGAATTGGTCGAGGATGCCGGCGAGGGCGGGCAACCGCGACGGACGTGCGATCCTGCCGCGTTGGACAATGAAGCGCGCCTTGCCGCGAAGCGTCTCGACCGCCTCCGCGAAGTCGGCGACGGATCCGCTGCCGTTGCCGTCGTTCCGGCCGCAGAGAGCCAGCAGCGCCGCTCCGAGCGCCGGAAGCTCGAGGGAGTAGGTCGCGAACAGGGCGAGATCCACCTTCCATCCAGCCGCCGGCCGCAGCTCGTCGAGGTATGGCTGGCCTCTCCAGGGGCGCGACGCGCTCATGCCCCCTCGAGATCCTGCAGCATCAGCCTCACCTGCCCCCAACGGTAATGAAGCGGCTCGGCGGCAGGGTGCTCGTCGGCATTCCACTCGATCCGACGATCGATGCCGCTCTGCTCCTCGGCGAGCCGCGCCCTTGCACCCTTGCGCTTGATCTCCGCTCGCCGATAGACGTCGAGAAGCTGCGATGCGCGATTGCCGCTTCCGCGCAACCAAGTCAGCGTATGGCGCAGCACCTCCTCCACGCGGCAGGGCAGGTCGGGCTGCAGGTCCGCGATCAGGAGGTCCGCGTCGAGCGTCACGGCTCGTTCCGCGTGCCTTGCCAGCACGTCGGACAGGGCATCGCGGTGACGGCGACCGACAGCGCGTCCGTCGCGTTCCTTTTGCCGCTCCACCAGCGCGGCGTACACGCCGCGGCCGATCGCAGCGAGCGAGGCCGCCCGGCCGGCTCGCTCGAGCGCGGCACGGTGACGGCCCGCGATGTCGAGAACCGTTGGATCCCAGCACGCCTCGGCATCGGCGACATCGCTCCCGGCGAGGAGCGCGAGAAGGGAGCGCGCATCGGGATCGTGGGGACAGCGTGTCGCGCGGATCAGCTTGGCGAGATGTCGCCTTTCGCGCGGCAACAGATCGAAGCCCAACGGCTCTCCGGAATCCCAACCTTCGGGAGGCGAAGGGAGCTCGGCTACCGGCCAGACGCTGGTTGCGAGCGGTCTTCCGTCATCATCCCTTGGCCCCTTGCCTCGAGCTGCGGCGATGAGCGCGCCGATATCGGCCCGGCTCCATGTGCGGCCCGTCGGCTTCGGGTCGAGGAGGCCCCATTTCGCGAGCGCCGTCCAGTAGACGTAGGATGGCGGCTGATTGCTGGCATCGGGGAGCATCAGGCGACCGATCACGCCGTAGCTCTCGCCCTTCAACCGTTCGGCAAGCGCAGTCTCTTCGGCACGCAAGGCATCCAGGAACCTGACGCCGTCACTCTGCGCCTTCAGCCTTTCCAGGATCCAGGGTACGAACAGGACGTAGCGCAGCCGTGTATGAAGTACCGAAGTGCCAGGAAAGAAGCGATCCGCGTAGCGCTGGTGCACGAGGAGGAAGCCGACTTCGTCGCGCACGCCGGCCGTGTCGCCGAGCATGAGACGCTCGGCGTCGCGCAAGGCCGAACGCGAGAGAAACGCGAGTCCGAACGATGGCAACGGAGTTCACCTGCTTGTTTGTCCCTCGAGCAATACAGCGCGTGTTCACCCGCACTGCAATGACGACAGCTGCTTAGCCTCGAGACCGCCACCCCGTCATACGCCGGAAGGCGGGACTCATCGGCGTCATGCTTCGGAAGCCGCATGGTGCCACGTTCCTCCGGCCGAAACCGGTGAATCGGCTCGACATGCGTGCTTCGAGCGGAGCGCCGACATGATGAACGCCGGACAGAAACGGATCGCGGTTTCGTCTTCGGACCCCACGATCGATCAAGTCCTCAGGGGCGCCTTCCGGCGGCCTGCCATGCCATCCAGGGCACGATCCACGTCGGGACGGCGGTCAGCATGAGCCATGGCACCGATCACCGCTTGCGACGAGCCTCCAGGATCATGGGCTGGTGGATCATGAGGGTTGAGCACTTGCCGGAACGGCGGGTCAGGTTCGAAGCTTGTCGGGAAGTCGACCCTCCATGCTTCTGTTCGTGGCGGTTCTCGAATCCTTTCTCATCCTGGGACACGGATCGTCCCCCCGTTCGGGTGAGTTGCGACATCGTATCGCTCGGCGTCCAGGGAACAGGCAGGGCTTTCTCCGAGCTGCCGCCGCGCCGTCGTTCAGTTCCTGACGGGGGCCTCGGCTCTGGAGAAGTGGCCGCGACCGCTCACGATCATCAGACACTCGGCACCGGCCGCCCCCCCTCCCGCCTCCATGCAGACTCAAAGGCCGGCGAGCGCGACGTATTTCAGCTCCAGGTAGTCCTCGATGCCGTGGTGCGATCCTTCGCGCCCCAGGCCGGACTGCTTGACGCCGCCGAAGGGCGCCGCCTCGTTGGCGAGCGCGGCGGTGTTGACGCCGACCATGCCCGCCTCCAGCGCCTCCGCCACCTTGAACACGCGCTTCATGTCGCGGGCGTAGAAGTAGGCCGCGAGGCCGAACTCGGAATCGTTCGCCATGGCGATCACCTCGTCCTCCGTGTCGAAGGCGATGATCGGGGCGAGCGGCGCGAAGGTCTCCTCGCGCGTCACCAGCATGCCTTGGCGGACGCCCGTCACCACCGTCGGCTCGAAGAAGGTGCCGCCGAGCTGCGAGCGCTTGCCGCCCGACACCACCGTCGCGCCCTTCCCGACGGCGTCGGCGAGGTGTGCCTCCATCTTGGCGACGGCCTGGCTGTTGATGAGCGGGCCCATGGTCACGCCCTCTTCCGTGCCGCGGCCGAGCTTCAGCTTGGCCGTGCGCTCCAGGAGCTTCTGCGTGAAGGCGTCGGCGACCCCGCGCTGGACGTAGATGCGGTTGGCGCAGACGCAGGTCTGGCCGGAATTGCGGAACTTCGAGGCGAGCGCCCCGTCGGCCGCGGCGTCGAGGTCCGCGTCGTCGAAGACGATGAAGGGCGCGTTGCCGCCGAGCTCGAGGCTCAGCCGCTTGATCGTGTCGGCGCCCTCCCGCATCAGCCAGCGCCCCACCGCCGTCGAGCCGGTGAAGGTGATCTTGGCGACCGTCGGGTTCTTCGTCACCTCGGTCCCGAAGCCCTTCGCGTCGGTCGTGGTGACGACGGAGAAGGCGCCTTTCGGCACGCCCGCCCGCTCGGCGAGAACGGCCAGAGCCAAGGCGGAGAGCGGCGTCAGCTCGGAAGGCTTCAGCACCATGGTGCAGCCGGCGGCGAGCGCCGGGCCGACCTTGCGGGTGATCATGCCGTTCGGGAAGTTCCAGGGCGTGATCGCGGCGCAGACGCCGACCGGCTGCTTGACGACGAGGATGCGCTGCGCGGCGTTGGGGCCGGGGATGATCTCGCCGTCGAGGCGCTTGGCCTCTTCGGCGAACCATTCGAGATAGGCCGCATTCGACACGATCTCCGTGCGGGCCTCGGCGAGCGGCTTGCCCTGCTCGGCGGTGAGGATGAGGGCGAGGTCCTCGACGCTCTCCGTGACGAGATCGAACCAGCGCCTGAGCACCTTGGCGCGCGCCTTGGCGGGCTCCTTCGCCCAGGCCGCCTGCGCGGCAGCCGCCGCCTCGATGGCGCGGCGGGCATCGTCCGGCGTCAGGTCCGGCAGCGTCGCCAGCACCGCGCCGTCGGCGGGATCGCGCACCGCGAAACTCTCGCCGGATGAAGAGGCCGCGAGCCACTCACCAGCACAATAGGCTTGCTCCCTGAGCAACGGATTGCCGGCGATCGAACTCATTCGGAACCTCCTGAACGCCACCAAGAGAAACTCTGGCGCTTGTCTGTTGACATTTCGTATGTTGGTATACCATAAGATTGTCATTGCAAAGTCATCGGGGAAGGCGGCTCATGGAAATCCGCAAGACGCTGTTGCAGGTCGAGACGACCTTGATCGAGGGCGGCAAGGCCGCCGCGACGCCGCTGAAGCTGTTCACCGCCATCGCGGTGGTGCGGAACCCCTGGGCCGGCCGCGGCTTCGTGGAAGATCTGAAGCCGGAGATCCACGCGGGCGCCCCGATCCTCGGCGAACTCCTGACGCGCATGATCCTCGACGCGGTCGGCTCGGGCGAGGCGGTGGAGGCCTACGGCAAGGCGGCCGTGGTCGGCCTCGACGGCGAGGTCGAGCACGCCTCGGCGCTGATCCACACGCTGCGCTTCGGCAACCATTACCGCCAGGCGGTGGGCGCCAAGTCCTACCTCGCCTTCTGCAACACCCGCGGACCCGCCAACGCCCCGGTGATGATCCCGCTGATGGACAAGAACGACGAGGGCCGCCGGTCCCACTACCTGACGATCCAGACCGCGGTGTCCGACGCGCCTGCGGCGAACGAGATCCTCGTCGCGCTCGGCGCCTCCGTCGGCGGGCGCCCGCATCACCGGATCGGCGACCGCTACAAGGACCTCGAGGAGTTGGGCCACGATGCTGGCAACCCCGCAGCGGTCTAGGACGGCGCGGGGCGCCGCCTATCGCGAGGCCGGAGCCGGCGAGGCCGTGGTTCTCGTCCACGGCGTCGGCATGCGGCTGGAGGCCTGGGAGCCGCAGGTCGAGGCCCTGTCCGCCACCCACCGGGTGATCGCCGTGGACATGCCCGGCCACGGCGAGAGCGCCCCCCTGCCCTCCGGCTCGCCGCTGCCGCGCTTCGTGGACTGGCTCGGCGCGGTTCTCGACGATCTCGGCCTCGATGCCGTGAACCTCGCGGGCCATTCGATGGGCGCCCTCATCGCCGGCGGAGCGGCCGCCACCCTCGGACCGCGCATCCGCCGGGTCGCGCTCCTCAACGGTGTCCATCGCCGCTCGCCCGAGGCCCGCGCCGCCGTTATGGGGCGCGCCCGGGAGATCGCCGGGGGAGCGGTGGACTTCGAAGGGCCGCTGCGCCGCTGGTTCGGTGAAGGAGCCGAGGACGAGGCGGCCTATCGGCTGACGCGCGAGTGGCTCGCCGGGGTCGATCCGGCCGGATACGCGACCGCATATGCCGCCTTCGCCAGCGGGGATGAAACCTATGCCGACGCTTGGCCGAGGGTTCTCTGCCCTGCCCTCTTCGTAACCGGCGACGGGGACCCGAACTCGACGCCCGGCATGGCGGAGACGATGGCGGCGGCGGCGCCGAACGGCCGGGCAGCGATCATCCGCGGCCATCGACACATGGTGAACCTGACGGCCCCGGAGGAGGTGAACCGGCTCCTCGCGGACTGGCTCGCACGCTGACGGCGGCGGACGTCCGGATCACGACGCGAACAATGGGAGGAAGGGCATGACAGCATTCGACCCACGCAGCCTTCGCGACGCCTTCGGGGCCTTCGCGACAGGGGTGACCGTCGTCACCAGCCGCACCGCTGAGGGCGCGGCGATCGGCTTCACGGCGAACTCCTTCGCCTCGGTGTCGCTCGATCCGCCGCTGCTCCTCGTCTGCCTCGCCAAGACATCACGCAACTACGCCAACATGACCGGCGCTTCGGCCTTCGCCGTCAACGTCCTCGCCGAGGACCAAAAGGACGTCTCCAACACGTTCGCCCGGCCTGTGGAAGACCGTTTCGCGGCGGTCGAATGGCGGGACGGCCCGGCGGGCTCTCCCGTCTTCCCCGGCGCCGCCGCCTGGTTCGACTGCACCGCCGAGCGCATCGTCGACGCCGGCGACCACGTCATCCTGATCGGACGCGTCGCGGGTTTCGAGAACTCCGGCCGCAACGGTCTCGGCTACGTGCGAGGCGGCTACTTCACCCCAGCGCTCGAGGCGAGGGCCTTGCGTGCCGCGGGAGAGGAGGCGACGCGGGTCGCTGCCGTGGTCGAGCGCGAGGGCACGGTGCTGCTCGTGCCGGCGGAGGGCGATCGCTGGGCCCTGCCCGCGACGGTGATCGGCGACCGGGACCCGGTGGCAGCGATCGAGGCGGACGTGCGATCGTCGACCCACATCGAGATCAATGCCGGCTTCCTCTTCTCGGTCTTCGAGGATCGGACGGGCGGGCGCCAGAACATCGTCTATCGCGCCGGAGCTGCCGCAGGCCCGCCGAGCCAAGGGCGCTTCTTCCCTCTCGACACCCTGCCGATGGAGCGCCTCGACACGCCTCAGACGGCCGACATCCTGCGCCGCTTCGCGGCCGAGAGCACGCTCGGCAACTTCGGCGTCTATTTCGGAAACGAGACCGCGGGCCGGGTTCATCCGCTCGCCGGAAGGGCCTGACCCATGAAGTTCTCCCTCTTCGTCCACATGGAGCGCCTGGGCGCCGACCAGCGCCAGGAGGACCTCTACGAGGAGTTCCTGCGGCTTTGCGAGATCGCCGACCGCGGCGGCATGCACGCCATCTGGACGGGCGAGCACCACGGCATGGACTTCACCATCGCCCCGAACCCGTTCGTCACCATCGCCGACCTCGCCAACCGCACGGAGAACGTCCGCCTCGGCACGGGCACGGTGATCGCCCCCTTCTGGCACCCGATCAAGCTCGCCGGCGAGGCGGCGATGACCGACCTCATCACCGGCGGCCGGCTCGACATCGGCATCGCGCGCGGCGCCTATTCCTACGAGTACGAGCGGCTCCTCCCCGGCCTCGACGCATGGGGTGCGGGACAGCGGATGCGCGAGCTCATCCCCGCCGTGAAGGCGCTCTGGGCCGGCGACTACGCCCACGAGGGCGAGTTCTACAAGTTCCCCTCGACCACCTCGGCGCCCAAGCCCGTGCAGCGGCCGGGTCCGCCGATCTGGGTGGCGGCGCGCGACCCGAACAGCCACGAGTTCGCCGTCGCCAACGGCTGCAACGTCCAGGTGACGCCGCTCTGGCAGGACGACACCGAGGTGCGCACCCTGATGGATCGCTTCGAGACGGCCTGCGCGGCGAGCCCCGGGACGGCGCGCCCGAAGATCATGCTCCTGCGCCACACCTATGTCGGCTCCGACGAGGCGGACGTCGCGGAGGCCGCGCGCGAGCTGTCGGTCTACTACAACTACTTCTTCGCCTGGTTCAAGAACGAGCGCCCGGTCAGCCAGGGCCTCATCCAGCGCCTGACGGGCGAGGAGCTGGCCGCCAACGCTATGATCTCGGCCGCCGCCATGCGCGCCAACAACGTCGTCGGCGACGCGGACGCGGTGATCGCGCGGATCAAGGCCTACGAGGCCATGGGCTACGACGAATATTCCTTCTGGATCGACACGGGCATGAGCTTCGAGCGCAAGAAGGCCTCGCTGGAGCGCTTCATCGCCGAGGTCATGCCGGCGTTCGGGGCGTGACGGGGATGCGCGGCTTCCAAGCTTACATCGACGGCGCCTTCACCGAGGGCGAGGCGCGCTTCGCCAGCCTCGACCCGGCCACCGGCGAGGCGTGGGCGCAGATGCCCGAGGCGCGCGAGGCCGACGTCGACCGCGCCGTGCGCGCCGCCGACCGCGCCCTGCGCGAGGGCGAGTGGCCGCGCCTGACGGCCTCCGCGCGCGGCAAGCTGCTGTATCGCCTCGCCGATCTCGTCGCCGAGAACGCCCAGGCGCTCGCGGAGCTGGAGACCCGCGACACCGGCAAGATCATCCGCGAGACCTCCGCCCAGATCGCCTACGTCGCCGAGTACTACCGCTACTATGCGGGCCTCGCCGACAAGATCGAGGGCGCGGTCCTGCCGATCGACAAGCCGGACATGGAGGTCTGGACGCGGCGCGAGCCGATCGGCGTCGTCGCCGCCATCGTGCCCTGGAACTCGCAGCTCTTCCTCGCCGCGGTGAAGATCGGCCCGGCGCTCGCCGCCGGCTGCACGCTCGTCGTCAAGGCCTCCGAGGACGGCCCGGCGCCGCTCCTGCACTTCGCCCGGCTCGTCCACGAGGCGGGCTTCCCCGCCGGGGTCGTCAACGTCCTCACCGGCTTCGGCCCGTCCTGCGGCTCGGCGCTGACGCGCCACCCGCTCGTCGCCCACGTCGCCTTCACCGGCGGGCCGGAGACGGCGCGCCACGTCGTGCGCGGCTCGGCCGACAATCTCGCCTCGACTTCGCTGGAGCTCGGCGGCAAGTCGCCCTTCCTGGTCTTCGCCGACGCCGACCTCGACAGCGCCGCCAATGCCCAGGTCGCCGCGATCTTCGCCGCCACCGGCCAGTCCTGCGTCGCCGGCTCGCGCCTCATCGTCGAGCGCAGCGTCAAGGAGCGCTTCCTGGCGATCCTCAAGGAAAAGGCCGAGCGCGTGGCGATCGGCGCGCCGCTCGACATGGGAACCGAGGTCGGCCCGCTCTGCACCCGGCGCCAGCGCGACCACATCCAGGCGCTGGTCGACCGCTCGACGGCGGCGGGCGCGAGGGTTCTCGCCGGCGGGCGCGTGCCGGAGGGGCCGGGCCACTACTACCCGCCGACGATCCTCGACTGCGACGGGACGAGCGCCCCGGCGCTCGCCGAGGAGTTCTTCGGGCCCGTGCTCTCGGTCGTGTCCTTCGAGACCGAGGGAGAAGCCCTGGCGCTCGCCAACGACACCGCCTTCGGCCTCGCTTCCGGCGTCTTCACCGCCAGCCTGACACGGGCCCATCGTCTTATCCGCGGCATCCGCGCCGGGGTCGTCTGGGTCAACACCTACCGCGCGGTCTCGCCCATCGCCCCCTTCGGCGGCACCAAGCTGTCCGGCCACGGCCGCGAGGGCGGCCTCGCCGCCGCGCTCGACTACACCCGCACCAAGACCGTGTGGCTGAGGACCTCCGACGACCCGATCCCGGATCCTTTCGTCATGAGGTGAAGGCCCGGGGACGGCACGCTCATGCCTTCCCCGATCGAAAGCATGGGAGGAAGCAGATGAAGACTCGATCGATGAAATCGCTGATCGGCGCGCTCGTCGCCTCGGTGATGCTCGCCCTTCCGGGCCAGGCTGCCGATTACCCGGAAAGGACGATCACCCTGATCGTGCCGTTCGCGCCGGGCGGATCCTCGGACATCGTGGGCCGCCTCTTCGCGCAGAAGCTCGAGGAGAAGCTCGACCAGAGGGTCGTGATCGAGAACGTCGGGGGAGCCGGCGGCACGATCGGCGCGCAAAGGGCGGCGACGGCTCCCGGGGACGGATACACGCTCTTCGTGGGATCGGGTTCGGAGCTGTTCATCTACAGGCACCTCAATCCGGCGCCGAGCTACGACACCTACCGCGACTTCGCGCCGGTCGGGATGCTGGGTGCGGGGCCCATGGTGCTGATGGCGCGCCCTGACCTGGAGGCCTCATCCTTCGCGGAACTCGCCGGGCTCGCCCCGGAAGGCGGCGACGTCTCCTTGTCCTACGGCTCTGCCGGGATCGGGACGTTCATGCACATCGCCGGAGAGGCCGCGAGGGTCCGGGCGCACCTCGACATGGAGCACGTTCCCTATCGCGGGGCGGGACCGCTCATGGTCGACGTGGTGGGCTCTCAGGTCGACCTCGGCGTCTCGTCCCTCGCGGGAGCGATGCCCTTCATCCGCGACGGCCAGGGCAAGGCGCTGGCCGTGACATCCGCCGAGCGGAGCGCCCTGATCCCCGACGTGCCGGCGCTCTCGGAACAGACGGGGCTGGAGGGCTTCGACCTCGAGCTCTGGATCGGGCTTTTCGCTCCGTCCTCCACGCCCCTGGAGGTGGTCTCCGAACTCGCCGAGGCCACGAACGAGATCGTCTCGGCACCGGACTTCGGCGCGCAGCTGGAGAAGCAGGGAATGGTCGCGAGGCCGGACCTGAGAGGCGAGGTCCTGGGATCCTTCATCAAGGGCGAGGACGAGAAGTATCGCACCGTCGTCGTCGAGGCCGGGATCAAGGCGGAGTGAGGCGCAGACGGGCGCGACGTGTGAAGACCGCCTCTGGAATGGCATACGGCCGACCCGCCGGCGGAGGAGCCGGTCGCTCGCGACGAACTGCATCCGATATTTCCACGAACGGGAGGAATACATGAGAAAGACGACATTTCTGGCAGCCTTGACGGCGGCCGTCTCGCTGGCCGGCGTGGCCCATGCCGAGGACATGGTGTTCACGAGCTGGGGCGGCACCACCCAGGACGCCCAGAAGGCAGCCTGGGCCGACAAGTTCACCGCCGAGACCGGCACCAACGTCCTGATGGACGGGCCGACCGACTACGGCAAGCTGAAGGCCATGGTGGAGGCGAGCGGCGTCACCTGGGACGCCGTCGACGTCGAGGGCGACTACGCCGTCCAGGCGGGCAAGCAGGGCCTCCTCGAGCCGCTGGACTTCACCGTCATCGACAAGTCGAAGCTCGACCCGCGCTTCGTTACCGACCACTCGGTCGGCTCGTTCTATTATTCCTTCGTGATCGGCTGCAACGCCGACGCGGTCTCGGCCTGCCCCAAGGCCTGGGCCGACCTGTTCGACACCGCCAACTTCCCCGGCAAGCGCACCTTCTACAAGTGGTCGGCGCCGGGCGTCATCGAGGCGGCGCTGCTCGCCGACGGCGTCGCCCCCGACAAGCTCTACCCCCTCGATCTCGACCGCGCCTTCAAGAAGCTCGACACGATCAAGGGCGACATCATCTGGTGGTCGGGCGGCGCGCAGTCGCAGCAACTCCTGGCCTCCGCCGAGGCGCCCTTCGGCTCCTTCTGGAACGGCCGCCTCACCGCGCTCGCGGCGGACGGGCTGACGATCGAGACCTCCTGGGACAACAACATCACCGCGGCCGACTCGCTCGTCGTACCGAAGGGCGCCAAGAACAAGGACGCGGCAATGAAGTTCATCGCGCTGGCGACCTCGGCGCAGGCTCAGGCCGACATGGCCGCGGCCACCGGTTACGCGCCGACGAACCTCGACTCGCCGGCCCTGATGGACCCGGAGGTCGCCAAGACCCTGCCCGACCAGCAGAAGGCGAGCCAGGTGAATGCCGACATGAACTATTGGGCCGAGCACCGCGATGAGATCGGCACGCGCTGGTACGCCTGGCAGGCGCAGTAAGTCCGCTTCGATCGCTTCGCGTCCGGCTCGCTGCCCCCGCGCGAAGCGCTTACGCGAAGGCGAGCCGGCCGGCCGTCGGCTCGCACCGGCCTCATCGGGAGGATGGCAGGACCCATGACCCAAGCATCCAATACGGCCATGCTCGCCCCGCCGCCGCGGCGCCGGGGATGGCTGCCCGCCGGGCTCGGTCCGGCGACGCCGGCGCTCGTTCTCCTGACGCTGTTCTTCGTGGTGCCTGTGGTGTCGCTGCTCCTGCGCAGCGTGCTGGAGCCCAGCCCAGGTCTCGGCAACTATGCCGAGCTCCTGGGCTCCTCGACGTACCTCCGCGTCTTCCTCAACACCTTCCTGGTGTCCGGCCTCGTCACCACGGTCTCGCTCCTGATCGGCTTTCCCGTCGCCTGGACGCTCGCGATCATGCCGGGGCGCTGGGCGCGCATCGTCTTCGCGATCCTGCTCCTGTCGATGTGGACGAACCTCCTCGCCCGCACCTATGCCTGGATGGTGCTCCTCCAGCGCACGGGCATCGTCAACAAGACGCTGATTAACCTCGGCCTCATCGACCAGCCCCTGACGCTCGTCAACAACCTCGTCGGCGTCACCATCGGCATGGTCTACATCATGCTGCCCTTCGTCATCCTGCCGCTCTACGGCGTGATCCGCCGCATCGACCCCTCGATCCTCCAGGCCGCGGCCTTGTGCGGGGCGACGAAGGGGCAGGCGCTGCGGCGCATCCTCCTGCCGCTCGCCGCGCCCGGCATGGCGGCGGGCGGGCTGATGGTGTTCGTCATGTCGCTCGGCTACTTCGTCACGCCCGCCCTTCTCGGCGGCACCAACAACATGATGCTGGCCGAGCTCATCGCCCAGTTCGTCCAGAGCCTCGTCAACTGGGGCATGGGCAGCGCCGCGGCCTTCGTGCTGCTCGTCGCGACGCTCGCGCTCTACGCCGTGCAGCTCAGGCTCTTCGGCACGTCTCAGATGGGAGGGCGGTGACCCATGCTGCTCAGCTTCGAGCGCCTCGGCTGGTGGAAGTGGGTGCTGGTCGCCATCACCGGCCTCGTCACCGCCTTCCTGCTCCTGCCGATCCTGTTCATCGCGGCGCTGTCCTTCGGCTCGTCGCAATGGCTGATCTTCCCGCCGCCCTCCTGGACGCTGAAGTGGTATCGCGAGTTCTTCGCCGATCCGCGCTGGCTGGAATCGGCCTGGACCAGCTTGCAGATCGCCGCCCTCGTCACGCTGTTCTCGGTCGGCATCGGCCTTTGCGCCTCCTTCGCCCTGGTGCGCGGCAAGTTCCGGGGCCGGGAAACGCTGAAGGCCTTCTTCCTCACGCCGATGATCCTGCCCGTGGTGGTGCTTGCGGTGGCGCTCTACGCCTTCTTCCTGCGCCTCGGGCTCAACGGCACGGTGACGGGCTTCGTCCTCGCCCACCTCGTGGTGGCGCTGCCCTTCTCCGTCCTTGCCATCACCAACGCGCTGGAAGGCTTCGACAAGTCGATCGAGGATGCCGCCGTCCTCTGCGGCGCGAGCCCGCTGGAGGCGAAGTTTCGGGT
Organism: Antarcticirhabdus aurantiaca; assembly: GCF_009765365.1. Classification (GTDB taxonomy): domain Bacteria; phylum Pseudomonadota; class Alphaproteobacteria; order Rhizobiales; family Rhizobiaceae; genus Antarcticirhabdus; species Antarcticirhabdus aurantiaca. Next base: position 123,554 of record NZ_VTOM01000002.1, read on the forward strand.
GACGTTGCCGGCCATCGGCCACGGCCTGTTCTCGGCCGCGATCTTCTCCTTCCTCACCTCCTGGGACGAGGTCGTGCTCGCGATCTTCATGGCGAGCCCGACCCTCCAGACGCTTCCCGTGCGCATCTGGACGACGCTGCGCCAGGACCTCACCCCGGTGATCGCCAGCGCCTCGACCCTGCTCGTCCTCCTGACGATCCTCCTGATGCTGCTCGTCGCCCTCGTCCGCAAAGGATTCAAGTCGTGACCGCGCCCTATCTCCACATCCGCGGCATCCGCAAGGACTACGGCTCGGTGACGGCCGTCGAGAACGTCGACCTCGAGATCCGCCGCGGCGAGTTCATGACCTTCCTCGGCCCCTCCGGCTCGGGCAAGTCGACGACGCTCTACATCCTCGCCGGCTTCCAGGACCCCACCGCCGGGGACATCCTTCTCGAGGGCAAGTCGCTCCTCCAGACGCCCTCGCACCTGCGCCAGATCGGCATGGTGTTCCAGCGCTACACGCTGTTTCCGCACCTCACCGTCGCCGAGAACATCGGCTTTCCCCTCAAGGTCCGCCGCAAGGGACGCGCCGAGATCGACGCCAAGGTGCGCGACATGCTGCGCCTCGTCCGCCTGGAGGGTTTCGAGGATCGCAAGCCCGCCGACATGTCCGGCGGCCAGCAGCAGCGCGTGGCGCTGGCCCGCGCGCTCGCCTACGACCCGCCCGTCCTCCTCATGGACGAGCCGCTCTCGGCCCTCGACAAGAAGCTGCGCGAGGAGATCCAGGTCGAGATCCGCCGCATCCACCAGGAAACCGAGGTGACGATCCTCTACGTCACCCACGACCAGGAGGAGGCGCTGCGCCTGTCGGACCGCATCGCCGTCTTCTCCAAGGGCGTCATCGACCAGGTCGGCACCGGACCGGAGCTCTACGCCAACCCCGCGACGCGCTTCGTCGCCGAGTTCATCGGCGACAGCGACTTCCTCACCTGCTCGGTCCTGTCGTCGGACGGGCGCACCGCCGACGTGCGCCTCGGCTCCGACTTCGTCGTGCCCGGCGTTCCCGTTCACGGCGGGGGCGGCGGGCGGAGCGCCGGCGCCCTGCTGCTGCGCCCCGAGCGCATCAGCCTCCATCGCCATCAGCCGGCCGAGGCCGGCACCCTGCCGGTCACGGTCGGCGGCCTCACATTCCTCGGCTCCAACGTCCACGTCGCGGCCACTACCGGATGGGGCGAGCCCGTCGCCGTCCGGCTGCCCTTCGGCCACGGGGCGATCGAGGGACTGTCGCGCGGCGACACCGTGTGGCTGGGCTTCGATCCCCGCGCCACGCACGTCTTTTGCTGATAGGTTTGGAGACAGGACGACGAATGGCAGCGAACGGGACCGGCATGACGGCGGCGACTTCCGAGGGATCATCGAACCCACGCGCGGCGCGCCTACGCGTCGAGCGGCCCCAGCGGACGCTGCGCGAGCTGACGCTCGAGAAGATGCGCGAGTCGATCCTGGAGCGCTACTTCAAGCCCGGCGACCGGCTGGTGGAGCGGGACCTTTGCGAGCAGCTCGGCGTCAGCCGGACGATCGTGCGCGAGGTTCTGCGCCACCTGGAGTCGGAAGGGCTCGTCGCCAACGTCCCGCAGCGTGGGCCGATCGTCGCGGAAACCTCGCTCGACGAGGCGCGGCAGATCTACGAGATCCGCGGCGCGCTGGAGGGTCTGGCCGCGGGGATCTGCGCCGAGCGCAGGGGCGCCGGGGCCGCCGACATGCTGGAGGAGATCCTCACGCGCATTCGGTCGGCATATGCCGCTGGCGACTCCCGCCTCGTCCTGGTCGAAACCACGGAGTTCTACCGGATCCTCTTCGCCGAGGCCGAATGCGACGTCGCCTGGAACATCGTGACCTCGCTGACGACCCGGATCAACCACCTGCGCTCGATGACCATCAAGACCGAGCGGCGCGACGTGGAGGGGCCGGCCCAGATGGCGAGGATCGTAGCCGCCATTCGCGCCCGCGACCGTTCCGGAGCCGCCGACGCGGCCGCGACTCACGTCGCCAACGCCTCGCGCATCGCGCAAGCGATACTGTGCCGGCATCAGTCCTGATCCGGCCTCACGCTTCGGCGGATGCCGACCTCCGTGCATTCTCCATTCGGACGCTCGTCAACTTCGCAGACGGCACCTCGCTCGCCTACGTCTCCGGCTGGCTGGACGGGCGCATCGCCGTCATGTCGCGCCAGATCGGGAACCGCTCGGGGCTCTCCACGCCGCCTCGGCTGGCGTAGAGTCGAAGCTCCGGCCGTCCCGGCGCATGTCGCTCGTCACCCGGAGACTGGGGGCGGCGCTCACTGCGCCGCCTCGCCCGGCCCCTGACCGGTCAGCTGTTCGAGGATCCGGTCGGTCTCCTCGCCCATGGCCCGTGCGGCCGCGTCGGCAACGGAGTCGGCCGCCCAGGCCGGCAGCAGCCTCTCCGCGGTCTCCACGAGGCTGCGCGCCCTTCCATCCAGCCGCTGCGCGAACATGTCGGACGCCGACGGCTTCGCCGCCGAGAGCCTGGCCTGGATCTCGGCGAGCGAGGCAGGTCTCATGGCCCAGGCGTCGACGCCGACGTCGCAGGCCCGACCGGTCGCCGGGATGCGCCCATGAACGTGGCCGTAGAGATGGATCGCGTTCCGATGGAGATGCGGCCACGACATCATGGGATAGTGGCAGAGCGTCATGCGCTGCCCATCGACCGTCGCGTGCATCAGCTCGCGCACGGAAGCCCAGGGAAGCGACAGCGTCTCAGGCCGGTCGTGGTTGCCGGCGACAAGGTGCTTCTCGCCGTGCAGGCGGTCGAAGAGCGCCCGCAGGTCGCCCTTGAAGCGATAGGCGAAATCGCCGAGGTGGTAGACCACGTCGCCGGGGCGGACCACGGCGTTCCAGCTTTCCGTCATGGCGTGGTTCATCGCATGGACGTCCCCGAAGGGCCTCGCACAGTGCCGGATGACGTTGGCGTGGCCGAAGTGCGTGTCGGCCGTGAAGAACGTCGCCATCATCGGCTCCCCCGCAGCCGGGCCGCCACGAGCTGCATGGCGGCGAGGCCGAGGATCCGCCTCTCCTCCGGGGTCAGGCGGCTCCAGACCTCGACGGCCTGGCGGACCAGCTCCTCCTTCGGGATGCCCTCCTCCGCCTCGATGCGCTCGAGGCGGTCCGTCGCGGCGCGGTCGAGGATCACGATCATTGCCTCGCCTCCAGCGCTTCCCTGGTCTCGAGCAGGATCTCGACCGCCCGCCTGAGCCGCCGGAGCGATCCGCCGCGCCATGTCGCGGCGACGACCTCCACCTCGTCCGGCGCCAGCGGCGGGAGGAAGCCCTCCTCGTCGCGCTCGCGGGCGATGTCCTCGAGGATCCTGCGGACCAGCGCGCCGACGTGCTCGGGACCGGGATCGGGCATCTCGACGACGTCGAAGCGGTCGAGCAGCGGCGCCGACAGCGGCAGCGCGTTGGACGTGGCGACGAAGTTCACCGCCGAAAGGTCCATCGTCGTGTCCAGGCCCACCTCGAGGTAGGCCCGCGCCGTATGCTCCTCGAGCATGGGAAGCAGGCAGTCCTCGAGCCTGCCGTGGTTGCGGCTCGTTCCGGCCTTTTCGATCTCGTCGAGAATGACGAGCGGGTTGGCGATCCCGGTCCGCCGGATCGCCTCGCCCGGCGCCGAGAGACCGGCCGAGGACCAGCGCGACGGCGTGCCGCCGAAGCTGTTGTCGGACGCGCCGCCGCAGGGATAGACCGTCGGCTCGAGACCGAGGAGCCGCCCCATGGCCGTCGCCAGCGCCGTCTTGCCCGATCCCGGCCGTCCGACGAGGAGGGTCGGCTTCAGCCGGATGGTCGTCCCCAGCCGCTGGCGGCCCAGCATCCTGCGGACGACCTCGGCCGCGTGCGGCCATTCGGCCGCGAGCGCGGACACCGCGCCATCGGGCATCGCACGCAGCGGCAGCGCCCTGCCCGCGATCCTCTCGCAGCTCTTGAACAGGTCCTTGGACGCGGACGACGGCTTGGTCGTATCGCGCAGCACGACCATGCCCGGCGGCGGGACGGCCGGAGCGGCGAACGAGGTCCGATCACCCACGGTATCGTGGGCGTCGGATCCGGCCCGCTCCTCGGAACCGGCGAGGCCTTCACCGGAAGCCCCTTCGTTCGACTTGTCCTCGACAGGAAAGCGGGGGAGCTCGACGCCGTGGTGCAGGGCCTCCTGCGTCAGGCGGTCCAGCATTCCGGAGAAGTGGCCCGTCGTCGCCACCCCCAGCGCCAGCTCGACCTCGAGGATATCGAAAGCCTCGTAGCTCGCGCGAGCGGCCATCTCCGCGATCCCCAGGTCCACCCGCGCAGCCTGCGCGGCGCGGGTCCACACGCGCAGCGGCAGCCCTCCGACGCCATGGGTCCAGGCGAGCGCCAGGTGCGAACGTCCGGTCATGGTCCGGATCGTGTCCAACCACTCGGACCTGACGGAGAAAGCGAGCGCGTAGACCATGCAGCGAAGGTCGTCGTCCGCATCCATGGCGAGACCGACGCGCGCCTCGGGCAGCTTGCCGAGCAGCGCGGAGTCGTCGGTGAGGAGGAAAAGGTCGACGATGGCGACCACGGACTCGCAGCCGCCCATGACGCGCAGCTTCTTGGCCCAGAGGGCGATGTCCTCGCGCAGGCTCTCCCCGTAGAGGCACGCTCCCATCGCGACCTGATGGGCCATCGGCCAGACATTGCGGGCCGCGGCCTCCTTGGATGCCTTTCTTACGGCGTCGGAGGCGATGCGGACAGGGCCGCCCGGATCTGGGACGTGGGGCATGTTCAGGCCTTTCTGCCTTCGCGGCCCGGCCCATGCCGGCTCCGCTTCTGCTCCCCTTCTACCTCATGCGTACTACGGAACAGTCAACCTGGCGGCGACGATTCGCGCGATCGAGCGGCCATGATCCACGACACGTTCGCTTCTCTCGGGAGTCCATCTCCCGCGAGGGACGCTCGATGGTTTCCGCCACCGCGACCGGCCGTTCCCCCGTCTCCGGCCTCGTCGGCGTCCGGCCCAAGCACAGGCGTTCGGTCTTCTGCGAACCGGCGCGCCGCTTCGGCGCCGATCGGCACATCGGCCCGTCGGCAGCGAAGGGAACACCCATCACGCCGATCGGCGGTCAGACATGCCGGACCGACCATCGGCCGTCCATCGGCGTGGCCACTTGCAGCCGTCGACGTCAGCAGGCACGGCGTGTCGTCGAGCCGATCGGCGGAAGATCCGAACCGGATCCATAGTCACTGGAGAGCACTCCCCCGCAGCAGACCATCCAGATCGACTCTCTCGACGATCTTCCCTTCGATGAAGTCGACCACCTCGCGATCGAACGAGGCCAAGCCAAGCGGCACCGGAAATCCCGAGGGTACACCGATCGGGACGTGAACCAGCAGGGCGACCATGACCTTGGGAACGAGCATGACCTCGACCGATCGAGGGAAAACCTGTACGCCCGCCGCCATGCTCGATCGTCTGAACATCTTCTCGACATGCTTCTCCGGCTCACCGGCGTGTATGCATGCCGAGGCGAAGCCGGTCGGCGTCTCCTCACGGTCACCCCTCGACCGTTCGCTCATCGACTGCACCAGCCCCGGATATGCGGCTGAAGTCGCCCAGTGCGGAAGTTGAGGCGCGACGAAGACCACCCCGGCCGGCGAACCTTCGGAACGATCGAGTCCGAAATCGAATATCCGAAGGATCCTCAGGACGTTCTCCCGCAGATCGAGAGCTCCTACCATGGGGATGGTGGGGCGGTCCTTCCTCGGCTCGCCGACGCGACGAAGCGCGTCACCCCAATAGCGGCGGACCGAGAGACCGTCGCGGGTCCGATAGTCCTGGAGAAACTGCGGAGCCGCCTCCAGGAGCATGTCGTAGGCGGCATCCGCGTCCATCGACATCTTCGTTCTTTCGATCTGACTCACGAAGCGGAAGGCGCTCGTCTCCACTTGCTGCCGATCCTGCAGCTGAAACTGCGGACGCCAGCCGCTGAGGTCGACAGATTCTATTCGAGACGGAGCCGATGCCCGGACGGCCGCCACGATGGGAACGACGCAGGCGAACCGCTCGCCCGCATCGACGTCGTCGATCGAGTATAGATCCGACTTCTCCATCTGATCCCTATCTGCATGATCGGCGATCTCCCGGAACAGCAGCTTGAAGCGACCCGGAACGAGGGATCCTTCCCTGCCGAGAGATTGTCCATCGATCAGGGGCAGCTCCGGCAACATCTGCTCGAAGGGCTTGAGTGGCACCTTGCGCTCGGGCGAGACCGAATAGAGATCGAAGCCGATGGTCCGACGCATGGCCCTGACTTGACTTACGAGCGGCTCGTTGTTCGAGATAGTGAAGAGCGCCTCGCCGGCGTTGGTCATGAATGCCTTGCCGCCTTCCACTTCGACATACCCGGGCGTGGCCGCTTCCCCCACGACGTAGGCTATTTCCTCCTCCGAATACCCAAAGAACGAGGCAGCTTCGACAAGGCTTATTCCTGGCACCGCCTTCACGAGACGCAGGAAGAACTCCAAGGTCGGGCTGAGGCTCGAGAGCACCGCTACTTTATAGCCCACCTCGAAGTTCCTGCATGGGAGCAGCGCTTGATAGGAAGCGATGGGGATGATGCGATCATGTTCTGCCGCGACGAGTTCCGGCGTCTTCAATCGCAGGATGGGCTTGTCGATCATCAGGCCCGCCGCTCCGCCCTCGAAGAAAGATCTGCCGTCGACGTTCCTCTCAGGATGTCACCTGCCTGGCGTAGTTCCGCGTCCCCTGCCCTGAGCGCCGATGCAAATCCGTCCGCAAGGCGTTGGACGGCGCTCCCGGCACGCCATCGTTGTCTGGCTCCCACGATCACCAACCGGTCCATGGCACGGCTGGCCGCGACGTTGATGCGATTCGGTTCGGATAGAAAGCCTTCTTGGATCTTGCGGGATCCTTGCTCACGGTACCCATCCGCGTTGTTTCGAACGAGCGACAGCACGACGATCGGGTTCTCCTTGCCTTGATAGCTGTCCACCGTGCCGATCTTTACGCTGCGTTCGAGAAGATTACCTATCGGCGAGTTTCTCAACTTTCTATGGACCTCGTCGCGTTGCGCGGCATACATGCAGATCACTCCGATCCCCGCCCGCCTGCTGCCCTCCTTTTCGAGCCAGTCGGCGAATGGCTGATGGGCGATCCAGCCCTCGATCATGGCGACGATGGTGTCGGCCTCGGATCGGTTGACGCGGCTTGTCGAGTCCCGCGATCGGCCTTCGTAACCTGCTTCTCCCAGACCGTCGGTCTCGATCCAAGTCAACGGCAGTCCCAGCGTCGGCGGCACTGCAGATGCATCGATGTAAGGCTCCTCTCGACCAGACCTAAGATCCAGCTCCGGGTAGAATGCCGTCGAGACAAGTCGACCGATGGGCGGCAGCATCCGATATTGCGTGCGAAGACTTGCGCCGGCCTCATGCCCATAGTGGGTCTCGAACACTCTTTCGAAGTCGCTGCGAGCGACCTCATACTTCGGGATCTGCGTCCTTCTCGCCACGGCCGATACGACTTCTGCGTCATGCTGCGGCTTCAACTGCTTGTGGTCGCCGACCAGCACTGTCCATCTGGCGGCCTGCAGGGGAACGAGCAGCTCGCTCGGCGTACAGCGTGCAGCTTCGTCGACGATGACCAAGTCGAAAGCCGTCGTCGTCAGCCCCAGGGACTCTCTCCCGAGCCCCACGCAGGTGCCGGCGACGATCTGGCGTGTGCCCGCCAGGAACGCTTCGAAGTTCCGCTGCCCACGCGACACGCTGTTCACGAAATCCTTCCCGATGACGACCGCTCGCCGGAAGCGCTCGGCGCCACTCGGGTCCATAGCCTTGGAACTCGCATACGACATCACGGATCGGCAGATCGTATCGCAGAAGTCGCTCTCCACTTCCTCCGGGCCTGGGACGTCGAAGTCGGTCAGGCCGATGGCCTCCAGGTGGCAGATCAACGTATCCATCAACCCAAGGCACTTGCCGTGCTCGTCCTTCGCGACGGCGGCCTGCTGATAGCGCAGCGCAAGAGGGTGGACATGACCTTCCAGTGCCAGCACGAGTTCCGCCACTTCCCGCTCGATGCCGAGGCGGGCAGCCGCCACATCGAGACGCTGCGGGAACGCGGCCCTGAAGCGATCCCGTATCACCTCCTCCGCCTTCGACGTATGGTATGGTCGCAGATCCGGACTGACGACCGTCTCGTTCATCCCGACCCTGAGCATGCTGGGCTGCACGCCATTCTTCCGGAAGAGCCGGAGAACCGTTTCGGACGCCGTGTTGACTGCTTCGTGAGACTGGCTCGTGAGCAGCACGTTGCGAGCCAGACCCTTCGTTATGGCATAGTGGGTGAGCGCCGATATGAACCGTGTCTTGCCGGTTCCAGGCGGCCCCTGAAGAAGTCCCAACGGCCGGCTGCCGACGATCCGGCGAAACGCGGACTGCTGGTCCTCGTTCAGCCCATAGGTCCTCAACAGCTCCTCGTCCACCGTATGTTCCGCATTCCGAGGCCTAGCCGCCCTGCTTCCCACGAATGCGGAAAGAAGATCTCCTCGGCGGTCGTCGCTTTGCAGCATGCGTTCGACGGCTATCTTGCGGCGACGCAAGCTCGTCTGCTCGAAGTGACTGGTGAACCTTAGCGTCTGACCTTCCGACACGAGCGATCGGACATGGCCGAAGGTATCCCTCGCGCTCCGCTTCGGGATGATCACTTCCTGCTCGGTAGACCTGGCTATGTCCAGGTTGCCGATGCGATGCCACTGCTGCTGCTGGCCCGACACCTCGACCGCGACCCGATCGTCTTTCGAGTAGTCCAGGACCCCGCTGGTCAGATCGATCGCGATCCGATGAACACCCTCTCGTTCGTTGAAGACGCTGTCCTGCGCCACCACCGCTTGCGTGGTCAGCTCGTCCTCGATCTCGATCAACGACTGCCAGAGCGCAGCGACGTCGATGTCGATGTTTCGAGGGCCCGGAGCGATCCGTTCGGCCTCTTGGATCCCGGCGAGGAGGTCCTGCTCCTTGGAGATCTCCTCCGCCAGCGCTTCCTCCACGGATTCGCGGGGCTGCGTGACTTCTTCCAGGTCACCATCGGCAGCGTCGCTTTCGACCTTCGCGATCGGAAGCGACTCGTTCCGAAGTTCCCTCAAATGCGACGCGAGGACATCGTTTTGCAGCAACCGATGGAAAAACGACCAGTCGTTCGTGGAATTCCCGACCACGTCGAGTTCGAGCGGAAGGGATACGATCTCTTCCTTGACGCTCTTGGAGATCCACCTGGAGTCGACTCGATCGACATAGGCGCGGTTCGGAACTCCGTCTTCATCGATCCGGATCGTCAGCTCTTCGCTGCCCCCTCGCAGGTGCAGGACGATGTCGCCGCTGCGCCTGCGGCGTAGCCGGACGTGCATGAGACCCTCGTCCGACGATATCGGACCCAACCGAACATCTCTCGCGTGCAGCGCGATGCGTTCGACGACCTCCTTCGGCTCCCCGCCGGCCAGGACCCGGCTCACTGCGTCCCGAAGAGGGGAGAGGGTCGACAGCCTGGGGGACCGGGTCCGACAATCCTGGATCCCGACCGCGATCGCAGCCAGCGCATCGTGAGGCAATGCCAGGTTCGGAACGATCTCCTCAACCATCCTGGTGACGGCATAACGATCACGCGCGAAGGCATCCCCTTCATCCGGAGCGTAGTGCGAAGTGATCGGCTCCCCATCGGCGCTGGACGAGAAATCGAGAAAGTCGATGAAACGAAGATCGCCGTCCGGAGTGACTATGACGTTGGCGGGCGTCAGGTCGCCGTGGCGATGGTTGCTCTCATGGACAAGATCGACCTGATCAATCAACCGCAGGATCAACTCGAGGGCGTCGCTTTCGTGCGGCGGCGTCGAGAATGTGCCGGAGGAGAGCCTGGCAGCCAGCGTTTCTCCCTCGACCCACTCGAGAACCGTGGCGAACGCGTCGCCCAGCCAATGCACCCGATGAAGGACGGGGAAGCCGCCTGGTCGGTCCAACCTGAGGTTTTCGGCCCTGTCGAGGAAGCGTCGAACGGCCGCCAGGTCGCCGTTCCAGGCGGGCTGCTTCCAGAGCTTGACGATCACTGGCTTTCCATCCAGATCGCTCTTCCAGGCCTCGACCCTGTCCGTCTCCTTCAACATGTCGCCGCTGGAAGGAAAGCGACGTATGAAACTGCCCTGAGTCTTCAGGTCGCGACGGTAACCCTCGATCGAGGCGACCGTCCGCTCGACCGACGGCAACGCCGATGCGGCCGACAAGAAGGCCTTGTGCGCGACGACTGCGTCCTCGAAGCGACCTTGGGGATAATGGCACAGCGCCGTGTCGAACCAGGAGTGGATCTCCGGCGAGAAATGCCCCTCCTCGTCGATCGACGGATTCCACTCGCAAGGATCGCCGTCCGGAGCGGCTCCGAAGAGGAGCTGATGCGCGGCCACCGCAGCGCAGAAGACGTCTCTACGCTTGTGCCCGCCGGAAACCTCGAGGACGTCGTCGGGCAACGTGACGGTGGAAAGGAACTGGAAACGGCTGTCGCCCAACGTCTTCAGTTGCGGATAGCGAGTGGCGAAGAGGTGAGACAGACGAACGCTCGTCGGCGCTTCGATCCAGACGCTGTGTCCCGCGATGTCGAGGTGCGCCGCGTCCTGGCGATGAAACTCCGCCACCACCGCCAGGAGCTGACGCACGAGTTCGACTCGCTCCGTCGGGAGAAGCGACTGCCCTTCCGAATGGACGAACGCCTGCAGCCTCCTCATCCTCTGGCGGCGGTCGAAGATCTGCCAGTACGAAGGTTCACTGCTGGGTCCTTCGTAACGCGGAGGAAGCACGAGACCTTCGATCTGGTCGCTGCGATCCTTCAACCAGCTGTAGACATCCCGTTCCCGTCCGGCTATCTCGAGACGTCCCTCAGACGTCATGAAGTAGGGATCCGGGCACTGGGAAAAGTCCCAGTTCCGCAACGTACCGAAGTTGTTCGAACCGGGCCCACGCGCTTCGTATTCGGCATAGATCTTGTTCTTCGGAACGAAGTCCGGCTGATCGTCCGCGACGAAATCCTGGTAGAGCTTCCTGCCTGGCTTGAAGCTCGAACCGTTGAAGAACGTTTGTATCGCCTTTTGGTACCGTGGATCCTGCAATCCGAGCTCGACGATCAACGGCGCCACATTGCCGAACTTCGTTCGCAGCGTCGTCTCCGACCCAAGCAATCTCAGAAGCTCGTCTATCCGGAATATTGAATCCTTCTCGTTGGGAGCGACATGCGTGTAGTCCGCGTTACCCGTGATCACCACCAGGCCCTTGACCTGCGGGATACCGTTCTTCACGGATGAGTGGCTCTTCTTGATGTGACTGCCGAGGGCGACACCCAGTTCGCGAGCGGTCCTCGAGATCTTCTGGACGGGGGACGATTCGGGCGCCCTGTCGTTCTGCGACCACCCGCCATCCACGCTTTCGATCTTGCCGTTCCAATCCTTCAGGTCGAGCAGGAAGATGTACCTCGCGGAGACGAGGATCAGGTCGATCTCTCGGGTCGTTCCGGCTCCGATGACGCAATCGAGGTTCGACCAGCCGTACCACGTCGCCGGCAGTTCGTTCCGGAACCGTTCGATCCCGGAGATCTCCCGGATGTGGATGCCTTCGCCGCCTTGCTTGATCTTCATCTCTGCACCGTCACGCCTGCCCTCGCCCCGGGCATCAGGATATTCGCTGCGCAACCGGGTGGCTCGGCGCAGCCCCGGAGACGACGGACTACCTTCCGCCGCATCGTCGCACGGGTCTGCGCGGACCGATCGCAAGGCCGTCCGCCGGGCCGCTCGGCCGATCGCCGCGGATCTCGATGAACAGGCCGAGCCCTCACCGGAGCAGGTCGAAGCGCCGGATTCAAGTGGATCGCAGGTCCATCGTCGATCGGCGCCGCCATCTGCAATCGTCGACGTCAGCAAGCTCGAGCATGTCGTCGCGTCGGCCGGAGTCGCGATCCGAAGCCGACCGACGTGCCTCTTCTCTACCGCATGCGGACTACGGAACCGTCAATCGACCGGCGACGACTCGAGCGATCGGGCGGCCATGATCCACAACACGTTCGGTTCGGCGCTGGAGTCCATCTCCCGCGACAGGCGCTCGATGGTATCGACCGCCGCGGCCAGCCGTTCCAGCATCTCGGGCCGCATCGTCGCCTTGCCCGAGCACATGCGCTCGGCCGTCCGCTGGCCGATTCCGAACAGCGCGACCAGAGCGGAGACCGGGTTGCCCGGAAGACGGGCGATGAGGGCGTCCTGATCCATGGCATCTGGATAAGGGCCAATCCTCTACGAAATCGCAATGGGTCGCCGCAGCGCTCCCACGGACCTCGCGGGCCGGTCTCGCCGGTCTCGCGGTGTCGATCGTCGACATTCGTCAAGCCGCTTGGATCCACGGGCTCGACAGCTTGCCGGGTCGATCGGCGTCGAAGCCAGGCGGCACCGCACGCCGGCGCATCCATTCCGTCCATGCCCCTCGCCCGGCCGTCATGGCGAGGAGCACACCAAGGCGCTTCGCGACAGGCTCATACTCGATCCAGAACGCAGCCATGATGCTCGAGGCCTGCCAGCACTCGAGCCGAGCGGACATCGCGGCGAGACGATCGACGGGTACGTTCCGTATGCGGATCTCTCGAAGCACGCTCATCGGCCCGGAAGGACCGCGACGTGCCACACGAAGGATGCCATGATGAGCAGCCATGGCACCCCGGCCATGGCCCCGGCCAACATCGACACTCCGCCTTGGGAGATCAGCATCTCTTCTCGGTAGTCTCTCCGGGCCTTCAGGTCGAAGACCCGCTTGGCAGCATGCGCGACATACATCGGCTTCGCCATCACAGCCAGGACGAAGATGTAGTTATCCAGATCCAAGCCGAACACGATTGCGCAGGCCAAGGGAACTGCGACAGACAGCACTGCCGCCGAGTACATCTTCCTGTATGCAAACCATGCGAAACTGAAGACGAAAGCACCCCATGACCACGTGAACCAAGCCGACTTCCCGCCATAGGCGGCGGCATGCGCGCCATGGGCCGCTCGACGGAAGCTCTCGGCGTTCGGTCCTATGAACAGTCGGACTTCCTCGAGACTGATCTGGTCCCAGATTCTACGGCTCTTTTCACGGAACTGACCGAACAAGATTTCTTTCCGAGCTGGTCCATCATCCAGGACCTCTCTACGGTATCCGACGTGGCTGTCCGGTTAAGAGCATCTGACGAAATGCTTCCTCTCGCGCTTGGAAGGGATGGCGCGTCCACCTTTTCCTGACGTCTCCGAGCTGCGATCGCACCGCTTCTGCCGCCCGAGCCGCTCATGCCGACGGGTGGTGCCCCGCCGCTCCAGCATCTCGGGCCGCATCGAAGCCTTGCCCGCGCACATGCGCTCGGCCGCCCGCCGACCGATCCCGAACGGCGCGACCAAGCCGGCGACGGGATCGCCCGGAAGGCGGGCGACGGCGTCCCGATGCATGGCGTGGGTCGGAGTGACGTGACGATACCTCCTCGGGCGGTCCTTCTACAGCTCGAGCATGCGATCGGCAGCTCGAGCATGCGATCGGCGCCGTGTCGCGCCGCCGGCTCGGGCATCGCGAACGATCCAGCGTTCCCGCATCCGATCGCATGTCACGCACCGATGCCTTGCGACCTTGAAGCTCGACGTCGTCCCGGCCTCGCCGATCGAGATCGACGGATCCCTTTCTCACGCCGTCGGTGGCGCGAAGACCCACCTTGAACTAATATGCGAGGTGGACCGCCGAACCGGGGTGGATCGAGAGGGAACGACGACCATACGGAGATATTACGGCCTTCCTTCCCTGACGAGCCTGGCGGTCTTCGAAGCAACCGCGCGCCATACGAGCTTCAGCCGCGCAGCGGAGGAGATGAACGTCACCCGAGGCGCCATAAGCCGTCAGATCAAGGGGCTCGAAGACGAACTCGGCTTCAAGCTTTTCATCAGAGGCAAGAATGGCGTGCAGCTGACCGCGGCCGCGCAGGATCTCTTCGCCGAGATCTCGACGAGCTTCTCCCGCTGGTCGGAAACGATCAGGATCGTCAAGTCCGACAAGCCGGAGGAGAGCGTAACCCTTGCTTGCACGGAAGCCTTGGCCACGCTTTGGCTGATGCCGCGAATGGTGGACTTCTCGCGCCGGTTCCCCGAGATCACGATCCACTACCTGATTCCCGACAAGCCTAGCGATTTCCGTGGCGCGGAGGTGGATCTGTCCATTAGGCCCTCCACCGGTTCCTGGCCGAACGAGAGCAGCGAGCGGCTGTACGAGGACACCATCTATCCGGTCTGTGGGCTGGCTTTCGCCGACGAGCATCGCGACAGCGAAACATCGGACCTCTGGCAGTTGCCGCTTCTGCATCTGGACTGGACAAATCCGAACTGGCCGAGGTGGCAGGACTTCTTCCAGGAGAAGGCCATCATCTACCAGGGTCTGCGGGGCCAGAGATTCGCGAAGTACACCGTGCTCCTGGCGGCGGCGGAAGCCAACTGCGGGCTTGCGCTCGGCTGGGATGCCATGGTGCGGCCCCTGATCGATCAGGGCAGGATCGTCCGGTTCTCTCGTCTCTCGCTCACCGATCCCATCGGCTTCTGCCTGGCATGGAGCGACAGGAAGCCGCTTTCTCGTGCGGCAAGGGTCTTCCAGGCCTGGCTGCGCGAGCAGACGGGAACGTCGCCTTGATGCGCTTGCGGCGAAAGCCGACTCGTCCTTCGCCGTACGGCAACGTGCCTGAACATGGGCCTGGAACCTCGCGACGCAGGCGTGGGAACCTGGATCCGGAAGGGGCGGACAAGTCGACGCACGGTGTTTTTTTGCGCGATACGACCGTCACGCCCCTTGATAGAAACGACCGGGTTGGTTGTTCCGGCGTCCGAAGAATCGACGTCCGGCCCGGAACGAGCAAGGACGGTGCAGGCACGGGTTCAGGCGCGGGAGCGCATCGAGCGGCCCGAACCCCGGTCTCGCCTCCGATCTTGGAACAACCCGCGGACGAACAACAAGCTTGGAGGAGCGTGTCTTGAGGATTCTGGCTGCAACTGTCGTGGGTATGGTCGGGCTCTTCGCCGGTCAGCAAGCCCAGACTGCGTCGTGCGGGGACGTCACCATCGCCGACATGAGCTCGATGTCCGCAGAGCTTCTCGCGTCGGTGGATCGGTTCATCCTGAACAACGGCTTCGACTGCACCGCCGATCTCGTGGCCGGGGACACCGTTCCGGCCATCACATCGATGATCGAGAAGGGCCAGCCCAACATCGTTCCGGAGGGAGCCGTGGACGTCGTTCCGGCGCTCTACAAGGAAGGCATCGAGAACGGGAAGATCGTCGCCCTTTCGGACCCGCTTTCGGATGCAAGCACCCAGGGCCTGTGGGTTCCGAGATACATGGTGGACGAGAATCCGGAACTCGCGACGCTTGCCGGAATCCTGAACCACCCGGAGCTCTTCCCCAATCCTGAGGATCCGTCTCGCGGCGCGATCTACAACGGCGCGCCGGGATGGGGCGCCACGATCGTGACGGCCCAGCTCTACAAGGCCAACCAGATGGCCGATCGCAAGTTCGATCTCGTCGATCCGGGCTCCTTGGCCGGCCTCGACAGCGCCATCTCTCGCGCCTACGAGCGCAAGCAGGGCATCGTAGCCTATTATTGGTCGCCGACAGGACTGCTCGGCCGCTATGCCATGGTGAAGGTCGATCTGGGAGTTCCCCACGATCCGGTCGAATGGACGCGCTGCACCACGAACGCTGCCTGCGCCGACCCGAAGGCGAACGCCTGGGCCGCGTCGGACAACGTCAAGACCTTGGTGTCGAAGCAGTTCTCCGACGAGAACGGCGAGATCGTCGAATACCTCGAGAAGCGCGAGCTGACGAAGGAAACCATCAACGACATGCTGGCCTGGATGAACGAGAACCAGGCGACAGGCGAGGACGCGGCGCAGCACTTCCTGACGGAAAATCCGGAAATCTGGAGCAAGTGGGTATCCCCGGAGATCGCCGAGAAGGTGAAGGGCGCACTCTGAAGCGCGGAAGGTCCGGCAGCTTGACCGGGATGGGCCGCGACGGTGCGGGCGGCCCATCCCCTTCCGCTGCGAGTGCCGCGCAGGCCAGTCCTGGCGGATAGCCGGGCAAGCCTGCCGTTCGGCCGGGCATGCCCGGCTTCTCCCTGTAGACGAGACGACCGAGAATGGACTGGCTTCTTTCTTTTCCGCATATCGACAGACGGATTCTCACGGCGCTCAAGACCTCGGTCGACGCTTGGTTCAGGGACGTGGCGCGGGCACTCGGCTCCGCGGCCGATCTCGTCTTCCACCCGCTGCACGTCGCCCTCGGAGGGTTCGAGCGCTTCATGCTGACCGTGCCATGGCCTCTGGTGATCGCCTTCGTCGCACTGGTCGCCTGGCTTGGAAGCCGAAGCATCAAGCTCGTGCTGGGATGTGTCTCCATCTTCGTGCTGATCGGCTTGTTCGACATGTGGGAGGACACGATGAAGACCGTGTCCATGATCTTCGTCTGCAGCATGCTGACGATCGTCCTCGGCATCCCCCTCGGCATCGCCACCGCGCGCTCGGAGCGGCTGCAGAAAGCCGTGCTCCCACTGCTCGACGTCATGCAGACGATGCCGAGTTTCGTCTACCTGATCCCGGTGGTGATGCTTCTGGGGATCGGACGCGTGCCCGGACTGATCGCCGTCGTCATCTACAGCCTGCCGCCCATCATCCGGCTGACGAACCTCGGCATCAGGCTGGTGGATCGCGAGGTCATCGAGGCGGCGGATGCGTTCGGGTCGACGGGTCGGCAGAAGCTGTTCACGGTGCAACTTCCCCTCGCCCTGCCTACGATCATGGCCGGGGTCAATCAGGCCATCATGATGGCTCTCGGCATGGTCGTCATCGCCGCGATGATCGGAGTCCAGGGCCTGGGTCAGCCGGTCCTCAAGGCGATCGCGAACCAGTACTTCACCCTGGGCGTCTTCAACGGCCTGGCGATCGTGGGCATCGCCATCGTCTTCGACCGCATCAGCCAGGCCTACGGCGAGCGGCTCCAGCGGCACAGGGGGATCGGCCGTGGTTGAACGCACCGCCCGCAGCGTCGGCATACGGATCGAAGGGCTCTACAAGATCTTCGGACCGACGCCGGCTCGGTTCATGCCGATGGTGCAGGCCGGGATGGACAAGGATGAACTCGTCCGATCCCATGGGCACATCCTCGGCCTGCGCGACATCGACATGGAGATCGCCCCCGGGACCCTCCAGGTGATCATGGGGCTCTCCGGGTCGGGAAAGTCGACGCTCATCAGGCATATCAACCGGCTCGTCGAACCCACCTCGGGGAAGCTGACGATCGGCGGAATCGACGTGCTCGCGCTCGACGGGTCAGAACTCACCGAGTTCCGCCGCACGTACACGGCGATGGTGTTCCAGAAGTTCGGCCTCTTGCCGCACCGGACCGTGCTCCAGAACGCGGCATACGGGCTCGAGGTTCAGAACGTTCCTGCACGCCGACGCCGCGAGACCGCGATGCGATGGCTCGAGCGTGTGGGTCTCGACGGGTTCGAGAACAAGTATCCCGACGAATTGTCGGGCGGCATGCAGCAGCGCGTCGGGCTTGCCCGCGCCTTGGCCGTCGACGCCCCCGTCCTGCTGATGGACGAGGCGTTCTCCGCTCTGGATCCCCTGATCCGCGTCGAGATGCAGGATGTCCTGCTCGGGATCCAGGAGGAGGTTCGCAAGACGATCATATTCATCACCCATGATCTCGACGAGGCGTTGCGGCTCGGAGACCGGATCGCGATGCTGCGCGACGGCGAGGTGGTGCAGCAGGGAACGAGTGAGGAAATCGTCCTCGAGCCTGCGGACGACTACGTCAGGAGGTTCGTGCGCGAGGTCAACCGCGGGCGCTTCGTCCGCGTGGATGCGGTGATGTCGAGCGACGGCGCCGCCCTGCCGCCTGGGTCGGGAGTGACCGTCGACGGCGCGATCACCTTGGAGCAGGCGGCCCGCATCATGGCCGGCTCGGGGGCCGAGACGGCCGATGTCCTAGGAGCGGACGGCGCGATCGTCGGCAGCGTCTCGCTTCGCCGGATCGTCTCCACGATGATCGCCAACGGCTGAGATCCGCGAGCCCACCGGGCGAGCTCGGCATCGCTCCCCCTCACCGTTCGAACGGCGGCCAGCATCCATGTGCAGACACTCCATCATCATCGACACCGATCCCGGCCAGGACGACGCCCTGGCGATCCTCCTGGCCCTGGCCCACGGCGATGCGCTCGACGTCCTGGGGATCACCGCCGTCTGCGGAAACATCAGCGTGAGGAGCACGGCGGCGAATGCGCTGAAGGTTCTCGCCCTGGCGGGCCGGGAAGACGTGCCGGTCTATCTGGGGGCGGCCTCCCCCCTGGTCGGCGGCCTGGTGACGGCGGAAGAGCTGCACGGCGCCGCGATCATGGACGGGTGGGACCTACCCGTGTCCTCGGCCGCGCCACGTCCGGAGTTCGCCGCGGACTGGCTCATCGAGACGGTCCTGTCGAAGCCTGCGGGCACGGTCACGATCTGCGCCCTCGGACCGTTGACGAACATCGCCCTGGCGGTCGCCAAGTGTCCGGAGATCGCCTGCAGGGTAAGGGAGCTCGTGCTGATGGGAGGGGCTTCCCAGGGCGGCAACATGAACGCCGTCGCCGAGTTCAACATGTTCGTGGATCCGCACGCTGCGGCGCGGGTTTTCTCGGCCCCTATCCGCAAGACGGTGGTGTCGCTGGACGTCACGTCGAGACTGCTGCTCACGGAACACGAGCTGGGACGCCTGACCATGGGCAGCGGCAGGCTCGCGCAGCAGGTCGGGAAGCTGTTGAACCTCTACAGGAACTCCTTGATGGCCGGGGCGCCGCGAGCCCTCCACGATCCTGCGGTGATCGCGTGGCTCCTGATGCCCGAGATCTTCTCCGGCAGGGCCTTGAACGTGGAAATCGAGACGTCGCCGGGCTTCGCATATGGCCAGACGATCGTGGACGTGAACGGCGTGACCGGGCGGCCTGCGAACGCGTTCTGGCTGACGGATGCGGACAAGGGAGCGTTCTACGCACTTATCGGACACGCGCTCTCGAAGATCTGAGCGTCTGTCGGCGCAGCCATCTGCAGTCGCCGGCGTCAGAAAGCCGAGCATGCCGTCACGCCGATCGGCGCTGGCATTCGATGCGGATCCGTATGATGGGCGGCGTCAACATCCAGATCGATGCCGGCGACCTGCTGGTTCGATCGAAGGCCTGGAACGAGCGAGAGGCAGGTTTGCCTTTGCGCCCCTTCTCCTAGGAGGCATGCCGCTTGCTCCCGATGTGTTCAAGCTCAGGACACATCGGTATGGCCAGAACAGGACGGCGGCAGCGAGCGAGATGGCTGAGAGGAAGACCGTTGTGAACCGGCCGTAGCGGGCCGCGACCCGTCGCCAGTCCTTCGAACGCCCGGACATGATCTCGATGCGGTCGCGTCGCCCGTGGTGTTGATCGCCGAGGTGGGTCGAGCTGCCTGGAGCTGGATGACCCAACAGCTTACCGGCTCGACCGGCATCGAAGTCATACCGGCCCGCTCATAAACCGACCCCTTGGGCCGGTTCACGCGGTGCCGGAAGAACGCTCAAACGCCGCGCGGGCTGCCGCCGCGCGGCAAATGCCGAAAAGGGTCATTTCAAACGCGCGGCGGTATCAGGCGCCGGTCGACAGTCCGTCCGGAAGAACCGGTCGGACATTCCGAACGACCCGGACGGACGAAGCCTCCAGGTCCGCGGCGGGGCCGAAGCCCGCCGTCACGCCGCGTCCCATGCTTGCACCTGTCGACCGCTTGCGCACCGCAATCTCGCGTTAACCACGGCGGAAGGCTCTCTTGGCGCCGACGACGGCGCTCACTACCTGTATTTTCCGAATACGAAAACTACCGGCGGCCGACGCTCTCGCGGGGGATCCATTCATGGCGCAACGATACGAATCCGTTCGAGATGCTCTCGGCGACGGCGAGGGAGGCGCCGTCGTCGAACCCGACGCCCCGCCTTCGATCCCGTTCGACCACGACGGGAACGACCGCGACGCGAACATCCACCGCGATGCCATGCGTCGTCGCGAAGCGCCTCGAGTCCAGGTTGCCGCGACTTCCTCGAAACGGAAGCGCTGCGCTCCTGCGTCGCGGGGCACCCACTCGAGGCCGCCGGCCGGTAAGACGGGCAACGCTTCTTCCAGGCCCCGCGACCCGGTGGACGAGAGCACGATCTGGCTGATCGACGTCGACCTGGGGCGCAACGAAGCCCTTCGCGAACGGCTGATCGAGCTTGCCCTTGCGCTCGCCCGCCGCATCGCCGACCAGGACCACGAGGCGGCGGTGATCCGGCGCACCGCCGCGGCGGCTTCCGGCGCGTCCGCGACGAGGAGATCCGGATCGCCCCGGCGCTCGGCGCGCGTTTCCGAAGGCTGAGGCGATCGGATACCAGGGGCTGGCGATGGCCGCGCAGCGGTGCGGCCGAAGCGCGCGAGGCAGGTCGACGATGCGACCGCCTCGACCTCGTGGAGGCCGTCGAACGCGCGTGCGCGACGTCGCGGTCGCGGGATGCTCCTCGCCGGCGACGACCTCCGTCGCCGTGCGGTCATGCCGAACTGGCTCGCCGTCGCCTTCCTCGCTCGGCGGGAGCATGCGCCCGTCGTCCCGGGGCGCTCCCTTTCGATGACCGAACCGGACGGGCGCCCCATGGAGAATGCCGGCGCCGCGTCGGTTGAGGCGGGGAAGCGGTCGACGAAGCCGCTCCGAGCCGCCGCTTTCGCGGCGATCGTCGAGGCCCGACCACTGCGGAGCGAAGGTCTCAGCCGAGAAGTCCCATGGCGAGCCTGTGCATCAGCGCATCGTGCCAAGCCTGCCCGTAGTTGTTCCGCAAGGCCACCTTGGGACGATGTCCGATGTCGCCGAGCAGCCTTTCGAGACAGGTCAGCCGGTCGCGCCTTCCTTGCTTCCAGCCGAACTTCATGCTCGCGGTATCCGGCCCGCACACGATCCATGCATCCTCTCTTTCGAGAAGATGAGCCCAGAGCGCGCGTTCGCCATAGTCGAGCACCGTTCCTCCCAGCAAGTCGACCCGAGCGAGCTGGAGCAAGGTCACGGTATGAACCGCACCGAGAGACGCCCGAAGCTCGGGACCGTCTATGTTCTCCTCCGGGCGCCGACGCTGGAAGCCAGTCTGCGTCTCCTCGAAGCACTCCTCCACGGTCTCGATCCGATAGCGGCTGACAAGCGCTCGCCAGCAGTCAGTGCGATGCGCCTCCAGCATGACGTTCGCATCCACGAGCAAGGTACCTGCGTGAACCGGCATCGATCGTCCTTCACAGCTCGAAGGGACGATCGATGCCATGGATGTCGCAGAGCTCGCCGAGCTCGTCGATGCTGACGTCCAGCAGGCGAGCGGCACGGCGAACCGAGATCTTGCCGTGATCGATGCCGGCCGCCACGACCTTCATGAACCGGCGGCCGAAGGGCGGCGGCGGATCGGCCGGCGATGCTTGCGCCTGGCCGTTGTTGACCAGGAGACCGTCGTCGAATTCCTGCGCGACCTTCGAGGTTATGCGCCCGACACTCCTCAGACGCCACTTCAGGGCCAGGGCCGTCACCTGCAGCTGCGAGGCGGTGGCGTTCAGCCAGGCCGCGTCGGTCACCGGTCCGTCGTAGCGGTCGAGGGTGGCCCGAGGCATGAGCAATGCGCTGGCGAAGCAGTTCGCCATCTCCTCTATCCTCTTCTGGGCCTTGCCTTGACTCGAGCCGTCGATGTGCTCCGGCGGCATGGCATCCCAGGTGAGGAGGTGAAAGAACTCGTGAGCCAAGTCGAAGTTGCGGCGGCCAGGCGCCTCGTGCCGGTTGACCAAGGCGGCTCCGAGATCCCGCACGAGGCAGGCAGCTCCGGAAATGCCCCTGCGGGCATCGACCATGAGGACAAGGGTCGAGAACCTTTCCTGCATGACCTCGACGAGTCTCTGCGACGGGACGTCGCCCAGGTCGTATTCCGCGGCGATGCGCTCGCCGGCCTCCGCTGCCTCCTCGTAGCTGCTGCCCCTCGTGAGGCTCAGACGCGGCAGAACCGCCGGCAATCTCTGGCCGATGCCCTCGCTCAGTTCACGGTAGGCGCCTATCCACTCGCCCGCCTTGCATTCGAAGTCGCTTAGCTCTCCTGGAGTCACGTTCGGACTGCGCCTCCAGGAGAAGCGAGCCTCTCCGACGATCAGGAAGGGGTTCGTGAAGTAGTCGAGTTGCACGTCGAAGGCCTCGACGGCCCTCACCAGCTCCTCCGCTGACAGCTTCCGCTGCCCGGCCTCGATCTGGGCGACGGTCTGGCGATTCTCGAAACCGAAGATATGGGCGACGTCCTCCTGCGAGAGGTGCCTCTCCGCACGCAGAGCCTTCAACCTGATGCCGACGTGTACCGACGTCATTGGACCCTCCAGCGCGTCATGTGGCTTGCGCGAGCCCGTCGTGCAAGAAAATATTGCAAAATGCAAATTGGCCATGGATCCCCGATCGCGGATGAAGGCGCCTCCGCGTCGGCACTCGGAACGCCGGCTGTACGTCGCCGCCCCTGTCGTGCGGATGCCAAGCATTGGACGGGGCGCCAACCATGATGAAGCACCGTCCGATGCCAGTTCGACGATGTTGATCGGCGATGCTCTCGGCACGCTTCGAGAAAGCACGATCGATGATCCACCGCGCCGATCCGTGTCCACTTTGTACGCCGATCTGCGCTGGCCAGACCCGGCGCGCGCCCGGCCCGCCGAAGCGGGCCGGGCGGATGTTCCCGGCCCGCCGGCGAGCCACCCGGCCGCCGCCGGAGATCAAGCCTGCGAGGCGGACTTCGACGGACGTCCCACCGAGCGCCTCGGGATCTGCGTCTCGAAGGCGAGGAAGCCCTTCACCTTCACACGATAGCGATCGTGCTCGCCGGTCACCTCGACCGTGTCGAACAGGCTGCGGACCTGGTCCGCCGCCTGCGAGGCGAGATTGGCCTGGCCGCCCCCCTCCTCCAGCACCTGCCTGATCCGGGTCAGGGCATGGCGCACGCGCTCGATGGGCAGGACGTGTTCCCGCAGCTGCTCGAGATCTCTTTCCCGCCTGGCGAGCTCCAGCCCGTCCGCCTTGATGCGGCGATCCAGGTCGATCATGCGGTCGTTTCCCCAGGCGGGGAGAAGCCGTCCCTGCGCGACGGCATCCACCAGCGAGTCCTTCAGTCGGGCGTTCTCCGCCAGGCGTTGGCGTGCGTTCTGCAGCTCCTGGACCTCGAGCTCCTCTCGCGCGCCGCGCTGCCTCCGGTATTCCGCCGCGGCGAGCTCGTCGAGCGATCCCGACCTGACGAGCTTCTGCAGCCGCGAGAGGAGCGAGTTCTCCACCACCTGCCGATCCAAGGACTTGTACGAACTGCAATCCCCGCCGCGGTTCGCGATCCGGCAACGCACGTAGTAGGCATTGGGGTAGCCGCTCACGGCAACCATGTTGGCGCCGCACCTCACGCATCGCATCTTGCCGGTCAGGAGGCTGCGCGGCCCCCTCGGGCGCACGCCCGGATCCGTGCTGCGGGCGGCGAGACGATCCTGAAGCCTGCGAAAGGTTTCCTTGTCGACGATGGCCAGGTCCGGCACTTCGACGATCGTCCACTTGCTCCGGGGAACCGGGGTGCTCACCGGCTTGCCGGTGGTGGTGCTCGTCCGGGAGGTCGTGCGACCGTAGACCCGGTATCCGGCGATCAAGGGGTTCCGGCAGATGCCGGGCGTTTCCGGGCTGCCCACGAGCGAGGCGTGCGACCAGATGGCCTTCTTGTCGCCCAGCATGCCACGCTTGTTGAGCTCGTACACCGTCTCCGCGATGCTGGCCCCCGCCATCAGGCGCTCGATGGCGTAGTGGATGATCGCGACTTCCTTCGGCTCCTTGACGAATCGCTCGACGCCGCCGGGAACGTGGCGGTAGCCGAAGGGGGGTCGCGTCACCGCCTCGCCGTTGGCGGCCTTGGCCGTCTTGGACATCGACGTGGCGGCCTTCTGGTAGCCGATCGCCTGCTCGGCGACGACGGCCATGGACATGGCCATCTGCGCCGTGAGCCGCCCCATGCCGATCACGAAGAGCGGGATGCCGAGTTCGTCGAGACAGGCGATGAGGGGCACGATGTGGGCCGCGTTCCTGCCCAGGCGCGAGATGTCGCTCAGGATCACGGCCCTGAACCTGCCCGCCTTGGCATCGCGGATCATGCGCAACAAGCCGGGGCGATTCATCATCGCCACGCCGCTCTCGTCCTCGTCGACGTACGTCTCGACGACGCGCAATCCCATGCTCGGGGCGTAGGCGATGGCTGCGTCGAGCTGCTGCGTCGCGCTCTTTCGGTTCGAGTGGTTCTTGCTGAGCTTGGAGAAGCGGCCGTAGGCGGCCGCGTCGAGGCAGTTGTCATTGTCGCCGGCCGGGACGGGATCGTCCGGCAAGGAGGAGGCGGGGAACAAGACGTCCATGATGCTCACTTGGTCGTATCCTTTTCTTCCGGCGCGGCCTGCGCGTTCGCGACCGCTTGCGACTTGGAGGGTTCCTCCCGGAACGACCGGAGGATGGCTGAGGCCGACATCCGCAGGCTCGGGGACATGTTCGGACGCGGGAGGGCGGTGGGCGGCAGGTCGAAGAACCTCGCCGCGGTGGCGTGTTCGATCAGGAGACGAAGACCGGGGCGGTCGATCGGCGGCCCGCCGTCCTCGTTGTCGTCGTCGTCATCGTCGGGGTAGGTCGCCACGATCGATCCTTCGGAGGCCAGGGCCGGCGCCGGATCGTGGCGGCGGAGGATGGCGTCCGAGAACCTGGGGGGACGGGCTTCCGCGAACGCCTGGACGAGGTCGAGTCCGTCGGGCGGCGCACGCTCCTCCGGCGCGGCGGGAGGAAGTTCGTGTCTGGCGGTCATGTCATGGGTCCTTTACGTCATGGCGTCGCGTCGACGCCGTCCGCGTGGGATGTCCCGCCCGCCTCGTGCGGTCCGGGACGGAAAGGATCGCGAGGCTAGGACAGCGGGTCCGATCCGGGGTCGCAGGTCGACGCGCCGGGCCCGGGGGGCGGCTCGCGCGGCGGCGGAACCATCCGAAGCCCGGCCGCCCGCACGAGCGACCGGCACGCTTCCTGCTGGAGAAGGATGCTCGCGTCCTCCTCGTCGCAGTTCCGACGGGAGAATCGAAGGTAGATCGGCTCTGGCCCGGGCTCGATGACGGTCATCCGCGCTCTCCGGCCACGGGCATCGACGGGGCCTTCCTGCGCCGGCGGGACGGGCGCCTGGCGGCCATGGTCATGGCCATGAACGCCCTCCTGAAGTCGGCCTGCGCCGACGCGACGAGGTCCTCGTTGTCGTTCGCGGCCGCCGTCCTTTCGACCGGCTGCGCGGCGTGTGTGACCGAGATCCGCATGTGTTTCCTCCTGGTGATCGGCGTGGCGTGCCCATGAGGTTGGAGATCGTTCAGGTTGTTGGCAAGACCCCATGACCTAGGGCTTTCCAGCCGGTCGAACGGAGATCGGATCGGGAAATTCAACTCAAGGATGAATTTCGAGGGTGCGGTTAGCTCCTGGTTTTCAGATCGGTGATTCAAGGAGTTTTTGGAAATCCTGCCACCATCGGCGCCATAATAAATCTCCCCCCTCAAGATAAAATCGAACATCTATGCTACGTATGGCCACATATGCTTGCTCTTCAATGCCAGTCTGACCTTTTTTTCCTTTGAGATCTGGGTAGAGCGGGCTCTTGGTAAATGTGAAGGTAAGGAGCAACACGAACATGAAACCGCAAACCTATCGGAATTAATAGTTCATATAAAACATGATGTTATTCTCCTGGGGCGTCCCACGAGCGCCGTCTCCCCTTCGCGACCGGCCGCACGCGACGCTAATTTAAGACTTGGACTTGAGATCCTTCCAAAGTATATGTAAATATACCCCATGATGATCAGAGCGCCAGAGTTTCGTCCGCAGGACCGCTTGAGAGCCGCACGCCGCCGAGGCGGCTTCCCATCGCTCCGGGAAGCGGCGGCTGACCATGGCTGGTCCGAGGGCACCTATGCCGCCCACGAATGCGGATATCGAACGCCGATCCAGCGCTGGATCGACCGCTACGCCGTTGCCTTCGGCGTCTCGGCGGCCTGGCTGACAACCGGGGAGCCGACCGGCCCGGCCGACCTGGAGGCCGCCGGCTTCCTGCCGCGCCCGGGCGAGCACTCCGCCTCCATTCCCCGCCGGGGAGCCGCACGGGCGGCGGCAGCCCTGCGCCGCGCCAGGACGCTCTGCGGGATCGCGACACCCACCGCCGCGGCACGCACCTATGGATGGCCTGTCGAGACCTACCGGTCGCACGAGTCCGGACGGACGCCCATCCCTCGTCGCACCGCCGAGGTCTACGCCTACGCCTACGACCTGCCGGTCGAGATCCTCGACGTCGCGCTCGAGCGCGTGACCATGCCCCGGCGAGCGCTCGCCAGGCGCGCCGGCCGACCGCCGTGGGAGGTCGCGCGCTTCGTGGACGCCCTCAGCCGCCCCGACCGGAGCGCAACGACGGCGGTCGCGTGGATCCTGGCGCTGCCGACCCCGATGGACGTCCTGGACAGGCTGGGCTCGTCCTCGCGCCCGCCGGCATCCGGTCCCCGGCAGTTCCGACCGATGCAGTCGGGCTGGGTCGAAGCGGAATACGGCGTGCCGGCGGAGGAGACCGCCGTCCTGGAAACTCGGGAGTGCCGGGAGGAGGCGGAGCCGACCTCCTCGCTGCTCGTGCACCTTCGGCCGATCGCCCGGTCCGACGCGTCGATGCTGCGCCTGCTCGTGACGCCGGAGAGCTGGGCCCTGTCCGCGCGGGGGAACGACGCCAAGACGTGCCGACGGCTGCGGGAAGCGAACCGGACCGACGACGCCTCCGATCCGGTTCGCCTGCCGGTGCTCTGCGTGACGATGCCCGCGGCCCGCCTCGCTCGATGGCCGGCGGCCAGGGGCGCGAAGCTCGATCGTAACCAGCCACGTCCGGGCCCATAGGGCGGCCATGCTCCCCATTCCCTCGCAGCTCGCCACAGGCCGGACGACCCGTCACACGCCGACTGCCCCGCGGAGCTTCCGCAAGTCGGAACGGACGGCGTCGAAGCCCCAAGGGCGTCTGCCAGCGCCTCCGGTCACGAAGCGGCCGTCGCACGCAGGACGCGACCGCCATGTCCCGGCAGCGGGCGAGAGTCACCGTTCGGTCAGGATTCTGGAAACTTCCTTCATCCACTATTCCAGGACTCTCGAAAAACACCAAAAAATCCATTACGTGCAGCGACTTGCGACCGATCCGCAAAGCATCGTGCAAGTAGATCCCCGCTCCATCAGGAGGCCTCCGGATCTAGGCCCAGGCGGCCGGAAGATGCGGCTTGCCGCCCTTCCGCGCACGACCCTCCCTCGTCCGAGGGTCACTTCAGGTTGCCGCACCTTCCCCCCCATGGATCACGGAAGCGTGACAGGATCGATGTTCCTTTTCCCGGCCATGCACGAGCCATCGGCGCCGTCGACCTCCCGATCCAGCTCCGACATCGTCCCTCGATCTCCGTCGATCGCCGGATCCAGCCTCCTCACCCTCGTTCGATCCAGCCCCGCTTCGCCACTCGCGCCCGCCGCTGCGGCGGATCGACTCCCCGCCGAAGCGACGGAGAATCGATCCGCCGGCGTCACGGCAACGCCGTTCGGCCTCCCGGGGACTGCTCCCGGGCAGCCGATCGCCGCCGCGAGCGACGGTCCTCGCCCACCCCACTTCGCCTTCAGAAGGAGTCCGCCAGAGATGCACGCACTCGTCCTAGCCGTCTGCCCGGGGCCCATCTCCGGATACGCCGTCGTCCACGGGAACCACGTCTACGAGGCCGGCCACTGGGCGCTGGCGGGCGAGATCAGGACCATGGGGCCGACGGCGACGCCGGCAGAGGTCGTCGCACGCCTCATGGATCGCCGACTGTGCGACGAGGTGGAGCACACCGCCCTGCGTTACCCCCTCGACGCCGTGGTCATCGAGCGAAGGAAGCCGGGCCTCGCGGGCGAGATCGGGAACCCGCTCCATCCTGCCGGCGAACGTGCGGCGCTCCTCGCCAAGCGCGACTACAGGCTGGTCGACGAGGGCAGTTGGGACGCGAGCGCCGATGCGAGCCTCGATGGGGGCTCCCCATCCGGGGAGGAGACGGCCGACACCCTGGCCCGGTGCCGGCGCCTCGATCCGGGCCCGGAGGCGGCGCGACGGGCGGTGTTGCTGGGCCGCCATGCGTCCATGCGGATGGGCATCTATCCCGTCGACGCGATGCCCGACTATCCTCCCGGCGCAGGCGAGTGGGCATGACGACCATGCCCGGGAAGCCGGTCGCGTCCTTCCCGGCCCCGGCGCGGCGCCCGGCTGGAGGATCCACGGCCCAGACCGGCCCCAGGCCGGAGGAAGCTGGGCCGCTCGCCCGAACCTGCGGATCGGTGTCACGAGCCCGTATCGACGATGTCCGCCGGCCGAGAAGGGCACCGCCCCGGTCGGCGTCGAAGCCGCACCTCGATCCATGTCGGGAGTGGATGCGGCGAGGCAGCCACCCGCAGCGAGAAGGGAGTCGTGCCCTGCCCGGTCGTCCCGGTCGGACCTTGCGCGACGCGGATCACGGCCGGCGGCCGGTCCCATGGGATTTGACGAGCGCTCGCCGCCGATCCATGTCGCCTCGACCCCATCCCATCCGAAGCAGGGCCGGGAGGATCTACGAGGAAGCAGCACGTCGACGCGCTTCGGTTCCCGGCTCGGCGCTGCATGCGCTTGGTAGCGCCGGTCGGATGCCGACCGTGGCGAAGGCATGCCCGATGCGGCGGGCGAGTTCGCGACGACCCCTTCGGCCAGGAAGCAGGTCCCTGCCGTTGCCGATTTCGAAGGCGATGGCCCGCATGCGCCGTCGGCTGCTCGTCCCGGCTCCGGACGTCACCGAAGCACGGGTCGACGGCAGCTTGTGGAACGGCTCCCGAGGCGGATCACCTCGCGGACGGGCGCGAGCGGCGCGAGCCGGGCAAGGTCGTCAGGAGAATGCGATGGCAGCCCTGCGAAGCAAGGCCGGATCCGGTCGCACTCCGGATCCGTCGGTGGTCAGGACGGCCTCGACAAGGCGACCATGCCCTGGAGCGATCGCGCCGTCCTCGACGATCTCCAGCCAGGTTGAGCCCAGGCGGTACCGGGACTTCGCCCCAGCCGTCGAGGCGTCCGGCTCGAGCTCTTCTCCCGTCATGCTCGCAAGAGCCCGCACGATCGAGGCGGCCGAAGCTGCGCGAAGGCGGACGCCCGCGATGCCCGTCGCGCCGTTGCGGTGGACGGACGCAGGGGGAATGCGGTGGCTGCGCCCCTCCACGTCGCTCACCAGGAACGGCAACGCGTCCTCGCCGCCACTGCCCTTGCCCGTCAACAGCAGGTCGAGCGACCATGCACCGCCACCGATCAAGGCGCCGATGGTTCGGAGCGGCCCCTTGGCGGGAAGCCCGGCGGCTCGCAGGCGAGCCGCCGCAGCCCGGACGTCGTCCACCACGTAGGCGTAGTCGACCAACCCCTCCCCCTCCGCCAGGAAGGGCGCGAGCCTGTACGCCTTGGCTCCCGGCGACGCCGGATCGCCAAGGGCGCTCAGGAGAAGATAGGAGCCGTCGGCGAAGGATACGAAGCGGTTCGCGACGCCCGTGACCATCGCATCATGACGTTCGCTGAGCGTGAACCCTAGCCTTTCGTAGTCGCGGGCCGTGGCTTCGAGATCGTGCACGAGAACGACGAGATGATCGAACGCGACGCTCATGGCACTCCTCCGCTGGCGATCGTCATGCATGCCGGATGGTCATGGGCGTCTCCTGCCCGACCCGACGGAACCCCTGTCCCTACCTGGGCCATCGACGCCATCGTCGCACATGCGGGACGCGGCTTCGAGTCGGCCTTGTCGAGGTCGATGCACGTGACTCCGAGACGTGGTCGCGGCCTTCGGCGAACATCGCCATTCGAATGCCGTCGACGCCGCGACGGATAGGGTGGCAATCTCCAGCCATTGCAAGCCTTCATGTGACGACGGCCTCCGCCGGGCTCGTCATCGATCTCCAGGCTTGGGTCGGCGCCGGATCAGGGCGCAGATCGGCGCGGCAACCGGTCGAGCGAGCCGATGCCGGCCTTGTCGAAGCGGTGGTGCCGATCGGCACTCCAAGGCGCTCGTCCGGGCCGATCCGGTTCGAGTGCGCTGCGATGGTCAAGTCGCTCAGGCCCCTGTCCGGCTTCGCGGCCGCCGCTTCGGTCCGCCATCGAGCCGCGGGCGCGATCCTGCCCTCGGATGCGTCACCGGAGCGTGACGGCCATGTGCTCGCGATCGACCAGGAGCGCGGTCGGCGGCATGACGTCCGGTTCCGCCCGTGCGCGGAGCTGCGCGACGGCGGCTCTGTCGAGCCCGTCCTCGACGCAGCGCCTGGCGACATCGCCGACGGCGGCCATCCGGAGCTCGCGACCCGGCGCGGCCCTCGCCCGGGGAGCTCGCCCGAATGCCGGAAGCGTGCGGAGACGCCATGGTCGCCCTGCCTCCGACGGCCGAAAGGTCGTCGAGCGCCGGCTGCATCCGGGTGCGTGCACGATCGGACGCAGCCGGTCATGGCTGCCGGCAAGACGCGCTCGGCGGGCACCGTCAGATCCGGCTCGCGGGCTCCATCGGCGAGTGGATCCATCAGGCGAGATGCACGATCCAGCCGGTTCCGGTAGCGACCTCGTAGGATTCAGCGGCCGCGACCGCGGCCGCTTCCACGAGATCGCCCGGGTGTCGGATGGCGGTCTCGAGGTCCGGCTGGACGAAGCCGGCGTGCCTCGGAACGCGCCGGCTCTCGGTCGTCACCCGCGACCTGGTCCCGCAGAACCACGGGGACGGGGAGTTCGATCGGGACGAGGAGCAGCCTTCCGATCGAGACGGCGAGCGAGCTCGTCCATCAGCTCGTCCTCGGTGAGACTTCTCGGCTCCGTCCGGTCGACGAACATCGGACGATCGCCCGTCACCCACAGGAACGACGCATCCACGATCGGGATGTCGACGAACCTGATCTCGTGCACCCCTTCCTGGAGCGCGAACTCGTCGGCGATCCGAAGAGCTTCGACGATCGCCGGGCGGCTATGTGCGAACTCCATCTGGCCTGCGACCATCGCCCTGTTGCGCCTGCGGACGGTCACGATGGCGGCGAGGCGCTCGTCTTCGAGGACGGCGAACTTCCACGCCACCTGAACGAGATTGGCGGGTCGCATGGACTCGAGCGTGTCCCCCGCCGTCCCGAACCCTTGGAAAGCCAGATCGGAGATGCCGAAGGCGCCATCCAGGCCCATCGCCGGCATTCCGGCGGCGGCCGTTTCCGCTGCCTTGCGAAATGCGCTCCGGGGGACGCCCTCTACGAATGTCAGCATGTCAGAATCCCGTCACGATTGTCGACTGCACCCAGTCGACATTCCTCTCGTTGTACGAAAGCAGCAAGTCGGAATACGGCACTCGAGCTGGACCGCCTCCATGGGCCGGGTCGCAGACATGCAGGAACAGGTCGCCTCCGATCTCGTCCCAGCCCGAAACCAGGACATAGTGGTAGGTGCCGTTACCCCAACCGATGAGGCATACGGCCAGGGACTGCCCATCCACCCGGAGTCTCACGCCGTATTCGGTAAGCGCCCGATCCAGATGGAGACTCATTCCCCCCATCTCCTCCAGGTCGGAGCGGATGTTCCTGGGTTCGTCGAACTTGTCGGGATGGTGCAGGCATTCGTCGTCCTTCAAGATCTCAGCCGCCACCTCACGTTGGCTCCAGTAGGTCTCGGCACCGTAGTTCGAGATGGACTGCAGCGCCGAGACCCAGCACCAGTTGGATAGTTCCTGTTTCTCGATCCAGAAATCGACGATGCGTGCTTCCCTTGCCGGATCCGCAGGTGCGTGCAGAGGCTGGATGCGCCGGGAAAGGGTTCTGAGGATCGGCATACGGGTATCGGCCTGGAAGAGAGGTGAAGGTGCGTGGGCGGCAAGGCAGCGTTCGGCGGATCCGTCTTCTCCGCCTTCGTCCGCAGCACGGCAGGCATTCGGCAGGGCGTGCGATCGGCGGGGGACAGGACATCGATCCCGTCCATGCGATGCTCCTCGCTCGAAGATCAGTGCGGCGCCGCCAAAGGGCCGCGTCCATGGTTCGCCGCGGCGAGCTGCTGCGGGCAGGTCATGCAGCCTCTCCTCCAGCCGGAGCTAGACCGGGCTCATCGTGCCGACCCCGCCGTCGGAGATCATTCGCACGCCAGAAGCAACCGTCGCGACGTCACCTGATCATCGAGTCCTCGATCGCGCGTTTCCGAGGCGCGCTCCCCTCGCGAGCGAACAAGCCAGACCTGGGATCTAGGTGGCGCCCCGTGACGGGACCGTGACGGTCTTCGACGAGGAGCGAACATGAGGGCGGCCGCTCGACCAGGCCATGTCGCCGACACTCCGCGAAGCCGAAATGGCTTCCATCCGGGGCATTGGACGGAAAGGCCGACGAAGATGCCGTGCCGGCGTCCACGTCTTGCCTCGTCCGCGCCGCGTCGACCGCAAGCACGAGACCGCCGGTCGTGCGAGAGCGGGCCGGACGAAATCGAGGGATGGCGTTCCGAGCTGCGGACGGGGCGCCGAGCGTATCCAGCATCGAGTCCTGCAGCGACGGGACCGTCAAGATCGGCATCGAGGGTGCAGGTGAACGGTTGGCCGACATGCGCGACGACGTCGTCGTGCTCCATCCACGCGACGCGAAGTTCCAGACCCGGCAGCTCCAGCTGACCAGAACGATGGCGGCCGTCGCGGACGGCCGCCACGCTCCCGACGTCTCGAGCCATCGGGCGACCTGCCGCGTCGGCGCCGACTGACGTCGGACCGGTCCTCGGAACCCCTTCGCTCCACAAGGACCGGATCACATACGACGAAGATCCGAAAGCCGGCCACCGACGTCCTGCGCGCCCGCAGCCTTCAGCGACGTGCAGAGGACGGACCGGCCACCGGCATCGACCGACAGGGCCGAGCCAGGCGTCATGGCGGAGGCCGATCTTGCTTTCGTCATGGCAGCAGGATCGCCCACTCGAAAGCCTGGCACCATCGTCTTCGCGCAGAGAGGTTCGGCACCCGAGCGCGAACCGACCCGGCCGGCGTCTCGAACGTGGCTCCCGGCCTTGGGGTGATGAACGCAGCAGCGTCTTGGCTGGCGGATCGGACCTGAGTACGGCGCAAGCAGCGCGAGCTCCGACACCTCCTGACAGCTCGTCACGATCCTGTCACGACGACGATGCCACGATGCTCTGCAGCATCTCAAGTTCGATCATTCGACCGCCGCAGTCAGCCACCACGTATTTCCATCTGGCCGAACTCCGTCCTCTCGGATGCCTGAAATGCCATCATGCCCAATGCAGGAAATACAACCTCCGACGTAGCTTGCCGATCGTCCGGCGGCGCACGTCCGACGTTTGCATCGATGTCGACTGCACGCGCCGATCGCAAGGCGGCGCAAACGTCCTCGCCTGGTCTCTCGACGATCATGCCGTCGGGCATGCCTGGCATCGCATTCCTGCGTGCCTGCCTGCCACTCGGCGTCGCCCGCTTCCCGACACGAGGGAAGAGCTACGGCAGCCAGTCACGACGGCAAGGCCGCGAGAGGGGGTAGTCGAATGGTCGGCCCATTCGGGGATCGACGTTCCTGGGTCCTGTAGATCGTCATCGGCCCTCAACTTGTCTGCGCCTCAAGGGAGGATGTCATGGCCACCGTCGTCATCGATCCGGGACATGGGGGCCAGAGCGCCCTCGGCGGATCGAGCGCCAACAACGCAGTGGGTCCGGCAGGCACGCTCGAGAAGACTCTGACGCTCGACGTCGGTCGCCGCCTTCGATCGCTTCTTCAAGGACGCGGCCATACGGTGATCCTGACGCGCGACGGCGACAACAACCTCGGGCTCCGTGACCGTGCCGCGGTCGCCAGGGACAGCGCGGCGTCGGTCTTCCTGTCGATCCACTTCAACGGGTCCGTCGGCCACAATGCGCAAGGCACGGAGACCTTCGTGCACACGCAGCATCGTCCGGCCTCGGCAACGCTGTGCCGGGTGGTCCAGCCCAAGCTCGTCGGGGCCACCGGCCTCTTCGATCGCAATCGGAGTCACGGCGGCGTCAAGACCCAGGCGCTTGGCGTGCTCCAGCCGTCCGGTCATCATCCCTCTACGGCATGCTGCCTCGTCGAGGTCAGCTTCCTCGATCGTGCCGACGAGGAGCAGCGTTTACGGCAGACCGACTACCGCGACCGCATCGCCGTCGCCCTCGCCGACGGCATAGGAGCCTACCTGGGGCTTGGGGCCAGCTTCGCGCTGGCCGACGACGAAGAGCTGGAAGACGGCGTGGAAGTGGCCGCGGTCGAGGCCGGCCTGACCGTCGAGGAGATGAATGCCGATCTGACCAGGAACGCCGTCGGCATGCCCGGC
Source organism: Antarcticirhabdus aurantiaca (assembly GCF_009765365.1). Lineage (GTDB taxonomy): Bacteria > Pseudomonadota > Alphaproteobacteria > Rhizobiales > Rhizobiaceae > Antarcticirhabdus > Antarcticirhabdus aurantiaca. The sequence goes on from NZ_VTOM01000002.1 coordinate 158,123, forward strand.
GCGGAAGGCATCCATCCCATGCAGGGATCCGCCGCTCCGGACCGCCTCGGCGAGATCGCGTCGAAGATCCTCGAACCTGTCGGCACGGGCATCGACTCGGGCGAATTCAGCGTCGAACCCATCGGAAACGGATTCGACCGGGACACCTTCCACGATGTCCCGACCGCTCGCGCCCGGCTTGCCGAAGCGTTCGCCGGAGCGGCGCTCGAATCCTTCGACTACGAGTCGTTCGACGACTTCGTCAGGCAGCTCCGACTACGGCATTTCAGGTCGATCGAGTTCCTGTTCCTCGGCAGCGGCAATCAAGCCGGCAACTGCCGCGGGAAGAACTCGTTGCCCCCGAAGGAACTCTGGGGCAACCTCCGGTCCACGGCGCTCATGGTGGACGAGATAAGGGAAAGGCTCCAGGCGCCCATACATCTTCTGTCAGTCTATCGCAGCAAGCCATACAACTCCTGCATCGGCGGCGAGAGCGGAAGCCTGCACATGCGCTTCAACGCCATAGATTGGACTTGTCCGCAGAAGCCGATCGGGGAATGCTGGCAGGTCGCTCGCGAGGTTCGCGACACGGCCGACACCTTCACCGGAGGCATCGGTTTCTATCCCGACCGTTCCTTTGTCCATATCGACACCAGGGGCGCAACCGCGGACTGGTAGATCCCGAGGCGGTCCGGCCGGCGCGGCGGAGTTCCCGGCATATCCTCATCGGTGGATCGCCGGATCGGCGCCTTCCGAGCAACCGACGTCAACTCGCTTCTCCGGATCTCGAAGATGAACGACGTGGCCCCGCACGCCCAGCCGATCCCAGTCGCGGAACTTGAGCGCATGCTGCTCGATCCGACGGTTTCCGACGCCGAGATCCGTCCATATCTCATGTCGGACGACACGCGGAGCTCGACCTTCGTTCCAAGCGTGCGTGTCAACCCGTCGATGGTTGTCGGTCCCGGTCCGAGCGAAGGCGTGCGTCCGCAGTCGGCGCTCGTCCTCAATTCCCTGAACGCCATCGATCGCTGGCGGCGTCATCAGCGCTATCGCCGGAAGATCGCGGGATGGACGGGCCCCAGGATCGTCAGCGAGGGAGACTCGTGGTTCCAGTATCCCTTTCTTCTCGACGACGTAGTCGACCATCTTCAGGATGCGTTCGCCGTCTTCAGCCTGGACGGGGCCGGAGACACGCTCGTCGACTATCTCAAGCAGGATGAACTCGTCGGAGCGGTGCTGGCGGAGCGGCCCGACGCGGTCCTGCTGTCGGGCGGAGGCAACGACCTGCTCGGCGCGGGACGCCTGAAGCACGTCGTCGAGCCCCACCGTCCTCGTCATGCCGCTCAGGACCACCTTCGGGAGGCCTTCGACCGCCGACTCTCCGAGGTGCTGGACGACTATCGAAGGCTGCTGTCTCGCCTTCGGGCGGCCGCGCCCTCGACGCCGGTCTTCATACACGCATACGATCATGCGATCCCGCGGAACGGGCGCTGGCTGGGGCGGCCGCTGAACGACATCGGCGTCGCCGACCCGACGCTGCAGCGCGAGATCGTCCGGCTGATCGTGGACCGCTTCCACGACGGCCTCGCGAGGCTGATCCGCGATCCCGCCATCGGACCCCGGGTGACCCTGGTCGACTGCCGCGGCGCCGTCGCGGACGGCGACTGGTACGACGAGCTCCACCCCGACGACGAAGGTTTCGGCGTCGTCGCCGGACGCTTCCGCACCGCGCTCGGCGCCGCGCCGCAGCCGGCAGGCGGTCTCGCGAACCCATCCGCATCGCCTCGGTCCTTCCATGTGCCGCAGGCGGACGCGAACCCGGAGGACGCCATCGGGCCGCAGGCGGTGGAACTGGCTCGCCGTCATTCCGACGCGGTTCTCTATCGGGAGCTGGGACGCCTCATGATGCTGGCGACCTCTCCGGCCGCGCCGCCGGCGAACCGGCTCTCCGCGCTGCAGGTCCTTCTTCCCGCCTCCAGCGTCGACGGCTCATCGGACTCGTCCTATCTTCTGGGAAGGCGCGTCCTGGCGCGGCTGCACCGCGAGCTCCACGCGCTGTCGTGCGGCTCGGCCGAGGCCGACAGATCCGATCGGACGAGACTGCGCGAGGCATTCGGCCTCGGATCGGGAGCGCTGGCAGGCTGCTTGGCGGGCATCCTGGCGGGAAGCGCGTTCGCGCTTCCGGCAGCGGCGGCGACGGTCGCGGCGGCTCTCCTCACGAAGCGCTTCCTCGCCGCCACCTTGGACGAGACCTGCGAGGTCTGGAGCGAGCAGCTCGCAACCGAGGGCGCAGGCATGCCGGCAGGGATCGCCCGCGGCGCCGCCGCCATCGCTGCGGCAACGGCCGGCGCAAGTTCGAATTCGCCAAGAAGAGGGATGACGACGATGAGCGGAAATGAACATCGCTTCTGCAGGTGCCTCACGCGCGACGACCTGTCCGCGGCGGGGCGTCGGGTCGCCGAGGGCCAGAAGGCGGCGGTGCTCGACGAGGCGAAGTGGAGTAGCGGCGCCTTGCTTCGCGTCCGGTTCCTCGAGGGTTCGCAACCGCTCCGCCAGCGCGTCCGGCTCGTCGCCGAGGAATGGGTGGCCTCGGGAATGGCGAACCTCCGCTTCGAATGGATCGACGACGGCGACGCCGAGATCCGCATCGCCTTCCGGCAAGGGGAAGGATCCTGGTCGTACCTCGGCACCGTCTCCCGGCAGATAACGGACCAGGCGGAGCCGACGATGAACTACGGATGGCTGACCGACGCGTCCGGCGACGAAGAGGTGCGCAGCGTGGTCCTGCACGAGTTCGGTCACGCGCTCGGGCTCATCCACGAGCATCAGAATCCGAAGGGCGGCATCGTGTGGAACGAGCCCGCGGTCGTCGCCGACCTTTCCGGTCCGCCGAACAACTGGACCATGGACCAGATCCGCTTCAACGTCCTCGACCACTACGATCCCAAGCGGGTGACGGGGAGCGAGATCGATGAGGATTCGATCATGATGTATCCCATCCCGGAGTCCTGGACGGTGGGCGACTTCTCGACCGGCTTCAATGGCGAGCTGTCGCCCACCGATCGTGAGATCATCAGACAAGCCTATCCCTGATCGAGAGGCGCGGACGGGAGCCAGCCATGGACGAGGACGGCCTTTCCGACGACCATGCCATCGTCATCGGGATCCGTCGCTACCCGACCCTAGGCGACGCCCCGCTCAGGGCCATGGATCTCGAGGCGCCGGACAGGGACGCCCAGTCGATCGCATCCTGGCTGGAGAGCCCGGATGGCGGCCGCCTCAGGCGAAAGAACATCCACATGATCCGCTCGGCCGATTACCCCGACCCGTTCGACGACGATCCCAAGCCGGTCGAGACCGATGTCGTCAAGGCCTTCGAGACGGTGTTCGGCAAGCGCGACCCCTCTAAGGGCGGCCGCGTCGGACGGAGGTTCTATCTATACGTCAGCGGTCACGGCTTCGGTCACGTCAGAGGCAGGGGCGCGCTCTTCACGGCGAATGCGACCGCGGTGAATCGCAGCCACGTCTTCATCGCCAGCTATTTCGACTGGATCTACAACGCCGCGTTGTTCGAGCAGCACGTGCTGTGGTTCGACGCGTGCTCGACCCGGGAACGGCTGGAGATGCCGCAACCGGTCAGCCTGCGATCGATGATCGCGCCCAACGCGCACCAAGGGCGGATGATGATCGCCTACGCGGCTCGGTTCTTTCTGAAGGCGGTCGAGACGACGGTCGAGGGCGAGCCGCGAGGGATCTTCACGCATACGCTCGTCCGGGGGCTGAGCGGTGCGGCGGCAGATCCTTCCACCGGTGCGGTGACGACGGCTAGCCTGCGGAACTACCTGATCAACAACATGCGGCGACACATGTCGCTGGCGCAACTCGCCGATCCCGACGTTTCCAACGAGCCCGATTTCGGCACGGTCGACGACTTCGAACTGGTGCCGCCCAGCGGCTCGCCGACCGCGGGCATCGGCGACGAAGGCGATCCCGCCGGACCGAGCCTTCGACTTGCCATCGCATGCACCGATCCCGCGACGGAGATCTTCGTCGTCGACGCACACGACCGGCTGGTCGCACGACGGCTGAGCGGAGCCGAGGTGTCCCTCCCGCCAGCCGACTACACCATCCGAGCGAAACTCGGCCGAGCGGAGTGGCAGGGCACGGTCACGCTCCGCGCCGACACGACCGTCCGGATCCCCAGCATCGGCTTCGCCTCGGCCGTGCCTCTCGATGGAACCGCTCGGGCCCACGAGACGCATGCCGTGGCCCTGTCCGGCGCTGCTGGGGCGGCGGAACCAGGTCCCGGCGTAGGTGCATCGCTGATGGTGCTGGCACGCTGGTGGACGGCGAGCGAGCCCCGCCAGGACCTCGAGCTTCCCGCACCGCAGGCTGGACTCGAGCTGCATCATCACGGCGGGTCCCACGCCTTCGATCTGGCCGAAGGGGCCGACGAAGGCGATCGTGAAAGCGACCGCTGGGCGAGACGTGACGTGGGCGTGGATCCAGGTCTCCACAGGCTCGCGCTGAAGACCGGCAGCGAGCCGGCGGCGCTGACCGTCACCGCGCTCGAAGGATGGCAGACCAGGGTCGCCCTTCTCTACGAGCCGGCGTCGACGGTCGGCTCGATCCCGCGCGGTCAGCGGCTGGCAGACGTCTCGATCCAGATGTGGCCGATGGATGCACCGATCAACGACGAGGCGATGCGCTTGGCGGAAGCTGCCCGAATGGCGCTCGCCGACGAGCAGGCGATCATGTCTCGCGAGCTTCTCGAGAAGACCGAAGCCAAGTTTCGAAATCCCATGATGGGCCTTTACGCGCTGCACCTGATGCTGCTGCTCGAGCGGAAGGAAGCGCAGGATCAGGCGCGAAGGCGTCCCGTGCCGTCTCCCGGGCTGACACCGGACCGGCCGGTCCGGTTCGAGCGCGCTCTCTTCGACGAGACCTTGGCCGATACCATGGCCATGTTCGGCGAGGACCATCCCGATGTCCGGGCGATACGGCTGGCGGCGGGGCATCAGGCCGGTAGGATGCCTGTCGGGATGCCGCCGATGCTCTGGCGAAGCTGGGCAAGCCTCGTCGAGGCGAGCAACGCGAATCCTCGGCTCGTCCCCGTCGATCTTTGGGAACGCGTCGCGGATCAGACCCTGCACCGCCCACTCATGATCTGGGTGCGCCGCTCGGCAGCCGCCGTCGCGGGCCGCGGGAAGAGCCGAAAGGTCGCGGGGATGCTGGTACAGGCGTCGAGTGCCTCCGTCCTCGACCGTGTCGCGGCTCCGACATCGTCACAAGCCGATCGACCCGGACCTGCAGCGGCGGTGGATGCAGCCGCTCCGGCGATGCCGGTCATCGATGCCGTGCAGCCGGAAGGCTTGGGAACAGGTCGCGTCGCTGCCTTCCCGACGGACGGTCCCGACGCTGCGGATCCTCCGGATGTGCGCCTCGGCGCAGATGGACATCGACGGACGGTCGGATCGCCGCCGCCTTCGCGGATGCCGGCGGTCCTTCTGAGCGATGACGAACGACGGCGGCTGACGCTGGAAATGGGCGTGCCGCGCTCGGTCGTCGAATGGGCGCTCAAGAAGCTGTGACCTGGCCGACGCAGCAGGGGGAACGGGAGCCGTGGCCGTGACCCTCCGCCTCGATCGAGGCCGGCTGATACTCGGCGAAACCGTATCCGTCTCCTTCCAGCGGGCATCGCGGAGCGGCACGCAGTCCAGTTCCCGGCGGAAGCGGCTTGGCATGGAAGGTGGGCAGGCCGAACCCGTGGAATGGCGCAGCCTCGGCTTGGCGCCGCTTCACCCCTGCAGCTCCCCGTCCTCCGGAGGTCGAGAGGATCGTCGCGACAAGCGAAGCTTCACGGCATGCCTGATCGAACGGGAAGCTCTCTGGCTCGGCGTCCACGCCCTGGATCGGGCAAGGAGCGAGCAGGTGCGCGTCGCCGTGTTCGCCGGCATCGAGGGACGGTCACGGACCACCCGGGCCATGCGCACCCTTCTCCCGGTGCCGCCCGCCTTCGCGCTGACCGATCCCGCCGCGGCCGCCTCCGCTCCGCCGATCGTCCCGCCGCGCCTGTTCCATGCGCCATGCGGCCTCGTCGTCGCCGTGCGCAACGCGCACGCTCGGCTCTTCCTGCTCGCCCCGGACGACTTCACGGAGACCACGGCCGCATCGCCGCCATCGGAGATCGATCCGCGCGCCGGATATGGCGGGTGGAGGCTGCCGTAGGCTTCGGCCGGCGCAGACCGCCGGCGTCGACCTTCCCTGCCGATCCGCCGATCGAGGATGCCGTCCGGCACGGAAGTTCGGCCGGTTCGCTGCGTTCATTCGGTGCGAAGGCGATGGGTGGCGTCGATCCGATCCGCTCCTGGCGGCGCAGCGAGGGTGAGGCGCTCGGGGAAGCCGCCGCTCGAGAGGCACCTCGTCTCGGCCTACGGCCGGTGATCCGGATCTGCGCTCCTTGCAACGCCGTCGAGCCTCGTCCGATCCGTTGCATCCTTGCCGGAGGGCGGCTTCGTTGCGGAGAAGGGGTGAAATCAAGGCTCCTCGACACGGATGGCTGCCGAACGGACGAGCCCTGCATGTTCCTTGCGGGATGCGGCATCGAGACCGCGGGTCGGGATCTGCAGCCCTCCCGGGACGACGGGCGAACGCCCTTCCAGGATCTCGCGCACGCCCGACGACGCTCCAGCCGACGCCAGCGGAAGATGCGCCCGACCGGAGGAGGCCCCAGGACCGCGCCCTCGAAAGGACCTTCGATCTTGTCGGTGTCCGGGACGGCGGCCGGGCGGAACGCCGGGCTGGCAAGTCCGTCGATGCGCGGGAAGGACCTTGTGCCGGCATTCGGCACGACGAATGCGCTTCCACGATCGTCCGGACATTTCCCCCGCTCGACGTCGCTCGTCCGGCCTCTTCCGACGCGCGGGCGTTCCGATGGTCTTCGTCCAGGGCTCCGTCCGCTCCTCCGCCGAAGCGTCCGCCATCGCGCCGCAGGCGCGTTCCTGCCCCTGACCCCGTCACCGAAGCGTGACGGTCGACGCTTCCCCGAACCGCGCCGTCGTCGGGCCGGCGACGATGCCCATGGATGGCCTTTCACCTTCGGCGCGCTCAAGCGAGCGCCTCCACGCCGGCGTCCGGGACAACGTCCACTCGGCCGCGTCCACGCGCCGGACATCGGGCGATGCGGCCACGGATCGTGCCAGGAGAATGGCGTCCCGCCGCTTCGGGCCGCTCCGCCGCCGCACCAGGGCGAGAATGGCGGCCGCACTCGTCGGATCGACGTCCGCCGCCGCGAGGAGCGCCGGCCATGTGCGTTCCTTGAAGAACATGGCCCTCGCCGCCTCCAGGACGGACGCCGCGTCCCGGGCATCGAGGAGCCCTGCCCCGTGCAATGCCTCGACCATGTCCTGACAGTCGACCAGCGCGACCGTCAGCGGCATGAAGTCGAGCTCCGCCGGTGCGTGGAGCTGCGCGACGGCGGCGTCGTCGTCGAGTTCGCCCTCGACGTAGCGCCTGGCGACCTCTCCGACCGCGACCATCCCGAACTCGCGGCATTCGGCGGCCCTCAGCGCTCCCATGGAGGCCGCACCGAGGACCGACACGCCCTGGGAAAGCGCGAAGAGGATCTCCTTGTGCCAGACCGCCGCGACCGTCTCGAACAAGCCGTCCGCCAACCCTACGACGTTCGCTCCCGCGAGGACCGCGGCTTGGATGTCGCCGTGCGCGGCGGGAGGGCGCCGCACGAGGTCCGCAGGCAGGTCCCCGACGCCGTGGAGGCTCGGTCCGGCGAACAGGACCTTCGTCACAGCCCAAGCATGGCGTTCATGGCGCGCGCTCCCGGTCGCCAGTGATGGTTGGCCGGACGGTCCTCCAGCTGCGGCGCGAAGATCCGGACGACGCGGATGCCGGCCGCCCCTCCTCCGAGTTCCACGACCGGCAGGTCCGTGACGCCGACGCGAGCGAGACGCGCCTTGACGATGGCCAGCAACTCCCCCGGCGTCGCCTCTGCCCTCCCGCAGGCATCCGGCGGGGCGCTCTTCCCCTCCGCCTGCGGCAATGCGGCATAGAATTCCAAGCCCTGTCGAAGCGGCTCGCGGTACTCCTCCGGGTCCAGGTCGTCCCGGGCTCCGGAGATGTTCGTGACGCGGGTCTGCGCCGCCTCCGTTATGGCCCGGACGGCCGCGTGCGAGGCGACGGGATGGCAGCCCGTCCCGGCCGCGAGGTCGAACTGTGCCCGAACCCGGCGACCGGCTTCGCTCAGCACCGCCTGCACGACCGGAACGCCGAGATCGGTCGTCAGGTCGAACAGCCGCAGCTCGAACCCGGCGCTCCTGATCCGGCCCGCCAGGGACTCGACGGCCTCGCTCCCGAACGATGCCGCGTTCACCAGCGAGGCCGCCAGCTCGCTTCGGGACCTGAATGCCCGGAGCGTCGTGGCGTCGCGTTCGACGAGTTCGCAGACGGCGTGGAGCACCGCCTCGTCCATGTCGTTCCCCGACGCGAGACCGTTGGAGGAGCGTGACATCCCCCCGAAGACGTCGCAGGTGTGATCCAGCCTCGCCGCCTCCAGCGGCACCCAGACGAGGCCGCCGTCGAGGAGCTGCCGGCCCGGCAGCCAGGCAAGATCGTCGGCCTCGGGCAACGCCGTGCCCGGAGGCATGAGACGGGTCGGTTCGTGGATCCGCTCGCCCGCGGCCAGGAGACCGCTCCTCGTCGCGATCCGCGCTTGCGCGTCCGGCCGCTCGGCGACTGCGTACTCGACGGCCTCCATCACGGCGGAGGCCATCGCGGAAGCGTCGTCGATCCCCTTGCCCTGGTTCACCGCCAAAGTCATCGCGTTGGGGCGCATCGCCGCCCATACCGGTATGCCGATCCTGTCGAGACCGGTCTGTCTCGCCAGCCGGGTGATGCCGTATCTGGCGAAGTGCGGCTTGACGCGCCGGACGGTGTCGGCCGGATCGCGGATGCGCCCGCCGAAATGCAGGCGCATGCCGCCAGTCACGCGTTCCCTGAGAACTGCCGGCTGGTCAGGTCGGCGGTGGTCGGCACCGCCACGGCGACGTCCACGTCCTTGACGACCGAGAAGCCGTGTCCGCGCATGTTCTCGATCGTGCTGGCGGTTCCCTGGTCGATCCCTCCGGAGCCCGAGCCTCCCGAGAAGGGCTGGACCGTTCCCTTGTCCGTATCCACGATCCAAAGCCGCTTCGGATCGCCCCGCTGACCGATGATGAAGATCGTCATGTCGTCCTTCTCCTGTCCTCACCTGAATCCGGCTTCGCTGAGAGCGCTGGCGTAGTGCGCCACGTGACGTTTCGACCGCAGCGGTATGGTGGCGATCCACTCGTCGATCCGGAAGTTCGGCTGATCCTCGAGCGCCATGGTCGCGAAGACCGCGGCTTCGTCGCGTCGTCCGGCCTTCGCGAGGCAGGCCGCCTTCAGCCTGAACGCCGGCTCCGGCCGCTTCATCCTGCCGAGCTGCGACAACGCGCCCTCGTAGTCCTCCAGGAAGAACAAGGCGCCGCCCGCCGTCCAGAGGTAGTCGTCCGGCGGAAGCGGATTGAGTTCGATGGCCTGCTCGATGCGTCGCAGGGCGGGCATCATCTCGGAGCAATGCGCCAGCGCGTTCGCATGCTCGGCCAGGATATCGGCATGATGAGGCGCCAGGCGCTCCGCGCGGGCGAAGCCATCGGCAGCCTCGCCGAAATCCCCGAGGAACAGGGTCGCGCTCGCCAGCTCCCGGAGCGCCTCGCCGCTGAATGGATCCATCTCGATCGCACGCGAAGCGATGCTCAACGCCTGGCGCAGGAGGACCTGATCGGGCCTGGCGAGAAGCAGCCACTCGAGGATCAGCGTCCTGCAGATGCCGTTGAGGGCGGGCACGAAGGCGGGTGCCCTGTCCGCCGCCTGGGCGAACGCCTTGCGCGCCCGCCGGACCTCCGGCAACCCGAGCGCACGCAGGTGTTGCCGTCCCAGTAGATAGAGATGGTAGGCGTCCGGGCGGGGAGCGGCCTCGAAGCGGGAAAGCTCGGCACGCTCCACCCCGCTCGCCAGTGCGTCGACGATCGATCGAGTGAGCTCGCGATGGTGCTGCTCCGGCTGGCCTGCGAGGAGGTCGTATTCATCCCCCCAAAGGGTCAGGCGATCCGACGTGCGAATCAGCCTCACGGCCAAGCGGGTCCGCCCGGCGAAGCTGCGGATGCTGGTCTCGCCGACGTAGCGGGCTCCGAAGAGGTCCGACGACGTCCGAGCGGAAACCTGCATGGCGGAATGGGGAGCGATGACCGCTATCGACCGCAACCGGCACAGGCCGAACGTCACGTCCTCGACGAGGGCTTCGGCGAGGCCGGCATGGGCCGGCTCGGCCCAGGCTCCGTCCGGCATGAGGAGACAGAGCCTCGGAGCGACGGAGAAACCCTCCGCGCAAGAAGTCCCGGTGTCGCGCTCCGCTTCCGTCCCGCGGACTCCGGGCTGCTGGCCCACGTTCGCGGCAACCGTACGCCTCAGGACGGCCACGAGTTCGACGGTCTCGGCGTCGGGCTCCGATTTCAGCTCCGACCGGAAACGACGACGCATCCGCTCGTAGGTGGTCTCGGCCGACCCGAGACCGTGCCTGTCGGCGCGGAGACGGATCAGGGCGCGCCAGGCATCCTCGCGGTACGGCTCGATGCCGAGGAGATGGCCGAGGGCCGTCTCGCCTTCCGCTCCCCCGACGAGGCGCGCTCCGGACAGGAACAGCTCGCAACAGCGGTTGCGCAGACGCTCGCGCTGCATGGCGATCCAGGCGTCCAGGGATTCCCCGCAGCCCGCGACGCCTTCGAGGAGGTCGCCTCGGTAGAGCTCCGCCACGTGTCGAAGCGACGTGCCGTCCTGCGGATCGGACAGGCCTTGGAAGACGTCCAGGTCGCAGCAGACATCGTCCCTTGCCGCGACGAGCCGAACTTCGTTCCGAGAGGTCGCGATCAGCCGCGTTCCGAGTTGGGCCTGACGCGCGTTGATGCGCGTCAGGAGCTGACGCAGGTTCTGCAGGGCGCCGGCCTGATCGGCGTCCTCGTACATCCAGCCGGCGAGGACCGATCGGCTGGCCCGGTGGCCCGGCGACAGCCAGAGTATGGCGAGAAGGACGAACGCCTTCTTCGGAAGGACCCTCGCGATCTCGTTCTCGCCGCATCGCAGCGCCGGAGGACCGAGAAGAAGGAGGGAGTGCCGCCCGTTGCCCATCGAGTTCGCCGGATCGCCTGCGTGTCGGTGGCGATAAGGTCTAGCAGCAACCGGAGAGAGCGGCAAAGCGGTGGCCTCGAGTCCCGTCACGCTCCTGTCACGACGGTGGTCGCACGAGCCGGCCTCCGATAGCGGGCATCCTTTGCCCACCCTCCGAGAACAGCTGTTCCACGGAATGCCTGTCTATCGAGCCGTCGTGCCTCCGCATGGGCTCTCCACGCCGGTCGCCAGGACGAACCATCGAGCATGCCGACCTAGGAGAGCTCGTCTTGGGGTGTGGGTCGCCTGCCAAGGCCTGGGGCGTCGATCGGCGACGCTGACGACTATCGTCAGGTCAGCGTCCTCAACAGATCGCCGCGCCGATCGGCGTCGAAGCTGCGCGCCGATGACGGTCACGTCTTCGTCACGCACCGTTTCGGACACCGACCGACGACGGCATCGCCTCCTCCGCGAACGTCGGAGGACTACGATTTGCCGCCGCGAAACAGAGATCCCCAGTCCGGAGTCCCCAGGCCAACTGTCCCGGCACATTGGAGACGGCCTCGTTCCAGGGAGACCGCTCGTTCCGGATGTCCGCTCTGTGAAGGACAACGTGCGAGCAAGGCTGGAGTAGGTCCAGGGTTGCTGCTCGTGGCGATGGGCCACGACGTCTTGCGACACGCGCCGGAAGCATTCATCGACGGTAAGGTCATGATCCAGAAGCTGTCGACACAGAGAGCTGGAAAAGACACTACCCTGATCCTTGCCTCCATCGCCAGCCGTTCTCGTGGAGCTTGTTGCATAGGCAAGCAGAAGGTTCGGCCAGTCCCGCTCGTCCGCCGCAAGCTCTTCCAGATCGTTCAGCGTACGTCGGACTTCGTCGGGATCGTGCGGCCAGTTTCGACAAGCATCGAGCACGATGATGCGGGATCCAGCACCATTCGTAGCTTCTACGAATGCGTTGAAGCATGTAGCGGTGAAGCGCAGGCGAGCGGCCGTCACAGGGAACTCGGAATCGACCGGGAGGAAGAAGCCGCTGCCATGACGCTCGACAGCATGTCCGGCGAGATAGATCAACGCCAGTTCCGCGGTCTGTGCCGACAGCTTGAAGTCGGCAAGGGCGACGTCGATCGCCGCCTGGTCGGGATCGAGGGCGATCGAGGTCGAGAAGCCGCGTTCACGCAGCGCAGCCGCCACACGACGGGCATCGTCAACGGCATTGGCCAATGCGGCGTCGTGGTAGGCGTTCGCGCCGATCACGAGTGCATGACGTCCATTCATGACCTCGGAGAACCTCCTCATACCGGAATTCACATCGATACCTGCCTCCCTCGCAGGAGGCACGACGTTCATCCCTACCAAGCCCGGCCGTTCATCGACATATGGAGAACGGCGAAAAGCCCCACCCAGTCCCCATCGCGCGGCGGCTTCGCGACCGAGGGAAGCTCGCCCGGCAGAGTCGATCGGCGGAGGGGAGGCGAACGCCTGGCAGCGGCGCAGCCGCTTGACCGATCCTGGTCGATGGCGCCTGACCATCTCCTCGCATACAGACCTCCGAACGGGCAGCCCGTCTGCGGAAGGTCGATCGCTCGCGAAGCAGGACAAGCGTCGCCTGGGGGAACCGAACACGGCGGCGCCGAGGTGTTCCGTCGGGTGCCAACCTGCCGCAGCGGGCTCGTATCCGACAGGATGCTCGACGCGTTCGTCGATCGGGACGCGGACAGCGCTGGGGTGGCAGACTACGTCACCGGCTCCGATCCTCGTTCACCCCTTATCGCCTCATGATCTCGGAAGCCGGCGTTTCGGTGCCTGGCTCGTGCGTGATCCCGGACATGCTGCGCCTTGCGACATATCAACCATACCAGTTGGCAGTTTAATAAGCGGTGCAACCTTAAATATCGCGCCATGTTCTCCTCCACCCTTTCTCGATTGGCCGCAGACCACTCCGTCGCGGCGGTCCTCGCCGCCCTCGTCATCTGTGTGGCCGCCGGCTGGCTGGTCGTTTCCCTGCGCGAGCGAGCGGAGTCGTCGAAAGGCCCGTCTTGCACGCAGTGGCTGATCGGGATGGCCACAGTCGCCGGCCTCGGCGTCTGGACGACGCACTTCATGGCGATGATCGGCTACAGGCCCGACCTGCCGATCGGCTACGGCGGGCAGGTCACCGCCGCCTCGGCGCTGATCGGCATCCTCGCGGTCGGCCTCCCGCTCGCGGCGACCGTCCTCGTGCGAAGCGCCGCGCTGCGGGCCGCCCTCGGCGGAACGGCGGGCCTCGGCATCGGCGCGATGCACTACACGGGCATGCTGGCCCTCTCGGGATGCCTCCAGACCCAGAAGCCGGGGGCGACCCTCGCCGCCTACGGCGTCGGGGCCGCACTGATGGCACTGGGAAGCGGCTCGCGCCGGATCGCGTCCTCGCCTCGTCTGTCCAGCGTGACCTTCACGCTCGCCGTCTGCGGCGCCCACTTCGTCTCGATCGCCGGCACGACCCTTTCCCCTTTGCCGGGTCCGGTCGGGATGCCGGGGGCCAACAACGTCCTCGGCATCTTCACGGCCATGGGCGCGGCGATCCTCCTGATCGGCGCATTGATGACGATCATCGCGGCACGCCGCTTCGAGGCACAGGAGCGAGCTCATTCGACCATCCTCGCCACCGCCCTTCACAACATGTCCAACGGGCTCGTATTCATCGACGGCTCGGGGAGGCTGGGCCTATTCAACGACCGCTTCGTCGACATGTTCGGCTTGGCCGGAGCGGCGCTTCACATCGGAATGAGAGCCGATGAGGTCATCGATTTCGTATCCGCCGCAGCCGGATTGGAGACCGAGCACCAGCGGTCGGCAGCCGGACGCATCGCCGAACGCCTCGAGCCGTTCCGGCTCGCTCCGGTCGACTACGTCCTTCCGAACGGGCGCACCGTGGAGATCGACAGCAATCCCATAGCCAAGGGCGGCACCGTCCTGACCTTCAACGACGTCACCGCCGAGCGCGCCGCCCGCAACGAGATCTCCGAGCTCGCCTTCAACGATCCGTTGACCGGCCTGCCCAATCGCCGCGCCTTCCGGGAGCGGAAGCTCGCCGCCATCGCGGGCGACGCGCCGTTCTTCCTGCTGCTGATCGACCTCGACCGCTTCAAGGCCGTCAACGACACCTTCGGCCATGGCGTCGGCGACAAACTGCTGGTCCACGCCGGCCGCCGGATTCTGGAGGTGGTTGGAGGGTCCGGTTTCGCATCGCGGCTCGGCGGCGACGAGCTGGGCGTGTTCGTCTATGGCGATGCGCAGACGGCCATGGAGATCGCACAAGGGATCGTCCGCACCCTCTCGCAGCCCTTCGTCCTCGGCGAGGTGACCGCGAGCGTCGGATGCAGCATCGGCCTGTGCTCGGGCGACGGCGTCGCGACCCCGGACGAACTCATGCAACGCGCGGACGTCGCGCTCTACGAGGCCAAGCGCCAGGGCAAGGGCCGGGTGGCGAGCTATCGCCCCGGCCTCCTGGAGGCGACCGCGGAACGTCATCGCCTCGAGGCGGACCTGCGCGAGGCGCTCCACCGCCGCCAGTTTCACCTCGCCTACCAGCCCATCATGTCGCTCGAGACCGGCGAGATCACCGGCTACGAGGCGCTCCTTCGCTGGGATCACCCGGTGCGTGGATCCGTTTCGCCGGCCGTCTTCATCCCGGTGGCGGAGGAGACCGGGCTCATCCTCGAGATCGGCCGCTGGGTGCTGGAAGAGGCATGCCGCGAGGCGGCCTCCTGGCCGAAGGGGCGGCACGTAGCGGTGAACGTGTCGAGCGTGCAGTTCCGCTCCCACCTCCTCCCCTCGCATCTGACGGGGGCCCTGGCGCGGAGCGGCCTGCCTGCGCACCGCCTGGAGGTAGAGTTGACGGAGACGGCACTCGTCGAGGATGGACCGACGATCGCGAGAGCTCTGGCCGAGATCCGCCGTCTCGGCGTGAAGGTCGCCATGGACGATTTCGGCACGGGCTACTCTTCGCTGGCCCATCTCTGCGACTTCCCCCTCGACCGCATCAAGATCGATCGCAGCTTCGTTGCCGCCGCCCAGGCCGATCCTCATGCGCACGCGGTGATCAAGGCCGTCGTCGCGCTCGGGCGCGACATCGGGATCCCGACGCTCGCCGAAGGCATCGAGACGGTGGAGCAACTGGAACTGCTGCGAGGGCTTGGCTGCGGCGCCGTCCAGGGTTACCTCATCGGCAGACCTGCGCGTTTTCTCGAGGACGAGAAAGTCGGCAAATTGGTCCTAGGATCCATCTTCGCGGCATGAAACGCGGAAAAGGCGAGGTGCGGGCAAGCGACGAGCCATGAATGGGCAGACAGCTTCGACGCGGATCGGCGATCCATCCGAGATCCTGCGCTCGAGGCATCGTCAGCAAGCGAAGGCAGGACCTAGGCGATCATCCGGTAGCGCAGTCCGATCGCGACGGCGTGCTCGTCCGTCGAGGCTTGCAGGTGGGTGCGCACGCGCTCCATGGCCGCGTCGATGCACGCCCGGTCGGCTCCTAGCATGGACGCCGCCTCTTCGTAGGATTCGCCGTCTGCAACGAGTTGAAGGACGAGTCGGTCGAAATTCTCGAAGAGTCCGCCCTGTCCGCTTCCCATGCTCATTTGGAACCCGACGGAAACGGACACGACGGCCCTCCAAGATCCGCGACTCGGAGCCGACATCTGGAGACGAGAGGTCTTCGCTCTCGATGTGTCGCGAGGCGGGGAACCTCTCACCTGAAGCGGGTGAAATAGAGAAACAGGGCTCCCGATGCATGACCATCCTGCATCAATCGTCTAGTGCAGGCCGATCATAATGCAGCACCACCCAGGCGTGCCGACTTTCACGGCCAGCGCCGAATCCGCAGTAAGCGTCGTCCTCAGGCCGCGGCGGCGAGTTCGGCTTCGGCGTGTTTGATGCGCCAGGGCATCAGCTCGTCGATGTCGCGGTTGGGATGGGTGTTGATCGGCACAGCCGGTCGCCATAGCCAGCATCAGAACGCCCAACAAGTTACAACGCCGATCGGCGTCGAAATTGTTCGCCGATCCACAGGCCGATTCTAAGGTAGGTCGATTTACCGTTAGATGTAGCACCCCCTCAACGCTGCCAGGCAAGCGGACAAATATGACTTGCACAATCATGATTTTTGCGGAACACGTGCCCCGTCACAATCCCGCTCAGCAGATGGGACGCACCTAACTTCGTTGATGTGTCGTCTGCCGCCGACTCGGTCGCCGCTGCGGGGAGCGCTCGAGCTTTTCACTCACGGGTCTTGCCACGATGAAGCTTCTTCCCTCCCTTCGATCCAAGTTCCTCGCCGCCGTGTTCGCCAGCGTATGGAGCCTCGCACCCGGCATCGCCTCGGCACAGGACACGGTGAGCATCGAGACCGCCAGCGGAACCGTGGCGATCCCCCGCACCCCAAAAACGGTGGTCGTCTTCGACACCGCCTCACTCGACACGCTGGACGCGCTTGGCATCAGGGCGGCTGGGGTCCCGCAGGCGCGCCTACCCGACTACGTCGACGCTCATGCCAGCGCGGAAAAGGTCGGCTCGCTGCAGGAGCCGGATCTTGAGGCAGTCGGAGCGCTGGAGCCCGACCTCATCATCGTCGGCGGCCGCTCGCGCAGTCAGGCCGAAGCGCTCTCCGCCATTGCCCAGACGATCGACCTATCCATCGACAACGACGCTTTTCTTGCTAATGTCGAGACCCGCGCGCGCGATCTCGGGAAGGTGTTCAACAAGGAGGTTGAAGCCGAGGCGCTGGTGACGAAGCTCAAAGCCTCGATCGCGGATCTGAAGACCGAGACCGGCGGCGTCGAGCGCGGTCTGATCGTGCTCACCACCGGCAACAAGATGAGCGCCTACGGCCCGGGATCGCGCTTCGGCATGCTCCACACAGATTATGGCATCAAGGCAGCACGCGACGACCTCGACACGGCCACTCACGGTGAGGCGATCTCCTTCGAGTTCATCGCCGAGGCCAATCCGGACTGGCTCTTCGTGGTCGACCGAGACGCTGCGATTGGCCGGGGCGCGGCAGCCTCCATGCTCGACAACGCGCTCGTGGGCCGCACCGATGCCTGGAAGAACGGCCGAGTGGTTTATCTCGACCCGGCCGGCTGGTACCTGATGGGCGGCGGCATCCAAGCGGTGCAACGCAACGTCGAGCAGCTGCGCGAAGCCTTCGCCGACAAAGGCTGACATCCTTTCGCGACCGCCCTGACCGGTCGGGCCGCTCGCACGGCTCGCCCGGCTTCATCCCTCAACGCTCGGGGTCTTCAGGGGCCGCTTTGACCTGACAGTCTCTCCGCGTGCCGACCATCCTCGTTCCAGCGCTTGCCGTTCTCGGCCTGTTTCTCGTCAGCCTCTTCGTCGGCGTCAGCGACGTGTCGCCCGCGACGATCCTCGCCGACCCTCAGGCATTGGAATTGCTCCTCGTCAGCCGACTGCCGCGCACGATCGCGCTTGTGCTCGCGGGCGCGGGCATGGCGACGGCCGGGCTCATCATGCAGATGCTGGCGCGCAACCGCTTCGTGGAGCCCTCGACGGCGGGAACCGTCGAGTCCGCCAGCCTCGGCCTCCTCGCCGCCACGCTTCTCGCCCCCGGCATGGCGCCCTTGGGCAAGATGGGCGTGGCGACGCTCTTCGCGCTCCTAGGCACCGGCCTCTTCTTCGCGATCCTGTCGCGCGTGCCGCTGCGCTCGACGCTGATCGTGCCGCTCGTCGGCATCATGCTCGGCGGCGTCGTCAGCGCGGTGACGACCTTCTTCGCCTACCGCTTCGATCTCCTCCAGTCGCTCGGCGCCTGGGCCACCGGCGACTTCTCCGGGGTGCTGCGCGGGCGCTACGAGCTCCTCTACCTGTCCGCGGCCCTGACGCTCGCCGCCTTCCTCGCCGCCGACCGCTTCACCGTGGCGGGCCTGGGTGAGGCCTTCGCCACCAATCTCGGCCTGAACTACCGGCGGATCATGGGCTTCGGCCTGTCCATCGTCGCCATGGTCACGGCGGTGGTCGTCGTCACCGTCGGGGCCATCCCCTTCCTCGGCCTCGTCGTGCCGAACCTCGTCTCGATGGTTGTCGGCGACAACGTGCGGCGCGTCGCGCCCCTCGTCGCGCTCGGCGGCGCGGGCTTCGTGCTGGCTTGCGACATCGTCGGGCGCGTCGTGCGCGCGCCCTACGAAGTGCCGATCGGAACCGTCGTCGGCGTCGTCGGCTCGGCCCTCTTCCTCGCCATCCTTCTGAGGCGCCGCCATGAGCTCGGCTGAGGCGCGCCGCGCGCCCTTCGCGCCGCCCCGGGCCGCTCGGACGGTCCCGGCCGGCCTCGCCCTCTCGCTTCTGGGCGTCGCGCTCCTCGCGGCGATCGCGGCCTTCATGACCGTCGGCGCGCGGGGCAGCTGGAGCTTCGTCCTCCAGCTGCGCGGCCTGAAGGTCCTGCAGATGCTCCTCGTCGCCTACGCGATCGGCGTCTCCACCGTCCTGTTCCAGACCATCACCAACAACCGCATCCTGACGCCCTCGATCATGGGCTTCGACGCGCTCTACGTCCTGATCCAGACGGCGCTCGTCTTCGGCCTGGGCTCGGCGGCCCTTTCGGCGATCGACGCCCGGGCGACCTTCGCGCTCGAGCTCGCCGCGATGACCGGCTTCTCGCTCCTCCTCTTCCGCTGGCTCTTCGCCGGGGGCCTTCGGAGCCTCCACCTGACGCTCGTCGTCGGCATCGTCTTCGGCACCTTCTTCCGCTCGCTGTCCGGCTTCATGCAGCGGCTGATCGATCCGAACGAGTTCGTGGTCCTCCAGGACCGCTTCTTCGCGAGCTTCAACACGGTGAACCGCGACCTCCTCCTCGCCGCGGCCGGGCTGACCCTCCTCGTCTCCGTCTTCGGCTGGCGGATGCGGCGGCGCTTCGACGTCCTCGCGCTCGGGCGCGAGGCGGCGGTCGGGCTCGGCCTCGACCACAGGCGCGACGTCACCGCGATCCTCGTCCTCGTCGCGGTCCTCGTCTCGGTCTCCACCGCCCTCGTCGGCCCGGTGACCTTCTTCGGCCTCCTCGTCGCCAACCTCGCCTACCAGATCGTGCCGACGCACCGGCACGCGGCCGTGCTGCCGGCGGCGGCCATGCTGGCAGGGCTCTGCCTCGTCGGGGGGCAGCTCGTGCTGGAGCGGGTCTTCGCCTTCGACACGGCGCTGGCCGTCATCGTCGAGTTCGTCGGCGGCGTCGTCTTCATCCTCCTCCTGCTCAAGGGGCGCGGCGCGCGATGATCGAAGCGAGATCCGTCTCGAAGTCCTACGGCCCGGCGCTCGTCGTCGACGGGGTGTCGGTGACGATCCCCAAGGGCGGGGTGACGGCCGTGATCGGCCCGAACGGCGCGGGAAAATCGACGCTCCTGTCGATGGTGAGCCGGCTCGTCGGCATGGATGCGGGAACGGTGACGGTGGACGGCCTCGACGTGAGCCGGACGCCCGGCGACGTCCTCGCCCGCCGCCTGTCGATCCTGCGGCAGGAGCAGGCCGTCACGGTCCGTCTGACCGTCGCCGACCTCGTCGCCTTCGGCCGCTATCCCCATTCCAAGGGGCGCCCGACGATCGAGGACGAGGCCCGCGTCGAGGCCGCGCTAGCCTGGCTCGGCCTCGATGAGCTGTCGGGCCGCTTCCTCGACGAGCTGTCCGGCGGCCAGCGCCAGCGCGCCTTCGTCGCCATGGTGCTCTGCCAGGACACGGACTACGTCCTCCTCGACGAGCCGCTGAACAACCTCGACCTCAAGCACGCGGTGGGGATGATGCGCCTCCTGCGCCGGGCGGCGGACGAGCTGGACAAGACGGTGGTGGTGGTCCTCCACGACATCAACTTCGCCTCCTGCTACGCCGACACCATCCTCGCCATGAAGAACGGCCGGCTGGCCCACCAAGGGCCGCCGGCCGAGATCATGCGCCCGGAGGTGCTGCGCGACCTCTACGAGATCGAGGTCGACGTGGAGGAGATCGGGGGCAAGCGCATCGGGCTCTACTTCGACGCGCGGGGGTGACGCCGCCGGGGGAGCGGCGCCGCGTCCCGCCCCCTCAGAACTCCGTCGTCAGCCCCACCCAGACGCGGCGGCCCTCCTCCGAGGTGTTGAAGTCGGTCGGGCCGACCCGCTTGTCGAAGACGTTGTAGACCGCGCCCTTGACCGTGACGGTCTCGTTGAAGGCGTAGTTGGCGCCGACGTCGACGGTCGCGTAGGCGTCGTACTTGCGGCCGGGCTGCCCGTTGAGGCTGATCGCGCGCCCGTTGGTGCCGATGCGGGCGCCCGCCGCGACCTCCGAGCCGTGGTAGATCGCCGAGCTCCACAGCGCGAGACCCTCGACGGGCGTGATCCAGTCGAGCCGGGCGTTGCCGGAGTGCTCCGGCGTGCGGGCGAGCGGGAAGCCCTCGTAGATGCCGGTCTTCTGCTCGGAATCAGTGTAGGTGTAGCTGGCGCGGGCCGAGAGCGTGTCGGTGATGTCCCAGTTGGCGGCGAGCTCGACACCCTGGATGACCGCGTCGTCGATGTTGTAGTTGTACCAGAGGCGGTAGTTCGGGTCCTCGCTCCAGCGCACCGGCCGGCCGCGGTCGTCGAGGACGAGGGCGTTCGAGATCTTGTCCTTGAAGTCGGTGTGGAAGTAGGTCGCCCCCGCCGAGAATCCGGCATAGCTGTCCCACAACACGCCGAGCTCGTAGCTGGTGCTCGTCTCGGCCTTGAGGTTCGGGTCGGCGATGATGACGCCGCAGGTGCCGTTCGGCCCATAGGAGCAGCCGCCCCCGCCCGTCGTATAGGCGTAGCCCGGCGCGATGTCGCGGATCTCCGGCGCCCGGAACCCGGTGGAGACGCCGCCCTTGATCGTCCACTGCTCGTGGGGGTGCCAAACGCCGTAGAGGCGCGGCGTCACTTCCGCGTCGTAGAGTTCATGGTGATTGTAGCGGATGCCGCCGGTCAGCGCGAAGGTGTCGGTGAGCTGCCACTCGTCCTCGGCGAAGAGCGCCCACTGCTCGACCTGGAAGACCTCGTCGGCCCCCGTACGCCGGCCGGGATTCTGGTCGGTCAGCTTGGCATCGAAGAACTGGCCGCCGACCACGAGGGTGTGGTTGCCCGCGAACTCGAAGGGCGTCGTGAACTTTCCATCGAGGACGCTGTTGCGGATCTCGGGCGAGCGCGGGTTCTCCACGAAGTCGGAAGCCAAGCCGGACCACGTGTAGTTCGTGCGCTCGGCCCATTCCTGCGAGAAGGAGAATTCCGAGGTCGTCCAACCCCAGCGGCCGATATGGGTCGCCGACCAATGGTCGCGGTCGTTGTCGTTCTTGATGTCGTTCGCGTTCGCTTCGAGCGTGTTGCCGGCTTCCGCCTCGCGGCGCAGGCGCGTGACGCCGCCCTCCAGCAGGAAGTCGTGGTTCTCGTTCGGCGTGAAGGTCAGGCGGCCGGTGACGTCGCCTTCCTTGGCGCCGGTGACGCCGCTGAGGAAATCGTCCTCGCCGCGCCGGAAGGCGCGGCCCCAGAGCTGCAGGCCGAGGATGTCGCTGACGACGGGACCTGCGCCGTAGAAGGAGATCTGGCCGGAATTGCCGTACTTCCCGTGCTGCTGCGCCGTGCCCTCGACGGTTGCCGAGCCGGTCCAGGTATCGGAGACCTTGCGGGTGATGATGTTGATGACGCCGCCCATGGCGTCGGAGCCGTAAAGTGAGGACATCGGCCCGCGCACCACCTCGATGCGCTCGATGGCGCTGATCGGGGGAACGAAGCTCTGCTCGAAACCGGAATTGCCGTTGGTGCGCGCGTCGCGCGTGCTTTGCCGCTTGCCGTCGACGAGGATCAGCGTGTAAGCGCCGGGCAGGCCGCGGATGAAGACGTCCTTCTCGTTGGCGACGCCGGTGACCGCGACGCCCTGCACCTCGCGCAGCGCGTCGGTGAGGTCACGGAACTGCCCCTTCTCCAGCTCCTCGCGCGAGACCACGGTGATCGAGGCAGGAGCGTCGCGCACGTTCTGCTCGAAGCCGGAGGCCGTCACCACGACGGTATCGAGGCTGAGGACGCCGTCAGCCTCTGGGTTCGTCGAAGCGGCGTCCTCTTCCTCGACAGCCTGAACGGTGGACTGGGCATGGGCCGGAGCGACGGAGCCGGCGAAGCCGAGGCCGAGCGCGGAGGTCACCAGGAGCGTCGCGCGCCATGGCGCCCACGCCGAACCGATCGGCTTCGCCGCACCCCTCGTTCCGTCCAAAGCCGCATCCATATGAGCCCCCTAAAACTTGAGTACTCTGCTCCTCTTAAGTATGGAACGAGCCGGATCAACCGCGCTGTTTCCAAGCGATTCCAAGTTCAGGAAAACGCAACTCGGGTTCCTTCGGGCAGCTCGGGCAGCGCGCAGGACAGGAGCCGCCCCGTCATTGGACGACGCGATACGAGCCTTAGCCGCCAACCGACCGGAAGCCGAAGGCTACCTGGACGAGGCGTCCTTGCCGCTGAACCGACTCCGCCTTCTGATCGCCCTCGACGCGCTTATGGTCGAGGGCTCGGTCGGGCGGGCGGCGGCGCGCATGGGGCTTGGCACGCCGGCGATGAGCCGTCTCCTCAAGCAAATTCGCGACCTCTACGGCGACCCTATCCTCGTGCGTACCGCGCGGGGCATGGTGCCGACACCATTCGCCGAAACGCTGCGCCTGCGCCTCCGAGCGCTCGCCGCCGAAGCGCAGGATCTCCTGGAGCCTTCGCTACCGGGCGCAGGCCCGGCGGGCGCCGACCGCGGGTGGCCCGGCAACCGCCGCCCGATCGTCGAAGCGCCTCCGCTGGCACTGCGCGGCGCGGCGCCGCCGGAGGGCGGTCCCGGCCCAGCCGCCTTCGCCCGCAAGCTCGCCGCCATCGGCCCGCGCGCCGAACCGCGCCAGCGCCTTGCCCGCGCGATCGCGACGATCGGCGCGGGCACCGGCCGCTCTCGAGCCCTGAGCACCGAGGAATCGGAGGATGCGCTCGGCATTGTCTTGTCCGGCGAGGCTGATCCGGTCCAGATCGGCGCCTTTCTCGTCGCCTTCCAGCATCGCGGCGTCACGGCGAGCGAGCTCGCCGGCCTAGCGGCCGCCGCCCGCGCGCGAGCCGGCGCCTTGCCGACGGGAGGAAGCGTGGCGGATCTCGATTGGCCCGTCTACCTCTCGCCCAAGAGCCGCTTCGAGCCTTGGTTCCTGCTCGCCGCGCGGCTCGTCGGGCGAACCGGCGCGCGCGTGCTTCTTCACGGCTTTGGCCGCGACCGCGAAGGCCATGACCGGCTGGGCGCGGCATGCGCGCGCCTCGGCATCCCCGCGGCCGCCTCGCTGGACGCGGCGGGCCGTGCGCTCGACCGCGGCGGCATCGTCTTTCTGCCGATCGAGGCTTTCGCCCCGAAGCTGCGCGATCTCCTAGGCCTCTACCAGCTCCTGGAAATGCGCTCGCCGTTGTCCCACGTCGTGCACCTTCTTGATCCGCTGGGCGCGCGGGCGAGCCTCCTCGGAGCCGCGCCTTCGGCGCACCGGACGCTCCACCGTGACGCTGCTCGTATTCTGGGCTGCCTGAACATCGGCATCCTGCCGCACACGCGGGACGTCGCCGAGGCACGGCCGAACCGCGCCGCTCTCATCCAGCGGCTTGTGGCGGGACGCCCGACGGAGTTGCGCCTGCCAGCCATGCCGATCGAGCGTCTTGACCTGCCGAGCGGCATGAGCGCGGCGGACTACTTGGAAGCGGTCTGGCATCGCCAAGCCATGGACGCTTATCCGCGGCGCGTCGTGCTGGACACCGCGGCACTCGCTTTGACGGTGCTGCGCGAGGAAGAGGCTCCCGGCGCTCTGATCTCCTTGCGGG
Source organism: Antarcticirhabdus aurantiaca (assembly GCF_009765365.1). GTDB lineage: Bacteria > Pseudomonadota > Alphaproteobacteria > Rhizobiales > Rhizobiaceae > Antarcticirhabdus > Antarcticirhabdus aurantiaca. The sequence continues at coordinate 182,143 of NZ_VTOM01000002.1, forward strand.
ACGAGATCGAGGCGCTCTGGCGATGATCCGAGCCTTACTTTTGGATCGGCGATGCATCTTCCACCAGCTTGAGGTGAACACCCTCAACAGACTAGGCTCAGGACCTATTAATTTGGATTGACAGGTGCTTCGGTTCGGCCTTGGAGGGTGATCCGATGGGCGAGTTGTTTCTGTTGAGCGAGTGTCAGATGGCGCGGATCGCGCCGCACTTTCCGCTGGCGCACGGCGTGCCGAGGGTGGACGACCGGCGCGTGGTGAGCGGGATCGTCTACGTCATCCGCAACGGCCTGCAATGGAAAGACGCGCCCCCTGGCTACGGGCCGCACAAGACGCTCTACAACCGCTTCATCCGCTGGTCACGGTTGGGTGTCTTCAACCGCATCTTCGCAAGCCTGGCGGGCGAAGGTCCAAGACCCGAGCGCATCATGATCGACGCCACGCACCTGAAGGCGCACCGTACCGCGGCCAGCCTCCTCAAAGGGGGGATGTTCCCCGCCGTATCGGACGCACGAAGGGCGGCCTGAACTCCAAGCTCCATGCTGTCTGTGACGGGCAGGGTCGACCGCTCGTCATGACGCTCACCGAAGGACAGACCAGCGACTACAAGGGCGCTCGCCTGATGCTGCCCCATCTACCGCCAGTCCGCGAACTGCTGGCGGACAAGGGCTACGACGCCGACTGGCTGCGCGAGGCGTTGACCGAGCGCGACATCGCGGTCTGCATCCCCTCACGTGCCAAGCGCCGGAACCCGGTTCCGCACGACGCCACGCTCTACAAGCAGCGCCACAAGATCGAGGTCATGTTCGGCAGGCTTAAAGACTGGCGCCGCATCGCCACGCGCTACGACCGATGCGCACACACCTTCTTCTCCGCCATCTGCATCGCTGCCGCCGTCACCTTCTGGCTCTGATCAATGAGGCCTGAGCCTAGCGAGCTGATTGGCGTCGACGCTGCGCACGGATCCATAGCTGGGTTAATAATGCGGTATTAGGTAGCAAAGACATGCGAGCGTCTGGTTTGCCATTTCCGGACAAAGCACGACGACGTTAAATTTAGCTAAACCGTTGTCTGGACTCCCGTTTTGACTCCGAATACAAACCGGACGAGCAGGAGATGAGGCCATGTCCGGTTTGGCATCCGAAATCGAGCAGGCGGAAGCCGAGGTTGCCGAGTTGGCGTCCAGGTTGGCAAACGCCTTCGCCCGGATTGACGCGGACGCTCACGAGAAGCGCCTCGCCGTGATCCAGGAGACGGATCAGGAACGGGAGGCCCTCAACTCCCGACTACACCACTTGAGGAGCGCGCTGCGCGAGGCCAAGCCGCGGACGCTCGTCGTGGCACCGAAGAGCAAGGCAAAACCGTCTCGATCACCGAGCGAGATTATCTTGGCACTTCTTGCTGGTGCCACCGATCCGGTCCCGACTAGCGAGATCGATGCGGCGGTCATATCGGGCGGCTGGACAAAGGCGGCCTCGGAGAAGGCCAAGACACGGCTTCGCGATCAGGGCCTGATCCACAGCGAGAAGCGGCGCTACACCATCACCGAGAAGGGGAAGGAAGAGATCGGGGGGCGGTAGCCCCCATGAACGAGAATGGCGCCGCCTTCGGGCGACGCCATTCTATGTGCGGATGTAAGCTCAGTGGTAGAGCTTGAGGAGTGCCCACCCCCAGGTCGCGGGTTCGATTCCCGTCATCCGCTCGGGGAACCCTTGACGTGAGATTCGCCGATCGGCGGAACTGCGTCAAGGGTTCCCACCCCTTTGGCTCGTCCATCGTCGTGAAACACGAGCGTCATGCCGGCCGCTTCGAGCGCTGTGACCAGAGCCTTCGCATTCGCTGGCATCGGTGTGCGTCGACCCTTCTCGAAATCGCGGACCGTCGAGAGACTGACGCCAGCCGCACCGGCCAAATCCTCCTGCTTCCAATCCAGCCAGGCCCTGGCGGCTCGGCACTGCTCCGGCGAGATGATCATGACGATGGACTTTAGTAACCAACGTCAACGTCTATCGTTGGCGTTCGATGAATCAGTTCCCAAATATGACGCCAACGGCAATCGTTGGTCAATCGGGCATGGCGGGAACGGGTGAGAAGGGGCCGGGCAGAGGGCCGGGCGCGGGACAGCACTTCCTGCTGTCGGCCGCCGCTCGCCGTCTGTCGCTCGCCATGGTTGCCCGCCTCTCGGACGACGACGCTCAGGCCATATTCCGCAACATCCGCTGGTGCGACACACGGGGTGAGCCGGTCTGCCCTCGGTGCGGCTGCGCTGCGGTCTACGAACACAGGAGCCGACGGATCTTCTCCTGCAAGGCGTGCGAGAAGCAGTTCTCGGTTACGTCCGGGACTATCTTCCATGCTCGCAAGCTGGCCCTCCGCGACATCCTGTTGGCCATCGCCATCTTCGCGAACTCGGCGAAGGGGCATTCCGCCCTGCATCTCTCGCGGGATCTCAACGTCCAGTACAAGACGGCCTTCGTGCTCGCCCATAAGATCCGCGAGGCGCTGGGAACGGAGATGGACGGCCTGACCGCGTCGGGCGAGGTCCATGTGGACGGCGCCTACTTTGGGGGCTACGTGAAGCCTGCCAACTGGAAGGAAAACCGGCGGGACCGTCGTCTGTTGAAGAACCAGAACGGCAAGCGCAGGGTCGTGATCGTCATGCGCGAGGTGGACGGACGGACATTGCCCTTTGTCGTCCGGCACGAGGCTCACGCCGTCCCGATCCTCGAGCAGCGCATCAAGCCCGGATCGACTGTTCACGCCGACGAGGCGCGATCATGGGATCCGCTGCACTACGGTGGACTCGACGTTCGTCGCATCAACCACCAGGAAGCCTACAGCGACGGCGACGCCTGCACGAACCAGGCGGAGAGCTTCTTCTCGCGCATCCGACGCGCCGAGATCGGCATGCATCACCACATCGCCGGACCGTACCTGCATGCCTACGCTCACGAGATGGCCTGGCGTGAGGACGCCAGGCGAATCGACAACGGCACGCAGGTTCTGATCATGGGTCTGTCGGCCCTGACGCACCCACCGTCGTGGACCTGGAAGGGCTATTGGCAGAGGGCGAGGCGCAAGCCAAGCCCTTCAGAGGGGCACCATCCGTAGCCCGGCACCAGAACTGGGATGACCGATACAACGAAAGATGTCAGACTGTCGGTCGTGTAGGCGTTGATCCCGATGAGATTCTATTTTCGGAACATGCCGACCATCCTGCAAGAAGGCCGATGCCAGCTCTCAGAGATCAAGTGATGGCTCACAACACGCTCACCCTCGATGAACTCATCGTCTCCAACCCGGATGTGATGGGGGGACGTCGGGTGTTCCGCAATACCCGGGTGCCGGTCGAAGTCCTGTTTGAGAATCTGGCCGACGGCATGTCGGTGGATGAGATTCTGGATGAGTATGAGACCCTCGACCGAGACGATGTCGTGACCGTCCTGGAACTGACGTCGAAGGTCATGGCGAGAACGAGGGCCGCGTGAGGGTCATCCTCAATGAGGGGGTGCCGAAGCAGCTTGCCGAGGCCCTCAGAGAGCTAGAGGCTGTTATGGACTGGTTGCGAGTAGAGCGGCCTGTTTGAGCATGATGCAGGCGAATGCGATGACGTGCAGATCTGCCAGAGTGCTTGCATATCGCTCATAGTCCTTGGCAAGGCGGCGGAAGCGGGTGGCCCAGGCGAAGGATCGCTCGACCACCCATCGCCGTGGCAGGAGCACGAAACCGCGTTTAGCCTCAGGCAGTTTGACAACCTCCAGATCGATGCCGTGCGTCTTGGCCGCCGAGGCGGCTCGCGCACCGCTGTAGCCTTGGTCGACATAGGCCAGGTCGACGCTCTGCCCGGTCGAGGCCTGCACCGCCTTGGCCAAGCGCTCGACCTCGCCGCGATCCTCAGCGTTTGCCGGCGTGACGTGAAGGGCCAGGAGATGGCCGAGCGTGTCGACGGCCAAGTGCAGCTTGGAGCCTTTCTTACGCTTGGCCCCGTCATAGCCGGCCCGCGTCCCGCTCTCGGGCGAGGAGCGAAGCGTCCGGCTGTCCAGGATCGCCGCGCTCGGCTCGGCCTTGCGACCCGCGGCAAGACGCAGAACCGCCCGCAGATCCTCGGCCAGAGCCTCGAAGCAGCCCGCCGCCAGCCAGCGCTGCGCCTGCTGGTAGACCGCGGCCCAGGGCGGCAGATCGTTGGGCATCCAGCGCCAGGGAGCGCCCGTCTTCACCACGTAGCGCAGCCCGTTGAACACCTCGCGCAGCGAATGCTCGCGCTGGCCTGCTTCCTCGGGCAGAAGCGTCAGGTAGGGCGCGACCAGCGCCCACTCCTCATCCGAAACGTCCGACGGATACGGCTTGCGGCAAGTCCTCATCCCCAACCAGATGAGCTATCCCGCCAAACCAGTCCATAACAGCCTCTAGGCGTCGATGCGCACAAGTTCCCGAAACATCTCCGGCAGATGACGAACGGGGAGTTGATCAGAGCGGTCGAAGCGGCGGGGTTCAACGTGCTTTTGACCAATGACAAGAACATCGCGAGCCAGCAGAGCCTGCGCGGCCGCAACGTTGCCGTCGTAGCCCTTCCTCTCAACAAGAAGCGTCAACTCGTCGAGCGGGCAGCGGACGTGGCCGATACGGTGCATCGGTCGCGACCGGGCCAGCACGTCGAAATGCGGATGGATGGAACACGCAGAGCGAAGAAGGTCGTAGCCGAGGATACGGTCACGGAAGAGCTTCCAGCCATATCGCCATTTAGCTTCAAATGAGCATGTAACCTGTTGCCGGGTGATCTCATCCCTAGTGCTCCTAGGGATCGGTTGCGGGGTGATCGTGCGATGATCTAATTGGTGTGCCGTTCCCGACAGCTTTCGCATCGCCTGACTTGCCAACCCGTCTCGACCACAACAGGTTGCCTGCGTCGTCGACGGAGGACCGGACGCGCCCGGCCTCGCGATGAGAGCGTAGCGCCTTCGACACCCGGTTCGAGATTTCGGTCACCAATCGCCGGTCGCGAGCGTCGTCGCCGCGCAGAGCCACGATGCTTTGCGCTATTTCACGCGTCGTCATAGGACCGTCGGCGTCACGCAGCTCGCGCAGGATCGAGCGTGACAGCTCGCCGGCTCCGAACATGACCTGACGCTTCTGGCGCGGCATCGCAGCGTCCAGATCACCGATATACCCGAAGGTGCGCATCGTTCGGTCGAGCGCCTCGATGTCGTTCTTGATTTCAGCGATCCTGTCACGGAGACGGGTCGCCTCGTTGAATAGATCCGCTCGCTTGCGCAGCAGTCCGGATACCGTATGGTCGGTCGTGTCGAGCGTCTGGTCCAGCATGTCCCCATTCTAGGACGACAGCGATTCGTCCGAAACCGACGTCGACATGTCTTTGCTACCTAATACCGTAATAATGTCCGCTTCGAGGATGCAGAAGGCTGACGCGTATGACCGAAATGGGTCGACAACGGACGGACCGCTTCTGGACGTCCGCTTTTCCGGCGACCTGAGACTGGACGGGGTGGTTGGCAGACGGTCTGCTTCCGGCAGAGCGCAAGCGAAAAGCGATCAAACGCTCACTAGGGTCATCCTCAGCTTAGAAGGACTCATCGAGTGCCGCTCAGCATACGGACGATCGGCTGAGGCTAGAGACATCCGCTTCACTCGGGAACGTTTGGGATCGCTACCGACCCCCGGTGGACAAGCCTCGTCTCAAGAACGACGCGGCTGATCTCCCGTCGTCCCTCGACGCGCTCGATCAGCAGGCGAACGGCCTCTGCACCGAGTTCGTGGGAGGGTTGCGCCAACACGGTGACGGTCGGCGAAATCGCCCGCGTCCATTCCGCATCGTCGAAGGTCACGAGCGACAGGTCTCGCGGGATGAGGAGGTTCGCGCGCTGGGCGGCTTGGAGGACGTCAAGGGCCAACTTGCTGTCGGAGGCGAGGATCGCCGTCGGGCGATCCGGCAGAGAGAGGAGGGCATCGAGGATCAGCCCGCTCGCGGCAGCGTCGACGGCGCCCAGGCGGATGTACCGCTCGGGCTCGGCGATCCCGGCGGCGTTCGATACCTTCAGCATGCCCTCGATGCGGTGCAAGACGGTGGTCAGCTTGATCTGCCGGGGATCGCGATAACCGACCTCGTCGCACTCGGTCGAAGTCAGATACGCGATCCTGCGATGGCCGGCATCGACGAGATAGCGCACGGCCGAAGCCGCCGCCTTCCGGTCGTCCGCGACCACGGCGTCGACCCGTAATTCCTCGACCTCTCGGTCGACGAGGACGACCGGCATGCCCCGTCCGATCGCGTCCTCGAGATGATCCGAATGAGAGCGGTCGGCCGGGGCCACAATGAGCCCGTCCACCCGCTTGCCGAGGAGCATGGCGACGGCGGCGCGCTCCTCGGCCACGCTTTCGGCGGAGTTGGTCACGATGACTCCGTAGCCGAAGCTCTTCGCCCGATCGGTGATCCCGCGTGTCAGGTGCCCGAAGAACGGGTTCTCGACGTCGCCGATGACGACGCCGATCGTAGACGAGCGCCCCGTCGCCATGGTCCGCGCGAGTTCGTTGGGCCGATAGTCGAGGCGCTCGGCCGCCGCCAGGACCCGCGCAGTCAGTTCCGCGCCGACGGTTCCGTAGCCACCGAGAACCCGTGCCGCAGTCGCCTTCGACACGCCCGCGGCCCTCGCGACGTCGGCTACGGTGACGGTGCGAGGATGCTCAATCACTACGCCACGCTTCCACGGATCTTGGGCAATCCGATGACATCCGATGGATGCCTATACGAGCCAGCGCAAGGTGTGCCTCCTCCGCGATCCGGCCGCTCCGTCAACGGCCGTATTGTCCGAAGCGCGAGAGCGAAAAGGGCGACAGGTCGAACCCGGGATTTCGGCCGCCCGCGAAGCCGGCGGCGATCTCGCCGAGGACGGAGGCGAACTTGAACCCGTGGCCGCTGAGGCCGGCGACGACCATCACGTCCGGCTGGCCCGGCAGGGTGTCGACGACGAAGTCCTCGTCGGGCGAGTTGTCGTAGGTGCAGGAGGCGCCGTGCCGGATGGCGCCGACGCCCGGCAGGACACGATCCAGGAACTCCGAGACCTCGTGCGCGTCGCTGTCGAGCGCGCCGAAGGGCAGGCGCTCGTCGGGGGACCCGATGGGCTGCCCGCCGTTGTGCCTCCCGATCTTGAGGATGCCGTCCTCCGCCGGGAAGCCGTAGAACTGATTGCCGCTGGGCAGTTCGGACACGAAGCCCGGGAAGCCGGACACGGCCTCGTACCGCCCGTCGGTCTCATGCCACGTGAAGATCTTGCGGACCGGGGTCACGGGCAGTTCGGGAAACAGCGTGGTCGTCCAGGTCCCGGCGCTGACCAGCACCTTGCGGGCACGCCACCGTCCCCCATCCGCGACCACCGTCACCCCGTTCCCGTCCGAAGCGACCGACCGCACCGGGGTGCCGAACGCCTCCACGGCTCCCGCGTCCCTGGCAAGCCTGACATGCGCGCGGATCGACGCCTCGCTGCGAAGGACCCCGGCGCCGGGTTCGTAGAGGGCGACGAGCCCATCGGGCAGCGTCATCTGCGGCCATCGTGCCCGCACCTCCGCCGGCCCCATGACCTGGAGCGCCAGGTTCCAACGCTCGGCGCTGGCGCGCACCCGGCCGAGGAACGCGGCTCCCGCGGGACCTATGTTGACGACGCCCGTGCGCTCGAAGATCCGCTCGCCCGTCTCCCGCTCGAGTTCCTCCCAGAGCGCCTGCGCGCGCAGCACCGTCGGGACGTACTTCTCGCCCTCGCCGTAGGCATGGCGCATCAGGCGGGTTTGACCATGGTGGCTGCCGAGGTCGTGGGGCGGATGCCCATTGTCGACCATCAGGACCTTCAGGCCCGAGCGCGAGGCGTGGAAGGCGGCCGCCGCCCCGACGGAGCCGGTGCCGACGACGATGAAGTCGAAGTCCATGATGCCGCTCTCCCCGTTCCGTCGGCGTCTCAGGCGGCCTTGAGCCGCTTCTCGCAGCGCAGGAGCATGCCGAACAGGTCGCGCGGCTCGTCCGGGTCGGCGAGGAGGTCCAGGCCCTGGTGCAGGCCCGTCACGCCGATCTTGGAGCGGACGTAGCGGAGCGCGGAGAAGTCCTCGACGGCGAATCCGACGCTGTCGAACAGCGTGATCTCGCGCTCCGAGCGGCGGCCCTCGATCCGGCCCGCGATCACCTCCCACAGCTCCTTGACGGGGTGGTCGGGGCCGAGCTGCTGGATCTCGCCCTCGATGCGGGTCTGCGGCGGGTACTCGACGAAGATCTCCGAGCGCAGGAGGATGTCGCGGTGGAGCTCGGTCTTGCCGGGGCAGTCGCCGCCGACCGCGTTGATGTGCGTGCCGGGGCCGACCATGTTGTCGGAGAGGATCGTCGCGTACTGCTTGTCCGCGGTCACCGTCGTAATGACATCCGCTCCCTCCACCGCCCCCTGCGAGCTGCGGCAGACCTTCACCGAAAGCCCCATGCCGGACAGGTTCCGGGCGCACCGCTCGCTGGCAGTCGGGTCGAGATCGTAGAGGCGCAGGTTCTCGATCCCGACGATGGCCTTGAAGGCGAGCGCCTGGAACTCGCTCTGCGCCCCGTTGCCGATCAGGGCCATGGTCCGCGAATCCGTGCGGGCGAGGTGCCTGGCCGCCACCGCCGACATGGCCGCGGTCCGGAGCGCGGTCAGGATCGTCATCTCGGTGAGGAGGAGCGGGTAGCCGCTCGCGACGTCCGACAGGATGCCGAATGCCGTCACCGTCTGGAGGCCGTCGCGCGTGTTCTTCGGATGGCCGTTGACGTACTTGAAGCCGTAGAGCTGGCCATCGCTCGTCGGCATCAGCTCGATCACGCCGTCGGGCGAGTGGGCGGCGACGCGCGGCGTCTTGTCGAACGCCTCCCAGCGCCGGAAGTCCTCCTCGATGACCGCGGCGAGCTCGAGGAGGAAGGTCTCGATGCCGACGTCAAGGACGAGCTGCATCATGTGCTCGACGCTGACGAAGGGGACGATGTTCAGGTTGGGTCTGGGCGCCATGGCCTCACGCTCCGTTCAGGTCGAGCCGCGCCGTCACGGGCGGTCGAGGACAATTCGGGCGATCCGGTAGACCGCCTCGGGAAGGACGCCGAACGCGTAGGGGACGTGGACCCGCTCGAGCCTTTGGTGGAACTCGCGGCCCCACGGGCCGATGTTGACGACGGGGAAGCGCAGGGCATCCGCCGGCGGATGGTCGACGAGCCTGGAGATCGGCGTGTTCGCCGAGACGACGTCACGGCCCGCGGCCGCCTGTCCGAGGAAGCTCATGTCGGAGATCCCCTGGAAAAACGGCTTCCAGACGACGGCGCGGTCCGGCTCGGCAGCGAGTTCCGCGCGGACCCCGTCGATGGCCTCGCGGAGCGACCTGTCGTCGTCAGTGTCGAGGAGCCTGCTCGGCGGGTAGTGCAGCCCCGCGAAGCCGACCACCGCGGCGGGACCGACGATCCTCGCGAGCCCAACCAGCCAGTCGGTCAGGAGGCGGCTGGCGACGAGCGGGTTGTCGACCTGCGCGTGCCGTCGCTCCTCGTCGGCGTAGAGCGCCTCGAAGTCCGCTCCCACAATGTCCGCGGCGCGGGCGCGAAGCTCGCCGACGGTCAGGACGCGCGGCGCCGGCTGGACCGCCCCGGCCTTCCGCCCTGTCCGCCGGGAATGCGCCTCGGACTGCGCCGCGAAGCGGGTCACGGCGTCCGTCGTGCCGGCCCGGACCTCGTCCGCGAAGCGCCTGAAGAGGTCTTCCGCCGTCATGGCGTGGTACAGCCAGTTGAAGGCGAGCCAGAAGCGTTCCGGCGTCGTCACCTCGTAGCCCTCCCGCAGGTCCTTGGCCTCAAGGCAGATCGGGGGCGGCGACACGTCGGTGTGGTCGCGGTCGGCCAGATCGGCGTTCCCCTCCAGCCGAGCGAGGACGCCCGCGGCCATCGCCTGCGCGCTGATGCCCTCGAAGGGATAGCTCGCGTGCGAGCCGCAGCCGACCATCATGGCGAAGGGAAGGAGCTTCCCGATCGTCCCCGCATAGGCCGCGCGGCCGTCCGCCCCGTCGCCCTGGTCGGACGTGACGTCGAGGTTGATCGCCCCGGCGATCTCGATGCCCAGGCTTGCGGCAAGGCTAGGGAGGGCGTCGCGCATGGCGCGCATCCCCCGGCTTTCGCGCTCCTCGTCCGGCGTCGCGACGAACAGGATGTTCCCGTGCCGGTCGGGGTCGGCGGCGAACCGCTCCAGGCACGCGACGGCGACCGCGAGGCCGCTCTTCATGTCGAGCATGCCCCGACCCGGCAGGAAGTCGCCGCCGAGGAGGTCCGCCAGCGCCTGCTCCTCCTGTTCGGTGCGTTCGCGTCCCGACAGCTCGGCGACGAGCGCGTCCCTCAAGGCGAAGCCTTCGCAGGCGAGGTCCCTGAGGCTGCCGTAGTTGTCGACAGCCACGGTGTCGTAGTGCCCGGCCAGGACGATCGTCCGGCGGCCGCGCCCCCGCACCAGCGCCGCGACGTTGCGTGCCTTCGGGTCGCCGTAACCGTCGACGATGCGCAGGTCGTCGGGGTTTTCGCGGAAGTACGGGATCTCCAGCAGCAACTCTTGGAGGCGGCCCGCGAACTCGGCCTCGCCGGGCGTCCCGCCGACGCTCGGCCAAGCCACCATCCGGAGCGCCAGGCTCTCGACGTGGCCGGCGTCGATGCGCGCCGCGCCGCCCCACCCGTTCTCGGACCGCGCGTCGACGGCTTCCATGATCGCTGCCATGGCCGGGTCCTCAGTTCGACAGGTGCTTGCGCAGGAAGGCCCGGGTGCGGTCCTCCGTCGGATTGGCGAGCACCCGATCCGGGGTGCCCTGCTCGACGACGACGCCGCCGTCCATGAACAAGACATGGTCGGACACCTCGGCGGCGAAGCGCATCTCGTGCGTGACGATCAGCATCGTCATGTGCTCGCCGGCGAGCTGCTTCATCACGAGGTTCACCTCGTCGACCAGCTCGGGGTCGAGGGCGGACGTCGCCTCGTCGAACAGCATCACCTTCGGCTGCATGGCCAGCGCCCGGGCGATCGCCACCCGCTGCTTCTGGCCGCCCGAGAGACGGTTGGGGTAGGATCCGCCCTTGCCCGTCAGGCCGACCTTGGCGAGGAGTTCGTCGGCGCGCTGGCGCGCCGCGTCCTTCGACAGACCCTTCAGGCGCATCGGCCCGATCATGATGTTCTGGTGGACGGTCAGGTGCGGGAACAGGTTGAACTGCTGGAACACCATGCCCATCGCCTGGCGGATGCCGTTGATGTGCCTCTCGAAGGCCCGGCCGGAGAGCGGCTGGTTCACCTGGGTCCCGTCGAGCCAGATCTCGCCGGCCGACACCTCCTCCAGCATGTTGACCGATCGCAGCAGCGTGCTCTTGCCCGAGCCGCTCGGGCCGATGATCGAGACGATCCGCCCGCGCTCGACGGAAAGGTCGATGCCCTTGAGCACCTCGAGGGTGCCGTAGGACTTGCGGATGTTCCGCAGCTCGACCATGGGGCGTTGGGTGCTCATCGGACGACCTCCGCTCTGCGGCTCGCGACCTTCAGGGCCAGCTCCATCGCCAGGTTGACGATGTAGTAGAGCGCGGCCGCGACGAGATAGAACTCGAACGGGCGATAGGTCTCGCTGATCGCCCGCTGAGCGTTGAGGACCAGCTCGGCGATGCCGAGCACGGACAGGACCGCCGTGTCCTTGAGGAGCATGATGGAGTTGTTCCCCATCTGCGGCAGGGACGACAGCATGGCCTGCGGGATGACGAAGTGCAGGAGGGTGGCTCCCCTCGCGAAGCCGAGGGACCGCGCCGCCTCGGCCTGCCCCGGGTCGACGGCCTTGAGGGCGGCGCCCAGGATGTCCGCGTTGTAGGCGGCATAGTGGATCCCGAGCCCGATCACGCCCGTCCAGAAGGCGGGCAGCAGGATCCCGACCTGGGACAGGCCGTAGTAGAGGAGATAGAGCTGCAACAGCAGCGGCGTCGCCATGAAGAGGAACGCGACCTCGCGAAGGAGCAAGCTGACGAGACGCGGGCCGTAGAGCGTGGCGACGGCCGCGAGGACGCCGAGGAGGATCGAGACCGCGCCCGCCAGGCAGGTGATCAGGATCGTCCACAGGAGGCCCGTGAGGATGAGCCCGCCGTAGCCGGGGACCTGGGAGAAGTCGAGCATCATGCCGGCGCCCTCCGGCTCGGGTCGAACGATGCCTCGACCATCCGCACGATGAGGGAGATGATCCCGATGATCAGGATGTAGGCGGCCCCGGCCATGGCGAACACCTCAAACGGCTTGTAGGTCGACGTCACGAGGCGCTGCGCCGAGTAGGTCAGCTCGACCACGCCGACGGTCGACACGAGCGCCGTTCCCTTGGACAGGATGATGGTGTTGACCCCGAGCGAGCGGACCATCAGCGGGGCGGCCTGGGGCAGGATGAAGTACCGCATCGTGTCGAGCCGGCCGAAGCCGAGCGACCGGGCCGCCTCGCTTTGTCCCCTCTCCACGGAGAGGATCGCGCCGCGGATGCCCTCGGACATGTAGGCACCGATGTTGAACCCCATCGTGAGCACGCCCGCCGTGAACGGCGACAGGTCGAGGCCGAGCTGGGGACCGCCGAAAAAGACGAGGAAGAGCTGGACGAGGAGCGGGGTGCCGCGGATGACGCTGACATAGGCGACTGCGGCCCAGCGAAGGGGGGCGAGCCTCGAGAAGCGCGCAAGGACGACGAGCGCGGAGACGACGAGCCCGATCACTGCGGACACCACCGTCAGCTCCAGCGTGACGAGGGCCGCCTCTGCAATGAAGGGCGCGATGCGCGCCAGGAGTTCAAGGTCCATCTCGTGCCCCGCAGTGTCCGGCGGCCCCGCTCCGTCGGATGGAAGTGACGTGTTCGGGGGATGCTTGGGGTCGGCGAACCCGGCGACGGCCTCGACGCCGCTGGGGGGATGTCGTCACGCTCGACCCGGCACGCTGCCCGGGCGGGCGGGACCGGGCATCAGCGGATGTCGGCGCCGATCCACTTCATCGAGATCGCCTCGTAGGTCCCGTCGGCCATCATGTCGTCGAGCGCCTTCTGCATGGCGGCGGCGAGCTCGGGGTTGTCCTTGCGGATCGCGATCCCGATCTCGAACTTGGGCAGGCGCTCGTCCTTGATCTGGGCGATCGGGGCGTCGTTCTTGCGGATGGCTACGAGGACGGGGACGTCGTCGGTGACGAAGGCGTCGACGCGGCCCGCCGAGAGGTCGAGGATCATCTCGGGTAGGCCCTTGTAGGTGCGGACCTCGAAGCGGTTTTGGTCGCGCACCCACTTCTCGGCCACCTCGCCGAGGATCACGCCGACCGTCTTGCCCTCGAGGCTGTCGAGGGACTCGTAGGCACCGCCTTTCTGGACGAAGAGCCCGATGCCCGAGTGGTAGTAGGGGCCGACGAAGGCGACCGCCTTCTTGCGTTCGTCGGTGATCCCCATCGACCCGACGATCGTGTCGTAGCGTCCGGTCACGAGGCCCGCGATGATGCCGTCCCAGGCGGTGGTGACGATCTCCGGCTGGACGCCGAGGCGACGGGCGATCTCGGAGCCGATGTCGACGTCGAAGCCGACGACCTGGTTGGACTCGTCCACGAAGCTGAATGGCGGGAACGCGCCGGAGAGAGCGACGGAGAGCTTGCCCGCTTCCTTGATGGTCGCCAGGTCGTCGGCCCGCGCCGCCGCGGTGCCGAAGAACAGGCCAGCCGCAAGGAGCGCTGCCGCCGACATCCTGAAAATGCTCATGCTTTCCTCCCGTGTCGGCCCGGACGGATGCGCCGGGCATGGCCGATCGGTGCCGGGCCGCCGAGCGTCCGGAGGACGGGTCGGGCGGCGGGCATCCTGATCCTTGGGGCGCTCCTCGCGGGCGCCTGGTTTGGTGTGATGGGGAAAGTTAACGAGAGGCAGAGTTGCTGGATAGCAAGCAAAGTGCTGGAAAAGAGAGAATTCTGCCGAAACCGGCACCCACTCCGACGAAAAGGGAAACGACTTGGACGATCTCGACGCGAAGCTAGTCGCCGAACTGCGGATCAACGGACGCGCCTCGGTTCCCGAACTCGCCCAGCTCCTCGGGGTGGCGCGCGCGACCGCGCAGAAGCGCCTCGACCGCCTCGTCGCCAACGGCGACATCAAGGGGTTCACGGTCAGGCTGAGGGACGACGTCGGGAACGACGGCATCCGCGCCTTCATGCTGATCGAGATGCGTGTGTCGCCCATCCGCCCGACGATCGCCGCGATCAAGCGGATACCGGGCGTCGTCACGCTCTCCAACACGAACGGCATATGGGACATGATTGCCGAGCTTCAGGTCCCGACGTTGCCGGAGCTCAACCAGGTCATGGCGACCATCCGCGCGCTGGACGGGGTCCAGAAGAGCGAGACATTCATCATGCTCGGCCCTGCCTGAACGCTCGGCAGCTTCCCGCGGCGCGATCTCCCTGCCAGGGTCGCTGACGCTGCCTGTGATGACCTGGACTGCGCTGGCGGGGTCGCCGGCATGCGAGCGAGAGCGAGGATCGATCGGATGCGAGGGGCCCGGGAACGAACCCTTGCGCCTGAAAACAAAGCACCGCCGGAGCGATGGCGGGCATCGCTCCGGCGGTGCTGGGATGAACTGGCCTCGCAGGCGGCGGATGCCGCGCGAGGCTCACTCGTGCGGCACGGCCTCCTCGGGCACGCGGCGGTTGGCGACCGCGAGCGCGAGCCCGGCCAGGATCAGGACGACGCCGACGACGAACAGGGCCCCGAGCCGGTCGCCGAATAGGACGGACGCCGCGCCGATGCCGAACACGGGCTGGAGGTACTGGACGCTCGCGGCCACCCGCGCCGGGACGTTGCGCAGGATGTAGAGCCACAGGAGGAGGCCCGCGACCGTCACCATGACGCCGAGGTAGGCGGCCATCCAGAGGGACAGCGCCGTGATCTGGAAGGAGGTGTGCGTCAGTTCCCAGCCTGCCATGGGCAGGATGGCGACAAGGCCGGCAAGGGCGTTCCAGGCCGCGACGGGCATCATCCCGTAGACCTCGGTCAGCTCCGCGCTCCAGATGTAGTAGAAGGCGATCGCCACGGCCGACACCAGCATCCATGCGACGCCGCTGGCGGTCGTGCTGGCTCCCTCGGGGGCGTCCGATCCGGTGCCGATCGCGACCAGGGCGATCCCGGCGAAGGCGGCGAACAGCCCGAGCCACTGGCGGGGCGCCACGGGTTGCTTGAGGCGGAAGGCGGCGAAGACGACGATGAAGACGGGGATGGTCGCGGAGATGATCGTCCCGGCCGAGGCCGAGGTGCCGGCGACGCCGAAGGACTGGGCGACGTTGCCGAGGCTGATGCCCATGACGCCGAGGGCCACGATGCTGGGCACGGCCCGCAGCGGCACCCGCAGGCGGCCGGCCGCCAGGATCAGGAGAAGGGGCACGGCGACCAGGAAGCGCACTGCGGTGAGCGTCAGCGGCGGCAGCGCCTCGAGGGCCAGCTTCGTGGCCGGGATGGACAGGCCCCACATGACGGCCAGGAAGAGCATGGCGCAGACGTTGCGCGCGCTGAGGCTGCTGCGCGACGCGGTAAGGCTGACATCTGCACGCATGGCGTGGTCGCTCATCGTCGATCCCTGTTCTGGAACGCGCCCAAGCTACCATGAGACTCCCTCGCGGCGATTTCTTATTAGACCGGGATGGCGTGCCTAGATTATCTGGGAGGCGTCAGCGAAGAAATCGGCTGACCCAATAGACGTTCGACGGCTTCCGGATGCAAAGCTTCACCCTCGACGCCATCGATCGGCGCATCCTCAGGATCCTCCAGCGCGACAGCCTGATCGCGAACCAGGATCTGGCGCAGGAGGTCGGGCTCTCGCCTCCCGCCTGCCTGAAGCGGGTACGTCGGCTGCGCTCGACAGGGGCGATCCGCCGGACCGTCTCGATCCTCTCGCCCGACGCCCTCGGCTATCCGTTGACGACCGTCATCAGGGTCAAGCTGGCGCTGCCGATCGTCGAGGCGGCGAAGTCGTTCGAGGCGGCCATGGCAGAGCAGCCCCGCGTCTTCCAGTGCATGATGGTCGCCGGCGACTTCGACTACATCCTTCTCGTGCGCAGCCGCGACGTCGGCGACTACCAGGCCTTCGCCCGCGGCGTCCTGGCCGTCACGCCTGGCATCCAGTCCTACGCGAGCGAGATCGTCCTGACAGTCACGAAGGATACTACCGAGATCCCGGTCGACGACAGGTGACGTCATCCAGCGGTATGGATTGGATTGGAGTTGCCGGACCACTGACCACCCACAATGAAGGCTATGAAGCAAATAGAGGAAGCATCTTCACGTCCTCAAAGGGTGGAAGAACGAACCCGCTTCCGCGGGAGGGGCGGCGGCTTCGTCGTCGGCGGACTGATGCGAGCGCGCTGCGCTGATTGAGCGATGCCCGGCTGCGGGCGGACGATCCTGGCTCCTTCATCCTGACGGAGCCTTCCGATGACGACCTCCCTCGTTCCCGCCGCTACCTCGATAAGTCCGTTGCGGCAGCGCCTGATCGCCGACATGACGATGCGGCGCTTCTCGGCCGAGACGCAGCGCAACTACCTGCGCGAAGTCGGGCGCCTGGCCTCCTTCCTCGGGCGCTCGCCCGACACGGCCAGCCTCGAGGACCTGCGCCGCTTCCAGATCGCCCTTCAAGAGGCGGGCCTCGGCGTGCCGACGATGAACGCCGTCGTCTCGGCGCTGCGCTTCTTCTTCGTCCACACGATCGACAGGCCCGATCTTGCCCGCAGGCTGGTGCGGCTGCGCTATCCTCGTAGCCTGCCCGACGTGCTCAGCCCCGAGGAGGTGCGCCGCCTGCTCGGCGCCACCGTCTGTTTGAAGCATCTGACGGCGCTCTCGGTCGCCTACGGGGCGGGCCTGCGCGTCGCCGAGGTGGCGAGCTTGAAGGTCGGCGACATCGACTCCACCCGGATGCTGCTGCGCGTCGAGCGCGGCAAGGGCGGGCGCGACCGCAACGCCATGCTGTCCGCCGACCTTCTCGCCCTCCTGCGCGAGTGGTGGGTGGAGGGACATCGGCAGGGCATCCTGCATCGCGTGGGCTGGCTGTTCCCTGGTCAGAGCTGGGCCCGGCCCATCTCGACGCGGCAACTTCACCGCATCGTCGTCGAGGCGGCACGGGCGGCCGGGATTCCCAAGCGCGTCGGGCCGCATACGCTGCGCCATTCCTTTGCCACGCACCTGCTCGAGGACGGCGTCGACATCCGCGTCATCCAGGTCCTGCTCGGCCACGCCAAGCTCGACACCACCGCGCTCTACGCCAAGGTCGCGGTCCGCACGGTGCGGGCCGTCGTCAGCCCGCTTGATCGCCTCGCCCTGGTTCCCCGCGAGGAGGCCGCGCCCGGCTGAAGCGATGTCCGCCTCGATCGAGGTCGCCGACATCCTGCGCGTCGCTGGACCCGCGTTCCGGGCGAGCCGTGCCGGACATCTCAGCCTGGCGGAGCAGAAGGTCATGTCGGCGATCGAGGCCTGCCGCACCGCCGCTCTCGGCGGTCATGTCGAGGGCTGTGACACGTGCGGCCATCTGCGGATCGCCTACAACTCCTGCCGCAACCGGCACTGTCCGCGGTGCCAGGGCGCGGCGGCCCGCGACTGGCTGGCCGAGCGACAGGCCGACCTCCTGCCGGTCGGATACTTCCACGTCGTCTTCACGCTGCCCGCCGAGATCGGTAGCGTCGCGTTCCAGAACAAGCGGGCCGTCTACGACCTCCTGTTCCAGGCAGCGTCGCGGACCATGACGACGATCGCCGCCGATCCGAAGCATCTGGGTGCCCGCATCGGCCTGACCGCCGTGCTCCACACCTGGGGCTCGGCCATGACCCACCATCCCCACATCCACATGATCGTGCCCGGCGGCGGCCTGTCGCCGGACGGATCGCGCTGGATCGCCTCGCGTCCCGCCTTCTTCCTGCCCGTGCGCGTGCTCGGCGCCCTGTTCCGCCGCCTCTTCCTCGAAGGGCTTGCTGCTCTCCACAAGACGGCCAAGCTCGCCTTCCACGGCGCGCTCGCCCACCTCGCCGATCCACGCGCCTTCGCTCGTCATCTCGTCCCGGCGCGCCGCAAACGCTGGGTCGTCTACGCCATGCCGCCCTTCGCGGGGCCGCAGGCCGTTCTGGCCTACCTGTCGAGCTACACCCACCGCGTCGCCATCTCGTCGCGGCGCATCATCGCCTTCGACGGCCGCTCCGTCACCTTCCGCGTCAAGGACTACCGCCAGGACGGCGCCGCCCGCCACCGCACCCTGACGCTGGAGGCGGGCGAGTTCATCCGACGCTTCCTGCTCCACGTCCTGCCGCGCGGCTTCCATCGCATCCGGCACTACGGGTTCCTCACCGGGCCGAACCGCAAGGCCGGCCTCGATCGCATCCGCGAGCTGCTCGGCCCACCGCCTTCGCCCGAACCCGCTACCACGGCACCGGACAAGCCCGAGCCGCGCGACGTCCGGCCGCCTTGCCCGTGCTGCGGCGGAGCGATGCGCGTCATCGGTACCCTCCTGCGATGGCGCCAGCCGCGAGGACCGCCGCCGCACCCGCCACCGAACCGGAATGGATCGCCATGATCCGGCATCGCATGACATCCGCATCCGCCCCGAGCAGCACGCTCCCGGGGAGATTCGCGTGCGGCCATCGTGTCGGCACGAGCTGCCGCCGGCCCATGGTCGGAGAACCAAAGGCCCGCTCGCCGTCGTCGGCGGCAGCCTCACATGTCCGCCGCCACCGGCAACCGGTCCCGCCCGATGGTCGTCGCGGCCGACCCCGGCACGACCCTCAGCCCAAAACCCCATAGCTCACCGACCAGCATCCCGCGGGTTCGTTCTTCCGCGACTTTCGTACGCCTCGCGGCGCCCGAAACTCTTCAGGAAAGGCGACCGTCGGCTTTTCGGCAAGAAGTCTTCATAGCTGCCGTTGAGTTTATGCCCTCACCGAGCGAATGAGCGACCTGTGGGTTCCAATCTTTCGTCGGAGTAGCGGGCGGTGCTGGGCGCGATCCCGAACCGCTGGCGGAAAGCCTTGGCGAAGTGGCTGAGGTTCGAGAAGCCGGTCTGCGAGGCGGCGTCGGTGACGCTGCGGCCGGCTTCCAGGAGCCGATAGGCTGCCTGGAGGCGCTGCTCCTTCAGATAGGCGTGGGGCGGCAGGCCGGCGAGATCGCGGAAGCCCTGCTTCAGCTTGCGCTGGTTGAGGCCGACGGCCTGCGCGAGGCGGGGGATCGACCAGTCGCCGGCGAAGTCCTCGTCGAGGATCGTCCGCGCTCTCTCGACGCGTCGGCGGTCGGCCGGCGCGGGAAGGGCGAAGGCGACCCGCGCCGGCGCCTCCACGAGCCGGGTGAGTTCCGACAGGACGTCGATTCCTCGCGCCAGCATGGAGAGCCGCCGGGCGAGTCCCGGCGGCAGCGGGCACCGGGCGACGTCGGCCGCGATGCGCATCAGGTTCGGGCTGGCCCGGAAGCCGAGGAGGATTGCGCTCGACGGATCGGACGCGGTCATGCTCAGGCGGCGGGCGCTGGAGAACGGGCTCTCGCCAATCCGCTCCAGAAAGCCCGCCGCGTAGCGGAAGTCGACGCAGACGAGGCTCTGGTCGCCCGCGAAGGCGTTCTCGCCGGATGCTGGACCGTCGCTGGCGAAGAGCACCGCGCTTCCCGCCCGAACCCGGAGCGAGTCGCCGCCGTCGAGGGCCAGGACGCCCTCGCCGCACAGGAACACCGCCACCGAAAAGGCCGCCGGCCCCTCGGTGCGGAACCGGACGGGACGGGTGACTTCCGCCTCCACGACGTAGATCCCGAGATCGTCCGACGGCCGCTCGCAGCGGATGGGCAGGCTCGGCCCGAGCCGCTCGATCTGAGGGTCGAGGAAGCGCTCGGGCGAAGGGTGAGCGCTCACGGGCTTCATCCCATAACTTGAGTGCTATAATCCTGTTTTCGTCCATAGCCGTCCCGGAACCGTTAGCCAAGCATGCCCGGCGAGGCGAAGGAGAACCATCGTCCGTCAGCTCCGGTTCGCGTCCATGTCAATCCGCTTGCCCCGCCTCCTCCTGACCGTGCCGTTCGGCTTCGCCGCCCTTTCGCCCGCCCATGCTCAAGAGGGCGGCGAGACGATCATGCTGGACACCGTCACCATCACCTCCTCGAAACGGCCTCAGGCGCTGGAGCGGGCCGATGCGGCGGTCTCGGTCGCGACCGGCGAGGAGTTGGCGGCGCGCAACGTCTCGACCGTCCAGGATCTGGAGAAGGTCTTTCCGGGCCTGAAGATCAACACGCGCGGCAACCGGACCTATGCGAACTTCACTGTGCGCGGGATCTCGTCGCCGGACTTCTTCAGCCCGTCCGTGCAGGTCTATGTCGACGGCGTTCCCCAGCCGCCCTCCGCCTATTCGCAGCCTCTGATCGACGTCAAGCGCGTCGAGTTCGTGCGCGGGCCGCAGGGCACGCTCTACGGCGGCAACGCGCTGGCCGGCGTCATCAACATCATCACCCGCAAGCCGGATGCCGACCGCTTCTACGTCCAGGGCACGGCGGGCAACCGCGCGGCCGGGGCGGAGATCGGCGGCACGCGCGTCCTCGTTCCGGGGTCAACCTATCTCGACTTCGCGCTCGGCGGCGAGCGACGCTTCGGCCGCATCGACGACGTCTCGACGGGCGACGACGACATCGATACCGCGCGTGATCTCACCGGGCGCGCGAGCCTGCGCTACGCGCCGGACGGCGGCGGTTTCGACGCGACCTTCAGCGTCTCGAAGGAAAGGCTGCACTCGCACGAGGAACTCTACCTCTTCGGAGACGGCGTCGAGGACTTGGAGTACCAGAGCGCTCTCTACGGTCCCCGGCCGGATCTGACGCGCGATCTCACCACCGCCTCGGCGCAGATGAACTGGCGGCTCGACGGCTGGACCCTGTCGAGCCTCTCCTCTTTCACCCGCTCCGACATCGGCCGGGACTTCCCCGGCATGGTGCCGAACTTCCTCTTCGCGTGGCCGCAGGACGAGAAGACCTACAGCCAGGAGCTTCGCGCCGCCTACGAGGGCGACGGTCCCGTCTCGGGCCTCCTCGGCCTCTGGTACCAGCACGACGACTTCGAAAGCCGCAAGAACGCCTTTCCGGGCTTCTACGGCGAGTCCGTCAACCGCGTCCGGTCCGACGCGGCGGCGGCCTTCGGCGAGGCGACGTGGCAGGCGAGCGACCGCCTCGCCCTCACCGCCGGCGCCCGTCTCAGCTACGACGCGCCCTCGATCGACGCGCGGCGCGCCGACACCTTCGGCACGGGCTTCGGCTTCGACTTCGAGCGCGACGCGGATTATACCGACATCCAGCCGAAGATCGCCATCGGCTACCAGATCACCGACGCGACGCGGCTCTACGCGACGGTGGCCCGCGGCTACAAGCCGGGCGGCTTCAACCACTCCGTCTCGTCGCTCGTCGACGCCGAGCCCTACGAGCCGGAAACCGCGATCAACTACGAGGCCGGCGTGAAGTCGATCGGCCTCCTCGACGGGCGCCTCGACCTGACGCTCGCGGCCTATCTCATCACGTCGAAGGACAAGCAGATCTATGTCGGCCCGATCGGCCAGCAAACGATCCGCAATGCCGGCGAGGCGGAAAGCAAGGGCGTCGAGATCGAGGCGGCCTTTCGCCCGACCGATGCGCTGACGCTGACCGGCAACCTCGCGCTCGGCCGCTCGCGCTTCACCGACTTCGTCGACCGGGCCGCCGGCATCTCCTACGACGGCAAGACCGTCCCCTACGCGCCGGACGTCACGGGCCGCCTCCTCGCGAGCTGGCTCCTGCCGCAGGAGGCGATCCCCGCCGATATCACCCTCTCCGGCGGCCTCAACTATGCCGGCCGCACCTATTTCGACGAGGCGAACCTCGCGGACCAGCCGGCGGTCGCCACCATCGACGCCGGACTCGACCTCGACTTCCGCAACGGCCTGACGGCCAAGCTCTTCGCCCTGAACATCGCCGACGAGATCGTACGCACCTCCGGCTACGTCGCCGGCGGCCGGCAGTTCTCGACCGTCGACACCGGACGCAGCTTCGGCATCACGCTGCGCAAGGAGTTCTGAAGGCCGTGGCGCGCGCCCTTGCCCTGACACTTCCCGGCAGCGCCGCAGCGGTGCCGCTCCTCGCCATCGGCGGCATCGCCGCCGGCCAGAGCCTCCTCGGCGCCCTGACCTTCCAGGGCGTGCCGACGCTGATGCGCGCCTCGGGCGTCTCGCTCGACATCGTCGCCCTGACCTATCTGGCGATGCTCCCCTGGACGCTGAAGATCCTGTGGGCGCCGATCGTGGAGCGGCACCGCCTGCCGGCGACGGGCGGGCGGCGCACGAGGGCCATCGTCCTCGCCTGCCAGGCTGTCGTCGTCTGCACGCTCGCGCTTCTCGCGCTCGCGGGTCCTTCCGTCCCCGCGGTCGTGATCGCCCTCCTGGCCCTCGCGGCGACCGCGTCCGCCACCCTGGACGTCGCGGGCGACGGTTTCGCGGTGGAACAGGCCGGACCGCACGGGCGGCAGCGAACGTCGGCCGTCCAGATCGGCGGCGCCTATCTCGGCATGGTGGCGGGGGCTGGCGGGCTTCTCCTGGCGGCTCCCTTCCTCGGCTGGACAGGGAGCCTTCTCACGATCGCCGGGCTGATCGCGGCGCTGACGCTTCCCGTCCTGCGGATCGAAGAAGCACCGCTTCCGGTGACCTGCGCGAAGACCCGTCGGCCGAGCCTTTCCCGTGCCTTCGGCTCGCGACCGGTGCGTTCCGGGCTCGTTGCCGTTCTTCTGTTCCAGGCGGGGCCGCGCATCGCGCAGGCGCTGGTCGGACCGAGCCTCGTGGAGTCCGGCCTCGACCCCGTCCGGGTCGGTTTGATCGTGATCGCCGGCTCGGCCTTCGCGCTCCCCGCCACGCTGCTGGCCGGCGGGATCGGGGAGCGCCTGTCGTCGTCGCGGCTCCTCCTCGCGGCGCTTCTCCAGGCGCTCGCCCTCACCGGACTGGTCTGCGCCACCGCCATCGGCTCCGTTCCCGCGCTCGTGGCGGGCGTCCTCCTGTTCTCGGCCGTCAACGCCTTCGGCTTCGTCGCTCTCTACGCGCTTCTCATGGGCGCGGCCTCACCCGACCAGGCCGGCGTCGACTTCACCCTGTTCCAGAGCGCCGACGCCTTCGTCGCCCTGTCCTGCGGCCTCCTGGGCGGCGTCCTGACCTCTTGGTTCGGATATAGCGCGGGCTTCGCCCTTGCCTTGGCAGGAGCCGCTGCGGCCCTTGCCGTTCTGCCGCTCGTCACGCGCCCCCTCGCACACCTCGGAGCATCTCGATGAAGCCCGGACGCGTCCTCATCTCCGGAGCGGGCGTCGCCGGCCTCTCCGCCGCATTCTGGCTGTCGCGCGCCGGCTGGTCGGTCCGCGTTGTAGAGGCCGCGCCCGACCTGCGCCGCGGCGGCTACATGATGGGCCTGTCCGGCCCCGGCTACGAGACGGCGCGCCGCATGGGCCTCCTGCCGAAGCTCGAAGCCCGCGCCTTCGCGGTGGAGGAGAACGTCTACCGTGACCGGAGGGGCCGCGAGATCGCGCGGCTGCGCTACCGGGACTTCATCCGCGACCTGCCCTACCTCGCCCTCCTGCGCACGGACCTCGTGCGGGAGCTACGCGACGTGCTCGTTCCGGATGTGTCGATCGCGTTCGAGACGCGGATCGAGCGGATCGAGGACCGATCTCCCGACGGAGGGACTGTCCGGGCAACCCTCTCGGACGGCTCGGCCGTCGAGGCCGACCTCGTGATCGGTGCCGACGGCCTGCGTTCGGCGACCCGCCGCCTCGTCTTCGGTCCGGACGAAGCCTTTCTGCGCCCGCTCGGCTACCGCTTCGCCGTCTACGACGTCGAGGCCGCGCTGGAGCCCGGCGTCGACTTCCTGTCTTATGTCGAGCCGGGTCACATGGCGGAATACTACCGCCTGTCGCCGACGCGCGTGGCGGCGCTCCACGTCTGGCGCAGCGTCGGGAGCGGCCCGGTGGAACCCTCGCGGCGCTGGAGCCTGCTGCGGGATGTTTCACGGGCCTCCCATCCCTTCGTTGGTCGGCATCTCGATCTGGCCGAGGCGGCCGGCTTGGACTGCGTCCTCGACGACCTCGTTCTCGCCGAAGCCGATTCGTGGTCGCGGGGCCGGGTGCTCCTCCTGGGCGATGCCGCCCATTCCCTGACGCTCGTCTCCGGCCAGGGCGCCGGCATGGCGATGGCCTCGGCCGAGCGTCTGGGGCGGGCGCTGGAGGCGGGATCCATCGAGGCGGCCCTCCGACGGCACGAGGCGGAATTGCGGCCTGCCATCGCCCGCCTTCAAGGCCGGGCGCGGCGCAGCGCCGCCATGTTCATTCCGGCCTCACCGCTCGCCTTCCGTCTGCGCAACGCCGCGATCCGCCACATGCCGCGTCGATGGCTCGCCCGCTACCTGTCGAGCGCCATTCGCGAGGAGGCGATGATGGCGCAATGACAGCAATCCGAACGTTCGTTTGGCAGGCGCCGTCAGTCTTTTACGACGTTCCTCTCCGAGTACGTCATGTCTGCTCTCGAGTATTCCAAAGCTAGCGCCGAACGGCTCTGAAGGGTCGAATCCAGACGGTCTGCTTCCGGGCGCAGCGGCCGAAAAGCTGCCCATCCACTCTCGACCCAACTCAGCCCATCCCGGCGCCGACCGACGTTGGCGACGTCCGGTCCACCGGATCGGCTGCGGATCGATAGGCGTCGATGAAGGCGGCGAGTGCCGGGTTCTCGTTAGTCGGCAGCCAGACCATCATCAGTTCGACGGGCTTCGGAGGGGTGGTCACGAACGTCTTGAAGGAGACGCCCTCCATCCCGAGGCAGGCGGCGCTCCCGGGCACGAGCGCGGCGCCGAAGCCGGATGTCACGAGTGCCAGCATGGTGTGGATCTGACCAACCTGCTGCACGACGTTCGGCCGCACGCCGGCGCGGTCCAGGAGGCCACTTGTCAACTCGAAGAAGTACCTCGACGCGTCGGGCGAGTAACCGATGAGGTCCCTGCCCTCAAGGTCTGCCGGCCCGAGTTCGTGGTGTGAGCAGAGCGGGTCGTCCTGCTGGAGGGCGACTAGCAGCGCTTCCGGCGCGAGCGGCAGACTGGCATGTCGAGCCCCGGGTGGCAGAGCGCGTACGAGCCCGACATCGAGCGTGCCGCTGTCGAGACCCTCAAGTTGGGCGTGGGTCACCATCTCCTGCAGGACGACGTCGATCCCTGGCAACCGCCGGTGCAACAGGTTCAGGAGCAGCGGCATCCTGCTGTAGCCCGACGCAGCGGTGAACCCGAGGCGTAGCGTGCCTGCCTCGCCCCGCCAGACCCGACGCGTCCAGCTTGCCGCACTGTCCGACAGGCGAAGGATGCGTCGCGCTTCCGGCAGGAAAGCGCGCCCTGCAGGAGTGAGACGTACTACACGGCTAGAGCGCTCCAGAAGGCGCGCCTCCAACGCGTGCTCCAGTAGTTGGATCTGGCGGCTGAGAGGCGGCTGCGTCATGTTCAATCGCGCGGATGCTCGTCCGAAATGGAGCTCCTCGGCCACCGCCACGAAGCAGCGCAACTGGCTCAGCTCGAACATCGATCCATTCCTTGCATCGATCTATTCGTTCTTTGAGTTAGACCGCATCGTCGGTGACGTCTACTCGTCGGCTCGCGGGCTGCTGGCAGAGCGAGACGCCGACGGCCGACAAACGGCGCCGCCACTGGTGCAGATCGCTCGCGTCCGGAGCGAGCAGGCGCCGCAAGAGGCCGCTTCGCCCACCCGCTCCCGAACCGGAGGACAGCCGATGACCAATCTTTCGCCCGCCGCGATGGCCGACGCCGTCGGCTCCGGCCTCCTGACGTTCCCGATCACGCAGTTCGACGCGCAGAACCGCTTCGACGAGGCGGCCTTCCGCCAGCACTGCGCCTGGCTGCTGGGCTACGACGTCGCCGCCCTCTTCGCCGCCGGCGGCACGGGCGAGTTCTTCTCGCTCACCCCCGCCGAGGTCGACGCGGTGGTGAGCGCCTCCGTCGCCGAGACCGCCGGCCGCGTGCCGGTGATCGCGGGCTGCGGCTACGGCACGGCGATCGCCGTCGAGATCGCGCGGGCCGCCGAGGCGGCGGGCGCGGACGGGCTCCTGCTCCTGCCGCCCTACCTCACCGAGGCCGGGCAGGAAGGCCTCGCGGCCCATGTCGAGGCGGTCTGCAAGTCGGTCGGCATCGGCGTCATCGTCTACAACCGCGCCAACGCGGTTCTCGGCCCGGACGCCCTCGCGCGGCTCTGCGAGCGCTGCCCCAACCTCGTCGGCTTCAAGGACGGCGTCGGCGACCTCGAGCTGATGGCGCGGGTCGCCAGCCGCATCGGCGACCGCCTGACCTATGTCGGCGGCCTGCCGACCGCCGAGACCTTCGCGCTGCCCTACCTCGAGATGGGCGTGACGACCTATTCCTCGGCCATCTACAACTTCATGCCGGAATGGGCGCTGCACTTCTACAAGGCCGTGCGGGCCCGCGACCGCGACACGGTGGCGCGCGAGCTGAAGGAGTTCGTGCTGCCCTACATCGCGCTGCGCGACCGCGGCCGCGGCTATGCCGTCTCCATCGTCAAGGCCGGCGTCGACGCGATCGGCCGCCCCGGCGGTCCGGTGCGCACCCCGCTCACCGACCTCACCCAGGCCGAGCGGGCCGAGCTGAAGGCCCTGATCGAGACGGCGAACGCGCGCCTGCCAAAGGCCTCGCTCGCCGCCTGAACCCAGAAAAGAGCCGCCACCGGCGGCTCGGGGCCCCCGATGCGCCCCGCGCCGCCGGCATCCGGAGGGAGGAATCCAGATGCTCGCCGAGTCCACGCCCAGCACCGCCGCCGACCCGCACCTTGCCCGCCACGCGCCTCGCATCGTCTCGGTGCGCGCCGTGCCGGTGGCGGGGCGCGACAGCATGCTCCTGAACCTCAGCGGCGCGCACGCTCCCTTCTTCACCCGCAACCTCGCTATTCTTCAGGACGATGCGGGGAACGTCGGCGTCGGCGAGGTGCCCGGCGGCGAGGCGATCCGCCAGACGATCGCCGAAGCGGGACCGCTCCTCGTCGGCCGCTCGGTCGGCGACTACAACGCCCTCCTCAACGGCGTGCGCACCGCCTTCGCCTCCCGCGACAGCGCCGGCCGCGGCCTCCAGACCTTCGACCTGCGCACCACCATCCACGTCGTCACCGCGCTGGAATCGGCGCTCCTCGACCTTCTCGGCCAGCATCTCGGCGTGCCGGTCGCAGCCCTTCTCGGCGACGGGCAGCAGCGCGACCGGGTCGAGATGCTCGGCTACCTCTTCTTCGTCGGCGACCGCGCCCGCACGGACCTGCCCTACCGCGCCGGCGAGGGTGCCACCGACGAGTGGACGCGGATTCGCGACGAGGAGGCGCTGACGCCGGACGCCGTCGCGCGCCTCGCCGAGGCCGCGCAGGAGCGCTACGGCTTCCGCGACTTCAAGCTGAAGGGCGGCGTTCTGGCCGGCGAGGCGGAGATCGAGGCGGCCGCCGCCATCAAGCGCCGCTTCCCCGACGCCCGCGTGACGCTCGACCCGAACGGCGCCTGGTCGCTGGAGGAGGCGATCCGCGTCTGCAAGGGCCGCGGCGACGTCCTCGCCTATGCCGAGGACCCCTGCGGCGCCGAGAACGGCTATTCCGGCCGCGAGGTCATGGCCGAGTTCCGGCGCGCCACGGGACTGCCGACGGCCACCAACATGGTGGCGACCGACTGGCGCCAGCTCGCCCACGCCGTCCAGCTCCAGTCGGTCGACATCCCCCTCGCCGACCCGCACTTCTGGACCATGCAGGGCTCGGTGCGCGTCGCCCAGCTCTGCCAGATGTTCGGGCTGACCTTCGGCTCGCACTCTAACAACCACTTCGACGTGTCGCTCGCCATGTTCACCCATGTCGGCGCCGCCGCGCCCGGCCGGGTGACGGCGCTCGACACGCACTGGATCTGGCAGGACGGCACCGAGCGCCTGACGCGCGAGCCGCCGCGCATCGTCGACGGCCACGTCGCCGTGCCGCAGAAGCCGGGCCTCGGCGTCGAGCTCGACATGGAGCGCGTGGAGGCGGCGCACCGGCTCTACCTCGACCATTGCCTGGGCGCGCGCGACGACGCTGAGGCCATGCAGTTCCTCGTGCCCGGCTGGCGCTTCGACAACAAGCGTCCCTGCCTCGTGCGCTGAGCGACGGGCGGCGGAACGAAGCCGCCGCATCCGAGCCGAACATAGGCGGCGCCCGCGGCCGGGAGGCGGGGCGCCGAAACGATCAACCCTGGGAGGATACCTCATGAAGCCCAAGACCTTCATCGGACTGGCCGTCGGCCTGGCCCTGTCGGCCGTCGTCGGCGCGGCCCACGCCTTTCCCGACGGGCCGGTCACGATCGTCGTCCCCTTCCCGCCGGGCGGCGCGACGGACACGACCGCCCGCCTCATGGAGCCGAAGCTCGCCGCGGCGCTCGGCGGCAACGTCGTCGTGGAGAACCTGCCGGGCGCGACCGGCGCGATCGGGGCCGGCCGCGTCGCGTCCAGCCCGGCGGACGGGCAGACGATGATCGTCGCCTCGCTCGGCACCTTCGCGACCAACCCGTACCTCCAGAAGAACCTGTCCTACGACCCGGTGAAGGACTTCGACCTCCTCACCGTCGCCGTGCGCACCCCCAACGTCCTCGTCGCCAATCCGGACTTCCAGGCGGCCACCGTGCCTGACCTTGTCGCGGCCATGAAGGCGAACCCGGAAACGGTCACCTTCGCCAATTCCGGCACGGGGTCCTCGGACCACCTGACGGCGGCGCTGTTCTGGCAGGCGACGGGCACGCAAGGCGTCCACGTGCCCTACAAGGGCGGCTCGGCGGCCCAGACCGACCTTCTGGGCGGCCACGTCGACGTGTCCTTCCAGAACCTCGGCGCGATCCTCACCTACGTCCAGGGCGGCCAGATGAAGGCGCTCGCCCAGACCGGCGAGACGCGCCACCCCATGCTGCCGGACGTGCCGACCCTCAAGGAGCTCGGCTACGCGGACGTCGTCGTCAACTCCTGGCAGGGCGTCGCCGCCCCGGCGGGCCTCCCGGCGGAGACCAGGACGAAGCTGAACGAGGCGATCCAGGCCTCGCTGAAGGACCCGGCGGTCGTCGCCGAGTTCAACAAGCTCGGCTTCGAGGTCGTCGCCAACTCCAACGAGGAGTTCGCGACCTACCTCACGGAGGAGATGGCCCGCTGGAAGGGCGTCATCGACAAGGCAGGCATCCAGCCGGAGTGACCTGCCGCAGCATGGTGGGCGGGCGTCTCGAGGCGCCCGCCCTTTTCTGTGGCCGACAAGTCCAGGCAGCGACGAGCATGTGGATCGGCGCGCAGCTTGAACGCCTATCGGCGCGGTAGCCGTTGAGGATGCTGGCCTTCCGCTGCTCGGCATGTGTTGCCGGTTGACACGGGACGGCCCATCTCTCGCGAGAACGCCGCCTAAACAACACTGCCGCCGTCAGCGACGCGACGGACGAGGCGAGCCTGCGCGGCAGTCAACGTCGGCGTCACTTAGGAAACCCATCTGATTTCGCTTGCCGACAGGCAAAAAGCAGCCGCTCCCGAGCGGCGCGCAGCTTCGATGCCGACCGGCGCGGCAACCTTTTGGGTGCGCTGACCTCAAGCTGGCCGTCATGCATCGCCGATCAACACCAAGTAAGCCACTGCGGCTTGGCAGGTCCACACTGACCGCTTCCGCTGCCACCTCGAGAGTGGTCGCCGAGCGCTCGATGTCCTAGATCTGGATACGCCCCATGCTGGCCGAGGGGGGATCGGACGACGGGGACGGCGGCCATGCCATGAAGGGGCCTTCTCCGAAGTGGCTCGTGCGCGGCCGAACCAGAGCAGAGAGCATTGCGATGAACGATGTCGTATCTCAGGCAGGCCAAGTCGGATCAGGTGGCAGCCTGCTGATGCCGCTCGTCCTGGTGCTTGCTGGCGGCCTGATGGGCGGGCTTGTCAGCTTCCTCATCGAGCTCCGATACGAAGATGAAAGAATCCGTCTCTTCGGCAGGAATATCGACGGCAAACGCCTGGCCCTCCTCGCTTTCGTCGAGACGGCCGTCGGCATGGTCGGCGCTCTCGCCATCCAGTTTGTCGCAGTGCTCATCAGGCTATTCCCGAGCAACCTCGACACAGAAGGGTCGATGCTTCTTCTGTCGATCAGCTGCATCGCCGGGTTTGGCGCGAGACGGCTTCTTCCGAGAATCACCTCCAGCCTGGAGAAGCGCATCGAGCAGGCAGAGAGGGATGCCGAGGCAGCCACGAAGGAAGCGAGCGAAGCTCGGGAGAAGGCAGAGGAGACGGCAGAAGTCACACGAGCAATCGCTTCGGCGTTCCGACCTGATGCACCGGCATCGGAGCGGGAGTTCTCCATCGTTCAATTGACGAAGAGGTTTGAAACGGAGCCTTTGAACAGGAGCATCGCCATACCGCTCGCTCGCCTACATCGCATGTCCGGCGATCTGCACAAAGCTATCGAAGTTCTCGACGTTTTCGTTAACGCGAAGATGCTAAGAGGGCAGAAGGACAAGGATTGGGCGGATGGAGACTACAACAGAGCCTGCTACTACTCTCTACTCTACAAAGAGACGGGAGAGGAAAAATACAAATCGGAAGCACTGGACATCTTATTCTCTTCCGGCACCTCACATCCGGAAAACAAGACAGACGCCATTTCAGATCGAGACTTCGACGCTATTAAAAACGACTCTAAGTTCGCCGAGATAACAAAATGAAGGCCGCCTTCTGGCGGCCTTCAACGAAGCGCTTGCACCTTCAAGTGCAGCACTACATTATCAGGCATTACCAGGTCTTGTCCTTGGACATGACAGTCTCCTTGTGAGCAGCCTTTTCTGCATCAGATTTAATATGGATCGCCCAAAAGTCAATAGGGTTTCAGCGCGGGATCCCGTATTTATCCGCTCCAATTGGAGGCCAGTCGAGGCACAGGCTCAAGCAAGCTATCAGATCAAGGTAGAACTGCACAAATCTTCTAATTCTTAAGTATTCGTAAACGGCGAGTTGATTTCTGAGAGTCCGGCCGGAAACTCATTTTGCTGAGGCGATGCGGCGAATGAGGACGTTCGCTGCGGCGGCATGGAGGAAGGCCGTCGACCTAGCGATCGCCGTCTCCGCGTCCTTCCAGAGCCGCCGATTGCGGCCGAGTCGGGCAAAGGTTCTCTCGACCACCCGGCGCCTCGGCTGCACGGCGAGGCCGATCTGCCCGGGTCCTGGTCGCACGATCTCGACCGGCACCGGGCTGGTCCGGCGGACCCTTTCGCCCTGATAGCCTCGATCGGCGAAGATGCGCTCGACGAAGGGGAAGCGGTGGCGCGAAGCGCGGGCGAGCGGACCGGCGCCGTCACGGTCCTGGACCGACGCTGCGCCAACCACGACCGTCAGCAATCGGCCATCGGTATCGACCAGCGCGTGGCGTTTGCGACCGACGATCCGCTTGGCCCCGTCGTAACCGCGGGGCCCGCCGCTCTCGCAGGTCCGTGCGATCTGGCTGTCCATGACCGCCGCGCTGGGCGAGGCTTGGCGGCCGCATCGCTCCCTGTCGGCCAGAACCAGCCGATGGCCGAGGCCCTCGAACAGGCGCTCGTCACGGAACCGGCGGAACCAGTTCCGGACCGTGCTGCGCGGCGGGAAGTGGTCCGGCAGCATGCGCCACGAGCAGCCGGAGCGCAGAATGTACAGGACGGCGTCGACGATCTCGCGCATCGGCCACGCTCGAGATCGGTCGGCCGCGGCTGCCTTCGGCAGCACGGGTTCGATCACCGCCCATTCCGCATCGGTCAGATCGCTCGAATAGCGCAGAAAGTCTCTGTTATGCTGGGCGCGGGTGGCCGGCGTCCACATGCCTGGCTCCAACGAAGGCTTCGAACACCTCCACGGAAGCAGCCCGACGCGAGCCACTCAACCCATTCCGGACAGGCTCTGACTGGCGACACAACGAAGCTGCAGGTGCCACCCGGGCAGACCCGGCTTCAACCATCGCTCGAGATGATCGATGCGCGTATCGCCGCCGACGATGATAGAGGTTTGATCCGCACAGAACTCGAAATGGCCGCCAGTTGCCACAAGCCGGGCGAGCAGACGGCTCGATCGCGCCGGGCCGCGAACGTCCTGGCTCCTTGACCATCTGGAAGCGGCGACGATGATATCCGCTATTGATATCGCCTTCCATCGATGTGTCGATCGGCGCCGCCGGTTGACCCTACCGCCATAAGCGCGACCAAAAGGCTGTCACGCCGATCGGCGTCGAGATCTGACGTCGATCACAACCCTAAGGATGCACGGCTGCTTCCATAGAGCATTGTCACGCGCCTTGATGCTTCAGAGTGCCGCTCGAACCAGGCCAGCGAGCGGTACCGGTCGAAAACTCAATGATCCCTGCTCGTCTGCCCTTCATGTGGAGGCGACGGGCGCTCGCCTTCGATGAACACTTCCACCTCGTCGCCGAAAAGAAAATTACGGGAGAACATCGCCACCAAGTCTGTAGACAGGCGTGAACGCCCCCTCAACGCACACTCCCAGATGACCAGGATACGCCATCCCAACTCGCGTAGCCGCCTTGCATCGTCCTCATCCCGGGCTCGATTCGCTCCGATCTTGTTCCGCCAGAACTCCTGCCGGGTCTGAGGAAGCTTCGATCTGGCGCAGCCGTGTCCGTGCCAGAAGCAACCATGAACGAGAACGACCGCCCCGTGGCGGGGCAGCACGATGTCGGGTGTGCCCGGCAGAGTACGGACATGCAGCCGGAAGCGGAAACCGTATCGGTGCAGCAATGAGCGCACTTGTCGCTCCGGTTGAGTATCGCGGGCGCGAACCCGACGCATGTTGAAACTACGCTGCTCGAGAGTGTGCCTGTCCAACCTTTACCGCCTCGTCCAGGGCCCCTGCGATCCAAATGGCGCATGATCCCCTGCGTTCGAGTCGTGAGGAAGGGAACCTTGCCGCTTGCCTCGTCAGAAGCCGCTCTGTAAGGTCCGCCTACCTCAGAGGAGGAGCTTAGCGAGCGGAGCGGCAGAGTGGCCGGCGTAAGACGGTCTAGAGTACGGCGAACGAAGGTATGGCGGGAGCATGCATGTTTCGCGCCCCGTTCACGTAAGCACCGAATCCGTTCCGCGCAAAGTCACGTCCCGTCCGACCCGAACATCGGCGATTCTCAGGAACCGGCGCCCGCGCTGCTTCCGCCCGAGTTCCTCGCGGTCGACTTCTTCTGCGGCGCGGGCGGAACCACGAGAGGCATCATCGATGCAGGCGGTTACGTCATCGCCGGCATCGATAAGGAGCAGCGCTGCAAGGATACCTACGTCCTGAACAATTCCAACGAAAGGTACGACGGGGCGGCGCCCGAATATCTGGATTACGATATATTCCCGAAGACAAAGGATCATCCCGGCGGGCAACAGGTTGAGCTGTTCGACAGATTGTCGGTTCTTATCAATCATTATCGATCGGAACTCCCTGAAACTTCCCTCATGTTCGCGATCTGCGCACCCTGTCAGCCGTTCACGACGTTGGCACGCAAGGAGTTGAGCAAGACTCGCCAGGAAAGACGGGAGCGAGACAGCAATCTTCTGAATGAAGCCGCTCAATTTGTTGAGAGATTTGTTCCGGACATGATCCTATCGGAGAATGTCGCAGGCATAGGCGACCCAAAATATGGCGGCATCTGGAGTGATTTCCGTATAACGCTGGAGAATCTAGGTTATACAGTCGGCACTCGGCTGGTCTGCACATCCAAGTTCGGTATTCCGCAGTATAGGAAACGCTCGATCCTTCTAGCCGTTCGTCGCGACCGCGTGAGCGAGCATGCATTCGGCAATCTCATCCGGGATAGCCTCATGGTTCCTGAAGAGGACACGGAAGCAGCGCCCGTCACCGTCGAATCGGTTCTCCGGCGCTTCCCCAGGATCGGCGCCGGAGAAGCCGACCCGGAGGTTCCGAACCACCGCACTCGGACTTTGAGCGAACTTAACCTGAAGCGGCTCGCTGCCGCCAAGCCGGGTCAGAACAACTCTTACCTGGAAAGCACGAGCGACGGCGACCTCAGCCTGGACTGCCACAGACGCCTGGAAAGGCGGCTCAAACAGAGATGCTTCACGGACGTCTACACGAGAATGCGGCCCGATGCTCCGGCACCGACGATCACCACCCGTTGTCACAGCATCTCGAACGGGCGCTTCGGTCATTACGACACGACACAGGTCCGCGGCATATCGCTTCGCGAGGCTGCGGCGCTTCAATCGTTTCCCGATAACTACGTTTTCTATCCGACGCACATGATCGAACCCGTGGCGCGAATGATAGGCAATGCCGTGCCTCCCAAGCTTGCCCGGTTCTTCGCACGTCACCTCGTGAGATCTCTTGACAACCAAGGACACTCCGCTCCGGTTCGGTGAACGGGCGGCAGGACGGATGCGGATGCCGATGGTCGCAGAGGGAAAGGATTGTTGAAGGCCGCACTCCGATCGGCGGGATCGTTCGTCCTTCCGCCTGACGATGCGGGTAGCGTAAGAGCATTTTCGCGCATCGGATACGATCTCGCCGAAGCCTTGGCCGACTTGATCGACAACTCGATCGACGCGGCAGCCCGTCGGGTGGAAATCACGTTCACACGCAACGACAGCAGGGTGACCGCGGTCACGATCGCCGACAACGGTCGCGGCCTGACCGAGGGTGAGCTGCAGGAGGCGATGCGGTTTGCGGGTCCGAAACACCGCGCCCCTTCGACCCTTGGGATGTTCGGGCTCGGCATGAAGTCGGCGTCTCTGAGCCAGTGCCGCAGCGTCAGCGTCCTTGCAAAATCTGCGACAGGCTCACCGGTCGGTTGCCGATGGACGGAAACATCGATCAGGGAAGGTTGGCGCTGCGAGACTCTCGAGAGTGCCGACGTCCGGGAGCGCTTCGCCGCCAGCTACGCCTCTCCGCAGAAGCCTGATGCGGGTCTGGTGGTCCTCTGGGAACAGCTAGACCGCCTGACGACAACCGGCGGTGAAGGGGGATTGGACAGCTTCCTGCAGCAGATGCTGGTCAGCCTTGATCGCAGCCTGGGATTGACATTCCACCGTTTCATCGGTCCCGCATTTGGCATAGTGCTGAGGGTGAAGCACGAGGAAAGGCCTACCAGTCTGCCGCGTCGCGTTCGAGCCTACGACCCCTTCGGCTATGCTGCATCGGGACGCTCGGGCTATCCCAGGACCTTTGAGACATACATGCCGGGAGGACCCGCGCTTAGGCTTCACGCACACATCTGGCCGTCCGGGTCCGAATCGCCGGAATTCCTGCTCGGTAAGCGCCGCGCCCTATCGAACCAAGGCTTCTTCTTCTACCGGAATGATCGTCTTGTCCAGGCAGGTGGATGGCAAAGCGTGACCAACGATGCCGTTGATCCTGAACTGACCCTCGCCCGAGTCGCTATCGACATCCCGCCGGAGTACATTGACATCAATGTACAAAAGTCTCGGATCCAGACGACTGCGGCACTGTCTTCGGCTCTTGCCGATGCCAAGTCGGGCCAGCTTATGTTCGGAGACTATCTGGACGACGCCCGTCGAGCCTTCCGCCAGGCGCGAAGTAAATCTGCAGGTCCCGCTCCCCTCCCGCTCGTGCTCGGCGACGGCCTGCCGGTGTCCGTGCAACGTCAGTCTCGTCTGTATGCAGGCGGATCGATGTTCCGCCGCATCGATTTCGTCTGGCACACGTTGCCGCCGGATCGCGTCTTCGCCCTGGATCAAGCATCCGATCGCATCGTATTGAACGATGTCCATAGAGCCCGGCTATCGCCGGGCTCGGAGGAACCGTCCATCGACTTGCCGATCTTCAAGACCCTGCTTTTCTTCCTTCTGAAAGAGGAACTTGACGGATCGCGGCTGTCTCAGCGTCGAAGAAGACGTTTGGATGAAATCAACAATCTTCTTTTGAGGGCGCTGGAGAATTCGTGAACAAGTCGGTCGCGGAAGCCAATCCTTTGCTGCTTCCCGATTGGGAGCAGGTTCACGACCATTACATCGTCACCGGAGTTCCCGTCATCTTCGCCCTGCGTACCCGACCGCTCATCCGCGTGTTCATCGACGATGGGGGCAGCCGGCTAGGCGCGGTGTTCCAAGGGGGAAGCTGCGCCGACGTACCGATTCGGCTTGCGGCCGTGAGCATGCAGGACATCCACGCGGATGGTGCAAGAGCCCTTGAGCTATCGGTCACATCAAGAGCATTGTTCCGCACCTTTCACGCTCTGCTGGCGGACCTGACGACACGGGTCGAAGCCAGCGAAGACGTGAGCCGAACCGTCACGGACGTCCTGCAGGAGTGGCAGTCTCTCCTCAAGGTGAACTCCGCGCTGAGCGAGGATCGGCGGCAAGGCCTCTACGGCGAATTATGGCTGCTGCGACGCCTACAGCAGTCCGGCACCGCCAATGCTCTGGACGCTTGGACAGGTCCGTTCGGAGCATCGCACGACTTTCGCCTTCTTGGCTTCGATGTCGAGATCAAGACGACGAGAGGCACGCGTCGGGTACATCACATCCACGGATTGGCCCAGTTGACTCCCATGCCGGGTGTGCCGCTCTTCCTGCTTTCCTTGCGCCTCGAAGCTGCCGGCCAAGTTGGAGAGAGCCTGCCCGAAGCGGTTGAGTCCATTGCCCGCCGGATGGTCGCCTCGGAACGAGACCGGTTCGATAGTTTGATGGCACGTTGCGGCTATCGCGAAGCCGACGCTCATCTCTACTTGGAACGATGGCGATTGGCGGAGCGGCCGCGCATTATCGCGGTGGACGAATCCTGTCCTCGGCTCACGGCCGAAGCCATCCGGAGCATGCCGCCCTCGTTCGTGCCCGAGCGGATCATCGATGTCAGCTATGAAGTCGACGTGGACGGCCTGGGAGTGGCGGACGGGACGGAGGATTTCCTCGCCATCATACCTCCAGCTGAATGGCAGGATGAATAACGGATGTTCGAGCAACTGAACGGAGCGCTGGCTTTGATGCAATCGGGGCCGAAGCCGCTGGGCCCCGCCTTGGCCGCAAGCGCGGCCGTGAACGATGTCGCCTCACCCTTGGATGCCCTGGGTCTCGAGGAGTTGCTCTCGTCGGCAGCGCCCGGAGATGCTTCTGTCGGGATCTTTCGTCGGGCACTGGCCATATGGGACAACGAAGGCGAGGCGATCTGGACGCGAACGACGCTTCGCAACACCGCCGAGCGACGTGCCCGGATCTATGAGGCACTTCTCATGGCTCCATCCCTTCGCGAGCTGTGCAACGAGCGCTTCCCATTCCACCGTCTGGATGCGCCGTCGGTCATCGCCGCCGATCATGAGCGGTGGTATGATGAGGCGCGCAGAAGAAGCTCCGACTTCTACTGGACTGCCTATCGTCGGCAGCTCGAGCGCCAGGGTTGGTCGGAGGCCGGGATCTCGGCGCTGGACGAGAGCACGACCAGCGTCATCGAGAGGCTTTCGGATCCTCGACGGACTCAGGCTTATCAGGCTAAAGGGTTGGTCGTAGGGTATGTCCAGAGCGGGAAGACAGCCAACTTCACGGGCGTAATCTCGAAGGCAGCCGATGCGGGCTACAAGCTCATCATCGTGTTGGCGGGAACGCTCGACGTACTTCGTTCACAGACGCAGCGACGCATCGACAAGGACCTGATCGGGCGCGAACTCCTGGATCGCGATTACGTACACGATGCCGATTGGAAGCGCTTTCTCGAGCACGGAGCCAAACCTTCGAGCCTGGGCAGCTTCGACTGGCATCGGCTGACCGGCCCTGAGTCGGACTATCGAAAGCTCGGAAGGGCGGTCCATTCCCTTGCGTTTGTACGCTCGAATACTGCCAAACCGTTCTTCGATCCCGACAATCTCGTGGATAGTCCGGCGCGCATAGCGATCGTCAAGAAAAACAGCAAGATCCTCGAACGCTTGCTGTCAGATCTCCGGTTCCTCGGCCGCACGCGCACGGGCGCACCGTTGGATCAGATCCCCACCCTTATCGTCGACGACGAGTCCGACCAAGCATCGATCAATTCCAACAAGCCGGTGACCGGACCTGAAGAGCAGGAGCGCACCGCAACGAATCGCGGCATCGTGGAGCTTCTCCGACTACTGCCCCGCGCCCAATATGTCGGATATACAGCAACACCGTTCGCGAACGTCTTCGTGGATCCCAACAACGAAGAAGACATCTTCCCGCGAGATTTCCTCGTCTCTCTTCCACGCCCGGACGGCTACATGGGCGTGGCGGACTTCTACGACCTGAACGGCAGCTCGTCGGACGAGTCGACGCGGCCCAACCGCCGCGATTACATGCGGCCGCTCGTCGGAGACGACACTGCCGCCGAGAACCTTCCGCGAGCCCTGGACAGCTATGTTCTCAGCGGAGCCCTCAAGTTGTTCCGGGAAGCCGCCCGTCCCGATCTCACCTACCGCCATCACACCATGCTGGCACATGCTTCCGCCCGGGTGGCCGAGCACGACGATCTCGCCGAAAGCATACGAGCGGTCTTACAAGGTGCAGGTTACGAAGCGGGAAGGGGACCGGACCGTCTCGCCAAGCTTCTGGAGACGGATTTCAGGCCGGTCAGTGCCATCCGCAGTCCCGATATGCCGTTTCCTGCCACGTTCGAGGAAATCGCGCCGTTCGTCGGCGAGACGCTTGCCCGTTTGGGAGAAGCACGGGAAGCCGTGCGCATCCTCAACAACGAGAACCAGGATCAGGCACCCGACTTCGACAAAAACCCGGTCTGGAAGATCCTCGTCGGCGGCACGAAGTTGTCCCGCGGCTACACCGTCGAAGGACTGACCGTCAGCTACTACCGCCGCCGGGCACAAACCGCGGACACCCTCATGCAGATGGGGCGCTGGTTCGGCTTCAGACATGGCTACAGGGACTTGGTCCGGCTGTTCATCGGCACGGACGAATGGCTGGACAGGAACGGGCGAAGACGCATCGACCTATACGAGGCGTTCGGCGCCGTGTGTCGCGACGAGGAGCTCTTTCGCGAGGAGCTGAAGCGGTACGCCTCGATGGAGGAGCCCCGCATCACTCCGATCCAGATCCCGCCGCTGGTGCCGATGCACATGCTCAAGCCTACGGCGGCCAACAAGATGTACAATGCACGGGTGACCTACCGGAACTTCGGTGGACAGCTGGCCGAGTCGACGTTCGCCCCAACCGACCCGAAGGACGTGCGCAGCAACCAGGATCTCGTTGAGGATATAATCGGCCGGACCACCGTCCGGGAAATGACGCTTGTCGGCGACGCCGCCCGGGGCTCCGGAGGATTGACGGTGAACGCCGGGATCCTCCGGCCGAGCGACATCGTCGAGCTCATCCGCGGTTACATCTGGTTCGATCGCCGTGAACGAGGGCGCACACCGAACCCGCTCTATCAACAGCTGGAGTTTCTTCAACAGACCGGCGATCGCAGCCCTCAGATCGAGGACTGGGTGTTCATGAGCCCGAAGTTCGATAGCCCCCGCGCGCACCTGTCGATCGCGGGCGCGGATTTCCACGCAGTCTTCCGCAGCCGAAACGGGCCCCGATTCACGACCTACAACGATCCCGTGCATCGTAGATTCGCCGAGCATGTGACGGGCAAGATCGAGATGTCGAGGCCGAACGCCGCCCTCGACGAACTCCGCCGCCCCGGCCGAGGCGCAATGCTGTTCTATCCCATAACCGACGTGAAGACCGGCAAGGTCAAGCCCCCTTTTTCTCCCGGCCTGACCTTCCTCTTCCCGAAGAACACGATACGAACCCCTCTCACCTTCGGGGTCGTCAGACCTGATCGACCGTCGGCAGCGGTTGTGCCTGCGGAATGAGGTCGACAGCCTGCTCGACCGCAGCCGCGGCGGAAGCCGTGCTGTCCGTCCCGGGCATCCGCAGCCAGTTCAGCCCGATACGGGCCTTCTGGACTCCGGCATCCATGAGGAACTTCGCCGCATAGCCAGGACGGAGCTTGGCGATGACTTCGAAGCCGACTTCCTTGAACGTCGGCTTTCCGCCTTCCTGACGGATGAGCATACCTTGGAACTTGCCGGACGCGTATCGGCCCTGGTCGTTCACGAACAAGACCTCCAGCTTCGCCTGACGCTTGGTCTCGTCGGCGACTTCGAAGGCAGTCGGCTTGCCGTCGACGGTCAGATAGATATGGCGGCCGTTCGTGGCCTGCCGCAGTCGTTCTTCCAGGTCGCGAGCCGGCAAGCGGGCCAGCCGTGCGGCGTAGACGGCCTTGAATTCGCCCAGCTGCCCGTCCCAGCCGCCCTCATTCTGCCCAGGAACGAGATCGCAGCTCGGCGTCGTACAGACCCAAAACTGCTCGGCTCCCCGGCCCAGCGAAGCCTTGAAGACAAGGCCCGGCGCGAGCCGGCCGTCGGTTTCCAGCGGCCCCGAGCACAGGAACTCGTTGGCGGCATGGTACACGGCCTCGTTCCCGACTTCCTCGCCGAGGCGACTGAGATCGCGGGCGGCGGACAG
This sequence comes from Antarcticirhabdus aurantiaca, assembly GCF_009765365.1. Classification (GTDB taxonomy): domain Bacteria; phylum Pseudomonadota; class Alphaproteobacteria; order Rhizobiales; family Rhizobiaceae; genus Antarcticirhabdus; species Antarcticirhabdus aurantiaca. The sequence continues at coordinate 222,684 of NZ_VTOM01000002.1, forward strand.
AGCATCTGCCGGAGCAACGTCGCCGATGATCTTGTTCCCGAAGGCACCAGCGGCGGCCTGCATCTCGGCGGCCAGGCTCGAGAAAAGGTGGCTATAGAGTTCGTTCATGCGGCCGGCCCGCTCGCCCGGGGCTGCCGACAGGAGGTTGAGAAACCATCCGGCCTGGGTCAGCGACTGGCGCAGCACCGAGCGGTCGTGCTTGGATCCTGCCTTCTCCAGCGCGGCGCGTGCCTGCACGACCATCGCCTGCAAAGGTGTGGGCCGCGAGGCGGCCAACCCGTCGCAGAGACGCTCGATGAGAACTTCTGGAAGTTCGTCCTTGCTGACCACCGCGACGAACAGGTTGGGCGTGCTGATCCACGGCACGTCGGAGTCGACGTCGCACGAAGGCGAGACGTCGGTCGGTCGACTTGCGATCGCTTCAGCCCTCATGCGGTTTTCGAAGTGCCTCTTCGCGACCATGCTGAGCATGGGCTTGCCGAGTTTGTTCAAAACTTTTCCGTATGCCTTCTGTGCGTCGGCGAGCGTCCCTTCATAGCCGCGGCTGCCCACCATCGCCTTGATCAACTTGATGTCGGGGGGCAACTCGATTCCCTCGATGCCCTCGTCGAGCTTGTCGGACAGCTGCTCTTCCAGGTCGGCCGAAATGAACTCGCCCGATCCGAGCCCATAGGCAACGCTGAGCGCGACCGATGTTGGCTCATCGCTCGTGTAGATCAGAACCAGATTGAAATGCGGAGAAATGGCAAGCTTCTGCAGAAGCTGGATCGCTGCCGTACAATCCTCCGGCCGGGCCGACTCCAGATGGAAATCGACGATCAGGAGATCCGATTGATGCAGGTGCTTATTGTTCTCGATGTCGATTATCTTGTGAACGTTGCTCTCGACGTCGCAAAGCCAACCTCGCGCCCTGCAAAGATCGACCATCGTTCTGACTCGCGCGTTCGCGTCGACCGGCTGGCCGTAGGTCGGGAACTCGTCATCGACTAGCAGAGCGAACCGGATCGGCTCGAGGTAGGCCTCGGCCAGCAGGTCCCTGTGAAGTTCAGCCATCGATGCCGTCCCGCATGCTTATCTTGAAGTTCGCACCGCTTAGGTCCCGCCTGTCCGGATCCGTCACGTATTCGATGGTGTGACCGCCGGCAGCCAAGGTCTGGCGGCATAGATAGAGCCCGACGCCTCGTCCTCTGATCCGCCGCGTGAAGAAGAGCTCGAACAGGTTAGGCACGTCGTCGGGATCGACACCCGGGCCGGAGTCGCTGATCAGGATCGCTCCCTCGCTCACGCCGAGACGAATACGACGCTCCGGAGCATCGCTGACCCAGTAGAGCGCGTTGTTGATCAGGTTGATGAAGACCGGAAGCACACGGGAGGGGAACTCGCTGAAGCGGACGGCGAGAAAGGCCGCGCTCGCTTCCAAGCTGACTTTCCGGTCCGAGAGCCCGCGCTCGAAAAAGCGCCCGACATAGTCGAGGATTTCCTTACCGTTGATCTCTCTCCGCGCGTCTCCTTCCGAGACCTGCATCTGGGACAGGAAGCGCAGCCGCTCGACGAGCTCTCGACGCGCCTCGTCGGCATCCTTGAATTCTGCCGTATCGCGGGCGGCCTGGGGCAGTCCGTGCAACGCTCGTTCGAGGCGCCTGTTGAGGGTATTGAGCTCGTGAGTGAGGATCTCGACGCTGATGCCGACCTGAGCCAACGCCTGAATGCGCCCCAGCTGAACTTCCAGGGTATCCTGCCGCGCATCCGCAAACGTCAACGCGCTGTCCAGATCGATGCCTTCCGAGAGCTGTTTGACGGAACGCAGATACGGGTCGTACACGCCGGCGAAACGCTCCGTGAGTTGCTCCCGCAAGGAGTCCATCTGGCCCAAGGCGTGGGAGAGGCTGATCCGTCCCTCTTCCAATTCGCCGAGCAGCGGAGCGGCACGCTTGTAGAACTCCTTTAGATCGCTTTCGATCGATTCCGCGACCCTGGCTTGCTCGGCGTCGAGCATCGCCGCGATATCTCTGCGCCAGCGGACCAGGAGATCCGTCACCGCCTTCTGGTTCCGGCCCAGGTGTGAGCGTGCGACGACCGGATCGGGCTCGGTCTGGATACGGTCGGTTTCCGCCCTCCAGACGTCCCGCAGTTCCTCCAGCCCGGCGGCGAACCGGCTGTAGTCGTCGCGGTAGGAGCGGTACGTCTTCTCGAAGGAGGCGAGCTTCTTCGGCTTCGGGGGCAGACGCAGCTCGCCTTTCGTGGTCACGAGATCGTCCAGCGGGCCGCCCACGGCCAGCAGGGCTTCGGGAGAGCCGTCGACGATGGCGGCATCGAGACGTGAACGTGCCGCCTGCAGTGCAGTCAGGGAACGCTGGAGTACCGGAGCACGGTCGCGAACGGCGGTGCGGAAGGTGGTCAACGTGCGCTGTCTCGCCGCCTTTGCCTTCTCGGCCGCCCCGGCGTTCTCCGCCGCGATGCCCGGGAGCAAATCCTTGCGAACCTCCGATGCCGAACCGAAGTAGTCTCGGGCCAACCGCCGCAACAGGTCGATCACGAGCGCCTGCATGGCGCGAGCGGCCGTGTTGTCGATCAGGCCTTCCCGGCCTGCCTTGTCGCGCAGGTTCGGATTGGCTGCACGCGTGATGGCCAACCGGCCGAACAGACGTCGGCTCGACCAGAACTCGCGTCCCGCATTGTTCGTGCGCCGCTCTTCGATCTTGAAAAAATCGTTCTCCGGGCGCCCGTAGGGCATCACCCGCAGGCCGTCGCGATAGACGTTCAACCCGGAATGTGCCTCGGAACGCCCAGCGATCTTAGCATGTACATCCGGCGGATGCGTCGAGTAGCCTGCCTCCGGCTCGAAGGCGCCGATGCAGACGCCGAACGGGCCTACCCGATCCCGGGGCGCTGTCGGCGGATGCGCAGACGGAATGTACTCGACCGTCCCGAGTTCGCGGCCGTACGCTTTCACCTCGCCTCGGAAGACGCCGTGCTCGTCGAAGGCGCCGTCGACATAGTGCTCGAGGCCGCGCAGGAAGCCCAGTCCGAAGTCCGGGTCGCGAGCAACGACCGGCACGATCTCGCCGTTTCGGTGAACGATCACCCGGTAATCCAGCGCGAGATCTTCGGCGGCGTAGGGATCGGAGAAACCGGTCAAGGTCCTCCTCAGAGAAATCTTGACTGCGTCGGCCTCGTCGGCGGTTACGCCGTAGTGCCTTCCCACCCATGCGGCAAGGAACGGATTGATGTCCGCGACGATCAAGGCCGTGCCCGTTCGGCTGTCGCCCTTCCAAACTCCCCAATCCTCAAGCGGGGCGAGGCTGGGAAGGCTCAGATCGACGAGTTGCCGGATCCGCTCGGAGGTACGCTCTGCGGATGGATCCTGCGCCCGTTCGAGGCGGTCGAAGGCGGACCAGGCCGACTGCAGGCGCTCGGCGCGCTCCGGCTGATCGCGTGGTCCGTCTACGCTGGTCAGCAGTTCCCGCCTCAATCCTTCAACCAGTGATCCGAGCGATTCGAGGCTGTCGAACTCGACGATAGGGACGGACACATCCTCGAGCAGCACAAAGGGATTCTCGAAAAGTCGCCAATCCACCAGCCCGGCTACGAACGGAGCGTCCGCCCGCTTCGAGACGATGAGCACCGCGGCGCCAATGGCGGCGACCGACAGACGTCCGATTCCTTTCTGACCCTGACGCGGGCGTACGGGAAGCCCGAGCCTGAGAGTTTCGTCGGTCTCGGCGCCGCCCGCCTTCGACTCGGTACCCACGACCAACCATTTGGAGACGAAGTCTTCCCGCGACATTCCGTGTCCGTCGTCGAACACGGCAGCGGCAGGCTTGTGCCCCCCATACAGATGGAGAGACACGGAGCGGGCGTAGGCGTCGTAAGCGTTCTTCCAAAGCTCACTTACTGCAGTCGGCACGTCCGCGATCTGCTCGCGTCCCAGGTGGTCGATCGTGCGCGCACGCGTGCGGAAAGGAACGTTCTGAGACATGCCGATCATGAGGCGCCGTATCGGACGAGCATGCGAGCAGCAGGCGTGCTGATCGGCCGTCGGCTCGGTCGAGCCTTCGTGACCGACGTCGCCGATCCGTCCCGCAAGTTCCGATCGGCTTCGAGCGGCTCGGCAGCATCGGCGCAGATCAGCTGGCGCAGATAGAATGCGATCCGCAGGGATTGCCGATCCGATTTTGATACGACCGAACACGTCCCACATGCCGGGCGGCACACATCGCCTACATCGCTTGATTGCGGATCCACGCCCGAGCGCCTGCTCTTCGTCATGACTGATATGCATCCTCATCGCGACCTCGCGGCGGCGGAAAGCCGAATTCCACCACACCCCAATCTTCGAAGGATCCTTCGAACGGCCGAGTGGCTTCCTCGATCAAGTTTCTAATCTCTCCGAGAGGCGCCGGGTCGGCTCCGACGAACCTGTATCCGACCGAGAGTCGCAGAAAGCCATACCAGAGAAGGTCCGTAAGAATCCGGCCCTCGTGAGCGAGGATGACTGCATCCCTCCTGCAGTCCGGCCGGCTCTCCCGTTCCATCGGCAGGGAAGCTCCGATCGTATCTGCATGCTGTATGTGGCTTGCCAGAGCATAGCCGTGCGCGAGTCCTTGCAGATCCTTCAGAAGCAGATCCCCGGATCGGGACAGCTCTCCGACGATCCCTGTGAATCCCCACCGCGTCTCGAGCTCGCCGCGGACGCTTTTCGGATATCGGCCGGTCAGTCCTGCCAGGTCGGCATCGGACAGGATCAGGTCACGTATAGGTTGCCATCTGCCGTCGAGCGGGTCGTTTACCAAGGCGAGGATCTTGGCAGCCCTGGCGTGATCCTTCAGGAGCGATACGCCGAACAGATCCTCCGAGTATTCGCGGCAGCGTAGCGTGAAGTCTTCGCACGTTTGGAGTAGATAAGCGATCTTCAATGAGGCTTCGAGCGAGGAGCGGACAAGCACCTCCGCGTCCCAGAGCTGCCCGCAGGCACACAGGAGCACCGCGCTCTCTGACGAGCGAGCAGCGGCCGACGCCAGTCCCATGATCGTTCCGCGCTGGGCTGGATCCCATCCGACATAGGTGGAAACGGGGGTCATGTGCGGAAGGAGCTTGCGCGACGCGTCCAACGCGCGCTCCGCCCATTGCCGTTGAAGGGCGGTCAAGTCCTCACCGTACATGGACGAATCCGGGATCTGGATCGAAAGGGACGGAGCCGCAAGCATCGATGCAAACTGACGGTTTCAGTGCGATCTCCATTCCACGTCCGACTCCCGAAAGGACGATCGCTTTGCCGCGGGAGCGCAAGGCTTCGCTCATGCGGCTGCAGGCCTCCGATCCCGTCTCGCATCTTGAAGCAGCTCGACAAGGGGAAGGACAAGAGTCCGGGCCATCTTAACCGGGACTGCGTTGCCGATCTGCGAGCCCCCTGCGGTCAAGCCGCCCTTGAACACAAACCATTCCGGGAAGGTCTGGAACCTTGCCGCGTGCCTGAGAGTGATACCGTGGGGTTCGGTAGGATGCACGAAGCGGCCCTTCGACGGATTGATGCATGCGGTCGTCATCGTCGGTCCCGGGAGGTCGGGGTTAATCCGACCGTAGACGTCCGAATGTCCGTCGTGTTCGCCGTGGCATCTAAGTGTCCGTCCCGACTGCTTCCGCGACCCTCCGTTGATCGGCGTCTTCGCGAAGGCAGCCGTCAGTTCCTCGCCATGACGCATGTGAACGCCGTTCTCGTCCGACGCGTCCACCGGCTCGTCGAACACGACGGAAGCCGGCGGCCAAGGTCGGGTGCCCGCGATGAGGCCTCCTTCGCTGCAGGTCGGCTCCGGAGGCCACGCCACCGGATCCTGCGTCCGATCCGTTCCGAGAAGGAAGACCCGTCTTCTGTTCTGAGGAACGCCGTAGTCCCGGGCGTTTAGGGAGAAGGGCATCGGCAGATGATAGCCGCTTTCCTCGGTAAGCCTGTAGAACTCCTCCAGGAACCAGCGATGTCGCGGCCACAGCATGCCGGGAACGTTCTCCACGAGGAAGATCCGAGGACGCAAAGCTGCGACAAACTCGAAGTATCGGAGCAGCAAGCGATTTCGCGGATCGCCCACGCCGGCATCATTGAGACGGTGGGACGAGAATCCTTGGCAAGGAGGTCCGCCAAGCAGGATGTCGCACCGTCCCTCGTCGAGTCCGGTCTCGCGCATCAGCCGAGCCGGATCGAGTTCGAGTATGTCCGTCTCGAACAGCTTCGTGCGCGTCAAACGGTTGTCAATCAAGTTCGACCTGTACGTCGCGCACGCCCATCTGTGCATTTCGACCGCACCGACGACCTGCACACCGGCGGCCAAGGCTCCGAGAGACAGTCCGCCAGCACCTGCGAAAAGGTCGACTCCGATCAACGGCCGTCCCATTCGGCTCGCCCCGGCCCAGACTCCGCGAAGATTCTCGATTTGCATGGTAGGGTCGGAAACAGGCATCGTCGCTCCTTCTGCTCCGCCCTCCCTACTCCGCAGATCGGAAAGCTCCTCATCCGACGTCGCGAAAGATCCCGGCAGCCATGCACCCATGGCATACGCGATTTGTCTAAAGACCGGTTTCCGCCATATGCTTTTCCAGCGCGATTCTGGAATCCCGACAACCTGACGGTGAGGCGGTCGGATTGACCCGACCGTCCCCGGATCATGGAGCGACGCACCGATCGCACGACCGTTCCTCGGGCACGATCCACCCAGCCGCGAGGGGTGCATGACCGACTTCGCAGTAGCAGAAGACCGCCGCGATCCGATCGACATGGGCTGCGATCGTTTTCCGAGATGTGTCGGGAATTGCCCAGCACTGCTTCGCTTCGAAGGGGAAATGCGCGACACCGCACGATCGCCGAAGCCCCTCCCCTCGTCAGAAAACGTCATCGGGCGCCCGGAGGCTCGATCCGCCATCAGAGCTGCCCGCTTCGATAAGGCGACGCAGACTGCAGGACGGGGCTCACAAGATGCGCTCGGGGTATCTTGCAGCGGCAAGGAACGCCAAGCCGAACGGCCGAACGCAGGCGATCGTATGCCATCGGCGCAGATGGCCCCGAACCGCCGAGCGGCAGGATCGAAGTCGGGGCAGCCGAGGACGCGCCTTCTGACGCGTTCATAGGCGGGTCCTCGGCGAATCGGACGAGCTGCCGCGATCATGGAAACTCAACCGGGCTCGAGGCGTGCGCTGCTCGAGAACCGCTCGCGGTTGCGGAGATGCCGACGACATGCGGCAGGCGATCGGTCTCCATGACGCTGGAGGAGAGGCCGGCAACTTTCAGATCCTGATGACTTGCATGCCGGCCAAGTCCCTTCGGCTCACCACTGCCGAGCCCGTTGCCGCAGTGCGGGCGAGTGGGACGGGCATCGGCTATGAGAAGGTTGCCATCATGCGCGTTACCTCAGCGTGACAACCCGTTCGCCAGACGACTCGCTTCCTCGCAGGCATCCAGATCGCTCACCGGCCTGCTTGAGATCAGCTTGCTAGGCAGCTTACCGTGCCGATCAACGACCAAATGGAAGGCCGATCCACACCAGCGCATCCATATGACGCGAACCTCATGCAAGATGGCCGGCGGCATCCCGATTTCTCGAGCTTCGAGCCGTTCGAACGGATCTTCCCTGGCGACGGGCAGCTGTCATGACGCGGGACCCATTCGCCCTTCTTCCGGACCGGCATCGCCGGCCGGGTTGCTGGCAAAGACGGCTTGCTGCATCAGCTAGCACGTGATGCAAGCGATGACGCTTCCCCGCCTCGGGCTTCATAGTAGGATGTCGGCATGCTGAACTCGGTGCAGATCAATGCCCGCAAGCTAGTCCTTGGTGGCGTGGACGCCTCCTTCCGTGCGATCAGCTACGATCTGCGCGTCGGAAAGGTGGTTAGGCCAGGCGGCCAGCTGGCCGATCACTACGTCATTCCGCCGCAGGGCATCGTCGAGATCGTCTCCGAAGAACGACTGGCGCTGCCGATGGATGTCGCGGGCATCGCCATGGTGAAGACTAGCCTCAGCAACCAAGGTCTTCTCGCTCTCAACATCGGAATCGTTGATCCAGGCTATAAAGGGAAGATCGGAAGCTTCTTCGTAAACTTCGGGAGGCGGGAGCAGACCCTTCGGAAAGGTGACGTATTCCTGCGAGTAGTGTTCCATGCGGTAGCTCAAGACGCCGAGCTTGAAGAGCCGAGGCCGGTTGATGACGACAGGTATCTCGCCGACAAGCGGATCAATATGGAGGCAAATTTCGGCACTGAATTCCTCAACATCGCAGATATCACGGAACGGTTCGCCAAAGAACAGTTTGAGAAGTATCGGACGAAGATACTAGGCCTCGTCGCGTCAGCGGCCTTCATCCTCGCCGCCCTGACTTTCATGCTGAATTTCGGCAACCTCCTGCTCGTCCAGCGCTTCCTCCAGCCCAACGACGCGACCAGGGCGGAGCTGCTGCGGCAAGCTCTCGATAGGAGCAACGGGGATCTGGCCGAGGAAAATCGTGCGCTGCTGGAACGGGTCCAGCAGCTCGATCGAAATCTCAGCTCCGCTATCGACCGGCTGGAGGGCACTGGTGGACGCATCGATCAGAGCGAGGGAGGCCCGTTGGCTCGGCCACCGCAGGGGCAGGCAAGGCCTTGACCGCGTCGGCTGCCCTGCCCTCTTTTCATTCCATGGACGCGGTCCAGCGCTGGGCCATGGAGCGGATCATGAGTCAGGGAAGGCTCTCTTCGCCTCGAGGGCGGGAGACTCTGGAGCTACTCGCCGCAGGTTTCACGCTGGCAGATCCGCGCCGTCGCTGCATCACCAATCGCGAGCGCCGCTGGAGCCTGCCTCTGGCCATCGGCGAATTCGCCTGGCACGTCTCTGGATCGGACGAGCTCTCGTTTATCGGCTCCTACGCGCCTCGGTGGCGAGATTTTTCGGAGGATGGCCGGACCATCCGCGGAAGCTGCTACGGCCGCCGGATCTTCGGCACGCCGGATGGCACTCGGAGCCAATGGGCTCTCCTCAAGGAAATCCTCCGGGAGGATCCGATGTCGAGACGCGCCGTCCTGAACTTCCAGCAAGAGCCGCCGGAGGCGCTCCGGTCCGATTCGCTGGACACGGCCTGCGCCACCGTACTTCAATTCCTTGTGAGAGACGGAAGGGTCCACGCGATTGCTTACATGCGAAGCAACGATGTGGTCTGGGGACTGCCCTACGACGTGTTTTTATTCACGATGCTGCAGGAAATGCTAGCGTGCGAGATCGGGCTAGACATAGGAACGTATAGTCACGTGGCTGGATCGCTTCACGTCTACGCAAGACATTTCAGCCTCATTGAACGCATCTTGGAGAGCAAGGACCCTGACGCCTTTTCGATGCCGCCGATGACGGACCTGCCTGGCCTGACGGACTTCTTGGCATGGGAGCGGGCAATCCGCACAGGACAGTCACTGGGTTCTTTGCAGGCAGCGCATGGCTTCTGGCAGGATCTCGCCAACGTCCTTTGCATTTCCTCAAACCGGGGGGAAGGCAATGCGGCGCTGAGGCCTGCTGCCATCGGCCCCTACGGGCCAGTCCTCGTGCCGTCCGCCGGACCTGCATTTGGGTCCTCGGCGTGAGATTTCCCGGATCAACGGCAGCGCGAACCTGGCAGCCAACGGCGACAGGTTTGCTCATTTCCGATCTGGCAGGCCGAGCGGCCTTCCGTGCTCAAGGCGGCTACAATTCCGGGAACGATGAATGGCGATCAGCGAAGACGAAGCTCAGACGCTCATGGATGCCATCCTTGATGCTATTGCAAAGCAATCTACTCAGCCCGGTAGCAGCACAGCCGACGAGATGATCGGCCAGTGGCGAGCCGAGGTGGAGGCGGGGCGGCCGATTGATCGAAAATTGAAGGTGCGGGGCAGCCCCGGCCTTGATGAGCTAGCTGGGGTTCCTCGCTCCCGGACGACTTCGACCGGAGAGTTTGTAGGAAAGCAGGCGTATCTGAAGGTCGAACAACTGGATATGTTACTCGAAGCACTTGGACTGGCATTCATTGTACCGCACATGATGGCCTTTCGGCTCGTCGAGACGATCGAACGCTATCGCGAGCCAGATGACGACGCACCGCCTCCGTGGGTCGCGCTCGCAAAGACCGGAGAGGTTGGCGATCCGTCTCTTTTTTTCGACCGCAGGGTCGCAGAGCAGGCCGCCGCTGCAACGGCACCGCTCGCTCGGCTCATCGACGAGCTGTCCCGGAAGACCGGACTGCGCGAACGCCTTCTCGCCCTGGTCGCGGATCCGATCTGATGCCGCTGCGGGCCGACATGTGGGACGACATAGCCGCGGCCATCGCAGGCACGGCGGGATCCAATCTCTCGGCCACCTCCAATGGAGCCGATCTGTACGAATGCTACGTCTGGACGCTTGTGCTCGAGGCGGCCCGCCGCGAAGGCGCGGCGATCAGGCTGCTAGATCGCAGCGGCGCACCTGCCGCCAATGTCTGGTTCCGCACTTCTCCGTCGTCGATCTTCTCGACCGCCCACGATTACTGTTACGCCGAGATACAGTTCCCGGCCCGGGAGACACTGGAGGCGCACATCGGCATCTACGTATCCGGGAAGTCCAAAGTAAACCATGAATGCGACATCGCGGTCTTATCCAAGGATGAAGCCGACACCTGTCGCAGGGAGAGCGTACACCCGCGATCCAGCAAGGTCCTGCTCGCGATCGAATGCAAGTACTATCTGAGCAGCAGCCTGGGTGTAAATCTCGGACGATCGTTCCTCGGGCTGATCAACGACATCTACATCAACGGAAGATTCTTCGTTTCCACTCAGAATACCGGTTCTGTCGATCGGCTCTTCTCTAGACACAACAAAGAATACGAAGTCGGCATGTCACCGATGGCACCTGATTTGGAGGTTCGGCTGAGAGGATCTTTCGAGAAGCACTTCCGCAATTTCAAGGCCGCCTGACAGCCACGTTGGGACGCGAACACTTTCCGCGAACGCATCGGGATGCGTGCATGTGAGACCCGGAGGCGTCCAAGCCTTTTGGTATGTGAGCCCCCGCCTCGGCGAGAAGCCGTCCAGGACGTTGAGCTGTCAAATCGTACAGTCCTGGAATGAGGTGTAACGGATCGAGCGTTAAGTGATCGGGCTCTTGTGTCCAAGGGCGGGCGATGAACTCGTAGGGCGTGAAGCCGCGCAGGATTTTGAGCCGGCGGGCATGATTATAGGCATCGACGAAGAGCCGTAGGTGGCTTCGAAGCTGCCCGTGACTGTCGCAGTGGAAGTGTTTGACAGTCGCGCCCTTGATCGTGCGGTTCATCCTGTCGACTTGGCCGTTATCCGGCATGATGACGGCGGTGTCCTGACATCCCGCTGGTCTTCGGATCGGTGTTATGGTGAACCCATCCGTGATCTGGGGCATCGGGAGCACGTAAGTGCGGGCAGGCCGACCCTTGAACCATGGGCTGAGTGTAGATCGGCGTCCACTTGCAGCCTCGCTGACATCGGCACGATCGATAGGTCGGCACGCCGATCGGCGTCGAAGCTTGGCGCCGATCTACAGGCCTGACCGTCTAAACGCCGGCCCTACGTCGATTACATCCCTCCGCCGGGTTGCCTACGGACTTACTCGATCGCGACCGCAGACTACCTTTGTGGCATGCTGTGCTGCGAATCGAAGGTGGAGGTTTCCATGTCGAACAACTATGCCGGGCTACGTCGTGACCTCGCCGGGGAGAACGGAGCCGCCGAACGATGCGCCGAGCGGCTTCTGGCGATCCGCAAGCGCTTGGCTCCGGTCCGGGCGCGCAAGAGCGACGGCTTGCTCTTGCTCGCCACCTGGAACATCCGCGACTTCGACTCGAACAAGTTCGGCTGGGGTCCGCGGCTGCCCGAGACCTTCTACTATCTCGCCGAGGTGATCGCCTCTTTCGATCTCGTCGCGATCCAGGAGGTGAACGAGGATCTCGGGCCTTTTCGCAAGCTGATGCGGATCCTCGGTCGCGAGTGGGACTACATCGTTACCGACGCCACCGAAGGACCGGGCGGCAACGGCGAGCGCATGGCCTTCGTCTACAACACCGAGAAGGTCTGGTTCCGGAAGGTCGCCGGCGAGATCGTGCTGCCCGAGGGCCAGCTCGTGGTCGCCCGCAAGAAGGTCCGGGCGAAGGACCAGCCCGACATCCCGCCTACCACCGTCGAGACCCGACAGCAATTCGCCCGCAGCCCGTTCCTCGTCGCCTTCCAGTCGGGCTGGTTCCGCTTCTCGCTGTGCACCGTGCACATTTACTACGGCGACGACTCTGGGGACAAACTCCGGCAGCGCATCGACGAGATCCGCAAGCTGATTGGCTTCTTCGCCAAGCGGCAGGACAATGCCACACCCGATGCCGATCACCTCGGCGCGCCCGAGAACTACATCCTGCTCGGCGACTTCAACGTGGTCAGCCCCGAGCACGAGACCATGGCCGCCCTCCAGGACAAGGGCTTCCAGGTGCCCGCCGAGATCGACGGCCAGAAGGTCCGCCATAAGGGCGATCACTTTTACGACCAGATCGCTGTCCGAGTGAAAGACAGGCGCTTCAAAGTCACTGGCGGGGGCTTGGTCCCGCTTTTTGACGACGTGTTCCGCGACGAGGACATGGCCGTCTACGCCCCGCATGTGCCGGCGGAGGACCCCGAAAAGAAACTGAAGTTCAAGGCGAAGACGCCCGGAGACCATTACAAGAAATGGCGCACTTGGCAGATGTCCGACCACGCGCCCCTATGGATCGAGATTCGCACCGACTTCGCGGACGATTATCTGCGCGAGATCGCGAGGCCTTCGGGCCGACCGGCGATCGACCGATAGGGAGACGCCTTTCCTGCGGCCGCACCCATGCAGCTCTTGGCGCCTTCGCTTGAGAGGGTTTAGCTGTCCCGCAGCGCCTCGTCGATGCGCAGGGTCGGCGACGGTAGCCGCTTCGCGGCCAAGGCGGCATGGACTGACCTATCGCAGCTTCAGCTGCCTATCCTCGCCTTGTGCCGTCCTCTGCTGGAAGCGCGCCAACCACGAGAAGCCACATCTGCCTTCTTCATCTCGTAACAAGGCATTCGCACGATTTCGGCAAACATGGTCGCTACGTCGAACTCGCCATAGTTCCCGCCTTCGGTGCGCGGCACGTGGCCCTGAATGGCATCGAGGACGTCGGGCGCAATCCGTGTCCGCCTGCCGACTGTCTTGAACCGATGCCGCCAGCCGTGGAACGGATCGACCCGTGGGTCATCAAGCCCGACTGAGCGAGCCCATCGCGTCAACCGCTCTCCGAGCTTTTTGAAAGGCGGCGTCGCCCGCTCCGCACCTCCCTTGGGTAGAGGCTCGTAAAACAGCGGGCCAGCCTTTGCTCTGTGAACGAAGTCGAGGAATCCCTGCTCCTTCAGGTGCGGATGCAGCGGCACCAAGCGGAAGCGGCCGGTCTTCACGGTGCCGGCTTCCGGAGTGATGCGCAGCACCGGGATATTTCCCTCGAAGGTGATGTCCTCCTTCCGGATCTGCGTGAGCTCGTTGAGACGCGCTCCCGTGTAAGCGCACAGCCAGGGCACCCAACGTCGGGCCGCGGCATGCCTCGGCCCTAGCTTCGCCGAGGGCGTCTCGAGCGAGGCGGCCAGGGCGATGGCGGCCTCCTTGTCGTCGAGGCTGCGGCTGCGCTCCACCACCGACTTGGCGACCTTGATCCTGAAACCGGACGCGACGTTGGTCGCGAGCCGTCGCTCGCCGACCAGCCAGCCCAGCAGCGCCTTCAGGCCCGCGAGATGCACGTCGCGGATCGTCCTGTCCGATCGGCCGCCCTTGCGCAACGTCGAGATCCATCCGGACACGTCATCGCTCGTCATCCGCGAGAGGTCGTCGTGGCCGACCTGCGCCTCCAGCGTCTTCAAGGCCAGGCCCCACCGCTTCTGCGTCGACTTCGCCAGCTTCGCCGCCCTGGAGTAGGCCTCGAACTCCTCGGCGATCCGTAGGGACTTCATGGACGCCGCCCGGCTGACCAGACCGTTCGGAAAAGCTTCGGCCAAGAGCGGGAAGCGCGAGGCGGCGGGGTCGGGAGAATAGTCGCCGAGCACCATCATCTTGACCCCCGTGTCCGTCGCGTCGGCAACGGCGCGAGCGACGGCAAGGTCGAAGGGCCCCTGGAAGCTCGGATCGAGACGGATGCCGCGGGCTTCGCAGAAGCCATCGATCTTCGATCCGTAGGCATCCCGGAAGGCTCGATGAGCTTGCGCGTCGTTGGACGACTCGATGAAGTTGCGAGACAGGAGCCCGATGATGCCGTCGAAGAAGAACGAGGCGCGCCCTTCCTCGTGGTCGCGGACGATGGCCCGGTAGAACTCGCCGGCGAGGGCGTGCATCTCCTTGGCAGTCGGCCGGAAGTACCCCGCCCTGAGATTGCGCCACCGCGCCTCGATCTCGGCGAGCGCCTCGGCGTGAAGCCTGCGCGCCTCGGCGACGTCCTTCGTGCCGAGCGAGCGCTTGATCGTCGGACGCCCGACCAGCGCGATCAGATCGGCTGGCACGCGCTTGCGCAGGTAGTAGACCCCTGTCTTGGGGTGCTTCTCGGGCCGGGCCATTCGCAGGACCATCTGTGTACCACCGTTGTGTACCACCACGGCGATTACGAAAGCCTTGCGGCGCAGGACTTACCTGCGTCTATAAGGGTTTAGGGATCCAAATGGCGGAGAGGGAGGGATTTGAACCCCCGATACGGTTGCCCGTATGCCGCATTTCGAGTGCGGTGCATTCAACCACTCTGCCACCTCTCCGTCGAGGTGCGCCTTCTGCGAACGCGAGCCTCGGCGCGAAAGGCCGGGCGGCGGGCGGAAGACGCGATGGGCGCGCCCGGTGGTGTCGGGTGTCTCGCGCGCCGTCTCCTTATCAAAGGGGTGGCGGCGCGCACAAGAGCCAAAATCGCGCGACCTGGGCTCGCGGCCCTGGCATGCGGCGTTCCGTCGTCAGGCTGGCGTAAGGTTCGCGGCCCGCTCGCCCGCCGGAGCGAAAACTTGCCGCTTCGCTGGGTGCCGACCGGCTCCGTTCGGGCGGGACGGCGCGGGTCGGCGTGTCATAGGCGCGAGATCTCGACGCGGGCAACGCCCGAGCTGATCATGCCGATCGACTTCGCGGCGGCCTGGCTGAGGTCGATGACCCGGCCGTGGGCATAGGGGCCGCGGTCGTTGATGCGCACGATCACCGAGCGACCGTTGTTGCGGTTGGTGACGCGAACCTTGGTGCCGAAGGGCAGCGAGCGGTGGGCGGCGGTCATCGCGTTCATGTTGAAGCGCTCGCCATTGGCGGTCTTCCGGCCGTGGAACTGCTTTCCGTAATAGGAAGCGGAACCGGAGAGCCCGGCGCGCGTTTCAGCTGCAGCCGACCCGTGTCCGCTGCCGAAACCGGCGAGGAGGGCACAGGAGAAAAGGGCTGCGGAGAGCGCGGCTTTGGGCAGGATCGTCATTCGGTCGTCCGTTGGTCCGTTGCGGGGCATGCGGTGACCGGCTTCCTGATCGTTGTCCGTGGCGTCGGCGTGGAGCACCCGTGGCCAAAACAAGGTCATTTCGGGGCAACTGGCCTTGCGCGCAAGCTCCTGCCAGACCAGAGAAATTTCGATCGACAGCACAGTCGGGCTCGACTTGGCCCTCTCTCACCCGCGGGTGAATGGCGCCGGGCGATGCTTGCGGGCCTGACCTGTGGGACTTTCGCTCTCGACTTGAGCGAGCATCCGACACTCTTCTACGATGCTGATGCTCCCAGGCGCATCCTTCGGTCAGATGATCATAAGGGCGCCGCGCCCTTTCCCTCCGGGGCTTGCCGGCCTAAGCTCGTTCCCGTCGCATCGGCGGGGAGGCCGGCGCGTCGGGAGGAGCGTGAGGTGGTTCCAGTCGACCGCGCCGCGATGCGGCTGCACGAGGGCGGCGTCGCGACGCTGACCTATCGCGGCCGCGATCCGGACGATCTGGCGAAGGCCGCCGCGCGCCTCGTCGACGGCGGCGCCTACGCGCTCGTTCTCGCCTTCTTCGATGCCGCGCTCGATGCCGCCCGCCTCGCGGCGGCGCTCGCCCGGGCCTTGCCCGAGGTGCCCGTCCAGCTCGGCTGCTCGACCGCGGGCGAAATCGGCCCCTTCGGCTATCTCGACGGCGGAGCGGTGCTTCTGTTCTTTCCGGCCGACCGCTTCCAGGCCGTGGCAGGCGTCGCCGAGAACGCGGCGCAGGGCGGGCTCGAAAAGGGCGCGGCGCTCGCCGAGGAGCTGCAGGCCCGGCTCGCCGCGATGCCCCCGCCCGCTCCGGCCGAGCATCCCGACGATGCGCCCCCGTCCCCTCCCTGGTCACCGCTCGCGCTCTGCTTCCTCGACGGGCTGTCCAACGACGAGGAGGCGGTGCTGTCCGCCTTCGACGCCCGGCTCGGCGGCATGCCGCTCGTCGGCGGCTCGGCCGGCGACGGCGAGGCCTTCGGACAGACCCGCATCCTTTTCAACGGGCAGGTCCACGCCGGCGCCGCGGCGCTCTGCCTCCTGCGCACGAACCTGCCCTTCCGCATCTTCAAGTCCGATCATTTCCGCCCGACCGAAACCCACCTCGTCGTGACCGAATGCGACGCTCAGGCCCGCCTCGTCGGCGAGCTGAACGGTGCACCGGCGGCGCAGGAATACGCCACGGTCCTCGGCCTCGACCCGGATGGCCTCGACCGCCTGTCCTTCGCCGCCTATCCCGTGGTGGTGAAGGTCGGGAGCGAGCATTTCTGCCGCTCGATCCGCCGCCTGGAGCCGGAAGGACTGTCCTTCTTCTGCGCCGTCGACACGGGGCTCGTCCTGACGCTCGCCGAGCCGCTGGACATGGCGGAGTCGATGAGCGCGGTGCTGTCGCGGTGCGGCGACGATCTCGGCGGGATCGACTTCGTGCTCGGCTTCGATTGCGTGCTGCGGCGCGTGGAGGCCGAGCAGCGCCAGTTCGGCCGGCGCATCGCCGAGGTCTTCGAGCGCTTCGACGTCTTCGGCTTCACGACCTATGGCGAGCAGTTCCGCGCCATGCACCTCAACCAGACCTTCACGGGCGTCGCCTTCGGGCGGCCCGCCCCGGCGTCGGCGGCTGTCCGGCCGCTGGCGGTCGCCGCGGAATGACCGGGCGGGCGGACGAGACGCAGGCGCGGGGCGTCCTTCTGGGAACGCTCGGACGCGTCGGCGACGGCTCGCCGCGCGAGCGCTCGGCGGAGGAGGTGCGCCGGCTCGAAGCCGTCAACGCCGCGCTGATCCGCCGCGTCGAGCGGATGACGGACACGCAGTCCGGCGCCTTTTCCTTGTTCCAGACCGCGCTCCACCTCGAGGCCCAGGTGCGCAGCCGCACCGCGGAACTGTCCCAGGCGTTGTGCCGCGTCGAGCAGACGAGCCGCGAGAACCTTGCCGCACGCGAGGCGGCCGATCGCGCCAACCGCTCCAAGACGCGCTTCCTCGCCGCCGCCGGCCACGACATCCTCCAGCCGCTCAGCGCCGCCCGCCTGTCCTTGTCCACCATCGAGGCGCCGAACGCCGATGCGGCCGCGCGCCGGCGCGGGCTCGACACGATCGCGGCGGCGCTCGACACGATGGAGGAGCTGATCGCCAGCGTCCTCGACATGGCGCGCATCGACGCGGGCGCGGTGCGGCCGGAATTCGCCGCCGTGCCGCTGCGCGCGCTTCTCGAGGCCGTCGCGCGCGCCTTCGCGCCGCTCGCGGCCCGTAAGGGCCTCGTTTTGCGCGTCGCGGGCGCACCGACGATCCTCGGGACGAGCGATCCCGCCCTCCTGCGGCGCATCCTCGCCAACCTCGCCTCCAACGCCATCCGCTACACGCGAAGGGGCGGCGTTCTCCTGTCGGTGCGCCGGCGCGGCGCCCACGCCGTCCTCGAGGTGCGCGACACCGGCATCGGCGTGCCGGTCGACCAGCACGAGCTGATCTTCGAGGAGTTCCATCGCGGACGCGCCGTCGGTCTGGACGCCGGCACCGCGGCGGCGGGGCTCGGCCTCGGCCTGTCGATCGTCCGGCGCCTCGCCGACGCGCTGGAGCATCCGCTCGACCTGCGCTCCGTGGAAGGGCGGGGCAGCGCCTTCCGCATTCTCGTGCCCCGCACGGCTCCTCTGCCCGCCGGCTTCGACGCGCCGCCCGCCGGCCGGGAGCCGCTTGCCGGCGCGCGCGTCCTTCTTCTCGGCGACGGAGAGGCCATCGCCGCGGCCGGGGTGCTCTTCGCGCGCTGGGGCTGCCGCGTCGCGCGCGAGCCGGCCGACGGGCGGGCGGCCTCGGCGGAAACGAGCACCGACCTCGTCGTTCTCGGCGGCGGCGAGGCGGGCGGGCCGATCAGCGAGGCGGGTGCGCTTCGCGCGCTGGAGCGCCTGCGCGCCGCTCTCGGCCGTCCGGTGCCGGCGATCCTCCTGGTGCCGCGGCGCGAGGGGCACGAGCCCGGCGCGCCGCGCCCCGAGGCCTGCGAGCGGCTCGGCATTCCCGTCAGGCCGGCGGCGCTGCGGGCTCTGGCCGCCCACCTCCTCAGGTGATCAGGCGGCCGTCGGGCCTACCCCTGCCCCCGCCTCGGCCAGCGCCATGATCTCCTTGTCGAGGCGGGCGGTCTCGACCACGGCCTGGGTCCGGCTGATGACGCCGAGCTTCCTCAGGATCTCGGACACGTGCGCCTTCACCGTCGTTTCCCCGACGCCGAGCTCGAAGGCGATCTGCTTGTTGAGGAGGCCCTGGCGGATCATGCCGAGAACCCGCAGCTGCTGGGGCGTCAGGCTGGCGAGCCGCGCTTCGAGGCCGCTCCCCGCGGCGCCGGGATCGGCGGCGGCCGACGGCGATAGGGCCGCGATGTCGGCTTCGAGTCCGTCGGCGAGGTGCACCGCGCCGGCGAGGACGTCGGCGATGGCGCGGGCAAGACCTGCCCGGTTGGCGGATTTCGGCACGAAGCCGGACACGCCGTAGGACAGCGCTTGGCGCGCCACGCGCGGATCGCTCTGGGCCGAGACGACGAGGATCGGCAGGCTGGGAAAGCGGCTTCGCAGCGTCGTGACGCCTTCGAAGCCGGAAATGCCGGGCATGGACAGGTCGAGAAGGGCGAGGTCGAAGCCTTCGGCGCCCTCCTCGCGCAGGACCGCCGCAGCCTCCTCGATGCCCGCCGCCTCGCGGATGTCCGGTTCGGGATCGACGGCCTCGATCGCGCCGCGCAGCGCCTCGCGAAACAGCGGGTGATCGTCGACGATCAGGAAACGGTTCATGGGCGCGGCACCCCTCCCGAAGGCGCGGATCGATGCGCGACCTTAGAAAGGCTCCAGGCCATTCGCAATCGGGCCGAAGCCCGCCGGCTCAGCCCGCCCCGCCGCGCCCGCCATGGACCGAGGACCAGGTCACGGGATCGGACAGGAAGCTCTCGACGATCGCGAGGGTTTCGGGCGGAAAGCTCTTCTGCGCCTTGGCGACGGCGAGAACGTCGTGCCAGGTGACGAGCGAGTGGAGGCTGAGGCCGGCCTTGGCGAGCTCCTCCGCGACGCCCGGAAAGACGCCGTAGAAGAAGATCACGAAGGTGTGGTCGACGGTGGCGCCCGCCTCGCGCAGCGCTTCGGCGAAGCCGACCTTCGAGCCGCCGTCGGTGGCGAGGTCCTCGACGAGAAGGACGCGCGCGCCCTCCTTGAGATCGCCCTCGATGCGGGCGTTGCGGCCGAAGCCCTTCGGCTTCTTGCGGACGTAGAGCATGGGAAGGCCGAGCCGGTCGGCGATCCAGGCCGCGAAGGGAATGCCGGCGGTCTCGCCGCCCGCCACCGCGTCGATGTTCTCGAAGCCGATCTCGGACAGGATGCGCCCGCAGGCGAAGTCCATCAGCGTCGAGCGGATGCGGGGATAGGAGATGAGCTTGCGGCAGTCGGTATAGACCGGGCTCGCCCAGCCGGACGTGAAGCGGAAGGGCTCCTCCGGCCGCGCGCCGACCGCGCCGATCTCCAGGAACATGCGCGCCGATAGTTCGGCGACGCGCGCCTTGTCCACGAATGCCGTCACCGCCTGCTCTCCTTCGATCCTGACCGCTCCCGAGCCTCCATAAGCGCATCGCTTGCCGATGGAAACGGCGAGCTGCCGGTCAGCAGAGAAAGGGCAGGCCCGAACAGGCGAGAGCGAAGGGCGAAATGCCGAACAGAACGACGAGGATCGCCAGGAGAACCAGGAGGCCGACGAGAAACAGAAGGGCGCCTGCGGCGCTTCCCCGTCGCGGCGGCGGAGCGCCGGGCTGGGGCTCGGGCGCCACGGGGCCGGCGCCCGCCTACTGCAGCCGCAGCGCCTCGGCCTGGGTGCGCAGGCGCTTGTCGCCGCGCTCCTGCCGGCTGACCTTCTCGTAGAAGGCGTTGCCCCCGGCGATGGCCAGGTAGTGCATGTTGTCGTAGCCGAAGGAATAGCCGGCGGTGTGGAAGAACATGGAGCGGCCGACCTCGCGCAGGCGCTGGCCCTTCAGCACGGAATAAGCGGCGCGGAAGGCGAGATCGCGCCCGCCGCCATCCATCGGGCGGGTCAGGACGCCGGGCGCGAACTGGTTCTTCTGCCCGACGACCTCGCAGACCGTATCGGGATAGTTGGGGCTCGCGACGCGGTTCATGACGACGGTCCCGACGCCGAGCATGCCCTCGACGCTGTCGCGGCGCGACTCGAAGAACATGGCCCGCGCCATGCAGGCCTGCTCGCGCGGATCGACGGCATTGTAGCCCATCGGCCGGTAGGACCCGTAGCCCGCGCATCCCGACAGGACCGCGCCGGCAAGAAGAACGGAGCCGAGAGAAAGAACGAAGGACGGACGCATGATCAACCCGAACGACCCTGATGACGGGAAGGATTCGATCCGACAATTCGCCTCGAATGATTGGCGAATGCTGAAGATCGCGCCCCGCGTGACCGCATGGTTAACGAAGCTTGTCGTGGCGGAAATCTGGCGAAGCGGCCCCGAACCTCGCGCGAAGCTTGGGACCGCGCCGCTTGGATGCCGCCTGTGGCCGATCTGCCGCAGGCGGGCGCGTCGTCAGGCTAGGCGCATCGCCGCGTAGAGGATGTTGCCGTTGGCCCCGCGGAAGACGTCCGTCTCGACGCGGTCGGAAACCTGCGCCGCCGCTTCCTCGGCGATCTGCCAGATCTCGCGCTCGGAGCGCAGCAGCAGCGGCCAGTTCATGAAGGTCTCCATGTAGCCGTCGTCGACGATGTCGTGGTTGAAGTTGGCGAACAGGAAGGTCCCGCCGGGCTTCAGCATGCGCAGGCAGGTTTCGGTCAGCCGCACGGCCGCCGCGTGGGGCAGGTAGTCGTAGAGGCCCGCGGCATAGGCGAAGTCGAAGCGGCCGAGCCCGTAGCGCTGCGAGAGGAGGCCCTTCACCGAGCCGTTCATCGCCTCGACGGCGGTGCCCGCGAAGTCGCGCGCGACCGTGCCGACGCTCAACGGGTCCTGGTCGAGCGCCACCCAGCGCCGGATGCGCCCGCCCGCGAGCGCATCCGACAGGGCGCCCTCGCGCAGGTGCCCGCTCGCGATCGTCAGGATCTCGGTTTCCGCGCCTCGCTCGGCGGCCAGGGCGTCGACGCGAGCCGCCAGCAGGTCGCGGCGCTCGCGCACCGCCGATGCTGCCGGGGCGGCCGCGGTGTAGGCGTGGATCGCCCGGCCCCGATCGCTGGCTTCCGAAACGAGCGAGGCGACGCTTTCGTGGCCGTAGATGAAGTCGAGGAGACGAGCGTCGCCCGAATAGCCCCGCGGCTTGTCGAAGGACCAGGCGGTGAACGGGTCCTCGTGGACGATGGCCGCGACGGGGTGGCGCTGCGCCAGCGGCACCAGAGCCTGCCAGAGGGCGGGCGCGAGGCGGGCGCGCAGCTTGTGCATCTCGTGGAACAGGCGCGCAGTCACACGCTCCGGGGCCTCGCCGGCGCGAAAGCGTTGATCCACAAGGCTGAGCGCCAGGGCGAGTTGCGTCCGAGCAATCGATAGCTGGCCATCCTCTGCGGCAGATGACGCGTAGTCATGCTGCGAACCGATGAGCTCTGGGGTTATGAGACTTTCACCATCGATAGCCGTCGTTACTTGTCTCATGCTGTGTCCCGCTCGATGAAGTGGCGAGCTATCTTTACCTCCGCAACCATCCGTGAGTCTCGGGACTCGTAGACAATTTGATTTAAAGGTTAACGTAAGAGTTCCAGACAGTTCGCTCCAACCTGCAGGATCGATCGGTGGCGGACGGATCGGATTGCTCCACCGCGATTAAGTCTCGATTCCGAAGTGCGCCTTAATGTGCAGCATCCGGCCGAGGATCCGGAGCATGGAGGCCGACGCGAGCGGGACACGATCGGCCGACAGGATACCAAGAGGCGATGAGACAGGTTCACCCATGACCGCCAGCTTATCCCGGCTCGTCGAAGCCGAGTTGGCCAAGCGCTGGCACGCGCAGGCCGCCGCCCCGCTCCGCGAACTCTACGAAGCGCGGCGCGAGGACTCGCGGCGGGTCGACACCCGCTACACGATGTGGGCGGCGGTCGCGATCTACGTGGCCTTTTCCCCGCTCGACTTCGTCCTGATCCCGGATGTCGGCGCCTGGACGACGCTGGCGCGCCTCCTCTTCGGCGGGCTGGCGATCCTCCTGATCGAAGGCCTGACGCGGCTCGACGCCCGAGCGGACGTCCTCGACGCCGTCGGCGCAGGGATCGTGGTCGCCTGCTACATCGCCTGGCTCGCCATCGCCGTCTTCAGCAGTCACGCGCTCAGCGCGTCCTACTACATGGTCTTCGGCACCATCTTCATGATGGTCGCCAGCCTGTTCTTCAATTTCCGCCCGCTGAGCTCGATCCTGGCCTCGGTGGCGATCCTGTCCGCCTTCTTCGCCGCCACCATCTTCGTCGCCCCGGTGACGCCGGCCTATCGGCTGGCCTTCGGCACCTTCTATCTCTGCTGCTTCGGCTTCACCGGCCTCGTGAACTGGAAGCTGAACGCCGAGCGCTACAACGTCTTCCTCAACGCGCTCCAGGCGGAGCTGCGCCAGGAGGAGGTCGACGCCCGAAGCCGCGACCTCCTGCGCCTGTCCAACACCGACCCCCTGACCGGTCTCGACAACCGGCGCGCCATCGACGAGAAGCTCCGCCGCCTTTGGGCCGACTGGCAGGACACCGGCCGCGGCTTCGCGACGGTCCTGATCGACATCGACTTCTTCAAGAAATACAACGATTTCCACGGCCATCAGGCGGGCGACCGCTGCCTCGTGGTGGTGGGACATGCCCTGGCGGCGGCGCTCAAGCCCTTCGACGCCTCGATCGGGCGCTACGGCGGCGAGGAGTTCATCGTCATCGCCCGCCTGAAGCGCGCCGACGAGGTCGCCTGCCTCGCCGAAACCATCCGCGGCACGGTCGAGGCGCTCGGCCTGCCGCACGGCCATCGGCGCGACGGCACGAGCGTGGTGACGGTCAGCGTCGGCGCGGCCGTGACGCGTCCCCAGATCGGGCCGAAGCTGGAGAAGCTGATCAACGAGGCCGACCGGGCGCTCTACGGCGCCAAGGCGAACGGGCGCAACTGCGTGCGCTTGTTCGATCCCAACGATCCCCAGAGCAGCGACGAGAGCGAGAACATCGCGGCGCTCCTGCGCATCGCCGTCGCCCAGAACCTCGTCTCGCTCGTCTACCAGCCGATCCAGAACGTCGCCACCGGCGAGGTCGAGGCGGTGGAGGCGCTGATGCGCCTGCGGATGCTGGACGGCACCAACGTGCCCCCGAGCCTCTTCATCCCGATCGCCGAGCGGACCGGCGCGATCCTGGAGCTCGGGCGCTGGGCGATCCGGACCGCCTGCCGCGAGATCCTAGCCTCCCATCCCGGCCTCGTCGTCAGCGTCAACGTTTCGGCCGTGCAGCTGCGCGCGCCGGGCTTCCCGGCGAGCGTCGCGGCGATCCTGGGAGAGGCGGGCGTCACCGGCAACCGGCTGGCCCTGGAGATCACCGAAGGCCTCGAGCTGGAGATGCACTCCGACGTCCTGCGCTGCATTTCGGAGCTGAAGCAGCTCGGCATCCGCATCTGGCTCGACGATTTCGGCACGGGCTTCGCCGGCCTCTCCTGGCTGCGCCTCATCAGCTTCGACACGGTGAAGATCGACCGCTCCTTCCTGCACGACAGCGCCGACCCGCGCGGCGCCGCCATGCTCCAGGACATCATCGCCCTCATCCGCAACCGCGGCCACCGCATGCTGGTGGAAGGGGTGGAAACGGCCGAGCAGATGGCGCTGATGCGGGCCTACCGGATCGATCAGATCCAGGGCTACCACGTCGGCCGCCCGATGCCCGCCGACAGCATCAAGGCGGACCTGCGGACCCGCCGCGTTCGCGCCTGATCCCTGGAGATCGACGGATGGGTCGCGCCGGAGGGAACGCTCGGGCGGGCTTGCGCATTGCGGGGCCGATGACTTCCGACGCCGCGCCGGCCGCCCCTTCCGCTTCTCCGCTCGATCCCGCCGCGGAACGCCGCCACTTCATCTGGGTCGCGGCGGCCTCGCTCGGCGGCTTCGCGCTGCTTCTCGCCGCCTGGTTCGTCCTGCCGGTCGACGACTGGCTCGCGCGCTTCGCCGCGTTCGCGGACGGCCTCGGCTGGCCCGGCATCCTCATGCTGTCGGCGGCCTACGTCCTCGGCACCGTTCTTCTCGTGCCGGGCTTTCCGATGACGCTCGCCGCGGCCGTGGCCTACGGCTGGGGCGCGCTCGCCATCTGCTTCTTCGGGGGCCTCCTCGCCGCCTCCATATCCTTCTTCATCGCCCGCTTTCTCGCCCGCGACTTCGTCCAGCGGATGCTGCAGCGTCGTCCCGTCCTCAAGGCCGTGGACGAAGTGGCGGGAGAGGACGGGTTCATGACGATCCTTCTCGCCCGGCTGACGCCGATCACGCCCTTCGCCTTCGAAAACTACGCCTTCGGCGTCACCGCCGTGCGGTTCTGGCCGTTTCTCCTGGGCAGCGCGCTCGGCATCGTGCCGGGCACGATCATGAACGTCTGGATCGGGGTCATCGGCCGCACCGCGGCGACCGGCGAGGCGAGCCTTGCCAACTGGCTTCTGCTCGGCGTCGGCTTCGCCGCGACCGTGATCCTCACCGTCTGGATGACGCGCAAGGCCAAGCGCAAGCTCGCCGCCGACGGGGTCGCCACCCCCGCCTGATCCCGGCGCCATTCGTCCAGCCGCGACCGGTCCGCCGCTGGGCAAGCGCGCGCGGCGCCCGATATTCGATGGCGCCCGCTCCGTGTCTGACCCCCTGCCGCGAAGGCCCGATGGACCTGCCGATCGAACCAAGGCTCTCCTCCTCCGCTTCCGCCGCCCCGCCGAGCCTCGCGCCCGCCGGCGAAGCCGTGCTTCAGCCGGGCCGCAACTGCTGGCGGATCGAAGACGCGACCCGGGCCGCCGTTCTCGTCGACGCCGCTCCTTATTTCGCCCGGCTGGAGCCGGCGCTGCGCGGCGCCCGCCGCTCGATCATGGTTCTCGGCTGGGACTTCGACGGCCGCATCGCCTTCTCGCGCGGGGCGGATGACGAGCCGGCGGGCGAGCGGCTGGGACCGCTTCTGCGCCGCCTCGTCGAGGAGCGGCCGGAGCTCGAGGTGCGCATCCTCGTCTGGAGCGTCGCCGTGGTCCACGCGCCGAGCGACGCCGTCTCGCTCGTCGTCGGCGCCAACTGGCAGAACCATCCCCGCATCACGCTGCGGCTCGACACGAACCACCCCGCCTACGGCTCGCACCACCAGAAGGTCGTCGTGATCGACGACGAGCTCGCCTTCTGCGGCGGCATCGACCTCACGGTCGACCGCTGGGACACGCCTGAGCACCGGGTGGACGATCCGCGCCGCCGCACCCCGGACGGACGACCCTACCGCGCGGTCCACGACATGATGATGGCCGTCGAGGGACCGGTGGCCATGGGCCTCGGCGATCTCGCGCGCCGACGCTGGGAGCGCGCGACCGGCGAGACGCTGTCGCCACCCGCCCCGCGCGTCGAGGCCGAAGGCCGTCTCTGGCCCGTGGACCTCGCGCCGGACTTTTCCGACATCCCCGTCGCCATCGCCCGCACCGAGCCGGCCTGGAACGGCGCGCCGGAGGTACGCGAGTCCGGCCGGCTGACCCTGGACATCCTGTCGGCGGCGCGCACCCTCGTCTATGTCGAGGCGCAGTACCTCGCGAGCTTCGAGGTCGGCACGATCCTCGCGCGCCACCTCGCCCGCGAGAGCGGGCCGGAGGTCGTGATCCTCGTGTCGCGCCGGCTCAACGGCTTCCTCGAAACGGTGTCGATGGGTGGCAATCGCGACCGGCTGATCCGCCGGCTGAAGCGCGCCGACCGCTTCGATCGCCTGCGCGTCTTCCAGCCGGTGGTGCCGGGGCCGGCGGAGAGCGACTGCGAGGTGTTCCTTCACGCCAAGCTCCTGATCGCCGACGACCGGCTCCTGCGGATCGGATCCTCCAACCTCAACAACCGCTCCATGGGCCTCGACACGGAGTGCGACCTCGCCGTCGAGGCGGGCACGGAAGCGACGGCGCGGGCGATCGGCGCCTTGCGCGAGCGGCTCCTCGCCGAGCATCTCGGCGTCGATCCGATGCTGGTGAAGCGGACGGTGGCGGAGATGGGCTCGACCGTCGCGGCCATCGATGCCCTCAATACCGGCGCCCGGGGCCTCAAGCCCTACGCGGTCGGCAGCGGTCCCGGCCCGACCCACCGGGTGCCCGGCTCCTCGCTTCTCGATCCCAAGCGGCCCTTCAGGCTCGCCGGCGGGCTGCGCCGGCTGGTCCGGCGGAAGCGCTGAGACGGCGCGCGCGGCGCGCCAGGATCTCTGTCAGCGCGAAGGTGGCGCCGCCGAGCGCCAGCGGCACGAGGTAGTAGACGAGGCGGAACAGGAGAAGCCCGGCGATGATGTCGGCGTTCGGCAGGAGAAAGGTCACCACCGCCTCCAGGACGCCGATGCCGCCGGGCACGTGGCTGACGAGAATGCCGGCATTGGCCAGGAGATAGGCCGCGGTTGCCTGCGGATAGGAGACGGTCGCGACGGCGCTCAGCGCCTGATGGAGGCAGGCGGCGACGAGGGCGAAGTTGAGTGTTCCGACTGAGAGCTGGGCGAGCGCGAGCCGGAAGCCCGGCATGCGCAGCGACCAGGCCCGCAGCCGCAGCGGCCGCCGCGCCAGGGCGGCGAGCGCGAGATAGGCGCAGACGAGCGCCGCGCAGCCCGCTCCCAGCCCCAGGACCGCCGGCTCGGGCAGGCCCGTGAGGCTGGAGACGAGGCCGGGGCGGCCGAGAAACACGAGGGCGGCGAGGCCGAGAAGGCCGAGCCCGACGGTTGCTCCGCAGAACACGATCACCCGCGCCACTTCGCCGGCCGACAGACCGAAGCGCGAATAGAAGCGGTAGCGCACGGCGCCGCTCGACAGCGCCGCGAAGCCGAGATTGTGGCCGATCGACAGGGCGCAGAAGGAGGCGAGCGCCGCCCGCCGCCAGGGTTGCGGCCGCCCGGCATAGCGCAGCGCCAGCCAGTCGAAGAGGCCGAGACAGAGATAGCTCAGCGCCGCGAACAACGCGGCGGCGCCAAGGCGCGCCAGCGAAGCCGCCTCGATCGAGGCGGCGAGCCGGGCCGCGCTGTAGTTGCCGAGGGTGCGCAAAAGAAGGGCGGCGGCGAGCGTCAGCACGGCGACGGCGACAAGGGGGCCGAGCCATCGGGGCGGATGGGGTCGCCCGGCCGGCTTTTCGAGCCGCGCGTCGGAAGCCGCCTCGGCCATGCCCGTCACGCCGCGGCAGGGTGCGCCACGCGCGCAACCGCCCGGTCCACCTCGACCTCGACGAGGAGCGGCAGGTGATCGGAGGCGATCCGGGCGAGCGGCGTGCGCACGGCGGCGAGTGAGAGCGGCCGGACAGGACCGCGCGCGAAGACGTGATCGAGGCGCAGCAACGGGAAGCGGCTCGGAAAGGTCGCCGGCGAGCTCGCAATCCCCGGCGCGCGCCGCAAGTCGGCGAGCGCGCCGGCCAAGCGCCGGAAGGTCTGCCCGCCCGGCACGGCGTTGAAGTCGCCGAGGAGCACGGCCGGGTCGCGGCAGTCGGGATGGCCGAGCCAGTCGGGGCCGAGAAGGGCCGCGGCCTGCGCCTGCCGCTCCGCCGAGCGCAGCCCGAGATGGGTGACGATCACCTGCAGCTCGCTTGCCTCGCCGAGATCCACCGCCGCCCAGAGCGCGCCGCGCGGCTCCAGGTGCGGCTTGGCCGCGAGGCCCGGCAGCGGGCCGGCCTTGACGAGGCGCGAGGGCAGAGGCGTCAGGAGCGCGTCGCCGTAGCGCTCCTCGAGAACCGTCAGCGCCGCGTTGAAGTGGACGCGCATGCCGAGCTCGGCGGCGATGGCCTCGGCTTGGTCGACGCCCCCCGATCGCGGCCGCCCGACGTCGAGTTCCTGCAACGCGATGATCTCGGCGCCGGTCTGCGCGATCACCGCCGCGATCCGGGCCGGCGACAAGGTCCCGTCCGTGCCCAGGCACCGGCGGACGTTGTAGGTGAGGAGTTTGACGCGGCGGGGCGAAAGCGGGGCTGAAGGCAATCGGGTCTCGCGGAAGGACGACGGGAACGGAAGCGGCGGCGAGGAGCGCGACGCGCGGGCCGCCTCCCCGCTCGGCAAATCCCCGACCGGCTTTCGCGTTCCGCGCCCGCGGCCCGCCCGCGCTGGCTCGTCTTGATCAACGGCCGCCTAACACCGGAAGGCCCGCACACCGATCGAACGGAGCACGGGCCTCGTGAGAGCGAACCCGTCGCCCGTCGTATCGTGTGGCCTCGACCTCGGCGCGTCAGCGCTTGCGGAACGAGGGACGGCGGCGGTTCGGCTTGGGAGAAGCGGCTTCGATCTTCGGGGCGCGGTTCTTGGCGGCCTGGATCGCGGGCAGCTCGACCTGCGCGGCCGGGGCCTCGTCGCGCAGGGCGGCGGTCTCGGCGATCGCGGAAGCGCTGGCTTCGAGCGTCTCGATTTCGGGCAGAACCGGCGCCTGCGGCGCGGCGTCGAGGAGCACGGGTGCCGGCTCGACCTCGGCCGCAGCCTCGGACGCCGCGGCCTCGTCGGCCGGAGCCTCCGTCACCGCCGCGGGCTCGTCGGCCCCCTCGGGCGCCACCGGCTGCTCGAAGGCGGCCTTCTCATCCGCGACCGGGGTCGCTTCGGCGTCCGCCTCGGCCCGGATCGGGGCTTCGACGGCAGCGTCTGTCGACGCGGGCGGCGCGCTGTCGCCGGATGCCGGCCGGGCCGCGTCGGTCGCGCCGTCGGAGCCTCGCGGCGAGGCGAAGGGCTCGACCGGCAGGGCGGCTTCCGCCACGTCGACGGTCGCCGGCGCTTGCACGGAGGCGGCGGCCGGCTCGCCCAGACCGAGTTCGCCCGCTCCGCCCCGGCGCAGCGCCGCGGCCTTGGCCTTGCGCTCCTTCACCGCGCCCTCGCGGATCGGGGCCGAAGCGGAGGCCAGCGGCCGCGGCTGCGCGGCGCCGCTGTGGGTGGTGCCGTGAGTGAGCGCGAAGTCGAGGATGCGCGGCGCGATCTCCGCGCGGTAGCGCGAGCCGTTGAACACGCCGTAATGGCCGACCTTGGGCTGGACGTAGTGGACGCGGTTGGCGGCCGGGATGCTCGTGCACAGGTCCTGCGCCGCCTCGGTCTGGCCGACGCCGGAAATATCGTCGTTCTCGCCCTCGATGGTGAGGAGCGCGGTGGTCCGGATCGCGGTGAGGTCGATGCGCCGGCCGCGATGGGTGATGGTGCCCTTCGGCAGCGAGTGCTTGATGAACACCTCCTCCACCGTCTGGAGGTAGAACTCGGCCGTCATGTCCATGACGGCGTTGTACTCGTCGTAGAAGGAGCGGTGCTTCTCGGCCGAGTCCCCGTCGTCCTTCACGAGGTGCCAGAAGAAGTCCTTGTGGGCGATGAGGTGCCGGTCGAGGTTCATCGACATGAAGCCCGACAGCTGCAGGAAGCCGGGATAAACGCGGCGCATGAAGCCCGGATGCGGGAAGGGCACCGGCATGATGACGTTCTCGCGGAACCAGTCGATGCCCTTTTCCTTGGCGAGCTGGTTCACCGCGGTCGGGTTGGAGCGCGTGTCGATCGGGCCGCCCATCAGCGTCATGGTGGCGGGCGCGGCGGAGTCCTCGTCCATGGCCATGACGCCGGCCGCCATCAGCACCGGCACGGCCGGCTGACAGACGCCGATCACGTGCGTGTCGGGACCGAGGACGTGCAGCATCTCGATGACGTAGTCGACGTAGTCGTCGAGGTCGAAGCGCCCTTGGGCGAGCGGCACCATGCGCGCGTCGGTCCAGTCGGTGATGTAGACCTCGGCATAGGGCAGCAGCGCTTCCACCGTGCCGCGCAGGAGCGTGGCGTAGTGGCCCGACATCGGCGCGACGACGAGGAAGCGCGGGTCCTTCTTGTGACCTTCGGGAAGCGCACGCTCGAAGTGCAGGAGCCGGCAGAAGGGCTTCTCCCAGACCGCCTTGTCCTGGACGGGAACGCGCAGGCCGCCGACCACCGTTTCGTGAAGGCCGAATTCCGGCTTGCCGTAGACGCGGGTCGTGCGCTCGAAGAGCTCCGCCATGGCTGCCACGGCGCGCCCAGCTTCGGTGCGCGACAAGGGATTGAGCGGGTTCTGGTAGAAGAGCCGGGTCGCGTCCGCGATCGCGCGCAATGGAGCGAGCGCGGCATGGTTCCACTCATAGAACTGGTACAACATCGCCTCCGGCCTTCGTTCCCTCGGGTTGGTCTAGCAGTCTTTGCTGCATTGCACAATTCACGGCTGTTCATGACGTTCCGTCACAGCCACCGCACCATGACGGTCCGGTCCTCGGGCAAGGCTCCCGCGGGCGTTTCCGAAAGAAGGCGTTCGAGCAAGAATGGCGGAAGATCCTTGCGCAAAACCCTCACGAAGCCGCGGGCCTCGTAGAAGGGCGCGTTGAAGGGCACCTCGGCATAGGTGGACAGGCCGAGGGCGCGGTGGAAGAACCACTCGGCCCGGGCGCGAACGGCGGCGAGAAGCGCCGTGCCGAGGCCCCGC
This sequence comes from Antarcticirhabdus aurantiaca, assembly GCF_009765365.1. GTDB lineage: Bacteria > Pseudomonadota > Alphaproteobacteria > Rhizobiales > Rhizobiaceae > Antarcticirhabdus > Antarcticirhabdus aurantiaca. Next base: position 253,701 of record NZ_VTOM01000002.1, read on the forward strand.
CGCCCATGCGCGGGATCAACGGAGAGTTCGGCCAGCCAGTAGAGCTCGCCGAGGTCGCGCCCGAGCGCGAAGCCCGCGGGCGTCCCGCTCGCCTTGTTCTCGGCGACGAAGACGTCGTGCGCCAGGATGCGCTCCACGAAGGCGCCGAGCGGCGGCGGTGGCTCGCCTGCCAGTTCCTCGCGCCCCGCCGCGACCAGAAGCGCGGTCGCGGCCCGCTCGATCGCCAGGAGCTCGGGCGCCTCGCCCGGCTCCATCACCCGGATGCGATAGCCCTTCGGTGCGAGGCCCTTGAAGGCGCGGCGGCCGGGCTCGTCGGCCACCGGCGCCTACTCGACGCCCTCGACGAGCATCATCTCGGCCGTGGCGTAGCGCTCGCGGATGGCCTTGGCCTTCTGGTACTGCTCGCTCTCGTAGCAGGCGCGCGCCTGCTCCATGGAGTCGAACTCGATCACGACGTTGCGCGCGCGCATCTCGCCCTCCAGGCGGTGCGTCGCGCCGCCGCGCGCCAGGAAGCGCGCCCCGTGTTCGCGGAAGGCGGGCGCGGCCGTCTCGACGTAGCCCTTGTAGCCCTCCGGGTCGTGCACATCGACCCGCGCGATCCAGTAAGCCTTCGGCATCTCGCCCCCCTTCGCCATGCTTCGACGGGGGTAACCTATGCTCCGCGCGCGGCTCGGACAGGTGCGCGAGCGCCGGGGTTTACGTTAACAAACGGTGACCGGTTTACTTCGGCGCCCCGCTGGACAATCGTCCGCCGCATTCCCGTCCCGGAGGCTTGTCCGATGATCGTCACCTTCACCGATTACGGCCGCGGCCTCGTCGAGCACCTGTCGCGGCTGAGCCCGGGCTTCAGCCCGACCTTCTTTACCGAACGCGCCTCGCTGCCGGTCGGCGCCAAGCCCGGCTATTACGAGCAGATCACCGTGCATTCCGGCGGCGAGAACTTCCTGATCGACCTGCGCTTCACCATGGACAAGGACGGTCTGCGCTCGATCAACAGCATCGAAGTGTTCGACCACAGCTACATCAAGGTCGCGACGGCGCTGGAGGTCGACGTGCCGGTTTCGGCGGGCTCGCTCCTCTACAAGGACGACGTCATGTACCTGACGGGCACGGCGGACCGGATCTACGACGGCGGCGGAAACGACTACGTCGACCTCGGCGCGGGCAACGACCTCTACGCCTTCACCGCCGGGCGCGACCGGATCGAGGGCGGGCGCGGGCTCGACGTGGTCACGCTCGACGTCGCGCGCGCCGACGTCCGCATCGCCCAGGCCGGCACGGCCTGGACGGTGACGGGCACGGCGGGCAGCCTGAACCTGACCGGTGTCGAGCGCCTGCAGTTCCGCGACCAGACGGTCGCCATCGACGTCGCCGCGGGCGAAACGGCGGGTGCGGTCTACCGGATGTACGAGGCGGCGCTCGACCGGGTGCCGGACGCGGCGGGCCTGCGCTACTGGGTGGCGATGGTGGACCGCGGCGCGAGCCTGAAGGACATCGCCGGCGGCTTCCTCAACTCGCCCGAGTTCAAGACGAACTTCGGCGCCGATCTCGCCAACGCCGCCTTCGTCAACGCGCTCTACCAGAACGTCCTGGATCGACCCGGCGAGCAGGCCGGGCTCGACTATTGGACGGGCCTCCTCGCCTCGGGCGCGGCGACCCGCTCGGACGTTTTGATCGGCTTCTCCGAAAGCCCGGAGAACGTGTCCCACCTCGCCCCCGCCTTCACGGAAGGGCTCTGGCTCGTTTGAGGCGGCCCGGCCGGTCGCCCGGTCAGGCTAGGGGCGCGATCTCGGCGAGGATGGCGCCGGCTGCGGCGCGACGGTCGGGGGCGGCGACGATCGGCCGTCCGACGACGAGGTGGGTCGCCCCGGCGCGCAGCGCGTCCGCCGGCGTCATCACGCGCTTCTGGTCGCCGGCCTGCGTGCCGGCGGGGCGGATGCCGGGGGTGACGAGCGCCATGCCGGCCGGCAGCACGGCGCGCACGCTCTCGGCCTCCTCGGCCGAGGACACGACGCCGCCGATGCCGGCTTCCGCGGCCTGGCGCGCGCGCTGGAGGACGAGGTCGGCCGGCGCGGCGGCGTAGCCCGCCTCGCGCACGTCCGCCGCGTCGAACGAGGTCAGCACCGTGACGCCGAGAACCACGAGATCCGTCCCGGCCGCAGCCTTGGCCGCGGCGCGCATGGTCTGGGGATAGGCGTGAACCGTGGTCATCGCCGCGCCCAGAGACACGATGCTCTCGACGCCCTTCTCCACCGTGTTGGCGATATCGAGGAGCTTGAGGTCCAGGAAGACCTTCTTGCCCATGCGCGACAGCTCGGACACCAGCGGCAGGCCGCCGGCAAAGCCCAGCTGATAGCCGATCTTGTACCAGGACACGGCATCGCCGAGCTCGGTGACGACGGCTTCCGCTTCCGCCCGCGAGGACAGGTCGAGCGCGACGATGAGACGGTCGGATGCGGCCCCCGTCATTCGCCGGCCTCCCCTTCGCGCGGAATGTCGACGGTGACCGTCGTGCCGATCGTGTCGGAATTGACGTCGAGCCGGGCCCCCAGGCCCCGCACCAGAGACACGACGATCCGCCCGCCCAGGCCCTTTCCGCCGCTGGTTTCCGAGCGCGGCTCGGCCGAGGCCGGCGCGGTCAGGGCGTTGGGCGTCGGATCGGCCGGCTGGCCGGGACGGCGCAGGTGAAGCTGGCCCTGGCTCCCCCGGGTGATGGCGTCCGCCATCTGGCGCGCGACGTTGGCGTGGGCCTGCGTGCCCTCGGCCTCGTCGCTCCGGGCCTGGTTCTCGATCTCGCGCACGGTGTCGGCGTCGATCGGCTCCGGATCGGCGGCGCCGGCGGAATAGGGCCACTCGACGCCGGGCTTCAGACCCACGCCGTCGTCAGTGACGGTGAGGCGGATGACGCCGGAGGACAGCATCTTCAGCCGGGCCTCGACGAGGCCCTCGTGGCGCCCTTCGAAGGCGTGCTTGAGCGCGTTGGTGAGAAGCTCCGAGAACAGGAGGCCGATGCGCGCGGCGCGGTCGACGTTCACGTCCACCGCGTCGCAGTCGACGTTGATGCGCACCGAGCGGCGCCCGTCGAGATGGCCGATGGTGGCGGCGATGCGGCTGACATAGGCGCCGAGCGGCACGTTGCGCGAGCGCGTGCTGGCGACGCCCGCTTCCGTCATCTCCTGGTAGAGGAGCTGCAGGCTCTCGATGCGGCGGGCGAGGGCGTGGAAGCTTTCCTCGCTCGTCTTCATCCGCGCCTGCATGCGGATCATGCCGATGATCATGGCGAGGTGGTTCTTCACCCGATGCTGGATCTCGCCGAGCAGGGTGTCGATCGAGATCGAGCCGGGTCCGCCGTCGCGGGCGGTCAGGGCGTCGAGAGGGCCTTCGCCCATGTCGCGCTGCACGCCGAGGAAGCATTGCAGCTTGTTCTCGCCGTCGTAGAGCGGAGTGATCATCAGGCGGTTGAGGAACTTCGTTCCGTCCGCCCGGTAGTTGACGATGTCGAGAGAGATGTCGCGCTGGGTCTCGAGCGCCTCGCGGATGCGGCGCGGCGCGCCGGGATCCGTCTCGGGACCCTGGAGGAAGCGGCAGTTGCGCCCGATCGCGGCGGCCGGCGCGTAGCCGGTAATCCGGCCGAACGCTTCGTTGACGTAGACGATCGGATTGTCTTCGATATGCGGGTTGGTCAGGACAAGGGCAAGAGGCACCTTGGCCAGGGCCGCGGCGCTGATGCCTTCCGGCATCGTGCCACCAAGCTGGCTGGTGGCCGCCTGCGATTCCGACGGTCCGTTGTTCTCGAGATCCATCGGTCTCCTTTCAACCTTTCGCAGCCACTCTTAATCGGATTGCGCCGACAGGCGCCACCGCCCTGCGGCTGAAAGGCGCAGGCGACGCACCTCTCCCACCCGTTCAGCGCGAGCGATCTTCTTCGATCAGCCGTCGCGCGGCAAGGCAACACGGAGTGGGCGAAGTGGTTGCAGGGGGACGCGGTTCCGCGTCAATGCGCCTCTTCCCAGTTCCCCGCGGCCTTTGCCTCGACGACCAGCGGCACGGCGAGGTCGAGGTCTGGGCCGGCGGCCGCCTCCATGACGGAGGCGACGAGGGCCTTGGTCTCATCCACCTCGTCCGCCTCGACCTCGAAGACCAGCTCGTCGTGGACCTGGAGGAGCATGCGGGCCGAGAGCTTGGACTTGGCGAGCGCGGGCTCCATGCGGATCATGGCACGGCGGATGATGTCGGCGGCGGTGCCCTGGATCGGGGCGTTGATCGCGGCGCGCTCGTTGAAGGCGCGCACCTGGGGGTTGGAATGGCGGATGTCGGGATAGTGCGCCCGGCGCCCGAACAGCGTCGAGACGTAGCCGTTGGCCTTCGCGAAGGCCTTGGTCTCGTCCATGTAGTCGCGGATGCCGGGGAAGCGCTCGAAGTAGCGCTTGATGTAGAGCCCGGCCTCTTCGCGCGGGATGGCGAGCTGGGCGGCGAGGCCGAAGGCCGAGATGCCGTAGATGATGCCGAAGTTGATGGCCTTGGCGCGCCGGCGCACGTCCGCCGGCATGCCCTGGACGGGCACGCCGAACATCTCGGAGGCCGTCATCGCGTGGATGTCGGTGCCCGCCTGGAAGGCCTCCACCAGCTGCGGGATCCTCGCCATGTGGGCGAGCAGCCGCAGCTCGATCTGGCTGTAGTCGGCCGAGAGGAGCACGCGCCCCTCGTCCGCGATGAAGGCCGAGCGGATGGCGCGCCCTTCCTCCGTCCTCACGGGGATGTTCTGGAGGTTCGGCTCGGTGGAGGACAGGCGCCCCGTCGTCGTCGAGGCCATGGAGAAGGAGGTGTGGATGCGCCCCGCCTCGTCCATGTGGGTGACGAGGGCGTCGGTATAGGTGTTCTTCAGCTTGGTGAGCTGGCGCCAGTCGACGATGCGGCGCGGCAGCTCGTGGCCGTCCGCGGCCAGTTCCTCCAGCACCTTCACGTCGGTCGACCATTGCCCGGTCTTGGTCTTCTTGCCGCCGGGCAGGCCGAGCTTGCCGAACAGCATGTCGCCGAGCTGCTTGGGGCTGCCGGGATTGAAGCCCTCGCCGGTGATGGCCTGGATGTCCGCCTCGATCTCCCCGAGCTTCTGGGCGAAGCGGCCCGACAGGCGCGACAGGATCTGCCGGTCAACCTTGATGCCGCGCTCCTCCATGCGGGCGAGAACCGGCACCAGCGGGCGCTCCAGGCGCTCGTAGACGTGGGCGAGGCCGTCGGCGGGCAGGCGGGGCTTGAGGACGCGCCAGAGCCGCAGCGTCACGTCGGCGTCCTCGGCGGCGTATTCCGTCACCTTGTCGATGGGGACAGTTGCGATGGAGCGCATGGATTTGCCCGAGCCGCAGAGCTCCTTGAAGGAGATCGGCTTGTGGCCGAGGAAGCGCTCGGAGAGTTCGTCCATGCCGTGCCCTTCGAGCGAGGACGAGGCGTCGAGGGCGTAGGAGATCAGCATCGTGTCGTCGAGCGGCGCGACGGCGATCCCCTGGCGGAGCATCACGAGGTAGTCGTACTTGGCGTTCTGCGCGATCTTGAGGACGGAGGGGTCCTCGAGGACGGATTTGAGGATGGCGAGGGCCTCGTTCATCGGGATCTGCGCGCCGACCGCCTTCTCGGCCGCGCCGGGCTCGGCGAGGAGGTCGGCCGCTTCCGGCGGCGCGACGTGGCCGAGCGGCACGTAGGCGGCCCGGCCCGACGCCAGCGCGAAGGAGACGCCGACGAGCGCGCCGTTCATCGCCGAGAGCGAGGCGGTCTCGGTGTCGAAGGCCATGAGGCCGGCCTCCACGGCCTCCGCCATCCAGCGCTTCAGCGTCGCGGCGTCGCGGATCGTCTCGTAGGCCGAGCGGTCGATCGTCTCGGCAGCCGCCGCCTCGCGCCGACCGGCGGCCAGCGCCTCCGGCGTGAAGGGCAGAGCGCTGTCGCCGGACGGTGCGGGCGGAGACGCGGGCGCCTGCGGGTCGAGGTCGGGTCCGCGTGCCTGACGGTCGACGGACAGCTTGGCCGTGCCGACTTCGGCGACGTCCGTGCCGAGCTTGGCCGCCACGCGCTTCGTCAGCGTCGTGAACTCCATCGCCTTCAGGAAGGCGACGAGCTTCTCCCCGTCCGGCTCGTGGATGAAGAGGTCGTCGAGCGCGACGTCGAGCGGCGTGTTGGCGTCGAGCGTCACCAGCTGCTTCGACAGCCGCGCCTGGTCGGCGAAGGACACGAGGCTGTCGCGCCGCTTCTGCTGCTTGATCTCGCCCGCGCGCTCCAGGAGCGCTTCGAGCGTGCCGAACTCCTCCAGGAGCTGCGCCGCCGTCTTCGGGCCGATGCCGGGAACGCCGGGGACGTTGTCGGAGGTGTCGCCGACGAGCGCCTGGAGGTCGATCATCTTCTCGGGGTAGACGCCGAACTTCTCGAACACGGCATCGGGGCCGAGGCGCTTGTCCTTCATCTGGTCGTAGAGCGTAACCTTCGGCCCGACGAGCTGCATCAGGTCCTTGTCGGAGGACACGATGGTGACGTCGCCGCCCGCTTCCACCGCGAGGCGGGCATAGGTCGCGATGAGGTCGTCGGCCTCGAAGCCCTGCTTCTCGATGCAGGGCAGGTCGAAGGCGCGCACCGCGTCGCGGATCAGCGCGAACTGGGGGCGCAGATCCTCCGGCGGCGCCGGGCGGTGCGCCTTGTAGCCGTCGTAGAGCGCGTTGCGGAAGGTCGTCGAGGAATGGTCGAAGATCACCGCGAAGTGCGTCGGCGCGACGCCGACGGAGGTGTCGCGCGATTCCTCCACGAGCTTCCACAGCATGTTGCAGAAACCCGACACCGCCCCGACCGGCAGTCCGTCGGACTTGCGGGTGAGGGGGGGAAGCGCGTGGTAGGCCCGGAAGATGTAGGCCGAGCCGTCGACGAGAAAGAGATGGTCGCCCTGTTTCATGGGCCCGGAATAGCGGTTCGCGCCAAGCCGTGGAAGAGCCCTCGCCGCCGCTCGATGCCTCGCGCCTGCGAGGATGACGGCTCCGCGCCTCGGCGGCGGCGTGGCGTCGCCGCAACACTCAGGGCGCGACCGGTGAGCGGGACCGTCCGGCCGCTTGCATCCGGCGCGGTGCTCGTGTCTTTGTTACGTGACCGCAATGTTCGAACGACTCACGTCCTTGTGACGTGCAGTCGCGCATTCGCGTCTTGATTTATCCCTTCCCCCGCCTCATCTTCTGATCAACGACGCGACGTTAAGCGTCGTCCTTCGGTCCAAGCACGTCCCCCGCTTTCGGATCGAACGGTACGCGGTGCCCCGTTCCCCATCCCCCTCTGGGACCGGCATCGCTTGAGAAGAGAAGGGCTGTCGCGGTGAGATCCCCCTCCAGGCCGTGGCAGCCCTTTCTTTTTGCGCTGATTTTCCCGTTCTCGTTGCGCTGATTTTCCCGTTCTCGAAGGCGCCATGACGCGACGGCCCGCGCACCGCGCCACTTATTCGCGGTAGGGCGCGGAGCCGCGCCCTACCCGGCAACGTCGAGCCTCGAAGGGCACTGGGGCCCTCCCGTTCAAACGACCCGGGTGCGGATCTCGCCGATGCCCTCGACGCCGCCGACAAGCTCGTCGCCGCGCTTCACCGCGCCAACGCCCGCCGGCGTTCCCGCGAAGATCAGGTCGCCGGCTCGCAAGGTGAAGAGGCCCGAGAGGTAGCTGATCATCTCCGGCACCTTCCAGATCATCTGCGCGAGATCGCCGTCCTGGCGCGTCTCGCCGTTGACCTTGAGCCAGATGGCGCCCCGGCCGGTCTCGGGCACGGAGGCGGCGGGCACGATCGGCGTGCAGGGCGCGGACGCCTCGAAGCTCTTGCCCGTTTCCCACGGGCGTCCCGCCTTCTTGGCCTCGCCCTGGAGGTCGCGCCGCGTCATGTCGAGGCCGACGGCGTAGCCGAAGACGCATGCCATCGCGCGCTCGAGCGGGATGTCCGTGCCGCCGCTCGACAGCGCCACGACGAGCTCGATCTCGTGGTGCACGTCGCTCGATGCCGGGGGATAGGGAAAGTCCTGTCCCGAGGGCAGCAGCGCGTCCGGGTTCTTCTGGAAGAAGAAGGGCGCCTCGCGGGAGGGATCGTGGCCCATCTCGACCGCGTGGTCGGCGAAGTTGCGCCCGACGCAATAGATGCGGTGGACGGGGAAGAGCGCGTCGGTGCCCGACACGGCGAGCGCCGGGACCGGCGGCGGCGGAAAAACGAAGGTCGCGCTCTCGCGATCGGCGCTCATGGGCTTCTCCTGCAAGTGTTGCGATCGCGCGTCCGGCGCGTCGCGCTCCTCCATAGCGCAAACCGCGCGGCGCGCGACCCGCAAGCCTGCCGGATTAAGAGAAGCGGGTCAGGCCCGGCGATGCCGCCGCCGCCGGCGCCAGTTGCGGAACAGGCCGCGGCCCGACAGCGGCTCGAACATCTCCTCCGGCCCTTCCGGGTCCAGCACCTCGTTGTCGGCGAGCCATTCCTCGATCGCCGTCAGCTCCGGCGCCTCGTAGGGGCGCAGCGTGCGCCCCTCGCCGCGCAGCGCCTCGATCGTCGCGACCAGCGATCCGGTCTGATCGAGAAGGGCCGCGACGCGCGCGGGATCGGTGCCGAGATGCTCGGCGAGAAGGTCGTTGCGGATCGCCGCGATCCGGTCCGACACCGCCGTTCCGCCGCCGAGGTCGGCGTCCACCGTCACGTCGCACTCCGTGTCGAGGCGCATCGAGCGGTTGTTCATGTTGGAGGAGCCGACGCGCAGGATGCGGTCGTCGACGACGAGCACCTTGGCATGGACGTAGATCGCCTCGCCGCCCGCGTTGAAGGGATGGTACATCCGGAAGCGCCCGTCGCGGTCGCGCCGGCGCAGCGCCTCGACGAGGCGGGCGCGGGCCGTGTCCATCGCGATCGGCTCCAGCCAGCCCTGCGCCGTCACCGGGTTGATCACGACCACCTCCGGGCCGCCCGGCTCGTCGAGGCGGCGCGCGATCGCCTCGGCGATGCGGCGCGAGGCGAAGTACTGGCTCTCGGCATAGATGAAGCGCTTGGCCCGCGCGATCTGGTCGAGATAGAGCGCCTCGATCTCGTGGACGGGCGGGCGCCCCTCGACCTCCGGCGCCGAGCGCGACACGGCGACGGGCAGCGCCTGGAAATGGGCGTCGAGCCCCTCCGGCCAGCAGGCCGAGACGCCCTCGACGGGCGTCAGCTCCGGCGCGCCTCCCGCGGTCTTCCAGCGCTCGCGGCAGATCTCGGCGATGGCCTTGGTCATCGGTCCGCTGATCGCCGTCGTCGCGTCGTGCCAGGGCTTGTAGCGCGCCCCGCTCGGGCGCCGGCGCCGCTCGTCCTTGGGCGCGTGCTCGCGCGTGTCCCAGCGGTCGGCGGTCATGTCGATGCCGCCGCAGAAGGCGAGGCAATCGTCGATCACCACGATCTTCTGGTGGTGCGAGGAGGCGATGGGATGGACGCGGTCGAGCTTGGTGTGGATGCGCGGATGGGCCATCCACTTCATCAGCGTGAAGATCGTGGTGCCGCGAAACAGCGTGCTGAGCCCGCCGACGTCCCAGCGCAGGAGGAAGATCTCGAGGTCCGGATTGCGCTCCACCAGCCAGGTGATGAAGGGACCGAGCTTTCGCGGCCCCTCGTCGTCGCCGTCATGGCCAAGCGTGATGCGCGCGTCGAAGTCCCAGCCGACGAGGGTGATGCGCTTCTTGGCGTTCAGCATGGCGGCGCGGGCGACGCGGAAGTAGGCGTCCGCATCGACGATCACCGACATGCGCTCGGCGGTCTCGATGCGGAAGCAGTTGCGGCCCGGCTCGGGCAGGTGATGGGGAGCCGTCTGGGTCATGGCCGCCTTTTGTCAGTCGCCGCGCCGATGCGTCGCGCGCGGCCTGATGTCGGGCCGGGATGCGGTCGCGTCAACCATGGGGGCGACGAAGCTCCTCGTTTCAGGCGGCCCGGCTCGCCGCGTCCGGGCCATCCCGCCGCGCCAGGATGTGGGCGAGGAAGAGGCTGAACAGCTCCTGCTGGCTGGCGATGCCGAGCTTGGCGTAGATGCTCTTGCGGTGGTTCTTGACCGTCCCTTCCGCGATGCCGAGGAGGGCGGCGACGGAATGGGTCGAGTGGCCGCGCAGCACCATCTGCGTCACCACCCGCTCGCGCGTCGACAGGAGCCCCGGGCAGAAGCCCGCGAAGGCGCGGTCGAGCACGAGTTCGGCGCCGTCCTCCCCCGCCTCCCCCGCCGCCTCGACGCGCATCGCGGGGACCGCGAGATCGCGCCACTGCGCCCGGATCGCCTCGCGCACCACCGGCTCGACGGACGCCAGGCGCTCGAACTCCGCCGCGTCGAACGGCGCCGAGCCGGCGCTGCGCATCAGCGAGTAGACCGCCATCGGCCCGCCCGGCAGCGGCACGACGTAGCCGATCTCTTCCGCGAGCGATCCCGACTCCATCGAGATGCAGGGATGGACCTCCCAGTTGTTGACGTAGTGCCCCTCGAAGAAGGCGTCGGGAGCGAGGTCGCTCATCCGGTAGAGACCCGGCGCGACGGGCTTCGCGCAGGCGACGTAGAAGGGATCGAGGAGAAAGGCGCCGTCGAGATAGGCGTCGAGCGCGGCGCCGGGACGGTGGAGCCCGAGTCCGTCGTGAAGGTGCAGCGGCCGCGCGCCCTCGGGATAGGCGAAGATCACGCTGAGGTCGAAGGACGCGAGCCCCCGCAGCGCCGCGTCGAGGATGTCCGGCAGCTCGGGCCGGCCCAGATGGGCGATGATCGCGCCGACGCCGTTCTGCCAGCCGGCGCGATCGCCGGCGCCGCCGTCCCGCTCCGTCCTTCGCTCCATGCTCCGGCTCCCCGTCGCGTGCGCCGCCTGCCGCGAAGCGCGAAACCTAGCAGCGCCGCGGCAGGGGCGAATAGCCCTTTGGTGACATTGCCAGTTCCTTGAGCCTGCCTCCAGTCTGTGCACACGGCATGCCGGGACCCCGCGTCGGACCTCGTTTCCCCGCCTTCGTCTTCAGCCGCCGGAGCCTCGTCCTCTCAGCCCACGCGGAGATGCCCGATGACCACGACCCCCGCCTCCTCCGCCGGCGCGCCGCCGCCCGGCTACACCGACGACCAGAAGCACGCCGACATGCAGGTGCTCCACTCCATGGGCTACGCCCAGGAGCTGGAGCGGCGGATGAGCCGCTTCTCCAACTTCGCCATCTCCTTCTCGATCATCTGCATCCTGTCGGGCGGCATCAACTCGCTCGCCCAGGCGACCTCGGGCGCCGGGGGCGCCGCGATCGGCATCGGCTGGCCGCTCGGCTGCCTCGTCTCGGCCGTCTTCGCCATCGCCATGGCGCAGATCGCCTCGGCCTATCCGACGGCGGGCGGCCTTTATCACTGGGGCTCGATCCTGGGGAACCGCTTCATCGGCTGGCTGACCGCCTGGTTCAACCTCCTCGGCCTCGTCACCGTTCTCGGCGCGATCAACGTCGGCACCTACTACTTCTTCTTCGGCGCCTTCGGTCCTTCCCTCGGCATGGAGGACACGATCGGGACGCGCATCGGCTTCCTGGCCCTCATCACCGCGCTCCAGGCGATCATCAACCACGTCGGCATCGGCCTCACCGCCAAGCTCACCGACTTCTCGGGCTCCCTGATCCTCGTCACCTCCGTGGCGCTGGCGGCGACCTGCCTCCTCTTCGCGCCCTCCTGGGACGTGGCCCGCCTCTTCACCTTCCACAACTATTCGGGCGCGGCGGGCGGCAACGTCTGGCCGGACATGTCGATGGGCTGGGCCTTCCTCCTCGGCCTGCTTCTTCCGATCTACACAATCACCGGCTACGACGCCTCGGCGCACACCTCGGAAGAAACCCGCGACGCGGCGATGTCCGTGCCCCAGGGCATGGTCTCCTCGGTGCTCTGGTCGAGCATCGCCGGCTACGTCGTCCTCTGCTCCTTCGTCCTGATGATCCCGGACATGAATGCTGCCGCCGCGCAGGGCTGGAACGTCTTCTTCTGGGCGATGGACACGCAGGTCCCCGGAACGCTTCGCACCATCCTCTTCGCCGCGATCTTCGTGGCGCAGTTCCTGTGCGGCCTCGCGACCGTCACCTCGGTGTCGCGCATGATCTTCGCCTTCTCGCGCGACGGCGGCCTGCCGGCCTCCAAGGCGCTCGCCCGCGTCAACCCGCGCTTCCGCACGCCCGTCGCGGCGATCTGGACGGGCGCGGTCCTGTCCGTCCTCTTCGTCTGGGGCACCTCGCTGATCAGCTTCGGCGAAACCTCGGCCTACGCGATCGTCGTGTCCTGCACGGTGATCTTCCTGTTCTTCTCCTTCGCCATCCCGATCGTCGCGGGGCTCCTCGCCTACGGCGGCACCAAGTGGCCGAAGATGGGGCCGTGGAACATTGGCCGCGGCGCCTTCATGGTCTCGGGCGTCCTCTCGGTCCTCGCCATGGCGCTGATCTTCGTCCTCGGCGTGCAGCCGCCCAACGGCAACGCCCTCTACATCACCCTCGGCTTCCTCGCGATCGCGGGCATCGTCTGGTTCGCCTTCGAGCGCCGCCGCTTCACCGGCCCGCCGATCGGCGACGAGATCGCCCGCCGCCAGGCCGCCATCCGCGCCGCGGAAACGGCCGTCGGCGAGACGCGCTGAAGCCGGCCGGACCGCTCGACCGGCGGGGGCGCGGAAGACGCTCCCGCCGCTTTTCATTCAGGAGGAGCCTTCACATGGTGGAACGCCCAGGACGCCTCGACGGGCGCAGCACGATCGTCTCCGGCGGCGCGGACGGCTGCGGGGCGGCCGCCGCGCGGCTCTTCGCCGGCGAGGGCGCGCGGGTCGCGATCGTCGACCGGCAGGTGAGCAAGGGCGAGGCGCTCGCCGCCGAGATCCGCGCGGGCGGGGGCGAGGCGATCTTCGCCGAGGCCGACGTGTCGAAGCGCGACGCGGTGGAGGCGGCGGTGGCTGCCGCGACGAGCGCCTTCGGGCCCCCGACCGCGCTCTTCAACCATGCCGGATCGATCGTCGTGAAGCCGTTCCTGGAGACTACCGACGAGGAATACGACTGGCTCATGGACGTGAACGTGCGCTCCATGTTCCTGATGACGCGCGCCGTCCTCCCGGGCATGATCGAGGCCGGCGGCGGTTCGATCGTGTGCACCTCCTCGATCTCGGCGGTGGCCGCGACCCCGGCCGAGGTGCTCTACGACACGACGAAGGGGGCGGTGCACATGTTCGCGCGGGCCATCGGCGTCGAGTTCCGCGACCGCAACGTGCGCTGCAACGCCGTCTGCCCCGGCTTCATCGCCACCGCCCACGGCAATCGCGAGGTCGAGCTCCTCTCGGGCTTCGGCGTCGACGCCTCGGAGGCCGCGATCCGGGCCGCCCAAGGGCGCATGTGCCGGCCGGAAGAGGTGGCGAGCGCCGCGCTGTTCCTGCTCAGCGACGAGGCGAGCTTCGTCAACGGCGCCCACCTCTTCGTCGACAACGCCTTCACCGCGATCTGAAAGGACGCTTTCCCATGGCATTCGAGAAGGGCGGTCTTTGGCGCAACTGGGTCGGCAACCAGTCCTGCATCTCGCGCTACAAGGCCTCGCCGGAAAGCGAGGCGCAGCTCTGCGAGATGGTGGCGGAGGCGGACGCCGCCGATCTGCCGGTGCGCGTCGCGGGCTCCGGCCATTCCTTCACGCCGGTGGTCGGAACCACGGGCCTCCGGCTTTCGCTGGAGAAGATGAAGGGCGTTCTCGCCGTCGAGGGCGAGCACGTCACGGTGGCCGCCGGCACGTGCATCGGCGATGTCGGCCGCGCGCTGAAGGCGCTCGGCCTGTCGCTCGCCAACCAGGGCGATATCGACAGCCAGGCCATTGCCGGCGCCTTCACCACCGGCACGCACGGCACCGGCATCACGCTCGGCTGCCTCGCCTCGCAGATCGCGGGGCTCCGCCTCGTTCAGCCGAACGGCGAGGTCTTGGCCGTCGACGGCTCGGACCCCGACATGCTCCTCGCCTCCCGCGTCTCGCTCGGGACCCTCGGCGTCATCTCGGCGATCACGCTGAAGACCGTGCCGGCTTACAATCTTCACGAACATCTCTGGCGCGACGACTTCGAGACGTGCATGGAGCGGCACGACCAGCTCGCCGCCGAGCACCGGCACTTCGGCTTCTTCTGGTGCCCCGTCCCCGAAAGCCGCCACCTCTACTGCCTCGCCGACACGGCCGACGCGCCGCTCTCCACCACCAAGGCGACGTCCGACGTCTGCGAGATGAAGGTGATGGACATCACCGACCGGCTGCCGATGGAGGCGCCCTTCGAGAAGATCGCCTATTCCTCCGACGTCTACCCCATCGAATACGTGCCGAACTTCCACGAGCTGGAATACGCCGTGCCGCTCGAGCACGGGAAGGAAGCGGTCCGCGCGGTGCGCGAGTTGATGCTCAACAAACACACCAACTGCATCTACCCCATCGAGTACCGCTTCACCGCCGGCGACGAGGCCTGGATGAGCCCCTTCCATCGGCAGGACTCGATCACGCTCTCCGTCTCCGGCGGGCCGGGCGTCGACTACTGGGATTACCTGCGCGACGTCGACGCGATCCTCAGGCGCTACGATTCCCGCCCGCACTGGGGCAAGCTGCACTTCCTCGACACCGACGACGTCACGCACCTCTACCCGCGCGCCGGCGACTTCCGGGCGCTGCGCCGCCGGCTCGACCCCGCCGGCCGCTTCCTCAACGACCACGTCCGCATGCTGCTGGGGTAATGAATGAGCCGGCTTATATGTCGCTGAGGCGGTAGAAGCGCGCGGCGTTGCCGCCGAAGATCTTGGCGAGAGCCTCGGGGCCGAAGCGGGCGGACAGGAGCGTGCGGGCGAGGTTCGCGACCTCGGCGTAGCTCGCGGCGAGCGTCGCGACCGGCCAGTCCGAGCCGAAGATCAGCCGGTCCTCGCCGAAGCACTCAGTGACGTGGTCGACATAGGGGCGGAAGTGCTCAAGCCGCCAGTCGGGCGCGGCCTCCGTCACCAGGCCCGAGACCTTGCAGGACACGTTCGGCAGGCGCGCGAGCTCCGCGATATCGGCGCGCCAGGGATCGAGCCGGCCCGCCGCGATCTCGGGCTTGGCAATATGGTCGAGGACGGCGCAAAGCGACGGCACGCGGCCGAGCGCCTCTGTGACATGCGGCAGATGACGCGGCAGGCAGAGGATGTCGAAGGCGAGGCCGCTCGTCGCCAGACGTTCGAGATTGGCGAGGACGCGCGGGCGCAGGATCCAGCGGTCGTCGTCGAGATCCTGCAGCATCGGCCGGATGCCGACGAGGCGCGGATTCTGGCGGACGGCATCCAGGCGCTCGGGAAAGGCATCGGAATCCATGTCGAGCCAGCCGACGACGCCGGCGACCAACTCGTTCGCCGCGGCGATCTCCAGCATGAAGGCCGTCTCGGCCTCCGTCGGCGCGGCCTGGACGAGGATCGTGCGGTGAATGCCGGCGCGGGCGAGGTGGGGGGCGAGGTCGTCCGGCCCGAAGTCGCGCAGGAGCGGCGCCACGCTCTCGTTCATCCAGCCGTAGTCGCCGCGGGCGATCCGCCAGAAATGCTGGTGCGCGTCGATGCCCGTCGCCATGACCTTCTCCCGTCTCCGCCCGCCGCCTGCGAAGCGACCGCGCTGCGGCGGACAATCCGCATTTGCCAGACGCCGCGTCAACCGATATATGAGTTGGACAGGACCGAGGGAGCGGCACGATCCGCCCCGGCGGACAACCAACGGAAAATTCGCGATGTCGACGGGCGCAGCGGCTCGGGAAACGGTCGAGCGGCCGGCCCAGAAGGCGGAGCAGATATATGAGCTGCTTCGCCATGCCATCGTGCGCCTCGACATGGCGCCGGGCGCGCCGATCTCGGAGAAAGAGCTGTGCCTGCGCTGGGGCGTGTCGCGCACGCCGGTGCGCGAGGCGCTGAAGCGGCTGGCCGAGGAGGACCTTGTCGACGTCTTCCCCCATTCCGGCACCTACGTCTCCAAGATCGCCTACGAGGTCGCGGAAGAGGGCTTCGTGATCCGCCGCGCGCTGGAGGTCGAAAGCATCCGCCGCGCCGCCGGCTTCGTCACGCCCGCCGACATCGCCCGCCTCGACGCGCTGATCGCCGACATGCGCGACATCCTGCGGCGCGGCGCCTTGAAGGACTACATCGAGGTCGACGACGCCTTTCACGCGAGCATCGTGGCGATCAGCCGCTTTCCCCGCATGTGGAAGTTCGTCCACCTGATGAAGGCGCATCTCGACCGCATGCGCCACCTCTCGGCGCCCGTGCCCGGCCACTTGGCCGAGACCACCGAACAGCACGCGACGATCGTGCGGGCGCTGGAGCGGCGCAATCCCGACCAGGCCGAGCTCGCCATGACCATCCACCTCGACAGCTCCTTCGCCGTGATGAGCGCGGTGCATGCCGGCGGCGTCGAGGCCGAGACACCCAAGGACACCTGACATGCTCGACGTTCTCGAACGCGCCTCGCCCCTGATCCGCCTGCATCCGGCCGACAACGTCCTGATCGCGCGCGCGACCCTCGACCCCGCCAAAACCCCGACCGTCGACGGCCTCGCCTTGCGCGACCGCATCGGCCAGGGCCACAAGGTGGCGACCGTCGCCATCCCGCAAGGCGCGCCGGTCACGAAGTACGGGCAGACCATCGGCTTCGCCAGCCGCGACATCGAGGCGGGTTCCCACGTCCACACTCACAACCTCGCCATGGCCGAGGTCGACCTGACCCACGAGTTCTGCGCGGGGGCGCAGGAGCCGGACTACGTGCCGGAGGCGGAACGCGCCCGCTTCATGGGCTATCGCCGCCCGAGCGGAAAGGTCGGCACGCGCAACTACCTCGCCATCGTGTCCTCGGTGAACTGCTCGGCGACCGTCTCGCGCGCCGTCGCCGCGCATTTCGCGCCGGCGACGGGGCGGCTCGATGCTTATCCCAACGTCGACGGCGTCATCGCGATCACCCACGGCATGGGCTGCGCGATGAACACGGAGAGCGAGGGCTATCGCTACCTCGCCCGCACGCTGGCGGGCTACGCCACGCACCCGAACGTCGGCGCCGTCCTGATGATCGGGCTCGGCTGCGAGACCAACCAGATCCCGCTCCTCCTCAAGCGCCAGGGCCTGACCGAGGGCGAGGCGCTGCGCACCATGACGATCCAGGGCACGGGCGGCACCCGCGCGACGATCGCCGCCGCGATCGCCGAGATCGAGGCGATGCTGCCGGCGCTGAACGCCGTCCGGCGCACGCCGGAATCGGCCGAGCACATCACGCTGGCGCTCGAATGCGGCGGGTCGGACGGTTATTCCGGCATCTCGGCGAACCCCGCGCTCGGCTTCGCCGCGGACCTCCTGGTGCGCCACGGCGGCACGGCCTGCCTTGCCGAGACGCCGGAGATCTACGGCGCCGAGCATCTTCTGACCCGCCGCGCGGCGACCCCGGCGGTCGCCCAGAAGCTCCTCGACCGGATCGAGTGGTGGCGGGATTATGCCGCGCGCGGCGACGCGGAGCTGAACAACAACCCCTCCCACGGCAACAAGCAGGGCGGTCTCACGACGATCCTCGAGAAGTCGCTCGGGGCGGTCGCGAAAGGCGGCGCCTCGCGCCTCCAGGCGGTCTACGAATACGCGGAAGCGATCGACGAGAAGGGCTTCGTCTTCATGGACACGCCGGGATACGATCCGGTGGCGGTGACGGGCCAGGTCGCGGGCGGCTGCAACCTCATCTGCTTCACCACCGGCCGCGGCTCGGTCTCGGGCTTCAAGCCCGCGCCCTCGCTGAAGCTCGCCACCAACACGCCGATGTTTGAGCGCATGCGCGAGGACATGGACATCGACTGCGGCACGATCGTTTCCGGCACCGAGACGATCGAGGAGAACGGCCGGCGCATCTTCCAGCTGATCCTCGACACCGCCTCGGGCCGCAAGACCGTCAGCGAGAGCTTCGACTACGGCGACAACGAGTTCGTGCCCTGGCAGCTCGGCGCCGTCATGTAGGACGGCGCCGGGGTTCGTCAGAACTCCAGGCAGATCTTGCCGAAGTGCCGGCCGGACTCCTCGTGGCGGAAGGCGTCGGCGATGCCCTCCAGCGGAAAGCTCCGGTCGATCACCGGCCGGATGCCCGTCGCCTCGAGCCCGCGCACCATGTCCTCCTGGTGCCGGCGGCTGCCGACGATGAGACCCTGCAGGCGCTGCTGGCGGGCCATCATGAGCGCGGTCGGGATTTCGCCCGAGCGCCCGGTGAGGACGCCGATCAGCGCGAGGTGACCGCCGATGCGCGCCGCCTTGATCGATTGCGGCAGCGTCGCGGGGCCGCCGACCTCGACCACGTGGTCGACGCCGCGCCCGCCCGTCCAGTCGATGACGGCCGAGCCCCATTCGGGATCGGCCTTGTAGTTCACGGTGAAGTCGGCGCCCATCGCGCGCAGCCGCTCCAGCTTCTCGTCCGATGACGACGTCGCCGCCACCCGCGCGCCCATGGCCTTGGCCATCTGCAGCGCGAAGATCGAGACGCCCCCGGTCCCGAGGACGAGGACGTCGTTGCCGGCCTTCAGACCCCCGTCGACGACGAGCGCCCGCCAGGCGGTGAGGCCGGCGGTGGTCAGCGTCGCGGCTTCCGCGTGGCTCCACCCCTTCGGCGCGCGGGTGAACCAGGAGGCCGGCGCGACGACGCTTTCGCGCGCATAGCCGTCGATCCCGTCGCCGGGCGTCGTCTTGAAGTCGGCGACCGCCGCCTCGCCGTCCTGCCAGAGCGGGAAGAAGCAGGACACGACCGCGTCGCCGGCCGCGAAGTCCTCCACGCCCTCCCCCACGGCCTCCACCGTGCCGGCGCCGTCCGACATGGGGATGCGCCCGTCCTCGGTCGGCATGCGGCCGGAGGCGACGCCATAGTCGTGATAGTTCAGCGAGCTGGCGCTGATCCTCACCCGGATCTGGCCGGGGCCGGGCCGGCCCGGATCGGGCAGGTCGTGGAGGCGGAGGCGGTCGAGGCCGCCGGGCTTGTCGAGGCGGATGGCCTTCATGCCGGATGGGCTCCCTTGGGGTTCTCGTGGTTCTGACGAAAAAGGCGCGGCGCCGGAGATCGATCCGGCGCCGCGCCCCACAATGTGCTGGTACGGGAAGCGGTCGCCCGCCCTCAGGCGAGCGGGGCTTCCTCCGGCTCGTCGCTCTCGGTCTCCGTCTCGTCCACCTCGTCGGAGAAGCGCACGCGCTCGATGGCGGCTTCCGCGAAGGCTTCCGCGACGTGGGCGAAGGCGCGGCTCGCGGCCTCCGAGGTCGGATGGCCTTCCTCGGGCTCCAAGAGGAAGACGAGGAAGGAGCGGCCGGTCGCCATGTAGTCCGTGTTGAACTCGAAGGGCACGAGTTCGTCGCGGTCCGGCAGGTTGGTGTCGACGATGCAGCGCCAGCGAAGGCCGCCCGCGACGTCCGGCAGCTTGAAGTTCACCACGTCGTGGTGGGCGTTCATGACGATGAGCATGGTCGCGTCCGTGCCGGGGCGGCGGACGCCTTCCGACTGGGCGCGGCCGTCGAGAAGGACGCCGAAGCAGCGCGCGCCGGTGTCGGTCCACTCGGCATCGCCCATCTCGCCGCCCGAGGGCGACATCCAGGCGACGTCCTTGACGCCCAGCTCCTCGTCGAAGGTGCCGTGCAGGAAGCGGCCGCGCCGGAGCATCGGCAGCGACTGACGCAGCATGATCAGCTTCTGGACGAACTCGGCGAGGCCGCGGCCTTCTTCCGTGACGTTCCAGTCGATCCAGCCGATCTCGTTGTCCTGCGCATAGGCGTTGTTGTTGCCGTTCTGCGTGCGGGCGAACTCGTCGCCCGCCAGGATCATCGGCGTGCCGCGCGAGAAGAGCAGCGTCGAGAAGAAGTTGCGCAGCTGACGGAAGCGCACCTCGGTGATGCCCTCGTCCTCCGTCGGCCCTTCGACGCCGTAATTGTAGGACAGGTTGTGGCTGTGGCCGTCGCGGTTGTCCTCGCCGTTGGCCTCGTTGTGCTTGTCGTTGTAGCAGACGAGGTCGTGCAGCGTGAAACCGTCATGGGCGGTGATGAAGTTGACGCTCGCCCAGGGGCGACGGCCGCGCTTGTCGAAGAGGTCGGCCGAGGCCGAGATCTTGCCCGCGACCGCCGGGACCTTGCCCTCGTCGCCCTTCCAGAAGGCGCGCACCGTGTCGCGATAACCGTCGTTCCACTCGGCCCAGCCCGGCGGAAAGCGGCCGACCTGGTAGCCGCCGGGGCCGCAGTCCCAGGGTTCGGCGACCATCTTCACTTCGGTCAGCAGCGGGTCCTGCATGCAGGCATGGAGGAAGCTCGACTCCTCCGAGAAGCCGGTCGGCTCGCGGGCGAGAATGGTGGCGAGGTCGAAGCGGAAGCCGTCGACGCGCATCTCGCCGGCCCAGTAGCGAAGCGAGTCCGTCACCATCTGCATCACGCGGGGATGCGACGTGTTGACGGTGTTTCCGGTGCCCGTGTCGTTGATGTAGTAGCGCTTCTGGTCCGGCAGCAGGCGGTAGTAGGCGCTGTTGTCGATGCCCTTGAAGGACAGCGTCGGCCCGAGCTCGTTGCCCTCCGCCGTGTGGTTGTAGACGACGTCGAGGATGACCTCGAGCCCGGCATGGTGGAAGGTCGCGACGAGCTCCTTGAACTCGTTGACGAAGGGCGTGGCGAGGTAGCGCGGATCGGGCGCGAAGAAGCCGAGCGTGTTGTAGCCCCAGTAGTTCCGCAGGCCCTTCTCGACGAGGTAGCTGTCGTCCACGAAGGAGTGGATCGGCAGGAGCTCGACGGAGGTGACGCCGAGGCTCTTGATGTAGTCGACCACGTCGCGGTGCATGAGGCCCGCGAAGGTGCCGCGATCGCTCTTCGGCACGGTCGGATGGCGCTGGGTGAAGCCCTTGACGTGGGTTTCGTAGAAGATCGTGCGCTCCCAGGGCACCTTCGGGCGCCGCTCGTCGCCCCAGGTGAAGGCCTGGTCGACGACCCGTGCCTTCGGCACGAAGGCGGCACTGTCGCGCTCGTCGAAGGACAGGTCCTTGTCGGCGTGGCCGATCGTGTAGCCGAAGAGCGCGTGATCCCACTGCACCGCGCCGACATGTTGCTTGGCGTAGGGGTCGATCAGGAGCTTGTTCGGGTTGAAGCGATGGCCGGCATCGGGCTCGTAGGGGCCGTGGACGCGGTAGCCGTAGACGAGGCCCGGGCGGGCGTCGGGCAGGTACCCGTGGAAGATCTCGTTGGTGTATTCCGGCAGCTCGATGCGCTCGAGCTCGGTCTTGCCCTCGCTGTCGAAGATGCAAAGCTCGACCTTGGTCGCCGTCGACGAGAACAGGGCGAAGTTGACGCCGAGCCCGTCCCAGGTCGCGCCGCGCGGGAAGGGCCGTCCGCTCTCGATGCGCGCGCGCTTGAGCGCGGGCCGACCCGTGATCCGGGCGGCTTTGAAGTTGTTCTCGAATTTCACGGGCCTACCCCAGGTGCCGAAGGAATTGGACCGGAGGAAAGCGCGCGAGGCGGCGAGAAGTTCCTTGCGCCCTAGCGACTTGTTGCAGTGCGGCGCGCCGGAGGCCGCCGATCAGCGAAACCGGGACAGGCCGCGGCCGAGGCGGGCCGGGCGCAGCTGCTCCACGTCCTGGCGCGTCAGGCCGATGTCGTCGAGGAGAACGGCATCGAGCTGGTCGAGGGCGCGGAAGGTGGCGTGGGCCCGGCGGCGCCGGGCGGCGGCTCGAAGAGCGGTGCGGATCATCGCGGGATCTCCCGGGAAAGGACCCGCAGGCGCGTCTCGCGCGAGCGGGTCCGTGGGTGGAGGAGCGAGGATCGTCCGGCCGCGTTGCAGGCGCATGTCGCGGACCGGGAACCGGGTTTCGGCTCCGTGTCCGCCGTGTTGCGAGGGAGTTTTAGGCTTCAGCAGTCAGCCGAGCCCGGCCCGCCGCGGTCAGCCCCCAGGTGATGCCGACCCGGGTGACGAGCCCCAGCTCGTCGAGCCGCTCCAGGTCGGCGCCCTCGGGGATCGTCCCGTGGCCGTCCTCGGCGAGGGCGCCGAGCGTCTTCCAGTCGATGTCGGTGAGTTCGGCTCCGGTCGGCCGGAGCTGCGTGTTCATGTCGTCCATTCGGTTTCGTCCCGTCTTGATGTCTGGGACCTCCCGGGCGACGACATAGGGTCTCCTCCATCCGCCCGCCATGCCGGCCGGATCAGGATCGCGCGAGCCCTCGCGTGCTGCGGCGCGAAATTAGGTCAGCATTGTTGACTTATATGATGCCGCGTGCGAGGCCATCGCGAGGAGGAGCCTCCCCATGAACCCGACCGACCTGTTCGCCACCCGCTCCAGCCGGATGCGGGCCTCCGAGATCCGCGAGCTCCTGAAGCTCCTGGACCAGCCCGACATCATCTCCTTTGCCGGCGGCATCCCGGACCCTGCCCTCTTTCCGAAGGCGGCTTTCGCCGAAGCATATGCCGAGATCCTTCAGGGGCCGGGCGCGGGCGCGGCGCTCCAGTATCAGGTGAGCGAGGGCTACCTGCCGCTCCGACGCTGGCTGGCGGGCGAGATGGGCAAGCTCGGCGTGCCCTGCGACGCGGGGAACATCTTCATCACCTCCGGCTCGCAGCAGGGCCTCGACTATCTCGGCAAGCTGTTCCTGTCGCCGGGCGACACGGCGCTCGTCACCTGGCCGACCTATCTCGGCGCGCTCCAGGCCTTCAACGCCTACGAGCCGCGCTACGACCGGCTGAACCCCGACGGCGGCAACACGACGCCCGCGGCTTACGCCGACGCGGCCGCGGCGGCGGGCGGGCGCGTCAAGCTGTCCTATCTCGTGCCGGACTTCGCCAATCCCAGCGGCGCGACGCTCTCCAAGGCACAGCGCGAGGCGGTGCTCGACCTCTCGGCCGAGCTCGGCACCGTCGTCATCGAGGACGCGGCCTACCGGGCGCTGCGCTACGAGGGCGAGTCCGTGCCGCCGATCCTGGCGCTGGACTGCGCGCGTTCCGGCGGCATCGAGAACGCCCGCACGATCTACTGCGGCAGCTTCTCCAAGATCCTCGCGCCCGGCCTTCGCGTCGGCTGGATCTGCGCGCCGCGCGTCGTCGTCGACAAGCTCGTCCTGATGAAGCAGGCGGCCGACCTCCACAGCCCCTCGATCAACCAGATCGCCATCGCCCACGTCGCCGAGCGCGCCTACGACGCGCAGGTCTCCATGCTGATCGAGAGCTATCGCGCCCGGCGCGACGCGCTGCTCGGCGCGATGGAAGCCGCCATGCCGGCCGGGGTCGCCTGGAACCGCCCGGAAGGCGGCATGTTCGCCTGGGTCACGCTGCCGGAGGGGATCGACGCCGCCGAGCTCCTCGCCCGCTCCGTGCGCGAGGCGCGCGTCGCCTTCGTGCCGGGCGCCGCCTTCCACGCCGACGGGTCGGGCCGCAACACGCTGCGCCTGTCCTTCACCCTTGCCGACGCGCGCGCCGTGAACGAGGGCGTGCCGCGCCTCGCCGCGCTGATCTCTAGCGTCCTCGACGCGCGGTCCGCGGCGGCCTGACGGCGTTGCCTGCGTCGCGCATGCGAGAGGAGGGCATCCGATGAGCCTTGCCAACCCGCTGGTTCGGGGTGTCGGCGCCCCGCCGGTCGCCCTCGGCGCGGCCTGGGGCGCCGCCTATGACGGGCGCGCCGGGCCGCTGATCGACTGCAGCCAGGCCGTTCCCGGCCATCCGCCGCCCGCCCTCCTCGCCGAGGCGCTGGGCCGGGCGGCCGAGGCGCCGGCCGTCGCGCGCTACGGGCCGATCCCCGGCGACCCCGCCTTCCGCGCCGCCTATGCCGCGCACGTCTCGGCCCGCTACGGAACGGAGATCGCGCCCGAGCGCGTCGTCGTCACCGCCGGCTGCAACCAGGCCTTCGTCGCCGCGATCGTCGCGCTCGCCCGCGCCGGCGAGGCCGTGCTCCTGCCGACGCCCTGGTACTTCAACCACCAGATGACGCTCGCCATGCTCGGCATCGAGGCGCGCCCCCTGCCGACCCGCCCCGAGGACGGCTTCCTGGCGAGCCCCGAAGCCGTCGAGGCGGCGATCGACGACAGGGTCCGGGCGCTGGTGATCGTGTCGCCCAACAACCCGACCGGTGCGGTCTATCCGCCGGCGGCGATCGAACGGCTCTTCGCGATCTGCCGCGAGCGCAACATCGCGCTGATCCTCGACGAGACCTATCGCGACTTCCTCGATCCCGAAGCGGGGCCGCCGCACCGCCTCTTCGGCATGGAGGGCGCGGACACCCACCTCCTCAGCCTTTATTCCTTCTCCAAGGCCTACGCGATCCCGGGCCACCGGCTCGGGGCGGTGGTGGCCGGGACGGGCATGGTGGGGGAGCTGGTCAAGGTGATCGACTGCGTCCAGATCTGCGCCCCGCGCGTGCCGCAGGCGGCGCTCGCGGCGGACGGGATGATCGCGGCGCTCGCGCCGTTCCGCGACGAGACGGCCCGCGCCATCGCCGCGCGCGCCGCGCTCTTTCGCGACACGATCGCGGCGGTGCCGGGCTGGGATCTCCTCCAGATCGGCGCCTACTTCGCCTATCTGCGCCACCCCTTCCGCGGCGTGTCCTCGCGCATCGTGGCGGAGGCGCTGGCTGAGCGGATGGGCATCGTCGCCCTGCCCGGATCGTTCTTCGGACCGGCGGGCGAGGACTTCCTGCGCGTCGCCTTCGCCAATGTCGGCGACGCCGCGGTGGCCGAGATCGGCCGGCGCCTGTCGCGCTTCCGGCTGGACTGAAGGCGCCGGCTCTCGGCCCTCAGCCCGCGAGGGCGAGAGCCTCGGTGCCGAGCGACAGCTCCACCGCCGCGTCGGCGTGGAGGAGCGTCGAGTCGAAGACCGGCAGGCAGAGATCCGCCGGACCGACGAGGAGGCCGATCTCGGTGCAGCCGAGGATCACGCTGTCGGCGCCTTGCGCGCGGGCGGCCTGCGCGACGATCGCCCGGTAGCGCTCGCGCGACTTCGGACAGACGATCCCGCGGCACAGCTCGCCGAAGATGATGTCGTGGACGGCGGCGCGGTCGGCCTCGGCCTCCGGCACGACGGCGCGAATGCCGGTGCGCGCCGCGAGCCGGTCGCGCCAGAAGCCGTCCTCCATCGTGTAGCGGGTCGCCAGAAGCAGCGGGCGGCGCCGGCCGGCGGCGACCAGCGCCTCGCCCGTCACGTCGCAGATGTGGACGAGCGGCACCCGCACCGCGGCGCGGACCTCGTCGGCAAGGCGGTGCATGGTGTTGGTGCAGATCACGATCATCCGCGCGCCGGCGGCTTCGAGCTCGCGCGCGGCCGTGGCGAGGCGCCGCCCGGCCTCCGCCCAGTTGCCCGCCTTCTGCAGCTCGACGATGTCGTGGAAGTCGACCGAGCGCATGACGATGTCGGCCGAATGGAGGCCGCCGAGGCGCTCGCGCACCATCTCGTTGATGCGCCTGTAATAGACCGCGGTGCTTTCCCAGCTCATCCCGCCGATCAGACCGATCCGCTCCATCTCGCCCGCTCCCTCGTTTCCGGTGCGAGGCGGATGATAGCGCGAACCGCCCGAAAGCGGTTCGCGTTCTTTCGCGCGATATCAGCTATTTATAGATTCAGGTGCTCTTAGATCGCTCTGAAGTGGCATTCAATGCTATTTTCAACGATCTTATGAGGATATCGATCCCGGCAGCTCTCAGTCCAGGCCGAGCTTGCCGCGCAGGGTCGAGAGGTCCTCGGCCAGCGTGTTCACGTTGGCGGCCAGCACGCGGCGGTCGTCGTCGGTCAGGGCTTCGTAGAGCTTGAAGCCGTCGCCCTCGCGGTACTTGGCGAGGGTCTCGTCGACCGTGTCGAAGCTCGCATCCACCTTGGCGACGAAGGCGGCGTCGTCGGTCTGGATCAGCGGCCGGACGAGGTCGAAGATCTTGCGCGAGCCGTCGAAGTTCGCCTGGAAGTCCCAAAGGTCGGTGCGGCTGTAGCGGTTCTCCTCGCCGGAGATCTTGGTCGCCGCGACCTCCTCCATCAGCGCCGCCGCGCCTCCGACGACCTTTTCAGGCGGCAGGACGAGGTTCTCGATACGCGACTGGAGGTCGGTCACGTCCGCCATCAGCTTGTCGGCGACGGGGCCGAGGCCCTCGGCCGAGTTCTTCGAGAACAGGCCGTACTCGATGCGGTGGAAGCCGATGAAGCCGGGATCCTCTTCCGCCTTCTCGTGATCGTCGGCGCGCGAGTCGATCGAGGCGTCGAGGTCGCTGAAGAGCTCGGCGATCGGCTCCACCGCCTCGTAGCTCATGCGCGTCGAGGGGAAGAGGTGCTTGGCCGTCTCGACGTCGCCCACCTTCACCGCGTCGGTGAAGGCCTTGGTGTCGGTGACGAGCTGGTCGAGCTTCTCGGACACGTAGATCTTGTAGTCCGCGACCGGCTGGACGATGTCGAGCGGCGACACGTTGGCCGAGGCGAGGCCGGGCGCGGCGGCGAGGAAGGCGAGCGCCGCGGCGCCGCGGAGGGTGAGCTTCGGCATGGGATCGGACTCCGTGAACGAGGAAGGGGTGCGGGAGCGCTTCAGGCGGAGGCCGCCTCGAGAAGCGGGCGGCCGAGATAGTCGCCGGGCGCTTCGACGCCCGGCAGGGTGAAGAAGTAGCCGCCGCCGACGGGCTTGACGTATTCCTCCAGCGGCTCGCCATCGAGCCGCTTCTGGACGGCGATGAACGCGGCTTCGAGGTCGGCCTGGTAGGCGATGAAGAGGAGCCCCTGGTCGAGCTGGCCGTTCTTCGTGACGCCGTTGGAATAGTTGAAGGGCCGGCGCAGCATGAGGCTCGCCTCCGAGCCGGGCGTCCTCGGATTGGCGAGGCGGATGTGGGCGTCGAAGGGCGTCAGGGCACCGTCCGGATCGGCGGCGTAGTCGGGCAGCTCGGCCTCGTCGGTTCCGGTCATCGGCGCGCCGCTGGCCTTCAGGCGGCCGATGATGCGCTCCTGCTCGCCGAGCGGGGTGCGGTCCCAGCGCTCGACGAAGTTGCGGATGATGCGCACCGCCTGATAGCTGCCGCCCGTCGTCCAGGCCGGTTCGCCGTTCTCGCCGCCGCGCGTCCAGACGACGCGCTCCATCAGGGGCTCGTCGCGCGAGTCCGGATTGGCCGAGCCGTCGCGGAAGCCGAGGAAGTTGCGCGCGCTTTCCGTGCGCCCGTCGGGGCGCGGCGCCAGGATCGGCACGGTTCCTTCCTGCTTCCAGCGGATCAGGAGGAGGTCCGGCGCCTGCTTGATGAGGTCGCGCAGCGCGTGGATCGTCGCGTCGGGCGTGTTGGCGCAGATCTGGACGCTGAGGTCGCCGTGGCAAAGGTCGGCGTCGAGCGCGTCGTTCGGGAACTTCGTCATGCGGCTGAGGCGCGCCGGCCTCAGCGGCGCGGCCCAGGGCCGGTTCTCGAAGAAGGAGGCGCCGAGCGAGAGCGTCATCGTCAGGCGGTCGGGCGGCACCACGGGACCGAGGATGCCGCTGTCGGGCGGCGGCAGCTTCGGGTCGAGCTCGGGCACCGGGCCGCCGACGGCGAGAAAGGCGAAGCGCTCGGTCAGGAGCCGGAACAAGCGCTCGACCTCCTCCGGTGTCCTGGCCAGCGTGTCGAAGCTCGCGATCATCCCGGCGGCCGGCCGGGGCGTCACGATGCCGGCCTGACGGCGCCCGTAGAAGGGAACGGCAGCGTTGGCGTCGGCGCTTTCCGGCGCGTCGGCCGCCTCGTTGCCGGCAAGGCTCGCGGCGCCCGCCGGGCAGGCGGCCGCCGCCGCGGCTCCCAGGCCGAGCCCGAGAAGCAGCCGGCGCCGGTCGGTGACGAGGCCGTGGGCGGGGCAGCGCGGCGCGGTCACGTGAGGTCTCCTTCGCCGAGCCCGAGCGCGGCGTTCATCGCCGAGAGGCTGTCGCGCAGCGCCCGCGCTCGTGCCGCAAGCGCCTCGCGTGCGGGCGCGTCGACGGCGCCGTAGGACGGATAGCCGTTCGCGCCCCGCAGGGCCGCGAGCGCGGCGTCGAACTCGGCCAGCCGCGCTTCCACCTGGCCGGCGGCGGCCGGCGCGCCGTCCTCGGCGATCGGCACGAAGAGGCGGGCGATCTTGGCGACGCCCAACAGCTCCGCCTCGATGTCGGCGAGGTCGCTCGCGGCGTAAGCGTCCTCGCCGGCGGGGATGGTCGTGTCGGCGAGCGCGGCGAGCCGGCGCTCGGCGTTCTCGCCCATGCCCTGCGGCGTCGGCCTGTCGGCCCGCAGCCGCTCCTTCAGCGTCGCCGCGTCCGCCGCGAGCTTGGCCGAGACGGGCGCGAGGCCGTCGAGGCTGTTGCGCGCGAAGAGACCGTATTCGAGGCGGTGGAAGCCGGTGAAGGCCGGGTCGGCCTCGCGCTTTTCCAGATAGGCGGCCTGCGCGTTCATCGCCGCGTCGAGGTCGCCCTGGCGCGCGGCGGCGGGCCGCAGGCGCATGAAGGGCAGGCGCGCCGCGGCATAGGCGGTGCGCGCCGCGTCGAGGTCGCCCGAGCGCACCGCCGCATCCAGGGCCGCCGTCGCCTTGACGAGGCGGTTCGCTTCCGCGCCGACGAAGACCTGGTATTCGGCGAGCGGGCCGATGAAGGCGGTGAGGGCGGGCCGGGTCGCCGGCGCGCCGGCCGTCACTGCGGCGGCGGTGACGGTGAGGGTTCCGCGCGGGTTCGACAGGAGGCCGCAGGTGATGGCGTAGCTGCCGGGAGAAAGGCGGACGGACAGCGTCTGCGTGATGCCGGGCGCGATGTTCTCGCGCTCCTCCATCACCATGACGCCGTCGAGGATCTCCCATTCCGTCGCGCGGTCGGTCTCGTTGACGATTCGGAAGGTGGAGCGCCCGGCGGGCACCTCCAGCGCCATCGGCTCGCAGGCGCCGTTCCGCAGCGTCACGGTGACGGCGTCCGCGTCGGCGGGGCCGCGCGAGGCCGCGACCTGCGAGGCGGCGTAGAAGGCGAAGCCGCCCGCCAGCATCAGGACCGCCCCGCCGACGGCCGAGAGGCGCATCATCCGCTGCGCGCGCGGGCTCGGCGCGCCGGATCCGTTCGGCGGAGAAGAGGGACGGGACGCGGGAGCGGTCACGGCGAGCCTCCGGTCACAGGCCGGCCGCGGCCGGGCGGGGCGCGCCGGTGTCGCCGCCCGCGGGCTTCAGGAACAGCGTCAGCGAGGCGACGAGGAACAGGACGTAGACGATCAGCTCGCCCAGCGTCGGATCCGGCACGTAGCCGAGGAGCCCGGCGAGAACCACGCCGACCGGGCCGTCGGCCGGAAGCCAGCCGGACAGGTCGAAGGGCACGGCCTGAAGTCCGTTCCAGAGGCCGGCCTCGTGAAGGTGGCGCAGCGAGCCGGCGAGGAGCCCGGCCGCGACGAAGAGGATGAAGACGCCGGTCCAGCGGAAGAAGCGCTTGAGGTCGAGGCGCAGGCCCCAGGCATAGATGCCGTAGCCGAGAACCGCCGAGACGCCGATGCCGAGAAGCGCGCCGAGCGGGGCTGCCGCCCCCTGGCTCTGCTGGAAGAGGGCGAGGAGAAAGAACACGGATTCCAGACCTTCGCGCGCGACGGCGAAGAAGACGAGGCCGATCAGCGCCACGCCGCGCCCCGAGCCGCCCGCGAGCGCCGCGTCGATCGAGGCCCGGAGATCGCTGGACATCGAGCGCGCCGCCCGCCGCATCCACAGGACCATCGCCGTCAGCATGCCCGCCGCGACGAGGCCGACGAGCGCCTCGAACAGTTCCTGGATCCCTTGCGGAAACTCGGCGCTGGCGAGCTGGAGGCCGGCACCGGCGAACAAGGACAGGGCGAGCGCCAGGAAGATCCCGGTCCAGACCGCCGGCAGCCAGGCGGCGCGGCCGGTCCGGGCGAGATAGCCGGCGACGATGCCGACCACCAGGGCCGCTTCGAGCCCCTCGCGGAGCATGATGAGGAATGGAACGAGCATGGGCGACCGTACGAGCGGTGACGCGGATGCCGGGCGTCATAATCCATTCCGGAAAAGCAAACAATAACAATAGATTGGAACGATTCCAGGGTAAGGGCGACGGGTCGCGCTACCGCGGATGACATACTGGAACCAGACGATGCAGATGATGTAATCTCAGAATGTTATAGAACTGGAAGGTCTATAAACGCGGGGAAAACACGATGGGAAGTAGACCTTAGTTTATTTAAACTAAAGAAACATACATTGCCGTTACTTTCGCACCCAATGGCCGGTCACACGATGCGGCAGCTCGCAATAGTGAGGACGAGGATGCGATTACCGATCCGGATGAAGCTAGCGGCGTCGTTCGGTGCCGTACTGATCATGATCGCCGGTGCCGGCTATGTCGGCCTGTCGGGCATGTCGCAAACCAGCGCGGCCATGACGAGTTTCGTGAAAGGGCCCTTCGCCCGCATGGAGAACATCCAGGGCGTGCAGCTCGCGATCACCGACGCCCGCCGTGCGACCGTGCGGCTGATGATCACATCCGATGCGGCCGAGCTGGACCGGCTCAAGGCGCAGCTGACGAAGGACTGGGGTCTGCTCGACCAGAAGATCGACGGCCTTCGGCAGGCGTCCACGCCCGAGGAATGGCAGGCCTTCGCGCCCGTCCAGCCGACGATCGACGAGATGAAGTCGGTGATTAACGAGATCGTCGAACTCGTCGGCGAGGCCGACCGCGATGCGGCCGCGATGAAGTCGGCCCAGGAGCTGATCGAGGTGCGGCAGGCGCCTATCGCCGAGGAGCTCGCGACCCGTCTCGGCGCTTTGACGGACGCCACCCTGAACGAGGCCAACAGCTACGCCGCCGCATCGACCGCGACCTTCGAGTCCGCCCGCGCCTGGATGGTGGCCATCCTGGCGGCCGCGCTCCTGGCCGGGGTCGGCGCGGCGGCGTGGATCGGCTCGACGTTGAACCGCGGCCTGAAGCTGGCTGTGCACCATGCCGAGAAGATCGGGCGCGGCGACATCTCCGAGCGGATTAACCACAACTACAACGACGAGATCGGCGATCTCCTGACGGCGATCTGCCAGATGCGGCTGAAGCTGAACGGGATCATCGGCAGCGTCCTGGGCTCCGCGGGCCAGGTCGCCTCCGGTTCGGCCTTGTCGGCGCAGACGGCCGAGCAGCTCTCCTCCGGCTCGACCGAGCAGGCCGCGGCTTCCGAGCAGGCTTCGGCCGCGGTCGAGGAGATGACGGCCAACGTTCGTCAGAACGCCGACAACGCCGCCCAGACCGAGAAGATCGCGGCCCAGGCGAACGTCAACGCCGAGAAGACAGGCACTGCCGTCGCCCAGTCGGTGGAGGCCATGCGCACCATCGCCGAGAAGATCACGGTGGTGCAGGAGATCGCCCGCCAGACGGATCTCCTGGCGCTCAACGCCGCCATCGAGGCCGCCCGCGCCGGCAGCCACGGCAAGGGCTTCGCGGTCGTCGCTTCGGAAGTGAGGAAGCTCGCCGAGCGCAGCCAACAGGCGGCGGCCGAGATCGGCGAGCTGTCGGTGTCGACGCTGCAGGTCTCGGAGGAAGCGGGCGAGATGCTGCAGCGGCTGGTGCCGGACATTCGCCGCACGGCCGAGCTGGTGGGCGAGATCTCGGCGGCCTGCCGCGAGCAGTCGATCGGCATCGAGCAGATCAACCAGGCCATCCAGCAGCTCGACCAGGTGACGCAAGCCAACGCGGGCGCCGCCAACGAGATGACCGCGACGGCGGGCGAGCTGTCGGCCGAGGCCGAGGCCCTCAACGAGCGCGCCGGCTTCTTCCGGATCGACACGGAGACGCCGGCCGCGGTTGCGACCCGGCCGCAGACGCCGCGTGCCGCGGCGCCGGCTCCGGCTTCCTCTGCCGCTCCGGCTCGCCAGGACGTTCGCGCGCTTCAGGCGCGGGCGAGCGGCTTCCAGCCGGCACGCCGCCCGGCGGCGTCCTCCCGCGGCGTCGCGCTCGACCTCGACAGCGGCAGCGGCAACGACGATGCCGGCTTCGAGCGCATGAGCGGCTGATGCCCTCGCGCGGCGCGGCGGCCGGAACCCACCGCGCCGCGCCCCGTTGAGCCCGACGGGCGGCGCGAGGCCGGCCGCGGAGCCAGACGCGCATGAACCATCAGCCATCCGGCGTCCCCGCGGGCGGGGCCGCCTTCGACGCCAAGGCCTCGCCGATCCTCAAGGACCCGGAGGCGGAAAGCTTCTACGTCGAGGTGCTCGAGGAGCTGCACGCGGCGGGCATGCCCTTCCTTCTCGCCGGCACCTATGCCGTCAGCGCCTATACCGGCATCGTGCGCGAAACGAAGGACCTCGACATCTTCTGCAAGGCGGGCGACTTCCCGCGCATCCTCGCCCATTTCCAGGCCAAGGGCCACGCCGTCGAGATCGAGGACGAGCGCTGGCTCGGCAAGGTCTTCAAGGGCAAGCACTTCTTCGACGTCATCTTCGCCTCGTCCAACGGCACCATGCCCGTCGGCGACGCCTGGTTCGAGCATTCGCGCCGGATCGACCTCTTCGGCACGCCGGTGCGCATCATCGGCCCGACCGAGCTCGTCTTCTCCAAGAGCTTCATCCAGCTGCGCCACCGCTACGACGGCAACGACGTCGCCCACGTCATCCTGAAGGCCCACGACCAGATCGATTGGGAGCGGCTCCTCGGCTACATGGAGCTGCATTGGGAGGTGCTGCTCACCCACCTCCTCACCTTCCGCTGGATCTATCCGACCGAGCGCGAGCACGTGCCCGCCTGGCTCCTCGACGAGCTGCTGGAGCGCCTCGCCAGGCAGCGCGAGCTGCCCGCCCCGCAGATGAAGGTCTGCCGCGGGCGCATGTTCTCGCGCATCGACTACGAGATCGACGTCAAGGAATGGGGTTTTGCCGATGTCGGAGGCGAGGGCGAGTGGCGCAACGATTGACGAGCGGACGGAGGGCGGCGATCCCGACCGGCGGCGCCTGAGGGTCGCGGCGATCGGCGATCTCCACGTCAAGGAGACCGACCGCCATCCCTGGCGCGACCTCTTCGCCGATGTCGGCCGCAACGCGCAGGCGCTGGCGATCGTCGGCGACCTCACCGATCTCGGCAAGGTGCGGGAGGCCGAGATCCTCGCCGAGGACATGCGCTCCTGCTCGGTGCCGGTAGTGGCGGTCCTCGGCAACCACGACTACGAGAGCGGGCAGGTCGAGGAGGTCTCGATTATCCTGCGCCAGGCCGGCGTTCACCTCCTCGACGGGCAGGCGGTGGAGATCGAGGGCCTGAGCTTCGTCGGCGTGAAGGGCTTTGCCGGCGGCTTCGGCCGGGCGATGCTCGGCTCCTTCGGCGAGCCGGCGATCAAGGCCATGGTGGCCGAAAGCGTCGCCGAGGCGATGAAGCTGGAGAACGGCCTGCGGAGCGTTCGCACGCGGCGCGCCCTCGTGCTTCTCCACTACGCGCCGATCGCCGAGACGGTGATGGGCGAGCCGCCGGAGATTTTCCCCTTTCTCGGCTCCTCGCGGCTCGCCGAGACGATCGACCGCTTTCCCGTCGGCGCCGTGATCCACGGCCACGCCCATCGCGGCGCCTTCGAGGGGCGCACCCCCGGCGGCGCGCCGGTCTACAACGTGGCGCGCCACATCCCCAAACCCGAGGGGCGCCCCTACGCGCTCCTGGAACTGTGACAGGAGACGCTTCATGAGCGACGCGAAAAGCGGCGATCCCCGGCCCGACCCCGACGACGTCACCGAGGTCGACGAAACCATGGCGGGCGGGCTGCACTATCCCGACGAGACGGAAAACGGGACGAAGTCCGCTCCCCGGCGCGTCGGGCCGGAGGACGAGGCCCGCGAGGACCTGAAGGGCGACAAGAGCGCCGTTCAGGCCGTGCGGGAGAAGTTCCTGAAGAACGCCGGCACGATCAACGGGGGCGGATGACCGAGGAGCGGCGCAGGCGCGGCAGCTTGATCCGCTCGCGCGCCCAGGTCAGCATCCCCGCCGCGCAGATGACGGCGATGCCGACCAGCGCGATGCCGTCCACCGGCTCGTGGAACAGGAGGTAGCTGAACAGGAGCGCCCAGGCCATCTGGCTGTATTGCGGCATGGCGATGTGGCTGGCGGGGGCGTACTGCACCGCCAGCATGATCAGCACCTGGCCCACGACCGAGAGGAGGCCGTAGCCGAGAAGGAAGGCGAGGTCGGCCCCTGCCGGCACGCTCCAGTTCGGCAGCATCAGGACGCCGTTGAGGACGAGGGCGCCGACGAGGCCCGCGCCGAACAGCGAGATGCGCTTTTCCTGCGGCCCGGCCATGCGGAACGACACGACCGACACCGCGCCCGACAGGCCGGCGACGAGCGCGCCGAGATGGCCGACGTTCAGCTCGCGAAAGCCCGGCCGCAGCACGATCAGGACGCCGACGAAGCCGAGGACGATCGCCGACCAGCGCCAGACGCCGACCTCCTCCTTCAGGAAGACGATCGACAGGAGCGTGACGAACATCGGCATCAGGAAGATCAGCGAGAAGGCCTCGGGCATCGGCAGGTGGGTGAAGGCGAGGACGCTCGACGCCGCCGAGATGCCGGTCGACACCGCCCGCAGGGCCCAGAGATGCCAGACGGTGGAGCGCAGGACGTCGCCGTAGCGCTCGTCCGGCCGGCGGATGAAGGGCAGCGCCGAGAAGCCCATGATCGCGCCGAGGAAGGCGATCTCGAAGGTGTCGATCCGCCCGCCGATGAGCTTGATCGAGGCGTCGCTGATGGCAAAGGCGATATAGGCTAGAAAGGCCAGGAAGACGCCGTTTCGGGACATGGAAGGATTCCGGGAGGTCGCTGGGGCTCGAAGCGGCGCCACCGCTTCTTGTGCGGCGCAGCGCCGTCCTCATAGGCCCCGATCCCCGCCATGACTATGACGGCGGCGCCGCTTTTCGCGCGGGCGCGGGGGTCAGGCCTCGCCGGCGCGCGCGAGGATCCGCTCGGCGCCGGCGAGGTGCAGGCGCTCCACCATCCGGCCCTCGACCCGCAGCGCGTTGCGGGCGGCGTTCTCGGGCCGATGGAAGGCCTCCACCACGCAGCGGGCGAAGGCGACCTCGACGGGGTCCGGGGCGAAGGCGCGGTGGCAGGGCTCGATCTGGCGGGGGTGGATCAGCGTCTTGCCGTCGAAGCCGAAATCGGCGCCCTCGCGCGCTTCGGCCTCGAAGCCCGCCTCGTCCTCGATGTCGTTGAAGACGCCGTCGAGCGCGAGAAGGCCGTAGCCCCGCGCGGCGAGGACGATCTGCGTCAGCGCGCCCCAGATCGGTCGGCGCGAGGGCGACAGCCGGCAGCCCATCTCGCGGGCGAGATCGTTCGGCCCGAGAACGAGGGCGGCGAGCGGCAGGCGCTCGGCGGCGCGCGCGATCTCCCCGACGCCAAGGACGCCGCGGCAGGTCTCGATCATCGCCCAGAGCGGCCGGTTCGGCAGGTGCCGTGCCGCCGCCTCCACGTCGCCCGGCGCCTCCACCTTGGGCAGGAGAACGGCGACGTCCGGCCCGATGTCCGCAAGCGTCGCGGCGTCGGCCCCGAAATGCGCCGTGCCGGGCCCGTTGACCCGCACGACGCTCGCCCGCGCGCCGAAGCCGCCTTGCGAGAGCGCGGCGACGGCGGCTTGCCGCGCTTCGGCCTTGCGCTCCTCGGCGACGGCGTCCTCGAGGTCGAGGATGACGCCGTCGCAGGCAAGGCTTCGCGCCTTCTCGATCGCCCGCGGGTTCGAGGCCGGCATGAACAGGACGCTGCGCCGCCGGCTCGTTTCCATGCCGGTCCCCTCCCCGTCAGGCTCCCGGCTCAGCCGCGCGCGCGCTGCTCGGCCTTCTTCTCCAGGCGGCGGCGGTGGAGAACCGGCTCGGTGTAGCCGGAGGGCTGCTCGCGGCCCTCGAAGACGAGGTCGCAGGCCGCCTTGAAGGCGATGGACTCCTCGAAGCGGCCGGCCATCGCCTCGTAGGCGGGATCGCCGGCGTTCTGCGCGTCGACCTTCTCGGCCATGCGCCGCATCGCGGCCATCGCCTCCTCGCGCGTGACGACGCCCTGGTGCAGCCAGTTCGCCATGTGCTGCGAGGAGATGCGGCAGGTGGCGCGGTCCTCCATCAGGCCGACGTCGTGGATGTCCGGCACCGTCGAGCAGCCGACGCCCTGGTCGACCCAGCGCACCACGTAGCCGAGGATGCCCTGCGCGTTGTTGTCGAGCTCGGCGCGGATCTCGTCCGGCGACCAGTTGACCCCCTCGGCAAGCGGGATGGTCAGGATGTCCTCCAGCTTGCCCCGCGGCCCCCCCGCTTCGATCTCGTCCTGGCGGGCGAGGACGTCGACGCGGTGGTAGTGCGTGGCGTGCAGCGTCGCGGCGGTGGGGCTCGGCACCCAGGCGCAGTTGGCGCCGGCCTTGGGGTGGCCGATCTTCTGGGCCAGCATGTCGGCCATCTTGGCCGGCATCGCCCACATGCCCTTGCCGATCTGCGCGACGCCGCGGAAGCCGCAGGCGAGGCCGATGTCGACGTTGCGGTCCTCGTAGGCCTTGATCCAGGGCTTGTCCTTCATGGCCGCCTTGCGCACCATCGCGCCGGCTTCCATGGAGGTGTGGATCTCGTCGCCGGTGCGGTCGAGGAAGCCGGTGTTGATGAAGAAGACGCGCGCCTTGGCGGCGCGGATGCACTCCTTGAGGTTCACCGTGGTGCGGCGCTCCTCGTCCATGATGCCGACCTTCAGCGTGTTGGCCTTGAGGCCCAGCGCCGCCTCGACCCGGCCGAAGATCTCATCCGTGAAGGCGACCTCCTCGGGCCCGTGCATCTTGGGCTTGACGATGTAGACCGCGCCGGTGCGCGAGTTGCGCGAGCCCTCGGTCTTCTGGAGGTCGTGGATCGCGATGGCCGAGGTGACCATGGCGTCGAGGATGCCCTCCGGCGCCTCCGACCCGTCGGCGAGGAGCACGGCCGGGTTGGTCATGAGGTGGCCGACGTTGCGCACGAGGAGGAGGGCGCGACCGGGCAGCGTCAGGCGCGATCCGTCCGCGGCCGCGTAGTCCCGGTCCGGGTTCAGGCGCCGCGTGACGCTGCGGCCGCCCTTCTCGAAGGTGTCGGCAAGGTCGCCCTTCATCAGGCCGAGCCAGTTGCGGTAGACGGCCGTCTTGTCCTCCGCGTCGACCGCGGCGATCGAGTCCTCGCAGTCGCAGATCGCCGTGACGGCGGATTCGAGGAGGACGTCGGCGACGTGCGCCTTGTCGCCCGCCCCGATCCGGTGGCCGGCGTCGATCGCGATCTCGACGTGAAGCCCGTTGTGGCGCAGCAGCACCGCCTCGGGCGCCTCGGCGGCGCCGCGGAAGCCCGCGAAGGCGCGGGGGTCGGCGAGGCCCGTCTCGCCGCCGGCGGTCGAAACGAACAGCGCGCCGTCGCGGACCGAATAGGCCTCGACGTCGGCATGCGAGCCGCCGGCGAGCGGCGCGACCTGATCGAGGAACTCCTTGGCCCAGGCGACGACCCGGGCGCCGCGCGCCGCGTCGTAGCCGGATCCGTCTGGCGCGTCGCCGAGCGCGTCGGTGCCGTAGAGCGCGTCGTAGAGCGAGCCCCAGCGCGCGTTGGCCGCGTTCAGCGTGTAGCGCGCGTTCATCAGGGGCACGACGAGCTGGGGCCCCGGAACGGTCGCGATCTCGGGATCGACGTTCGCCGTCTCGATGGCGAAGTCGCCGCCTTCGGGAACGAGGTAGCCGATCTCGCGCAGGAGCGCCTGGTAGGCGGCCGCGTCCACCGGCTTGCCGCGGCGCTCGCGGTGCCAGGCGTCGATCTGCGCCTGGATGCGCTCGCGGGTGTCGAGGAGCGCGCGGTTCTTGGGCGCGAGGTCGGCAAAGATCGACGCGAGCCCCGCCCAGAAGGCGTCCGGCTCCACCCCCGTCCCCGGCAGCGCCTCCTCGTCGACGAAGCGCTTGAGCACGCTCGCGACCTTCAGGCCGTGAACTTCCGTGCGGTCGGTCGTGGAGGCGGTCATGGACGGACAACTCCCGGATGGTGTCTGGATGACCCGCGACTTGGGCCATCCGGGGGTCGAAAGTCAAATCGCGCGGGGGTCTCCCCGCCCGTCAGCGCTGGCGCTCCCGCCACCCTTCCGCGATCACCGGCGCGCGGTCCTCCGGCGTCAGCATGCCCCGTCCCAGGACGTGATCGGCGGCCTTCTCGCCGACCATGGTGGAAGGGCCGTTGAGATTGCCGTTGGTGACGCGCGGGAAGATCGAGGAGTCCGCGACCCGGAGCGCCTCCACGCCGATGACGCGGCACTCCGGATCGACCACGGCGTCTGGATCGTCCGCCGCGCCGATGCGCGCGGTGCCGCAAGGGTGGTAGGCGCTCTCGGCATGGGCGGCGATGAAGCCGTCGAGGTCCTCGTCGCTCTTCAGGGCGGCGCCCGGCTGGATCTCGGGGCCGCGATAGCCGTCGAAGGGCGATTGGGCGAAGATCTCGCGCGTCAGCCGGATCGCCTGGCGGAACTCGCGCCAGTCGTCGGGATGGCTCATATAGTTGAACCGGATCGAGGGGGCGGCCATCGGGTCGCTTCCCGTCAAGCGGATCTCGCCCCGCGACTTCGAGCGCATCGGGCCGACATGGGCCTGGAAGCCGTGGCCCTCCGCCGCGCCCCGCCCGTCGTAGCGGATGGCGCCCGGCAGGAAGTGGAACTGGATGTCGGGATAGTCGACGCCCACCCCCGAGCGGATGAAGCCGCCGGATTCGAAGTGGTTCGTCGCGCCGTGGCCGGTGTGGAGCATCATCCATTCGAGCCCGGCCCGGCCCTTGGAGAACAGGTTGAGATAGCCGTTGAGGGTGATCGGCTGCGTGCAGCTCTGCTGGATATAGGCTTCCAGGTGGTCCTGGAGGTTCTTGCCCACGCCCCGGCGCGGCACGAGCGCCTCGATGCCGGCGGCGGCCAGGGTTTCGGGATCGCCGATGCCCGAATGCATGAGAACGAGCGGCGAGTTGATCGCGCCGGCGCACAGGATCACCTCGCGCCGGGCCCGCACGAGGCCCGTGCGCCGGCTCCCCCGCGCGATCTCGACGCCGACGGCGCGCCCGTTCTCCAGCCGCACCCGCAGCGCGTGGGCTGACACGAGCCGGACGTTGCCGCGCTGGAGGGCGGGGCGCAGATAGGCGTTCGCCGCCGACCAGCGCCGGCCGCCGCGGATCGTCTGCTGGAGCGGCCCGAAGCCCTCCTGCGCGGCGCCGTTGTAGTCGGCGGTGACGGGATAGCCGGCCGCCGCGCCCGCCTCGATGAAGACGCGGTAGAGCGGGTTCTCCATCCGCCCCTGCTGGACGTGGAGCGGACCGTCGGTGCCGCGCCAGTCGGGGTCGCCGTTCTCCATGTCCTCCATGCGCTTGAAGTAGGGAAGGACGTCGCGGAAGGCCCAGCCGCTGGCGCCGCTCTCGGCCCAATGGTCGAAGTCGCGGGCATGGCCGCGCACGTAGACCATGCCGTTGATCGAGGAGGAGCCGCCGATCACCTTGCCGCGCGGGGTGACGAGCGCCCGCCCCCTCAAGCGCGCTTCGGGCTCGGCCTTGTAGCCCCAGTCGTAGCGCGGCATGTTCATCGGAAAGGACAGGGCGCCCGGCATCTGGATGAAGGGGCCGACGTCGGTGCCGCCCGCCTCGATCACCGCCACGTCGTGCCCGCCCGGCGCCTGCGACAGGCGATAGGCCAGCGCCGAGCCGGCCGAGCCCGAGCCCACCAGGACGTAGTCGGCCTCCGCGACGATCTTCATCGGCCGATCTCCCCGTCCACGAAGCGCATGATGCTGGCGACCGCGTCCGCGCCGTTCGGCCCGCCGTCGCTCGCCAGGGCCTGGCGCAGCCAGATGCCGTCCACCGCCGCGCCGATGCCGCGCGCCAGGGTGCGGGCGGCATCGGCGTCGCGGCAGAGCGGGCGCAGCGCCGCGACGAGGTTGGAATCGAGGCGGCGGAAATAGATCGAGAGCAGCCGCGACGCTTCCGGCGAGCGGCGGGCATGGAGATAGAAGGACAGCCAGGCGAAGACGATCTCGCGGCTGAACTGATCGGCGTCGAGGCAGCCCGACAGAACCGCGCGCAGCCGCTCGGTCGGCCCTTGCGCGTCGCGCAGGCGCGTCAGCACCGCGTCGCGCAGGACGACCAGCAGATGGCGCATCACCGCGATCATCAGGTCGTCCTTGCCGCCGAAGTAATGGTGCGCGAGGGCGGAGGACACGTTGGCGCGGCGCGCGATCGCCGCGACGGTCACTTCGAGCGAGCCCGCCTCCTCGATGGTGGCGATGGCGGCGAGGACGAGAGCGTCCCGGCGTTCGGCTTCGACCCCGCGTCGGGCCATGGGCGCGCTCCTCCTCGAGGCTTGTCGGGCGTCGAAGCATGGCGCGCCTCTCCCCTGCGCGACAAGCGGCCGGCCCTGCGGCGTATGGTGCGGCGGAGCATAGTTTGATTGATTGATCCGTCAATCAACGAACGGAGAAAGGCCGCCCTCGTCCGCGATCGCGAAGACGGGTGGTCTTCGGCGGCCGGACCGGTCTAACCTTCGCGCGGCGCGCCATAGCGGGCCGGCTCCGGCCGCGCCCGCCGCGTCGAACCTCGACGAGACAGACGACAGGACGCTTCCATGAGATCGCTTCTTCTCGCCTCCGCCGCGGCGACCGCGCTCGGCCTCGGGCTCGCCGGCCCGGCCGGGGCCTTCGACCTCACCATCCTCCACACCAACGACGTCCACGACCGCTTCGAGCCGATCAACAAGTCGTCCTCGACCTGTTCGGACAAGGAAGCGGCGGAAAAGGCCTGCTTCGGCGGCGCCGCGCGCCTCGCCACGGCCATCGACGAGGGGCGCGCGGCCGGCGGCAACGTCCTCGTGCTGGACGCGGGCGACTGGTTCCAGGGCACGCTCTTCTACACCCGCTACAAGGGCGAGGCGACGGCGGCCATGGTGGACCGCCTCGGCTACGACGCGATGGCGGTGGGCAATCACGAGTTCGACGACGGGCCGCCCGTCCTCGCCAGATTCGCGCGCGCGCTGAAGACCCCGCTCTTGTCGGCCAACATCGATCCGGCCAACGAGACGGACCTGCCCGGCGACCTGATCCTGCCCTCGACCGTGGTGGAGGTCGGCGGCGAGCGGATCGGCATCATCGGCCTGACGACGCCGGACACGCCCGACATCGCCTCCACCGGCGAGGTCGCCTTCGAGCCGCCGGCGGTGGCGGTAAAGCGCGAGATCGACGCCTTGGGCGCGCAGGGTATCAACAAGATCGTCGTCCTCAGCCATCTCGGCTACGTGCCGGACCAGAAGCTCGCCGCGGAGGTCGACGGCATCGACGTCATCGTCGGCGGCCACAGCCACACCCTTCTCGGCGACATGGAGGGGGCCGAGGGCAAGTACCCGACGCTGGTCAAGGCGCCGGACGGAACCGACGTCCCGATCGTGACGGCGCAGTCCTATTCGAAGTACCTCGGCGACCTGACGATCACCTTCGACGATGCGGGCAAGGTGACGGCCGCCTCCGGCGCGCCCCGCCTCCTCGACGCCTCCGTCGCGGAGGACCCCGAAACGCTGGCGGTGGTGGAGGAGCTCGCCAAGCCGCTGGACGAGATCCGCAACAAGGTGGTGGCGAGCATCCCGTCCCCGATCGACGGCTCGCGCGAGACCTGCCGAAAGGGCGAGTGCCAGATGGGCAACCTCGTCGCCGACGCGCTCCTGGAGCGCACGGCGCCGCA
Organism: Antarcticirhabdus aurantiaca; assembly: GCF_009765365.1. Lineage (GTDB taxonomy): Bacteria > Pseudomonadota > Alphaproteobacteria > Rhizobiales > Rhizobiaceae > Antarcticirhabdus > Antarcticirhabdus aurantiaca. The sequence continues at coordinate 295,316 of NZ_VTOM01000002.1, forward strand.
AGGCGTGACGATCGCCCTGATCAACGGCGGCGGCCTTCGCGCCTCGATCGACGCGGGCGAGGTCACGCAGGGCGAGGTGCTGACCGTTCTTCCCTTCCTCAACACGGTCGCGACCTTCCAGCTCAGCGGCCAGGGCATCCTCGACGCGCTGGAGAACGGGATGTCCCAGGTCGAAGAGGGCGGCGGCCGCTTCCCCCAGGTCGCCGGCCTCCAGGTCGACTGGAGCCATGCGCCGGAGCCGGGCAAGGGGCGGATCAAGGCGGTGCGCGTGCGCCAGGGGGACGCGTGGGTCCCGATCGACCCCGCCAAGACCTATTCCGTGGTGTCGAACGACTTCATGCGCCGCGGCGGCGACGGCTACGACGTCTTCGTCACGGCCAAGAACGCCTACGACTTCGGCCCGCCGATGGATCAGGTGGTCGCCGACTACCTCGCCTCGAAGAACGGCGCCTACACGCCCTATGTCGACGGGCGGATCACCAAGGTCGAGTGAGGCGGCACGAAAAAAGGGGGCGAGCGAGCCCCCTTTTCTTTGGCGTTGCCCGGCCGGATACCGGGCCAGAGGGCGGCGTCCGCGTCGGGCGCCGCCAGATGCTCCGGGTCAGTAGCGGGCGCGCCGCCCCGTCACCGCCCGCGAGATGGCGATCAGGATGCAGGCCCCGAGGAAGCCGGCCACGAGATAGCCGAGCCAGCCGCCGAAGCCGACGCCGATGATGCCGAACAGGAAGCTGGCGATCGCCGCGCCGATGATACCCAGAAGGATGTTCATCAGAACGCCGGTGTCCGACTTCATGAACATCGATGCGAGCCAGCCGGCGATGCCGCCGATGATGATGGCCGCGATCCAACCCACGCCTGCGTCTCCCATGCGAACTTCCTTTCGCGAGTGTGCCTTCGTTGAGGATGGAAGCTTGATCGCGGAACCGGCACGTCAAGGGGCTCGGACGGAGATCCTCAATCAAGAAGCGCGGCGACGGCGGCGAGCATCGCGGCGGCGAGCGCGGCGAACCACAGGCCCGAGAGCCCCACGATCGGATAGGCGAAGGCCCCGCCGAGCGCCCCGCAAGCCAGACCCAGCCAGAGCAGGAGATAGGGCAGGAAGGCCGCCCGCCGCCCGCCCGTCAGCGCTTCGGCCAGCCTTTGGCCGAGCTTCACCAGGGTTCCCGTCATGTAGGTGAGGCCGATCGAGACCTCGCCGTCGCGCTCGAAGACGGTGTTCTCCGCTCCCATCGCCCCGGCGGCGAGAAGCAGGCCGACATAGGCGAGGCCCGCGCTGTCGAGCCCGGCGGCACAGGCGAGGAAGCCGGATACGAGAAGCAGCGCCGCCGGACGGCGCCAGATCCCGGTCACGCGCCCGAGAAGCGAGCCGAGAACGACGCCGGACACGAAGGCGAGAAGCAGGCCGCCGGTTTCGAGGGCGACCGCCGAGGCCGCGGCCGCCTCGACCCCGATGCGCGTGGTGTTGCCGCTCATGAAGGACACGAAGCGCCCGCCCGTCGCCAGGAAGCCGATCGCGTCGACGTAGCCGGCGAGCGCCGCGAGGGACGCCGCAAGGATCCAGACGCGCCGTTTGTATCGCAGCATGACCAACAGGTTCCGGGCGGGGTGGGCTTGCGGGACGCGGCCTCCAGCCGCAGGACAGACAGACCGGCGATCCTTGTTCGAGGCTTGCCATCCCCGTTCGAAAGGCGCGTCCCCTGCTGCCCACCGCCCCCCTCGGCTCCGCCCCGCCCCAGTCGCGCCGGCGCCCCGCTTCCACACCCGTCGCGCGCGCGCGCGCCGGCATCCGGCCGGTCCACATCGTCCTCGTTCTCGGGATCGTCGCCCTCGCCGCCCTGACGCTTCTGGCCATGGGGCGCGTTCCGATCTGCGACTGCGGCACCGTCAAGCTCTGGCACGGCGAGGTGGTGAGTTCGCAGAACTCGCAGCACATCGCCGACTGGTACACGTTCTCGCACGTCATCCACGGCTTCGTGTTCTATCTCCTCGGCTGGCTCGTTCTGCGCCGCCGGAGCCTCGGGACCCGGCTCGTCGCCGCGACGCTCCTCGAGGCCGCCTGGGAGATCACCGAAAACACCGACGCCGTGATCCAGCGCTATCGCGAGGCGACGATCGCGCTCGACTACTTCGGCGACAGCGTTCTGAACTCGGTCAGCGACATCGCCTTCATGGGCGTCGGCTTCCTTCTCGCCGCGCGTCTTCCGGTCTGGGCGACGATCGCGATCGCGATCGGCTTCGAGCTCCTCACCGGCTGGCTGATCCGCGACGGCCTCGCCCTCAACGTCCTGATGCTGCTCTACCCGCTCGACGCGGTGAGGGCCTGGCAGGCGGGCGCCTGACGAGGCCTCAGCTGCGCTCGGCGTAGAGGACGCGGTGGTCGAGCAGGAACTTGGCGAAGAAGGGCAGGCTCGCCGCGCCGATCTCGCGCGCCTGCGCCCCGATCGTGCCGGGGCGCACGGCGACCGGCGACAGGCCCTGCGCGTCGATCCGCGACAGGCCCGCGCGCACCGCCTCGACGAGGCGCTCGCGCACGAAGGGCGGAAAGGCCCCGTCGATCACCGCAGCCTCGAAGTCGTAGACCGCGCAGGCCGAGGCGACGGCGTGGGCAATGCCGCGCGCCGCCTCCTCGATCCAGGCGTCGAGAAGCGTGCCGAGCCGCGTCCAATCGAAAGCCGGGTCGCGCATACCGCTCCAGGTCAGCCCCGAGGCCGCCGCCGCCGCTTCCAGGAGATGCAGCGAGGCCACGGCGATGAGCTGCTCGGCGCCGGGGCGGTCCCGGCGCGGCACCGGCATCGAGCCGAGCGCGCCGGCATTGTTGTCGCGCCCCACCACCAGCGCGTCGTCGATCACGATGCCGCCGCCGATGAACGAGCCGACGAAGAAGTAGACGAAGTCCGTTCCTTCCTCCCCCCCGAAGGCGTGCTCGGCGCCGCAGGCGGCGGTCGCGTCGTTGGCGACGTGGACGGACAGGCCCGTTCGTGCCGACAGGGCGGCCGACACGTCGAAGCCGCGCCAGCCGTCCATCGCTCCGGGCGGCGCCCCGCATTCGGCGGCCCAGTCCCAGAGCTGGAACGGCATGCCGACGCCGATGCCGGCGACGCGCTCGCGCGCTTCCGGGGGCAGGGTGTCGCTGAGGGCGTCGAGCGCCTCGGCCAGGAAGTCGCAGACGCCCTCCGGCGTCGGATAGGGCACCGGGCGGCTGCGCCGGCCGCGCACCGTGCCGACGAAGTCCATGAGCACGATGTCGAGCGAGCGCCGGCCGATCTTCAGCCCGAAGGCATAGGCGCCGTCGGGATTGAGCCGCATCGGCACGGAGGGCTGGCCGACGCGGCCGCGCCGCGGCTCGGCGCGCAGCACCAGCTTCTCGGCCTCGAGCGCCCGCATGATCACGGAAGCGGTCTGCGGCGACAGGCCGGTGCGGCGCGCGATGTCGGCCTTGGCGAGCGCCCCGTTGCGGCGGATCAGCGACAGGACGGCGCGCTCGTTGTGGGCGCGAAGGCCCGCCTGGTTGGAGCCGCGCACCTTGTCGGCGGCGCCGGACGCCTCTTCGTCCCGCCGCAGCGCCAAGCTCTCGCTCATGTCCCGTCGCACCTCCCCGTCTTCGCGCGCTTCCGACCCGTCGTCCGAGCGGAACCGGCGCGGCTCTCCCCAGCCGCGTCGCGCCACTCTAGAGCAGTCACTCGCTGTCGCCAATAATTAAATCCTGTTGATTTATATTTGACAGCGGGTGCAACCTCGTGTTTTGCTTTTTTCGTGGAGACCGGCGGGAGGCCGGCCATTCGCGGCCGGGAGGCTACCCGCGGCGTCGGCCGCCGGCGTCCCGATCGATGCCGCGACGCTTATCGTTCGGGAGGACCTTCATGACCCATTTCACGCGCGCCCTTCTCGCCTCGGCGACGCTCCTCGTCGCCGGCTCGTTCGGCGCCGTCGCTCCGGCCGCCGCCCAGGACGCGCCGCTCGTCTGCCTCATCACCAAGACCGACACGAACCCCTTCTTCGTGAAGATGAAGGAAGGCGCGCTCGCCAAGGCCCAGGAGCTCGGCGTCAACCTCCAGACCTATGCCGGCAAGATCGACGGCGACACCGAGAGCCAGGTCGCGGCCATCGAGAGCTGCATCGCCGGCGGCGCCAAGGGCATCCTGATCACCGCCTCGGACACGAAGGCGATCGTTCCTTCCGTCAAGCAGGCGCGCGACGCGGGCATCCTCGTCATCGCCCTCGACACCTCGCTGGAGCCGATCGACGCGGCCGACGCGACCTTCGCTACCAACAACTTCACCGCCGGCGAGCTGATCGGCCAGTGGGCCAAGGCCCAGCTCGGCGACGAGGCCCAGAACGCCAAGATCGCCTTCCTCGACCTCATCCCGTCGCAGCCTTCCGTCGACGTTCTGCGCGACCAGGGCTTCATGACCGGCTTCGGCATCGACGTGAAGGACAAGAACGTCATCGGCGACGAGGAGGACCCGCGCATCGTCGGCCACGACATCACCAACGGCAACGAGGAAGGCGGGCGCACCGCCATGGAGAACCTTCTCCAGCGCGACCCCTCGATCAACGTCGTCTATACGATCAACGAGCCGGCCGCCGCCGGCGCCTACGAGGCGCTGAAGGCGGTGGGCGCGGAGGGCAACGTCCTCGTCGTGTCGATCGACGGCGGCTGCCCCGGCATCGAGAACGTCAAGGCCGGCATCATCGGCGCGACCTCCATGCAGTACCCGCTGAAGATGGCCGCGCTCGGCGTCGAGGCCGTCAAGACGTTCGCCGACACCGGCGAGAAGCCGCAGGCCACCGCCGGCCTCGACTTCACCGACACGGGCGTCGACCTCGTTACCGACAAGCCGGCCGAGGGCATCAAGTCGATGACCTCGGAAGAAGCGGCCAAGGCCTGCTGGGGCTGATCCCCGGCGAGCGAACCATTCTCCGGCGGCCAACGGCCGCCGGAGAATCGGGCCAGACGAAGCACGGCCCGCGCGACCCGCTGATCTACCCCTTCGAGCGGGACATCGCGCCGATCGCCTCCCTCGCGGGGAGGCCGGACCACTGCCGCCGGTCGAGCCGGCGCATCCGGCCGCGTGCATGAGCACCGCCGCCTTGTCCGCCGAACGACACGGGCGCAGACTTCGCCCGAGCGGACGCGACCGACCAGAACGACATCCGCCGGGAGGAACCCATGAGCGAGACCACAGGCAGTCCCGCAGCCGCGCCGCCGCGGCCGCGCGGTCCATCCGACTTCGAGGCCGCCGCGGCGCGGGAAACCCGCGTCGCCGAGTTCGAGAGCCGCACCAGCGGCCTCGCCCGGCTCCAGCACTTCCTGCACGCCAATCCGACCATGGTGCCGGTGCTGGTTCTCGCCGTGTCCGTCGCGATCTTCGGCGTGCTCCTGGGGCAGCGCTTCTTCAGCCTCCAGACGCTGAACTTCATCCTCCAGCAGGTGACGATCGTCGGCATCATCGGCGTCGCCCAGACCCTCGTGATCCTCACCGCCGGCATCGACCTGTCGGTCGGCGCGATCGCGGTCCTGTCCTCCGTCGTCATGGGCCAGTTCGCGGTGCGGCTCGGCCTGCCCGTACCGCTCGCCATCGCCTGTGGCCTCGCGCTCGGCACCTTCTGCGGCTTCGTCAACGGCTACCTCGTGTCGCGCCTGAAGCTGCCGCCCTTCATCGTGACGCTCGGCACCTGGTCGATCTTCCTCGCGGCCAACTTCATCTATTCGGCCAACGAGACGATCCGCGCCACCGAGCTCGCCGAGAGCGCGCCGCTGCTCCAGTTCTTCGGACAGACCTTCCGCATCTTCGGCGCCACCTTCTCCTACGGCGCCGTGTTCATGGTGCTCCTGGTGCTCCTGGTCTTCTACATCCTCAACAACACGGCCTGGGGCCGGCACGTCTACGCCATCGGCGACGACCAGGACGCCGCGCGCCTGTCGGGCATCAGCGTCTCGCGCACCCTCATCTCCGTCTACGCCGCCTCGGGGCTGATCTGCGCGCTGGCGGGCTGGGCGCTCATCGGGCGCATCGGCTCGGTCTCGCCGACCTCCGGCCAGGAGGCCAACATCCAGTCGATCACCGCGGTGGTCATCGGCGGCACTTCGCTCTTCGGCGGGCGCGGCTCGGTCTTCGGCACGCTCATCGGCGCGCTCATCGTCGGCGTCTTCGCCATGGGCCTGCGCATCTGGGGCACCGACCCGCAATGGACGCAGCTCACCGTCGGCGCGCTGATCATCCTCTCGGTGGCGGCGGACCAGTGGATCAGAAAGGTCTCGGCATGACCCAGGAACCCGTCCTCTTCGCCCGCGGCCTCAACAAGCGCTACGGCAAGGTCGTCGCGATCGACAATTCCGACTTCGACCTCTACCCCGGCGAGATCCTCGCCGTGATCGGCGACAACGGCGCCGGCAAGTCGACCCTGATCAAGGCGGTCTCCGGCGCGGTGGTGCCGGATTCGGGCGAGATCCGGCTCGACGGCAAGCCCGTGCAGTTCCCCAACCCGCAATCGGCGCGCGACGCCGGCATCGAGACGGTCTACCAGCAGCTCGCGCTGTCGCCCGCCCTCTCGATCGCCGACAACATGTTTCTCGGCCGCGAGATCCGCCGCGAGGGCTTCGCCGGCCAGTACCTGCGCATGCTCGACAAGCCGAAGATGCGCTCGGTCGCCCGGGAGAAGCTGAACGAGCTCGGCCTCATGACCATCCAGAACATCGACCAGCCGGTCGAGACGCTGTCGGGCGGCCAGCGCCAGGGCGTGGCGGTGGCGCGCGCCGCCGCCTTCGGCTCGAAGGTGCTGATCCTGGACGAGCCGACCGCCGCGCTCGGCGTGAAGGAGTCGCGAAAGGTTCTCGACCTGATCCTGGAGGTGCGCTCGCGCGGTCTCCCGATCGTGCTCATCTCCCACAACATGCCGCACGTCTTCGAGATCGCCGACCGCATCCACGTCCACCGCCTCGGCCGCCGCCTCTGCGTCATCGACCCCAAGGCCGCGACCATGTCCGACGCCGTCGCGCTGATGACGGGCGCCAAGGCGCCGGAAGCCTCGATGCTCGCGGCGGCCTGAGAGGCGCGGCAGCGCGACGACGTCCGACGGCCCCGGCGGCGACGCCGGGGCCGTTCGCGTTCGGGCTCTTGCTTGATCGCCCGACCGGCTGCGCTGTATCGTTTCCTTGGCTCCATCATCGAAGGATCATGCCGACCATGGCGGCATCGGTGACGATCGACGACGCCCTGGAAGCCAGGGTTCGGCAGTTGGCGAAACGGCATCGCCGCTCGGAAGAAGGCCTGATGCGCGAGGCGATCGAGGATTTCGTTCGCCGCGGCGAAGCGCGCGACGATTTCTTGCGCGAAGCGCGAGAGGCGGAAGCGGAGTTCCGGGCGACCGGTCACCACCTCACCGGCGAGGACGTCGACCGCTGGCTCTCCGGCTGGGGTACCGAGGAGGAAACGGATCCGCCGGCTTGCCACGGCTGATCGTCACGTCGCGCGCGGCGGCCGGCCTCGACCGCTGCCGACGCTTCCTGAACGCGCGGGACGCCCAGGCGAGCCGGCGGGCTTCCGACGTGATCCGACGTCAGTTCCGACTCCTGTCCGACGCGCCCGAGATCGGCCGCCCGGTGCCGGACGATCTCCCCGGCCTTCGCGAACTTCCGATCCACTTCGGCGCATCGGGCTACGTCGCCCTCTACACCTACGATCGGCTACTCGACGCCGTGATTATCCTCGCCTTCCGCCACATGAAGGAAGCCGGATACTGAGCGCTCACGCCGCGCTCCTCTCCCCTGCCGCCGCCACAGCATCCAGCCGGCGCCGCGCTTCCTCGCCGGCGAAGTGGCACGCGCCGGCGTGGCCGGGCGCCACCTCCGCCAGCGGGGGCGGCACCTTGGCGCAGATGTCTTCCGCGATCGGGCAGCGGGTGCGGAAGGCGCAGCCGGAGGGGGGGTTGATCGGCGAGGGCGGATCGCCCGCCAGCATGACCCGGCGCCGGCTCCGCGAGGCGGCGGGGTCCGGCACCGGCGCGGCGGACAGGAGCGCGCGCGTGTAAGGATGCGCCGGGCGCTCGAAGACGTCGCGCCGGGGCCCCGTCTCCACCACGCGCCCGAGATAAAGGACGAGGATGCGGTCGGAAACGAGCCGCACCACCGACAGGTCGTGGCTGATGAAGAGCAACGTCAGCCCGCGGCGCGTCTTCAGGTCGTCGAGGAGCGCGACGATCTGCGCCTGGATCGACACGTCGAGCGCCGAGACCGGCTCGTCGCAGACGATGAGCTTGGGCTCGGTGACCACCGCCCGGGCGATGCCGATGCGCTGCGCCTGGCCGCCGGAGAACTCGTGCGGGTAGCGGTTGATCATGTCCGGCACCAGCCCGACCTCGGCCATGACACGCTCGACGCGGGCGCGCCGGTCCTTTTTCGACAGGTCCGGCTCGGCGACGCGCAGGGGCTCGGCGATGATGTCGCCGACCGTCATGCGCGGGTTCAGCGAGGCGATCGGGTCCTGGAAGATGATCGACAGGTCCCGCCGGGCGCGCCGCATCTCGGCGGGCGAGAAGGCGGCGAGGTCGCGGCCCTGCCAGAGAACCTGGCCGGCCGTCGGCTCGACCAGGCGCAGGATCGAGCGGCCGAGGGTCGACTTGCCGCAGCCGGACTCGCCGACGATGCCGAGCGTCTCGCCCGCGCCCAGATCGAAGGACACGTCGCTCACCGCCTTGAGCGCGAGGGGCGCCGCGAAGAGCCCGGGCTGGCGCACCGAGAAGGTGGTGGACAGGTTGCGCACGGAAAGGATCGGCTCAGCCATGGAGAACGGCCTCCGGGGTCGGAGCGGCGGCGGCGCTGCCGGCGCGCGCCGCCGCGAAGGGGTGCCAGCACGCGACGCGGCGGCCGGCATCGATGGCATGCCCCTCCCGCGCGACGGGCTCAAGCGGCGGGCGCTCGGCGACGCAGCGCTCGTCGGCGAAGCGGCAGCGCGGGTGGAAGGGACAGCCCGAAGGCGGATGGATGAGGTTGGGCGGCCGGCCGGGGATGGCCTCGACGCTTCCCCCGTCGCGGTCGATGCGCGGGATCGAGGCGAGGAGGGCGGCGGCGTAGGGGTGCGCCGGCGCGTCGAAGAGCGCGTCGACGCCGGCCTCCTCGACGATCCGCCCCGCATACATCACCGCCACGCGGTCCGCGACGCCGGCCACCACGCCGAGATCGTGGGTTATCAGGACGAGCGCGGTCCGCATCTCCTGCCCGAGCTCGCGAAACAGCTCCAGGATCTGCGCCTGGATGGTGACGTCGAGCGCCGTGGTCGGCTCGTCGGCGACGATGAGCTTGGGCCGGCACAAAAGCGCCATCGCGATCACGACGCGCTGGCGCATGCCGCCCGAGAGCTCGTGCGGATACTGGTTCATCCGCCGCTCGGCCTCGGGAATGCCGACGCGCTTCAGCATGGCTAGGCTCTTCGCCTCCGCCTCGCGCCGCGACAGGCCCTGGTGCACTTCAAGCGTTTCGGAGAGCTGGCGCTTGATCTTCAGCGCCGGGTTCAGCGCCGTCATCGGGTCCTGGAACACCATGGCCATGTCCCGCCCGCGCACCGCGTCGAGGGCCTTGGGCGAAAGCGCCAGGAGGTCGGCCCCGGCGAGCCGCGCCTGGCCTTCGGTGCGCCCGTTGCGGGCGAGCAGCCCGAACATGCCGTTGAAGCACTGCGACTTGCCCGAGCCCGACTCCCCGACGATCGCCAGCGTTTCGCCCTCGGCAAGGGTGAGGTCGAGCCCGCTCACCGCCTGCACCTCGCCGTCCGGCGTGGCGAAGCGGATGGAGTAGCCCGTGAGTTCGAGGAGGGGGGCGGAGGAGGAAGCGGACGTCATGGATGTCACCGATCCTTCGGGTCGAAGGCGTCGCGCAGGCCGTCGCCGATGAAGGCAAGCGACAGGAGGAGCGCGACGAGCGTGGCGCCGGGGAAGAGAAGGAGCCAGGGCATGACCTCGAGAACGTCGGCGCCTTCGGAGATGAGGGTGCCGAGCGAGGTCAGCGGCTCCTGCACGCCGAAGCCGAGATAGGACAGGAAGCTCTCCGTCACGATGATCTCGGGGATGGTCAGCGAGGCGAAGATCACCACCGGGCCGACGAGGTTCGGCACGATGTGGCGCAGGATGATCGGAAAGGTCGAGACGCCGCTCGCCCGCGCCGCCTCGACGAATTCGCGCTCCTTCAGGGACAGCGTCTGGCCGCGCACGATACGCGCCATGGTCAGCCATTCCAGGAGCCCGATCGCGGCGAAGAGGAGGTAGACGTTGCGTCCGAAGATCACCATCAGGAGGATGACGAAGAGGATGTAGGGAAGCGCGTACATCACGTCGACGAAGCGCATCATCGCCGCATCGACGCGCCCCCCGACGAAGCCCGACACAGCGCCGTAAAGGACGCCGACCACCACCGAGACGGTTGTCGCGATGAGGGCGACGAGCAGCGAGACCTGCGTGCCGTAGAGCGTTCGCGCCAGGAGGTCGCGCCCGTTCTGGTCGGTGCCGAAATAGTGCCCGCTCTCGACCGAGGGCGGGGCGGAGAAGGCTGCCCAGTCCGGCGTCTCGTAGTCGTAGGGAAGGAACGGTGGCAGGATCAGCGCCGTGCCCACGATCAGAACGAAGACGACGAGCGAGACCACCGCCGCCTTGTTGGAGAACAGGCGGCGCATCGCGTCGCGCGTCAGCGAGCGCGGCTTGCCCTGGACGGCATCCGCCTCGTGTTTCGCGAAGGGCTCCAGCGCCTCGCGCTTGTCGACGTAGAGGGTCATCGCGCGCGCACCCTCGGATCGAGAAGGGCGTAGGCGAGGTCGACGAGGAGGTTCAGGAGGACGATGAGGAGCATGTAGAAGACGACCGTGCCCAGCACCATGCCGTAGTCGCGGTTGAGCGCGGCCTGGATGAAGTAGCGACCGATGCCGGGAATGCCGAAGATCTCCTCCACCACGATGGAGCCGGTGAGGAGGTAGCCGGCGGCGGGGCCGAGATAGGACACGACGGGGGTGAGCGCGGGCTTGAGCGCATGGCGCAGGACCGTGCGGCGCGCGCCGATGCCCTTGGCCCGCGCGGTCTTGATGAAGTTCGAGTTCAGGACCTCGATCATCGATCCCCGCATCAGGCGCGAGATGCGCGCGGCGTGCGGGAAGGCGAGCACGAAGACCGGCAGCACCAGGAAGGGCCAGGATCCGTCGCCCCAGCCGCCCACCGGCAGCCAGGCGAGCTGCACGCCGAAGACCAGCTGCAGGATCGGCGCGACGAGGAAGTTCGGCACCACGAGGCCGATCATCAGGGCGGCGGCGATGACGTAGTCGAGCCCTTTGTTCTGGTAGAGCGCGCCGTAGATGCCCGCCGCGACGCCGATCACGACGGCGAGCAGGAAGGCGAGTCCGCCGACGGTCAGCGTATAGGGCAGGCCGATCGCGATCTGCTCGCCGACCGTATAGTCCTTCGTCACGAAGGAGGGCCCGAGGTCGCCCTGCAGCAGCCGCCAGAGGTAGTTGAGGTACTGCTGGTAGAGCGGCAGGTCGAGCTCGTAATGCGCCCGAAGGTTCGCGAGGATGTCGGGCGGCAGTGCCCGCTCCTGGTCGAAGGGGCCGCCCGGCGCGAGGCGCAGGATGAAGAAGCAGGCGGTGACGGCGATCAGAACGACGGGGATCGCGGTCAAAAGCCTGCGGAAGGCGAAACCGAGCAAGGCGGCCTCCGCGATGTTGGGCCGGGTCCGTGCCCGGCTATGGAATGGTTTTAGGAAGGCAAGCGGGAGAAGCGAGGGGGCCGGATACGTCGCGACGGGTTTGAACGCGGCGCCCGCCCCTTTCCCGTTTCGGGGAAGGGTGGCTGCGATGCGGAGGCTGTGCTGCCGGGTGGAGGGTCTCGTAGGGCGCTTCGGGGTCCGCGGATGACGGGTGCCGGCGGTCCAACCGCGAACTGCCGCAAACGCCGGAGCCCTGTGGACACCCTCATCCGCCCCTTCGGGGCACCTTCTCCCGGAACGGGAGAAGGGGGCGCGGTGGACGCGTCGCGGCCTTCAAGCCCTCATCCGCCTGCCGGCACCTTCTCCCCGCGGGGGAGAAGGGGGGAAGCGGCGATCCCGCGCCTCCCCCATCCGACGGCGCCGCCTCACTCCGCCTTGGTCAGCCAGCGCGTGCGGTGGATGTCCTTCACGTTGTCCTCGAAGCCGGTGATCTTCGGGGACACGACGTTTCGCGTGGCGTAGTAGTAGATCGGGATCGCCGCCGAGTCGTCGAGCGCGATCTGCTCCGCTGATTTGAGGATCTTCGCCCGTTCCACCAAGTCCTGCGTCGTCTGGGACTGGGCCAGGAGCTTGTCGAACTCGGCGTTGGTCCAGCGGCCGTAGTTCATCTCGATGCCGCCCTTGAGGAGGTCGAGGAAGTTGATCGGGTCGTCGTAGTCGGCGAGCCAGCCGGCACGGGCGACGGCGAAGTCGCCCTCGCGAAGGTCGGCGTAGTGGACCTTCACCTCGGCATTGACGAGCTCGACGTTGACGCCGAGCGGCTTCCACATCGCGGCGATCGCGACCGCGACGCGCCGGTGGTTGTCCTCGGTGTTGTAGCGCAAGACGAGGTTCAGCGGCTTGTCCGGCCCGTAACCTTCCGCGGCGAGCAGCGCCTTCGCCTCTTCCAGCTTCTGCGGATAGGGTTCGTCTTTCCAGGCGACCGTGGCGGGGCCGCCCTCGTAGTTGGCGATGCCCGGCGGCACCCAGCTATAGGCCGGCAGCTCGCCGGTGCCGAGCACCTGCGGGCCGATCACCTCGCGGTTCACGGCCATGGACAGGGCCTTGCGCACATTGGCGTTGTCGAGCGGCGGCTTGGTGGAATTAAGGACGTAGTAGTAGAGGCCGGCGAAGGGCGTGACATGCGCCTGGCCGGGGAGGTTCTCCTCGATCCACTTCAGCTGGTCGGTCGGGAAGCTCGTCAGGATGTCGAACTCGCCGGCGCGGTAGCGCCGGAGCGCCGCGGCCTGGTCCTCCAGCGTGAAGAAGCGCGTGCCATCGATCTTGAGGTTCGCCGTGTCGTACCATTCCGGGTTCTTCTCGGTCTGGACGTGGCTGCCCGGCACCCATTCCGTCGGGCGATAGGGCCCGTTGGTGACGATGTTCTCCACGCGCACCCAGGCGTCGCCCTTGGCCTCCACCACGTGGCGCGGCACGGGATAGGCGGTGTAGTGGGTCAGCGCGCCGATAAAGAAGGGCGTCGGGTTCTCGAGCGTGATCTCGAGCGTCCTGTCGTCGACGGCCTTCACGCCGAGCTGGTTCGGATCGGTGATCTTGCCGGTGTTGATCGCTTCGGCGTTCTTGATCGGGTACTGGAGATAGGCGTACTGCGCCGCCGTCTTCGGGTCCATCAGCCGTTTGAAGGCGAATTCGAAGTCGCCCGCCGTTACCGGCTGGCCGTCCGACCACTTCACGCCCTCGCGCAGCTTGAAGGTGTAGACGAGGCCGTCCGGCGAGACCGTCCAGCTCTCGGCCATGCCGGGGATCGGCTGGGCCTGCGCGTCCTCCGCCACCAGCCCCTCGAACATGTCGCCGACGACGCGGTTCTCCCAGTCGCCCGAGAGCTTGTGCGGGTCGAGCGAGGTGACGTCGCCGCCGTTGTGGAGGTTCAGCTGGGCGGCGGACACGGCGCCCGTCAGCGCCAGGACGGTGGAAACGGCAAGCGCGCCGAGAAGGCGGCGGGGCGTGAAGGAGCGGACGTGAGCTGTCATGAACGACCTCGCGAAACGGTTCGTGATCATCCCGGGATGATCATTGAACGGTTATCCTTTTTGGAAAATCCCGTCCTGTCCAGGCCTTGCGAGCAAAATTGACGTAATGGGAAGAGAAACCTAACGTCGCACTTAGCACATAGGACCGCCTCTCGGCTGTCCCGGAACCCTCGCGCCGTCACCGGGTTTGCGCCGGAGCTTCCCGCCCGGAACGGCGCCGGCGCGCCGCCTCCGGGCCGCTCCAGAAGGTGATCCGCCGATGCCCTATGACCTCTACTACTGGCCCGGCCTGCCCGGCCGCGGCGAGTTCGCCCGCCTCGTCCTCGAAGCCGCCGGCGTGCCCTATCGCGACGTCGCCCGCCTGCCCGAGGCCGAGGGTGGCGGAGTCGCGGCGATGCAGGCCTTCATGGTAGGACGCGGCCATGACGGACCGCTGCCCTTCGCGCCGCCCTTTCTTGTGGAGGGCGAGCTCGTGGTCTCGCAGAGCGCCGTGATCGCGGCCTTTCTCGGCGAGCACCACGGCCTCGCGCCGGAGGCGGAAGCCGAGCGGATTTTTGCGCGCTCGATCGCCGTCACCACCGCCGACCTCGTGGCGGAAGCGCACGACGTCCACCACCCCGTCGGCGTCGGCCTTTATTACGAGGATCAGAAGCCGGAGGCGACGCGCCGGGCCGCGGAGTTCCGCGAAAGCCGCATGCCGAAGTTCCTCGGCTGGTACGAGGCGCTGATCGCGCGCAATCCGCACGACTCCGGAACTCTTGTGGGGCCGGACATCACCTATGCGGATCTCGGCCTTTATCAGGTGCTGCGCGGCCTCGCCTACGCCTTCCCGAAACGCATGGAGACGCTGCGCCCGGACTATCCCCTCGCCCATGCCCTGGCGGACAAAGTCGACGCTCTTCCCCGCATCGCGGCCTATCGCGCCAGCGACCGGGCGACCGGCTTCAACGAGAACGGCATCTTCCGCCACTATCCCGAGCTCGACGCCGCCTGAAACGCGACAAGGGCGCCCCGGTCCTCCCGGAGCGCCCTTGTCGATCGTGTCACACGTGAAACGCTTGGGAACTCAGCTCGCGAGCTTCGAGGCGAAGAGGGCAAGCGCGCGCTGGTAGACCTGGGCGCGGTTCCAGTCGCGCAGGATCGCGAAGTTCGGCTCGCCTTCCATGTAGCCCGCGCCCGGCTGCCAGCCATGCTGACGCAGGAAGTTGGCGGTGGAGGCGAGGACGTCCGCCTTGGAGCGGATGAGGTCGCGTCGGCCGTCGCCGTCGCCGTCCACCGCGTATTTCAGGTAGTTCGTGGCGAGGAACTGCGTCTGGCCGATCTCGCCGGCCCAGGCGCCGACCATCTGGTCCGGGCTCTTGTCGCCGCGCTGGACGATGGCGAGCGCCGCCAGCAATTCGGCGGTGAAGAAGTCCGAGCGGCGGCAGTCATAGGCGAGCGTCGCCAGCGAGCGCATGACGCTCATGTCGCCGGAATTCGCGCCGAAGCCCGTCTCCATGCCCCAGATCGCGACGAGGATTTCCTTCGGCACGCCGTAGCGCTGCTCGACATTGTTGAGGAGCGAGGCGTTGTCGCGCATGATCCGCTTGCCCTTCGTCACGAAGGACGGGGGCGCGCGGCGGGCCATGAAGTCGTCCAGCGAGAGGCGGAAGCTCTTCTGGTTGCGGTCGAGGCTGATGACCTTCGGATTGTAGGTGACGGAGCCGAGCGAGGCCTGGAGGGTGCGCTGCGAGATGCCGTTGGCCTGGGCGCGCTGGGCGAATTCCTGCTTCCAGGCGTTGAAACCGGAGGCGTCGTTGCCGCAGCTCTGGGCGAGAGCCGGCGCGGCGGACAGGCCCGCGACGAGCGCGACGGCACCGGCCATGCGCTTGAGGGTGCGGGAAAGGTTCAGCATCGTCATCCTTCCTGTGGGGTCGGCAAGGCGGGGGCCTGGCTCGCGCGCGGCCGCGCCGCCCGCGGAACTTGTGGGCAATGGCTTGCAATTCCCCTAACGCAAGCATCCGGACTTGCGTAGTGCAGGAAGGCGACACCCTCGTGGCGCCGCGGAACGCCGGCAATGACGATGCGGTGATTGGGCGGCGCCGGACCTGCGAGACCGAGCCCCGCCCGCCGCATCCGCGCCGGCCCGCCCCCGCGTTGCCATTGTCCCGCGCCGCGGCATAGAAGGGGCGAACCCTCATCGATCCGCCCAGACACGAGGCGCAGAACGCCATGGCCGTCGCAGCCAACGCCACTCCCGCTCCCGACGCCGTGCCGGTCCGCCGCGCGCTGATCTCCGTCTTCGACAAGACCGGCCTCGTGGACCTCGCCCGGGCCCTCGCCGACCGCGGCGTCCAGATCCTCTCCACCGGCGGCTCCGCGCGCGCCCTGTCGGAGGCCGGGGTCGCCGTCACCGACGTCTCCGCCGTCACCAAGTTTCCGGAGATCATGGACGGACGCGTGAAGACGCTCCATCCCGTGGTCCACGGCGGCCTCCTCGCCATCCGCGACGATCCCGCCCACGCGGCCGCCATGGCCGAGCACGGGATCGAGGGCATCGACCTCCTGGTGGTCAACCTCTACCCCTTCGAGGAGGTGGTGGCCTCCGGCGCCGACGCGGCCTCGATCGTCGAGAACATCGATATCGGCGGCCCGGCCATGACGCGGGCGGGCGCCAAGAACCACGCCTATACCTGCGTCCTCACCGACCCCGCCGACTACGCCGCCTTCGTCGCCGCGCTGGGCGCCTCGGGCGGCCAGACCAGCCTCGACTTCCGCCGGCGCATGGCGGCCAAGGCCTTCGCCCGCACCGCCGCCTACGACGCGGCGGTCTCCGGCTGGTTCGCCGCGAGCCTCGGCGAGGCCTTTCCGAGCCGCGCCACGCTGACGGGAACCCTCGCCCAGCCCCTTCGCTACGGCGAGAACCCGCACCAGAGCGCCGCCTTCTACCGCACGGCCGAGACGCGGCCCGGCGTGTCCACCGCCCGCCAGCTCCAGGGCAAGGCGCTGTCTTTCAACAACATCAACGACACCGACGCGGCCTACGAATGCGTCGCCGAGTTCGACGCGAACGAGGCGCCGGCCGTCGTCATCGTCAAGCACGCCAACCCCTGCGGCGCGGCGGTGGGCACGAGCCTTCTCGACGCCTACGAGAAGGCGCTCGCCTGCGACCCCGTCTCGGCCTTCGGCGGCATCGTGGCGCTCAACCGCCGGCTCGACCGGGCGGCGGCGGAAGCCATTGCCGGCATCTTCACCGAGGTCGTCATCGCGCCGGACGCCGACGAGGACGCGGTCGCCGTCTTCGCGGCCAAGCCGAACCTGCGCCTGCTGCTCGCCGGCAGCCTGCCGGACCCGCGCGCGCCCGGCACGACGCTGCGCACCGTCGCCGGCGGCTTCCTTCTTCAGGACCGCGACAACGGCCGGATCGAGCGGGCGGACCTCACCGTCGCGACGAAGCGGGCGCCGAGCGAGCGCGAACTGTCCGATCTCCTCTTCGCCTTCCGCCTCGCCAAGCACGTGAAGTCCAACGCCATCGTCTACGCCCGCGACGGCGCCAGCGTCGGCATCGGCGCCGGGCAGATGAGCCGCGTCGACTCCTCGCGCATCGCCGCGCGCAAGGCCGAGGACGCCGCGGCGAGCGCGGGCCGCGCCGAGCCGCTGACGGTGGGCTCGGTGGTGGCGAGCGACGCCTTCTTCCCCTTCGCCGACGGGCTCCTCGCGGCGGTCGCGGCGGGTGCCACCGCCGTGATCCAGCCCGGCGGCTCGATGCGCGACGCCGAGGTGATCAAGGCCGCCGACGAGGCGGGCATCGCCATGGTGCTGACGGGCATGCGCCACTTCCGCCACTGAGAGACTGTCAGGCTCGGGCAGCCGGGCGCGGTGCCGGCAGAAGCACGAGAAGAAGGCCGGCCGATACGAGGCCGGCGCCCATCAGCGCCTCCGGCCCCGGCCGCTCGCCGAGAAGGGCCACGGCCGCCAGCGTTCCGAACACGCCTTCCGCGGAGACGAGGATGGCGGCCGAGGGCGCGGACACGTGGCGCTGCGCCACCGTTTGAAGCGTGAAGGCGGCGCCCGTCGCGAGCAGCCCGAGCGTCAGGAGATCCGGCAGGGCGGCGCTCAGCGCCGCGCCGCTCGGCGCCTCCAGCCAGATCGCCGCCGGCGCGGTGGCGAGCGCGGCGAAGCCGAACTGCGCCGCCGCCGCGCGGAAGGGCCGGCCCGGATGGGCCGTGCAGTGCCGCTTCAGCGCCACGACCCAGCCGCCGAAGAGCATGGCCGAGAGAAGCGTTGCGAGATCGCCCGGGGTCGTGCGCGCGAACCCGCCCGTCGCCCCGCACATCAGCGCCCCGCCCAAGAGCGAGGC
Organism: Antarcticirhabdus aurantiaca; assembly: GCF_009765365.1. Taxonomy (GTDB): domain Bacteria; phylum Pseudomonadota; class Alphaproteobacteria; order Rhizobiales; family Rhizobiaceae; genus Antarcticirhabdus; species Antarcticirhabdus aurantiaca. Next base: position 313,365 of record NZ_VTOM01000002.1, read on the forward strand.
GAGGATGGCGAGCCCGAGCCGCCGCCCCGGAGCCTCCCGGAACAGGAGCCAGCCGATCAGCGCCGCGACGAGCGAGTCGAAGGTGACGAGGAAGCTCGCATTGGTGACGCTGGCGCTGGCATAGGCCGCCTGCTGGACGAGCACCGCCAGGGTGAAGAGCAGCCCGACGAGCGACAGGCTGGCGACCTCGCCCCGCGCCGGCGGCGGCACCGACTTCGCGCGAACCGATCCGTGCTCGGCCAGCGCCATCGGCAGAACGGCGAGGAAGCCGAGAACGGTGCGCAGCGACACCGCGGCGAAGGGGCCGACATGGAGCAGCACCGTCTTCTGCGCGACGTTGCCGTAGCCCCAGAGCAGCGAGGCGAGAACGAGAAGGCCGCAGGCGACGAGCCTTTGTCGGTCGAGGACGGATCGCGCGGCCGCTCCGGCGGGCGCGGCGATGCTGTCGGACATGAGGCGACCCTCCCCGTCGCGCCTCCCCATTCACACGCGGGCGAGGCGGCGCGCCGGACCGGAGGCGCCGCTACATTACGCTAGGGAAGATCGCCGCGCTCCCGCCAAACGAAGGGAGCGGCGGCGCTCCGTCAGCGCGCGGGCAACCGGACGCGCAGAAGCAGCGCGAAGCCGGCCGCGAAGAACAGGACGAGGCCGCCCATGCCGATCCGCGAGGCGGTCAGCGGATCGGTGAAGGCGAGGCTGGCGCTCGTCAGGAGCGCGACGAGGCCGGGCGCGAGAAAGGCCGTCGCCCGCCCCGTGAGGGCGTAGAGCCCGAAGTAGCGGCCCGCTTCGTCCTCGGCGACGGCGCGCGCCAGCATGGCGCGCGAGGAGGCCTGGACGGGACCGAAGGCGAGGCCGACGAGAAGGCCGAAGGCGAGGTAGCTCTTTTCCGCCGCCGTCGCGAAGAGCACGCCCGCCTCGCTCGCCGGCGCCGCGAAGGCGACGAGGCCGAAGAGCGTCGAGCCCGGCTCCGTCGAGGCAAGGCCGAGCGTCGCGACGCCGAGAACGGCGACGCAGGCGAGCACCACCGCCCGCGAGCCGACGCGCGCGTCGAGCGCGCCGGCCAGGAGGCACCCCGCGATGGCCGCGACGTTGAGAAGGATGCCGAAGACGCCGCTCTCGACGATGCTCCAGCCGAACATGCCCGCGGCGAAGGCGCCGCCGAGGACGAGCAGCGCGTTGATGCCGTCCTGGTAGAGCATCCGCGCGAGAAGGAAGCGCACCAGCATCGGCCGCCGGCGCGCGTCCCCGAGGGTCGCACTGAGATCGGCGAGCCCCGCGCGGACCGCCGCGCCGAGCGGCGCGCCGGCGGGCCGGTCGGGGGTGAGAAGAAACATCGGCAGGATGAAGACGAGGTACCAGAGTCCGGCGAGCGGCGCCGACGCGCGGGCGCCTTCGCCGGACGCGGCATCGAGGCCGAAGAGCGGCGCAAGTCCGAGAAGCGTGCGCCCGCTCTCGGGCGAGGCCGCGAGAAAGGCGAGCGTCGCGAACAGGAAGACGAGCCCGCCGGCATAGCCGAGGCCCCAGGCGACGTTGGACACCCGCCCGACCGCCGGGCCGGACACGAGGCGCGGCATCATCGCGTCGTTGAAGACGCCGGACAGCTCGGCCGCGATCTGCGCCGAGCCGACGAGAAGCGCCGCGTAGAGAAGCGGCGAGCCGGCCTCGGCGAACCAGAGAAGCGCCAGCGCCGAGACCTTCACGGCGGCGAGCGCGGCGATCCAGGGCTTGCGCGGCCCCGCCCGGTCCGCCACCGCGCCCAGCACCGGCGAGGCGAGCGCCATGACGAGGCCGGCGACCGTCGCCGTTCCCGCCCACCAGACCTGCCCCGTCGCCGGATCGGGCGCGAGCTGGCCGACGAAATAGGGGCCGAAGACGAAGGTGAGGACGACGGTGAAGAAGGGCTGCGCCGCGACGTCGAAGAGCATCCAGCCCCAGACGCCAGCGCGGCGCAGCGGAGGCTTGTCGCTCGAGGCGGCGGGGGTCGGCTGCGCATGCGTCATCGCGGCGGGATCCGGGCTGGAGGCGTCCGTCCTCTAGCCGCTCGGGGGCGGGGCGGCCAGTCGCCATCGCTCGTCGGAAAGCCGCCTTGACGCGGACCGCGCCGCGACCGACCATCGCGGCCTCGCCGAAGCCCGGCCAGACGGGCGCGGTTCGAACGCGGGAGAACGAGATGGCCAAGGGTCAGATGCGCAGCAACAAGGAAACCCGCAAGCCGAAGGCCGACAAGAAGGCCAAGGCGAGCGCCGCCACCCCGGCCCCGGTCGGCTTCGGCGCCAAGGGCCAGAAGGGCTGAGGCCTGGCATCGCCCGGCGGGACGGCGGCGCCGCCAGCGCGCGGCGCCGCCGTTTCCTTCCATCTACCGAAAGTTTCGCGCTTGCGGCGAGGCGCCGCAATCGAGGCGCGCCCCGCATCCTTCGAGCCGCTTCGCGCATTGCCCGCTCAACATCAGGACGAGCGGAGAAACTCCATGTCGACGACGGCCGAACACACCAATCCCCAGCTCTGGGACAAGGTGAAGAAGAAGGTGACGAGCGGCTCGAAGGGCGGGAAGGCCGGCCAGTGGTCGGCCCGCAAGGCCCAGATGGCGACCGCCGAGTACAAGAAGGAGGGCGGCGGCTTCAAGGGCGAGAAGCGCGCCGACAACTCGCTCCACCAGTGGACCGAGGAGGAGTGGAACACCAAGTCCGGCAAGGCGAGCGGTCAGACTGGCGAGCGCTACCTGCCGAAGAAGGCGCGCGAGCACCTGTCCGACGCCGAGTACACGCGCACCACCGAGAAGAAGCGTCGCGACACGAAGAAGGGCAAGCAGTTCTCCGCCCAGCCCGGCGACGTCGCCGAGAAGACCGCCAAGGACCGCCATCACGGCGGCGCCAAGCCGGCCGCGCGCGGCAAGGGCGCGGAGCGCTCCAAGGCCGAGCTCTACGCCGAGGCCAAGAAGCGCGACGTTGCCGGCCGCTCCAAGATGTCCAAGGCCGAGCTCGAGCGCGCCCTCGCCCACTGACGCACTCGGCGGATCGCGGCCCCTCAAGGCCGCGATCCGCCCGCGGGACTCTGTTCGTTAGGATTTAGATCCTATATGGTGGCGGAAGCTCCTGAAGGCGGCGCCATGTCGATCGTTGATCCCATCCGGTTTTCGTTTGCGGTCCTGGCGGCGGCGCTGGTCCTGGCCGGCGGCGCGTCGGCGGCGGAGGACGACTACCTGGAGACCGTGCCGGGGCCGGTGACGGCGCGCATCCTGAAGGTGCGCGACGGGGACACGGCCGAGGTCGCGGCCTATGTCTGGCCCGGGCAGACGGTCTACGTCGCCGTGCGCCTTCACGGCATCGACGCGCCGGAGCATCGCGGCAAATGCGCGTCCGAGAAGGCGGCCGCGCAGGCCGCGCAGGACCGCTTCGCGGCGCTCGTCGCTGCGGCGAACAACGAGGTCACGCTGACGGCGATCACCGGCGACAAGTATTTCGGCCGCGTTCTCGCCGACATGCGGGCGGGCGACCGCGACGTCGCGCGCACGCTCCTGAACGAGGGCCACGTCGCGCCCTATGACGGCAAGGCACGGCGCAGCTGGTGCAGCCCGGACGCGAGTGCCGAGGCCGTGCCGCCCCGCAGCCCCGACGCCGGTCCTCCGGCTCCGCCCGCGCCGTCCGCCCGGCCCGAGCCGCCGAGGCGCGGCGGGGTGCCGGGCTTTCCCGGCTATCGCGGCTGACAGATTTCCCGGCTAAGAGAAGCCGCGCGCCCGCCCCTGTCGCGCGAGCCGCCAGTCGCGCTATCAACCGCCTGGCTCCATCGGTTTCACGTGGAACGCGACGCGGATGCCGAACGAGGGGGCTTCCATGCGGCACGACGAGAAGCTGGCGGCCCTCGTGCGCGACGCGGCGCTCGCGCTCGATCTCGACGTCGGCCTGCGGCTCTGGACCGGAGAACGGATCGGTCCGGAAACCGGCCCGACGCTGGCGCTGAACGATCCGGCGGTTCTCGCGCGCCTCTGCCTTCGCCCGCGCATCGAGACGGCGGTCGAGGCCTACGTGACCAAGGCGATCGACGTCGAGAACGGCACGATCTTCGATCTCGCGGCCAAGCGCCCGAAGGTCAAGGCCAAGGCGCTTCTCAAGCGGCTCGGGCGGCGGCGCCTCGTCGCCCTCCTGCCCGCCCTGCTGTCGCTCTCGCGCCAGGCGCGGCGCGAAGCGCCGGCGGGCGCCGAGGCCAGTCCCGAGGCTGGCGCCAGCGGCTCCTCGGCGAGCGCCATCCGTTTCCATTACGACGTGTCGAACGGCTTCTACCGGCTCTTCCTCGACGAGCGCATGGTGTATTCCTGCGCCTACTTCACCGAGTGGCACGACGACATCGACCGGGCGCAGGCCGACAAGCTCGACATGATCTGCCGCAAGCTCCGTCTCCAGCCGGGCGAGCGGTTCCTCGACATCGGCTGCGGCTGGGGCGCGCTCCTGATCCACGCGGCCAGGACCTACGGCGTCGCCGGCCACGGCGTGACGCTGAGCCGCGCGCAGTTCGACCTCGCGACCCGCCGCATCGCCGATGCGGGGCTCGCCGATCGCGTCACGATCGAGCTGAAGCCGTTCCAGGAGCTGACCGGCACCTTCGACAAGGTCGCCTCGATCGGCATGTTCGAGCATGTGGGCTTCGCCCATCACGACGAATATTTCGCGGCCGTGCGGCGCCTGCTGCGCCCCCGCGGGCTTTATCTCCACCACACGATCGCCCGCCCCGCCAAGAAGACGCGCCGCGCCTTCCACAAGGGCGGGCCGGAATATCGCGCGATCACCCGCTACATCTTTCCCGGCGGCGAGCTGGACTTCATCGGCCATTCGCTGGAGCGGCTGGAGGCGCACCGCTTCGAGGTCCACGACGTCGAGAACTGGCGCGAGCATTACGGCCGCACCTGCCGCCTCTGGGCGGAGCGGCTCACCGCCCGCATGGACGAGGCGGTGGCGGAGGTCGGCGAGCCGCAGGCGCGGCTCTGGCTCCTGTATCTCGCGGGCTGCGCCCTCGCCTTCGAGCGCGGCACGGTGATGATCAACCAGACGCTGGCGTCCAAGCGCGACAAGCATCTCGGCGCCTCCGGCCTGCCGCCGACGCGGGCCGACCTTTACGCGCCCGCCCCGCCCCGCCCGTCATAGGCGGCCTGCGCGGCGAGGATCGCCTCGATGTTGCGCTCGGCCCAGTGCGCGAAGGCCGACACGGTGTCGGCAAGGTTGAGCCCGAGCGGCGTCAGCGCGTATTCCACCGTCACCGGCACGGTGGGGATCACCGTGCGGGCGACGAGCCCGTCGCGCTCCAGCCGCTTCAGGGTCTGCGACAGGACCTTCTGCGACACGCCCTCGACGTCGCGCCGCAGCCGGTTGAAGCGCACTGTTTCCCCGCGCAGCCGTTCCAGGACGAGCAGCGCCCATTTGTCGGCGAGGCGGTCGAGCACGAGCCGCGTCGGGCAGTTCGCCGCGAAGACGTCGTAGGGCATCGCCACCGCACCCATGATCCGCTGTCCGTCCTGCATCCCGGCCTCCTTCTCTCCGGTTTCCCCGAGGTGACCACGTCACCGCAACGTGCCTTCTTTCGCCGGTCGCGGGATCGGCGTAGATGGTTGCTCGTCGTCACATAGTATCTTCTGGATACCTAGGGAGCATCCCATGGGCAAGACCATTCTCGTTCTCGGCGCCACCGGCACGGTGGGCCGGCCGCTCGTCTCCGACCTCCTGTCGCGCGGACATGCCGTGCGCGCCGCCTCCCGGTCCGGCAACGGCCCCGACGGCACGGTCGGCACGCGCTTCGACTTTGCCGATCCCGCCTCGATCGAGGCTGCGCTCGCCGGCGCGGACGCCGTCTTCCTGATGGCGCCCTCGGGCACGCTCGACGTGCTGGGCGCGCTGACGCCGGTGGTGGAAGCGGCGGCGCGCCGCGGCACCAAGGTCGTGATGCTCTCGGTCTTCGGCGTCGAGGCGGACGACTCCATCCCCTATCGCCAGGTGGAGCTGATGCTGGCGAGGCGCGGCCTGCCGCACGTCGTCATCCGGCCGAACTGGTTCATGGACAACTTCCACACCTTCTGGCGCGCGGGCGTCCTCGCCGGCACGATCCGCCTGCCCGCCGGCGACGGCCGCTCCAGCCTCATCGACGCGCGCGACATCGCTGCGAGCGCGGCGGCCGCGCTCAGCGAAGACCGCTTCGACGGCGAGGCCTTCAACCTCACCGGCCCGGAAGCGCTCTCCTATGCCGAGGCCGCCGAGATCCTCTCCAAGGCGGCCGGCCGGCCGATCCGCTACGAGGCGGTCAGCGACGAGGCCTTCATCGAGGCGGCGACCGCGGCCGGCGCCGATCCCGGCTATGCCGGCTTCCTCGCGGCGATCTTCCACCCCGTGCGCGAGAACTGGACGGCCGCGGTCACGGACGGCGTCGAGCGCCTCACCGGCGCCAAGCCACGCAGTCTCGCCACCTACGCCCGCGACCATGCGGCGGCGCTGAAGGGCTGAGGCCCGACATGAAAAAGGGAGGCGCCGCATCCGGCGCCTCCCTGCGTGCCAAACCGTCGATCCACAGACCGTCAGGGCGCCGCGGCGACCTCGTCCGGCGCGCCGGCGTCGCGGCGGGCGAGGTAGCGCTGGTCGATGTCCGGCAGTTCCTCCCCGGTGATCGCCGCCTCGAAGGCGCGCAGGCGCTTGTGGACCGAGAGCAGCTCGACGATCGTCGACCAGGAATTCACAAGGAACTGGAACGACGAGGTGACCTGGCTGAAGGCGTAGGTGATCTGGTTCATCAGGCCGAGCGTGATCGTGCCCGCAGCGATCGATGGCACCATGATGACCAGCGAGAAGATGCCGTTCGCCTGGATGTAGGTGTAGCGCACGACGTTGAAGTAGACGTAGTGGAAGTACAGCCGGAAGTAGTTGGTCCGCACATTCTGGAACAGGGCCTTCACGGTCAGGGGCTCGGCGCGGGCGGCGTCGTCCTCGCCGTAGACCAGCTCCTTGCGGTAGGCCGCCTCGACGCGCTGGTTGCGGAACTGCAGGCCCGGCAGCTTCATGCCGGCGATGATGAGGGCGAGCGTTCCGAAGACCGACCAGGCGATCGCGGCGACCACGAGCGGATGCTCGATCGGGCCGATGATCGGGAGGGCCGTGATGTTGGCCGAAAGCGCCACCAGCAGCGGCAGGAAGGCGAACAGCGTCATGATGGAGTCGATGAAGGCGACGCCGAGCCCTTCCATGATCTGGGAGAAGCGCATCGTGTCTTCCTGGACGCGCTGCGAGGCACCCTCGATGTGCCGGACCTTCGGCCAGTGCGACATGTAAAAATCGTTCATCGCGTGCCGCCAGCGGAAGATCCAGTGGCTGACGAAGAAGGCGTTGAGCACGGACACGTTCATCGCCACGAAGGCGATGCCGGCGAAGCTGCCGATCTGGCTGTAAAGGTCGGTTTCCGTCGCGGTCACCTGCTTGGACAGGACGTTCTGGATGAAGTCCCAGAACGGGCCGTACCAGGCGTTGATGGCGACCGAGACCTGGACCTGGAAATAGGTGACGAACAGGATCAGCGCCGAGCCCAGGATCGACCAGCGCGCCCAGGGATGCGGTCGGAAGCGGGACCAGAACAGGTAGAAGAGCCCGACCGCGACCCAGAAGTAGATGTAGAACCAGATGAAATCGGCCGACCAGAAGCGCGACACGCCGACCGGCAGCTCGCCGTCGGTGTGCGGCAGCCCGATCAGCGGCCCGATCTCGGAGGCGCCGAGGTACCAGGCGCCGATACACAGCGCCGCCCAGCCGAGAACCGACCAGAAGAACAGTTTCGGTTGGGGAAAGAAGGAAACGAACACGGGGGACTTTGTCCTCGGCAGGGGCGCGGCGCGCGGGCGCGCGAGCGCGGGGGGAACCGGTCGTGAGGCCAGCCTTGCATAGCGCCTTTGACGGGCCGGCGAACGTTAAATGACGGCAAGGAAGGCCGTTCTGCGGCGCTCCGCCACGCGGGGGGCGCGGGGGCGGTCAGATCTTGCGCAGCGCCACCTGCTCGGTGAGGTGGCCGGGCCCCTTGCGCAGGATCAGGTCGGCGCGCGGACGGGTGGGCAGGATGTTCTCGCGCAGGTTGCGCGCGTTGATCGTCTCCCACAGCGTTTCGGCCACCTCCAGCGCCTGCGCCTCGCCGATCAGCGAGTAGCGGCGGAAATAGGAGGCGTCCTGGCGGAAGGCGGTGTCGCGCAGGCGCATGAAGCGCTCGACGTACCAGCGGCGGATGTCGGCCTCGTCGGCGTCGATGTAGATGGAGTAGTCGAAGAAGTCCGAGACGAAGGGGACCGCCTTGCCGTCGCGCGGCATGTCGCGGACCTGGAGGACGTTCAGCCCCTCGAAGATCAGGATGTCCGGCGCCTCGACGCTGACGCGCCCGTTGGGCACGACGTCGTAGACGAGGTGCGAATAGACCGGCGCCTCGACGCGCGGCACGCCCGCCTTCACGTCCGACAGGAAGCGCAGGATGGCGCCGACGTCGTAGCTTTCGGGAAAGCCCTTGCGCTTCATCAACCCCTCGGCCTCGAGCACGGCGTTGGGGTAAAGGAAGCCGTCGGTCGTGACGAGCTGCACCTTGGGACAGGAGGGCCAGCGGGCGAGAAGCTCCTTCAGGAGGCGCGCCGTCGTGGATTTCCCGACCGCCACCGAGCCGGCGATGCCGATGACGAAAGGCGTCTTGCGGTTCTCCTCGCCGCCCAGGAACGCCTGGCGCTGGCGGAACAGGAGCTGCGAGGCCTCGACATGCGCCGACAGGAGGCGCGAGACGGCGAGGTAGATGCGCTCGACCTCGCGAAGATCGACCTTGTCGCCGGTGGAGCGCAGGCGCTCCACGTCCTCCTTCGTCAGGGTCAGCGGGGTGCCGGCGCGAAGCCGCGCCCATTCCTCCGCCGAGAAGACGCGGTAGGGCGAGACTTCAGCTGGCGCGAGCTGATCCATCAGCCGGGATTCCTGGCCGCCTTCTCCTCCAGTCCGGTCTGCGCGGTGCGGCGGCGCAGTTCGGCCATGACGTCGGCGAGCGGCACGCGGCCGATCTCCAGCACCACGAGAAGATGATAAAGCAGGTCCGCGGCCTCCGACGTCAAGCGGGCGGGATCGCCTTCGATCGCCGCGATCACGGTTTCCACCGCCTCCTCGCCGAGCTTCTTGGCGGCGACGGGCTGGCCCTTCCGCTTCAAGCTGGCCGTGTAGGACTTCGGATCGTCGGATGCGGCCCGTTCGGCGACGATGTTTTCGAGATCCGCCAGGGTGAAGCGTTCCGCGCCGCTCATCGCGCCGATCCCTCCCGCACGGCCCGGTTGCCGACGTCGGGCGGGTCGCGGCGCATCGGGATGCCGGCGGCCGCCATGTGCGCCTTGGCCTCCGCGATCGAATAGGTGCCGAAGTGGAAGATCGAGGCGGCCAGCACCGCGGCCGCGCCCCCTTGGGTCACGCCCTCGACGAGGTGGTCCAGCGTGCCGACGCCCCCGGAGGCGATCACCGGCACGTGGACCGCGTCGGAGACGGCGCGGGTCAGGCCGAGGTCGAAGCCCGCCTTGGTGCCGTCGCGGTCCATGGAGGTGAGGAGGATCTCGCCGGCCCCGAGCGACACGACCTTCCGCGCGAACTCGACCGCGTCGATGCCGGTCGGGCGGCGCCCGCCATGGGTGAAGATCTCCCAGCGGCCGGGCTCGCTCTCCGCGCTGACGCGCTTGGCGTCGATGGCGACGACGATGCACTGGTCGCCGAACTTGTCGGCCGCTTCCGCCACGAATTCGGGCCGGGCGACGGCGGCGGTGTTGATCGACACCTTGTCGGCGCCGGCCAGGAGCAGGTTGCGGATGTCCTGAACCGCCCGCACGCCGCCTCCCACCGTCACCGGCATGAAGCAGCCCTCGGCCGTGCGCGCGACGACGTCGAGCAGCGTGCCCCGGTCGTCGGAGGACGCCGTGATGTCGAGGAAGCAGAGCTCGTCGGCGCCCGCCGCGTCGTAGGCGCGGGCGACCTCCACGGGATCGCCCGCGTCGCGCAAGGCTTCGAAGTTGACGCCCTTGACGACGCGGCCGTCCTTGACGTCGAGGCAGGGAATGATGCGGGCTTTCAGCGTCATGCCCGCCTTGAGCGGCATCCGCCGGCCTCCGTCAAGGGCCGGCGGCGCGATTTCGGGGCGGGCGGCGCCTTATTTCGGGTTGGTCTGACGGACCACGGTCGTGTTGGTCTCGCCGGTCTGGGTGGCCGAGATCGCGTTGTCGGTGGCGCGCTGGTTGGCGCGGATCGTGTTGGTCTCGCCGGTCTGCGCCGCCTCCACCGCATCGGTCTGCCCGCGCTGCTGGACGTGGGTGACGCTGTTCTTGTCGTTGCCGGTGGTGAAGACCTTGTCCTTCTGCGGCGCGTTGCCGGCCTGATCGCGCTGGTTGATCAGGAGCTTGTTGCTGGCCGCGTCCTGCTCGACGGAGACCTGGGCCGAAGCCGCGCCGGAGGCGAGAAGCGCGCCGGCGAGGGCGAGGCCGAGAGTACGAGAGATCGTCATGATGATGGTACCGCTGTCGCAATCGTCCCTTGCGAGCGGGTGGAATGGTCGGGCGCCGGGCCGGGTTCCCGATCGTCAGGCGATGCCGCGATAGAGCTCGGCGAGCGGCAGCTCGATTCCGAAGCCCGCCAGCGGCAGGACCGCGTCGTGACCGGTGATCATCTCGGGCGATCCGAACGCCCCATCCTCGCCGCGTCGCCAGAGCCAGACGCGCGGCTCGTCCTGGGACAAGACGACGTAGTGAAGGAGCGCGGGAAGCGCGGTGTATTCCTGCATCTTCTCGCCGAAGTCCAAGGCGACGGAGGACGGGGAAAGGACCTCGCCGATCAACAAGGCTTCCGCCGTCGCCAGATCACGCGGACCGATGCCGCGCGGCGAAACCATGACATCGGGATAGCGAATGCCGAACGGCGTCCGAACAGCGAAATCAGCGGGCGTGACGCTGTAGCGATCGGCAGGCAGGCGCAGCTTGAGGAGAAAGAGAAGTTGCCCCGCCAACTCGGCATGCTGGTGCGAGCCACCGATCATCTCGACGATCCTTCCCCGCACGAACTCGCGACGGCCTTCCCGCCCTTCGTTCCAGGCAAGGAAGTCGTCGGCCGTGCGGATCGTCGGGACCTGGATGTTCATGCCCTCAACATAGGGCAAGCCGGCGCTTCGTTGAACTGACGAACCGCCATGGCGCCGGTTTCACGTGAAACCGCGAGCCGCCTCACCCCTGCAGGATCGCCAGCGCCTCGCGCGCGTCGATGCGCCCGTCGTAAAGCGCCCGGCCCGAGATCGCGCCCTCCAGCTTTGCGGCGTCGGGCTGCGTCAGGCGCCTGATGTCGTCGAGCGACGCGAGGCCGCCGGAGGCGATGACGGGGATAGCGATGGCCTCGGCAAGGGCGATCGTCGCCTCCCAGTTGATGCCGGCGAGCACGCCGTCGCGGTCGATGTCGGTGTAGATGATCGCGGAGACACCGGCATCCTCGAAGCGCCTGGCGAGGTCGGTCGCGGTGAGCTGCGAGGTCTCGGCCCAGCCCTCCACCGCGACCTTGCCGCCCTTGGCGTCGATGCCGACGGCGACCCGGCCCGGAAAGCGCCGCGCCGCCTCGCGCACGAGAGCGGGATCGCGCACCGCGACCGTGCCGAGGATGACGCGCGACAGGCCGAGGCTCAGCCAGCGCTCGACGTCGGCCAGCGTGCGGATGCCGCCGCCGAGCTGCACCTTCATGGTTTGGCCGACGGCGGCGAGGATCGCCTCCACCGCCGCGCCGTTCACGGCGCGGCCCTCGAAAGCGCCGTTGAGGTCGACGACGTGGAGATGGGTGAAGCCGTCGGCCAGGAAGCTTCGCGCCTGCGCCGCAGGGTCCTCGTTGTAGAGCGTCGCCTCCTCCATGAGGCCGAGCTTCAGGCGCACGCAGGCGCCGTCCTTCAGGTCGATGGCGGGAAACAGGATCGGCATGGAAACGGACCGGATGAGGGGCCGTGGACGCTCAGGGCGCCCAGGCGAGGAAGTTGGCGAGGAGCTTCAAACCGAGGGTCTGGCTCTTCTCGGGGTGGAACTGCGTTCCCGCGCGGTTGTCGTGCGCCACCATCGCCGTCATCGGCCCGCCATAGTCGACGGTGGCGAGAACATCGGCTGGGTCCTGCGCGGCGAGGTGGAAGGAATGAACGAAATAGGCGTGGAGCCCGGTCTCGCCCGTCGGGATGTCCTTGAGGAGCGGATGCCCGGGCGCGCGGGCGGACAGCGTGTTCCAGCCGATCTGCGGGATCTTCAAGCCGGGATCGGCCGGCTCCATCCGCGCGACGTCGCCGGCGATCCAGCCGAGACCGGGGGTGATCGCCTTCTCCAGCCCGCGGCTCGCCATGAGCTGCATGCCGACGCAGATGCCGAGAAAGGGGCGGCCGCGGCGCTCCACCACCTCGCGCAGCGCCTCCACCATGCCGGGCACCGCGTCGAGGCCGGCGCGGCAGTCGGCGAAGGCGCCGACGCCCGGCAGAACGACGCGGTCGGCGGCGCGCACGGCCTCGGGATCGCTGGTCAGGAGAACGCGCGCGTCCGAGCCTCCTTCGCGGGCGGCGCGCTCGAAGGCCTTGGTCGCCGAGCGCAGGTTGCCGGAGCCGTAGTCGATGATCGCGAGGGTGCCGCTCATGCCGGGCGCCCTCCGCCGAAGAAGCCGCCGAAGGAGCCCGTCCGCGGCGCGAGGGCGGCTGGAGCGGAGGCAGCAGAGGCAGCGGGGGCGGCGCTGTCCAGGGCCGAGCGGCTCGTCGCGCCGGCGTAGTAGCGCAGCTCCGCCTCGTCGCGATTGTCGGCCATGACGGTGCCAGCTTCCCGCCAGCCGGCGCGGCGCAGGCGTGCCGCGCGGCGCTCCGGCCCCTCCAGGCCGATCAGCAGCGCGAGAAGAAGCGGCAGGACGTTGCCGGCGAGCGCCCAGCCCTCTGCCCGCTCCAGGACGCCGAGGCTGGCCACGAGCGCGATCACGACGATCGCTTCCAGCCAGAGCCGGTTCCACAGGAGCCAGAACGGGCCGAACAGGAAGGCGGGGATGGAGAAGCGGTCGCGCAGGAACACGGCGCCGGCCGTGCGGCCTGTCGCGTCCTTCGGCTCGAAGACGGTCCAGGCGCTCACGCGAGCATCCCCTTGGTGGAGGGCACGCGCCCGGCCTGGCGCGGGTCGTGCGCGATCGCCGAGCCCAGGACACGCGCCACCGCCTTGAAGCAGGTCTCGGCGATGTGGTGGGCGTTGAGGCCGTAGAGGTTCGTCACGTGCAGCGTCAGCCCGGCATTCTGCGCGAGGGCCTGGAAGAACTCGCGCACCAGCTCGGTGTCGAAGGTGCCGATCTTCTGCGCCGGGAACTCCGTCCGGAAGACCAGGAAGGGCCGGCCCGACACGTCGATCGCCGCGCGCGTCAGCGCCTCGTCCATGGCAAGGTCCAGCGAGGCGTAGCGCACGATGCCGCGCCGCTCGCCGAGTGCCTGGCGGATGGCCTGCCCCAGCGCGATGCCGACGTCCTCCACCGTGTGGTGGTCGTCGATGTGGAGGTCGCCCTTCGCCTCGATCTCCATGTCGATCAGCGAATGGCGGGCGAGCTGGTCGAGCATGTGGTCGAAGAAGCCGACGCCGGTCGAGACGCGGGCCTCGCCGGTGCCGTCGAGATCGACGGCGACGCGGATCGCAGTCTCCTTCGTGGTGCGCTCGACGTGACCCCGGCGCCCGCCGGCACGTGGCGTCGGGGAAGCGGGGGCGGCGCTGTCGGTCATCGCGAAGGGTTCCGGCTCGGGCGGGATGGTCGGGCTCGCCGCACCCCTTACCAACCTTCGGGCCGCCGCGCCAAGGCTTGGCGCGGCTGGCGCGGCCTTTTGCAGGATGCGGCGGCGCACCCCATATGGGCGGCGAGACCCACGGCCGCGCCGGTCCGCTTGCAAGGAGGGACGGGCGACGGCGCTATCGAAAGACCATCCATGAACGCGCAAGCGCACGATCCCGCCACCATGTACGGCACCACCATCGTCACCGTCCGCAAGAACGGGCGCGTGGTGATCGCCGGCGACGGTCAGGTGTCCCTCGGCAACACGGTGATGAAGGGCAATGCCCGCAAGGTCCGCCGCATCGGCAAGAACGGCGCGGTCATCGCGGGCTTCGCGGGCGCGACCGCCGATGCCTTCACGCTGCTGGAGCGGCTCGAATCCAAGCTCGAGCAGTATCCCGACCAGCTGATGCGCGCCTGCGTCGAACTCGCCAAGGACTGGCGCACCGACCGCTATCTCCGGCGCCTCGAGGCGATGATGATCGTCGCCGACAAGAACATCACCCTGACACTGACCGGCAACGGCGACGTTCTGGAGCCGGAAGCCGGCGTCATGGCGATCGGTTCTGGGGGCAACTACGCCCTCGCCGCGGCGAAAGCCCTCGCCGACACCGACTTCCCGGCCGAGGAGATCGCCCGGCGCGCCATGAAGATCGCGGCCGAGATCTGCATCTACACCAACGACAACGTCATCCTCGAAGCGATCGACGAGGCCGGCTGAGGCCGGAAGCCCGTCAGGGCTTGAAGGTCAGCCGCGTCACGGCCCCGGTCTCGTTGGCGTAGGCGACCTCGCCGCCAATCCGGGTGGCAAGCCCCCCGACGATGCGCTGGCCGAGCGAGCCGCGATTGGTGCCGAGGCGCGACAGGTCGAAGCCGACGCCGTCGTCCGCGACCGTCATTCGCACCCGGCCGCCTCCGGCCGGCTCGAAGACGACGCGGATGAGGCCGCCGCGCCCGCCGGGAAAGGCGTGCTTCAAGCTGTTGGTGACGAGCTCGACGAGGATCAGCGACAGCGTCGACAGGCGGTCGAGGCCGAACACGAAGCCGGGCGCGCTCACCTCGACCCGGACGCCCGACGCGTCGCTGGACGCCAGAACGTCCTCGCACAGGTCCTGAAAGGTGCGCTCGGCGGGCCGGTTGGCCGTGTCCGGATCGTAGAGCCGGCGATGGATCCGCCCGATCGTGTCGATGCGCGCCTTGGCCTCGTCGATCGCCGCCGAGGCGGAAGCGGGATCGTGGGCGAGCTTGCGCTTCTGAAGGTTGAGGAGGCTGGAGACGAACTGCATGTTGTTCGCCACGCGGTGCTGCAGCTCCTGGAACATCACGCGCTGCTGCTCGTAGAGCCCGCCCGACACGCCCCGCTCGCGCTCCAGCGCCCGGACCGTCGTCGTCGCCACGTGGATGAAGAGGAGATCCACCGCGATCACGAAGACGTAGAAGGCGAGCGCCACCAGAACGGAAGAGCTCAGCGAGAAGGTGCCGAAGGGCGGGATGAACCAGTACCAGGCGCCGAGGCCCGACAGGACGGCGCAGAGCGCGCCCGGGCCGGTGCCGGCGAAGAAGGCCGTCAAGACCACGGCGGGAAAGTAGGTGAGGTAGGGAAAGCCCGGCGGCAGGAGGCCGTCGGACAGGAAGCGCACGACCGTGGCGAGGGCGAAGGCGAGAGCGGCCAGCCCCCAGCCGAGCCCGGGGAGCGCCTGCATGCGTTCCGCCAGCTTGAACAACCCCGTGCGTTTCGATCCGACCCTTCGGCCCGCGAAGCATCGTTTCGCCGGCCAAGCATCCCCGCTCCTCTCATGAGGGCAAAGTCCTTCCGCCGCAAGCGCTTCCTCGATAGCGGGGCAACCCACTTGCACGGGGCCCCGCCCCGGCATATGAATGAACGACCGTTCATTTCATCGGCTTGGGAGGGCCCGTGGAAGCGTTCGCCGACAAGCAGGCCGGACCGGCCGCCGCCTCTGCCGCCGGGACAACGGCCCGCGGCGAGGCGACGCGCGACGCGATCCGCCGCGCGGCCGAGGCGCTGTTCGCCGCCCAAGGCTTCTCCGCCGTCTCGATGCGCGACATCGCCGCCCGCGTGGGTGTTCGGGCGAGCGCCCTCTACAACCACTTTCCCGCCAAGCAGGACATCCTCGCCGAGCTGATGGAGACGCATCTCCTGCGGCTGACGGCGGCGCTGGATGCGGTTCTGCCCGGCGCGGAGGCGAGCCCGGCGGCGCGCCTCGCCGCCTTCGCCCGCTTCCACGTGCGCTACCATTTCGACGCCGCCGACGCGGTGTTCCTTTCCTACATGGAGCTGCGCAGCCTCGCGCCCGAGAACCGCGCCCGCATCAACGCCTTGCGCGGCGCCTATGAGCGGCGCCTGCGCGACATCCTGCGCGACGGGCAGCGCTCCGGCGCCTTCCGCATCGAAGACCCCACCATCGAAGCCATGGCGCTGATCGCCATGCTGACCGGCGTCACCACCTGGTACGACCCGGCGGGCCGGCTCTCGCGCGAGGCGATCGAGGACATCTACGTCGCCATGGCCGCGCGCAGCGTCGGCCTGGATCACGAGGAGGAGGCGTCATGTTCGAGCGGGGCCTGAACTTCGGTCTGCCGGACGAGGTCGAGGCGCTGCGCGACATGGTGCGCCGCTTCGCCGGCGAGCGCATCGCTCCCCGCGCGGCGCAGATCGACCGCGACAACGCCTTTCCGAACGAGCTCTGGGCGGAGATGGGCGCTCTCGGCCTTCTCGGCGTCACCGTCGAGGAGGAGTTCGGCGGGGCGGGCATGGGCTATCTCGCCCACTGCGTCGCCGTGGAGGAGATCAGCCGCGCCTCGGCCTCGGTCGGCCTCTCCTACGGCGCCCATTCCAACCTCTGCGTCAACCAGATCCGCCGCAACGGCACGCCGGAGCAGAAGCGGAAATACCTGCCCAGGCTCATCTCCGGCGAGCATGTCGGGGCTCTCGCCATGTCGGAGACGGGGGCGGGCTCGGACGTCGTCTCGATGCGCCTTCGGGCCGAGGCGCGGGGCGGGGATTTCGTGCTCAACGGCTCGAAGATGTGGATCACCAACGGGCCGGACGCCTCGACCCTTGTCGTCTACGCCAGGACCGAGCCGGAGGCCGGCCCCCGCGGCATCACCGCCTTCCTCGTCGAGCGCGGCATGGCGGGCTTCTCCACCGCGCAGAAGCTCGACAAGCTCGGCATGCGGGGATCGAACACCTGCGAGCTCCTCTTCGAGGACTGCGTGGTTCCCGCCGAGAACATCCTCGGGCGCGTCGGCGGCGGCGTCGAGGTGCTGATGAGCGGGCTCGACTACGAGCGCGTCGTGCTGGCCGCCGGGCCGCTCGGCATCATGGCCGCCTGCCTCGACCTCGTCGTGCCCTTTCTTCACGAGCGCGAGCAGTTCGGCCGGCCGATCGGCGAGTTCCAGCTCATGCAGGGCAAGCTCGCCGACATGTACGTCCAGGCCAATGCCACGCGCGCCTACGTCTACGCCGTCGCGGCGGCCTGCGACCGCGCCGAGACCAGCCGGCAGGACGCGGCGGGCTGCATCCTCTACGCCGCCGAGGCCGCGACGCAGATGGCGCTGCAGGCGATCCAGGCGCTGGGCGGCGTCGGCTACACCAACGATTATCCCGCCGGGCGCCTGTTGCGCGACGCCAAGCTCTACGAGATCGGCGCGGGCACCTCCGAGATCCGCCGCATGCTGATCGGCCGCGAGATCTTCCGGGAGAGCGCCTGATGCCCGTGATCGCCTCCGCCATCTCGACCCGCTCGCCCGATTTTGCCGCCAACCGCGCGGCAATGCTGGAGGCCGAGGCGCGGGTGCGCGAGGCGGCGCGGGCCGCGCTCGCGGGCGGCGGCGAGGCGGCGCGGGCGCGCCACGTGGCGCGGGGCAAGATGCCGCCGCGCGAGCGCGTGGAGCGGCTCCTCGATCCCGGCTCGCCCTTCCTGGAGATCGGCCTGCTGGCCGCGCACGGCCATTACGGCGGCGAGGTGCCGGCGGCGGGGCTCATCGCCGGGATCGGGCGCGTCTCGGGGCGCGAGGTGATGGTGGTCGCCAACGACGCGACGGTGAAGGGCGGCACCTACTATCCCCTCACCGTCAAGAAGCACCTGCGCGCGCAGGAGATCGCGGACGAGAACCGCCTGCCCTGCCTCTACCTTGTCGATTCCGGCGGCGCGAACCTGCCCAATCAGGACGAGGTCTTCCCCGACCGCGACCATTTCGGCCGGATCTTCTTCAACCAGGCGCGGATGTCGGCGGACGGCATCGCACAGATCGCCGTCGTCATGGGCTCCTGCACGGCCGGCGGCGCCTACGTGCCCGCCATGAGCGACGAGACGGTGATCGTACGCGGGGGAGGCACGATCTTCCTCGCCGGCCCGCCGCTCGTGCGCGCGGCGACAGGCGAGATCGTCTCGGCCGAGGAGCTCGGCGGCGCGGAGGTGCATGCCCGCCAGTCCGGCGTCGCCGACCACATCGCGGAAAACGACGCCCACGCCCTCGCCATCGCCCGGCGCATCGTCGCGAACCTCAACGCGCGGAAGCGCCCCGCGATCGCAGTCGAGACGCCGTGCGATCCGGCCTACGATCCGGCCGAGATCCCCGGCATCGTGCCCGCCGACCCGCGGCAACCCTACGACGTGCGCGAGGTCATCGCCCGGCTCGTCGACGGCTCCCGGCTGGACGAGTTCAAGGCGGCTTACGGCGAAACGCTGGTCTGCGGCTTCGCGCATCTCCACGGCATGCCCGTCGGCATCCTTGCCAACAACGGCGTCCTCTTCTCCGAAAGCGCCGTGAAGGGCGCCCACTTCGTCGAGCTCTGCTCGCAGCGCAAGGTGCCGCTCCTCTTCCTCCAGAACATTTCCGGCTTCATGGTCGGCCGCGCGGCGGAGGCCGGCGGCATCGCCAAGCACGGCGCCAAGCTCGTCACGGCCGTCTCCACCACGGCGGTGCCGAAGGTGACCATGCTGATCGGCGGCTCCTACGGCGCCGGCAATTACGGCATGGCCGGCCGCGCCTTCGGGCCGCGCTTCCTGTGGAGCTGGCCCAACGCGCGCATCGCCGTCATGGGCGGCCCGCAGGCGGCGGGGGTGCTGGCGCAGGTCCGCCGCGAGGCGATCGAGCGGCGGGGGGAAAGCTGGAGCGAGGCCGAGGAGGAGGCCTTCAAGCGCCCGACGATCGAGCAGTTCGAGCGGCAGAGCGACCCGCTCCACGCCTCCGCCCGGCTCTGGGACGACGGCGTCGTGCCGGCGGCCAGGAGCCGCGAGGTTCTCGCTCTGTCCTTGTCGGCCGCGCTGAACGCGCCGATCGGCGACACCCGCTTCGGCCTCTTCCGGATGTGACGACGATGATGCGCCACCACCTCCGATCGGCTATCATGATGCCTTCACCAGGAGGCATGCCCCATGGCCCAGGTCACCGTCCGGCGTCTCGACGACGCCGTCCTCGACAAGCTCAAAGCCCGCGCCAAGGCCAACGACCGCTCCACGGAAGCCGAGATCCGCGAGATCCTGCGCGCGGCGGCGGATGGACCGGTGCCCGGGCAGCGGAAGCGTTCGTTGCGCGAGCTCATGGGTTCCGCCCCCAGCGACCGCACGGTCGAAGAGATCGTCGCGGACATCCGAGCGCTGCGGGACGAATGGGAAGACCGGGGCTGACGCAGCGTGCCCTCTCCAGCGATCTACTACATCGACGCAAACGCCGCGATCGCGATGATCGAGCGCACGCGGCCACTCAACCCTGCGCAGGACGCCTTTGTCGATGGGATCGACGACGGAGCGATCCGAGTCGTGTCGAGCGACGTCGCTTTGCTGGAATGCTTGGTGAAGCCCCTGCGCGACAAGGACACGACTCTCGCCCAATCGGTGTTCGACTTCTTCGACGGCGTGGTGGCGCGCCTCATCCCGTTGGACCGCCACGTCATCCTGCAAGCGGCGGAGCTTCGCGCCGCGAATCGCCTCACCCTACCCGACGCCCTGCACGTCGCCTGCGCGCTGGAAGCCGGTTGCACGGTGTTCCTCAGCGCCGATCGGCGACTGCGCGTGCCGGACGGCATGACGCGGCTCGCTTTCGACGAGCTGACGCTGCCCTGAGCCTATGCGGCGGGAGGGCGCGATGATCGGCACTCTCCTCGTCGCCAACCGAGGCGAGATCGCCTGCCGGGTCATGCGCACCGCCAAGCGGATGGGGATGCGCTGCGTCGCCGTCTTCTCCGATGCCGACCGCGACGCGTTGCACGTGGCCCTCGCCGACGAGGCGGTGCGCATCGGCCCGGCGCCGGCCGCGGAGAGCTATCTCGATGGCGCGGCGATCCTGAACGCGGCGCGGCGCACGGGGGCGGAGGCCATCCATCCGGGTTACGGCTTCCTGTCGGAGAACGCCGACTTCGCGCAAGCCGCCGAGGCCGCCGGCCTGATCTTCGTGGGTCCGAGGCCGGACTCGATCCGCGCCATGGGCCTGAAGGACGCGGCCAAGCGCCTGATGGAAGCGGCGGGCGTGCCGGTGGTGCCGGGCTTTCACGGCGAGGAGGACGATCCCGCGCGGCTGGCACGGGAAGCGGAGCGCATCGGCTATCCCGTGCTGATCAAGGCGCGAGCCGGTGGCGGCGGCAAGGGCATGCGCCGCGTGAAACGCGCGGCCGACTTCGCCGATGCCCTCGCGAGCGCGCGGCGCGAGGCGCTGGCCGCCTTCGGCGACGCGCACTGCCTCGTCGAGCGCTACGTCGCCGCGCCCCGCCACGTCGAGGTCCAGGTCTTCGGGGACGCGCACGGCAACCTCGTCCACCTCTTCGAGCGCGACTGCTCGCTCCAGCGCCGGCACCAGAAGGTCATCGAGGAGGCACCCGCGCCCGGTATGACGGCGGAGCTGCGCGCCGTCATGGGCGAGGCGGCGGTGCGCGCCGCAAGGGCGGTGAACTATCGCGGCGCCGGCACGGTGGAGTTCATCCTCGACGCCTCCGAAGGTCTGCGGCCCGATCGCTTCTTTTTCATGGAAATGAACACGCGCCTTCAGGTCGAGCATCCTGTGACCGAGCTCGTCACCGGCCTCGACCTCGTCGAGCTGCAACTGCGCGTCGCCATGGGCGAACATCTTCCCATCGGGCAGGACGACGTGCGCCTGTCCGGCCACGCCGTCGAGGCGCGCCTCTATGCCGAGGACCCGGCGGCCGGTTTCCTGCCGTCGACAGGGCGGCTCTCGACGCTCCGCTTTCCCGAAGGGAATGTTCGGGTCGAGACCGGCGTGCGCGAGGGCGACCGCGTGACGCCGCATTACGACCCGATGATCGCCAAGCTCGTCGTTCACGGCGCAACCCGAGCCGAGGCCTTCCGGCGGCTGCGCGCGGCGCTCGCGGAGACCCGCATCGCCGGCCCCGCCACCAATCTCGGCGTCCTCGCCCGCCTCGCCGCCGACCCCGACGTCCTGTCCGGCATGCTCGACACCGGACTGATCGAGCGCCGCGGCGAGGCGCTGACGGCGCCCGCGCGCGTCGAGGCCGACGAGGTCCTGGCGCTCGCCGCCCTCGCCTGCCTCGGCCACCTCGAACCGGTGCCGGACGCGATCGGCTGGCGCGATCCCTTCGACGCGCTGCGCAGCTTCCGCGCCTGGGGACGGGCACGCCAAGTCGCGCTCCTCCAGGATGAAACAGGCGAACGCCGCGAGGTAGTCGTTCACACCGATGAAACCGACGACTTCGATGTCGCGCTCCCCGACGGTTCCGCATGCTTCGGCATCTGCCGCCGCGAAGCGGACGGCAGGGTCGTCTTCGAGCGCGACGGACGACGGCGCAGCGCCCTCGTCGCACGGGACGCGGACGGTATCACCATCTTCCTCGGCAGCGAGGCGCACCGCTTTACTTTCTGGCGCGAGGCAGCAAGCGGCGACACCGTGGCGGCCGCGGCGAGCGACCGCATCGTCGCGCCGATGCCCGGCCTCGTGCGGCTCGTCGCAGAATCCGGCGCCGCGGTTGCTAAAGGGGACGTCCTCGCCGTCCTCGAAGCGATGAAGATGGAGCACGCGCTGAGGAGCCCGCGCGACGGGCGCGTGGCAACCGTGTCCGTCTCGCTCGGCGACGCCGTGGAGAGCGGTGCCGTTCTCCTGACGCTGGCGGAGGAGGTGCCGTGAGCGCGCGCGACGCCGTCCGCATCGTCGAGGTCAGCCCCCGCGACGGCCTCCAGAACGAGCCGCGCGCGGTATCGACCGCCGACAAGGTCCGGCTGGTCGACCTCCTGTCGCAGGCGGGCTTTGCCGAGATCGAGGCCGCGAGCTTCGTGTCGCCCAAGCGCGTGCCGCAGATGGCGGACGGCGCCGCGGTGCTCGCCGGCATCCGGCGGCGTGTCGGCATCCGCTATTCGGCGCTGGCGCCGAACCTTCGCGGCTTCGAGGCCGCGCGCGGCGCCGGTGCGGACGCCGTCTCGATCTTCGCCTCGGCCTCCGAGGGCTTCTCGCAGGCCAATATCGGCTGCTCGATCGCGGACAGCCTCGAGCGCTTCCGCCCCGTCGCGGAGGCCGCGCGCGCCGCCGGCCTGCCGCTGCGCGGCTACGTCTCCTGCGTCACCGACTGCCCCTATGACGGGCCGGTCGCGCCCGTGGCCGCTGCATCCGTCGCCGTCTCGCTCGCCGAACTCGGCTGCGCCGAGATCTCGCTCGGCGACACGCTCGGGCGCGCCACGCCGGAGACGATCCGCGCCATGCTCGCCGCACTCCTCGCCGAGCTGCCGGCGACCCGCCTCGCCGGCCACTTCCACGATACGGCCGGTCGGGCGCTCGTCAACGTCGAGGCGAGCCTCGATCTCGGCCTTCGCGCCTTCGACGCCTCCGTCGCCGGCCTCGGCGGCTGTCCTTTCGCGCCGGGCGCGGCGGGCAACGTCGACACGCTGTCGCTCCACCGCCGCCTCGTCGAACTCGGCTTCGACACCGGGCTCGACCCGACCGCGCTGGAGCGGGCCGCCGCCTTCGCGCGCTCGCTCCGCACGGGAAGCGAGGCGGCGGCATGAGCGGCTTCGAGACGATCCGCGTCGCCGTGGACGAGGCCGGCACCGCGCGGCTGACGCTCGCCCGCCCGGCCAAGCACAACGCGCTGAGCGCCGCGACCATCGCCGAGCTGACGCGGGCGGCACAGGACCTCGGCGCGGACGACACGGTCCGAGCCGTCGTCCTTTCGGGCGAGGGCCGGAGCTTCTGCGCGGGCGCGGACCTTGCCTGGATGCGCGAGCAGTTCGACGCGCCCCGCGCCGCCCGGCTCGACCAGGCGATGGCGCTCGCCCGAATGCTGCGCAGCCTCAACGAATTGCCCAAGCCCCTGATCGGCCGGATCAACGGCCAGGCCTTTGGCGGCGGGCTCGGGCTGATCGCGGTGTGCGACGTGGCCCTCGCAGCCGACAGCGCGCGCTTCGCCTTCACGGAAACGGCGCTGGGGCTGATCCCCGCGACGATCTCGCCCTTCGTTCTCGCCCGCATGGGCGAGGGGGCCGCCCGCCGCGTCTTCTTCTCCGCCCGCGCCTTCGACGCAACGGAGGGCGTCGCGCTCGGCCTCTTCGCCAAGGCCGTGCCGGGGGACGGCCTCGACGCCGCCGTGGCGGCGGAGCTCGCCCCTTATCGCCGCACCGCCCCCGCGGCGGTCGCGCGCGCCAAGGCGCTCGCCCGCTCGGGCGGGCCCGTCATCGACGACGCCGTTCTGGCGCGCACCGCCGCGCTTCTCGCCGATGCTTGGGAGGACGGCGAGGCGCGCGCCCGCATCGGCCGCTTCCTCGACCGCGCCGCGGCGAAGGGCTCGGCGGAACAGGGATAGGACCGGCCGCGGCCGCACGATTTGGGAGGATCGGATGGATTTGAGACTCAGCCTGCACGTTCCCGAGCCCGAGGTGCGCCCTGGCGGGCGGCCGGACTTTTCCGGCGTGAAGATCCCCAAGGCCGGCTCGGTGAAGCGCCCGCCGGTCGACGTCGACCCGGCCGAGATCCGCGACCTCGCCTATTCCATCATCCGCGTCCTCAACCGCGAGGGCCGGGCGGTCGGCGACTGGGCGGGATCGCTCACCGACGAGGAGCTTCTCGCCGGCCTCAAGACCATGATGCGCGTGCGCGCCTTCGACCGGCGCATGCTGATGGCGCAGCGCCAGGGCAAGACGAGCTTCTACATGCAGTGCCTCGGCGAGGAGGCGATCGCCTGCGCCTTCCGCAAGGCGATTCAAGCCGGCGACATGAACTTCCCGACCTACCGCCAGGCCGGGCTGCTGATCGCCGACGACTACCCGCTCGTCGACATGATGAGCCAGATCTATTCCAACCGCCGCGATCCGCTCAAAGGCCGGCAGCTGCCGATCCTCTACTCCTCCAAGGAACACGGCTTCTTCTCGATCTCGGGGAACCTCGCGACCCAGTTCGTCCAGGCCGTCGGCTGGGCGATGGCCTCGGCCATCAAGGGCGACAATCGCGTCGCCGCCGCCTGGATCGGCGACGGCTCGACCGCCGAGAGCGACTTTCACGCCGCCCTCGTCTTCGCCTCGACCTACAAGGCGCCCGTGGTCCTCAACGTCGTCAACAACCAGTGGGCC
The DNA here is from genome assembly GCF_009765365.1 of Antarcticirhabdus aurantiaca. Classification (GTDB taxonomy): domain Bacteria; phylum Pseudomonadota; class Alphaproteobacteria; order Rhizobiales; family Rhizobiaceae; genus Antarcticirhabdus; species Antarcticirhabdus aurantiaca. The sequence goes on from NZ_VTOM01000002.1 coordinate 337,723, forward strand.
ATCTCGACCTTCCAGGGCATCGCCCGTGGCGGCTCGGGCACCTTCGCCGCCCGCGGCCTCGGCTTCGGCATCCCCTCGCTCCGGGCCGACGGCAACGACTACCTCGCCGTCCACGCCGTCTCGAAATGGGCGGTGGAGCGGGCGCGGCGGAACCTCGGCCCCACGCTCATCGAATGGGTGACCTACCGCGCCGCCGCCCACTCCACCTCCGACGACCCCGCCGCCTACCGCCCGAAGGACGAGTCCGACGCCTGGCCGCTCGGCGACCCGATCACGCGCCTGAAGAACCACCTCGTCACGATCGGCGCCTGGACCGAGGAGCGCCACGTCCAGGCCGAAGCCGAGATCGACGCCGAAGTGCTGGCCGCCCAGCGCGAGGCCGAGACCTTCGGCACCCTTCACGACGGCCCCGGCCCGAGCGTGCGCGACATGTTCGAGGACGTCTACGAAACGCTCCCCCCGCACCTGCGCCGGCAGCGGCAGGAGGCGGGGTATTGAGGATGAACCCGTCATCGGTAGAGCGCGGCGCTTCAGCCGCCACTTCCTTTTCCCCCCTGGGGAGAAGGTGCCCCGAAGGGGCGGATGAGGGCTCCGTAGCGCGCCGGCGTTTGCGTCCGTTCGCGGTGGACGCGTCGGCACCCGTCATCCATGGACGCGCTCGCGCCCTACGAGGCCCTCACCCGGCCGCGATGCCTCCGCATCGCAGCCACCCTCTCCCCGTCGGGGAGAGGGGCCGCAGCGCCTTCTCCGGCCGGTCTGCGGCGGCGCCACCGCTCCCTTCTCCCGTTTCGGGAGAAGGTGCCGGCAGGCGGATGAGGGTCTCCGGCCGTCGCGTTTCCGCTGCCCTGCGTGCCTCCGCGGCGATCCCTGGAAAAACCCTCACCCGCCCCTTCGGGGCACCCTCTCCCATGGGCGGGAGAGGGGGAGGCGCCCTCTTCGGCATCGTTGCGGCAGCAATGCCCCACCACCCCCAGGAGCCCGTCCCATGCCGCGCATGACCATGATCGAGGCGATCCGCGACGCGCATGCGGTGATGATGGAGGCGAACCCCGACGTCGTCGTGTTCGGCGAGGACGTCGGCTATTTCGGCGGGGTGTTCCGCTGCACCGCAGGCCTCCAGGAGCGCTTCGGCAAGAGCCGGTGCTTCGACGCGCCGATCAACGAGAGCGGCATCGTCGGCGCGGCCATCGGCATGGCGGCCTACGGGTTGCGCCCCGTGGTCGAGATCCAGTTCGCCGACTACGTCTATCCCGCCTACGACCAGATCGTCTCGGAGGCCGCGCGGCTGCGCTACCGCTCGGCCGGCGACTTCACCGCGCCGCTCGTGGTGCGCATGCCCACCGGCGGCGGCATCTTCGGCGGGCAGACGCATTCGCAGTCGCCCGAGGCGCTGTTCACGCACGTCTCCGGCCTGAAGACCGTCGTCCCGTCCAACCCGTTCGACGCCAAGGGCATGCTGATCGCGGCGATCGAGGACAACGATCCCGTGATCTTCCTGGAGCCCAAGCGGCTCTACAACGGTCCCTTCGACGGGCACCACGAGCGCCCGGTCACGCCGTGGGCCAAGCACCCGCTCGGCGAGGTGCCGGAAGGGCGCTACACCGTTCCGCTGGGCAAGGGCGAGGTGCGCCGCGCGGGCTCCGCCGTGACCGTGCTCGCCTACGGCACCATGGTCCACGTCGCGCTGGCGGCGGCCGAGGATACCGGCATCGACGCGGAGGTCATCGATCTTCGCACCCTCGTGCCGCTCGACGTCGAGCTGATCGAGGCCTCGGTGAAGAAGACCGGGCGCTGCGTCGTGGTCCACGAGGCGACGATCACCTCCGGCTTTGGCGCCGAGCTCGTCGCGACCGTCGAGGAGCGCTGCTTCTATCACCTCGAAGCGCCGATCGGGCGCGTCGGCGGCTGGGACACGCCCTACCCGCACGCGCAGGAATGGAACTACTTCCCCGGCCCGGCCCGGGTCGGCGAAGCCTTGACCCGCGCGATGGAGGGCTGATCGCATGAGCACCCGCACGATCCGCCTGCCCGACGTCGGCGAGGGTGTCGCCGAGGCCGAACTCGTCGAATGGCACGTGGCCGTCGGCGACACCGTCCGCGAAGATGCCGTGCTCGCCGCCGTCATGACCGACAAGGCGACGGTGGAGATCCCCTCCCCCGTCGAAGGCACCGTCGCTTGGCTCGGCGGGAGCGTCGGCGACATGCTGGCGGTCGGCTCGCCGCTGATCCGGCTGGAAGTCGGGGGCGGTGCGGTGGCAACGGAGCCGGCGGAGGCGGCCGTTTCACGTGAAACACCGGCCGAGAGCGGGGCCTCCGATGGTCACCGGCCAGCCGGAGGCGCGATCTCCCCCGTCGACGAAGACGCGAAGTCGAGAGCGGATGGCGGACCGCAGCCTCGAACGGGTGACGCGGCTGGGCAGAGCAGCCGCGGCGAGGTCCCCCCCTCCGACCGACCCGCTCCATCTCCTCCTCCGAAGGAAGAAACCGGCCGACCGGCCATCCCGGCGGCAGGCCGTTCGTCGGCCACGCAACCCGGCCGTCCCCGCCCGGCCGGCGAGCGCCCCCTCGCCTCGCCCGCCGTCCGCCGCCGCGCGACCGAGGCGGGCGTGGACCTGCGCCGCATCGCGGGCTCCGGTCCGGCCGGCCGCATCACCGCCGAGGATCTCGCCGCCCATCTCGATCGCGGCGAGGGCGGGGCGCCGTCCTCCGCAGCCCGGCGCGGCGCGGACACCTCCGTCATCGAGGTCAAGGTCGTGGGCCTGCGCCGCCGCATCGCCGAGAAGATGGCGACGGCCCGCGACCGCATCGCGCCGATCACCTATGTCGAGGAGGTGGATTGCGAGGCGCTGGAGCAGCTGCGCGCCACCCTTAACGCCGACAAGCGCGGCGAGCGGCCGAAGCTGACGCTCCTGCCCTTCCTGGTGCGCGCCCTCGTCCTCGCCGTGAAGGACAGCCCGGCGATGAACGCCCATTTCGACGACGAGGCCGGGATCATCCGCCAATATGGCGGCGTCCATGTCGGCGTCGCCGCGCAGACCGATGCCGGCCTCGTCGTGCCGGTGCTGCGCCATGCCGAGGCGCGCGGGCTCTGGGACATGGCCGCCGAGATCGCCCGTCTCGCCGAGGCCGCCAAGCGCGGCGGCGCGACGCGCGAGGAGCTGACGGGCTCCACCGTCACTGTCACCTCGCTCGGGGCGCTGGGCGGCATCGCGACGACGCCCGTCATCAACCATCCGGAAGTCGCGATCCTCGGCGTCAACCGCATGGAGGTGCGGCCGGTCTGGGACGGCGCGCGCTTCGTGCCGCGGCGGCGCATGAACCTCTCCTCCTCCTTCGACCACCGCGTGGTGGACGGCTGGGACGCGGCCGTCTTCGTCCAGCGCATCAAGGGGCTCGTCGAGAACCCGGCGATGCTGTTCATCGAGGCGTGATCCCATGGCCGACTTGACCTGCCAGTTCCTCGTCATCGGCGCCGGTCCCGGCGGCTACGTCGCCGCCATCCGCGCCGGCCAGCTCGGGCTCGACGCCGTGATCGTCGACGACCGCCGACCGGGGGGCACCTGCCTCAACATCGGCTGCGTGCCCTCCAAGGCCCTGATCCACGCCGCCGACGAGTTCCATCGCCTCGTGGAAGCGGGGCAGAACGCGGCCATTCCCGGCATCGCCGCCGGCTCGCCGAGCCTCGACTGGGCCGAGGTGGTCGGCTGGAAGGACGGCATCGTCAACCGCCTGAACAACGGCGTGACCGGCCTCCTGAAGAAGGCCCGGGTGCGCACCGTCCCCGGCCGCGCCCGCTTCCTCGACGGCAAGACCGTGATCGTCGAGGGCGAGACCGGCGAGACCCGCATCGCGGCGGAGACCGTGGTGATCGCGACGGGCTCGGTGCCGGTGGCGCTGCCCGGCCTGCCCTTCGGCGGCAAGGTCATCTCCTCCGAAGGCGCCCTTGCCCTGACCCGCCCGCCGGAGCGCCTCGCCGTGATCGGCGGCGGCTACATCGGCGCCGAGCTCGGCACGGCCTTCGCCAAGGCCGGCTCGCGCGTCACCATCGTTGAAGCGGCACCCGAGATCCTGCCGCTCTTCGACGCCGAGCTGGTGCGCCCGGTCCGCGCCCGGCTGGACGCCCTCGGCGTCGAGGTGCTGACGGACACCAAGGCGCGGGGTCTCGCCTCGGGCGGCTCGGGCGACCTCGTGCTCGAAGGCTCGGACGGCGCCGAGCGGCGCCTAGCCGTCGACGCGGTGCTCGTCACCGTCGGGCGAAAGCCTCTCACCGAAGGCTGGGGCCGCGAGGAGCTGGTGCTCGACATGGACGGGCCGTTCATCGCCGTCGACGAGCAGTGCCGCACCTCCATGCGCGGCGTCTATGCCGTGGGCGACGTCACCGGCGAGCCGATGCTCGCCCACAAGGCCTATGCGCAGGGCGAGATGGTCGCCGAGATCGCCGCCGGCAACAAGCGCCGCTGGGACGCCCGTGCCATTCCCGCCATCGCCTTCACCGATCCCGAGATCGTGTCCGTCGGCCTCACGCCGGAGGGCGCGAAGGCGCGCGGCGGCGAGATCCTCGTCGGCAGCTTCCCCTTCGCCGCCAACGGCCGTGCGATGACGCTGGGGCGCGAGGACGGCTTCGTGCGCGTGGTGGCGCGGGCCGACGACCACCTCGTCCTCGGCATTCAGGCCGTCGGCGCCGGCGTCTCGGAACTCTCCAGCGCCTTCGTTCTCGCGCTGGAGATGGGCGCCTGCCTCGAAGACGTCGCCGGCACCATCCACGCCCACCCTTCCCTCAGCGAGGCCTTCCACGAAGCGTCGCTGCGTGCGCTCGGCCACTCGCTGCACATCTGAGACCGGGGCGGCCCGGTCCAGCGGCTTCACTGGGCCGTCTGCGGTGCCGCAAAGCCTTCCCGCCTTCCTGTCGCCTTCCTGCCGCGTCCCCACCCACCACCTCTCGCTTCGTCATCCCGGGCTTGACCCGGGATCCATGCCTCCGCGGCGATCATGGCAGAACCGGTCGGCGGCACCTGCCCTCCGGTCCACCGCGCTGCCCGCCGCTCGACGATTTGGAATGGATCCCGGGTCAAGCCCGGGATGACGAAGCGGAAAGGCGGGAGAAAGGGAGGACGGTTCCCCGTCCCCTCAGTTCCGCCAGGCCGGCGGATAGAGGAGGATCGCCACCGTCACGATCTCCAGGCGGCCGACCAGCATGAGCAGCGTCATGACGAGGAGCGCCGGGTCGGAGAAGCGGGAGAAGTTGCCGGCGGGGCCGATCACCGGGCCGAAGGCGGGACCGACATTGGCGATGCCCGACAGCGAGCCGGTGAAGGCGGTGACGAGGTCGAGGCCGAGAAAGGCGAGCGCCACGGTGCCGAGAAGCAGGAACACCACGAACAGAAAGACGTAGATCACGACGATGCGCACCTGCTCCTCGGCGAGCTCCGCGCCGCCGTAGCGCAGCGGCTGGACGAGGTGGGGTCGCGCCATCTGCCGGAGCGTCGCGCGCACGACGACGAAGAGGATCACGAGGCGGTAGGTCTTGAGGCCGCCGGTGGTCGAGCCGCCGCAGCCGCCGAGAAACGTCGCGAGAAAGAACACGGCCACCGCCGCGTGGGACCACAGCGTGTAGTCCTCCGCCGCGAAGCCCGTGGTCGTCGTCACCGACACGACGTGGAAGGCCGAGGACAGGAGCGCTTGTGCGAAGGGCACGCCCTCCTCCAGCCGGCGCGAGATCGCGACCACCAGCGTCAGCCCGACGAGAAGCGCCAGGAACAAGGTCACCTGCGGGTCGCGCCAGCCGACCAGCCCCTGCGGCATGAACAGGCGGATGTAGAGGACGAAGGGCAGCGCCCCCGCGATCATGAAGACGATCGCGGCGATCAGCATGGCGGGATCGTCGCGATAGTGCCCGAAGGAGGCATCGTGCGTGGAGAAGCCGGCGGTGGAGACGGTCGTCATCGCGTGGTTCACCGCGTCGAAGACGTCCATGCCGAGCGCGGCATAGGTCGCGGCGCACAGGAGCGTCAGCACCACGAAGGCGGTCATCAGCGCCGCGGCGAACTCGCGCACGCGCGGCAGCAGCGTTTCGGAGCGGTCCGAGCTTTCCATGCGGAACAGCGAGATGCCGCCCGAGCGCAGCGAGGGCAGGATCAGGATCACCATGCCGACGATGCCGATGCCGCCGAACCATTGCAGCATGGAGCGCCACAGGAGGACGCCGGGCGGCAGGCGGTCGAGCCCGGCGATGCTTGTCGCCCCCGTGGTGGTCAGGCCCGACATGGCCTCGAACAGGGCGCCGGCGAGCGACAGGTGCGGCAGCACCAGCGCGATCGGCAGGGCGGCGATGGTGGAGGACGAGATCCAGACGCCGGTGACGAGCAGGAAGCCCGCCCGCCGCCCGACCGCCTCGCGCGGTCCCCGCGTCGCGATCGCGACGAGCGCCGAGACGCTGCCGGCCAGCGCCGCGGAGAGCGCGAAGGCCTGCCATTCGGCATAGCCCTCGCTCCAGTCCACCAGCGCCGGCACCAGCATCGCCCCGGCGAGCGCGAGCCCGAAGATCGCGCAGGCATGACAGATCGTCCGAAGAATGCCGCGCTCCCCTGCTCCGCCCCCGCGCGTCAGCCGGCGCGTCTCGCCAGCGCTAGCCGAGGCGGACCGGGGTCGCAACCGGGCGAACGATCCTGAACTGTCGGGAAACGAGAGGAGGCCGCTCGATGCCGGAGCGGCGCCTTCTCGAGTCCATCACGGCTTGAGCCACGCGGCACGAGACATCCGATCGGATGCATGATCTGGTAGACACGCTACCGGAGGTGGACCACGTCATGATCGAAACGGTCGATCCTATCGCCTTGTCAGCCCTTAGGCCGGGCATGCCGACCGCGCGACTCTCCGAGGTGCTGGGAGCGCTCCGGGGCGAGCACGCACTCGACACGGGCGGCAAGACTGCCGGTTGGGTGGCATTCCTTCTCGGTTTCGAAGCCCGCCTCGAGGTCGGGGGTCGCATCGGTCAGGTCAGGTTCGGCCGCCACTTCCCGGCCGAAGTGCCGGTCGACGGCGTGCACATCGGAGCGACGCTCGCTGCCGTCAGGGTGGCGCGGCCCGACCTGACATTCCATGAGACCAGCACGGACGATCCCGAGCGGCAGCTCGCTACCGTCCAATCCGCCGAAGGAATCTGCTTCGAGGTCAGGTTCGTCGACCAGGTCGTCGATCTCATCACCATCGCTCGGGCGGCGGCAACGTACCCCAAGATCGTCTTGCCCGCCTATCCCGAGCCTGCGGGCGCGCCCGGCGCCCCGTTCGCCGATCCGGCGCTGAAGCTCGCCGTTCTCTCCGCCTTGCTCCGCGATGGCGTCATCGATCTCGGCAAGCCCGAGCAGCTTGCCGCCCATGTGCTCGACAGCGAAAGCGAGTTGGACGTCTTCGAGGAGAACTTCGAACCCAGACCCGAGATCCGGGACTGGCTCGAGCGCTATCCGCTCGACGACGCGCTTCTCGGGCAGGTCAAAAGCCTGTCGCTGGACGGCGGCAACGAGATCTATCCCTTCATCGACGGCGGCTGGGGTGGCGAGGACGATCAGTTCGACGTCGAGACGCTGGCGGGCATCGAGCACCTTCCGAACCTTGAGACGTTCGACGTCACGGCGCTGATCGACAGGGTCGACCTGCGCCAGCTCGTTGGGCTGCCGGCCCTGCGGACGATCGAGATCGGGGTCGACGTCGTGCATGTCGAAGCGCTTCTGGAGATGCCGGCGCTGGAAAGGGTCGGCCAGATGAGCGATGCCGCCTACGACGAAGCGACGGGCGGCGGCCCGACGCGGGCGGTCTACGAGGCGCTCAAGGCCCGCGGTGTCCAGATCTGGGTGCACTGGACGACGCATGTGGGACCGGACGAGCCGCCGGCCTACGAGTGAGGACGGCCTCCCGCGACCGACCAGCCCTTTATCGGGATCGGCCGAGCGTTTGCAGGTCGATCCGCTGGCGCCCTGCTTGTCAGCTTTGCCAGAGAAACTTGCCCCTGCCGCCCACGCAACCGCATTCGAACAGGTAGCCGCAGCCACCGGCGAAGTTCATGCCGGTGTCGTAGTCGGGGCCTTCCTCGATTTGCGCGACGAAGCGCATCGGTTCGTTGCAGTGGTCGCAACGAGGCGTCTCGTCGCCCTGCAACCAATCGGGCTCGCCGCCGATCTGGCCGAGCACCTCCCGCTGGCGGCCGGGATGCCGCTCCGACCATCCGCTGCGCGCCTCGTCGTAGCTCGATGCCCGAACGCGTTCCACCCGAGCGCCGTAGAGCGTCGCGCGCACCGTTTCGCCATCCGACGGCGCCGGAGCGATTCGCAGGCCGTCCGTGGCCGTGCAGATGACGGCATTCGCGCCTTTATCCGCGTCCCATTCGGAGCACACGCCCGGATTGTTCTGACACATGAAGACGAGGTGCAGCCGCTCCGAGGTCGGCGAGCGGACCTGACCGAGGAACTGCATCTCGCCGTCGCAGCTCCTGCAGGTCGGCCAGGTGAAATCACCCGATGCCGAAGGCAAACCGCCGAAACGCGTCGCGGACGACAGTCCGTCGCCGCTCGCCTCGTCGAAAAGCAGGATATCGATCTGCATCGCCAATGACATGCCTCCGCTTTGTTTCCGACGACCACATCTGGGTTGCCGCCTTCGACCGATCGATCGATCGACGGAACGAACAGATCGATTGGAGCCGTCTTTCTCATCCCACGGGAAGGTGGGCTTCTCGACCGATCGTTCAACCACTGTTTGTCTCCGACTTGTGCGAGCGCACCATTCCCTCGCCGATCGCAATTTCGTCGCATTGGGGACCGCCCATCGGGTAAACTGCCCGTGCCGTTCGTCCGGGTTTCGCGAAGCCTCCATGCTCCAGTCCTCCGCCCCTTCCGGCGACACACCCACGGCGATCCGTCCCGCCGACGCGCCGCCTGCCCTTTCGCCGGTCGTCCGGCCGGGCACGCTCGCCGACCTCGACGCGCTTCTGGCATTGGAAACGCGCGTCTTCGCCTCCGACCGCATCTCGCGGCGCTCCTTCCGGGCGCTGCTCGCCGCGCCCACCGCCGCCTTCCTCGTCGCCGAGGCGCCGGGGTCGGACGAGCCCCCTCGCCTCCTCGGCTACGCCGCGCTCCTGTTCCGCGCCGGCACGGGGCTGGCGCGGCTCTACTCCATCGCGGTTTCGCCGGAAGCGGCGGGGCGGGGAATCGGGCGGCTTCTTCTCGCCGAGGCCGAGGCGCTGGCCTTCGCGCGCGAGCGCATCGCGCTGCGCCTGGAAGTGCGCGAGGACAATGCCCGCGCGATCGCGCTCTACAAGGCGAGCGGCTACCGGCCGGTCGGGCGCACCCTCGGCTATTACGCCGATCATGCCACCGCACTGCGTTTCGAGAAGGTGCTGAAGGGCAAGCGCCCCGTCGAAACGGGCGTGCCCTATTACGAGCAGACCACCGACTTCACCTGCGGCTCCTGCTGCCTGATGATGGCGCTGGCGCGTGACAAGCCCGGCTTCGTCATGGAGCCCGTCGCCGAGATCCGGCTGTGGCGCGAGGCGACGACGATCTTCATGATGTCGGGGCCGGGCGGCTGCGAGCCCTACGGCCTGGCGGTCGCCGCCCACGAGGCCGGGCTCGAGGCCTCCATCCACGTGTCCGAGGCGGGCGACCTCTTCCTGGAAGGCGTGCGCACGCCCGCCAAGCGCCACGTCATGGCGCTGGCGCAGGAGGATTTCCGTCGGCGCGCCGAGGCGCACGCCATTCCCGTGGTCGTCGAGCCCTTCAGCCTCGACACGCTGCGCGCCCATCTGAAGAGCGGGGGCACGGCGGCCGTCCTCATCTCCGGCTGGCACATGTTCGGCAAGAAGGTGCCGCACTGGGTGCTCGCCCACGGCGACGACGGGGCGCACATCGTCGTCCACGACCCCTGGGTGGAGCGCGAGCGCGGCGAGACGATCGCCGACGCCGCGAGCCTGCCCATTCCTCACGCCACCTTCGATCGCATCGCCCGCTTCGGGAAGGTGGGGCTGCGCGCCGCCGTCTTCCTCGCCAAGCGCGCCGCCGCTTAAGAGCCCCTCCTCCATGTCCCAATGGGTCGTCCTCGTCGGCCGCTCCGCCGACATCGACAACGCGGCGACGCCGCACAAGATCATGACGAGCCGGGACTATCTCGCCCGGCCCGGCCTGTTCCGCGGCCAGCGCCCGAAGATCATCAACCTGTCGCGCTCCTACGCTTATCAGAGCCGCGGCTACTACGCCTCGCTCTTGGCCGAGGCGCGCGGGCACCGCGTCATCCCCTCGGTCGAGACGATGATCGACCTCTCGGAGCGCAAGCTCTACGAGAACGCCCTGCCCGAGCTCGACGCGGCGCTGGCCAAGGCCCTGGAAAAGGACGCGGCACTCCCCGAGAGCCCGATCCGCATCCATTTCGGCTTCGCGCCCGAACCGCGGCTGGAGCGCTTCGCCCGCCTCGTCTTCGACTGGTTCCGCGCGCCGTCGCTTGAGATCCATCTCGACGGGAAGAGCGCGCCGCCGCGGATCAAGCGCATCTGCTTCGCCAGCCTCTCCAAGCTCGACGAGGCGGAGGAAGCGCGGTTGCTGGCCGCCATGGAGCGCTACACCGCGCGCGAGTGGCGCGCGGCCAAGGCCAAGACACCGGCGAAATACGGCTTCGCGACGCTCTACGACCCGAAGGAGGAGCTGCCCCCTTCCTCCGTCGACAGCCTGAAGCACTGGGCGCGCATCGCCGCGCGGATGGGCGTCGACGTCGAGCCGATCACGCGGCGCGACCTGCCGCGCCTCGCCAACTTCGACGCGCTGTTCATCCGCGAGACGACCTCGATCAACAACCACACCTATCGCTTCGCCCGCCGGGCGATGCAGGAGGGCATGCCCGTCATCGACGACCCCGTCTCGATGATCCGCTGCACCAACAAGGTCTATCTCGGCGAGCTGATGGCGGGGAACGGCGTCGCCATGCCCCCGTCCGTGATGGTCGGCTCGCGCGAGGATCTGCAGCGCGCCGCCGACGAGCTCGGCTTTCCCATGGTCCTGAAGATCCCCGACGGCTCCTTCTCGCGCGGCGTGAAGAAGGTCGGCGACTTCGCCGGGCTCAAGACGCTGGCCGAGAGCTGGCTGGAGGATTCCGACCTCCTCCTCGCCCAGAAGTTCATGCCGACGACCTTCGACTGGCGCATCGGCGTGCTCGGCGGCCAGCCGCTCTTCGCCGTCCAGTACATGATGGCCAAGAGCCACTGGCAGATCATCAACCACGAGGCGGGCCAGGGCCGCCCGCAGGAGGGCGGCTTCAAGACCTTCGCGCTCTCGGAGGCGCCGCCCGCCGTCCTCGACGTCGGCCTTCGCGCCGCGCGCTGCATCGGCGACGGGCTCTACGGCGTCGATCTCAAGGAAACCGAGGACGGGATCGTCCTCATCGAGGTCAACGACAATCCCAACCTCGAGCACGGCGTCGAGGACGCCGCCGAGCGCGACGAAGTCTGGACGCGGCTGACGCGCTGGTTCATCGAGCGGATCGAGCGGTAGGCAGGCGTCCCGCCGTCACGAGGCGAGGGCGCGGCGCACCGCGTCGGGCTCGCGCTCGATGACGCGGAGCACGAAATCGTGCCGGGAGGCTCCCTCATCGGCGGAGCGCGCCAACGGCGTGGCGGTCCCAGGCTGGAGGCCCCTCACCCCCAAATATACAGTGCCGCCAGCCCCACGACGCCGACCACGATGCGCCACCAGGCGAAGGGGGCGTAGCCGTGGCGGGACACGAAGGCGAGGAGGGTGCGAACGACGACGAGCGCGGCGAGAAAGGCGAAGACGAAGCCGACGCCGATGAGCCAGAGGTCCTCCGAGCCGACGACGTCGCGGTTCTTGTAGAGGTCGTAGGCGAAGGCGCCGACCATGGTGGGCATGGCCAGGAAGAAGGTGAACTCCGCCGCCGAGCGCTTGTCGGCGCCCATCAGGAGCGCCCCCACGATCGTCGCGCCCGAGCGCGAGGTGCCCGGGATCATGGCGAGCACCTGGAACAGGCCGATCTTGAGGGCGAGCGGCAGGGGATAGTCCATGACGTCGTGGTAGCGCGCCTTGAGCGGCAGCCTGTCGATGACGAGGAGCACGATCCCGCCGAGGATCAGCGCCACGCACACCACCACCGGCGTTTCGAACAGAACGGTCTTGATGAAGTCGTGGGCGAAAACGCCCACCACCGCCGCCGGCAGGAAGGCGACGAGGATGCTGAGAACGAAGCGGCGCGAGCGCTCCGAGGTCGGCAGGCTCATCGCGATGGCGACGAGGCGGGCGAAGTAGACCGACAGGACGGCGAGGATCGCGCCGAGCTGGATCAGCACCTCGAAGGTGCGCCCCGCCGTGCGGAAGCCGAGGAAATGCGACAAGAGAAGAAGGTGGCCGGTCGAGGACACCGGGAGGAACTCGGTGAAGCCTTCGACGATGCCGAGAAGGGCTGCGACGAGCGTCGGATGGGCGTCCATGCGCCGGACTCCTCTGGCTTGACGGACGCGTGCAGGAAGTGCCGCCCGCCGTTCTTCCTGCACGCCCACGCTTTCGCAGGCCTTTTCGCGCGACCGGACGCGAGGGTCCTGTTGCGGTGCAGCAGCGGTCTATCCATGCTTCACCGGGAAAGCAAAGGCTTGCAGCCGGCGCTGGAGCCGTTATTTGGACGGGATCAAAGGGCCCTCCGATCGTTGAGGCTCCGTTGACGGTTTGGTGTCAGGCTGGCTTGCATTGACCGGGCCCGTTCGGAGCGCGGGACCGGAACCATAAGGATCGTCTCGTCCTCACGCGATGCTGAAGCTTCATCACCACCCGATGTCCGCCGCATCGCGCTTCGTGCGGATCGTGCTTGCCGAGTACGGCGAACGCGTCGAGCTGTTCGAGGAGAAGCCCTGGGAGCGGCGTCGCGAGTTCCTGGCGCTGAACCCGGCCGCCACGCTTCCGGTGATGATCGAGGATGCCGGCCCGCCCATCGTCGGAGGCATCGTGTCGGGCGAATATCTCGACGAGACCCGCGGCGCCTTTCAGCGCGACAAGCGGCTGATGCCGGACAAGCCGATCGAGCGCGTCGAGGCGCGGCGGCTGACCGAGTGGTTTCTCGGCAAGATGGACGGCGAGGTGACGCGCTACCTCGTCAAGGAGCGGGTCTTCAAGCTCGACATGGCGCCCGCCGAAGGCGGCGGCCCGCCGGATGCGTCGGCGATCCGGGCCGCGCGCGCCAACCTCAAGCACCACCTGCGCTACGTCGCCTGGCTTGCCGAGAGCCGCGACTGGCTGGCCGGCCCCCGCCTCAGCTATGCGGACCTCGCCGCGGCGGCCTCGCTTTCCATCCTCGACTATCTCGGCGAGATCGCCTGGGAGAACGAGCCGGCCGCCAAGGAGTGGTACATGCGGCTCAAATCCCGCCCCTCCTTCCGCCCCCTCCTCACCGAGCGCGTCCGCGGCGTGGCTCCGGCCGGGCACTACGCCGAACTCGATTTCTGAGCGCCCGCGGGAGGGTTAAGGGGCCGCTATCGACCCTGGCTGTGTCAAAACCCTGCTCATGCTATCTTCTTCAGGGTGGTCTGGAGGATGGCATGGGACGCTTCGTTGTCGGCGCCGATCGCGATCAGGCGACGCTGTTCCCGCCCTGCCTCGAGGACTGGATCGCGGAGGACAACCCCGTCCGGGTGATCGACATCTTTGTTGATGCCCTGGATTTGAGATCCCTCGGCTTCGAGGGTGTCGAGGCGGCCGCAACGGGACGGCCCGGCTATCACCCTGCTGCCCTTCTGAAGCTCTACGTTTATGGCTACCTGAACCGCATTCCCTCCAGTCGGCGTTTGGAGCGCGAGGCAGGTCGCAACGTCGAGGTCATGTGGCTGACAGCTCGGCTGTCGCCCGATCACAAGACCATTGCCGAGTTCCGTCGGCAGAA